>NZ_CP079925.1:2559693-3839540 GCF_019355935.1 Comamonas sp. Y33R10-2
ACCTTGGCTCAGGCTTTTATGTCCAAAACTGCAGCGATTCCTACGGAACACATAGATGCCATGGCCAAGCGCCTGTCCGAGCTGGAAAAATACATCAGCGAAGATGGCAAGCTGGACGATATGCCTTTGTCTAACGAAAGCATTGAGTTGATGCTGGGCGTGGATACAGCAGGATTGCACGTCATTCCAAATACCGATACTCCGGTCGAGCCCGCCATGCTGGAATGGGCCAAGATGCTGGAAACTGGCCGCTGGTTTACGATGGACCACAACGGTGCCCGTGTGCAAGTGCAATATGTCTGGCACAGCCGCCGCAAGCATCTGCACCTGTTTGCATCGTTAGACAGCCATTGCTATCTGCTGCAGGCTCAGCGCATGGCCACCTATCTGCAGGCAGGCTTGTTGTCCGTGCATGATGAGGAAGCGTTGACTGTGCGTGCGACGCGAGATGCGCTGCAGAAGATTCAGGCGAACCCGGAGCGCTTGAGCTGACTCCCCCTGAGCGGCTGCGCCGCTTCCCCCTCTCTGCTTCGCGGAAGGGGACGACAGCCTCGCTGCGCGGCGGCGCTTGCTTGCTGTCCCGCAATTGGTAGATGCCAGTTTTTAGCTATGCGTAATGCGCTGATACAAGCCGCCGGGCAGGCGGGCGACCATGGCATCGAGTTCCAGCTCCATCAACTGCGCCTGCAAGTGGGCAGCGTCCCAGCCGGTGCGGGCCATTAGCGTATCTAACGTCATGGGGTCATGGCCTAGCGCTCTCAGCAATTCAGGCTCTTGCTTTGATACTTCATTTTTAATAGCTTCTGGTCCTTTTGCTATATGGACTTGAAGTGGATTTATGCCTTGAAGTTCATCGAGGATATCAGCCGCTGTTTCCACCAGCTTGGCGCCTTGGCGTAGCAATGCATGACAGCCCTTGGCCTGCGGCGCGTGAATCGATCCTGGGATGGCGAAGACGTCACGCCCCTGCTCGCTGGCCAGGCGGGCTGTGATGAGTGAGCCAGATTGCAGCGCTGCCTCAACCACCAGCGTGCCTTGCGACAGGCCCGAGATGATGCGGTTGCGCTGGGGGAAGTGCTTGGGTAATGGCTCGCTGCCCAGCGGATATTCGCTGATGACTAGGCCGTGCAGCGCAATTTGTTGGGCCAGCGCGGTGTGGGCGCGTGGATACACCTGATCCAGCCCCGTTCCCACAACGGCAATCGTGCAAGGAGTTTTGGCGGTTTTGCCTTTCAACGCACCTTCGTGCGCCGCCGCATCTATGCCGCGAGCTAATCCTGAGACTATGCAAAGCCCTTGCTCGGCCAGCGCTTGCGCCATGTCACGGGCGTTGATAACGCCTTGCGCGGAAGGGTTGCGACTGCCCACCATCGCCAGTGTGGCCGGGTAAGGAAACCAAGGGTCGCTAGAGGCAAGCAATGCGGCAGGCCCTTGTACAAACAGCATCAAGGGCGTGTCTTCGGTCTCTAGCAAACATTGCGGGTACTGAGAATTACCCAGATGAATGAAGGTGTGCAAGGTGCCCGCAGCCGGCGCAGCCAGCCATTGAGACAGGGTGTTGCAATGCTTTTCCCAATCTGCAGGAAGCTCGGCCAGTGCCTTGACTTGAGCTTGCGTGGCGCACTCTGCCCATGCAAGCAAGGGCAGGCGCCAGATGGCTTCAGCGCTTCCCGCCTTAGCCAGTAGCTTGCGCGCCGTGGTGCGCCCAACGCCGGGTGTCAGCAGCAGGCGCAGCCAAGCCAACGCTTCTGCATCGGGCGGAGCATGGTGCGTATCGTTTTGAAGTGACGGCACCATGCGCACTCTCCAGCTTAATTTTGCGGCGACTGCAGGCCGTCACCCACATTGACTGGGCGCTGGGCAGTGGTGATGAGAGCGTAGGAGACTTGGTCAAACACTCGGAAGACCATGGCGTAGCCGTTTTGCTCGTCGGGCAGTTTTACTCTGCTGCGGTTGGGGCTTGTTTTGTCCACAATCACATCGCCCTTGCTGACCAGCTCCAGCACCGTGCCGACATCAACGCCATCTTTAGAGCCCTTGTTGATGGCGATGATCTGATTTTGGGCTGCATTAGCGCCTACTGAGTCACCGTAAATGGAAACCACAGCAGCAGTGGTGGGCGAGCTGGGGGCATGAGGCACATAGCTCAGGTATTGCTGCTCGGGCGAGGCCAGCAAGCGGTCGCCAGCGCGAATTTCATTTTTGGAACGGGTGATGTCTACCGTTGCAGGAGTGCTCTGTTGCGGCTCTCCTTCGATGGTGTCGACTATCGTTTCACCACGAACAACGGCTGCACTGCCCAGATACTTGGCTTCATAACCCAAGACGATGCGGGTGACGGGGTCTATCAGTGGGGTTGCGTCACGGAAGATTCGGTAGCTGGTGGGCTGGCCCTTGTCGCTGCTGATGATGGCTCCGCCGGAGTTGCGCACGTAAGCCCGGTCTCCACTCGCCATCAGGACGCGCTTGTCCATGGTGGCAATGATGCGAGGGGCTTGGTCCAGCTCTCGCAGGCCAACGACCAACGGCTCAGCCAAGAATGGCTCGATCAAGTGAGGTGGCAGAGTGGGCAGCGCCAAGTCTTTGAGCGAGGACTCACGTGTTTGTGGCGATAGGCGCACCACACCCGAATCACCGTTAGGCCCTGTGGTGGACAGTCGGGCATAGCCGTTGCTACGCACCAAATACAGCACCTGACCGGGGAAAATCTGATGAGGATTGGAAATACTGGAGAGGTTCATGCCCCACAACTCGGGCCAGCGCCAAGGTTGGCGCAGATACAGGCCCGAAATACCCCACAGCGTGTCGCCGCGCTTGACGGTGTACTGAGCAGGTGCATTGGGCGCCAAATCTGTCTCGGGAATACCTTGCTGAGCGACTTGTTGGGCTGTGGAGCGCTGAGTGGCGGTCACGGGATAGCTTTGAGCGTGAACCGTGGTCAGGCCGACAAGCAGCGTAGCTCCGATGCTTAAGGCGCGTGCAGTGGTCAATGCGATCATGAATTCTTTCTTCCGGGATTCGTGTGTTGCAGCGCCCCTCGTGTCGCCGCACTGTGGTCGATCTTGGCATAACCGACCCTACAAGTCTTACAAATGTGTCGAAATTCTCGGCCCAAGGCCTCGATAGATCAATGTTTATTGGGCTTGAGCCCAGCGTTTCACGTCAAAAGTTGGGACAATAACGACAGATTTATCGAGATACCATGGCCATTCTTCCCATTCTCTGCTACCCCGACCCCCGTCTTCACAAGGTTGCCCAGCCCGTGGCACAGGTGGATGAGCGCATCCAGACTTTGGTGAAAGACATGCTTGAAACCATGTATGACGCCCAAGGCATTGGCTTGGCCGCCACGCAGGTTGATGCCCATGTGCGCGTTGTCGTGATCGATGTGTCTGAAGATCGCAATGAACCGATGACGCTGATCAACCCTGAAATCCTATGGGCCAGCGAAGAAAAGCGTCAGGGTGAAGAGGGTTGTCTGTCCGTGCCTGGCATTTATGACGGCGTGGAGCGCTCGACTTCTGTCAAGGTGCGAGCTATGGACGAAAACGGCAAAAGCCGCGAGATTGAAGCCCAAGGCATGCTGGCCATCTGCATTCAGCATGAGATGGATCACCTGATTGGCAAGGTCTTTGTCGAATACCTGTCGCCCCTTAAGCGCACCCGCATCAAGACCAAGCTGGTCAAAGCCCAAAAGCAAGCCCTCAGAGACTAACTGGAGTCGCTATGTCACCGCCGCTGCCCCTGCCTCGCTTAAGAACATGGTTGACTGCCAGTTTGCTGGCCTTGGGGTTAGCGGGCTGCATGGTGCCCCAGTGGCAAAAGCCCGGGATGCCGCAGGCTGATGTGGAAAAAGGCATGGGCAAACCCACGGTGGTTGTGCCCTTGCCAGATGGCGGGCAGCGCTTGGTTTATAGCCAGCAACCCGCAGGGCAGCAGGTCTACCATATGGACTTTGATGCCCAAAAACGGCTGATGCGCGTTGAGCAGGTTCTAGATACTGCTCACTTTTTTGCGCTGCGCAACGGGGTAGATACCCAAGATACCGTCTACCGCGAGTTTGGACCGCCCGCCAAAGTGGAGAAGGTCTACAGCTTCAAAGGCGACATCTGGACCTACCGGTTTATGGACAATACCTTGGCTCGCCGTGCCCATGTGCATATAGATCCGCAAGGCGTAGTCCAAAAAGTCATGTTCACCGACGAGAGCATGTACTTGCGCGAACCAAGAAGGTAGGCGCTCCCTGAGGCGCGTTGCGCCCTCCCCCCTTTCTGCTTTGCGCAGGGATACGACACCCTCGACGCGCGGCGGCGCTTCCTCGGTGTCCTGCTATGGGCAATAGCGCTTTTACAAGAGACAAAGAAAAATCATGAAAGTCATTTTTGCGGGCACGCCCGAATTTGCGCGCGTCGCTTTGGAGCGCTTGCTGACCGCTGGCTTTGAAGTGCCGCTGGTCTTGACCCAGCCTGATCGCCCCGCCGGCCGCGGCATGAAGCTGCAGGCCTCACCCGTCAAACAATGCGCTTTGGAGCATGGCATTGCCGTCGCCCAGCCCATGAGCCTGCGCCTTGATGGCAAGTATCCCGAAGAAGCCGCTGCCGCCAAGGCCGCGATTGATGCCGCTCAGGCGGATGTGATGGTGGTGGCCGCCTACGGCCTGATCCTGCCGCAATGGGTGCTTGATACCCCACGTCTGGGTTGCCTGAATATTCACGCCAGCTTGCTGCCACGCTGGCGCGGCGCTGCACCTATCCACCGTGCGATTGAGGCAGGTGATGCAGAAACTGGCGTCACCATCATGCAGATGGATGCAGGTCTGGATACCGGCGATATGTGCGTGATTGAGAGCTTGCCTATCGCCGCTGATGACACCACGGCCAGCCTGCACGACAAATTGGCAGAACTGGGCGGACGCATGATTGTGGAAGCCTTGGAGTTGGCCGCCTGCGGTGGCCTCAAAAGCACGCCACAGCCCGCCGATGGTGTGAACTATGCTCACAAAATTGAAAAAGCCGAGAGCCTGATTGACTGGAGCGAAAGCGCCGAAGTCATCGCTCGCCGTCTGCGTGCCTTCAACCCCTTCCCCGGTGGTTCTACCAGTCTGGGCAGCGAAGCCATCAAGGTCTGGGGCGCTGTGGCCGAAGAGGGTTCAGGCGCTGCAGGTACCGTGCTGTCGGCAGATGCACAAGGCGTGCGCGTGGCCTGCGGCAGTGGCGTGCTCAATATGACGCTGCTGCAACGTGCAGGCGGTAAGCGCTTGGCCGCAGGCGATTTTCTGCGCGGCTTTGAGCTGCCTGCGGGCTCTGTGTTGGGTGAAAACTCCACCGCTGTATGACGGCCCATGCGCTCACGCTGAGCCAGCGTGCGAAAGCGATCGTTAAAGATACTTTCTTCTGGCTGGGCGTCAAAGAAATGAGCGGCCCGGCGCTGGGTATTGCGGCTTGGGGCTTGGTCACCGGCGTGGCCATGGTCAAAAGTGGCTTGTCTGTGCCCCTGGCGCTATTCATGGGCTTTACGGCCTATGCGGGTAGCGCCCAGCTGGCCGTTTTGCCCTTGATTGCTGTGGGCGCGCCGCTGTGGGTGGTTTGGTTCACTGCAATCTGCGTCAACCTGCGCTTTGTCATCTTGTCGAGCATGTGGCGCAGTTATTTCTCGCACTTGAGTCTGCGCCACAGGGTGACGGCAGGCTACTTTAGTGGCGATGTGATTTTTGTGAACTTCATGCGCCGCTACCCTGAGGCCAAGCCTCAGGCCGAGCAAGTGCCTTATTTCTGGGGCGCGGCCATAACGAACTGGCTGGCGTGGCAAATTCCGTCCACTTTAGGCATTTTCCTGGCCGATCAAATTCCGCTGTCTTGGGGCTTGGGCTTTGCAGGTGTGCTGGCACTGCTCGGCGTGCTGCTGTCCATGCTCAATGACCGTGCAACCTTGGTCGCTTCTGTTGTTGCATGCACAGCGGCGGTGGCAGCATTTGCGCTGCCGCTCAAGCTCAATATTTTGGTGGCGATTGCAGCGGCGGTGGCCGCAGGTTTGATGGCTGAGCAAATGCAAAAGCAGGCAAGCCAGCTACCGGCAGTCGCGGATAAAAGCAGCG
Source organism: Comamonas sp. Y33R10-2 (assembly GCF_019355935.1). Classification (NCBI taxonomy): domain Bacteria; kingdom Pseudomonadati; phylum Pseudomonadota; class Betaproteobacteria; order Burkholderiales; family Comamonadaceae; genus Comamonas; species Comamonas sp. Y33R10-2. The sequence goes on from NZ_CP079925.1 coordinate 2,565,788, forward strand.
ACAAGGAGAGCAGGCCATGATGGGTGATATTTGGGTCGTCATCGCCTGCATTGGTCTAGCGGTCATCACCTTTGTGACACGTGCTTTTTTCATGATCCCTGAAAAAGAAGTGCCGCTGCCCAACTGGCTCAAACGCGGCTTAAAGTACGCGCCACTGGCTGCGTTGGCAGCGGTGATTGCGCCTGAGATGCTGATGAGCAACGGCCAGTTAATCAGCAGCTTTGCCGATGCGCGCCTGCCCGCGTTACTCGCTGCGGTGCTGTACTTTTTTTACAAGCGCAGTATTTTGGGAACCATCGCTTTAGGAATGGCAATCTATCTGCCTTTGCATATTGGACTGGGCTGGTAGCCTGATCGCTAGATATACAGGAGCTGCGTGCTCCTGTTTTCTTTAGCATCACAAGAAAAAGCTCTGAAACCCAGTTACTACAAGCACCTCATGCTCCTGTTTTTGAGTTGAGTAAATCTGTGAATGCATGTGGTTGCCAGGCTTCACACTTAAAATAGCGACAGATTTTTTGTTTTTTAACCTTTGTATGGGCGACTTTACGAGTCGCTTTTTTGCTGCATGAACATCATCCGCTTCTCTGATCTGTGCGCCCAGGACAAAGTCCAGGGTCAACGCGTTTTCATCCGTGCCGACCTGAACGTTCCTTTGAACGATGCCGGTGAAATCACCGAAGACACCCGCGTGCGTGCCTCGGTGCCTGCGATTGAAATGGCACTCAAGGCCGGAGCCGCTGTGATGGTGACCAGCCACCTGGGTCGTCCTACTGAAGGCGAATTCAAGCCTGCAGACTCGCTGGCTCCCGTGGCCAAGCGCCTGTCCGAGCTGCTGGGCCGCGAAGTGCCTTTGATCGCGAATTGGGTGGACGGTGTGCAAGTAGCCGCAGGCCAAGTCGTGCTGCTGGAAAACTGCCGCGTGAACGTGGGCGAGAAAAAGAACAAGCCCGAGCTGGCCCAGAAGCTGGCCAAGCTGTGCGACATCTTCGTCAACGATGCATTTGGCACCGCTCACCGCGCTGAAGGCACCACCTACGGCATCGCCGAATACGCACCTATTGCCTGCGCTGGCCCTCTGCTGTCAGCTGAAATTGATGCGCTGAACAAGGCTTTGGCTGCGCCCGCACGCCCTCTGGCCGCCATCGTGGCGGGCTCCAAGGTATCGACCAAGCTGACCATCCTCAAGTCACTGGCCGACAAGGTGGATCAGCTGATTGTTGGCGGCGGCATTGCCAACACCTTCATGTTGGCTGCGGGTCTGAAGATCGGCAAGAGCCTGGCCGAGCCCGATCTGGTGGCCGATGCCAAGGCCGTGATCGACGCCATGGCGGCCCGTGGCGCCAACGTGCCAGTGCCTACTGATGTGGTGACGGCCAAAACTTTTGCAGCAGATGCACCTGCCACCGTGAAGAAGGCCACTGAAGTGGAAGACGACGACATGATTCTGGACATCGGCCCAGAAACTGCCGCCTTGCTGGCTGCGCAACTGAAGAAGGCTGGCACCATCGTCTGGAACGGCCCTGTGGGCGTGTTCGAATTTGCTGCGTTTGAAAACGGCACCAAGGTAATTGCCCAAGCGATTGCTGAATCCCCCGCCTTCAGCATTGCTGGCGGTGGCGACACTCTGGCTGCTATCGCCAAGTACGGCATCGAAGACAAGGTGGGCTACATCTCCACCGGCGGCGGCGCTTTCCTTGAAGTGCTGGAAGGCAAGACCCTGCCCGCATTTGAAATTCTGCAAAAGCGCGCAAATGCTTGAATTTTGACTAATTTTTAGTCATATAGGGCTGTAGTCTTTATAAATAAAGGACTACTTGCTATTAAAAAAGGATCGATTTATCGATCTTTTTTTTTGCTTCTGATGACAGCAATGACACATTAAGTAGGCAAAGGTAACTTGATACAGTAAGTGATTGGCGATATTGCCAGAGTCGCTTAGCATTCACCTTCCGTTGATGGGGTTTCCCTGACGTGAATGAATTCGCCTTATTCCTGAGCGACCTGTATTGCAAATAAAGAGTGCCTACTCTGAGCGCAGTCTCGGTTGCCGATCTAACGATTGCTTATGTCTGCTCCAACATTTAAGGACTTGTCAGCGTTGATTGACGCAATGACAACGTCAGTGGCTACTGATACCGCGCAAAGCATGCTCACTGCGGCTCAGTGGGAGTTACTGGTGCCGTATCTGCAACCGATTACGCTGGCGGCGAGTGAAGTGCTGTTTGCCGAAGGTGCGCTGGATCGCAACCTTTACATGGTGGAATACGGCTCGTTGAGCGTTCACTATCAGGATGCGAAGGAAAGAATTCGTCTTGCGCTGGTAGGGCCCGGCTCTATCGTGGGAGAAGGCGCTTTCTTTGCCCACCGCCCGCGCCGCGCCACGGTTCAGGCGGCAGCGGCCAGTCGCTTGTGGTGCCTGACTGCTATGCGTTTTTCCGAACTTGCCAACCGCCAGCCTGTTTTAGGTCTGGCCTTAGTCACCATGGCTGGTCAAGTGCTAGCCCGCCGCGCGGGTGACAGCCGTCGCCGCGTTGCAAGCACTTGAAGCTTGATATTTAGCGGCTTGCTCAACGTTTGTGTTTGATCAATGTCGGACAAAAGCCAATACTTCGGCAAATACTGAGATTTAGATCAAGCTCAGAGGCAGAATGTGTCTTGTTGTAAACATTGTTTGAATGAGTACTCTAATGTCGCTGTTTCGATGGTTTTCTCGTGAGTCTCGCCAAGGCGCTGGCCCGCAAGCGCCTCGCCGCGAAGATGAGTCGAGTGCGCGCCAAACTCAACGCAGAGAACGCTCTACAAGGCGTGAGCAACTGCATGTCATCGTGCGTGAGGCGATGGTGCGGGTTGGCATTCTTTCGGCTGGCTATAAATTCAAGGTGCTTTCGCTGGACAGCAGCGGCCAGCGCTTTGTCGTCATGGTCGACTTAGCCCCTGCCTATGCTGCAGACACCTCGCAGCAAAGAAGCATTGAATCTTTGATTGCCGAGTTGGCCAGAACCCGCATGGATGCGGGCGTGCATGCAGTTTATTGGCGCGTCAATGGCCAAATTCAGACCGCACAAGTTCCTGACTCAGTCAAACCCAAAGGAGGGCTTGTTGCTGGTACTGCTGCGTCAGCCAGCGTACAACCAGCGCTTGGCGGCCGCGCCTTCGAGCCGATTGACTCGCAAGAGATGGATGCTTTTAAACAGGCGGTGTCGCAGTTTGGTGCAGCATCTGCAGGTGCGCCGCGCCCATCACACCGCGCTCAATTGCTGGGCCCTGGATCAGGGCACGAGGAAGGCGACGAGTTCGCTGTATCTGGCCTAGGCGCTTTGGGCGGAACCCAGTACGGCGAACTGCGTTAAAGCGCTAAGCCTGGATTTTTGGTTTAGAGCAACTCTTAGTGGCCGGCGAAGTCGACCAGTGTGAACAACGACAGGCCGCTGTCTTTGAGATGCTTGGAGCCACCGAGTTCTGGCAAATCAACAATGGCAGCGCCTTCCACCACGATGGCTCCCAGTTTTTCCAGCAATCTTTTGCCGGCCATCATGGTGCCACCAGTGGCGATCAGGTCGTCAATCAGCAGCACGCGCTGGCCGGGTTTAACGGCATCAGTGTGCAACTCGACCGTGGCACTGCCGTATTCCAGCTCATAAGTTTCTTCCACCGTAGTGAAGGGCAGTTTGCCTTTTTTACGGATGGGGATGAAGCCCACATTCAATTCGTGAGCTATCACGGCTCCGAGAATAAAGCCGCGAGCATCTAGGCCTGCGACCACATCGGGGCGCAGTGCTGGGTCCATATAACGCTGAACAAAGGCGTCCGTCATCACGCGAAAGACCTTGGGGTCTTGCAACAAAGGCGTGATGTCACGAAATTGCACGCCCGGCGCGGGCCAGTCCGACACGGTGCGGATATGGTCACGCAAATAGTCGTTGACGCTAGTGGATGTCTGCATAGGGCGGCCTCAGGGATTCAAAACGGACGACAGTGTATGAGCTTAGAGCCAAAATACAGGGTAAAGGGATGTTATCCACAGGCTCGATAGTGCGGGTTGGATAAAATCGCAATATGAATTCTGATGCTGCCAATTCGCGATTGATCGACGTACCACGTGCCTTGAACTTAGCTCGTGAGGCTCTGGATATTGAGGCTGAGGCTTTACGCGCCATGTCCGCTCGCCTCAACAGCGCTTTTACGCAGGTCGTGCAGCGTGTGCTGCAACTACCGGGTCGTGTGGTGGTCATGGGCATGGGCAAGAGCGGGCATGTCGGCCGAAAGATTGCGGCGACGCTTGCTTCCACCGGCACCCCTGCTTTCTTTGTACACCCTGCAGAGGCCAGTCACGGTGACTTAGGGATGCTCACACCCGACGACTTGGTTCTGGCCTTGTCCAATAGCGGTGAAACGGATGAGCTGACCGGTGTTTTGCCAGCCATCAAGCGCATGGGCGTGCCTCTGGTCGCCGTCACTGGCGGCCTGCAATCCACGCTCGCCAAACACGCAGACTGGGTGCTGGACACACATGTCGATAAAGAAGCTTGTCCGTTAAATCTGGCGCCTACTGCCAGCACCACAGCGCAACTGGCTATGGGTGATGCATTGGCTGTTGCCCTGCTCGATGCCCGAGGCTTTGGTGCCGAAGATTTTGCCCGCTCCCACCCCGGTGGTGCGCTGGGTCGCCGTTTGCTCACCCATGTGCGCGATGTGATGCGCAAAGGAGCAGAATTGCCCCAAGTGGCGCAAGATGTCAGCACCGTGGCATTGATGCGTGAAATGAGCGCCAAAGGTTTGGGCTGCTCTGCCGTGGTCAATGCTGCGGGTGAGCTGCTTGGAATCTTCACCGACGGCGATCTGCGCCGCAGTGTAGAGGCCGGCGTGGATTTGCGTAGCCAGACTGCGCAAGATGTCATGCACGCCAACCCGCTGACCATCAAGCCTGATTTGTTGGCCGTTGCCGCAGCTCGCATGATGGAGGAGCATGGCGTGACTGCAGTGCTTGTCACTGATGAGCACAAACAGCTACAAGGCGTGGTGCATATTCGTGATTTGATGCGTGCCAAGGTAATTTAATGAACCGACCTGCTCTGACACCCAGCCAAAAATGGGACCCGGAACTGCTGCTTAAAGCGCAAGGGGTTCGCGTGGTCTTCTTTGATGTCGATGGCGTGCTGACTGATGGCGGTTTGTACTTTTCTGGCGAAGGCGAGGTGCTCAAGCGCTTTCATACGCTGGATGGCCATGGCCTAAAAATGCTGCAAAGCGCGGATATTACTCCGGCAGTGGTGACGGGGCGTGACTCCGCACCGCTACGCTTGCGCTTAAAGCAGCTGGGCATTGAACATGCGCGATTTGGCACCGAAGACAAGGTGCCTGCTGCTGAATCTATTCTTGCCGAGCTGGGTTTGGACTGGAGTCAAGCAGCAGCCATGGGCGATGACTGGCCCGATCTGCCGATGATGCGACGCAGTCGTTTCGCCTGCGCCCCTGCGAATGCGCATGACGAAGCTTTGCATGTCGCTGATTGGGTCAGCAACAAGCGTGGTGGTGATGGTGCTGTGCGGCAGTTTTGCGACTTGCTGCTGACGGCCGATGGCGCTTATGCAAATCTGCTGGCGAGGTATGGCTCATGAGCGCTATGTGGCGACGTGTGGGCGACAAGACATCGATGTACTTGCCCGTACTCATCATGGGCTTGCTGGCGCTTGGTACTTGGTGGCTGGTGCGCAATGCTCCTAAACCTATTGCAGTGGGCGCTGAGAAGGTGTTGCAGCACGACCCCGACTACTTCTTGAAGGACTTTGTCATCAAGAACTTTGAGGCCGATGGACGTCTGAAAAATCGTTTGAACGGCACAACAGGCGAGCACTTTCCGGATACCGACACGCTTGAAGTTGACGATGCCCGCATGCTTAGCATCATGCCTGATGGCCGCAAAACTGTGGGTAGCTCGAATCGCGCTTTGAGTAACGGCGATGGCTCAGAAATTCAGATGTTTGGTCAGGCCGTCATCACTCGCGAGCCCGTGGCTGCGCATGGCAGCCAGAAGGCATTGCCTGCTATGCAGTTAGAGAGTGAATTTTTGCAAATCTGGCCTAACGAAGAGCGTGTCAGCAGCAACAAGCCCGTGGTCATGACCCGGGGCCGTGATCAATTTACGGGTGACAGCATGCAATATCAGCACCTAGATCAAATCTTGCAAATGCAAGGGCGCGTCAAAGGTGTGATTGAGCCGGGCAAAGCCAAATAACAATGACCAAGCCGAGGCTGATCTACATCACAGGGGCCTCCAGCGGCATTGGTCAGGCACTGGCTTGGCACTACTATGAGCTGGGCTGCTCATTGGCTTTGGTTGCCAGGCGTACTCAGGTCATTGAAGAGTGGGCGCAGTCCATGGGTATGGATGAGCACCGCTATGTGATTTATGGCGCTGATGTATCCGTTATCGACAGCGCCTGCCGAGCGGGTCAGGAGTGCTTAGAGCGGCAAGGTCTGCCGGACATCGTGATTGCCAATGCCGGCATCAGTTGGGGCGTGGACACCTCGCGGCGTGAAGATTTGGAAGTCATGCAGCAGGTACTTGCTTGCAATGTCATGGGGATGGCGGCAAGCTTTCAGCCATTTATTGCACCAATGGTAAAGCGTGGTTCTGGGTGTTTGGTAGGTATATGCAGCGTGGCTGGTATTCGCGGATTACCAGGGCATGCCGCATATTCAGCAAGTAAGTGCGCTGCTATTTCTTATTGCGAAAGCCTACGTGTAGAACTGCACAAAACAGGAGTTTCAGTAACTAGCTTACTACCTGGTTATATTGAAACTCCATTGACGCAAAATAATCCATATCCCATGCCTTTTTTGCTAAGTGCCAATGATTTTGCAAAACGAGCCGTTCGCGTAATTGATCGCAAAGCGAGATACGTTGTAATTCCTTGGCAAATGGGTATTGCTGGAGGATTGATGCGACTGCTTCCTGCATTGATTTGGGACAAAGTTACACAAGGAAAAACGAGAAAGCCGCGCCATCTCAACAAAGATTTAAGCTAATACATTGTTAATATTTGCTTATATATTAATAAGTATTTCTACATATAAAAAGGCACTTAATAGTGCCTTTTTTTACTTCAGTCAGACTTGCGAATTATTCGCCGCGGTTATCGCTTCCGCCGTAGCCTCCGCGACCGCCATGACGAGGGCCTGAGCCGTAAGGACTGCGAAATCCACCATCGCTGCGGCCACCGTAACCGCCGCCGCCTTCATTGCCGCCACGGTTGTATCCGCCTTCGCTACGGCCTCCACCATAGCCGCCATTGCCACCTTCTCGGTTGCCGCCGCCAAAGCCACCTTCACTGCGAAATCCACCGCCATAGCCGCCTGTACGAGGGGGACGGGGCTCCATGGGACGAGCTTCATTGACCACGATGGCTCGACCACCGAGTGACTGGCCATTCATACCCTGAATGGCTGCTTGTGCTTCAGCATCATTTCCCATTTCGACAAAGCCAAAGCCTTTGGAGCGACCGGTCTCACGCTCCATCATGACGCGCGCACTAGCGACTGCGCCAAATTGACCGAATGCCTGCTCCAGATCATTGTCGCGCACACCATAAGGAAGGTTGCCGACATACAGCTTATTGCCCATGAATAACTCCTAGCTCCTCAATGCATTGATTTAGCGATTCTCTTTAGGACTTTGGCAGCGAGAACACGCGCCCTCTATCCTAAATACCTATACGCTTGTGACTGGGGACTCCCAGCGCTTCAAATTATGGGGAAGTTAATCGGAGAAATAAATGCTCGAAAACCGCGATGCTAACGATTAGCAACAAAAAAAGGATCCGAAGATCCTTTTTTATGATGAGCGATAGCTAATTAATAGCTATTGCGACGGCCGTAACCGCCGCCATCGCCACGGCCACCGCCGAAGCCGCCACCGCCTTCACGGCCGCCACCGAAACCGCCGCCGCCGCCTTCACGACCGCCGCCGAAGCCGCCGCCGAAGCCGCCGGAACGTGGAGGACGTGGCTCCATAGGACGTGCTTCGTTCACAACGAGGTCACGGCCACCGTGGTTTTGACCGTGCAGGCCTTGGATAGCTGCTTGTGCTTCGGCATCGCTGCTCATTTCGACAAAGCCGAAACCCTTGGAGCGACCGGTGTCGCGCTCCATCATGACCTTGGCGCTGTTCACAGCACCGAATTCGCTGAAGGCTTGCTCCAGATCTTGGTCACGGAAAGAATAAGGCAGATTGCCGACGTAAAGCTTGTTGCCCATGATGGACTCCTGAAAAAACTTGAAAACGCGATGGAGCCCTAGGGAGTCAACCTGTGATGACAACGGTAGAGACGCTAACGCACTCGCCTCCATTTAGATGATCTCTAAACAAAGACTGAAGCATTATGAATCATCGCACATACCTCTGTAATCTGAAAGCTTGAAATTTCGTGTTGGTAACAACATTAACGGGCAGGTAATTACCCTAAAAGATAAAAAACTGAATACTGTTGTCAGTGTTTGTCTTACAAAACTTAAGGGCTAGAATAGCACTCTACTGTCTTTGGGGAGTAGGCCGTTCGGCAACCACATGCCGGATGTATGCGTCAACAGACTTGGATCTTCGCGATCTATGGCGCATGCGGTATCTTGAGCAATTCAGGATGTGATTGGCCGAGACCATTGATTACGTACCGAAAAAACCTATGGATAAATAGGCCGGAGTCGGTGCGTGATCAATGCGTTTTCAGCCCACTCCGGCCATCCCACATCATGGAAGCTTTTCTCGTATCTACCTCTATCGTCGCTTTGGCCGAGATGGGGGATAAGACTCAACTTTTGTCACTGGTGCTGGCGGCCAAGTTCCGCAAACCCTTGCCGATTGTTGCGGGCATTTTTGCAGCGACCGTGGTCAACCATGCGCTGGCGGGAGCGGTGGGTAACTGGATCACCACGGTGCTCGGCGCCGATATGCTGCGCTGGATTTTGGGCGTCTCCTTCATCTTGATGGCAGGCTGGATGCTGATTCCCGATAAGTTTGATGACGAAGACGCGGGCAATGACGCGGGCCGCTGGGGAATTTTTGGCACCACACTGCTGCTGTTTTTCATAGCAGAGATGGGTGATAAGACGCAGCTGGCGACCGTAGGTTTGGCCGCCAAGTACCCGCTGTCTTACTACTGGGTGGTGTTTGGCACCACGCTGGGCATGATGCTGGCCAATGCGCCGGTGGTTTGGTTTGGTGACAAGATCACCAAAAGACTGCCCATCAAGACCATTCACCGCGTTTGCGCCGTGATCTTTCTGGTGCTGGGTATTGCCGCACTCTTGACCAAAGTGTGATGGTAAAAACAATAGCAACAAAAGCATGAATCTAAAGGGCTTGCTTACTTTAAAGCCGATCTTTTAAATAGACTCATACGAATACAGTACACTGGCTTTTCACGCGCCGATTTGCCAAAGCTTGCGGGCGCTTTATAAATCCAGCTAAAGACCCGTCCGCGAAGTGAAAGTACACCGACCCGGCTCGTTTTTAGCGATGCCGGGTTTTTCGTATGTCCTTCATCGCCACACCGCAATCCATGCACTTTGACGAGGCTCTGCCTTTGCAAAGTGGTGGCTCCATTGCCAATTACGACCTCGCTTTCGAGACCTATGGCCAGCTCAACGCTGACAAGAGCAACGCTATCGTTGTCTGTCATGCGCTCAACGCCTCCCACCATGTAGCAGGTCGCTACGCAGGCCAACCCAAGAGCGAGGGCTGGTGGGACAACATGATCGGCCCGGGCAAGCCCGTCGATACCAACCAGTTTTTTGTCATTGGTATCAACAACCTAGGCTCTTGCTTTGGCTCGACCGGGCCCATGCATATCAACCCGGCTACGGACAAGCCTTACGGCGCAGATTTCCCCGTGGTCACGGTGGAGGACTGGGTGGATGCGCAGGCGCGTCTGCTCGACAGACTGGGCATTCACAAGCTGGCCGCCGTGCTGGGCGGCAGTCTGGGCGGCATGCAAGCGCTTTCATGGTCGCTGCGCTACCCGGAGCGCATGGCCCATGCCGTGGTGGTGGCCAGTGCGCCCAATTTGAACGCCGAAAATATTGCCTTCAACGAAGTAGCGCGCCGCGCCATCGTGACGGACCCTGACTTCAACGGCGGCCACTTCTACGAGCATGGCGTGGTGCCCGCGCGCGGCCTGCGCATTGCGCGAATGATTGGTCACATTACCTATCTGAGCGACGATGTGATGAACCAGAAATTTGGCCGTCAGCTGAGGGATGGCCTAGACCTCAAGTACAGCACGCAGGATGTGGAGTTCGAGATTGAGAGCTATCTGCGCTATCAGGGCGAGAAGTTCAGCGGTTACTTTGATGCCAACACCTATTTGCTCATCACCCGCGCGCTGGATTATTTTGACCCGGCGCGCAGCCATGGCGGTGAGCTGACGCCGGCGCTGGCCGTGGCCCAAGCCAAGTTCTTGCTGGTGAGCTTTACGACCGACTGGCGCTTTGCCCCGGCGCGCAGCCGCGAAATCGTCAAATCACTGCTGGAAAACAACCGCGACGTGAGCTACGCCGAAATTGACGCACCCCACGGCCACGATGCGTTTTTGCTCGACGACCCGCGCTATATGAACGTGATGCGCTCTTATTTTGAGGGCATCGCCAAAGAACTGAACACCGCCAACCGCGCAGGAAAAATCCAAGGAGAAGCAGCATGAGCGAGCTGACCATCATGAAAGCCATTGCCGAGCTAGTGCCCAAGGGCGCGCGCGTGCTGGATTTGGGTTGCGGCGACGGCGCCCTGCTAGAGCATTTGGTGCGCGAGCGTGGCTGCACCGGCTACGGCGTGGAGCTGGACGACGCCAATGTGCTGGCCTGTACCCGGCGCGGCGTGAATGTGCTGCAGCTCAATTTGGAAGACGGCCTCGCCATCTTTGGCGACAACAGCTTTGATATGGTGCTGCAGATCGACACGCTGCAGCATTTGCGCAATGCCGAGACCATGCTGCGCGAGACTGCCCGCATCGGCAAGCAAGGCGTGGTGGCCTTCCCCAACTTTGCGCACTGGCAAAACCGCCTGTCCGTGATGCGCGGGCGCATGCCTGTGACGCGCCGCCTGCCTTACCAGTGGTACGACACGCCCAATATTCGCGTAGGCACGTACAAAGATTTTGAGGTGCTGGCCACCAAGAATCGCCTGCGCATTCTGGACTCCTTCGGGCTGCAAAACGGCCAAGTGGTGCGCAGCCTGCCCAACCTGCTGGCCACCACGGCTGTGTTTCATATAGAGCACGCTTGAGTCATCAAAAATGATAGCTTTATGTCCTTAATAAATAAGGACCACAAGGCGATTTGATGCTCAATCTTCCACGAATGACTTGAATCGCCTTGCGTGCAAGCCATTGCCCGCCATACAGGTCATGGGCTTGGCGCAAAATGATGGCTACGGCGCAGGCCCGCTAGTGGCTTGCCGCCCCCTCATTGAAGGAGCCGACCATGAACGCACGCACTCCCGCCCAACTGTTGCAGCCACAAGATGCGCTGCAGCACATCACCCAGCAGTGGGACCAAAGCATCGTCCCAGAGCTGACGAACTACATCACCATCCCCGCCAAATCGCCCATGTTTGCGCCCGACTGGGAGCAGCAAGGCCACATCGCCACAGTAATGCGCAATGCTGCCACATGGGTTGAGGCGCAGAAAGTGGCGGGTTTGAAGCTAGAAGTGATTCAGCAGCCCGGCCGCACGCCGGTGATCTTTTTTGAAGTTGAAGGCACAGCCGAAAAAGCATCGACCAGCCCCACAGTGCTGATGTACGGCCACCTGGACAAACAACCCGAATTTGAAGGCTGGCGCAGTGATTTAGGCCCGTGGACGCCCAAGTACGAAGACGGCAAGCTCTATGGCCGTGGCGGTGCAGACGATGGCTACGCCGTCTATGCCAGCGTGGCGGCGATTCAAGAGCTCAAGCGCCAAAACGTGGCCCACCCGCGCATCGTGGGCATCATTGAAACCTGTGAAGAAAGCGGCTCAGCCGACCTGCTGCCCTATGTAGAAGCTTTGCGCCCGCGCTTGGGCGATGTGGGTCTGGTGATTTGCCTGGATAGCGGCGCAGGCAACTACGACCAACTGTGGCTTACCACCAGCCTGCGCGGCATGGCCAGCGGCACGCTGAAGGTGCAAATTTTGAGTGAAGGCGTGCACTCGGGCGATGCTTCAGGCGTGGTTCCATCATCCTTCCGCATCATGCGTCAGGTGCTTGACCGCCTTGAAGACAGCAAGAACGGCCGCGTGCTGCCCGAGAGCTTTCACTGCGACGTGCCCGCCGACCGCATGACGCAGATTCGCGCCACGGCCGATATCTTGGGCGAAGACGCCTATGCGCGCTTTCCTTGGGCGCATTACGACTGTGGCGGCTCGGCGCGTATTTCTCTGCCAACGACGACTGACCCGGTAGAGGCCTTGGTGCGCCGCACCTGGGAGCCCACGCTGAGCGTGACGGGCGTGGAAGGTATGCCCAGTCTGCAAAACGCGGGCAATGTGCTGCGCCCGTACACAGCCTTCAAGCTCAGCCTGCGCTTGCCCCCGCTGGTGGACGCTGCGGCTTGTGTGCAGGAGATGAAAGCCCTGCTGGAGGACAACGCGCCTTATGAAGCCAAGGTGACTTGGGAAGGCATGTCCAGCGCCAGCGGCTGGAATGCGCCGGGCATGAGCAACTGGTTTGAAAATGCCCTGAACGCCGCCAGCCAAGCCCACTTTGGCGCAGACTGCGGCTATATCGGCCAAGGCGGCACGATTCCGCTGATGAATATGCTGAGCAAGGGCTTTCCCAAGGCGCAGATGATGGTTTGCGGCGTGCTGGGCCCCAAGAGCAATGCGCACGGGCCCAACGAGTTCTTGCATGTGCCTTATGCCAAGAAGCTGACGGCTTCGGTAGCCGAAGTGATTGCTGCCATGGCGCGCGAGCAGGCAGCACCCGAACAGGCGTGATTGAGCACCAAAAATGGATGAAATCCAATATATATATATGGATTACATGCTATCTTTTAATGAGTGATTAGGCTGAAGTTGAGCTGGGTTTGAGCTGAGGTTAAGTAAAGGCGGCTGCGTCTTTGCGGATTGACGCCCCGCCCTGCGGCTTGCATGCTGCGGACATGAACGCCGCCCTTGCCAACATGCACATCAGCCATCTCGCCGCGCCCGACGGCACGCAGCTTTGCCTGCGTGACTGGCCGGTAGCAGCCAACACCCGGGCGCGGGCCACGGTGCTCATCGTCCATGGGCTGGGCGAGCATGGCGGACGCTACGAAGCGCTGGCGCGGCAGCTCAATCAATGGGGTTTTGAGGTGCGGGCTTATGACCAGTATGGCCACGGCCTCTCCGGCGGGCCGCGCGGTGGGCTGAGCAGCGACACGCGCTTGCTGGACGATTTGGCGGTGGTGATGGACGCCACGCGTGCGGCCATGCCGTATCAACAGCCTTTGCTGCTGCTAGGCCACAGCCTTGGCGGGCTGGTAGCTGCAGATTTTGTAGCAGCGGGTCTGCGTCATGTCGATGCACTGGTGCTCTCGTCACCTGCGTTGGCGCTGCACTTGTCTGAGGTGCAAAAAAGCTTGATGAAACACCTGCCTCGGCTGCTGCCCAATCTGCGCGTTGCCAATGGCGTGCAGTCGCGTCACCTCTCGCACGATGCCTCCGTGGTCAAAGCCTATGACGACGATGCCCTGCAGCACAACCGCATCAGCGCAAGGCTGGCCGGTTATATGGGGGGCGGTGGTGGCCGGGTACAGGCCCAAGCACGCCACTGGAGCGTGCCCACGCTGCTGATCTGGGCCGGGCTGGACAAACTGGTCAACCCCGCTGGCAGCGCCTTGCTGGCCGAGCATGCACCGGCTGATGTGCTGCAGGCCCAGTGCTTTAACGAGGCCTATCACGAGATCTTCAACGAAAGCCCCGAGCTAGCCACGCCAGTGTTTGCGCGGCTGGAGCAATGGCTGGATCAGCGCTTTCCAGCCACTTAGAAGCAGCCACCCTCAGGCGGCTCTTCATGACGCTTAGAACTGCGCCGGTGGCTGCTTGCGGCCTTTTTCCACAGGGTTGGCGCGCAGCTTTTCTGTGGGGTAGGGACGCAAAAACTCTTTGGCCTTGTTCACCTTGGCGTTGAACCAGGCGTCATATGAGCCTTCGTTCAAGATGGCGGGCATGGTCTTGTCGTTACCGGCATGGCCATAGCGGTTCATCAGCGCATGGGCGTTGGCGTTGATGGTGATGATGGCGTAGCTGGTGATGACCTCGCCGTCTTCACCCACCCAGCGTGCCCAGACGCCAGCGGCGCCCATGGGGCTGTTGTCGATACGGGTAATGCGGGTGGGCACGGGTTTTCCGGTGCGCACGTCATCGACCTGAAACGATTGCAGCGGCACGATGCAGCGCTGGCCAGCCAGCCAAGCATCGCGAAACGCGGTGCCCGTGGTCAGGCTATCGATCTTGGCAGTGACCAACTTCAAAGCGCGCAGGCGCCCGTCTGATGCGGACTTGACCCATGCCGGCACCAGACCAAACTGCGCGGGCACGAGAACGCGCTCAACAGGTGCAGCAGGCACAGCGGGCGCAGGTTCTGCGCCCTCTTCGATCACGACAGGCTCACGCCCCAGCAGGGCGGCAGACGAGTCGGCCGCAGCATTGACGATGATGGTGCCGTTACGACGTGGGGTGATGATTTTTTCGGGCAGAGGATCGGGGGCCTCGATGCGAAAGAACTGGGGATAAAACTCGGCCTTAGCCAAAGAAAGGTGACAGCTGCTCATTAATTTACTCCAAGGCCAGCAGGGAAAGGGCAGCGACAGAGGCCGTTTCAGCGCGCAACACGCGGGAGCCAAGGCTGGCAGGCGTCCAGCCTTGCGCCAGCGCCCAGTCTTCCTCTTGCGCGGTCAGGCCGCCTTCGGGGCCGTGAAGCACCCAGACAGCCTTTACATCGTTTGCATCGCCAGCGGCCAGTCGCAGGGGCTGGTTGCCTTCGCGCAGGGAGAGCACGAGGCGGGTGGCATCGGCTGGCGGCGCATCTTTGCTACGCAGCCAGTCGGCCAGTGATTGGGGGGGTGGATGACAGGCACCTGATTGCGGCCGCACTGCTCGCAGGCCGACACCGCGATGGACTGCCAGCGCTCGATTTTCTTGTCCGCACGGTCGCCCTTGAGCTTAAGCACGCTGCGCGCAGCCATCACGGGCTGAATGCTGGCAACGCCTAGCTCGGTGGCTTTTTCCACCAGCCAGTCCATGCGCTCATTGGCAGGCATGCCCACGACAAGGTGAATGGCTCGGGCCGCTTCGCGCTCTACAGGGCTGTGGCTGTCCACGCGCACGCCCACATCGCTGCGGCCCATGTGGGTGATGGAGGCCTGAAACTCGCCGCCGGTAAAACCGTTGCCGGTCTGGCCTTCAAACAGGGTGATGACATCGCCGGGCTGGTGGCGCAGCACTTGCACGTGGCGAGCTGCGCCCGCGGGCAGGTCCAGCTCGGTACCGATGTGCAGTGGAAGTGGGCAGTGATAGCGCGGCATTTAGAAATAGATAGCAGTAATGAAATGCTGCGCTGGCCCAAGCCAAAAACGCCAAGCAAGGGCCGCCCCGCAGCGAGGGCGTTGTCCCCCTCCCTTAGCGCAAAGCGCGTAGAGAGAGGGGTGAAGCGGCAAAGCCGCTCATGTAGCCCCTACATTCGTCCGTATGCGTAGCCGACCTGGGTCTCAATGCCTTCGATCTCATCGAGCAGTTTGAGAAATGGGCCCAGAGCGCGGTAGCGGTCGCAGGTGGTGCGAATGTAGTGGATGAAACGCGGGGCGTCGGCCAGATATTTGGGCTTGCCATCGCGCAGCGTAAGGCGGGCAAAGATACCAGCCACCTTCAAATGGCGCTGCAGACCCATCCATTCAACCCCACGGTAGAACTCGCCAAAGTCATCGCCCCAGCCGCTGGCG
Organism: Comamonas sp. Y33R10-2; assembly: GCF_019355935.1. NCBI lineage: Bacteria > Pseudomonadati > Pseudomonadota > Betaproteobacteria > Burkholderiales > Comamonadaceae > Comamonas > Comamonas sp. Y33R10-2. The sequence continues at coordinate 2,581,744 of NZ_CP079925.1, forward strand.
CTATTGGCCCCAACTAGACCGGCCTTGCGGGCCTTTTCCCAGTAGCGGATGGTGATGTCGATGATGAAGTCTTCATCCCAGCTAATAAAGGCATCGCGCAGCAAGCTGGCAATGTCATAGGTAATGGGTCCGTAGACGGCATCCTGAAAGTCCAGCACACCCAGCGGTGCACCGGTGGTCAGAGGTTGCATGAGGTTTCGCATCATGAAATCTCTGTGCACATAGACACTTGGTGCTTGCAGATTGTGGGCGACGATCTGGTCGAACGTCTTGCTAAACAGGGCCTGCTGCTTGTCGTTCAATGTGAACTGACGGTGTTTGGCGATGTACCAGTCGGGAAATAGCTGCAACTCACGGCGCAGCAGCGCTTCGTTGTACGGGGGCAGATTACCCACGTTGCCGCTCTTGGACGCTAGTTGCAGCTCCAAAAGCACTTCAAGGGCTGAGCGGTACCAAGCTTCGGCATCTTGCGGTTTTTCAGGATCCAGCGCCTCAATTACAGTCTTGCTGCCCAAGTCGTTGAGCAAGATAAAGCCGTTGGGAGCATCCCAGTCCAAAATCTGCGGCACGCTAAGACCTGCCTCGGCCATCAGGGCTTGTACCTTGATGAATGGCGCGCAGTCTTCTTTATCTGGAGGTGCGTCCATGACGATCAAGCTGCTGCCATCGGCGGCATCTAGGCGCAGATAGCGGCGAAAGCTCGCATCGGCCGAGGCGGGGCGCAGGGTTTCAGGGCGCAGCTGAAGGCGGGCAGCCAGAGGCATCAGCCAGGCATCGAAGGCAGCGTGGCGGGCAGAATCTGCCCAGGCAACGCTAACTGTGGGGGTGTTTGGATCGGTCATGGATAATCGGATTTTACAAACCGATGCCAACCCGTCTGCGGGCAGTGGTGCTAGGCTGTCGGTTTTCTCTGTTGACGTGTGCCTTCGCACGCGTGGTTTTGACGCTTTTGATCATCGTGCAATCCCCATCCCATCCACGAGACTTTCAACCTGCCATCCGCGCCCGTTCTACGCGCGTGGGAGGCACTCGGCCGGTGATTCGCCCTTTGGCATGGGCTGTGGCTTTGGCATGGGCGGGGGCTGGTATGCAGGTGCACGCTCAACCCGCTGCCAAGACGCAGGCTTTATCCTCGAATGCGGGTGAGGCGCTGCCTGCGCTACAGCTCAAGTCCAGCAACCTGCTTCAGGAAACCTATCCGCAGGAAGTGCGTGACCAGCAGCCGATCTATATCAAGGGCGACAGCCTAGAGGGCCAGCCAGATATCAAGGCATCGGTGCATGGCGATGCTGAACTGCGCCGCGGTGACACCTCGATTCGCGCGGAAAAACTCGACTATGCCGTGCCTGACGACAAGGTCAACGCCGTGGGCTCGGTGCGTATTAATCAGGCCGGTAATGTCTACGAAGGCACGGCGCTGGATTTGCAAGTGGATGCGTTTAAAGGGCAGTTTGATAACGCCAATTACCGCTTTTTAGCCAACGGTGCCTATGGCGAATCGTCGCGAGTGGAGTTTGTCGATCAAGACAACTCCATCATTCACGATGCGACTTACACCACCTGCCAGCGCGGCGATGAAGAGAGCTGGCAGCCAAGCTGGATGCTCAAAGCCAAGACCATTCACCTAGACATGGCCGAAGAGGTGGGCGTAGCCGAAGGTGCCCGACTGCAGTTCAAGGGCGTGACGGTTTTGCCCGTGCCGCGCATGAGCTTTCCGCTCTCGGACAAGCGCAAGTCCGGCCTGCTGCCACCCATGATTGGCATGGACAAGCTCGGCGGTATTGAATATTCGCAGCCTTACTACTGGAACATTGCGCCCAATCGCGACATGACCATCACCCCATCGCTGATGACTAAGCGTGGAGTGAATCTGGCCGGGCAGTTCCGCTACTTGGAGCCAAGCTACTCTGGCGAGACCTATGCCAGCTATATGCCAGGTGACAACTTGCGCAACCGAGATCGCTGGGGTTACTCGTGGCAGCACCGCACGACATTTAATACGCCTGTGGGTGGTCTGGGTCTGAACATGAACCTGAACCGCGTCAGCGACGGCGATTACTGGCGCGATTTTCGTCTGGCTCCCGTGGCACTGCGTCAGCGCCTGTTGCCCAGCACGGCCAACCTGAGCTGGGCCAAGGGCGATGGCGTGCTGAGCCTCAACGTGCTGCGTTATCAGATGCAGCAGGATTTGACGACGCCGATTGCGCCGCCTTACAGCATGGTGCCGCAGCTGCAGTACCGCTACACGCCACTAGACCTGCCCCACGGGCTGGACTTTACGGTAGTGGCTGACACGACTCGCTTTGAGTTGATTCGCCCAATTGCTGGGCAAGTCGGTAATAACGGTCAGCGCAGCTATGTGCAGGCACAGCTAAGCCGCCCCTTCTTGTCGCCGGGCGCATTTATCACGCCCAAGCTGATGCTGCATACCTCCATGTATCAGACAGATCAGCTGATGAGCGATGGCACAAAGAGTGCCACCCGTACGCTGCCCACATTCAGTCTGGACAGTGGTTTGGTGTTTGAGCGCGACACCTCTTGGTTTGGCACCAATTTGCTGCAAACCTTTGAGCCCCGCGCCTTTTACACCTACACGCCTTATCGCAACCAAAGCATGTTGCCGCTGTATGACACCGGCCGCAGTGACTTTAATTTTGCGAGTATTTTTTCCGAAAACGATTACATCGGTCAGGACCGCATCGCGGACAACCATTTGATGACGCTAGGCGCAACCTCGCGCTTCATCGACCCGGAAAGTGGTGCGGAAAAGCTCAAGTTTGCGGTTGCACAGCGTTTGCGTCTGTCGGATCAGCGTGTGCTGCTGCCCGGTGAGGTCGCCGCGACCAGCAAGCTGTCTGACGTCTTGCTGGGCGCCGCCTTTAACTGGACCGATAAATGGTCGCTGGAAGGCACAACCCAATACAACAAGGATATTGGTCGCACCGTGCGTACCACAGCTACAGCGCGCTACAGTCCTGGTAGCTACCGCACCTTTAATATTGGCTATCGCACCCAGCTCGATACAGTCACCAAACAAGACTCCAGCAAGCTCGTGGATGTGGGCTGGCAGTGGCCTATCAACGATCTTTGGGGCGACAAAGGCAAGGATTTGGGCGCGGGCCGAGGTCAGGGCGGTGGCCGCTTATATGCCGTGGGACGTTTGAACTATTCGTTCAAAGACAAAAAGTTAGTCGATACCGTGGTGGGCCTCGAATACGATGGCTGCTGCTGGATTGGCCGTGTGGTGCTGGAGCGTCTGCAAAGCTCGCTGATTCAATCCAATTTGCGCTTGCTGTTCCAAGTGGAGTTTGTCGGCTTCTCGCGCCTGAGTTTTGGCGCGGATCCTACCGCCAGCCTCAAGCGCAACGTGCCACGTTACGAATATCTGCGTGAGGCGGCGACCCCGCCCAGCCGCTTTACCAATTACGATTAATCAAGGCTTTTTCATGCGTTTTTTCTCTAAGACAACCAATGCATGCGCTGTGGCCATGGCTTTGGCTGTGATGGCGGTTGGTGTGCAAGCCCAGGGCCTGAAGACTCCGGGCAAAGCCAAGACTGGCAATGATTCGTCCATCTCGCGCGCCCTAGAGGCGACTGGCAAGCCTTCGGCTCGTCAGGCTCCTGCGGCAGCCACAGGAATTCGCTCGGCGGATTACATCGTGGCCTTGGTGAACTCCGAGCCAATTACCAACAACGAAGTGCGCGCACGCATGGCACGCGTCGTGCAGAACGTGACGGAACAAGGTGGCCAGCTGCCGCCCCAAAGCGAGCTGGCGCGCCAAGTGCTGGAGCGTTTGGTGATCGAGCGTGTGCAACTGCAAGAAGCGCGGGACACTGGCATTAACGTGGACAAGCTCACCGTCGATCAAGCCGTGGCCAATGTGGCGCGTCAAAACAAGACGGATATGGCCGGTTTACTCGCTAGCCTGAAAGCCGATGGCATTTCAGAAGACCAATTCCGCGCTGAAATTAGCGGTCAGATGCAAATGCAGCGCGTGCGCGAGCGCGATGTGGATGGCAAGGTCAAAGTCACCGAAGCCGATATTGACCGCTACCTTAAAGAGCAAAAGCGCCCCGGCGATACGGCTGGCAATGGCGCGATGACCAATCTGGGTCACATCTTGATCGTCGTGCCTGAAAACGCCAGTGCAGCGGTGGTTGCCGAGCGCGAAGCCAAGGCTAAGAAAGCCGCAGAAGCTGCTCGCAGCAATGCCGACTTTATTGCCGCTGTACGTGATTTCTCGGACGTGCCTAACGGTCAAGGTGGCGGTGCTATGGGCATGCGCCCTATCAGCGACTACCCTGAGCTGTTTGCCCAACAAGTGGCCTCCGCAGCTACGGGCGCCGTGGTCGGCCCCTTCCGCTCGGATGCGGGCTTTCACGTGCTCAAGGTGCTGGAAAAATCGCAAGCTGGCGCAGCCCCCGCTTTCATCACGCAAAACCACGCACGCCACATTCTGTTGACCGTAGGTGATGGCATGACGGAAGCACAGGCCGCCAAACGTCTGGAAGACTACAAGCGCCGCGTACTGGCGGGTCAAGCCACTTTTGAGCAACTGGCGCAGGAGTTCTCTAAGGACGGCAGCGCACGCAGTGGCGGTGATCTGGGTTGGTCCTCTCCCGGCCAATTCGTGCCTGAATTTGAGCGCACACTCAACAGCTTGCAACCCGGTGAGATCAGCGCTCCCGTGGTATCGCGCTTTGGTGTGCACTTGATTCAGCTCATTGAGCGCCGCCAAGAAAAACTCACCGAGCGCGAGCAGCGCGAAATGGTGCGCAATGTGGTGCGCGAGCGCAAGGCTGAGCAGGACTACGACACTTGGCTCAAAGAGCTGCGCGGCAAGGCCTTCGTTGAATACCGCGAGCCACCGCAATAAGGGCTTTTTCGCAGTGCTTTAAGCCCATGCAATTCACTGGAAGTGCCCGCTGATGTCATCATTGCGCATCGGGCACTTACAAACCCACAGTTTTTCAAGCGGTGCTCAGGCACCGCTTTCGCATTCATGAAACATATTCCACGCAAGCGCTTTGGCCAGAACTTTCTGACGGACGGCGCCATCATCGACAGCATTGTTGACGCCATCAATCCCGCAGCGGGTGAGCCCATGGTCGAGATTGGCCCCGGTCTCATGGCGCTGTCTCAGCCGCTGGTCGAGCGTCTGGGCAAGCTCACTGTGATCGAGCTGGACCGTGATTTGGCGGCACGCCTGCGCCTGCGCGACGATCTGGATGTGGTGGAGTCTGACGTGCTCAAGGTCGACTTCCGTGCGCTGGCCGCGCGCATGGGTGTGCCCAAGCTGCGTGTGGTGGGCAACCTGCCCTACAACATCTCCAGCCCCATCTTGTTCCATCTGCTCGAGCAAGTAGATGTGGTGCAAGACCAGCACTTCATGCTGCAAAAAGAGGTGATTGATCGCATGGTGGCCGATGCCGGCAACTCGGCTTATGGCCGCCTGTCCGTCATGCTGCAGTGGCGCTACGCCATGGAAGATGTGTTGTTTGTGCCGCCCGGCAGCTTTAACCCGCCGCCCAAGGTCGACAGCGCTGTGGTGCGCATGATTCCGCGTGAAAAGCCTGCCGAACTGAACCCCAAGCTGCTGGAAGAGCTGGTGCGTGTGGCCTTCAGCCAGCGCCGCAAAATCTTGCGCAACACGCTGGGCAAATGGCTGGAAGAAAAGGGCTTCTCTGGCGAGTTCGATGTGCAGCGCCGCGCCGAAGAAGTGCCTGTGGCTGAATACGAAGCCCTCGCCGCTCAGCTTTCCTGATTTAGCATAAAAATAGCTTCAAGTCCTTTTCAAACAAGGACTTGAAGCTATCAATTTAGTAGCTTAAGCCGTGACTTGCAGCACGTCGCCCAAGGCGTTGATCAGGCGCTCAATTTCCGCTTTTTCGCTGATAAAAGGCGGTGCAATCTGAATCGTGTCGCCTCCGTAGCGCACGTAAAAGCCGGCATCCCAGCATTTCATCGCAATCTCATACGGGCGCTTAGCGGGCTCGCCGGGCAGGGGCTCAATCGTCAGGCCCGCAGCCAGGCCGATGTTGCGAATATCCAGCACATGTTTGGCGCCCTTCAAGCTGTGCACGGCTTGTTCAAAAAATGGCGCCAGCGCCTTTACGCGGCCGGGGCCGTCTTCTTGCTCCAGCAAATCCAGCGCGGCAATGCCTGCGGCGCAGGCCACAGGGTGGGCGCTGTAGGTGTAGCCGTGGGCAAACTCCAGCATGTATTCAGGCCCGCCTGCGGCCATAAAGCTGTTATAGATCTCAGGCGTCACCACGCAAGCGCCCAGCGGCTGCGCGCCGTTGGTGACTTGTTTGGCAATGTTCATGATGTCGGGCGTCACGCCAAACAGCTCGGCGGCGGTCGTAGCCCCTAGACGGCCAAAGCCGGTAATGACCTCATCAAAAATCAACAAAATATTGTTTTGCGTGCAAATCTCGCGCAGACGCTGCAAATAGCCCGCAGGCGGAATCACCACACCGCCCGAGCCAGACATGGGCTCCACAATCACAGCGGCGATGTTGCTGGCGTCATGCAGGGCGATCAGGTCGAGCAGGCGGTCGGCCAGCGCTTTTCCATCCGTCTTTGGTTGGCCTTGGCAAAACGAGCCCAGCGGCGGCTGGGTGTGGGGCAGGTGATCGGCCTCTATGCCTTGGCCAAAAGTCTTGCGGTTGCCCACCATGCCGCCCACGGAGATGCCACCAAAGTTCACCCCGTGATAGCCTTTTTCGCGGCCAATCAAACGGGTTTTTGTGCCCTGACCTTTTGCACGCCAGTAGGCACGCGCCATCTTGAGCGAGGTGTCTGCAGCCTCAGAGCCTGAACCGCTGAAGAACACATGCTCCAGCCCAGCAGGCATGAGTTTGATGATGCGATTGGCCAGTTCGAAAGATGCGGGGTGGCCAAACTGAAACGCAGGCGCGTAATCCAGTTGCAGCGCTGCTTTGCCCACGGCCTCGGCAATTTCACGGCGGCCGTGGCCCAGACCACTGCACCACAGGCCTGAGAGACCGTCAAAAATGCGGCGTCCGTCGGCATCAATGTAGTACGCGCCCTGTGCGGCGGTAATGATGCGCGGCTTGGCCTTGAAGTCGCGGTTGCCAGTAAAGGGCATCCAATGAGCACTCAACCACTGTGCATCGTGGGGAGTGGCGGAGGTCGACGTCTGGGTATCGGCAAGCTGCATGAGAACTCCTATGGTTCTCACCATTGTTGGCGACTGAATTTGTTTGTCAAAGCCTTGTCAGTCAATGTGTATTGATTTGGCCTGAAATGTCCTTCACTTAGCGATTTACGAAAAATTCAATGTAACGATTCAAAGCTGCCCGTTGCAATCGGCCATTGTGGCCAGAGACTGCAGCAACCAATGCGAAAAAGAGGCGTTGCTCATAGCCGCCTTTTATGCCGCTAAGGCTTGTTCAGTTTCAGCTTCTTGCTCTCGTTTTTTCATGCGGCGTTCCCAGACTTTTTCATGGAAGAAAAAGGCAAACGCCTGAACAGTGGGCTCTAGCAGACTGAGGGTGAGCGAGGCCAGCAGGTTTCCTGTCACCGCATAGGCCACGCAAGCGGCCACCGTGATGTGAATAAAGTAGTAGCTGATGGTCTTGTTCAGAGTGTCTCGGTTATGGCGCACAGCCTGCATCAAACGTGTCATTGAATTCTCCTGAGTCGATATGCCAATGGTAGAGATTGAGACTGTTTTAATCCAATTGAGAATCATTACCATCACGATAGTCTCTGCACCTCATGGAACGAGGTCAATCTTGATACGCTATCCATGAAAATAGGAGTGAAATAGGCCTCTAGTCCTTTATCTAAAAGCACAAGTAGCTATTCATTTATGAGTCTTCAATGTCAGAGCTGATACCCATTCAATTGCGTGCCTTGGTCCCATCAGATGTGAACGCCGTGCTGCGCATACAGGCGCAGTGCTATGGCGATGGCTTGGTGGAGCCGCGCGAGGTGTTTGCGCGCCGCTTAGAGGCCACTGGCCACTGCTCTTGGGGGGCTGTGGCGGGCGATGAGCTGGTTGCTTATCTTGCTGCTTACTGGTCACGCCCCGGCGCTATCACGCCTCTGAATGGTGACTTTGCCAACTACGCAGATGCCAGCGTGCTTTATTTGCACGATATGGCCGTGTCAGCAGCGGCTGCCGGTCAGGGCCTGGCGCGGCGCATGCTGGATGCGGCCCGGGCACAAGCCCGCCTGCGAGGTGTGCAGCAGATGACGCTGGTGTCGGTGCAGGGCTCAGCGCTTTATTGGGAACGTCAAGGCTTTATCGTGCAGGAAGTGCCAAATGCTGCACAGCAGCAACATTTGGCCAGCTATGGAGAGGGAGCGGTCTACATGGTAGGACTAATCTGACACGATTTACGATTTGGGCAAGGATAATGCCGCCCATGCCCAATCGCTGGAAACCCAATGTGACTGTCTCGGCCATCATCGAGCGTGATGGTCGTTTTTTGCTAGTGGAAGAACAAACGGCAGATGGACTGCGGCTGAATACGCCTGCCGGTCATCTCGACCCTTCCGAAAGCCCCGTCGATGCCTGCGTTCGCGAGGTTATGGAAGAGACCGCCCACGCTTTCACACCCACGGCGCTGGTCGGCATCTACATGAACCGCTTTGTGCGCACGCGCACGGGCTCGGACATTACCTATATGCGCTTTGCCTACACGGGTGATTTGGGCATGCACCACGCCCAGCGCCATCTGGATCACGGCGTGGTGCGCACCGTCTGGCTCACCCTCGATGAACTCAAAGCCACGGCCCATTTGCACCGCAGCCCTATCGTGCTGGAGTCGATTGGTGACTATCTTGCTGGGCAGCGCTATGACATGGGCTTGGTTCATGCGGATAGCAGCGTTTACAAGGGCGCCAAGCCCAACGAGCCACTCCCCGAGGATGTCGGCGCCACATTAGATGATGTGTTGGCGCAAATTCACTGACCGCACTAGCCACCCTTGAGGTGGCTTTTTTTTATGAGGCGTGCCTGCTTCTTTAGTTGGTTTTAGTGGCTTCGCTCATCGTCATGCTATTGCCGCTGCTGCACTCATCCGCTCTGCGCCCTGCTCGTACCGGACAACTTGAGCGGATAGATATTGGGATAAATATCCTGCTAGTCCTTATCAATAAATGACGAGTAGCTATAAAAAAAGGACTACCGAAGTAGTCCTCAAAGAGAAGTTGGTTGAGATGAGGTTAGTTCGAAGTGATCTTGCGCTCCTTCACCACCTTGCCCCACTGCTCATATTCCTTCTTCATGAAGGCGGCAAACTCGGGGCGCGTTGTGGGCTGAGGTGTCAGGCCGTGAGAGTTCAAGGACTTCTTCACGCTTTCGTCATTGAGCACTTTGACAATTTCTGTATTCCAGCGGTCCAGCACGGCCGTGGGGGTCTTACCCGGTGCGACAAAAGCGTACCAGTTCAGCGCCTCAAAGCCGGGGTATCCTGCTTCAGCCACCGTCGGAATATTGGGCATGTAAGCAGGGCGCGTTAGGCCGGTGGTGGCCAGCGGAATCAGCTTTCCTGCCTCAACCTGCGGCAGTGCCGTGGGGGGAGCAGCGAAGTAGGAGGTGACGCGCTCGCCCAGCAAGTCCTGCAGGGCTGGGGCGCCGCCCTTGTAGGGCACGTGGACCATTTCAACCCCTGCGCGCTGGTTGAACATTTCACCCGCTAAATGCGAGGCCGAGCCTGCACCAGTAGACGCGTAATCGACGCTGTCGGGGCTCTTTTTGGCCTTGGCGACAAACTCGGCCAAGGTCTTCACCCCTGCGCCCTTGTGCACCACCAATACGTTGGGAAAGTTCACACCGCCCGAGATGGGGGCCAGGTCGGTGAAGGGGTTGTAGCCCACCTTCATGATGTGGGGCGCAATCGTCAGCGGGCCGATGGAGCCAAACAGCAGCACCGTGCCGTCTGCAGGCGATTTGGCAACGAACTGGTGGGCAATATTGCCGCCAGCGCCGCCCTTGTTGTCCACCACCACGGTCTGGCCGATGTTCTCGCCCAGCTTCTTGGCAATCGTGCGCGCAGCCGCATCTGCTGCGCCGCCAGGAGCAAAGCCCACGACGAGGGTGACGGGCTTGTTGGGCAGCCAGTCAGGCGCTGCCATGGCGGCAGAGCCAAGGCTCAGCAAAGAGGCGGCCACCACTGTGGTCCGCAGGAAAAGGCGTTTATTCAACATGGGATGTCTCCTTGAACAGGATGGATGCCGGTGCTCCGGCTGATTTATTGGTTTGGTTTTGCAGATCAGTCGGCACCCAGACCGATAGGGCTGGGTTCGCGCTTTTCAGCGTTGTGGCGCAGCAGCGATGCGGTGCGAAACACCCCGTGGGCAAACTTGCCGTAGGGCAAAGTGGCGAAAAAAGCCATCACAGCACCCAGATGCAAGCACAGCAGCAAAGCCAGCGCCGGCGTGCCGCGGCCCAGCCATAGCGCTAAGCCGCTAGCGGCCACCACGAACAGCAAGGCGATAAAGCCCAGATCCATAGGCTTTTGCTTGGCGTCGCCATGCATGGGGTGGCGAGTACGGTTCAGGTGCCACAGGCCAGCCGTACCGACCATCATGCTCACACCACCCACAGCGCCCAAAATCTTGGGCAGGCTGGACAACTCATAAGGCGCAGGCAGGTTGAAGACGTAGTGGTAGACCGTGGCCAGAGCCGTTGCCGCAAAGCACAGCAAGAAGCCGTAGAACGTCAGGTGGTGAAAGCGTCGGCGCTTCAAGGTGTAGGCGTCGTCTTCGTTGTGGCAACCATCACCATGGCCGCCATCTAAGTACTTCAAGCGCAGCACATCTTGCGTGGCTTCAGCGGCCGCTGGGGCGCTGACATCCACATTGCTGGTGACAGGCTTCACGTCCTTCCAAAAGCGGCGCACGCCCATGAACAGCGCAAACACCACGAACAGAAATACAGGTGCAAAGATGCTGACCAGCAGATTGTGGGGGAACAGGTTGTAGAAGTTGTTGCCCAAGTTGTGGTTCCACAACTGGCCAACACCGCCTTGCGCAACCACGGCCAGCGTCAAAAAGATAGACAGCCCGGCAACCAGTGCCAAAGACAATGTCAAACCATTCTTTTGGTACAGCTTGCCCAATGCAGGCGGCCAGGCGTAGTCGGCATAAGTCTGGCCACGCACCTCGGCCATGGCCTGAGGGATGTTGATGGCAAATTCATGCGGCGGTGCGTACTGGCAGGCGTGCAAACAAGCGCCGCAGTTGTGGCACAGGTTGGCCAGGTAATGCACATCAGCCTTGCCAAATTCCAAACGGCGCGTCATGGCCGGGAACACGGCGCAAAAGCCTTCGCAATAGCGGCAGGCATTGCAAATTTGCAGCTGGCGGGCAACTTCCCCTTCAGCCGCAGTTTCCGTAGGTGCGGGGATGATAGGAATGACTCTGCCGGTGGCCAGCGTCTGGGCTTCCTTGCCCAAATCTTGCAGGGATTGGATGCTCATGATTTAGACCTCATCTTTCACAGCGCCGTGTACGGCAGGCTTGCCAGCCGCAGCCAGCGCGGCGTTACGGCCAGCAATGCGGCCAAAGGCGGTTCCAATCGACATGCCCACACCGGCGGTGTAGCCCTTGCCCAGCACATTGCCGGCCATCATTTCGCCAGCCACAAACAGGTTCTGGCTGGGTTGATCGTTAAAGCGCACGGCCGAGGTGTCGTCCACCTTCAGACCCAGATAGGTAAAGGTCACACCGGGGCGCAGCGCATAGCCGTAGAACGGGCCGGTATCGATGGGGCGCGCCCAGTGCGTCTTGGCAGGGGTCACGCCTTCGGTGTGGCAATCATCCAGCGCGGTGTGGTCAAAGTGGCCCACCTTGCAGTTGGCGTTGTAGGCGTTCAGGGTCTGCATGAACGTGTCCACGTCCAGACCCAGCTTTTGCGCCAGTTCGGGCAGGCTGTCGGCTTTCACGCCGGGGAACACCGGCGGCATAAAGCGGCCAATCGCCTTGCTGTCGATGATCGAATAAGCAATCTGGCCGGGCTGCTGCGCCACCAGTCGGCCCCAAATCGCATAGCGCTTGGGCCAGAAGTCTTCGCCCTCGTCATAGAAGCGCTGGGCATCGCGGTTGACCACCACACCCAGCGACACGCAGTCGATACGGGTGCAGATGCCACCGTCATACAACGGCGCGCGCGCATCAATGGCCACCATGTGCGCCTGCGTGGGGTCGCCAATGCGATCGACGTTGTGCTCGTCCAGCATGTGCTTGAGAAGTACGCCCTTGTTGAAGGCCGTGCCGCGGATGAGAAAGTTATCCGCAGGCCACTCACCGCGCTCGTTCTGCCCCCAAGCCTCGCGCAGCCATTCGCGGTTGGATTCAAAGCCGCCAGCGGCCAGCACGCAGCTCTTGGCGGTGATGCGCTGACCTTTTACCCACGCTGCCTTGAACTGGCCGTTTTCAATCTCCAGCTTGTCCACCGGCGATTCGTAGCGCACTTCCACGCCCAGCTTTTCGGCACTGCGGAAATAGGCATTCACCAGCGCCTTGCCCCCACCCATGAAAAACGCATTGGTACGCGCCACATGCAGTGCGCCCGACAGCGGCGGCTGAAAGTGCACGCCGTGCTTGCGCATCCAGTTGCGGCAGGTGCTGGAAGCGCGGATCACCATGCGCGCCAGATGCTCGTTGGTGATACCGCCGGTGACTTTCAGCAAATCCTGCCAGTACTCTTCTTCGGGATAAGCGTCGGTCAGCACATCCTGCGGGGCATCGTGCATGCAGCGCAGATTGCGGGTGTGGCCGGAGTTACCACCGCGCCACTCGCGCGGGGCGGATTCGAGCAGCAGCACGCGGGCACCCGCTTCGCGCGCCATGAGCGCGGCGCACAGGGCGGCGTTGCCACCACCGATGATGAGTACATCGGTGTCAAAGGCTTCAGTTTTCATGATGGGCTGCCATCAGGCGGGGGCCAGTGGCGGGTCAGCGGGTCAACGTGGGAAATGTTGTCCTGCCAGCAGCGCTGAATCAGCCGTGATCAGAAAAGTCAACGCAGGCAGGATCGTGTTTACCGCGACTGTAGTGAGCGTCTTCTTGCCAGTGCAGAGGCTCAAACGAATGGGGGTATCACGATTTGTGATGTGGCTGCATTAATAGCAATCCACTTTTGATGCAAGAGTTCTTCTGCCGCAGGCATGGCTGGATATTTCTGCCAATGCAAATAAGTAAAAAGCCCACATCTCTTTCGAGATGTGGGCTTTGAATCAATAAAAGCGACTAAAGGTGCTTTTTAAAACGGGATGTCATCGTCCATGTCGTCAAATCCCGACGCAGCGCGCTGGGGAGGTGGAGCCATGGGCGCAGGCGCTGCGCGCTGCTGCATAGGGGCCGGTGCGGGGCGTTGCTGCTGCATGGGGGCCGAAGCTGGAGCCGGGGCTGGGCGACGGGCTGGCGCTTCGTAGCTGCTTTCGCCATAGCCGTCGTCATTGCCGTAGCCGCCTTGGCCTTGCTGCTGACCACCGCCTTGGCGGCTGCTGAGCATTTGCATAGTGTCAGCGCGGATTTCTGTGGCGTAGCGCTCTTGGCCAGTGGCTTGATCAGTCCACTTGCGGGTGCGCAGGCTGCCTTCCACATAGACTTGGCTGCCCTTGCGCAGGTATTGACCTGCGATTTCAGCCAAACGGCCGGTGAAATTCACGCGGTGCCATTCTGTGGCTTCGCGGTTTTCGCCGGTGTTCTTGTCGCGCCAGCGGTCTGTGGTGGCGATAGTGACGTTGGCTACTTGGTCGCCGCTGGGGAAGGTGCGGATTTCAGGATCCTTGCCCAGATTGCCGACGATGATGACTTTATTGACGGATGCCATAGAGATACCTTTTCAGAAAGTGGCCTGGGTAATGAACGGTTCGTCCCAAGCCAATGGAGTGCGCATTTTGCCCCAAGCGCTGGCCAACGATCGCGGGATTACCCTATACCCGCCATGCCCAACAGATCAAACCCCATCAACCGTGGCGACCCACTGGGCGCAGCGGCAGGCTGACCACCAGCCACAGCAGCATAAGCACGGCCGTCACTGCAAACAAGCCCGGCACACCGCCCCATTTAGCGACGGCACCGCCCATCGCGCCACCGGCAAACAGGCCCAGCGATTGCAAGGTGTTGTAAGCGCCCAAAGCCGCACCGCGCAGCGGCGCAGGCGCCATACGCGAGACCAAGCTGGGCTGGGTCGCCTCTAGCGCGTTAAAGCCGCAAAAGAACAAAAACATCAACAGTGCCATGCACCAGATGGTGGGAATCGTGCCGCTAAAGGCCAACATGCCCAGCCCTATTTGCACCAGCAGTACCAGCCCGATAGAGCCTAGCAAAGCCGTCCGCAGCTGGCCCTTGCGCTCCATAGAAAAGAGCAGGCCCATGGCGACAAAGGACAGCAGAACCGCTGGCAGGTAAACATGCCAGTGCTGCTCTTTCACCAAGCCAGACTGCACCAGCATCGCGGGCACTGCCACCCACATCGACATTTGCACGGTGTGCAGAATAAACACGCCAAAGCTCAGGCGCAGCAAGTCGGTATGGCCTAGCAAATCACTGAACTTGCCTTTGTGCGCATTGGCTTGTTTCTCGGGCTCGGGGGGCACTACCCACAGCACCACGGCAATGCCGGCCATGGCCAGCGCACAGGTCAGGCCAAAAATGCCTGACAAACCCATCCAAGCATTGAGCAGCGGTGCCAGCACCAGCGCCAGCGCAAACATCAGGCCGATGCTGCCGCCCACCATGGCCATGGCCTTGGTGCGCACGCCGTCACGGGTCTGATCGGCCAGCAGTGCGGTAACCGCAGCGGAGACCGCACCTGCGCCCTGAATGGCGCGGCCAGCCATCAGGCCGGTCAACGAATCCGCCATGGCGGCAATCAGGCTGCCCGCAGCAAAAACCAGCAACCCCGCCACGATGACACGCTTGCGACCAAAGCGATCCGATGCCAAGCCAATGGGCAACTGAAACACGGCTTGCGTCAGCCCATACAGCCCCATCGCCAAACCGATCATGGCTGGGTCATCACCACCGGGGTACTTTCGCGCTTCCAACATAAAGACCGGCAGCACCAGAAACAGACCCAGCATGCGCAGCGCAAAGATCAACGCCAGCGCACCGCTTGAGCGGCGCTCCAGAGAAGTCATGATGGTCGAGGATTTGTCCGTGCCCTGCGTGTCCGCATTAGGCGCATCAAGCGCGCTAAGCACACGAGGAGATGTATTCGTTTTATTCACGCTCAAATTTTGCCAAGTGTCGAATTCTTATGCTCACGCCAACGTCACAGCCAAGCCAAAGAGAAAGAATAGAACTGTAGATTGTCCGTGAACCTGAATCATCTAGTCATGAACAGGCCCGTCTGACTATCATGGAGAGTTTCCCCCCGCCTGGAGCGCCTGTGTCCGTGAAGCCCGATTTGCCCTCTGTTAAGACTGCTGATGCTGACGACAGCCTTTATTTGGGCCGCTCGCTGGCGCAGACACGCATCGCCATTCGCGGCGCACGCACGCACAACCTCAAGAATATTGACCTCGATATCCCCCGCAACAAGTTGGTGGTGATTACGGGTTTATCAGGCTCGGGCAAATCCAGTCTCGCATTTGACACCTTGTATGCAGAAGGCCAGCGTCGCTATGTAGAAAGCCTCTCGGCCTATGCACGCCAGTTTTTGGGGCGACTCGATAAGCCCGATGTCGATTTGATTGAAGGCCTCTCGCCCGCCATCTCCATCGAGCAAAAGGCCACCAGCCACAACCCGCGCTCCACCGTGGGCACGGTCACCGAGATCAACGACTACCTGCGCCTGCTGTTTGCCCGCGCCGGCACGCCGTTTTGCCCTGACCACAATCTGCCGCTGCAGTCCCAAACCATCAGCCAGATGGTGGACAGCGTGCTGCAGCTGCCCGAAGACACCAAGCTGATGATCCTCGGCCCCTTGGCGCGCGAGAAAAAAGGCGAGTTTGCCGAGCTGTTTGTGCAGCTGCAAGCCCAAGGCTATGTGCGCTTTCGCATCGATGGGCAGATTTACGACAGCCAGTCCCTGCCCAAGCTAGAAAAAAACGAGCGCCACAACATTGACGTAGTGATTGACCGCGTCAAAGTGCGCGAAGACATCAAACAGCGCCTGGCCGAAAGCTTTGAAGCGGCCCTGCGTGCTGGCGGCAACGACGCCGGTGGCCGGGTGCTGGCGCTAGAGATGGACAGCGGCAAAGAACATTTGTTCAGCGCCAAATTTGCCTGCCCAGCCTGCGACTACTCTCTGGCTGAGCTGGAGCCGCGCATCTTCTCCTTCAACTCGCCCATGGGCGCGTGCCCCGCCTGCGACGGTCTGGGCAACAGCGAAGACTTTGACCCAGACCGCGTCGTGCCCTTCCCTACCCTGAGTTTGGCCAGCGGTGCCATCAAGGGCTGGGACAAGCGCAACAACTACTACTTCTCCATGCTCGAAAGCGTGGCCAAGCACTACGGCGCAAGCACCGAGACCCCGTTTGATGAGCTGCCTGAGAACGTGCGCAACGTCATCCTCTGGGGCTCAGGCGACGAGGTCATCGCTTTCAACTATGTTTTTGAGAGCGGCGAGCGCAAAGGCGAAGCCTTTATCAAGAGCCACCCGTTTGAAGGCATCATCCCCAACATCAAACGCCGCTTTCGCGAAACCGAATCCAGCGTGGTGCGCGATGATCTGGCCAAGATGCGCACCATCCGCAAATGCCCTGAATGCGAAGGCACGCGCCTGCGCCGTGAGGCACGCTTTGTGCGCGTGGGTGAAGGCGAGCAATCCCGCGCCATCTATGAAGTCAGCCACGCCACGCTAGCCGATAGCCTGCAATGGTTCAAGCACCTGAACATGAGCGGCGCCAAGGCCGAGATTGCCAGCAAGATCGTGCGCGAGATCGCCTCGCGCCTGCTGTTCCTCAACGATGTGGGCCTGTCCTATCTGAGCCTTGACCGCAGCGCAGACACGCTCTCGGGCGGCGAAGCCCAGCGCATTCGCTTGGCATCACAAATCGGCTCGGGCCTGACGGGCGTGATGTATGTGCTGGACGAGCCATCGATTGGCCTGCACCAGCGCGACAACGACAAGCTGATCTCTACGCTGGAGCATCTGCGCGACATCGGCAACAGCGTGATCGTGGTTGAGCACGATGAAGACATGATGCGCGCCGCAGACCAAGTCATCGACATGGGCCCCGGCGCGGGTGTGCATGGCGGGCGCATCATGGCGCAGGGCACGTATGACGAGGTCAAGGCCAACCCAGACTCGCCCACCGGCCGCTATTTAAGCGGCGCGCAAAGCATTCCTGTGCCCAAGCACCGCACGCCTTGGTTGCCCGTGGTCAGCAAAGCCGCTGATGAGGAGCAAGCCAAGAGCACATCGAAGTTCCCCACCACGGCAGCGCACAAACGTGCCCGCAAAGATGCAGCGGCCGGCGACCTGCAAGCTATACGCATTGAAGGCGCACGCGGCCACAACCTGAAAAGCGTGTCGGCAGACTTTCCCGTGGGCCTGTTCACCTGCGTGACCGGCGTTTCTGGCTCGGGTAAATCCACCTTGGTCAACGACACGCTGTATGCCGAAGTCGCCCGCCAAGTGCACCGCGCAGGCACCGAGCCTGCAGCGCATGACGACATCATCGGCGTGGAGTACTTCGACAAGATCATCAACGTCGACCAGTCCCCCATCGGCCGCACACCGCGCAGCAACCCCGCCACCTATACCGGCCTGTTCACGCCCATTCGTGAGCTGATGACCGAAACCACCACCGCCAAAGAGCGTGGCTATGGGCCGGGGCGCTTTTCCTTCAACGTCTCTGGCGGGCGCTGCGAAGCCTGTCAGGGCGACGGCGTGGTGAAGGTGGAAATGCACTTTCTGCCCGACGTGTACGTGCCCTGCGACATCTGCCACGGCAAGCGCTACAACCGCGAAACGCTGGAAGTGCTGTGGAAGGGCAAGAACATCTCGCAGGTTCTGGACATGACGGTGGAAGACGCTCACGCCTTCTTCAAAGACGTGCCCAGCATCGCCCGCAAGCTGCAAACCCTGCTGGATGTGGGCCTGAGCTATATCCGCCTTGGCCAAAGCGCGACCACGCTGTCGGGCGGCGAAGCCCAGCGTGTGAAGCTGGCACAAGAGCTGAGCAAGCGCGACACCGGCCGCACGCTTTACATCTTGGATGAGCCCACCACCGGCCTGCACTTTGCCGACATTGCTCTGCTTTTGAAAGTGCTGCACCAGCTGCGCGATGCGGGCAACACCATCGTCGTCATCGAGCACAACCTTGACGTCATCAAGACCGCAGACTGGCTCATCGACATGGGCCCCGAAGGCGGCTCGGGCGGCGGCCAAGTGGTGGCAGTGGGCACGCCCGAAGAGGTGGCGGCCAACCCCGCCAGCGTGACGGGGCGCTATCTCAAGCCTTATCTGAAGAAACGCTGATTTGAATAAAAATAGCTGCTAGCGCTTATACATCAAGCGCTAGCAGCTATCAAATTCGAAGTGGTTTTTAAGGCTGCAGACGAATCAGCTTGCCGTCCGGGCCATCCGTCAGCAGATAAATCAGCCCATCTGCGCCTTGGCGTACATCCCGAATGCGGTCGCCCGTCTGGGCGTAGAGCTTGTGCTCGGCCAGCACTTTGCCGTCCTTGATCTCCAGCCGCGCAAGGTGGCGCCCCTTGAGCGCGCCAATCAGCAGATTGCCCTTCCAGCTCGCGCCATAGCGCTCGCCGCTCACAAAGGCCATGCCAGACGGCGCAATGCTGGGCACCCAGTAGTGCAGCGGCTGCTCCATGCCAGCCTTTTGCGTGCCCTCGCCAATCTTGCCGCCGCCGTATTCCTCACCATAGGTAATCACCGGCCAACCGTAGTTTTTGCCGGGCTGCGGCAGGTTGATCTCATCGCCGCCCTGCGGGCCATGCTCATGCAGCCACAGCTTGCCATCAGGCGCAATGGTCAGGCCTTGGCTGTTGCGGTGGCCATAGCTGTAGATCTCTGGCAAAGCGTCTTTGCGATCCGCATACGGGTTGTCTGCGGGCACAGTACCGTCCTTGGCAATACGGATGAGCTTGCCGTGGTGGTTATCCAGCGTCTGCGCATCGCTTCGGCGCGAAAAGCGGTCGCCCAGACTCAGGAACAGCGTGCCATCACGCGCCTGGGCAATGCGGCAACCAAAGTGAGCGCTGCTTTTGACCTTGGGGCGCTGGCTGAACAGCACTTTCACGTCTTCCAGACTGCGCTCATCACGAGCAATGCGGGCCGTACCCAGCGCCGTGCTGTTCATATCCTTGTCACCCGTTTTGTCGCTGCCGGGCTCGGCATAGCAAAAGTAGATGCGACGGTTGCTGGCAAACTGGCTGTCGGCCACCACATCCAGCAAACCGCCCTGCCCGCCAAAGTCTACGGTCGGCACGCCGCTCAACTCAGACTGCTTTTGCCCCTTGCCATCCAGCAGCCAGAGCTTGCCTGCACGTTCGCTCAGCACAAAGCGCTGGTCGGGCAGCGGGGCAATGGCCCAGCCATTGGCAATACCCGTCGCCAGCACCTCCTGCCGGGGAGCAGTGCTTTGCGCACAGGCGGCCAGCGCCAGCAGACTGCAGCCCGTCAGCGCTGCAAGCCTCAGACGGCGAAATGGTGAGCAAGTCATCACAAGCAGGCCTTTCATGGTGTTTTGCAGACAGTACCATGCATGCCATGGATACCGCCAACCACTCTCCCCTCGCTAACCTCGCTCGCACACCGCATGCTGTCTGGGATTTCGTCATCGTCGGTGCAGGCATGGCCGGCACCTCTACCGCCTGGCAACTGGTTCAGTCGGGCGACGATGCGACCTCCGGCACTCCCCCTTCTGTGCTGGTGCTAGAGCGCGAATCCCAGCCCGGCTATCACACCACCGGCCGCTCAGCTGCACTGTTTGAAGAGCACTACGGCCCCGCGCAAGTTCAAGCCCTGACCCGCGCCAGCCGCGCCTTCTACGATGCGCCACCCACTGGTTTTACCGAAGCGCCCATCCTCACGCCACGCGGCGTGTTGTACGTGGGAATGAGCGAGCAAAAAGAGCTGGTCGATGCGGCCTATGCCGAAGCGGTCATCCACTCTCCCGAGGCGCAGCGCCTGAACGCCGAGCAGCTCAAAGCGCTGGTGCCCGTGCTCAACACCGACGTGCTGGTAGACGGTTTTCTGGACAACGGCGCACGCGACATTGACGTGCACGGCCTGCACCAAGGCTACATCCGCGGCCTGCGCCAGCGCGGCGGCGAGCTGTGGTGCAACGCCGAAGTGCAAGGCATTACCCGCAGCAACGACCTCTGGCACATCACCTTGCCGCAAGGCCGCAGCATTCAGGCCAAAACTATCATCAACGCCGCTGGCGCATGGGCGGACGTGCTGGCCGCCATGGCCGGTGCCGCCCCCATTGGCATCGTCCCCAAACGCCGCAGCGCCTTCACCTTCCCCGCCCCCGAAGGCATGGACGCAGCGCACTGGCCCGCCATCATCAGCGCCGATGAAAACTGGTACATAAAGCCCGATGCGGGCCAGCTACTGGGCTCGCCCGCCAATGCCGACCCCGTAGCGCCCCACGATGTGGTGCCCGAGGAGCTGGACATTGCTACCGGCATTTATCACATCGAAGAAGCAACCACGCTGCAAATCCGCCGCCCATCGCACACCTGGGCTGGGCTGCGCTCGTTTGTGGAAGACGGCGAGCTGGTGATCGGCTGGGACGCATCGCCCACGCCTGTGGCGGGATTTTTCTGGGTGGCGGCGCAGGGCGGCTATGGCATTCAGAGTGCAGCGGGCTATAGCTTGTTGGCGCGCAATTTGTTATTGGGCGAGGTGCTTGATGGGACGCTGGCTGCTCAGGCGGTGAGTGTGGAGGCGGTTTCGCCTGCGCGTTGCCAGCGGGGGTGATTTTTGGCTTTCTGCGCTTGTGTATCAAGCGTTGGCAGCTATTGATTTTGAGTTTTTCTGCTGTGCCAGCAATCTTTAGCTGTACCAGCGACAGAGGCCGGGTCTCGCCCCGGCAGGCGAGTTACCTTTCTTGCTCGCACAAGAAACGTAACCCAAAGAATGCGCCCCTGCTGTCTGCGTCCCTACGCTACGTTTCACTTCTCTACGGGCAAACCTACGTCACACGCTTCAGTCTGCGGTGCCGCCCAACTCGCTGCGCGGCTTTGCCGCTTCGCTCAGACAAACGGCGGCAAGTCAGAGCACGAAGCAACGCTGTCCTGCGGCAGCGTTGCCCACAGCCTGAACCGCGTGCCGCAGGCGCAGACACAAGGGGGTTGGGAGCGGATACGGGCAGCCTGCCTGATTTGTGACGAAATCAGTCTCTAGTCAAGGTGCTGAAATGGGTTGCCGCTATCAATTTGATAAAGAAGCTATCCCGCATTCGGTATCTCACCCCTTGTGCCCACGCCTGTGACGGTAAGTTCTTGGGGCTGGCAGTTGCACCGCAGAGTGCAACTGCATCGTCATCTGACTTGCGGCCGTTTGTTTGAACGAAGTGCCGTAGGCACGCAGTGAGTTGGGCCGCACAGCCCCAAGAGCTTGACGGCGCAGGTTGCCCCGTAGCGCAGCGAAGGGGTCGTGGGCAGTAGGGGTGCAGCTCTTTGCCTACTTTCTGGCAGCAGAAAGTAGGTTGCCCGCCGGGGCGAAACCCGGCTCCTGTCCGTTAATCAGGCATGCGGCAAAAATATCAGTCCAAGCCGCTCCTAATCAAGGTATTGATTGGACATAGAGCTATCAAATTAGATGCATATCACCGCCAGCGACCAGATGCCCGCTCTCAGCCCAGCAGGTGACTCATATTTCTCGCTTGCGCAAGAAACGTAGCCCAAAGACCGAGGTCGGCCAGAAGCAGTCATTCCATCATTGGTCTTTGTCTACTCATAGCAAGCTTGCAATTGCTCACTTTCATCACTTACGGATAGATTCATTCTTCAATGAACGACATGCGTGTTTGCCTGTCATCTAGATTTCGTTAGGTTTTACATGTCCGAAATACGCTCAAATCTTTCGCAGTACTACGCATCAAAGGCACTCTTTGAGACGGTACTTGGACGCGACGCATTTGTTCGTGTAAAAGATTTTGGATCGCTCGCCGCTTGGAGAGAAAACTACAGCAAGCTACTAGGTGCGATTAGGGTCTCAGTTGAGGCGACCGTAAAGATTTGCGACGAAGAATGGAAGTCTCAAGTTGCACTACTTCTGACGCATGGGTTAGATGGTGTGAAGACGGCAAAGAGCATCGATGAAATCCACGCAAGTGCAGCAGCAACGCTGGGAGAGCTTGCCTTTCTTCAACTTGGTTTCGTGCCGCTAGGACACCGAACTTGCAAGAATATTCCATTAGTTCCGAAGAACTGGGATATGTCGCCGGTTAGAACGGTTCAGTACGTCCAGTCACCGACACAGCGAGAAACGCAACGCAGTCTACGAGACAAGAAGAAAGCGACGAGTTAGTAGTTTAGATTTCCACTCCGGCTCGGCTGCAGTCGTTGGTCAGCTCAAATACAGCGGGCAGCAGGCCAAGCTCTTTAGCTATCGGGACGAAGCCCGGCTCCTGTCTGTCAAATAAAATTGAGGCACAAACAAGCCGCAAGTCCAATTAAATAAAGGACTATCAGCTATCAAAAAAGCGGCCTGCACCCAAGGCACAAGCCGCTTAAAAATTCAGCAAAGCCCAAAGTTGGGCCCGCCCAAATCAGTCCTCAATCTTCGCGTACTGAACAATCTTGGTGTACTTCGCGATTTCGGCGTTGATGTACTTGCCAGCATCCGTCTTGGGGTTGGCCACCACGTTGCCAGTTTCTTCCATCTTCTTGCGGAACTCAGGCGAAGCCATCACTTCATCAAGCGCCTTCTTCAGCTGCGCCGCGATGGGTGCGGGCAGGCCCTTGGGGGCCATCATGGCGAACCAGCTGTTCAGGTCCACGTTCTTGAACTGGGGCAGCTCAGACAGGGCAGGAATATCAGGCGTGATGGACGAGCGCTTGGCTTCGGTGGTACCCAGTGCCACGATCTTGCCAGCCTTGATTTGGGGCAGAGCGGAGGACAGCACAAACATGCCGAATTCGATGTTGTTACCCACCAAGTCGGTGGTCAGTGGCGCCACGCCCTTGTAGGGGATGTGGGTCATCTGCAGCTTGCCCTGCTCTTGAATCAGCTCACCCGACAAGTGCAGCGCGGTGCCCACGCCGGAGCTGCCGTAGCTGTACTGGTCAGGGCTCTTGCTCACCAAGCTCACAAACTCGGCAGCGGTCTTCACGCCAGCCTTGTGCGATGCGACCAGCACCATGGGCTGCGAGCCCACCATGCCGATGGGTGTGAAGTCACCAATGCTGTACTTCACGGCCTTGTTGATGAGCTTGGCAATGGCCAGCTCGTTATTAGCGCCCACCATGATGGTGTAGCCGTCTGCAGCGGCCTTGGACACCTTTTGTGCACCAATCACGCCACCAGCGCCGCCCAAGTTCTCCACCACCACAGGCTGGCCCAGCTTCTTGGCCAAACCATCGGCCACCAAACGGCCCACCAAGTCAGTGCTGCCGCCTGCGGGGTAGCCAATGACCATGGTGATGGCCTTGCTGGGATAGTTATCAGCAGCAAAGGCAGGGGCTGCAACAGCAGCGGCCATCAGCAGGCCTGCGGCCACGACGGTACGGCGAAGAGTATGGGTGTTTTGCATGGAGCTATTCCGAATCTGTATGAGATGCATTGTCCGAATACAGAAAAACCCCTTCAGTGCCGATAGAGCACATCTTCGTGCCATTTCAGCACATATGCAGTTTTCATAGCGTACTGAGCGGTCTAACGCCCTTTATTTCGCATTAAGAAGCTGTTGTTTTCAGGTTTTTAGCGCCTGATTGATAAATTTTGTAAGTGATTACTTATTCATCAATCCGTAATATCAGCCCACAACTGCTCAGCCGCGGCACTTAAACGGCGTTTGGGTCGGTACAGGCGTACATCGAAATGCACATTCAAGCTGCTGTCGCCTGCCAACGCCAGCAGGCCGCTGTCGCAATCGCGCTGCACCATGGACCAAGGCAGCCACGATACGCCCAGCCCCTTGAGCACATACTCGTAATTGGCATCGGCCGAGTCACAGTCAATGCAGCGGCGCAGCTTTGGCAGCAAGGGGTTGCTGGCCAAGTGATCTTCCACCAAGCGCCCCAGCGCCATGCTGTGTGAAAAGGCCAGATACGGCACGGCACTGGCTCCCGGCTGCTGCGCTTGCTCCAGCGAAAACAGTGGCCTGCCTTGCACATCCGCCCGCGCCACGGGCACCAGCTTGTCGCTCATCACGGTGAGGTAGCTGAACTGGCGTCCATCCAGCCGCACGGCAATCGCGGCGTGGTGATAGAGCAAAGAAAAGCTGATCTCGCCGCGCTGCAGCATGTGCACGGTTTCATCTAAGGTGCGGGTGACGATGCGCAGCTCAGCCTCTTTCAGCACCGCGCCATAGCGCGAGAGCCAATCGGCCACGATGGTGCGCGCCAGCGTGCGGCCTGTGGCGAGGGTGATGATATGGGCTTGACGCCCCGCCACGGCCTGCAGCTCGTCATGCGACTGCGCCAGTGTGCGCACCATTTGCTCGGCCGTGTCGCGAAAGGCCTCGCCTGCGGGGGTCAGGCGCACTGGTCCGCCGCCCGACTCAATCAGCGGCGTACCCGCCCACTCCTCCAACGCGCGAATGCGGCGACCAAAGGCGGGGTGGGTGACATGGCGCAGCTCTGCCGCACGGGTAAAGCTGCGCTCCTGAGCTAGGAGCAAAAAGTCCTCTAGCCACTTGCTTTGCATGGCCAGAGCCTGCCTAACTTAGCCGCGAGCTGCAGCTTGCAGCGTGGCGCGGGTGGCAATAGCGGCTTCGCGCGCAGCCTTGGCAAAGTCATCACCCTGACCCGCGTACAAAATGGCGCGAGAAGAGTTGATGATGATGGGGCCGCCTCCAATGCTGGCAGCCTTCACCGTAGCCACGGCATCACCGCCCTGCGCGCCCACGCCGGGGATCAGCAAAGGCATGGTGGGTGCCACAGCGCGCACGCGCTCGATCTCGTTAGGGCGGGTTGCGCCCACCACCAAGCCCAGCTGGCCATTGGTGTTCCACGGGCCTTGCGCCAGCTTGGCCACATGCTCAAACATATGGGGGTTGCCGGGCACATCGGCCAAGCGCTGCGCTTGCAGATCGTCGCCACCGGGGTTGGAGGTGCGGCACAGCAAGAAAGCGCCCTTGCCTTCGTACTTGAGGTAAGGCGTGATGGAGTCAAAGCCCATAAAGGGCGAGAGCGTCACCGCATCTGCGCCGTAGCGCTCAAACGCTTCTTTGGCGTACTGCTCAGCAGTGGAGCCAATGTCGCCGCGCTTGGCATCCAAAATCACGGGCACATGGGGCGCTACGCGGCGCATGTGTTCCATCAGCTTTTCCAGCTGATCTTCCGCGCGGTGAGCCGCGAAGTAAGCGATCTGAGGCTTGAAGCTGTTGACCAGATCATGGGTGGCATCGACGATGGCTGCGCAGAAGTCGTAAATCTTGGACGCATCGCCCTTCATTGCGCCAGGAAAGCGGCTGGGTTCAGGGTCCAGACCCACGCAAAGCATGGAGTCATTGCGCGTGGACGCGTCGCGCAGCATGTCGAGAAAAGTCATGAGGGATGATTTTAGTGGCTCGCCCATGCCAAGCCCTGCTGTGGGTCTTGAATCGGGTCTCGAATCAAAATTTTCAAGCCATATCCGGCTTAAGTCCAATCAAATCAATGAATGGTAGCTATCAAAACAAAAGCGCACTGGATGAACACAGTGCGCTTGTATCAGCCCAAGGCGGCAGAACTCTTAAACCGCCTTTTGCTGGGCACTGCGTGCCTGCATGAATTTACCCACACCCACTACCAGCACGGCACCTGCAGCAGCCGCCACGTAATGTAGCCAAGGGTGAGCCATGGCGACGCCCTGCAGCAAGTTGTCGTTGACGATGGTTTCACCACCGACCCAGCCAATCAGCGCCGCACCCAGCGTGATGATGATGGGGAAGCGATCCATCAACTTAATCATCAAGGTCGAGCCAAAAATCACCAGCGGGATAGAGATGGCCAAGCCCAAGATCAGCAACACCATATTGCCCTGGGCAGTCGCAGCCACTGCGATTACGTTGTCCAAACTCATCACCAAATCGGCGATCAAGATGGTGCGGATGGCCGCCAGCATCGAGCCATTGCCCTTGGATTCGCTCTCGCCGTCTTCTTCACCGGTCAGCAGCTGATAACCAATCCACAGCAGCAGGCAACCGCCCAGTACTTGCAGGAAAGAAAGCTCAAGCAACTTGGCTGCCACCACCGTGAGCACAATGCGCAGCACCACGGCGGCGCCAGAGCCCAACATGATGGCTTTTTTCTGCTGTTCAGGGGGGAGTGAGCGTGCGGCGAGCGCAATCACGACGGCGTTATCGCCAGAGAGAATGATGTTGATCCAGACGATCTTCACCAAGCCGATCCAAAATTCGGCGCTATTGAGCATTTCCATTGTTGACTCCACTGTTATGAATATGAAAACGCCGCATAAGGCGGCGCTTTCTTTTAAGAGTGGAGGCAGTTTAGGAGCATAAAACCCCTGTTGCCAGTTCGTAATACTGCGTAAATGCAGCGCAGCATTACGAACGCTGCACAGCTGCTTACTTCTTCAGCAAACCTTGCAGCAGGCGACCCATTTCGGATGGGTTGCGAGTGATGGTGAAACCGCACTCTTCCATGATGGCCAGCTTGGCATCCGCAGTGTCAGCACCGCCGGAGATCAGGGCACCTGCGTGGCCCATGCGCTTGCCGGGAGGAGCAGTCACGCCAGCGATAAAGCCCACAACAGGCTTCTTCATATTGGCCTTGCACCACAGAGCAGCTTCAGCTTCATCGGGGCCGCCGATTTCACCGATCATGATCACGGCATCGGTGTCGGGATCGTCGTTGAAAGCGCGCATCACGTCGATGTGCTTCAGGCCGTTGATGGGGTCGCCACCAATACCGACGGCAGACGACTGGCCAATGCCCAGTTCGGTCAGCTGAGCCACGGCTTCATAAGTCAGGGTACCGGAGCGCGAAACCACGCCGATACGACCCTTCTTGTGGATGTGGCCGGGCATGATGCCGATCTTGATTTCGTCAGGCGTGATCAGGCCGGGGCAGTTAGGGCCCAGCAGCAGAGTCTTCTTGCCGCCAGCAGCTTCCTTGGCGCGCATTTTGTTGCGCAGCTCAAGCATGTCACGCACTGGGATGCCTTCGGTAATGCAGATGGCCAGATCCAGATCGGCTTCAACAGCTTCCCAGATCGCAGCAGCCGCACCAGCGGGTGGCACATAGATCACGGACACAGTAGCGCCAGTGTCTTTTGCAGCGTCTTTGACGGAGCCAAAAATTGGGATGTCGAAAATCTTTTCGCCAGCCTTCTTAGGGTTCACGCCTGCGACGAAGCAGTTCTTGCCGTTTGCGTATTCCTGGCACTTTTCAGTGTGGAATTGACCAGTCTTGCCAGTAATACCCTGGGTGATGACTTTGGTGTCTTTATTGATAAAGATCGACATATGTGTATCTCCGGGGCGTATTACTTAACGGCAGCGACGATTTTTTCAGCCGCTTCAGCCATGCTGTCAGCAGCAATGATGGGCAGACCGGAGTCAGCCAGAATTTGCTTGCCCAGCTGTTCGTTGGTGCCCTTCATGCGCACAACCAGAGGCACGCTCAGGTTCACGGCCTTGCAAGCGGTAACCACGCCGTTGGCGATGGTGTCGCACTTCATGATGCCGCCGAAGATGTTGACCATGATGCCCTTGACTTCAGGGTTCTTCAGCATGATCTTGAAAGCTTCAGTGACCTTCTCAGCAGTAGCGCCGCCGCCCACGTCCAAGAAGTTGGCTGGCTCGCCGCCATACAGCTTGATGGTGTCCATGGTGGCCATGGCCAAGCCAGCGCCGTTCACCAAGCAACCAATGTTGCCGTCCAGCGAGATGTAGGCCAGATCGAACTTGGAAGCTTCCACTTCTGCAGCGTCTTCTTCGTCCAGATCGCGGTAAGCCACGATTTCTGGGTGACGGAACAGAGCGTTGGGGTCAAAGTTGAACTTTGCATCCAGCGCCATCAGGTCGCCATTGGAGTTGCAGTTCAGCGGGTTGATTTCCACCAGCGACGCATCGGTTTCCATGTAGCACTTGTAGATCTTGGCGAAGATGTCTACGGCTTGGTCGATGGACTTGCCTTCTAGACCGATGGCAGCAGCCACTTTGCGCGATTGCGCTTCGGTGATGCCGGTCAGCGGGTCAATCATCTCGGTGATGATCTTCTCAGGAGTGGAGTGAGCCACTTCTTCGATGTCCATGCCACCTTCGCTAGAAGCGATCAGGGCAACCTTCTGTGTGGCGCGGTCAGTAACCAGGGACACATACAGTTCGTTCTTGATGTCGGCGCCATCTTCGATGTACAGGCGGCGAACCTTCTGGCCTTCAGGACCAGTTTGGTGCGTCACAAGCTGCATGCCGAGAATTTGCTCGGACAGCTTTTGCACATCATCAACAGTCTTGGCAACCTTTACGCCGCCGCCCTTACCGCGGCCACCCGCGTGAATTTGAGCCTTAACGACCCAAACTGGGCCGCCCAGCTTCTGGGCTGCTTCAACAGCTTCTTGAACTGTGAATGCTGGAATGCCGCGAGGAACGGGCACACCAAACTGGCGCAAGATTTCCTTGCCTTGGTATTCATGAATCTTCATGACTTTGTCTCTCTGAACTGAGGGGAAATACCCGCTTGTCGCAGGCTTGGAAAAGCCTGGCCATCGGGTTCTTATGACATGGCGAGAGGGAATGTACCATGTTGCATCGCGCAAAACGACCCCCTCATATGCGCAAAATCCACAATTTCATGCAACTTTCTTGCGTTCTGTGAATTGCTGCAATACCTTGAATTTATTGAAAAAATAGTGCATGCACGATAATTTTCTCAAGCGCAACGTTCTTATGTCTTATAGAAAACATATCTCGCGTAAACCCTAGGCCGTAGCTCACAAGAAATTCTTAAAACCAGCCATATCCGCCGTTACCTCAACTGGAAAATTTGCGAGGGATTTGCGGCAAATTTGTGGGAAATTTGCCTAAAACACAGGCAACGCGCACCCCACCCCAGTTTCAAGGACAATCACCGCCAGTAAAGCGGCAATGGGGCCGCAGGCAGCGGCATCAACCCAAAAAATGCGCGCGCCGGTGCAGGAGAAAATGCAATGGCAAAAGTCTTTATCGACGGTGAAGCAGGAACCACAGGTCTGCAAATCCGTGATCGTCTGGTTGATTTCGCAGGTGTTGAGCTGGTCAGCATCGATCCCGCACTGCGCAAAGACCCTGCCGCCAAACGCGCCCTGATTGCAGGCGTTGATCTGGTCATTCTGTGCCTGCACGACGATGCAGCCCGCGAAACCACCGCCATGGTGGATGCCATCACCGCAGAGACCGGCCGCGCCATCAAGATCATTGATGCATCGACCGCCCACCGCGTTGCCCCCGACTGGGTCTATGGCTTCCCCGAGCTGCGCGCAGGCCAGCTCGAAGCCGTGAAAAACGCCACCCGCGTGAGCAACCCCGGCTGCTACGCCACGGGCGCTATCGCCCTGCTGGCGCCACTGGTCGCCGCAGGCCTGATGCCTGCTGACTACCCTGTCAGCCTGCCATCCGTCTCGGGCTACAGCGGCGGCGGCCGCCCCATGATGGAAGCCTATGAAGCGGGCACTGCCGCCCCTTACGAAGCCTATGCTTTGGGCCTGTCGCACAAGCACATCCCCGAGATCCTGCACTACACAGGCATGACACGCCGCCCCGTGTTCATCCCCGCAGTCAGCAACTTTGCCCAAGGCATGTTGGTGCAACTGCCCCTGCATCTAGACCTGCTGCCCGGCACGCCCAAAGCTTCCGATCTGCACGACGCGCTGGCCAGCCACTACGCGGCAACCAACACAAGCGCCAACTGGGTCAGCGTGCTGCCGCCCACAGACGACAACAAACTGGCAGCCGACACCTTGGCCAACACCAACAACCTAGAGCTGCGCGTGTTCGCCAATGAAGAACACCGCCAAGCGGTGCTGATCGCCCGCCTAGACAATCTAGGCAAGGGCGCCAGCGGCGCTGCGGTGCAAAACCTGCAGATCATGTTGGGCCTGTAAGCGCTGCTCACACCCATACGACGGCCCTTCGGGCCGTTTTTTATGCATTCAAAAAGCAACCGAGCTTCTACACTCTGGCATCCATCTTGCAGAGGTGGCGTAGGGTCTGTTGAGAATTGATCGAAGATCGCGTTGAGGCGGCAAGGGGTTGGATGCAAGGCGCACGCCTGCAGCAAGGCTCATGCCTTGCAAAGGTGGGCAACGCCGCAGACAGCCCCTTGCCGCCTCAACCCGAAGGGAAGGAGGCAGGCCGGCCGCCACTCTTTGTTGTTCTCCTTGTGCGGGATAGCACCCGCACTGCGTCGCACGCCTAGATTGGCAACCGGCCTGCCTCCTTCGCGACTCCGAGCAAATCTCAACAGACCTAGTACTCCCCAGCCAATAAATTTATGCAAAAAGCCAGCGCAGTCCATATCAATCAATCACTTATTGCTCCTTTTTCAGGAGTATCCGGGCATGAATGACTCCACCCAAAAAGCCACCGCTATCGGCCTGCTGGCCGTGCTTTGCTGGAGTTGCACCATAGGCCTGATGCGCGCCGTGGCCGAGCCGCTGGGCGCTGTGGGCGGGGCGGCTGCGCTTTACACCACGGCAGCCATCTGCATTGCCGTGGCACGCGGGCGCAAAGGCTGGCGCGAAGTGGCCCGTTGGCGCGAAATGCACCCGGCCTACCTCTGGGCCTGTGGCGCGCTGTTTGTGATTTATGAAATCTTTCTCTCCGTTGCCGTAGGCCTCGCTAACGACCGCGAGCAAGCCATGGAGATCGGCCTCATCAACTACCTCTGGCCCAGCCTCACCATCGCTTTAGCCGTGCTCTGCCGCCAGCAATTGGCACGCTGGTGGTTGTGGCCCGGCTTGCTGATTTGCCTGTGGGGGCTGGCGCGTGTCTTGGGAGGCGACAGCTTTAGCATGTTTACGCTCTGGAGCCATGTCGAAAGCAACCCGCTGGCCTACGGCATGGCCTTTGCCGCAGCCCTGCTCTGGCCCACTTATTCACTGCTGGCCCGCCGCTACGGCGCAGGCTTTAACGCGGTAGGTTTGTTTGTCACGGCGACCGCTATCGTCCTTTGGCTGCAGTGGTTCAAGTTAGATGCCCCAGCCGACATGCAATGGTCATGGCCCACTGCCGTGCAGCTTTTCATGGCTGGCGCGCTGACGGCGCTGGGTTACAGCTGCTGGGAGCATGGCATTCAACACGGCAAGCTGGCTGTGTTGGCTGCGGCCTCGTATTTCACGCCCGTGTTATCGGCACTTACCGCCAGCCTTTTGCTGCAAGTGCTGCCCGGCTGGAGCTTTTGGCAGGGCGTGGCACTGGTGACGCTGGGGTCGCTGATCTGCTGGTGGGCGACGCGCCATCAATAAGAGCATCTCCAAGGCTCAAAAACGCACTAAGCGCTTGATATTATTGGACCAACAGCTATTGAATCAGGAGTGCTTCCAATAGGGCTGTCATGACGTCAGCCAGATACCCACGCCCAGCACCACGGCGTGTACCGCCATCAAAATCCACAGCAGTGTCCACGGTGGCTCGGCCATGTCTTGCAGCAATCCGTGTACCTTGTCACCCAGAAAGGCGCGCAGCGCCGGGTCACCCTTGCTGGCCTCGCTGCCCCACTCGGCACGTGTCTGGCCCCATTCGTCCATCAAGTCAGAAAGCGGCAGACGGTTGAGCACGGTGCGCACCACCCACTGCACGGCGCGGCCGTCGCCAATCCATGGTTTCAGGTGCTCCATGGCCGCACTCATGGTCAGCAGGTCAGCCGTTTTGTGCATGGCCTTGTGGGCGCGGGGCATGGATTCCACGCGCTGCGCCAGCATCTCGGCCAATCGCTGCGACAGGCCCTGTCCGTAACGCGCCACCAGCTTGCCCGTGGCGCGAGCCCGCCCGATCTGCAGGCCGACAAAGACATAGGCAGCAATGATGAACACCAGCAGCAAGGCCACCACCAGCGACGGGGAAAACAGCAGGGCAATAAAGGCCCCCGCGCCGCCCGCATGGGCCGCGGCGGGCATGCCCGGCCCGTTCAACCGCAGAAAGTAAAACGCCGTTGTGGTGCAGCCCAGCACGAGGGCTAATGCAAGGCCAAGCATCAAGCCGCCCAGCAGGGATTTACCGGCACTTAGCCCAACGCGCAGGGCGGATGGAGAGTCTGTATTTGAGGCAGCAGCGGGCATGCAGGGTCCTTTGCGTCACAGCGTCAAACGGGGTGGCTGAGTTAATCGGCCTGATCACTTTCGCCGAAGTCTGAGCATGATGCCTCCCGCAAAACCCGCAAAGCCACGCCAGACGAAAAGCCGCGCGACGCCATAAAACGCATCTGTTTGGCCTTTTCCTTGATGTCGGCAGGTGGCGTGCCAAAGCGCTTGCGCCACAGCTCGCGGGCGCGCTCCAGTTCGGTATCGCGCAGCTGCTCGCCGGCATTGCGCACCACCTCATCATCCAGCCCTTTGCTGCGCAGCTCATGCAGCAGCCTTGCCGTGCCAAAGCGGCTGGCCTTGCTGTGAATGACGGATTCCATCACCCGTTGCTCGCTGATGAAGCCACGCTTTTCCAGCTCATCCAGTGTCGCGGGCAAGTCATCGCCCTCTTCCACATACGGCGCTAACTTGCGCAGCAGCTCCAGCCGCGAATGCTCGCGCTGGCTTAGCAGCTTCAAGGCGCGGCCTTTGATGGAAAGCCTGGCAAAGCTCACGATGCATCTCCAAAAACAAAAAAGCGCAGGGAACACCTGCGCAAAGATGGCAACCTTTTGAACGACTCACCCTTTATCTAGAGATTGGTGAGTCATTCTTAAAACTAGCGCACTCCAAACCAGACAGGCCAAGCAAAGGCATCACCCCCTCCTTGGCGCTCAGCGCGCAAAGAGAGGGGAAGGCGCAAAGCGCCTCTGGGGGTGCCTACTAAATTCAGCCAATCACGCCGTCTTCGTCAACATTGACGTTCTTTTCGGCCTTATCTGCCTTGTCGGCCTTCTTGCCCTTGGCAGTCTTGGCGTCTGGCATGTCAACGCCGTCGCTTGGCAGCAGCTTGATGCCCAGGCTATCGCGCACCTTGTTTTCAATTTCAAAGGCCAGCGCAGCGTTTTCACGCAGAAATTCACGCGAGTTATCACGGCCTTGGCCGATTTTTTCGCCGTTGTAGGCATACCAGGCGCCGCTCTTGTCCAGAATCTTGGCGGTGACGCCCATATCCAGAATTTCGCCTTCGCGGCTGATACCTTCGCCAAATAGAATGTCGAACTCGGCGGTCTTGAAAGGGGGCGAGACCTTGTTCTTCACGACCTTGACCTTGGTTTCGTTGCCGATCACCTCGTCACCCTTTTTGATGCTGCCAGTGCGGCGAATGTCCAGACGCACAGAGGCGTAGAACTTCAGCGCGTTACCGCCAGTTGTCGTTTCGGGCGAACCAAACATCACGCCAATCTTCATACGAATTTGGTTAATGAAGATGACCATGCAATTGGTCTTCTTGATAGTGGCAGTCAACTTGCGCAGCGCTTGGCTCATCAGGCGAGCTTGCAGGCCGGGCAGCGAATCGCCCATATCGCCTTCGATTTCAGCCTTGGGGGTCAGCGCAGCAACCGAGTCAATCACGATCAAATCCACCGCACCCGAGCGCACCAAGCTATCGCAAATCTCCAGCGCTTGCTCTCCGGTGTCGGGCTGGCTGATCAGCAGCTCGTTGAGGTTCACACCCAGCTTTTGGGCGTAGCCCGTGTCGAGTGCGTGCTCGGCATCAATAAAGGCGCAGGTACCGGCCAGCTTTTGCATCTCGGCAATGACCTGCAGGGTCAACGTGGTCTTGCCCGACGATTCTGGGCCGTAGATTTCGATCACGCGGCCACGGGGCAGGCCACCTACGCCCAGAGCAATGTCCAGACCCAGCGAGCCGGTGGAGACTACCTGAATGTCTTGAACCACTTCGCCCTCACCGAGCTTCATGATGGTGCCTTTGCCAAACTGTTTTTCAATTTGGGCGAGGGCAGCAGCCAGCGCTTTGGATTTTTCGCTGTTGGCGTCGTTGGTCTTGGCGATGGCGTTCATATCAGGCTCCGAGAGGGGTGGGTGACTGTCTGTGGCCAGTCCTGTTTTTGCATTCAGGCTGGATGCTTGAACAGTAGTTTATGGCCTTGTGCCAAACATTTGTTGAAATATTTAGTCAGTTTGCCTTACTATTATTGATGAGCGAAATTTCACCCGTCACCCCTGCGCAAGACGCTTGGCGCCAAACCCATCTGGGTCGCTTGCTAGGTCACGCCATGCGCCGCTTTGATGCCCGTGTGCTGCAGCTCATGGCCCGTGATGTGGATGTGCCGTTGGCGCTTTCCAATCTGGCGGCACGCGACAAGGTGGGGTCAGCGCATGTGCACATCACGCGTCACCTGTCGCTGGCAGGCGACCGCATAACCGATTTGGCCCAGAAGGCTGGCATGACCAAGCAGGCCATGGCCGATTTGGTTTTGCAATGCGAGGCGTGGGGGTTGGTCACGCGTGAGGCCGACCCACACGATGCGCGCGCCAAACGGGTGCGTTTTACCGAGGCGGGACTGGCTTGGCTGAACGCTTTTCATGCAGCGGTGACGCAAGCGGAAGTTGAGTTTCGTGAAGCCGTGGGAGACGATGTGGCCACCGTGGTTGCACTGGGCTTAGAGGCCTATGCAGACGGTTATTAAGAGCCTCTATAAAGCGCTCTGACTACGGCCAAACACCCACAGAGAAAACACCAGTGCGTCTCTACAATGTCTGAAAAAGTGCTCACAGCACACACAACAGCAGGAGACAAACATGCGCATTCTGATTGCCGAGGACGATCAAGTCTTGGCCGATGGTTTGCTACGCACGCTGCGCAGCTCGGGCGCCGTGGTCAGTCATGTGGCCAATGGCAGCGAGGCCGATACCGCCTTGCTGACCAACAGCGAATTTGATTTGCTGATTCTCGATTTAGGCCTGCCCAAAGTGCATGGGCTAGAAGTGCTCAAGCGCCTGCGCGGGCGCGGTGATGCGCTGCCGGTGCTGATTCTTACCGCAG
The DNA here is from genome assembly GCF_019355935.1 of Comamonas sp. Y33R10-2. Taxonomy (NCBI): domain Bacteria; kingdom Pseudomonadati; phylum Pseudomonadota; class Betaproteobacteria; order Burkholderiales; family Comamonadaceae; genus Comamonas; species Comamonas sp. Y33R10-2. The sequence goes on from NZ_CP079925.1 coordinate 2,616,934, forward strand.
CCGATTCCATCGAAGAACGCGTGCAGGGTCTGGACTATGGCGCTGACGATTACATGGCCAAACCGTTTGCCCTGTCAGAACTAGAAGCTCGCGTGCGCGCCTTGACCCGGCGCGGCATGGGCGGGGCCAGCTCCAGCATCAAGCATGGCCCATTGGTCTATGACCAGACCGGGCGCGTTGCCACCATTGACGGCAAGATGATTGAGCTGTCTGCCCGGGAGATGGGGCTGCTGGAAGTGCTGCTGCAGCGTGCGGGCCGTCTGGTTAGCAAAGACCAGTTGGTGGAGCGCCTGTGCGAATGGGGCGAAGAGGTGAGCAACAACGCCATCGAGGTCTATATCCACCGCCTGCGCAAGAAGATTGAAAAGGGGCCGATTCGTATCGCTACGGTGCGAGGTCTGGGTTACTGTTTAGAAAAGATACCGCATTAAATTCACTCATTAATTGATAGCTGTTAGTCCTTATTTATCAATGACTAGAGGCTAGAAATGCTTACAACTCACGAGCCATCGCCTTGAAGATCTTTCAGCGTGAGCAGCGCTCCCTTTTTGGTGAAATTCTGGACTGGATGCTTACGCCGATGCTGCTGCTATGGCCAGTCAGTCTGGCGCTGACTTGGCTGGTGGCGCAAGAGCTGGCCAACAAACCCTTTGACCGCGCACTGGAGTACAACGCTCAGGCGCTGGCGCAACTGGTCATGGTGCAGCGCGGCAAGGTGCAGTTCAACTTGCCGCAATCAACCAGCGAAATTTTGCGAGCCGATGAGTCGGATACGGTGTTTTTTCAGGTCAACGGCACCAAGGGCGAATACATCACCGGCGAGCGTGACCTGCCCCGCCCCCCAACACCTGAAGAAGACCCGCCCACCGGCACCGTGCTGCTGCGCGATGTGGAGTACAAGGGCATTGATTTGCGTGTGGCCTATATCTGGGTGCGCATGCCGCTGCCCGGTGAGCCCAGTGCGCTGGTGCAGGTGGCAGAGACGCGTGAAAAGCGCAGCGTGCTGGCCACAGAAATTATCAAGGGCGTGATGCTGCCGCAGTTCGTCATCTTGCCACTGGCCGCGCTGCTGGTCTGGCTGGCGCTGGCACGCGGCATCAAGCCGCTACACCGGCTGGAAGAGCGCATTCGCGCCCGCAAGCCCGAAGATCTCTCTCCCATCAATCACAAAGATGTGCCGCTAGAAGTGGTGCCGCTGGTCGATTCCGTCAATGATTTGCTGCAGCGCCTCGATGACTCCATCGTCACGCAAAAACGTTTTTTGGCCGATGCGGCGCACCAGCTCAAAACCCCTTTGGCGGGTCTGCGCATGCAGGCCGATCTGGCGCAACGCGAGGGCACGAATACCGAGGATTTGAAGCGCTCCTTGGCGCAAATCGGCCGCTCATCCATGCGCGCCACGCACACCGTCAATCAACTCCTCGCGCTGGCGCGGGCCGAGAGTGCGGTGCCCGCCATGCAGGGCTGCAATTTGGTACACATCGTCACCGACGTGTTTCAAGACTGCCTGCCGCGTGCCATGGCCAAGCATATTGACTTGGGTTACGAGGGGGCCAGCGCCAGCACGCCCGGCGTTTGGCTCAACGGCAACACCACGCTGCTGGCCGAGCTGGTGCGCAACTTGCTGGATAACGCCATCAACTACACGCCTTCGAGCAGCGAGCGCCCCGGCGTGATCACGGTGCGCGTGCAGGCCGATCACTTTGGTCAGGTGCTGCTGCTACAAGTGGAAGACTCTGGCCCCGGCGTGCCGCTGTCTGATCGGGAGCTGATTTTTCAGCCCTTTTACCGGGCGCTGGGTAACGAGGCAGATGGCTCAGGTCTGGGCCTGCCCATTGTTTTAGAGATTGCCCGCCAGCATGGCGCGCAGGTGCTGCTGCAAGACGCAAAGCCCGCTCAGACGCCTCCCGGCGCGCTTTTTACCGTGCGCTTTAAGGCCATACCCACTGCGTCTTCCGCTCCAACTTCGGGTCAAGCGCAGGCTCTTCATGCGCTCAAACTCTAATGACCTAAACAGCGGAAATTGCGTATTTCGTAAATGAATGTTCCCCATAGAATCAACAGCACTAATGGTCTGACAGAGAGTCAGCGCTCGCGCACTCTTTACGTAGTCGTTTTGGAATAATTGGATCCTAGGAACACTTTTGATGCAACGTCGCCTCTTTATCTGCACCGCTACCGCTGCGGCCATCGCCTCTTCATTCTCTGGTCTGAGCTTTGCTCAGGACACATCGCGCCCCATCCGCATCGTTGTGCCATTTCCTCCTGGTGGCCCTACCGATATGGTTCCTCGCAACATGCAAGACGTGCTGCCCAAGCTGCTGGGCGGTCAGTCCGTGGTGATTGAAAACAAGGCCGGTGCTGGCGGCTCTATCGGTATGGCAGAAGTGGCCCGTGCCGCTGATGGCGTGACCTTTGGCGTGGCAACTCTCTCCACCCACGGCGTGAACCCCGCGGTGTTCAAGAAGCTGCCTTATGGCGCAGTGAACGACTTTGTGGGCGTGACAGAAATAGTCAAGGCTCCCGGCGTTCTGCTCATCAACCCCAAAATGATTCCCGTCAAGACGTTTGCCGAATTCGTTGCCTACCTCAAGGCCAACCCCGGCAAGGTGTCTTACGCAACGCCCGGCAACGGCACCATCGGTCACATGTGGGGCGCGCAGTTCCTCAAGAGCACGGGCACCGAAATGCATCACATCCCCTATCGCGGCTCTGCTCCTGCGATCAACGATGTGCTGGGCGGCCAAGTGCCCGTGTATTTCGACCAGGTGAACTCTTCGCTGCCTCACATCAAGTCCGGCAAGGTGCGCGCTTTGGCGGTGTCTTGGAGTGAGCGCCTTGATGTGCTGCCCGAAGTGCCAACCTATGCGCAGGCCGGTCACCTCGACCTGAACGAGCCATCGTGGTTCGGCTTGGTCGCACCCAAGAGCACACCCGTCGCTCAAGTCGAGCGCATGCAAAAGGCGGTTGTCGCCGCTTTGAATGACCCGGCCGTCAAGCAACGCTTGGCTGCTCAAGGTCTGTATCCATCGGGCACATCAAGCGCTGACTTCACCAAGCAAATTAACTCTGAAGTGGCCAAGATGAAAAAAATTGCAGCCACGTCCAATATTCAAATGGACTAAAAAACCAAGAGCAGCTTGCGCCTATCGCAACTGTTTTTGATCACTGCTCTAGACAGCAAAAAGGCCTGCAGATGCAGGCCTTTTTTACGCTGGTAGCTATCAAAATTAATAAGGCCAATGACTACTTGGCACAAGCCTTGAGCGATTTTGGCAGCAGGTTATTGCCTGCCAGCACCATCACATCGCTCTTGAAGCTCGCTGTCGCCTTGGGCAGGCGCAGCGCATAGCTCGTCACCTCGGCGCGCTCTTGCACCACGCGTGCACTGCGCACGCCCTGACGCATCAAGCTCGCTAGCTGGCGCTGTGCCGCATCTTCTGACGAGAAACGGCCCAGCGACAAACCGGGCTCAAAGTTGCCACCTACGCGATCAAAATCCACATTCATCAGGCGCAGTTCAGCGCGCTTGCGATCTCTAAACTCCGCATCGGGGAACTTGCCCATATAGACCATCCAGCGGCCGCTTTGGTGGCTAGGCACCAACTCCCAATCGCCCTTGGCTTTGCTGGCAAGCGCACGGCGAATACTGTCAGCCTGAACTTCTTCAATGCCACTGGCCTGATAGCAGGTCTCAACTTCCTTGACCTCCTTCACTGCCTTGGCTTCTTTCACTTCCTTCGCAGCGACAGGGACGGCTTCAACCTTGGCATCAGGCTGGACGGCTGGCGGAACGTCGGGTTTGGCCTCGGGCTTGATCTCGGGTTTAGCTGCCTGCTCTGGCACGGCTACAGGCGCCGATTCAGGATGAGAAGTCGCTCCAGCTTCTGGCTGAGCCGCCTCAGCAGGCTCGCTATTTCTGGCCCGCTCAACTTCGGGGAGCACCAGCGCGTCGGGTTTGATCTGCTCATGCACTCTCTGCGGCTCAGACTGCACTTCCGGCGTCAGCCCCATGCCGGCCAGATGACCCTGACTCCACAGGTAGTAACCTGCGTTACCAAGCACCAGCAGCAAGAAAATAATTCTCAGCATAAGTCTCCTCGAATATCGTTTTAATTCGGTAGCGGGCTACTCGCCGGGCGCACACTAATTTCTGAGCTGGTCACCGCCTGCACTCCCGCAGGCGTGCGTACCAAAAATCCGCCATCCGCTGCCACGCCTTCGGCCATGCCTGTCGTGCCATCGCTCAGGTTCACCTCGCGCCCCATCAACAAATCACGCTGCTTAAAGCGAGGCATGACAGGCTCAAAGCCGTGCTGTGCAAAGGCCTCAATCTCAGCCACCAACGCCGGCAGTATGCAGCCCAGCGCGGTGGGGGCATCTAACGCCATATCCAGCTCTTGCAAACAGGCTGGGGCCGTGCGCATGCCATCACCAGCGCGCGGGCGAATATTGATGCCAATGCCAATCACCACATAGCGCGGCGCGCTCATATCGTGCTGCTGGCTGCCGACAAAGCTGGCGGTCTCAATCAGAATGCCAGCCAGCTTGCGGTCGCCCTCCAGCCATAAATCATTGGGCCACTTGATGCCAATTTTGGGCCCACGCCCTGCAGCGGGCAGACGGGGCTGCAGGCTCTCAGCGACGCTCACCCCCACGGCCAGCGACAAGCCAGACCAATCCTTGGGCGCCAGCGGCAAGCCCAGCGAAAACATCAGCGAATCACCCACGCCACTAACCCAATTACGCCCTAGTCGGCCACGGCCTTGGGTTTGCTGCTCTGCAATCAGGAGTGTCGGATCCGTCAACCCCGCACGCGCACGGCGCATGAGTTCGGTGTTGCTGGAGTCAATAGTGGGCAGCACCTCCACCGTAAAACCCGGCAACTGCGGTGCAATGGTTTCCCACAAAGCTTCGGCATTCCAGTGAATCGGCTGGGTCATGTCTATCTATCCAAATCTAAAAACCGTCTGCGCACTCAAAAACTGGCGCACTCTGAATCCAGAGACAGCCAGCAAGCGCCGCCGCGCAGCGAAGCTGTCGTCCCCGTCCCGTAGCGCACAGCGCGTAGAGAGAGGGGGAAGCGGCAAAGCCGCTCAGGGGGTGTTGCTAGGCATCGGAGGTTTCCAGCCCCTTTTCGGTGCCAGCATGGTTCCCCGGCAATTTTGCGCGCCGCAGTAGCAAACGTATTCCGCCTTGAGCTTGGCGGTGTAGCGCTCTTCCACCATCAGGCCGTAGTCATAGTTCAACTCTTCGCCCGCTGCAATATTGCGCAGCGCAACGATGTAAACACGGCCATCGACCTCATCGGTATAGCAATTGGGCGCGCAGCTGTGGTTGATCCACCGCGAGGAATTTCCCTTATGCGTGGCGTCAATCACTCGCTCATCATCGACTTGGAAGTAAAAGGTGTGATTGGGCTGACTAGGGTCATGTGGGTGACGGTCTTGGGCTTGCTCCCAGTCAATCACCTCTCCCACATACTCAATAATGGTTTCGCCTTCAGCAATATCCTGCACGGCGAAAACACCTTTACCGTGCACGCCGGAGCGTTTGGCCTGTATGCGACGGCCTGTTGATGGTGCTAAGGATGTGCGGGACATGGTTTCTCTGATACTTTGAATATGCACACATGTGCGCGTACGCGCGCGTGAGAAGCGAATTGTATGAGCCTGAGCACTTGTTCAGACTCAGGTGGTTAATGACGACGAGAACACACAATGAATAAAACCCTGGTGATTGCAGAAAAGCCTTCTGTCGCACAGGACATCGTCCGTGCGCTGACCCCCGTGGCAGGCAAGTTTGAAAAGCACGATGACTATTTCGAAGCCGACAACTATGTGGTGACCAGTGCGGTCGGCCACTTGGTGGAGATTCAGGCGCCTGAAGAATTTGACGTCAAACGCGGCAAGTGGAGTTTTGCCAATCTGCCGGTCATCCCCCCGCGCTTTGACTTGAAGCCTGTGGACAAGACCAAGACCCGCCTGAACGCGGTGGTCAAGCAGGCCAAGCGCAAAGACGTGACTCAACTCATCAACGCCTGTGATGCGGGCCGCGAAGGTGAGTTGATCTTCCGCCTGATCGAGCAATACGCCGGTGGCGCCAAGGACGGTCTGGGCAAGCCCGTGCAGCGCCTGTGGCTGCAGTCGATGACGCCACAAGCCATTCGTGACGGCTTTAACAATCTGCGCAGCGATGCGCAGATGCAGGGCTTGGCAAGCGCCGCGCGCAGCCGCTCTGAAGCCGACTGGCTGGTGGGCATCAATGGCACCAGAGCCATGACGGCCTTTAACTCGCGTGATGGCGGCTTCTTCCTCACCACCGTGGGCCGCGTGCAGACGCCAACCCTGTCGCTGGTGGTGGAGCGCGAAGAAAAAATCCGCAAGTTCATCAGCCGCGATTATTGGGAAGTACACGGCAGCTTCAACGCGCAGGCCGGCTCTTACCTGGGCAAGTGGTTCAACCCGCAGTGGAAGAAGAGCGACGACGCCGAGGCCAAGGCCGACCGCCTGTGGAACAAGGCAGAGGCCGATGCCATTTCCGCCACCGTGCAGGGCAAGCCCGCCACGGTGACGGAAGAGAGCAAACCCACATCGCAAGCCTCGCCCCTGCTGTTTGACCTGACCAGCCTGCAGCGCGAGGCCAATGGCAAGTTCGGTTTCTCCGCCAAGACCACGCTGGCACTGGCCCAAAGCTTGTATGAGCGCCACAAGGCCCTGACCTACCCACGTACCGATTCGCGCGCCCTGCCCGAAGACTATCTGCCCGTGGCCAAGGAAACCTTTGGCATGCTGGCCAGCAGCGATATGCGCCATCTGGCACCGTTTGCCCAGCAAGCCATCAAAGACAACTACGTGCGCCCCACCAAGCGCGTGTTTGATAACAGCAAGGTGTCCGATCACTTTGCCATCATCCCGACGCTGCAAGCGCCTAGTGGCCTGTCTGAGGCAGAGCAAAAGCTGTACGACTTGGTCGTGCGCCGCTTTATGGCCGTGTTCTTCCCCAGCGCTGAATATCAGGTCACCACCCGAATCAGCAAGGTGGAGCAGCATTCCTTCAAGACCGAAGGCAAGGTGCTGATTAAGCCGGGCTGGTTGGCCATCTACGGCAAAGAAGCTGCCAATGAAGTAGAAGAAGCCAAGGAAGGCGACAAGGGCCAGCCGCTAGTGGCCGTGCAGCCGGGCGAACGCCCCCTGACCGACCGCGCTGATGTGAAGGCGCTCAAGACCAAGCCGCCCGCGCGCTACTCTGAAGCGACGCTGCTGGGTGCGATGGAAAGCGCCGGCAAGCAAATCGACGACGAAGAGCTGCGCAGCGCCATGCAGGAAAAGGGTCTGGGCACGCCAGCTACGCGCGCGTCCATCATCGAAGGCCTGATTACTGAAAAGTACATGCTGCGCGAAGGCCGCGAGATGCTGCCCACGGCCAAGGCCTTTCAGCTGATGACGCTGCTGCGCGGGCTGGAAGTCGAAGAGCTGTGCCGCGCCGACCTGACGGGCGAGTGGGAATACAAGCTGTCGCAGATGGAAAAGGGCGAGCTGTCGCGTGAAGCCTTCATGCAGCAGATTCAGGCCATGACCGAAAAGCTGGTCAAAAAAGCCAAGGAATACGACCGCGACACCATCCCCGGTGACTACGCCACGCTGGCCACGCCCTGCCCCAATTGCAGCGGTGTGGTGAAAGAAAACTACCGTCGCTACGCCTGCACAGGCGCCAATGGTGCCAGCGAAGGCTGCGGCTTCTCGTTCACCAAGTCGCCCGCTGGCCGCACGTTTGAAACCGCTGAAGCCGAGCAACTGCTGCGCGATCGCCGCATTGGGCCGCTGGAAGGCTTTCGCTCCAAGGCCGGCTGGCCGTTCACGGCTGAAGTGGCCATCGTGCACGACGAAGAAGCCAAGAACTACAAGCTGGAGTTCGACTTCGGCGACGACAAGGACTCGGAAGATACCGGCGAAATCGTGGACTTTGCCAGCCAGCAAAGCCTTGGCCCCTGCCCCAAGTGCGGCTCAAACGTGTTTGAGCATGGCGCCAATTACGTCTGCTCCAAGGCCGTTCCTACGCTGGATCAGGCCACGCCTAGCTGCGACTTCAAGAGCGGCCAGATCATTTTACAACAGCCCATTGAGCGCGAGCAAATGACCAAGCTGCTGCAGACCGGCAAGACCGATCTGCTGGAGAAGTTTGTCTCCAACCGCACACGCCGCAACTTCAAGGCCTTCCTGGCCTGGGATGGCGCTGCGGGCAAGGTGAACTTCGAGTTTGAGCAGCGCGAAAGCAAGTATACCGCCCGAAAGACTGCTGGCGCTGCTACTAAAACCACAGCAGCTGCCGCAAAGAAGACGGGCGCTGCAGCCAAAAAAACTGCTACCAAAACTGCGACGAAAACAGCCGCTAAAACCGCCACCAAAACGGCAGCGGCCAAGACCCCAGCGGTCAAAAAGCCCCGCATCGTCAGCGCCACGCTAAAACCCAGCGCTGACTTGGCAGCAGTGATTGGCGACGCAGCCACTTCGCGCCCCGAGGTCATCAAAAAGCTGTGGGACTACATCAAGGCCAACAGCCTGCAAGATGCCAAGGACAAGCGCGTCATCAATGCCGATGCCAAGCTCAAGCCCGTGTTTGGCAAGGACCAGGTCAACATGTTTGAGCTGGCCGGTATTGTGGGCAAGCATGTGAGCTAAGCCACACGATCACCGCCTGAATCGGTACAAAGCCTCCGTCTTCTTTTGAAGGCGGGGGCTTTCTTCATGCTGCTCCCTAAATTCTCACTACCCAATTCTTGTAAGAACAGGCTGATTGTTTTTGTAATTACTTGAAATAAAACAGATTTTGACTATTGATGTCGCCACATCAATAGACTCAATACCTATTATTTGTCCCACCAAGGCAAGTACGCCTCATCCCCATTTTTAAGGAGTTCGCATGCGTTCATGGAAAAAAACAGCCCTCTCTATGGCCATCGCCGGTCTCGGCAGCATGGCGCTGGTGGGATGTGGTGATGACAAGAAACCGGATGCAAACCCAAGCGCTGCGTCCACGGCTGCTGCAACCCGTGCAAAACCTGCAGCAGATGCATCGCAAGAGCAAACCAAGACGCGCAACGCCTACACCCAAGCCTATAACGCCATGATTGATGACAATCGTGCGGTCGCGGCTTACTACCGCAGCTACCAAAAGCAGAACATCAATGGCAAGGGCCACAACGACCACTCCTTCTACGGTGGCCCCGATGACATCGAGCGCAAAATCAAGCCCATCAAGGAGTCGCGCGCTGCGGGCTCTGGTGATGCCCAGCTCGATGCAGCTGCCGACAATGTGGTGGCCGCAGGTGAAAAGCTGATTGCTGTCTGGACGCCTCTGGTCCCCTATTTCAAGGGCAAGGGCTTCCTTGAAGACAATTGGGCCAAGGCCAAGGAAAACGACCCCGCCATGACGGCAGGTTTTGAAGGCATGCTCGCTGCCATCGACAAGCTGGGCACCGAACTCGATCGCGTGCAAGACCAAAAGCAGCAGGAGCGCCTAGCCAAGTACAAGGCTGATGGTGATCTGCTGATGTTCAACCTCTCCACAGCCATGAGCCAGGCCAAGAAGCTGGTCAACGGTGTGGACAAGACCGACAGCCTGCAGAACAAAGCTGAAGTCGCCAAGGTCGATGCCATTGTCAAGGAATTGGAAACCACGCTGGAAGCCTTCAACAAAGCCATCGCCGATGAAAAAGCCAAGAGCGGTAAAGACCCGCACTACAACTACAAGTTGATATCAGACAAACTGAGCACCTTGGTTGGCTCCTGGCGCACGCTCAAAAGCAACCCCACGCAAAACGGCTATCGCAACCTGGTGGGTTACTACAACGATGCTGTGGGCTATATGGGCAGGGGCTTCGAGCGATAAATTCGAAAGGTGCGCCGTTACACGCTCTGCGCCTGAACCACGTACCAACCCATGCACCAACGCTGCCTGTGAAAACAGGCAGCGTTTTTTCATGCCGCGGTCATTCCCATGACACCTGAGCCCGCTGCAATCCGCTATAAGTGTCAATATGCAACTGAACCATGACCTGCTGATGGAGCGCCCCGCGCGCCAAGTCTCCCTATCGGGAGCCTCCAACTTCCGCGATTTGGGCGGATATCAGGGCCTTGACGGCCGCCGCCTGCAATGGGGAAAGCTGTACCGCTCCGCCCATCTGGCACATCTCACGCAGGACGACCTGCAGCAACTGCAAACGCTGGGCATCAACCGCAGCGCAGACTTTCGTGGTGAGGATGAGAGCAATAACTACGCCTATGCTTGGCCACGCATTGCACGTAATGCACTGGTCGTTGAGCCCACCGTGATTCAGCGCGCTCACTCCCTAATGGAGCAAGGTCATCATATGAGCGCTGGCGATACGCAAGAGTTGATGCATGACACCTACCGCAGCTTTGTGAATGTCTACGGTTACCGCTTTGCACAGTTCTTTACGTTGCTGCAAAGAAGCGATGAGCCGCTGGTCTTTCACTGCACCGCCGGCAAAGACCGCACGGGCTGGGCTGCTGCCCTGCTGCTAACGGCTCTGGGTGTCAATGAAGAACAGATCATGGAAGACTATCTGCTCACCAACCAGTACTTCAAGCGCCCCACACATGTCTTCGGAACCTTGAGTGAAGAAGCTCTGGATGCGCTGTGGCGTGTGCAGCCCTCGTATCTGATGGCCTCGGTCGATACCGTGCGAGCCCAGCACGCCAGCGTGGACCGTTACCTCACTGAAGTGCTCGGAGTGGACAGCGCTGCACGCGAGCGACTGGCTGATTTGTATTTAGAAGCTTGATCAAAATTAATAGCATCAAGTCCATATAAACACTAGACCTGATGGCCATTTAATGGATAAATCCAGTTACAGCACCCGACCTGTAAGCCGTTACCATAGCTCTATACACCGCAACGAATGCGGGCAAGGAATGCACCATGCGTAAATGGCTCACACTCGCCGCCGCAGCAGCCACACTGGCGCTGACAGCTTGTTCTGGCACCATGCCAGCCTCCTCTTCTTCCAACTCATCTTCCAGTTCAGGCAGCAAGGTAGAAGTGTTTGGCACGATTGATACCAATATCAGCCACACCCGGTAAGCCTGCTGCTTTAGCGGCTTTCAACGGTTAGGCGCAAAAAAGCCCGCTGTGCATCACGCGCAGCGGGCTTTAGATTTTTAGACGGGCGTAAAGCCTGTCTAGATGTTTGACTTAGCGGCCAACGTTAGCGTCAGCCACGGTCAGCGCTGTCATATTCACAATGCGGCGCACGGTGGTGCTAGGTGTTAGCACATGCACTGGCTGCGCGGCTCCCAGCAAGACTGGGCCAATCGCAATACCACCGCCAGCGGCCTGCTTGAGCAGGTTGTAGCTGATGTTGGCCGCATCAATATTGGGCAGCACCAGCAAGTTAGCATCACCCAGCAGCGTGCTGTTAGGCATCAGCTTGGCGCGGGCCTTGCTGTCTAGCGCCACGTCGCCATGCATCTCACCATCAACTTCCAGCCAAGGCGCTTGCTCGCGCAGCAGCTCCAAGGTCTGGCGCATCTTCACAGCACTCGGCTGGTTGCTGGAGCCAAAGTTGGAATGGCTCAGCAGCGCTGCCTTGGGCTTGATGCCTAAGCGCATCATTTCCTCAGCGGCCATCACGGTGATCTCGGCGAGTTGCTCGGCGCTAGGATCGTAGTTGACGTGGGTGTCCACCAAGAAGACTTGGCGATCTGGCAGCAGCAAGCCGTTCATGCAGGCGTAGTTGGTCACGCCGCTGCGCTTGCCAATCACTTGATCGATGTAGTTCAGGTGAACATTGGTGTTGTTCCAGGTACCGCAAATCAGGCCATCAACTTGGCCCTTGTGCAGCAGCATGGAGCCAATCAGCGTCAGGCGGCGGCGCATTTCGATCTTGGCAATGGGCTCGGTTATGCCCTTGCGCTCGGTCATGCGGTGGTAGGTCTTCCAGAAGTCGCGGTAGCGCTCGTCATTTTCGACGTTGACCACGTCGTAGTCCTGACCTTCTTTCAGGCGCAGGCCGAACTTCTCAATGCGCTGGGCAATGATGGTGGGGCGGCCAATCAAAGTCGGGCGCGCAATGCGCTCGTCCACAACGATCTGGGCGGCGCGCAGCACGCGCTCTTCTTCGCCTTCGGCATAGGCAACGCGCTTCTTGGCGGCCTTCTTGGCCGTCATGACGATGGGCTTCATCATCGTGCCGGAGGCGTAGACAAAGGTTTTCAGATGCTCGATATAAGCATCCATGTCCTGAATCGGGCGCTTGGCTACACCCGCTTCTGCGGCCGCCTTGGCCACAGCAGGAGCGACGATCAGCATCAGGCGCGGGTCAAACGGCTTAGGAATCAGGTACTCAGGGCCAAAGGTCAGGGCTTCACCGACATAGGCGGCAGCCACTTCTTCGGACTGCTCGGCCTGCGCCAAATCCGCAATCGCGTGCACAGCAGCAATTTCCATCGAGGTAGTGATGGTGGTCGCGCCGCAATCGAGCGCACCGCGGAAAATGTAGGGGAAGCACAGGACGTTGTTGACCTGATTCGGGTAGTCCGTGCGGCCCGTGGCGATGATGGCGTCGTCGCGCACCGCCTTCACATCTTCGGGAGTGATTTCGGGGTTGGGGTTGGCCAGCGCAAAGATGATGGGCTTAGCCGCCATCTTTTTGACCATGTCTTGCTTGAGCACATTGCCGGCAGACAGACCCAGGAAGGCGTCAGCGCCTTCAATGACTTGGCCCAGCGTGCGCAAATCGGTCTTTTGGGCGAACAGCTCTTTATCGGGGTCCATTAGCTCGGTACGGCCTTCATAGACCACGCCAGCAATGTCGGTCACGAACACGTTCTCGCGCTTCAGACCCACTTCCAGCAGCAGGTTCAAGCAAGCCAGTGCGGCAGCGCCAGCGCCCGATGCGACCAGCTTGATCTCGCCAATGTTTTTGCCTGCCACCTTCAGCGCATTGACCATGGCCGCCGCAACGGTGATGGCCGTGCCATGCTGGTCGTCGTGAAAGACGGGAATGCTCATGCGCTTGCGCAGCTCGCGCTCTACATAAAAGCACTCAGGGGCCTTGATGTCTTCGAGGTTGATAGCGCCAAAGGTAGGCTCCAGCGCTGCAATGACTTCAACCAGCTTTTGGGGGTCTTTTTCGTTGATTTCGATGTCAAACACATCAACGCCAGCGAACTTTTTGAACAGAACGCCTTTGCCCTCCATCACCGGCTTGGAAGCCAGCGCGCCAATGTCGCCCAGACCTAAAACCGCCGTACCGTTGGAGATCACGCCCACCAAATTGCCGCGGCTGGTGTACTTATAAGCAGCATCCGGGTCTTTGACGATTTCTTCGCAGGGCGCAGCCACGCCGGGCGAATAAGCCAGTGCCAAATCATGCTGATTGGCCATGGGCTTGGTGGCGGTAATAGCCACTTTGCCGGGCTTGGGGAACTCGTGATATTCCAAAGCGGCCTGACGCAGCAGCGCACGCTTGTCGATCGAGGTGATTGGGTTTTTGTCGGACATCAACGGTCTCCAGCTCGCAATTTGAGGCACCCGCAGTAAGGACTCTCTCAGGGCGCGTGGCCCGGCCCTCTTTCACACTGCAGATGAAGGAATCAGGTTTTCGATTGTAGGCTGAGCGCTATCAAAAACACTCCGTAGTTGTACAAGCCCGCGGGTCAAACAGCTGTGACTTTGCGATATGAAATCCAGCCCAGCCATGGCCCCACACCCCCCCATTCAAGAGGGGCACGGCTATCATTCTCGACTGCTGAAAAGCCTTATTCCCCTCTAGAGAAAGCCTGCTCCTTCAATGCTGCCCCGCCACAACGATCCCATTGCCGCCATTGCCACTGCCCCGGGTCGCGGAGCCGTGGGCATTGTGCGGGTTTCAGGCAAAGGTATAGCGCCACTGGTCAAGCTGCTCTGCGGCAAAGACCTCAAGCCGCGTGAGGCGACGTACCTGCCCTTCAAAGATGCCGCCGGTGCGCCCATCGATCATGGTCTGGCCCTCTACTTTCCCGGCCCGCACAGCTATACCGGCGAAGACGTGCTGGAGCTGCAAGCCCACGGAGGCCCTGTGGTGCTGCAACTGCTGCTGGCACGTTGCCTTGAAGCGGCACAAACCGCTGATGCCGAAGGTCAATCAACGCTGAGCGGCCTGCGCCTAGCCCAGCCCGGTGAATTTACCGAGCGCGCTTTTCTGAACGACAAGATCGATTTGGCGCAGGCCGAAGCCATTGCCGACCTGATTGACGCCAGCACCGAAGCGGCTGCGCGCAGCGCCAGCCGCTCTTTGTCAGGCGCCTTCTCGCAAGAAATTCATGTGCTGCGCGATGCCTTGGTGCATTTGCGCATGCTGGTGGAAGCCACGCTGGACTTCCCCGAAGAAGAAATCGACTTTTTGCAAAAAGCCGATGCCTTTGGCCAGCTAGAGCGCCTGCGCACCCAAGTTGCAGCAGTTTTAGCCCGCGCCCATCAAGGCGCGCTGCTGCGCGAAGGCATTAAGGTGGTGATTGCAGGCCAGCCCAATGCGGGCAAAAGCTCTCTGCTCAATGCACTGGCAGGGGCAGAGCTGGCCATCGTCACCCCTATTGCCGGCACCACCCGCGACAAGGTGCAGCAGACCATTCAAATTGAAGGCGTGCCCCTGCACGTGATCGACACCGCCGGCCTGCGCGACAGTGAAGATGAGGTGGAGCGCATTGGTATTGCCCGCGCCTGGGAAGAGATTACGGCTGCCGATGCTGTGCTCTTCTTGCACGACCTGACCCGTGCAGAGCAAGCCGACTATGCCGGCGCAGATGCAGAAATTGCCTCCACCCTGCAGCAAAAGCTGCCAAGCCAAGTGCCGGTCATCCATGTCTGGAACAAAACCGATATGGCTGCAGCCGATGTTCAGGCCCGCCACGTGGCCCAGCTAGATTCTGATTCAGGCCAGATTGCCTTGTCTGCCCGCACCGGCGATGGTCTGGATGCTTTGCGCAAGCGCCTGCTCGAAGTCGCTGGCTGGCAGTCTGCCCCCGAGGGCCTGTACCTCGCCCGCGCGCGCCATGTTGAAGCACTGCAAGCCGTAGAAACACATCTAGAAATCGCTGACGAGCAACTCGCTGCCCAAGCCGCACATCTGGACTTGCTGGCTGAAGAGCTGCGCCTGGCTCAGACTTCGCTGAACTCCATTACGGGCGAATTCAGCTCCGATGATTTGCTGGGAGTGATCTTCTCGAGCTTTTGCATCGGCAAGTAAGCCACTTACAACGCACCCCGCTTATCTGGCGGGTATAAAAAAACGCCACCTTTTGAGGTGGCGTTTTTTTTTCAGCGCAGTGCTTACTTGGTCTCAGCAGCCTTGCCAAACTTAGGCAGGTTGAACTGAGGCGGCACACCCATGCGGGTATTGATGATCCACTGCTGGGCAATGGACAAGATATTGTTCGTCAGCCAGTACAGCACCAGACCCGAGGGGAAGAAGAAGAACATCACGCTGAACATCAGCGGCATGATCCACATCATCTTGGCCTGCATTGGATCTGGAGGAGCGGGGTTCAGAGCCGTCTGCAGCAGCGAAGACAGCATCATCAGCAGTGGCAAGATGAAGAACGGGTCGGGCATCGACAAGTCATGAATCCAGCCAATCCAAGGTGCGTTGCGAATTTCAACGCTGGACTGCAGCACCCAGTACAGAGCCATGAACACAGGCATCTGAATAATGATGGGCAAGCAGCCACCCATAGGGTTGACCTTCTCTTCACGGTAGATGCGCATCATCTCTTGCTGCATCTGCTGAGGCTTGTCCTTCAAGCGCTCACGCATTTCCATGATCTTGGGGTTGATGGCCTTCATCTTGGCCATCGACGAGTAGGCCTTGGCATTCAACCAGTAGAAGGCAATCTTCAGCAGCACCACCAGCGCCACGATAGACCAACCCCAGTTGCCAATGAACTTGTGCAGCTCAGCCATCAACCAGTACAAAGGCTTGGCCAAAATTGTCAACCAGCCATAGTCCTTGACCAGCTCTAAACCGGGCGACAGCTTTTCCAGCAGAGGCTCGATCTGAGGGCCAGAGAACAGGCGCGAATTCACGCTCTTGGTCTCGCCGGGTTGAACCATGCCCACGGGCGTGATCATGCCCACGGCATAGAGGTTGTCGCCCACTTTGCGCACGAAATTGTCGCGTTGCTTGCCATCAGCCAACAGCCAAGCGCTGGCGAAATAGTGCTGCACCATAGCTACATAGCCAGTGGTAGCAGACTTATCGACTTCAGCCTTGTTGTTCTCGATTTCCTTGAACTCGACCTTGTGGTACTTCTTGGCTTCGGTGTAAACCGCTGGGCCCGTGAAGGTGGAGTAGAAGGTGGATTCATGCTCAGGCTTGTTGCCATCACGCACCAGCTGCATGTACAGCTGTGGGTTCACAGCAGTAGAGCCGGTGTTGACCACGTCGTGCTGCACATCCACCACGTAAGCGCCGCGCTGGAGTGTGAAGGTCTTGATCAGCTTCACGCCACCCATGTCGGCAGACTCAAAGCGCACTTGCACGCTGTCTTGGCCGTCTTTGAGTTCACGCTCGCCGGGCACCACATTCATTGCAGTCTTGTGGGTGGGGAAATTGCCACCAATCAGACCGGTTTGACCCATGTACACGCGCTTGGCATTCTCTTCAAACACTTGCATGAGCTTTTTCTCATCCACGGTGTCGGAGTACTTGAGCAACTCAGAATGCTTGATGGTGCCGCCTTCGCTGTCGAAGGTCAGGCTCATCACATCGCTGGTTACCGTCACGCTCTGACGAGGTGCGGCGGACGCAGCAGGCTGAGCGTTAGTACCAGTGGCAGTGCCGGGCACATCACCAGCAGAACCGGTGACTGCGGCCTGAGGCACGCTGACATCAGCGGGCTTGACGTCATCAGCCGCTGGTGCGCTCGCGGTCTGCGGCGTGGGGAAGAAGGTGGGCTGTTTGCCGTTATGGATTTGCCACTTGTCCCAGAGCAAAACCATGGAAAAGCCAAATATCACCCACAGTATGGTGCGGCGAATATCGTTCATGAAGACTTCTTAGGTGAGGAAGGTTGGGTGGTCGCGGAAGAGTCCGAAGCGTTTCCTAGAAAGGAAAACAGCTTGGGCTTTTGCTGTGGCACGGGATCATGCCCTCCGTCACACCACGGATGACAACGCGCCAAACGGCGCAGCGTCAGATAAGAGCCTACAGCAGCGCCGTGTTGCTCCAGCGCTTGAAGGGAATAAGCCGAACAAGTCGGCTCAAAGCGACAAGCTGAACCCAGCCAAGGGCTGAGCAGCAACCTGTAGCCACGCACCAAGCCCATGAGCAATCGCTGCATCATGATTGGTGCTCCACTTGGCTTACTATTAAATCAGTAGCACTCTGTCCTTGATTATCAAGGACTTCAGGCTTTTTCTTCTTAAAACCTGTATCAGCCTCAGTCGCTGGACGCGGTTGCGTCAAACGGCGTGCGGCCGATGCAAAAAGCTGCTGCAACTCCTGGCGAACAGCTGCACTGAGCTGCTCCGAAGTGGCACTCACAAATTGCTGACGGTCAAACCCCGAACGCAGGCGCACCACATACGAAGCACGCAGCAAAGCGGCTTCGTAATCCGTGGCCACGGCATAAATTTGGCGTTTGATCGTGTGGCGCGTCACCGAGCGTTTCGCCCAGCGCTTGGGCACCATAGCGCCCAGCCAAGCCTGCCCACGTACAGCACCAACGCCAAACAGGGCCTGCGGATCGGTAGATCCGGGCCCTGTCTTGGGGTTGGCAACCATCTCCGTCACCTCAGCAGCCAGCTCCATACGGTGCAAGGCGAAATGAGGAGTGCGGGCAATCGTGCCCGCGGACATGGTGGCCTGGAATTGCGGACGCGTTTTCAGCTTTTGCATAAGAGAGCCTCCAATCAGAGGTCTTTAGCGCAGCGAAGATGCAGACCGCTAGCCAACGCTGGCCTTAGACAGCCAGGCGCTTGCGGCCCTTGGCGCGACGTGCGTTGATCACGGCACGGCCACCCTTGGTCTTCATGCGAACCAGAAAACCGTGGGTACGGGCGCGGCGAATCTTGGAAGGTTGGTAAGTACGTTTCATGTTGGTTCCTTGAGAAGGTTCAGTATTTGCGTCGGCAAGGCGCTTTATTTGCGCCCGACCATCCAGGTTTTGCGCCGCACACTCTTACCGTCAAGTCCGACATTTTTTCACATGTCGAGCATGTCATCGGGCTTGAAGGCAATAAACGGAACAAAGCACTCGCCGCAGCGCAAAAACCACTGGGCGCGCGCGCACAAAAATTGGCGCCCGGCTCATATCACCCTGAACACATTCAGGGAAACCTGCGATTATCACAGTGTTGAGCCTTTGATGCAATGACCTTTAAAATTGTCATGCACTTATGAGGCATTGGACCTGGCAACAGGCTTTGTCAGAGATTCTTTACAAACAGCGCACTGTCAATCTATTAGTATGTGCTGCCTATTACGCACCGGGGCCGGGGATAGCCTTCTGATACTTTGTGGATAACTTCCGTAAAAGCTACAATACAAGCCCCGCAACTGTTCCTCCTATCCACAATTAGATTTTTGACAATGACAGAGGAACCAACCAATGATGCAGGCCAAGCCCTGTGGCAGGTCTGCGTGGAGCAAATGGGCCAAGAAATGCCCGAGCAGCAATTCAACACATGGATCAAGCCGCTTACCGCTCTAGTTGCCGAAGACTTTTCCAAGGTCACCGTTTACGTGGCCAACCGCTTCAAGCTGGACTGGATTCGTGCCCAGTACGCTGGCCGCATCTCGGCCATGCTGGAGTCACTGTATGGCCAGCCCGTCACCCTTGAGTTAGCACTTGCTCAGCGCGAAAGCGTGGTGCGTACTTATGTGCGCCCACCGTCTTCTTCTTCGCAGCAGTTGGCACCTCAGACACTCAATGTGTCCGTTCCCACGGTAACTGAAGAAGCTAGCGCCCCGGTGTTCCGCACCCGCCTGAACCCCGCTCTCACATTCGAGACGCTGGTCGAAGGTACGGCCAACCGCATGGCTCGTTCCGCAGCTATGCATGTGGCTGGCTCGCCCGGCCATCTGTACAACCCGCTGTTTATCTACGGCGGTGTTGGCTTGGGTAAAACCCACTTGATGCACGCTGTGGGTAACCAGTTGCTCAAGGACAAGCCGGACGCCAAGATTCTCTATATCCACGCAGAGCAATTTGTCTCGGATGTGGTCAAGGCCTATCAGCGCCGCACCTTTGATGAGTTCAAAGAACGCTATCACTCGCTCGATCTTTTGTTGATCGACGATGTGCAGTTCTTTGCCAACAAAGACCGCACGCAAGAAGAATTCTTCAACGCCTTCGAAGCCCTGCTGACCAAGAAGAGCCATATCGTGATGACGTCGGACACCTACCCCAAGGGTCTGGCCAATATTCACGAGCGTCTAGTATCTCGCTTCGACTCCGGCCTCACGGTCGCGATTGAGCCGCCTGAGCTGGAAATGCGCGTGGCGATTTTGATCAACAAGGCCCGCGCTGAGAACGCCGATATGCCTGAAGAAGTCGCCTTCTTCGTGGCCAAAAACGTGCGCTCCAACGTGCGTGAACTCGAAGGCGCGCTGCGCAAAATTCTGGCTTATTCGCGCTTCAATCAAAAAGAAGTGTCGATTCAGCTGGCCCGCGAGGCGCTGCGCGATCTGCTCAGTATTCAAAACCGCCAGATTTCTGTGGAAAACATCCAGAAAACGGTGGCTGACTACTACAAGATCAAGGTCGCTGACATGTACAGCAAGAAGCGCCCGGCCAGCATTGCACGCCCACGCCAGATTGCGATGTACTTGGCCAAGGAGCTGACGCAAAAGAGCTTGCCTGAGATTGGCGAGCTGTTTGGCGGGCGCGACCACACAACGGTGCTGCACGCGGTACGCAAGATATCTGGCGAGCGCCAGACCAATACTGAGCTGAACCAGCAATTGCATGTGTTGGAGCAAACGCTCAAGGGTTGATGAAAACTCCCCCATGAATGTCACTCACACACGGCAAAATGGGGAATTCACGCGGCATGAGGGAGCGTCCGCCCCGCCCTGCGGACGCCGCCGCGTCAAACAAATGCGCACTTAATTCACAGAGGTTGACATGATCGTCCTGAAAGCCACACAAGACAAAGTTCTCGCGGTCCTGCAATCAGTGGCCGGCATCGTCGAACGCCGCCACACGCTGCCTATTTTGGCCAATGTGCTGATCAAAAAAACAGGCAACGCGCTGCAACTGACGACCAGCGATCTGGAAATCCAGATCCGCACCACCGCTGAGCTGGGCGGCGACGCTGGCGACTTCACCACCACCATTGGTGCCCGCAAGCTGATCGACATTTTGAAGACCATGCCCGGCGACCAAACCGTGAGCCTGGAGACGCAGCAAGCCAAGATGATTTTGAAGGGTGGCAAGAGCCGCTTTACGCTGCAGACCCTGCCCGCAGAAGACTTCCCGCTGGTGCAAGAATCTGCCGCCTTTGGCCCCGCTTTCAGCGTGCCGCAAAAAGTGCTCAAGGACTTACTGGGCCAAGTGTCCTTTTCCATGGCGGTGCAAGACATTCGCTACTACCTGAACGGTATTTTGTTTGTGGCTGAAGGCAACACACTGAGCCTGGTTGCCACTGACGGTCACCGCTTGGCATGGGCCAGCGCCACGCTGGATGTGGAAGTGCCCGTCAAGCAAGAAGTCATTTTGCCGCGCAAGACCGTGCTGGAAATGCAGCGCCTGCTGAGCGACGCCAGCGGTGACAACCAGCCCGTCATCGAGATGCAATTTGCCAGCAATCAAGCCAAGTTCACCTTTGGCGGCATGGAGTTTGTGACCAAGCTGGTCGAAGGCAAGTTCCCTGACTACAACCGTGTGATCCCCAAGAACCACACCAACAGCGTGACTCTGGGCCGCGCACCGCTGCTGGCATCCCTGCAGCGCACGGCCATCATGACCAGCGACAAATTCAAGGGCGTGCGCCTGTCGGTTGAGCCCGGCACGCTGCGCGTCGCATCCAACAATGCCGAGCAAGAAGAGGCGATGGATGAACTCGATATCGACTACGGTGGCGACACCATTGAAATCGGCTTCAACGTGACCTATTTGATCGATGTGCTCACCAATATGAGCCAAGACATGGTCAAGATCGATCTGCAAGATGGCAACAGCTCCGCGCTGGTCTCCATCCCTGAGAACGAAAGCTTCAAGTACGTCGTGATGCCCATGCGCATCTAGGCGCGCAAAACGCAGCCTACCCCTTCCATTGCCTGAAAAACATGAGCAGCTAGCGCTGATAAAACATGTGTTTCAGGCAAGTATTCATTTGAAAGTTATGCAAGTCAGGGACATGTAGCTTCTGACTTGATAGCAGCAAGGTAATTTCATGACCGAAGAGAACAAGCCAGACACCCCAACCACCGCTG
Source organism: Comamonas sp. Y33R10-2 (assembly GCF_019355935.1). Classification (NCBI taxonomy): domain Bacteria; kingdom Pseudomonadati; phylum Pseudomonadota; class Betaproteobacteria; order Burkholderiales; family Comamonadaceae; genus Comamonas; species Comamonas sp. Y33R10-2. The sequence continues at coordinate 2,638,373 of NZ_CP079925.1, forward strand.
ATACAAGCGGCTATGGCGAAGGTTCAATCCAGATTCTGGAAGGCCTGGAAGCCGTGCGCAAACGCCCCGGCATGTACATCGGTGATACGTCTGACGGCACCGGTCTGCACCACTTGGTCTTTGAGGTCGTGGACAACTCCATTGACGAAGCACTGGCTGGCCACTGCGACGACATTTTGGTCACCATCCACGCAGATGGCTCGCTCTCCGTCATTGACAACGGCCGTGGCATTCCCACCCGCGTGAAGATGGACGACAAGCACGAGCCCAAGCGCTCGGCTGCTGAAATTGCGCTGACCGAACTGCACGCTGGTGGCAAGTTCAACCAAAACAGCTACAAAGTCTCGGGCGGTCTGCACGGTGTGGGCGTGTCTTGCGTGAATGCACTGTCCATCTGGCTCAAACTCACCGTCAGCCGTGACGGCGTGCGCCACGAAATCGACTTCTCGCGCGGCTTTGTGCAAAACCGCCTGATCGAGGTGGTCAACGGCGTTGAAGTCTCGCCCATGCGCGCAGTCGGCGCATCCGACAAGCGCGGCACCAAGGTGCACTTCTTGCCCGACCAAGAGATCTTTAAAGAGAACTTCGAGTTCCGCTACGAGATTTTGGCCAAGCGCTTGCGCGAACTCTCCTTCCTGAACAACGGCGTGCGCATTCGCCTCAAAGACGAGCGCGACGGCAAGGAAGACGACTTCTCTGGCGCCGGTGGCGTGCAAGGTTTTGTGGAGTTCATCACCAGCACTAAAAAGGTGCTGCACCCCACCACGTTCCATGCTGAAGGCACACGCCCCGCCGAAACGTACGGCGGCATTCCCGGCACCGAAATCGGTGTGGAAGTGGCCATGCAATGGAACGACAGCTACGCCGAGCAAGTGCTTTGCTTCACCAACAACATCCCCCAGCGTGATGGCGGTACCCACCTGACCGGCCTGCGCGCCGCCATGACCCGCGTGATCGGCAAGTACATCTCCGACCACGAACTGGCCAAAAAGGCCAAGGTTGAAGTCACCGGCGACGACATGCGCGAAGGCCTGTGCTGCGTGCTGTCCGTCAAGGTGCCTGAGCCCAAGTTCTCCAGCCAGACCAAGGACAAGCTGGTCAGCTCTGAAGTGCGTGCGCCCGTGGAAGATATCGTCGGCAAGCTGCTGACCGAATTCCTCGAAGAAAAGCCCAACGACGCCAAGATTCTCTGCAACAAGATTGTGGATGCCGCCCGCGCCCGTGAAGCGGCCCGCAAGGCCCGCGAAATGACGCGCCGCAAGGGCGTGCTGGACGGCATGGGCCTGCCCGGCAAGCTGGCGGATTGCCAGGAAAAAGACCCGTCGCTGTGCGAAATCTACATTGTCGAGGGCGACTCCGCCGGCGGCTCTGCCAAGCAAGGTCGCGACCGTAAGTTCCAGGCCATCTTGCCCCTGCGCGGCAAGATCTTGAACGTAGAAAAAGCCCGCTACGAAAAGCTGCTTTCCAGCGCCGAAATCATCACGCTGATCACCGCTTTGGGCACCGGCATCGGCAAAGTCAGCGAAGATTCGGGCAAGAGCAGTAGCGACGACTACAACGTCGACAAACTGCGCTACCACCGCATCATCATCATGACCGATGCGGACGTTGACGGCGCCCACATCCGTACTCTGCTGCTGACCTTCTTCTACCGCCAGATGCCCGACCTGGTTGAGCGTGGCCATATCTACATTGCTCAGCCACCGCTGTACAAGGTCAAGAACGGCAAGGAAGAGCTGTATTTGAAGGACGGCCCGGCCCTCAACAAGTACTTGCTCAAAATCGCGCTGAACAACGCCAGCGTGGCCACAGGCGGAGCCAATGCGCGCACCATCGAAGGCGAAGAGCTGGCCAAACTGGCCGACATGCATCTGGCCGCTGAAACCGTGATTGAGCGCCTGTCCAACTTCATGGATGCCGAAGCCCTGCGCGCCATTGCCGATGGTGTACAAATCAAGCTCGACACTATCGAAGAAGCCCAGATCTGCGCACCCATTCTGGAAATCAAGCTGCGCGAACTCACCACCACCGGCGTGCCCGCCGATGTGACGGCTGAGATCGACCCACACAGCGAGCATCCAATTTTGCGCATCAGCCGCCACCACCACGGCAATATCAAGAGCTCCATTCTCACGCAAGACTTTGTGCGCAGCAACGACTACGCCGCTTTGTCTGCAGAGGCTCAGCATTTCAACGGCCTGCTCAGCGATGGTGCCAAGGTACACCGCGGTGAAGGTGAAAAAGCAAAGACTGAAAAGGTCGGCGACTTCCGCCAAGCCATGACGTGGCTCATCAGCGAAGCCGAACGCACCACAGGCCGCCAGCGCTACAAGGGTCTGGGTGAAATGAACCCCGCTCAGCTGTGGGAAACCACCATGGACCCCAACGTCCGCAGCCTGCTGCAAGTCAAGATCGGCGACGCCATCGAAGCCGACCGCGTCTTCACCATGCTCATGGGTGACGAAGTAGAACCACGTCGAAATTTCATCGAAGAAAACGCCCTGCGCGCTGGCAATATCGACGTCTAAAAAAATAGCACGCTATCAAGCGCCCAACTAAGGTTGGGCGCTTTTTTATTGGTACAAAGTTTATGAAATCCTCCATCCGAATCGTCGATGTAGATCGACTCGAAACCTGGAGCCTGTACAAGGCTGGCATGTGCGACAGCTGCGCCGCCAACTGCTGCACCATGCCGCTAGAAGTGCGCCTGCCTGACTTGGTACGCCTTGAGCTGGTGGACCCGTTTGAGGTCGAGAACATCGAGCCAAAATTGATTGCCAAGCGCCTGATGAAGATGCGCTTGATTGACCACTTCAACCCCAAGCACGAGATCTTCACCATGGCCCGCCGTGCAGGCGGGGACTGCAATTTTCTGGACAAAAACACGCGTCGCTGCACCGTGTATGAAAAGCGACCCGAAACCTGCCGCCAGCACCCTAAAAAAGGCCCCAAGCCGGGTTTTTGTGCTTATGGCAACAAGGCGCTTTCATAAAGAAAAGCTGCATTCAATTCCTGGCAAGATCAGGACATGGAGACATCACAAAAAAACCAGCCTTGGAGCGGAGCAGAAGTTCGGGCAACCATACAAAGTTATTTGAATATGCTGCAACAAGAGCTGGCCGGACAGCGCTACAACAAGACGGCCTGTCGACAGCTTTTATTCGAGCAGCTGAACGGTGTTCGCTCGTTTGCATCGATTGAATTCAAGCACTGCAATATCAGTGCAGTTATGCGTCTTCTTGGCTACCCCTACATCAAAGGCTATCAGCCACGATCCAACTTCCAAGCGTTGTTGCTGCAGGAAGTAGAGTCGCAGCTTCAGCAATACACGACGCTGGAAGCTGTCGTGCAGTTTGCGGTCACTCAGCCTGCCGTTGAGTTCCTCACTCCAGCCTTCGATGCAGTACAACAAGAGCCACCTAAACGCACCGATAAAGCTGCAGAGTCCACTCCACATTACGCACTGCGCAGTACATCTCAGCGCGACTATCTCGCCCAAGAAGCACGAAACCGTTCCCTGGGTTTAGCAGGCGAAAAATTTGTGATGACTTTTGAACAATGGAAGCTTGAAAAGCAGGGTCTGCACAGACTAGTAAATAAGGTCGAGCATGTTGCTTTATCTCAAGGGGATGGGTTGGGTTTTGATGTGCGCTCCTTCGACAGTTGTGGCAAAGAAAAGCTGATTGAAGTAAAGACCACCAGCTTTGCGAAAGAAACTCCGTTTTTTGTCACCCGCAATGAGTTGCAGGTGTCACAACGAGAGTCATCGCGTTTTCACCTTTACCGCCTTTATGACTTTAGAAATCGACCTCAGTTGTTCGATCTTCCGGGTGCAATTGATACCCATTGCCAGCTAGATGCCCAAAACTTTCGCGCCAACTTTTAACGATTACCAAGCACTCACACATCCGTCAAAGAAGGCAGCCAGATGCGCGCCATCATGCCTGGGTGGCTGTTGTGAAAACTGAGCTTTCCACCATGCAGCTGAACGATAGCGAGCACGCTGGCAAGGCCCAGCCCGTAACCGTGTCGATCGGATTCAGCGCGGTAAAAACGGGTTGTCATTTGCTCCAAGGTCTGGGCGTCTGCACCTGGGCCTTTGTCGCGTACGGTGATCTCTACGCCCCATGCTCCATCGCTGCCATTTTCCTGAGCAGAACCGGCGGTCAACAGCACGTCAGCGCCGTTAGCATCAGTGGTTGAAGCTCCGTATTTGATAGCGTTATCGACAAGATTGGATATGGCGCTGGCGATCAAATCACCGTCGCCCAATGCCTGTACACCGGCCTGCACATCCAGCCTCAGCGCACCGCCTGCGTCTTCCACCAGCGGTTCATAAAAGTCCACCACATCGACCAGCAAAGCCTGTAAATCAACGGGTGCGAAACGCTTACGACTGGCACCACTTTCGACCTCTGCGATCTGCAAAAGTTTTTCAAAAACCACGCCAAGTTCGGCCACTTCTTCGGCCACCAGCGCCAGCGTTGCGGACTGCATTTCGGGGCTAGCCTGCTGCGCATTGCGAAGGCGTAGAAGAATGCGCGTAAGCGGTGTTCTGAGGTTGTGCGCAATGCTGTTGGAGACATGGCGTATGCCCTCCATCAACTGCTCGAGCCGGTCGAGCATGGCGTTGATATCGCGATTAAGCAGCGTGAATTCATCGCCGCGCTGATCAACCGGAATGCGCTGGCGCAAATCACCGGCCGCCACGCGAGACATGGTGCTGCGAATGGCGGCAGCGCGCTCATCTACCACACGCCTGAAGACCATGGCACCAATCAGGGCCATGACGCAAGCCGCAATGACGGCCAGCAAACTGGCCTGGCCAAACAGCTCTTCCATATCACGCTGCAGCTGCATGTCGCTGCCGGCGGCCAGCAAGTTTCCATTGGGCATTTCGACCACGGCAACACGCCCGACGATCAGCCTCCCACCGCGCTTGACGGTCAACTCACGCACGCCCATGGTGGTGAGTTTTCGGTGCGGAAAAACCTCGGCATTGCTGACGATGGGCTCGCCATCATGGTCCATCAGGATGAGAATTTCCGTATCGGTGTTCACACCATCACGAATGGTCTGCAGAATTTCGCTTTCCAGCGCTCCGGGGCCATATTTGGCAGAGTGCTCCATCAATCTGCGCACATGGTTTTCGGCCTGTTTATCGAGCCGCACGCGCACCACGCCCACGGTCTGCACATAGAAGACCGCCAGCACGATGGTCATGGTCAGCACCATCAAAGCGCCGTAGCTGAGTGCCAGCCTGAAGGCCAGCGAACTCCATGGTCTGGAGCCCTGCATCAAACCACCTCAGGCAGATCTTGCGGTTGATCCGAGAGGCTGTAACCCACGCCGCGTACGGTGTGGATCAGCGGTGTTGGAAAGCCTTTGTCCACCTTGCTGCGCAGGCGGCTGATGTGGACATCAATCACATTGGTTTGCGGATCAAACCGGTAGTCCCAGACCGACTCCAGTAGCATGGTGCGCGTGACGATCTGGTGCGCGTGCTGCATGAGAAATGCCAGCAGACGAAACTCTCGCGGTTGCAGCGAAAGCGGCTGCCCTGCCCGTTCTGCGCTGCGCGAGATGAGGTTGACACGCAGGTCTGCCAGATACATCTCGCGTGTAGGTGCAGGGATCTGTGCGCGGCGCACCAGTGCTTCAAGCCGGGCAGACAATTCAGAAAAAGCAAAGGGCTTGGTCAGATAATCATCGCAGCCCGCACGCAGGCCGCGCACTCTCTCATCTGTAGCAGACAATGCACTCAGCACTAGGACTGGCGTCTGTTTTCCTATAGAACGTAACGTCTGCAAAATTTGCAATCCGTCAAAGCCATTGGGCAGCATGCGGTCGAGGATGATGACGTCCCAGCTCTCTCCCACTGCCTGTGCAATACCTTGCACACCATCACCGCAAACACTGACTTGCGCACCTTGCTGGCGCAGCCCTTCAGCGATGTAACGCGCGTTGAGCGCATCGTCTTCGATGATCAGGTAACGGTACATGCGATCTCGGTCTGCCGTGGGGGGATGAACACTATAAGCCGTGGGCTCCCCCTCTGCCGCTGAGAACACATCAGGCAACGCAGCAGCCGCAGGAGGCGGGGCAGGGATTGGCGCCATCTCCTGCTCGCTCTCAGGGCTGAACCTGGGGCAGGTCACCACTGGCCAGACGCACTTCCCACTCTGCGTCCAGCATGTCCTTGACCAGATCAAGGTGCTCAAGCCGGTGCTCATTGATTGAGCCCAGCGCGTCGATCAACTCCAAAATCGTGCCCTTGCCCAGTTTGTAGGCGTCTTGCGCCATTTGATGCAGCGGTGCGATTTGGGCCAGACCTTCTTTTTCATAGTCACGCACTGCTGTGCGGCGCAATGACAACTGCTGCAATGCACGTTGTAGTTCTGACTGCGCAGCCAGTACCGCAGCATCACGGCGCAGCTCGGCCTGATCGGCTTCTACCTTGGCTCGCTCGATAGGGCCTTGGTGCCTATCGAAAATCGGTATTTCAACGCTCACGCCCACTTGGTTAAAGCTGCCATCCACACCGTTGCGAATGCGTGATAAACCAAACGATGTCGTGGGCAATGCCTCGCGCTGCTCTAGCTTGATTTTCTGGCGCGCACGGTCCAGCTCGGCCTGACTGGCGCGCAAGCTGGGTAAGTTTGTTTGGGCTGTGCTCCACAGCTGTTCAAAAGCCGGGGCTTTGCGCAGGTCTGTGGCTTGCAAACTGCCTTCAGCGCGTGCATTCCATTGCGGTAAGGCGGCAATACTGGTCACACGCGCTGCCGCATCACGCAAAGCGGCCTGCGCCTTGCTCACTTGCATACTCATCTGGGCTTGCTGCAGGTTCAGCCGCGCACCGTCATAGCGGCTGCGTGTACCGGCCTCAATCTGGCCTTTGACGATGAAGCCAGCCTTATCCAGCTCATCACGGGCTGCTAGCCAGACTTTATAGCGCTGCTGGGCCACCAGAAGCTCGTTAAACGCGTGCGCTGCGTCGCTCAGAGTCGTGGCAACGGCAAGGTCAGAATTCGCAGCAGCGGCCCGCTCACCGAGTCGCGCATTTTCAATGCGCATACCGCGCTGGCCGAAGATGGGGATGGCTTGCTCCACACCCCATTCCTTTTCGCCGCGCTTGCTGGAGTAATGGGCAACAGGATTAGAGAAAGTGGCCGCCGTTTTGCTGTCGGCCTTGGCCAGATCCAGCTGCATGCGATCTGCTGCAAGCGTGGGCTGGTTCTGTACCACGATGCGCAAATACTCCTGCAAGGTGACCGGCTGCACAGGGGCCGCCACCTGCCCGGCGATGCTCTCTGCGCCCGTATTCAGGGTCCGCGTTACAGCCGCATCAGCGGCATGGCTGGTGCCGCTAAGAGTGGCGCAGCACAGGGCTGCGGCCATTGCCAGAGAGTGCCACTTAGTCATTTTGAGCGCCTTCATCACGTTCCTCCTGCGTCATCATGTTCTTGGGGCCCAGCAAGGCATACAACACGGGCAGCAACACCAGTGCCACCAGTGGCAGCACAACCATGCCGCCAACGATGACCGAGGCAAAGGGGCGCTGGGTTTCGCTACCCACGCCAGTGGAAAGCGCCATGGGCAGCAAGCCCAGCAGCGCCAGCAAAGCCACCAAAATAATGGAACGCATGCGCTCTGCCGTGCCTTCAATCAGAGCCTGCATCAAAGGCATGCCCTGACGGCGTAAATCCTCAACCGCCGAGACCACCAGCAAGCCCGCCAGAGCCACCTGCCCCAGCAGCGCAATAAAGCCAATGGCCGCGCTGATGGACAGCTCGATATGGCCCAAATGCAGGGCCGCAATACCGCCGACCATGACAAACGGAGCGCACAGCAAAATAATGCTGGCACTGCGGGCTTGGCCCAGCGCACCAAACAGCAGTGCGTAGACCACGATCAGTGACAACGGAATCACCACCTTCAGGCGTGCAGCAGCGCGCTGCTGGTTTTCCCATTCGCCGCCCCACTGGGCGATATAGCCTTCAGGCAGCTTCACGTTTTGCTTGAAGGTGGCCAGCGTGTCTTTCACCACCGAGCCAATATCGTGGCCTTCCACGTTGAATTTGAGCGCCATGTAACGCGCATTGCCTTCGCGGAAAATGGAGGAGTTACCGATCTTCATGCTGACCGTTCCAACCGATCCCAGAGGCACAGATCCACCATCGGGCAGCGGTATGGCGATGTTGCGAATGCGCTCTTCATCCATGCGATCTACATAAGGCAGACGCACGCGCACAGGCACTGGGTATTCGCCTTCCCACAGGGTGGTTGCAACGTTACCGGCCAAAGCCACTTCCAGCGTCTTTTGGGCGTCTTCCATCGCAATGCCTTGGCGTGCCAAAGCCTGGCGATCAAACTCCACATGCACCTGCGGTGCGGGGGCATCGCGGTACAGGTCCAGATCAACCACGCCATCAATGCCCTTCACCAGAGCCTTGGTCTGCTGAAGAATGCCGCGCAGCGTCGGAATATCAGGGCCAAACAGCTTGAGAACGACCTGACCACGGGCACCGGATGTGGACTCTTCCACGCTGTCACGAATCGGCTGCGCAAAGTTAAAGGCTACACCCGGAATTTCACCCAGAGTTGCACGCATTTCTTCGATTAGCGCGGGTTTGTTCAAGCCCTTGCGCCATTCGCCATGGGGCTTGAGGCGCACCAGCACCTTGGCCAGATTGAGTGTCTCGTTATCGGTGCCTGATTCAGGCCGGCCCTGCTCTGTGGTCACCGTCAGCACTTCAGGGAAGACCTTGAGGCGCAGACGCACATCGCGCAGCACTTCCTGGCCTTTTTCCAGCGAGATGGAAGCAGGCATCTGCACCAGCACATAAGCATCACCTTCATCCAACTCAGGCAAGAATTCAGTACCCAGCCATTTGGCAGAAACACCTGCAACCACCAGCACGCTCACAAACACGGCAATCACTACGGTGCGGCTTTTGGCGGCGCTCAGAATGCGGCCAATCCAGTGCTGATAGCCGTGGTGCGCACGGTCAAAAATCTTGGGCTCTTCCACCATCACATGCTTGGGCTTGAGCAGCAGCGCGCACAGCGCTGGCACCAGCCCCATGGCAAACACCAACGCACCCAGCAACGCAAAGCTGTACGTCATGGCCAGTGGACGGAAGATGCGGCCTTCAATGCTTTGCAGCGAGAAAACAGGGATCAGCGCAGCAATCACGATCGCCATAGCAAACAGCGTGGGCTTGGCCACGGCAACGGCCGAATCCACAATGATGTGGCGCATGTCATTCGCCGTCTGCGGCTTTCGCATCCGTGCATTGCGAAGAATGTTTTCTGCCAGCACCACCGCACCGTCCACCATGATGCCGAAGTCGATGGCGCCCATGGAGATCAGATTGGCCGGCATGCCCAGCGCATGCAGGCCGATAAAGGCCACCAGCAGCGACAAAGGAATCACCGTGGCCACGATCAACGAGCCACGCAGGCTGCGCAAGAAAAGCCACAACACAGCAATGATCAGCGTGGCACCAAACAGCAGGTTGTGCTGCACGGTTTTGAGGGTATGGCCCACCAGATCGGAGCGGTCATAGTTGGTGACCATCTTCATGCCCTCAGGCAGGCCACCGCTGTTGAGCTCTTCCACCTTAGCGTGAATATCATCCAGCACGATGGATGGGTTGGCACCGCGCTTGAGCAGCACAATGCCCTGCACTACGTCGTTCTGATCATCCATGCCCACTGAGCCTTGGCGCGGCGTGTGCGACTGCGCCACGCGCGCAACATCACCAATCGTCACAGGGGCCTTGCCACGCATGGCCACCACCACATCCTGAATCTCTTGCGGAGTGCGCAGCAAACCAATGCCGCGAATGATGAAGGACTGCTCGCCACGGCGCATCAGGCCACCGCCCACGTTGCGGTTGGACTTGGATAGCGCATCGCTCACGTCATCTAAAGACAGGCCCAGACCGTAGAGTTTTTCAGGGTCCACTTCCACGTGAAATTCTTTGACGAAGCCGCCAATACTCACCACATCGGCCACACCCTGCACTTGCTTGAGCACGCGCACCACATGCCATTCTTGCTCGGTGCGAAGCTGCGCCAGCGTGTGTTTATCGCTTTGCAAGCGGTAGTAAAAAACCTTGCCCAACGGCGTGTAGTCAGGCGCCATTTCTGGCGTTACGCCATTGGGTAAATTGGCCTGTGGCAAGCGCTGAGAAACCTCGGCCCGCGAGTTAAAGCTATTGGCGTTGTCATCAAACACCAGGTTGATCATGGAGAGGCCGAAATAGCTCTCCGATCGCAATGCCGTCAGCCCCGGCGTGCCATTGAGTTCTCGCTCAAGCGGCTGGGTGATCTGGCGCTCCACTTCTTCAGGCGCAAGACCCGGCGCCTGGGTAATCACACCCACCTGCACATTGGTCACATCGGGGTAGGCCTCGATGGCTGTTTGCAGATATGCGTACACGCCATAAATGGCAATGAGGAGAGTGACGCTCAGCGCCACCAGTCGCCTGTGAACGACAAAGGAAATAAACGAACGCAGCATGGTTCAGGCTCCTGACAAGACTACAGAAGCTGGCTGGCTGCGCCGTCAAGCAGCAGACCACCACGCACCACAATTTTTTCACCCACTTTGAGGCCTGTAATCACGGGAACCATGCCGCGCGATGGACGCCCCAAAGTCACCTTACGCGCCTCGAACTGGTTGTTCTCGTGCTGCACATAGACCACACTAAGACTTTCGTCCTTGATGAGCACGGCGCTCACGGGGATCAGCATCTCTTGCAGGTTGGAAAGCTGCACGCCCACCTTGGCCTGCATTCCGGGGCGCAGCACTGGGTTTTGCTCGCTCAACTCCACCACGACAGCGGCGCGGCGCGATTCTTTATCCAGCGTTGCACCAAGATGCCGCACCGTCCCCTTGAGAGGTTTGGCCAGTTGCGGCACCTCCACTTGAACAGCACTCCCCAGACGAATGCCGGGCAAGTCAGACTCAAACACCTCGGCCACCACGTTCATGGCCTGCGGGTCACCAATCATGAACAGTGCAGCCCCCGGATCAGCGGCATTACCCACCACGGCCTTGCGCTCGGCCACGATGCCTGCACGCGGGGCACGCAGCTCAATGCGATCACCGCCGCCAGAGCCCAGCAGCGCAGCCGTGCCTTGGGCGCGGCCTAGCTCTTGCGATGTTTCACGCAGCTTGGCCTGAGCAGCGCGCAGATCCACATCTACGCCCACACCCTTGTTCACCATGTTTTGCTGACGCTGGGCTTCAACCGCCGCCACATCATGGGCTGTCTTGGCCGCCGCCACATCGTAACGAGTACGCAGTGCATCGGGGCTGACCAGCGTGGCCAGCAAGTCGCCGGCCTTGACCATATCGCCCACATGCGCGTTAACGGTGACCACGCGAGCCGAGATGGGCACGGAGGCGGATGCCACACGATCTTCCACAAACGCCACATGCGCAGGGGCCCAGGCCATTTGCAAGCCTTGAGGATCTGTCACCGCCGCAATATCCAGCATCTTCACGGACTCAGGCTTGACCTGCAGAAAGCCTTTGGGCAGGGGCGCCGCAGTGTTTTGCGCGCCCTCTCTCGCTTTCGAGGCATCGCACCCGCTGAGCAAGCCAGCCACCGCAACGGCCACAGCCGCTACTGACATTTTTGCCAATGTCTTGGTTCGTAAATGCGCCGCTGCCGGCAATCCCACAAGGCTCTTGTTCATCGTTCACCCTTTTTTCCATGGCCGGGAAGTGAAGAGCTACGGCACAGCTTCGCTTCCAGTGATAGCGCCATGCTAGGAACAGCCACCCGCATCTTGGATGACGCACGCATTACGGTTTGGTAAGGCGGTGAGCTGTAACGGCAGCCCGGGCCGAGTGATCACCCAAACCACATCACTCTGACTAAAACTCAGCCTGCCCTGAGCACCAAGCCACGCTGATTTGCCGTTTTTTTAACAAAGCAAATCAAAGACACCTAAATCGCCTAAAAAACAGGCATTCAGACCATTTCCTCATGTGATTTTTCATACATGAGTACTAAAAGTATCTAAATCAGGTAGATAGCGGGGTCAACCACGTTTTCTATCAAATTGCTATTAAGTGCTTGTATTGAATTGGATATCTACTATCAAAAGAAGAGCTACCGACTTATCCATTCGGTGGATAAATTCAAGGCCTGTGCCTTAGTTTTTCAAGAAATCAACAAAAAAGGCATTTCTGGCATACAAACCACGTTTTGAGTTGCGAAGGTAGGAAAAATTGCCGTGATAAAGCGCGTAAAAAAATGGTCTTTATAGCTGTGGATAAATTACATGCTCTTGTTGTCTGTAGAGACAAAATGATCCTGAACAACCTTACCCACAACACTTGAAAACTAGCTATTTCTCACTCTTTAAGAGAATTTTCAAATTCTAGAAAAACTTATTTATTCATAAAAATTTAACAACTTTATCAACAGCAATTCATACATGGTTATCTCCAAGATATAAACAGACTGAGTCAATGCAAATTCTGTGGATAAGTTTCTTGAAAACTACACTTCAGACAATCCACAATTACAATGAACAAGTCCTCCGTAAGTGGTGGAAAAGATGTATCTCATACACCTCTGAGATACATCTGTAGCACATACATAAATCATCGATTTGTATGCTGTATTGCATAAGAAAATCAATCTTATTTAATACATATCTCTGTACGAATACTTATAAAACGCTAAAGCACAGCGCCTTTGCGTCTTGAAAAGCGCTGAAATGCACGAAAAAAAGTGGGCTGAAGAGGCCCTGAATTCCTTTGATGCCGTCGTTGGAGCCATGCCAGGATTTCGCAGCCGTGAAGGACAGCGAAAAATGGCGGCTCAAATCGCAAAAACGCTAAGCGAAGCCCAGCTCGGAAAAGTCGATGAGGGCGACCCAGATCCCCGCAAAGCCATTGCCGTCATTCAGGCCGGAACGGGCGTGGGAAAGTCGCTGGCCTACAGCATCCCGGCCATCCGCATGGCGCTGTCGCGTGGCACGCGTGTGCTGATATCCACCGCAACGGTGGCGCTGCAAGAGCAACTTGTGAACAAGGATTTGCCGGCGCTGGCAACAAAGCTCGATCAGCCCTTTAAATTCGCGTTGGCCAAGGGTCGCGGTCGCTTTGTCTGCAAACTCAAGCTGGAGCGGCTTGCGAGCACGGGCGAAGCGCAGGATGAGGAAATGGACGATCTGTTTGCCGATGAAAAGGCCCAGACCAAGATCAATCGCCCCCAGCACGAGCTGCAGGCGCGCATGCAGTTCTACAAATCCATGGCGGATGCACTGACAACTGAGGCATGGAGTGGCGACCGCGATTCGCTAGAGACGCCACCAGAAGCTGAGGCGTGGAGCCCGGTGGCTGCAGAGTCATCGTCTTGTACGGGCAAGCACTGCCCTGCTTTCAGCAACTGCGTTTATTACGAGCGCCGCAAGGATCTAGTCGCTGCGCAAGTCATTGTCGCCAATCATGATTTGCTGCTTTCGTCACTAGGCTCCAAGCTGCTGCCGGATCTGGATAACTGCCTGCTGATCCTTGATGAAGCGCACCACCTGCCCGCCACCGCGCTCGATCAATTTGCTGGTGAGATGGACCTGAGCCGCCTGACCTGGATCGACAAGCTGGCCAGCCGTGCGCTGCGTGTGAACCAGGTCGCGGAAGTGGAAGAGCTGGCCGATGTGCCCAAGCACGCAGGTCAACTACGCCTGCAGATGCAGGAGCTGGCCAGACTGGTCATGGAGCACTACGGAGAGGCCCTTAAATCGCAAAAAGACAGCTATGGGCCTGCCAGGGTGCGGGCAGCTCGTGGAATGCTGCCTGAGGCGCTTTTAGAGCCTCTGGGGCTTATTGCTCACCATGCTGATGGCTTTCTGGATGCGCTGCGTGCTGTTTCCAAAGCCCTGCGTGCAGAAATCAAGGACAAGCCCGAAGAAGCACAGCGCCTGTCCACCATTTATGCGCAGGTCGGGGCACTGGCTCCGCGGCTGGAAGCCATCTCCAACACCACGCAATTGCTGCTGCAGCACAGCGAGCCAGATGCCGAAAGCAAGGCAGTTCCCAATGCCAAGTGGTTCACGCTGGAGATGGACGGTGAATTCATCGCCGTTAAAGCCCATGCCAGCCCTATTCAGCCGGGTTCCACGCTGCGCCAGCATCTGTGGTCGCAGGTCAGGGGCGCGGTGCTGACCTCTGCAACGTTGGCCAGCTGCGGACATTTCGACTTCTTTTTGCGTGAAGCCGGATTGGTCAACGACCCATCTGTCACCACCCTGGAAGTACCCAGCCCCTTTGACTATGCCCGCCAAGGCACGTTAGTGGCCCGGGAAACGGCCGCAGACCCGCGTGAAGCGGCGCGATTTACCGAGGAGATGGTCGAGGCCCTACTCAACGATCTGAGCCGCATACAGGCCGGTGCGCTGGTCTTGTTCACATCCCGCGAGCAAATGAGGCAGGCGGTGGATGCGCTTTCCACCAGCATGCGCAATCAGGTGCTAGTGCAAACCGCCCTGCCCCGCCAGACCTTGCTGGCACGTCACCGCGAAGCCGTGGAGATGGGCGAGCCATCCATCATCTTTGGCATGCAGTCGTTTGGTGAAGGCTTGGATCTGCCCGGTGCGTTGTGCGAGTCGCTGTTTATCACCAAGCTGCCTTTTGCCCCGCCTGATGACCCTGTCGGCGAAGCCAGAGCCGAATGGCTGCGCAGCAGTGGCCGTAACCCCTTTAACGAGCTGGTTGTGCCTGCTACGGCGATTCGCCTAGCTCAGTGGGTAGGTCGTGCCATTCGAACCGAAGAAGACCAAGCCCATGTGTACTGCTATGACCGCCGCCTGACGGGCACCAGCTATGGGCAGTTGCTCATCAAAAGCCTGCCGCCATTCACGCTGCAGCGCAGGCCTGTTTTAGTCGTTTAAGAAGACCTGACGAAGAAGCTTTTGCAGGCTTCTTCGCTCTGTTTTTTTGCTGGATTTTTAGCCTTTCAAAAGGCTGCGCAAGTCGACTTCATGGCTAGCTAGCGATCAGATGACACAAGCCTTTTTGTGCTTAAAGGCTTTTGTAATTTTTCTAACACTTGACGATCACGTTCAGCTGCAACAGCCGCCTAGCTTTGCTCAGCTCAAGCTCAGTCCCGCCCCAGTCCGCACAACTGAGGACTGTTATCGAAAGCGTGCTCACCTTAGCGCCGCGCAACTCTTGCTGTTTGCTTTCCACTGGGCGAACGATTTATCGATAGGCAAATCTGCCAGTTCAAAACCACTTGCTGATTTTAGAAAGCAAGGGTTAATCGAATATTTTTGAAGAATCTATTCAGAAAATTCAGCATAAACAACGACTTACAGAGTCATTGAATTTTTTTGAACGGACTTTTATGTTTATTTTCAATGCAGATTTTGACTCAGAGGGCCGGTTACCCCCAGTTGTTTATAACATTCTGTGGATAACTATGCATCTGAAGGTATGGAGATTAGAGCTTATCCCCAACTGGATTGCAGAGGTTGCGCATCTTACGTCAATTTTTTGAGATCAGGCGCG
Organism: Comamonas sp. Y33R10-2; assembly: GCF_019355935.1. Lineage (NCBI taxonomy): Bacteria > Pseudomonadati > Pseudomonadota > Betaproteobacteria > Burkholderiales > Comamonadaceae > Comamonas > Comamonas sp. Y33R10-2. The sequence goes on from NZ_CP079925.1 coordinate 2,653,911, forward strand.
TCAATTCTTCTAAATCCTTTTTTCTTTCACTTCTCCTCTGTCAATCGTCTTTGAAGCACCTGTTCGACGCTAGTTAAAACTTTGAAAGCTTTCCATTTTTTGATTTCACCTTCAGTTGTTTTTTATAGAGCTTATAAATAAATAGTTGTAGTAGTAAAGAACCTATTGTTCTGTGGATAACTATCAAAAACTGATAAAAATCAATCTTCTTTGGTATTGATAAACATGGAGACAGACTACGGTTGCTGCTGTCCTCTATTCATGAACAACTTCCATGTTTTAAGAATTTCTGTGGATAACACTCAAGTTGATATGTAGTTATTCACAGAAATTGATAAATAGTAAATAAACCATAAAAATGTCTCATATCCATTATTTATAAGGACTTATTGCTATGGTTTTTATAGTGGATAACCGAAAGAGTCTTGGTTGAGCACATCTAGTTCTATGCCTGTGATGTACCCGTAAAGCTTTCTCAAGAATCTAAACCTCCCTTTTTTTGTTCAAGTCATGAAGGTATCCTGTGCAAACTTTGTCTTTAGTTGTTATTGCTAATCTTATATTTTTACTTAGTAGTAATAGTAAGCAGTCCACTTAACTGTGGGTAAGTGTTACTTTTTCAATTAAATCAATGACTTAGATTTTGTGAAAGTCTGTGGTTGAGGATGAAGTCTTGGTGTCTTTGATTTGGGAGTAACTTTTTCAAAGTTGAGAATCCTGTGGAAAACATCAAAAATACGCTTCTTTTATCACCATGTTTATGCACAGCCATGTTTGCTCAATGCCAAATATGAAAAAGCCACCCGAAGGTGGCTTGGCTTTATTGCTGACTTAGTGGCGTTGTTTGCGTTTAGATCTGCTTTGATGAGTTGCGGTGAACGGCTCTTTGAAGAACTTGCTATTGCTCTGCTCAATCGGGGATGAATCAGGCAAAGAAAAGCCCCCTGTCAGTGACGACAGGGGGCTTTGATAAAGTGAGCCTAGGCGCGCTTACTTAGCCGTTGGTGCTGGAGCAGGGCGCTCTTGGCCAGGCTTGCCGCCATGATGGCCACGGTGATCACCATGGCGTTTGTGCATGCGTAGCGAGGCAGAGTCAAAAGTCTTTTGCTGCTCAGCGTTGAGCTGGGCATAGAAAGCCTTGGTGGCATCTGCACGGCTATCCATTTGTGCATTACGTTTGGCGCGCATTTCACGCATTTTGTCGATGCGCTCTGGAGTGCTTAGCTTGGCAAAAGCTTCGCGGTCTCCACGGGCAGGGCGTTCAGCAGGCTTGATGGCGTTGGTGTAGGTGGTCCACGCCGATTCTTGAGCGCTGGTGAGTTTGAGGTCAGCCTTGAGCTTGGCCATGCGTTTTTGCATATGCTCCATGCGATCACCACCGCGCTTTTCGCCGTGGTGATGTTTGCGGTGTTCAGGCGCTTTTTGGGCGGCAGTGGGCTGCTCTGCTGGCGCTGTCGTTTGTGCGAAGCTGGGCAGGCTCAAAGAAGCGAGCAGGGCGGTGGCAACAGCGGCGCCGGTGATGGTTTGGCGAAAGCGGGTCATGTCATATTCCTTTTCAGTAGAAGTGGAAGAAGTCGGCCGCTAGGTCTGCGTCTTGCAAGACATTCGGCAGCGGATGAATGAAGTATGGGACCCTCATGTTTCTGTCCCGTGAGGTTTTGCCGCTGCTCTGTAAAGTATTGAGAAGATTACGCTGCTCTGACTGCGCAACAATAGAGATATGGGCTGCATTGGCAGTTGATTTTTTCCGTGAAGCTTCGCTGCTGGAGCTCACGACGATTGAAGATTTAGCAAAGGTTTTTGATGTTCAAGAACATGATTGTTTATCGCATTGCCGAAAGCTGGCAGGGCGACTTGCAGGTGTTGGAAGATGCACTGCAAAAGACGGTGTTTGCCGAGTGCGGTGCGACGCAAGAGCGCTCAGTGGGCTGGGTGCCGCCGCGTGGCGAGCAGCATGGGCCATTGGCTGAAAGCGTTGCGGGGCAGTGGGTGATGCGCTTTATGAGCGAATCGAAAATGTTGCCGGCCAGCGTGCTCAACCGCAAGGTCAATGAAAAGGCTGAGCACATTGAAAAGACCGAAGGCCGCAAGCCCGGCAAGAAAGAGAAAAAAGACCTGAAGGACGAGGCCAAGCTGGACCTGCTGCCTATGGCCTTTACCAAGCAAGGTGCGATGTGGGTCTGGATTGACTCGCAGGCGCGCACGCTGGTGCTCGACACCAGTGCGCAAGGCCGTGCCGATGAGATAGTGACGCTGTTGGTAGAAGGCCTGCCCGGCTTTGCGCTGGCGCTGGTGGATACACAAACCAGCCCGCAAGCTGCCATGGCCCACTGGCTGATGACGCAGGAGCCTCCCGCAGGCTTCAACATTGACCGCGAATGTGAGCTAAAGGCCGCTGACGAATCTAAGGCGGTTGTGCGCTATGCACGCCACCCGCTGGATATTGACGAGGTGCGTCAGCATATTGAGCACGGCAAGATGCCCACCAAGCTGGCTATGACCTGGGATGACCGCGTGAGCTTTGTGCTGACCGAAGGCCTGCAGATCAAGAAGATTGCACTGCTGGATGCGGTGATGGATGGCCAGTCCCAAGACGATGGCGGTTTTGATACCGATGTGACGATTGCCACGGGCGAATTGTCGCGCCTGATTCCTGATCTGATCGAGGCCCTGGGCGGTGAAGGCCGCACCGGTTTGGGAGAAGGTTTACCTGCTTCTTTGAGCACTAAGCCTGCTGAAACATTGCCCGTGCGACTGGCCCAAGGCCGTAGCCAAGGCACGGTGACTGGCCCAGCTGCAGCACCTGCGGATACGGCACCTGAAGAAGCACCGTTTTAATGCTTTTGAACTAATGCTATTGAAGCGATAGCTGCATGTCTTAGCTAAACAATGTTTTGTGAATGTTTTTATTCTGAAACGATGAAATAACCAAGACAAGCAGCTATCAAAAAATGCATTTTAAAAAGGCCTGCCAGATCACTCTGGCAGGCCTTTTTTGTGGGGCGTTCTAAAGTTGTTGAAGCAGTGGTTTACACGCGCTCAAAAATCGCTGCGATGCCTTGGCCACCGCCAATGCACATGGTCACCAGTGCGTAGCGGCCACCAGTGCGGTGCAGTTCGTAAATTGCCTTGGTGGTGATGATGGCACCTGTTGCACCGACGGGGTGACCCAGCGAGATACCGGAGCCGTTGGGGTTGACCTTGGCAGGGTCCATGCCCAGCTCTTGAATCACGGCGCAGGCCTGGGCGGCGAAGGCTTCATTGGCTTCGATTACGTCCATGTCTTGAATCTTCAGGCCGGTGCGGGCCAGCACCTTTTGCGTGGCTGGCACAGGGCCAATGCCCATGTATGCAGGCTCCACGCCTGCGTGGGCGTAACCCACTAAACGGGCCAGAGGTTTGGCACCCGAAGACTTGAGAGCTTGCTCACTCATCATCAGCACGGCGGCTGCGCCGTCGTTGATGCCGGAGGCGTTGCCTGCGGTGACTGTGCCGCCTTCCTTCTTGAACGCGGGCTTCATGCCAGCCAGCGTTTCCAGGGTGGTGGCTGCTCGCACATGCTCGTCGGTATCAAACAGCACCACGCCCTTGCGGGTGGCGATTTCGATGGGAACGATTTGTTCCTTGAAGCGACCGGCTTCAATGGCTGCTGCAGCGCGTTGCTGGCTGAGGACGGCCAGTTCGTCTTGCATGCTGCGGCTGATGTTGTAGCGCTCGGCCACGTTTTCAGCGGTGATGCCCATGTGCATTTTTTGCCATGGGTCATGCAAGATGCCCAGCATGTAGTCGATGCTCTTGGCGTCGCCCATGCGTGCGCCCCAGCGTGCAGACATGTCGAAATAGGGGCCGCGGCTCATGGATTCGGAGCCAGCGCCAATGGCCACTTCACAGTCACCTAAAGCAATGGATTGCGCAGCCGAGACGATGGCTTGCAGACCTGAGCCGCAAAGGCGGTTGACGTTGTAGGCCGGGGTTTCAATGGAGCAGCCTGCATCCACCGCGGCGACGCGCGAGAGGTAGGCGTCTTTGGTGTCCGTAGGGATGACGTTGCCCATCACAACATGGCCCACGGTGCTGGCATCAATGCCAGCGCGCTCAATGGCGGCTTTCACTACGGTGGTGGCTAGTTGTGCGTTAGAAACGTCTTTGAGGCCGCCGCCAAAAGTGCCAATGGCTGTGCGTGCTGCGCTGACGATAAAGGTGTCTCGTGTGTTCATGTTTTTGTCTCCGCCATTGCGAGAGCAAAGGCTATTTATGCGTGAATCATTTTTGAGTGAATGCTTGCTAAGTTCATCACTCTACTGCCCATTTTGCAGCAAATGCTGCAGCGCAGCAGTCCCATAGTTGACGTTCTCAGTCAAAAAAGGAAACGGTTTTGACAAGAGAATTTTTTCGCATTGTTTCTCTTTCCCTCATGCTTTGCTTCGGCGCTTGTGCGTTGGTGAGATGGGTGCGTGAGGCGCAGCAGGCAGATCCGCCTGCGCACTGGCCAAATCGTCGAGGATGGGGCAATCAGGCCTGTCATCTCCATGGCAGCAATGCACCAGTGTATGCAGCGTGCGTTGCATGGACTGCATGGCGGCAATACGCTCGGCCAGTGCAGCAATGTGTTTTTGCGCAATTGTTTTGACCTGACTGCTGGCGCGGCTCTGGTTTTGCCACAGGCCCAGGAGGGTGGCGATCTCATCCATCGAAAAGCCTAAATCTCGCCCGCGGCGGATGAAGCGCAGCGCGTGCACATCGGCCTCGGAGTACTGGCGATAGCCGCTATCGGTGCGGTGCACAGGAGCGAGTAAACCGAGCGATTCGTAGTGCCGCACCATGCGTGCAGACACCCCAGCGCGGCGCGAGGCTTCGCCGATGGCGACAGGCCCGTTTTGAGCGGCTTGGGCTGCTGGTGAGTGGCTAGGCATGGCTTCCTCTCAAAAAACGCGCCAGCGGCCTTGTGATCATGTGCATGAGGCGCTGGCGCTGTGGTGCAGTCGTTCCGTCAGTAGGTGAGTTGGCTTAGGCGACTTCGTAGCCTTCTTCGGCAATGGCCGCTTGCAGTGCATCGCGGCTGGCGCTGCTGTTGACTTCGACGCGATTGGCGGCGCGATCAATCTTGATTTGGGCCTGGGCATCGACGCCCTGAATGGCGTTGGTGACCGCACGTTCGCAGTGGCCGCAGGTCATGCCTTGAACTTCAAAAACTTGTTGCATGGATTCGTTCCTTTCGAGAGTGAAGCCACCCGGCGGGTGAGCTTTATGTCGCAATGCTCGACCCTAACATCATGAGAAGGTCAAGAGACTTGCAAAACATGCGCACAGAGAGGGTTGATTAGTCGCAAAGCATGCCGATAAGAAGGAGTCATATTGAAGATAGCCATGAGGCCGTCTTTTTGTTGAAGGCTTATTGTTTTGACAATTTGAAACAATTGAGCGACTGCTGGTGTAAAAAGCTGAGCGTTAAAAAATTAAGAGGGATTCATGAATTTGCTGGAAATCATGCGGGGCTTCACGATCCGCACACGTATGTTGGGCGCTATTGGCGTGGTGATGGTGCTGCTGGGGTTGCTAGGCGGGGCCGGCATCTTAGGCATGTCGCGCATACAAGATATAAGCCAGGATTTTCGAGACAATGCCTTCGCTAAATCGGGTCATATGGCGCAGCTGCGCATAGAGCTGGGCGGTATGCGCCTTAGTGAAAAAGACATGGTTATTCAGTACGAGAAGCCTGATCAAGTGCAAAAGGCTTATCAAGAGTGGAACGTGTTTATTGATCAAGCCAAGCTCACCTTGGGCAAGTTTGTGAGCGATCAAAACACTGAAGATGCGCAGCTGGCCAAAGAAATCATTGAGCGTATAGACAACTATCGCAAGCTGTTCGAGCCAGTGGCCCGCCAGTTGGAGGCGGGTGGCTATGACTCGGCAACGACAGCGAACCGCACAAGCACCAAGGCTTTGGCTGAAGCCGCAGAGGCCAATAAGTTACTGCTCAAACTCGACGGTTTGCTGCGTCAGCAGTCGGATGCCTTGGCTGAGGCAGAGCGTAGAGTCGCTGCGCAAACCCGCTGGCTGTTTATGGCAGCCGTGGTGCTGGCTTTGGTGGTGGTGATTCCGCTGACCTTGCTGAACATGCAGTCCATCTGCCAGCCGCTGGAAAGCGCGCGCCAAATGGCGTTGACGATTGCTGGTGGTGATCTCTCGCGCAAGACGCATGTCAGTGGCAAAGATGAGTTGAAAGACTTGCAGCAAGCGCTCGATGAAATGCAGCAATCGCTGAGCAGTACGGTGGCGCAGGTGCGCGACGCTAGCAGCAACATTGCGACGGCCAGCCAAGAAATTGCCATGGGCAACCAAGACCTGTCTGCACGCACAGAGCAAACGGCGAGTAATTTGCAAGAAACAGTGGCTTCTTTAGCCCAGTTGACGGCAACGGTGCAGCAGACCGCATCGTCGTCACAAATGGCCAATCAACTGGCTACTTCCGCATCATCAAATGCCGTGCAAGGTGGCCATATCGTGGGCCAAGCTGTGAACAGCATGCAGGAAATTTCGGGCTCCAGTCGCAAGATCAGCGACATCATTGGGTTGATTGATTCCATCGCCTTCCAGACCAATATCCTGGCCTTGAATGCTGCGGTTGAAGCAGCCCGTGCGGGCGAGCAAGGCCGTGGTTTTGCCGTGGTGGCGTCTGAGGTGCGCAGCCTTGCCAAGCGCTCGGCGGAGGCGGCCAATGAGATCAAGACACTAATCAACACCAGCGTGCAGACGGTGGATGTGGGAGCTCGCCAAGTTGAGAGTGCAGGCAAGGCCATGCAAGACACGGTGGACAGCGTCAAACGTGTGGGCGACATCATTGGTGAGATCACTGCGGCATCTAGCGAGCAGTCTTTGGGTATCAACCAAGTCAATCAAGCCGTGGGCGATATCGACCGTATGACCCAGCAAAATGCGGCGCTGGTGGAAGAGTCTGCAGCCGCTGCTCAATCGCTGCGCGAGCAGGCCGCCAGACTGGCGGAGCTGGTCAGCCAGTTTCACTTAGCGGGTGGTTCTCAGCAATCAACGCCGGCGGGCTTTGGCTATCCGGGGCTTGCACCTGCAATGGCTTCCGTTAGAAAGCCGACTTTGTCTGCGCAAAGAACCCAGCAGTTTGAGAATGCATAAGCGATCAATCAAGCGCTAAAAAAAGCCCGGTTGCAGTGATGCACCGGGCTTTTTACTTTTAATTTAGTAGCTATAAGTCCAATGAATTAAAGGACTAGCGGCCATTTTTAATGAGACTTAGGACTGAGGTGCATTGGGGTAGTCGGTATAGCCTTCAGCGCCGCCACCGTAAAAACGCTGGCTGTCCCAGTCACTGAGTGGCAGGTTGGCTTGCAGGCGGTGCACCAGATCGGGGTTGGAGATATAGGCTTTGCCAAAGGCCACTACATCGGCGTAGCCGCTTTCTACAGCCTGCATTGCTGACTGGCGGTCATAGCCGTTGTTCACCATCCATACGCCCTTGCCGCCAGCGATGCGGTAGGTTTGCTTGAGTGCGTGATAGTCAAAGGGGCGATCAGCCAGCTCGCGTGGGCCGCCTGTTGATCCTTCAATGACATGGATGTAAGACAGACCCAGTGGTGCGAGTTGGCGCACCAAATGCTCAAACAAGGCTTGCGGGTTTTCGTCCGTGATGTCGTTGGCAGGGGTGACAGGGGAGATGCGAATGCCGACCTTGCCGCCGCCAATAGCATCGACCACAGAGCGCATGCATTCCAGTACCAGACGGCAGCGGTTTTCAATGCTGCCGCCGTAATCATCAGTGCGGTGATTGCTGCTGGTTCTGAGGAACTGGTCCAGCAGATAGCCGTTGGCGGAATGCAGTTCCACGCCATCAAAACCGGCCGATTTAACGGCTTCAACCGCAGCAACGGTAAAACTGTGAACGATGCCGGGCAGCTCTTGAGACTTCAGTGCGCGCGGTGCGGAAGTAGGGTGGAATTTGCCTTCTCCGGTCTTGGGGTCGATCACATAAGTCTTGGACTGTGCGGTCAAGGCGGACGGCGCCACAGGAGCTTGATTGCCGGGCTGCAGCGAGGTGTGAGAGATACGCCCCACATGCCACAGCTGGGTGACTATGCGCCCGCCTTTGGCGTGCACGGCATTGGTCACTTTTTTCCAAGCCTGCAACTGCTCTTGGCCATACAGTCCAGGCACGTCGGAGTAACCCTGAGCCTGCGCACTAATGGCTGTGCCTTCGCTGATGAGCATGCCTGCTGAGGCACGCTGTGCGTAATAGGTTTGCATCAGTGGCGTAGGTATCGCATGTGGCGCCCGGTTGCGCGTCAGCGGCGCCATGGCAACGCGATTGGGCAGGCGCAGACTACCGGCTTCAATGGGGTCAAACAAAGAGGACATGTATAGCTCCAGATGAAAAAAGCCCAATAAAAAAGCCCGATGGATCAACGAGCTTTTTTTGGGTGAATAGGTGCTGAAAACTTACTTAATCAGGCCTTCGGCCTTCATGGTCGCTTGCACAGAAGGGCGAGCCAGAATGCTCTCGCGGTAGGCAGCAAGATGCTCTAGGCTGGAAATATCCAGACCCACAAATTGCGCCCATCCCGTCACCGTGAACAGATAGGCATCGGCCACGGTGAACTGATCGCCCATCAAGAATGACTTGTTGGACAACTCTTCATTGACCCAAGTAAGGCGCTTGAGCACATTGGCGCGCACGGTTGCTTTGTGCTCTTCGGATGTTTCTGGGTTGAACAGGGGGCTGAAGCCCTTGTGTACTTCAGTACTGATGAAGTTCAGCCACTCCTGCAAGTGGTACCGGGCCATGGTGCCATTGGCGGGCGCCAGGTTCTTTTCAGGGGCCAGATCGGCGAGGTATTGAACGATGGCCGGGCCTTCGTGCAAGGTGTCGCCGTTATCTAGCACCAGAAAGGGCACATAGCCCAAAGGATTGATGCTGTAGTAGTCCGTGCCGTCTTGCAGCTTGTGGGTCTTGGTGCTGACCAAAACGGTCTCATGCGGCAGGCCTGTTTCATGCAGCACGATGTGCGGGGACATTGAGCAGGCGGCGGGACTGTAGTAAAGCTTCATGGTGAGGGGCTCTCTATGCAATGAAAAGACAAGCAGCCATGCTAAACCGGTTGTGTCTTGCCTGCACGTCTCATGCGTTTTGTTTCACGTGAAACACAGACCTCAACCCCTGCTAAGGCAGTGTTGCGCCAATGGTGGGAAAATTGCGGGTTCCCCGCAGGGCACGGCATGAGACAAACACATGTCTGCCTGCCATGAGAGCCGAGGCATGGTTGCTTCGTGCAGGGGTAAGGGCCGGGTGAGGCCCGGAGCAAGAATATGTTGTACCCACAGGAATTTGATGTGATCGTGGTCGGTGGCGGCCATGCCGGCACCGAGGCTGCGCTGGCCGCTGCGCGTATGGGCAGCAAAACTTTGCTGCTGACCCACAATATCGAAACCTTGGGGCAGATGAGCTGTAACCCCAGCATCGGCGGTATTGGCAAAGGCCATTTGGTCAAAGAGCTTGACGCGCTGGGTGGCGCTATGGCGCTGGCCACGGACAAGGGCGGGATTCAGTTCCGTATCTTGAATAGCTCCAAAGGTCCTGCGGTGCGTGCCACCCGTGCTCAGGCCGACCGTATTTTGTACAAAGCTGCCATCCGTGAAATGTTGGAGAACCAGCCTAACCTTTGGCTGTTCCAGCAAGCGGTTGACGATTTAATGGTTGAGGGCGACCGAGTGGTTGGCGCTGTGACGCAAGTCGGTATCCAGTTCCGCAGCCGCACCGTGGTGCTGACGGCCGGTACTTTCCTCGACGGCAAGATTCATGTGGGCTTGAATAACTACGCGGCTGGCCGCGCGGGTGACCCGCCTGCCGTCTCGCTGTCGGCTCGCTTGAAAGAGCTAAAGCTGCCGCAAGGCCGCCTCAAAACGGGTACGCCGCCTCGCATTGATGGTCGCTCCATCGACTTTAGCCAGTGTGATGAGCAGCCCGGTGATGGCATGCCCGGCGGCGTGAACGAGGGCGAGGTGCCCGTGTTCAGCTTCATGGGCAACCGAGCCATGCATCCCAAGCAAATGCCTTGCTGGATTACGCACACCAATGCGCGCACCCACGAGATCATTCGCAGCGGCTTTGATCGCAGCCCTATGTTCACTGGCAAGATTGAGGGCGTGGGCCCGCGTTACTGCCCCAGCGTGGAAGACAAGATCAATCGCTTTGCCGATAAGGAAAGCCACCAGATTTTCCTAGAGCCCGAAGGCCTGACCACCAACGAGTTCTACCCCAACGGTATCTCGACCAGCTTGCCATTCGACATTCAGTACGATCTGGTGCGTAGCATGAAGGGCATGGAGAATGCGCACATCCTGCGCCCCGGTTATGCCATCGAGTACGACTACTTTGATCCGCGCTCGCTTAAGAGTACGTTTGAGACCAAGCAAATCCAAGGCTTGTTCTTTGCTGGCCAGATCAACGGTACCACTGGCTACGAAGAGGCCGCAGCACAAGGCTTGTTTGCTGGTCTGAACGCTGCATTGCAATGCCGTGGTGAAGGCCCATGGACCCCTGGACGCGATGAAGCCTATTTGGGCGTGCTGGTCGATGACCTGATTACCAAGGGTGTAAACGAGCCTTACCGCATGTTTACCAGCCGTGCAGAGTTCAGACTGCAACTGCGTGAAGACAATGCCGATATGCGCCTGACGGAGGTCGGCCGCAAGATGGGCTTGGTGGATGATGCCCGCTGGGAGTCCTTCAGCCGCAAACGCGAAGCTGTTTCACGTGAAACAGAGCGCCTCAAATCCACATGGGTGAATCCTCGTGTGGTGTCAGTCGAAGAGGCCGAGCGCGTGCTGGGAAAGGCCATGGAGCGTGAATACAACCTGTTCGATCTGCTGCGCCGCCCCGGTGTTGATTACACCAAGCTGGCCAGCATGAACGAAGGCAAGTATGCATCTGCCGATGTTCAACCCGAAGTGCTGGGTGAGTTGAGTGCCGCGGTGATCGAGCAGGTGGAGATTGTTGCCAAGTACTCCGGCTATATCGACCGTCAAAAAGATGAGGTCGAGCGTGCGGCGCATTTTGAGCGCCTGCGTTTGCCAGCGGACTTTGACTATATGTCGGTCGCGGCCCTGTCTTTTGAGGTTCGCCAGACCCTGCAAAAGCATCGTCCTGAAACCTTGGGTCAGGCTTCCCGCATGTCGGGTATGACACCTGCAGCAATCTCGCTGTTAATAGTTCATCTGAAAAAAGGCGGCGTCAAAGGCTTTGCCGCTAAGAACGAAGAGGCATCGGCATGAGTCAGGTATTGCGCACTCAACTCGAACAAGGTACTCAGGCATTGAAGCTGGAGCTGTCTCCGGCGCAGGTCGATCTGCTCATGTCCTTTATGGATTTGCTGCAGAAGTGGAACAAGGTCTACAACTTGACCTCGGTTCGTGACCCGCAGGAAATGCTGACGCATCACCTGCTCGACAGTCTGGCGGCTGTACCCGCTTTGTTGCGCCACGTGAATACGCTGCCGGTAGAAGAGGGCAAGCGCCTGCCTTTGCTGGATGTGGGCTCTGGCGGTGGTTTGCCCGGCGTGGTGTTTGCTATCTGCTGCCCGAAAGTTGATGTGAACTGTGTGGACACCGTGGGCAAGAAGGCGGCCTTTATTCAGCAGGTCGCTGTATCGCTGCGCCTGCCCAATCTGCACGGTATTCATGACCGGGTGGAAAATCTCAAGGCCCAGTACCCCGTCATCAGTTGCCGCGCCTTTGCATCGCTGGTGGACTTTACGACTTGGTCGCGCAAAGCGCTGGCGGACGGCGGTATCTGGTTCGCCATGAAGGCCAAGCACCCTGAAGAAGAGATGGCTGCTCTGCCTGCGGATGTGCAAGTGTTTCACGTGGAACCTTTACAAGTTCCCGGCTTGGATGTTGAGCGCTGCGTGATCTGGATGAATCTGAAGTGATTCCCTGAGGCGCTTTGCGCCTCCCCCTCACTCTCTTTGGGGTGAGGGGGGACACCCTTGCAGCAAGCCGGCCCTTGCTCGGTGTCTTTGGCCAGCACAGGCCAGAAATTAGTTTTTTACATACTCAGTCAAGCAACATCTGTGCAATGCAGGTGCGTTAGTCACAGCCCTCGCATAAACTTGTTGTTTTGCATCGCGCAGGGTTTGTGTGTTTGGCGTCTCTTATGACGGTACTTTATCGTAGCGATTCATACCAAACCTTGCCGTGCTTTAAGTGGCTGGATAAAACAGCCAGAGTGTTTCTGATCGGTTTGGGCCTCAAGCTGGCCGCCAATTAAAAAGAGAAGTTCAATGGCCAAAATTTTCTGCGTTGCCAATCAAAAGGGTGGGGTGGGTAAGACCACCACCACGGTCAACCTCGCCGCAGGCTTGGCCAAAATTGGTCAACGTGTGCTGCTGATTGATTTGGATCCTCAGGGCAATGCCACCATGGGTTCGGGCGTGGACAAGCGTGCTCTGGAGCTGACGGTTTACGACGTGCTGCTGGAAAACGCCAGCATCAAGGAAGTTGCTATCCAATCCGAGCAGGTTGGCTACGACGTGCTGGGTGCGAACCGCGAGTTGTCGGGGGCTGAGATTGAACTGGTGTCGCTGGAGCGCCGCAATGATCGTTTGAAGACCGCGCTGCAAAGCGTGAGCGGCGACTATGACTTTGTGCTGATCGATTGCCCACCTTCGCTATCCATGTTGACTTTGAACGGTCTGTGCTCCGCTCACGGCGTGATCGTGCCCATGCAGTGCGAATACTTTGCACTGGAAGGTTTGACCGATCTGGTGAACACCATCAAACAAGTACACGCGAACATGAATCCTGATCTGGAGATCATCGGTTTGCTGCGCGTGATGTTTGACCCGCGCACCACGCTGCAGCAGCAGGTCAGTGACCAGCTCAAGGAGCACTTTGGCGACAAGGTGTTCGATACCGTGATTCCACGCAATGTGCGTCTGGCCGAGGCACCGAGCTACGGTTTGCCCGGTGTGGTGTTTGATGCCTCAGCCAAGGGCAGCAAGGCGTTTATCGAGTTTGCTGAAGAAATGGTGCGTCGCATCAAAAAGAAGTAATGTTTCACGTGAAACAGCACTCAACTCCATATCAATCAAGCGCTTGTAGCTATGACTTCTGAAGCAATCAAGCCGCAGGATGTCTGGCTGCTGCCTGGTTGGCAAAACTCAGATGCAGATCACTGGCAAAGCCTGTGGCAAGAGCAATTTGGCTTTCAAAGGCTGGAGCAGCACAACTGGCTTCACCCGCTGCGCGGTGATTGGAGTATTCGCTTGCAAGAGACGGTGCTCGATGCTCCTGGCTCCGTCACGCTGGTGGCGCATAGCTTAGCTTGTGTGCTGGTGGCATGGTGGGCTGCACATTCGCAGGTCGCCAAGAGCAAGGTGCGCGGTGTTTTGTTGGTCGCTCCCGCTGATACAGAGCAAGAAAGCCTGCGCGGCGCGCTGCCAAGCTGGGCGCCTGTGTTGCTGCAACAGCTTCCCTTCCCATCAATACTGGTGGCTAGCGAGAACGACCCATATTGCTCTTTAGCACGCGCGCAGACCATGGCCGAGGGCTGGGGTAGTCGCTTTGTGAATGCGGGCGCTGTGGGCCATATCAACACCACCAGTGGCTTAGGCCTCTGGGATGACGGCCTTGCGCTGCTCAAGACCCTTTAAGGAAAGATTTCAGCAATGGTGACAAAGAAACCCAAGGGTCTAGGACGTGGTCTGGAGGCATTACTTGGCCCCAAGGTCAGCGAAAAAGAAGTAGCCGCTGCGAACAGTACGCCTGCGAATCTGCCAAGTTCGTTGGCATTGAGTGTGATGGTGGCAGGCCAATACCAGCCGCGCACGCGCATGGATGAAGGCGCTTTGTATGAGCTGGCCGAGAGCATCAAGGTGCAGGGCATCATGCAGCCGATTTTGGTGCGCCAACTCACTAAGGGCGAGAACTCGGGCAAGTACGAAATCATTGCCGGTGAGCGGCGCTTTCGCGCCGCGCATATTGCTGGTCTAGCAGAAGTACCTGTTCTGGTTCGCGAAGTACCCGATGAAGCCGCCGCCGCCATGGCGCTGATCGAGAATATTCAGCGCGAAGACCTGAATCCGCTGGAAGAGGCTCAGGGCTTGGCTCGCTTGGTTAAAGAGTTTGGCCTGACCCATGAGCAAACGGCGCAGGCCGTGGGCCGCTCGCGCAGCGCTGCCTCGAATTTGCTGCGCCTGTTGAACCTGGCTGAACCCGTGCAGACCATGTTGATGGCTGGTGATATCGACATGGGCCACGCTCGTGCTCTGTTGACGTTAGACCGTGCCACGCAAATCACAGCGGGCAATCAGATCGCTGCCAAGAAGATGTCGGTGCGCGAGGCCGAAGCGCTGGTCAAAAAGATTGGCGCTGAGTTCAATCTCACGCGTCAGAAGGCCAAGAAAGACGGTAAATCTCGCGATGTGAAGCGCATCGAAGAAGAGCTGTCCGATCTGCTGACGGCCGATGTGGAAGTGCGCATCAAGAAGACGGTGCGTCGCCAAGGAAAGCTGCATGAAATGGGTGAAATTGCCATTCAGTTTGGCTCACTCGAAGAGCTCAATGGCATCATTGAAAAGCTGCGCGGTGAAGTCTGATTGAAGCTTGAAAAATAAAAAAAGAGCATCCTCACGGATGCTCTTTTGCATTCAGCGCCCGCGTTTCAACTGTTGTAGCCGGGTTCGATTTTGTCCAGTTTGCGCAGCAGTGCAGGCCATGCAAACTGACCGCCAAGTCCACCAGTTTGCACCTTCATTGCATGGGCTACGCCTTCAATGATTTGGGGATGAACCTGCGTCAATTCACCGCCGCCGGACTGTGCCGAAATTTGAATTTGGCAGGCTGACTCAAACACGTACATCGAGAGAAACGCATCGGCAATCGTGGCGCCGCAGGTCAGCAAGCCGTGGTTGCGCAGCATCAGAAAATTGGCGCCGCCCATGTCTGCCACCAGCCTTGGCTTTTCCTCTTCGCGGAAGGCCACGCCTTCATAGCCGTGATAGGCCAGCGAGCCCAGCACAAACGTGCTTTGCTGACTAATGGGTAGCAAACCATTCTTCTGCGCTGCCACCGCTACGCCAGCACGTGTGTGGGTGTGAATCACGCATTGCGCATCGGCCCGTGCTTCATGCACGGCGCTGTGAATGACGAAGCCGGCAGGGTTCACGGGAAAGGGTGATTCCATGAGCTTGTTACAGCCCAGATCTACCTTGATGAGTGATGAGGCCGTGATCTCATCAAACATCAGTCCGTAAGGATTGATAAGAAAGTGGTGCTCAGGCCCCGGCAGCCTGGCGCTGATATGGGTGAAGACCAGATCGCTCCAACCGTACAGCGCCACCAGCCGGTAGCAGGCCGCGAGGTCCACGCGCAGCTGCCATTCCTCGGGGCTAACCAGATACTGCAAGCTGGGTATGTTCAGGCTGGGGGTGTATGTCACGACGACTCTCCTTCATTGCTGATGCTTTGAATGTAGAGATTCGCTGCGTCACAGTCTGTTGGCTAGGTGACAGATGGCTGCATATAAAAAAGGAGCTTGCAGTGCAAGCTCCTTATAGCTTTCAAGTCATTTCAGTCTTGAAATCAATACAAATCAAGCACTGAAAGCTATCAAAAATGAATCATTGGATCTGCCCTTGAGACAGGTCCTGAATCATTCGGGCTGCCAAGTACAGGCGCGGTGCGATGGTGTTGATCTGCACATATTCAGCATCGTTGGAGTGCGCGCCGTAGCCTGACAGGCCAAAGCCTTCAATCACGCCGCCCTTGGCCTTGAGTGCGGCAAAAGCTGCATCGGTGCCGCCACCTGTGGCTTTGTCCATCACCTTCATGGGCAGCTGTAGTTCCTTGTCGTAAATGCCTTGAGCATGCTTGGCCAGCTTGATGGCAACGGCATTGGCCTCCAGCGGTGGGCGGCGCACTTCAAACTTCAGCTCTACCTTGCTGGCGGGCAGTAGCTTGTTGTTGATTTTCTCGCGCATGGCTTTTTCCAGTGCGCCAAAGTCTTCTACGCGCAGTGCACGGGCATCGGCCTGCGCGGTGGATTCTGCGGGGATGACATTGCGGTTGGTGCCAGCTTTGGAGACTGTCCAGTTCAGCTTGAGTCCTTGCTCGGGTTTGGACAGGTCTTTCATCTGCAAAATCTGGTGCGAAATTTCGTAGAGCGAATTCACGCCATCTTCAGGCTTAGCTCCCGCGTGCGATGACTTGCCGATTACCTTCAGATAGGCCGAGCCGATGCCGCTGGTGGCCAGGCGTAGGCTGCCGTCAGTGCCGCCGCCTTCAAAGCTGAACACAGCGTCTTGCTCTGCGCCTAAGCGAACAATGGTGCTGCGTGCACCGGGCGAGCTGATTTCTTCATCGCCGTTGATCAGCACGGTCAGCGTGCCGTAGTTGTCTATGCCCAATTTCTTGAGCAGCGGGGCGATATGCAAAATCAGCGCCACGCCCTGTTTGTCGTCGGCAATGCCCAGACCATAAGCCTTGTCGCCATCAACGCGAAACGGCTGGTCTTTGAGCATACCGGGCAGATAGACGGTGTCCATGTGCGCAATCAGCATGATGCGGCTTGTGCCCTTGCCTTTGAACTCGGCATGCACCATGGGGCCGATTTTTTCGGGCGTGTCATCCAGTCGGTAGATATCGGTGGGCTCAATCACTTCTGCCTTGGCGCCTTGTGCGCGCAGCTTGCCAGCGATGTATTCGGCAATCTTTTTCACACCTTCCACATCCTTGCTGCCAGACTCGATATGCACCAAGTCGCGCAGCGTATCCAGATAGGCTTGCTGCTCTTTTTTGGCCTGTTCTCGCAGCTCGGCTTGAGGCGCTGCGTGGGCCGCTCCAAAGGCCAGAACAAGCGCCAGAGGCAGGGCGCGCAACAAAGGAGATGAGGACATGAAAAGACTCCAAAAATTCAATAGTGCGGATCAGCTTAGCAGCCGATGAGAGCGCTTTTTGAGTGCCCGTATTGGTGGAAACACTAGATACCACGGGCGTAAAAAAGCCCCGCAGCTTTCGCATGCAGGGCTTCAGTTAGAGAGTCTTTGAGGGGGTAATCAGGACGCGAATGCCAGAGGGGCCGTGCTTTTCTTGTTCACACCGTCGCCCACGATAAGGGCTGACACCACGGACAACATCAGCGCAATGGCTGAGCCGTAGAACACGGCGTTTGTCATCTGATGATCGAGCATGTAACCAAACACAGGGGCGGCCAGGCAGAAGCCCAGATCCAGACCCGAATACACCGTGCCATAGACGCGGCCTGTGGCTCCGGGGGGCGCTGCACGCTTGATCAGCATGTCGCGCGATGGGCCGGCAAGGCCGGTACCCAGGCCGGCCAGCGATGCGACCACCACGGCCGCCATACCGGGCAACCAGCCGGTGCCGACGATGAACAGCAGCAGGCCTGAGCCCAGCATGCAGACCGAGATCACCCTTTCCAGTCGCTTCACACGGCCAACCAGAAAGCCGCCGACGACCATGCCGGCTGCACCGCACAGCATGTAGCCGGTGACGATCAGCGCTGTGACGGACAGCGGCAGGCCGTACATAGACTGCATGGCGGGACTGGCAAAGGTCTGAATGGCGCTGAGCGCGCAGGTGCTCCAGAAGAAAAAAGAGAAGCAAAGCCATACCGAAGGCAGCTTCATGAAGGCCATAGGGTGCTCTTGCAATACGGGGGCTGCCGCAGCGGCAGGCTTGTCTGCGGCCTTGATGGCCTCGGCCCGGTCATCCAGCGCATCGCGGTTGAGGACCATGATGACCAGCACTACTGCCGCGCAGATGGCGCCGCAAAAGCAGGCCATGCGCCATGAGCCCGTAGCCGTGGTGATGCCGGCCATGAACAGCGGTGCCAGTGCCCAGCCAATATTGCCCGACAGGCCGTGTACGGAGAAGGCATGGCCTATGCGCTGCTGCGATACGCGCTTGTTCAGAATGGTGAAGTCCACAGGGTGGAAGGGCGCATTGCCCAGACCCGCAAAGAACGATGCGGCCAGCAGCATGGAGTAGCCCTGAGCGCTGCTGGCGATCAGGCCCGCCACGATAAAGCTGCCGAGAGCGGCAAACAGAATGGGGCGTGCGCCAAAGCGGTCTACCGCAAAGCCGGCCAGTGCCTGCCCCGTGCCAGAGACAATGAAGAACAGCGAGACCAGCACGCTGAGCTCTGAATAGCTATAGCCAAAATCCTTGATCAGCCACGGAAACAGCGGCGGCAGCAGCAGATGGAAAAAGTGTGATGAACCATGGGCCAGACCGATGAGACCGATGGTGCGTGCATCGCTTTGCAACGTAGCAGGCGCCTGATTTTGAGATGTTGTAGAGGCAGGGCTAGTCATATGTCGCATCTTAGGCAGAAGGCTTGCGTCTTGTATGCGATAGTCTGCCAAAAACTATCGTGAATGAGCCAACTATCATGTCCAGTCCTCAAGCGCCCGAGCCGCTTCGTGCGGGTAAAGCCTCGGCCTATGTGGAGACACTGACTCCTCATCTCTATGTTCCTACAGCAGAGCGGCCGGTGCGTGCTAAGTGCCGCTGGCTGGCAGCCGATACTCAGGTCAAGCCGCATCGTCACCCTTGGGGGCAACTGGCCATCTCTACGACGGGCACTATCCGCTTGACGGTGGCGCAGGGCACATACATCGTTCCGCCATCGCGGGCGTTGTGGGTGCCGCCGGGCATGGAGCATGCAGTGACCATGGTGGAAAGCGCCGATCTGCGAACCCTGTATTTTTTTCAAACCCATGGGCGCTGCGGCCCGGATGTGGGACCTGAGGAAGAGACGGCTTGGCGACAATGCCGCGTGCTCAATGCCTCAGACCTGCTGCGCGCTGTGGTGCGTGAGTTGCCAACGCTGCCCGATGATGCGCTGAATTTTTCCGCTCAGGATATGGCGCGCGAGCACCATTTGAGCGAGCTACTGCTCGATGAACTGCGCTGCGCCAGCGCTGTGCAGCTGGGTGTGAGCCTGCCGCAGGACAAGCGCCTGCGCCTGTTGTGCGAGGCCGTTCTGGAAGACCCCACGCGCTTTGAAACGTTGGAGGATTGGGCACGTGATACTGGTGCCAGTCCGCGTACCGTGGCGCGGCTGTTTCGTCAGCAACTGGAGTGCAGTTTTACCCAGTGGCGCCAGCAGGTGGTGCTGGCCCATGCCGTGAGTCTGGCTGCACGCAACTGGCCCATTCAGCGTATCGCGGCCGAGCTTGACTACAGCCCCAGCGCCTTTAGCGCCATGGTGCGCCGCACGGTGGGGATGCCGCCCGCCCAGTTCTTTGGTATGCACACGCAAAAGTTATAGCTGCTTGCGCTTGATGTGAATGTTCAGCCGCGCTCTGCGCCATCCAGCGGCATGGCATAGATCCACACCTTGTGGCGGCTATTGCCTTCGAGGCAGGCCGTAGCCTCCATTCCCGGTAGTTTGAAGTCCAGACTGACCAGCCAGCTGCCGGGTTGCATCTCAATGGCTGCCTTGACGGCTGCACGGCCCATGCTCTCGGGCCGCTGGAAGAGATAGACCAACTGGTAGCTGCTCCAGTCCGCCAGCCAGATATCACCGCGCCGCACGCGGGCCCAAGGGCAACGCAGGGCGCAGGCCAGCGTCAACGGCCAGCTCCACTCAAGACCGTGCAGGCGCGCATCTGGCAGCTCGCTGCGCAGTGCACGCAGGCCATCCCCCATGCCGCAGCCCGCATCAAGCACCATGGCTTGCTCAGGCAGTTCCACCACCTTTGCCAACCCCTGCAGTGCCTGAGCAGGCGTAGGAAAGAGGGGGGCATCACGCCAAGCATTGATGGGGTAGATCAGCAGCAGCAAAGCCAGTGGCAGCAGCCAGCCCCACGCGGGCAACTGGCTGGCACTGAGCACCACAAAGGACAGCGGAAACCCAGCTGCAATCATCAGCCTACGCCACCAACTGTGGCCCCAGAGACTGGCCAGTGAGCTGACAGCCCCCGCTAACAGCAAGGCCAGCCACCAAAAAATGATATGGCTGAGACCCAAAAAAACGATCCAGGAGAGCAGCCAAGTCAGCAAGGCGGGCAAAGGCCAAATCAATGAGCGCAAATGTTTAGACATAGACCTGATATTTACCAGCCCAAAGCATGGAAACCATCTGACATAAGAAGTAAATCAACTATTTAAAAATAAAAAAAATCGCTGGGTTCCATTGATTCTTTAAATACCCAACGATTAAGGGTTTGTCAACTTGGCAAGTGTTGTCAAGAATGCGTAAAAAGCTGCGTAAATTGCTTCGGTATACTTTTTCAGTCTCACCGGCTAAAAATCAAGGGGGAAATATTCATGCGCCTGGTTCTACCAAGCCTTTCTTTGGCGGCTCTTGCACTGGCAGGTTGCGCTGCGCAGTTGCCGCAAGATCAGCTCGCACCGACGTCGTCCACCGTGCGTCTGTGCGAAGGAAATAACTGCTCTGAATTGCCTCGCAATACAGCAACGTTCCGTGGTGAACCCGTCAACCCTGAAGCCGAGCGTCGCCGTCTGGCGCTGGAGCAGAAGGCCGAGTCCGATCCTCGCGCTGCCTATGACTTGGGGCTGCGCTACCTCCGCGGCGATGGCGTCGAGCGCAACAGCTATCAGGCTATTGAATGGATGCGCAAGGCCGGTGATGCAGGTAATGGCAATGCACAGTTTGCTTTGGGCCGTTTGTACCTGTTGGGATTCGAGGAGATGGGGTCAGACCCCGCAGAAGCTGAAGCTTGGTTGTCGCGCGCGTCAGCCAAGGGCTTTAAGGAAGCAACGCGTCTGTTGCCTCAGGCACAGGCCGCAAAACAGAATGCGCACGCACGCTATCAGGCCATAGAAGACGAGCGCAAGTCTTGGAACAACTGGTACGTGAGCGGGCCTTATTACATGACCTGGAGATCGTCGGGTTGGTACTGGCGCTGATCGCAGGTCAGCGGGTTGGTTTTTCATTTTTATTAGAAAGCTTCACTATGTCCAAGAAGACAACGCTGCGCCTTGCAGCCATCGCATCCGCACTGGCTTTGGGGGGCTGCGTGACTCCTGGCGGCGGCCTCATCTCGAGCGGTACAGCGCCGACTGCAGCCACTGGCGCAGCGGGTGGGGCTACCAGCGTGAATGCCAATTCATCGCTGGAACGCTGCGACGCACCTCTGGGTACGTTGGCTGTGGATGATGGCCGCGGCAAGGAGTGGTATGCCAGCTTTGGCGCTGCGACCAAGATCACCACCATTGAGCCACTGATCCGTTTGGCCGTGCAGCAGTCCAACTGTTTTGTGATCACTTCCGTCGGCAACAACCGCACTGAAAGCCGAATGTCCGCCATTACCGACAAGCAGCGCAACTCCGGTGAATTCCGTGCGGGTTCCAAGCAGCAAAAGGGCCAGCGCGTGGCCGCTGACTACTACATGGAGCCATCCATCATCATCGATAACTCCGCTACCGGCCAACTGGCTGCTGGCGTGGGCGGCCTGTTCGGCAACGTGGGCTCGCTGATTGGCGGCGCTATGCAAAGCAAGGCTTCGGTGGTGACACTGAGCATGTTTGACATCCGCTCTGGCGTGCAGATCTCCATCTCTGAAGGTAACTCTACAGCCACCAACTTCGGTGCTGCCATGGGTGCGTTTGGCGGCGGTGTGGGTGGTGGTATGAGCGGCTTCTCGCGCTCTCCTGAAGGCAAGGCTACCGTGGCTGCATTTATGGATGCCTACAACAGCATGGTGATCTCGCTGCGCAACTACAAGGCGCAGGAAGTTAAGGGCGGCTTGGGCCGTGGCGGCCAGTTGAAGGTCGGCAAGTAATCCTTGATGATTGACGTAAAAAGGGCCTGAGAAATCAGGCCCTTTTTCATTGAAAGTCTAAGTAAATATTGGACTGTTAGCTATGCTTATTGCAGCTGAAAAATCTTGCCGGGGTTCAAGATGTTTTTGGGGTCCAGCGCCTGCTTGATGGCACGCATCATCTGCACAGCGCCCGCACCCGCTTCTTGCAGCAAAAAGTCTTGCTTGTGGACACCAATGCCATGCTCGCCCGTGCAGGTGCCGCCCAGAGCAATGGCACGTGCAACTTGTTTGTGATTCAACTGCTCGCCCTGCTGGCGCTGCTCGTCGTTGTTGGGATCGATTAAATAGCCGAAGTGGAAGTTGCCGTCGCCCACATGGCCCACCAGAAAGTAGGGGAGGCCGCTGGCATCAGCCTCGGTCACGCAGTCGAGCAGCGCATCGGCCAAGCGGCTGATGGGCACGCAGGCATCGGTGGTAATACAGCGGCAGCCGGGCACGCTGGCCACGGCGGCAAAGTAGGTGTTGTGGCGGGCGGTAAAGAGGCGGGTGCGGTCTTCAGGGCGCTCGGCCCATTCAAAGGCATTGCCGCCAAATTCATTGGCCAAGTCCTGCACCATTTCCGCTTGCTCTTTCACGCCTGTGGGTGAGCCGTGGAACTCCATGAGCAGCATGGGTTCTTCACGCAAATTGAGCTTGCTGTACGCGTTGACCATGCGCACAGAATTCACATCAATCAGCTCCACCCGGGCGATGGGAATGCCCATTTGAATGGTCTGAATGACGGTGCGCACCGCAGCTTCAATGGTGGGGAAGGAACAGATGGCGGCACTCACCGCTTCGGGCAGTGGATAGATGCGCAGAGTGATCTCGGTGAAGATGCCCAGCGTGCCTTCGCTGCCCACCATCAGGCGCGTTAAGTCGTAGCCAGCAGCGCTTTTCTTGGCGCGGTTGCCGGTGCGGATGATGTCACCATTGGCCGTCACCACTTCCAGCTCCAACACGTTCTCGCGCATGGTGCCGTAACGCACGGCGTTGGTACCGCTGGCGCGCGTCGAGGTCATGCCGCCAATCGATGCGTCTGCTCCGGGGTCGATAGGAAAGAAGAAGCCGGTGTCCTTAATCGCCTCGTTGAGCGCCTTGCGCGTGATGCCGGGCTGCACAGTAATCGTCAAATCTTCCGTGTTGACCGAGAGCACCTGATTCATGCGGCCCACATCAATGGTGATGCCACCTTGCACGGCCAGCAAATGTCCTTCTAGCGACGAGCCAGCGCCATAGGCAATCACGGGCACGCTGTACTGGTCGCAAAGCTTGACGGCGTCTTGCACGTCCTTGGCGGACTCGGCAAAAACCACGGCCGCAGGCGGCGGTGCTGAAATCGATCCTTCATCGCGGCCATGCTGCTCGCGCACGGCTAAAGCGCAAGAGTACTGGCTGCCAAAGCGTGTGGACAGGGCTTGCAAAAATGCTTCGGGAATGGGGCGCTGCACAAATTGAGGCTGCAGCAAGGTGGGGGCTACGGGTGCGTTCATCAGGGTCTCCAGAGGGGAAAAAGAATACCACTGCCCTTGAGCGATTCGGGTACGTAGTGCGTACTAGGTGATTGGAGGCTGAAGCACAATCGGTCCCTGCACCGCATTGATGAAAAGGATGAATCATGGGCAATCGCCTCTCGCAAATCGCCACCCGTACTGGCGATGATGGAACTACCGGTTTGGGTGATAACACCCGCGTATCTAAAAACAGCGGCCGCCCCCACGCAATGGGTGATGTGGACGAGCTGAACTCGCACATCGGCTTGCTGCTGTGCGAGAGCCTGCCGCAAGATGTGCGCGACTTGCTGATTGATGTGCAGCATCAGTTGTTTAACTTGGGCGGAGAGTTGTCCATGCCCGGCTACGAGCTGCTCAAAGACGATGCGCTGCTGCAGCTGGATAACGCCTTGGCCCACTACAACGCCAACCTGCCGCGTTTGCTTGAGTTCATCTTGCCCGCTGGCACACGCGCAGCATCGCAAGCCCATATCTGCCGCACCGTGGCCCGCCGCGCCGAGCGCAATGTGGTGGCGCTGGAGCAGGCAGAAGCCATGCGAGCCGCACCGCGCCAGTATCTGAATCGCCTCTCCGATCTGCTGTTCGTTTTGTCGCGTGTGCTCAACCGTGTGGACGGTGGTGATGACGTGTACTGGAAGAGTGAGCGACTGGCCAAGAGCCAAGCAGAGTCAGAATAAGTTGAATAACTGAGCTGCTATTTAATGAGCAGCTAT
Source organism: Comamonas sp. Y33R10-2 (assembly GCF_019355935.1). NCBI lineage: Bacteria > Pseudomonadati > Pseudomonadota > Betaproteobacteria > Burkholderiales > Comamonadaceae > Comamonas > Comamonas sp. Y33R10-2. The sequence goes on from NZ_CP079925.1 coordinate 2,677,956, forward strand.
TAGTCTTTACGAATCATTGGCTTCAATGCATTTTCTGCTTGAAGCCAATGAAAATAAATGACTTGAAGCTATTAATTTAGGAGCTAATTGGCCAATAAAGGCTCAATGAGTGAACCCCGCAACTGCGCGGGTGATGCGCTGCTTGCACAATGGCTTCACCATGCTGACCTATGCAGATATCCAAGCCGCCGCACAGCGCCTAAACGGCGCCATTCTTCAAACCCCTTGCGTAGAGTCGCGCACGCTCTCGCAGATCACGGGCGCGCAGGTCTATCTCAAGTTTGAGAACCTGCAGTTCACCGCCTCTTTCAAAGAGCGCGGTGCGCTCAACAAGCTGCTCATGCTGACCGATGCCGAGCGCGCCCATGGCGTGGTGGCGATGAGCGCGGGCAATCACGCCCAAGGCGTGGCCTATCACGCGCAGCGACTGGGCTTGCGCGCCGTCATCGTCATGCCGCGTTTTACGCCGGGCGTGAAGGTGGAGCGCACACGCGGCTTTGGCGCTGAAGTGGTGCTGCATGGCGACACGCTGGCCGAGGCCAGAGCCCATGCTTACGAGCTGGCGCAGGCGCAGCAGCTGACCTTTGTCCACCCCTATGACGATGAAGCCATCGCCGCAGGCCAAGGCACGCTGGCGTTAGAGATGCTCGATGAGCAGCCCGACTTGGACATGCTAGTGGTCGCCATTGGCGGCGGCGGTTTGATTGCTGGCATTGCCACGGCGGCCAAGGCCATCAAACCCGAGATGGAAGTTGTGGGCGTGCAGACGCAGCGCTTTCCCTCCATGTACAACGTGGTGCGCCACAGTGATCTGCCCATGGGCACTTCGACGATTGCCGAAGGCATTGCTGTGACCCAGCCCGGCATCATCACGCAAGAGGTGGTTCAGCGCTGTGTGGATGATTTGCTGCTGGTCGACGAAGGCGATATTGAGCAGGCCGTGCTCATGCTGCTAGAGATTGAAAAAACGCTGGTCGAAGGCGCTGGCGCTGCCGGCTTAGCGGCCTTGCTGCGCTACCCGGATCGTTTCAAGGGCAAGAAAATTGGCTTGGTGCTGTCGGGCGGCAATATCGACCCACTGCTGCTGGCCGCCATCATCGAGCGCGGCATGGTGCGCTCGGGCCGCTTGGCGCGCATTCGTGTCAGTGCTCGCGACATTCCCGGTGTGCTGGCCCAAATCACCGCCACGGTGGCCAGTGCCGGTGCCAATATCGAAGAAGTCCACCATCAGCGCGCCTTCACCATGCTGGCTGCGCAGAACGTGGAAATTGAGTTTGTGCTGCAAACCCGCAACCAGCCACATGTAGAGCAGGTGCTGCAAGCGCTGCGCGGGGCTGGCATGGCGGCCGAGCGTATCGGTTGATGCGCTTTGAGCTTGTGGGCGGATGCGGCTGGCGGGCTTTCCCCTAGCGGCTTGCTTCAGCCTCTGCGCCACAATGCAAAGCAACCATTATTGAAGGAGCATTGATCGCATGTCACATGATCCCGTCGTAAACGAAGAGCCCGTAGACGCGGCAGAAGCCATCGTGCCTTATATGCCCATCGTCCTGCCCGCAGCTGGTGCTGTGCTGATGTTTTTGCTGGCTTTTATCGCCGTGACTATGGCTTAGCCGCCCTAAATACTTTTGACCGAACCCCGCTTAGCGGGGTTTTTTTACGCGCTTAAAGACTGTACGAGAACACATAAATGCATATTTCAATGCTTAAAATGCATAAATATTGAATATGAGTTGCTGACAAATGAAGGGCCGATCTCTAAAATCGATCTCCCTTCCCTTTGTTTAGCAACTTGTTTTGACTGATTTCAGGGGTTGGAAAGCGTGAAGAGAGTGCGAGGAAAGTCAGCAAGACAACTTCAAAAGCCTTTTTTCAAAGAAGCAGTCTCAACAGTTCTTTAGGACTGCTTCTTTGAAAAATTGGTTTATTAATTGAAGGACTTCCCCATGAACGCCGCTGTACAAAGCCTGAACATTCAGGCTCCTGAATACGTCAAGAACCCCAAGCTCATCGCTTGGGTGGCTGATATGGCCGCGCTGTGCAAGCCCGCCCACATCCACTGGTGCGATGGCTCGCAAGCCGAATACGACGCGCTTTGCCAGCAGCTGGTGGACGCAGGCACCTTCAAGCCTTTGGCTAAGCGCCCCGGCTCTTTCTTGGCATGGACCGATCCTTCTGATGTGGCCCGTGTTGAAGACCGTACCTACATCTGCTCCACCAAAAAAGAAGACGCCGGCCCCACCAACAACTGGATGGAGCCCGCAGAAATGCGCGCTACCTTGAACCCCTTGTTCGACGGTTGCATGGCTGGCCGCACCATGTACGTGGTGCCTTTCTCCATGGGCCCGCTGGGCTCGGACATCGCCCACGTGGGTATCGAGTTGTCTGACAGCCCCTATGTGGCCGTCAACATGAAGATCATGACTCGCATGGGCAAGGCCGTGTTTGACGTGATCGGCACCGATGGCGAGTTCGTGCCTTGCGTGCACACCATTGGAGCGCCTCTGGCTGCTGGCCAAAAGGACGAAACCACATGGCCTTGCAGCAAGACCAAGTACATCGTTCACTACCCAGAAACTCGCGAAATCTGGTCTTACGGCTCGGGCTACGGCGGCAACGCTTTGTTGGGCAAGAAGTGCTTTGCGCTGCGCATCGCTTCCACCATGGGCCGCGATCAAGGTTGGTTGGCCGAGCACATGCTCATCTTGGGCGTGACGAATCCTGAAGGCAAGAAGTACCACGTGGCTGCCGCCTTCCCTTCTGCCTGCGGCAAGACCAACTTCTCCATGCTGGTGCCACCTAAGGCCTTCGATGGCTGGAAAGTCACAACCATTGGCGACGACATCGCCTGGATCAAGCCCCAAGCCGACGGCAGCTTGCGCGCGATCAACCCCGAAGCTGGTTACTTTGGCGTAGCCCCCGGCACCAACATGCTCACAAACCCGAACTGCATGTTGAGCTTGGACAAGAACGTGATTTTCACCAATGTAGCGCTGACTGATGACGGCGACGTGTGGTGGGAAGGTCTGGAAAAAGACCAAGGCAAGTTGCCCGATCACCTGATCGACTGGCAAGGCAATGACTGGACACCTGCAATCGCCAAGGAAACTGGCGCCAAGGCTGCCCACCCTAACGCCCGCTTCACCGTAGCTGCCATCAACAACCCTGCACTCGATGAAGCGTGGGACGACCAAAAGGGCGTGAAGATCGACGCCATCATCTTTGGCGGCCGCCGCTCCACCACGGTGCCTTTGGTCACCGAAGCGCGCGATTGGACTGAAGGCGTGTACATGGCTGCCACCATGGGCTCTGAGACCACAGCCGCCGCCTTTGGCGCGCAAGGCGTGGTGCGCCGCGATCCGTTCGCCATGCTGCCTTTCGCTGGCTACAACATGAGCGACTACTTCCAGCACTGGCTGGATCTGGGTGCCAAGATTGAAGGTCAGGGCGCGACTCTGCCTAAGATTTTCACCACCAACTGGTTCCGCAAGAACGCCGAAGGCAAGTTTGTCTGGCCCGGCTACGGTGAAAACATGCGCGTGCTCAAGTGGATGATTGACCGGCTGGAAGGCCAAGTCCAAGGTCAAGAAACAGCTTTTGGCATTGCACCTCAATACGCTGAAATCAACTGGACGGGTCTGGACTTCAACGCCGCTCAGTTCGACAGCGTGACCAACATCGACAAGGCTGCATGGGCTGAGGAAATGCAGCTGCACGGCGAGCATTTCGACAAGCTGGCCTACAACCTGCCTAAGGCCATGTTGACTACCAAGGCAGAATTGGAAAAGCGCCTGAGCGCTTGATACCCCCTGAGGCGCTTCGCGCCTTCTCCCTCTCTCGCTTGCGCGGGAGTGTGCGATAGCCTCGCTGCGGGGCGGCCCTTGCTCACTATCTTGCTTTGAGCCACACCCATTAAAAAAGCCCTGCTGGTTTTCCCGGCGGGGCTTTTGTTTGCTTCTGTTTTTGTAGCTGTATGCCTATATGGAATAAGGATTAGAGGGTTGTTTGATTCAAAATCCATCTCTCCATACAAAAAGCCGCTGGCCTTATGGGCTAGCGGCTTTTTTGCGGAAAGTGTCTGAGCGCTTAGCGGCTTTGGCGATCCATGGCGCGAGCCAGATCAGCCATCAGGCGGGCGTCTTGCAAAGCGGCGTTCCAGACGCGCTCATCGGCTGCGGCTTGTTGGCGACTCTTGACCCAAGCGCGGTAGCCGGAGCGAACGAGGTTGATTGCACGGCGGGCGGGGGTGGAAAATAGCGCCACGCTGCCGAATGCCATGGCCCACAGCACCATCCATGCAGCTAGCATGTGACCGTTGCTCCAAGTCTCTGTGACTTGAGAGATGACAATGGCCAAGGCTGCGAGAACGGTGGCCAGTACGGTCCAATTGACTTTGGACTGAGCCTTGGCTTCGTATTCGGCGGCCAAAGCGGCCATGCGTTCGTCGCTTGCCTGATAAAGGCGCACCACACCGGTGTGTTCGACGCTGTAGGAGTTGAAAATGAAATTGCTCATGGCAGTTAACCCTTTGACCCACGCTTTTGGCGACTTGCCCGGGGAGTAGGTGTAACTATAGGGATTACCCTAGGCGTGTTCAAATTTATATTTTGAATCTGTAGCATTCACGTTAGTGATGAATTAACAGACTATGTCCCTCAACTTCCGATCACTCGACCTCAACCTTCTGCGCGTTTTTGATGAGGTCATGTCCGAGCGCAGCCTGACACGCGCGGCGCGCAAGCTCAGCATTACCCAGCCCGCCGTCAGCAACGCCATGCGCCGCCTGCGCGAGGTGCTAGGTGACGAGTTGCTGGTGCGCCAAGGGCAGGGCGTGGAGCCCACTCCGCGGGCTCAGGCCTTGTGGCCGGTAATTCGCGAGGCGCTGCAGCATCTTGAAGGAGCGCTGGCTCCTGACGCGTTCGACCCTGAGACGGCAGACACAACCTTCGTCATCGCCATGGCCGATGCCACGGCTGCTACGCTGATCCCGCCGCTGTACCCGATGCTTGCGCGCGAAGCGCCGGGTGTCGGCGTACGGCTTTTGCCCATGATCACCCGTGACCCGCGGGCTTTGTTGGACGCTGGCGAGGCCGACATGGCCGTGGGCTACTTCCCCGCCGTGCTGGCCGACTTGACGGCCCGCGCTCAAGCGGGCGGGCTGGTGGCGTTTGATAGTCGCCGCTTGTATGAAGGCGAGTACCTGTGCGTGATGCGCAAGGGCCACCCGCTGGAGCATGTGCCGCTCACGCTCGATAACTATTGCGCTGCCCGCCACATGCTGGTCAGCTTCTCGGGTCGCTCTTTTGGCTTTATTGATGAATCGCTGGCCTCGCTGGGGCGCTCGCGTGAAGTTGTGCTCACGGTCAACCAGTTCTTTACGGCCGCTCGCGTGGTCATCAACTCAGACTTGCTGACTATCTTGCCGCGCCACTTTGTGCCGGTCACTGGTATGAGTGAGGAGCTGGTGCTGCGCGAGCTGCCGTTTGATGTCATGCCTGTGCATGTGGATGCTTTGTGGCGCCGCCGTGGCCCGCACCCACAGGCTTATGACTGGCTGCTAAAAACGCTGTCGCGTGCTGCAGAGATCACTTTTGCCAACGGCTTAGCCCAAGTCACGCCGCACGGGTGAGGTGGGTCTGCTGAGATTTGCTTGAAGTCGAGAAAGATGCAGGCCGGTTGCCGATCTAGCCGTGCGCCACGCATTCAACCCCTTGTCGACACAACGCGACCTTCGATCAAGCCTCAACAGACTCTAAACTCATGGCCATGAAGATCCAGCTGCTATCCGACCTGCACCTTGAAGTCCACCCTCAATTTGTGGCCCAGCCCGCGGCCGGGGCTGATGTGCTGGTGCTGGCCGGAGACATTGGCTCCTACCAGAGCAACTCCATGCTCAACGGTGAGTACTTTGGTTTAGAACGCTTTTCGCCGTTACCCGAGTACGCAGGTTGGCCCACGCCCGTGATGTTTGTGCCCGGCAATCACGAATATGACATGCAGGATTTTGACGAAGCTAGGCTGCGCCTACAGCGCACCTGCGACCAGTTGGGCTTGATCTGGCTGGACCGCGAAACCGTGGTGATGGACGGTGTGCGCTTCATCGGCACCACGCTGTGGAGCGACTTTGACGCCATTGCCATGAACGAAGGCGTGACCGACATGACGCGCCTGCACAAGCTGCGCGATAAGGCGTTTCGCGCTGCCAACTTCTACTTGCGCAAGACCGGTGGAACGCGCCAGAGCGAGGCCTTCTTGGCCGAGCCCATGCGCGATGAAAGCTTGCTGTGCCAAGACTGGCTGCGCGCCGCGCTGCAGCAGCCTTTTGATGGGCCGACGGTAGCTGTTACGCACTTTGCCCCCAGTTTGCGCAGCGCAGATCCCCGCTACGGACTGGTGCCCGGTACGGCGGGGTTTTGCAACGTCATGGATGATTACCTGCCCTATGCCCAACTGTGGCTGCACGGTCACCTGCATTGCGCCAGCGACTATGTGGCAAAAGGCAAGCACGCAGATGGCAGTGACTGGCAATGCCGCGTGGTGGCTAATCCGCTGGGCTATGCACGCAAAGGCGAGCAAGAGGGTTTTTTACCGGCATCGACAATTGACTTGAGCTAAGTCAAGATCGACACAACCTCAAGCCATTAGTCTTGAGGCATTCACAAGGAGACGTTGGTATGAAGATCTTGCTCGCTGTTGACGGAAGTGCTTACACCCAAAAAATGCTGGCTTATTTGACCTCGCATCAAGAGATGCTGGGCGCAGGCCATGAATACACCGTTATCACCGTGCAGCCGCTGCTGCCAGCCCGTGCCCGCGCTGCGCTGGGCAAGGATGTGGTGCAAGAGTATTACGACGAAGAGAGCACCAAGATTTTGCAGCCCGTGCAAGAGTTCTTGAAGGCTCGTGGCGTGCCAGCGCAAAGCATCAACAAAGTGGGCCCGATTGCCGACACCATCATCCACGAAGCGCAAGAGGGCAAGTTTGACCTCATAGCTATGGGCACACATGGCCACGGCGCACTGGGTCGTTTGGTCATGGGTTCGGTCAGCTCGCAAGTGCTGGCGGGTTGCACTATTCCTGTGCTGCTGATCCGCTAAAAATTCATAGCTGGTAGTCACTGAGATACAAGCGTTTCAGCCGTAAATCAGTGTGATACCAATGAATCTAGAGGACTTAAAGCTACAAAAACCAAAGCACCTCTAAAGGCACACATTCTTCAAAGGCCGCGCTGCAAAGCACGGCCTTTTTTCTTGTTTGATTTCTATGAGACTTGCAGCAACTGCTGCGCCTTACCAAGCAGTGCCTGACTGACGCGAGAGAGCACGCGCGACTCCAAATTCCAGCAATGCCAGTACAGGGCAATCGCCAGCGCATGCCCGGGCGCTACATCGACCAAATCTCCGCTGTGTAGCGCAGGTTGCACCAGCAGCTCTGGCAGCACCGCCACGCCCCAGCCGGCACGCACGGCGCGCACTTGTGCCTCGCAACTGGGTAGCAAAATTTGATGCTGCAGCTGCACGTTGCGCAGCCCCAAAAAGCGCGCCACAAACTCGGCCTGCATATCGTCTTTGCGGTTGAAAGATAGAAAGGGAAGCTGCTTAAAGTTCTTGTGCGTCAGCCCCTGCGGCAGCTTCTCTTGCGCAAAGTCTGCCGATGCCACGGCGACATAGCGCATAGCCCCTAGTGGCTGCACAGTGCAGCCGCGCAGCGCTTGGCTCAGCGTGGTCACGCAGCCCATGACCTGACCGGACCGCAGCAGCTCTTGCGTGAAGTCCTGATCGTCCACCACAACTTCCAGCGGCAGGCCGCTGCGCACCAGGTCATCCAGCGCCGTCATGGCCCATGTCGCAATGCTGTCGGCATTGATGGCGATAGAGACTATTTCACCGGCCAGACTCTGCCCCGTTTGCGGCGCCAGCGCTTGTAACTCATGCGTCAGATCGGCGCGCAGCAGGCGCAGCTGTTTGGCGTGCTTGAGCAGCAGCCGCCCCGCGCTGGTGGGTTTAACGGGGCGTGTGCGCTCGACCAGCACCGAGCCCACTTGCGACTCCAGCGCACGCAGACGTTGGGACACGGCTGACTGGGTGATATGCAGCTTTTGCGCAGCGCGTTCAAAGCCGCCTTCTTCGACAATGGCGGCCAGACATTCCAGCGCAGCGGGGTCCCAAGAACTCATGCAGAAACTCCATTAGCAAAACTGATGAAACTGCTGAAAATTTAATGGTGCTTTTGATTTTTTGCAACTGTGCAGACACTGGCCGCATGAACATCATCGTCCTAGGCGCCGGCATCATCGGCATCAGCACCGCCTGGCATCTGCGCGAGCGCGGCCATCAAGTCACCGTGGTGGACCGCCAAAGCGGCCCGGCGCTGGAGACGAGCTATGCCAATGGTGGCCAAATTTCGGTCAGCTATTGCGAGCCATGGGCTAACCGCCAAGCGCCCTGGAAAGCACTGAAATGGATGTTTGATAAAGAAGCCCCGCTGCTGTTCAGGCCGCAGCTAGATCCTGCGCAATGGCGCTGGTGTTTACAGTTCCTTGCCCAGTGCAATGACAAGGCGTTTGCGCGCAATGTGCAGCAGATTGTGGCGCTGGGTGCATACAGCCATGTGGCGCTCAAAGACATGGTTAAAAAAACCGGCATCACCTTCGAGCGACTAGAGCGCGGTATTGCGCATTTCTACAGCAGTCAAAAAGCGTTTGATGAGGCTGCAGAAGGTGTGCAATTGATGCGCCAATACGGCGTGCAACGCCGCTTGGTCAGCCGTGATGAACTGCTCAAAATCGAGCCCGCCTTCACCCCCTATGCTGCGCAGATTGCAGGCGGCACGTTTACTCAAACGGATGAGTCTGGCGACGCACGTGTCTTCACCGAAAAACTGGCGGATTTGTGCGATCAATCAGGTGTTGAGTTTCTCTACGGTCAGCAAATTTTGAGCTTGCAGGCAGGGTGTAAAAATGCGCCGGCTCGCATCAAAATTCAAGCCAATGAGGGCGGCGCAGTACGCACGCTAAGTGCTGATGCTGTGGTGGTCGCTTGCGGCTCATACACACCGCTGCTGCTCAAGCCGTTGGGCGTGAATGTGCCCATCTACCCCGGCAAGGGCTATAGCGCTACGCTGGCGCTGCTGCAGCCAGAAAAAGCACCCATCGTCTCCACCATCGACGACAGCCGCAAAGTGGCCATGACGCGTCTAGGCAATCATTTGCGCGTGGCAGGAACGATTGAGCTGGGCGGCTTTGATATGCGCCTCGAAACCCCCACGGCCCGTGCGCGCTGCGAGATGCTGGTCAGGCGCGTTGAAGAGCTGATGCCCGGCGTGTGTGATACCCGTTTGCCCGAAGAAGGGGGTGAGCCGCAGTTCTGGTGTGGCCTGCGCCCGGCTACACCCACCAACATCCCTTGCATTGGCGCGACGCAGGCGCAGGGCATATGGGTCAATGCGGGCCACGGCACGTTGGGATGGACCCATGGTGCTGGCTCTGGCAAAGCTATGGCGGCCTTGATGAGTGGTGAGCAGCCAGCGCTTGACTTTGGCTTTTGGGGTGAGAAGTTGCACTCTCCTGCACCGGCACAAATGGCGACGACAGCCTGAATCTGACGGTTACAAAATTAATTAACAGATTAAGTAAAAACCCTGCGCGAAACGGATTGACGGGTTGATGTGGTGAGACGAACATTACCATGTTAACTAAATATTCATCACGCAGATGCAGCCCTCTTTCTTCAGCGACAGCCTGCCATTGCGCACCGTTTACGGCGCGCTGCTCAATGATCGTTCCACGCTGGAGCGACTGTCTCCACAATTCGTGAACGCGCCCTATAAGGCTGCGCCTAAGGCTCCTGTTCTCTACATCAAGCCGCGCAATACATTCGCTGCAGAGGGAGCCAAAGTGCAGGTGCCGGCAGAGCCGGGCGAGGTGCGCGTCGATGCCACGATTGGTCTGGTCATCGGCAAAACGGCGAGCCGTGTCTCGGTAGATGAGGCGCTCAGCTATGTCGCGGGTTTTGTGGTGGTCAGCGACCTGACTTTGCCGCACGAAAATTACTACCGCCCCGCCATTCAGCAGCGCGATCGAGATGGCTTTTGTCCCATGAGCCAGTTGTTCAAGGACGAAGCAGGTTTTGACCTCGATCACGCGACCCTCAGCATTTGTATCAACGGTGAACGCGTCTATGAGCGCAGCTTTGCCACGCTGGTGCGTACGGCCGCTCAGTTGCTGGTGGATGTGACTGAATTCATGACGCTGGCCGTTGGCGATGTTCTGCTGCTGGGTCCTGGCGAAGGATCACCCGTGGCGCGTGCTGGCGATCAGGTTCGTATCGTGGTGCCCGGCCTAGGCGAGTTGACGCACTCTGTGGTCGAGGAGGAGCTGGCATGAAGCGCGGACGTGTGATCCTGAACGGTCAAGAACTGGCTGTGACTGAAAGTGCCGATGGTCGCGTGCAACTGCCCGATGGTCAGGTGGTGGCCGAGACGCAGGTGCAATGGCTTCCTCCACTGGAATTCGGCACAATCATTGCGCTGGGTCTGAACTATGCGGACCATGTCAAAGAGTTGTCGCACGAGTTGACTGTCAGCACCAAAGATGTACCTCTGGTGTTCCTCAAAGGACCGAACTCTCTGGTGGGCCACCGAGGCTTTACGCCCCGTCCAGCGGACGCCAGCTTCATGCACTACGAGTGCGAACTGGCTGTGGTCATTGGTCGTACCGCCAAAAACGTACAGGCTGCCGATGCCATGCAATATGTGGCTGGCTACACCGTCTGCAACGACTATGCGGTACGTGACTATCTGGAGAACTGGTACCGCCCCAATTTGCGTGTCAAGAACCGCGATGCAAGCACCGTGATCGGGCCCTGGCTGGTAGATGCCAGTGATGTGCCCGATCCCCATGCACTGGCCCTGCACACCCGTGTCAACGGCCAGCAAACCCAGAGTGGCAACACCAGCCACATGATTCACCGCATTCCAGAGTTGATTGCCTACCTCAGCAGCATCATGACGCTGCAGGCGGGCGATGTCATCCTGACGGGAACACCCGACGGGGTAGTCAATGTCAACGCTGGGGACGTGGTGGAAACTGCCATTGACGGTATTGGAACGCTAGTCAACACGTTGCAAGACATCTGAAGAGCGTACACCAGCAGCCATCCAACCTAAGGAGACTGAGATATGCGTTTATCTTTTCGTATCGCCGCCGCCGCGCTGGCGGTAGGCGGCTTATTGGGTATGAGTTTTTCTGCCTCGGCACAAACCTATCCGCACAAGCCTTTGCGTTGGGTGGTGGGCTATCCCGCCGGTGGTGGAACGGACTTTTTGGCGCGCACGGTCGGCGCCCAGCTGTCACATCAAATCGGGCAGCAAGCCGTGGTGGATAACCGTCCCGGTGCGAGTGCGATCCTTGCGTCGGAGCTGGTTGCGCGTTCTGCACCAGATGGCTACACCATTTTCTCGGCGGACAACGGTGTGCTGGTCTACAACAGCCTGCTGTACAAAAAGCTGCGCTATGACCCGCAGAAAGACTTTGCCTTGCTGGGGATGATGGGACGCTCGCCATTGGTCATCGTTGCCTCTCCACAGCTGGGCATCAAGGATGCACAGGGTTTGCTTGCTGCGCTGCGTAAAGAGCCAGGCAAATACAGCATCGGCACGGCAGGCACAGGCAGTCCCCACCATCTGGCTCTGGAGCTGTTTCAGCGCGAAGCCAATGTTTCTCTGCAACATATTCCCTACAAGGGCGGCGCACCTGCCTTGCAGGAGCTGATGGGAAATCAGATCCCGCTGATGATGCTGGATCTGCCAAGCGGCATCAGCGCCGTCAAGGCAGGCAAGGCCATTCCATTGCTGGCCATGTCGGGTGAACGTATTCCGCAATTGCCGAATGTTCCTACGGCTCGTGAATTGGGTTTTTCTAAGGTGGAGGCCTATACCTGGCAAGGCTTGGTCGTGCCCAAAGGTACACCGGCAGACATCCAGAAACAGTTGAGCACAGAGCTGCAAAAAGCCATGCATGAACCGGCGGTGCGCCAGAGCTTGTTTGATGCTGGCTGGGAGGCACGACCTAGCAATGCAGAGGATATGGCCCGGTATGTGAAGTCCGAGCGCGAGACCTGGTCCGTGCTGGTTAAAGATAAAAATATTCAGCTGGATTGAGTACAACAGAGCCCATGCCTCGCATGGGCTCCACCATCGCCCAAGTGGTAGCAGGAAGCCCGAGAAGCCCGTCAGGGAACAGGAGAGAGCAATGAGGATCGACCATCTGATCAATGGCAAAAGTGTGGCCGGAAAAGACTACTTTGAAACCGTCAATCCTGCGACACAGGAGGTACTGGCCGAAGTGGCCAGCGGCGATGCTGCTGACGTGGACGCTGCTGTCTCTGCTGCCAAAGAAGCCTTTCCAAAGTGGGCCGGCATGCCCGCTACAGAGCGTGCCAAGCTGGTGCGAAAACTGGGCGATTTGATCGCCCAGCATGTGCCAGAGATTGCCCAGACCGAGACGAATGACTGCGGTCAGGTCATCGCTCAAACCGGCAAGCAGCTGATCCCGCGCGCTGCCGACAACTTCTACTACTTTGCCGAGATGTGCACGCGTGTAGACGGCCACACCTACCCCACGCCCACGCACCTGAACTACACGCTGTTTCACCCCGTGGGCGTGTGTGCGCTGATCTCGCCGTGGAACGTGCCCTTCATGACAGCGACCTGGAAAGTCGCGCCATGCCTGGCGTTTGGTAACACGGCCGTGCTCAAGATGAGCGAGCTCTCGCCCATGACGGCCGCCCGCTTGGGTGAATTGGCACTGGAGGCAGGCATACCCCCCGGTGTTCTGAATTTGGTGCATGGCTTCGGCAAAGATGCGGGCGAGCCACTGGTCGCGCACCGTGATGTGCGTGCGGTGTCCTTTACCGGATCGACCGCCACCGGCAACCGCATTGTGCAATCGGCAGGTCTTAAGAAGTTCAGCATGGAGCTGGGTGGCAAGAGCCCCTTCGTGATCTTTGATGATGCCGACTTTGAACGGGCGTTGGACGCCGCCGTGTTCATGATCTTTAGCAACAACGGCGAGCGCTGCACCGCAGGCAGCCGCATCCTGGTGCAAAAAGGCATTTACGCCAAGTTTGTCGAGCGCTTTGTGGAGCGCGCCAAGCGCATCACCGTGGGCGATCCGCTGGATGAGAAAACCATTGTCGGACCCATGATCAGCCAGGGCCATCTGGCCAAGGTGCGCCACTACATCGAGCTAGGTCAGAAAGAGGGTGCGAACATGCTCTGCGGTGGTCTGGATGCGCCCGTGGTGCCCGATCGCGTCAAGAACGGAAATTATGTGCTGCCCACGGTATTTGCCGATGTAGACAACCGCATGCACATTGCCCAGGAAGAAATCTTTGGCCCCGTAGCCTGCATCATCCCGTTCAGCGATGAGGCCGATGCCATCCGCCTAGCCAATGACATTCAGTATGGGCTGTCCAGCTATGTGTGGACCGAGAACATTGGCAAGGCCCACCGCGTGGCTGCGGCCGTCGAAGCCGGCATGTGCTTTGTCAACAGCCAGAACGTGCGCGATCTGCGTCAACCCTTTGGCGGCACCAAGGCATCAGGCACGGGCCGCGAAGGCGGCACCTGGAGCTATGAAGTGTTTTGCGAGCCGAAGAACGTGGCTGTGTCCATGGGCAGCCATCACATCCCCCACTGGGGCGCTTAAGACTCCGTGGCAAAGGCAACGAGAAACAAAATTGTTTCTCAATGGATAGCTTAAGGGATGAGAAACAAGGAGGCAGATCATGGGAAAGCTTGCACTGGCGGCCAAGATCACGCATGTGCCATCGCTCTATCTGAGTGAGCTTGATGGGCCGCGCAAGGGCACACGCCAGGATGCGATTGACGGGCTCAAGACCATTGGTCAGCGCTGTCGCGATCTGGGAGTGGATACGCTGGTGGTGTTTGACACGCACTGGCTGGTCAATGCCAACTATCACGTGCTGTGCGGGCCGCATTTTCAGGGGCTGTACACCAGCAATGAGTTGCCGCATTTCATCAGCCATATGCCGTATGAGTTCCCCGGCAATCCCGCGCTGGGAAAGCTGCTGGCGGCCGAGGCCTGTGCGCTGAATGTCGAGACTTTGGCGCATGACGCCACTACGCTCGAGCCCGAATACGGCACGCTGGTGCCCATGCGGTACATGAACGAGGACCAGCACTTCAAAGTGGTGTCCATCTCGGCTATGTGCATGGCGCATTACCTTAACGACAGTGCTCGTCTGGGCTGGGCTGTGCGACGTGCCGTTGAGGAGCAATTCGACGGCACGGTGGCCATTTTGGCCAGCGGCTCCTTGTCTCATCGCTTTGCGCAAAACGGCCAAGCGGCTGAGCAGGCCTTCAAGGTCTGGAGTCCGTTTCTGGAGCAGCTCGATCAGGAAGTCATTCGCCAGTGGAAAGCGGGTGAATGGCAGACCTTCTGCGGCATGTTGCCGGAGTACGCGGCCAAGGGCCATGGCGAAGGATTTATGCACGATACCGCCATGCTGATGGGTGCGCTGGGCTGGTCTGCTTATGACGGCAAGGCAGAGATCATCACGCCGTACTTCGGCGCATCAGGGACGGGTCAGATCAATGCCATATTCCCTGTGACTGCGCAGGATGGCAGGGCAGTGCCTGCGGCGCAGGCCAGCAGCGCTAACGCATCGGCCGCCATGGCTTCCAGACTTTGACAAGGATTTGACTCATGCCGCATGTCGTGATTCTCTACACCGGCAATCTGGAGTCCGATGCTGATGTGGGTGGGCTGTGCCGCAAGCTGGCCGACACCATGCTGACGGTGCGCTCTGAAGATGGCTCGCAGGTCTTTCCCACGGGCGGCACACGTGTGTTTGCCTACCCGGCTGCCCACCATGCGGTGGCCGACGGTGGTGCTGCTGGAATCGCTGCTGGAGGCGATGGTGACTATGGCTTTGTCTACCTCAATCTGCGCATGGGAACAGGGCGCTCTGTCGAGGTGAAAAAGCAGGCTGGTGATGCCCTGCTGCAATGCGCAAAAGACCATCTGCAACCCGTGTTCAAAAAGCGGCATCTGGGCTTGACTGTGCAGGTGGATGAATCCCCGGGTCAGGTCTATGACGGCAAGCACAGCAATCTGCATCCACTGTTTCAATGAGAGCCCCTGAGTCGCTTCGCGCCTTCCCCCAAGGGGGACGACACCTCTGGTGCGGGGCGCCCCTTCCTCGGTGTCCCGGATGGGCGTGTGCCAGGTTCACTGGCGGCGATAACGTAACGAGGGACTGATATGTTTACCCAAGAACTGATTGCACAATTGGCTCAGGAACTGGATGCAAGCGAGAAATCGCGCCAGCAGGTGGAGCATTTTTCCAAGCGCTTTCCGGGCATGACGATTGAGGATGGCTACCGTGTCTCTCGGGCCTGGGTGGGCATGCAGATTGCGGCGGGCCGCAAGGTCATTGGTCACAAGATTGGCCTGACATCGCGCGCCATGCAGATGGCCAGTCAGATTGACGAGCCCGATTACGGCACTTTGCTTGACTCCATGCTCTACACCGCCACACCTGGTGAAGTGTTGGAGATACCGGCATCCCATTTCATCGCACCCCGCGTTGAGGTGGAGCTGGCTTTTGTACTCAAGAGCCCACTGCGTGGCCCGTGTCTGGAAGGAGGGAAGAACCTGACGATTGAAGACGTTCTGGCTGCAACGGAGTATGTGACGCCAGCGATCGAAATCATCGACTCGCGTATCGAGCAGTTTGACCGCCACACCAAGGTCATGCGCAAGGTGTTCGACACCATCAGCGATAACGCTGCAAACGCCGGCATTGTGGTGGGTGCGCATCGCGCCGAACCAGCCGGTATGGATTTGCCTTGGTGCGGTGCCATCTTGCGCCAGAACGGCGTGGTGGAGGAGACGGGTCTGGCCGCAGGTGTGCAGGGCCACCCTGCCATTGGCGTGGCCTGGCTGGCGAACAAACTTGCGCCTTGGGGGGAGTCGCTTGAAGCCGGCCAGATTGTGCTGGCGGGCTCGTTTACGCGGCCTGTTGCGGCAAAAGCCGGTGATGCGTTTGAAGCGGATTACGGGGCACTTGGAAAGCTGAAATTTCGCTTTGTGTGATCGAGCTGTTTGGCGACAAATACAGCGATGAGGAGATGAGATGGCATTGCAATTACGGGACCCTGGCCTGCTGAAGAATCTGTGCTTGATAGATGGCCAATGGCTGGCTGCACACAGCGGTGAAACCATGGAGGTGAACAATCCGGCCACAGGTGATTTGCTGGCGCTCGTTCCCCATATGGCTGAGGTTGAAACGCAAACTGCGATTGACGCAGCAGAGCGTGCTTTTGCGCAGTGGCGGGCGAAAACGGCGGAGCAGCGTGCAGCGGTTTTGCAGCAATGGTTTGAGCTGTTAATGGCGAATCAGGAAGATTTGGCACTGATCATGACGGTAGAGCAGGGCAAGCCACTGGCGGAGTCGCGCGGCGAGATTGCTTACGCGGCATCGTATGTGCAGTGGTTTGCCGAAGAGGCGCGCCGCATTTATGGTTCCACCGTTCCTTCACCTTGGGGTGACAAGCGCATTGTGGTGAGCAAGGAGCCCGTGGGGGTGTGTGCAGCCATTACGCCGTGGAATTTTCCGGCGGCGATGATCACGCGTAAGGTTGCACCCGCGCTGGCTGCGGGTTGCACCATCATCGTCAAGCCCGCACCGCAGACACCGCTGTCTGCTCTGGCGCTGGCAGAGCTCGCGCAGCGCGCCGGTGTGCCAGCGGGTGTGTTCAGTGTTCTGACGGGCTCGGCGCGCTCCATTGGCGGCGTGCTGACGGCCAGCCTGGCCGTGCGAAAGCTGACCTTTACCGGCTCCACCGAAGTGGGGCGGGTACTGGCCCAGCAATGTGCTCCATCGCTCAAGAAAATGTCGCTGGAGCTGGGCGGTAACGCGCCCTTTATCGTGTTTGATGATGCCGATTTGGATGCTGCGGTAGAGGGCGCCATGGCGTCGAAATATCGCAACACAGGTCAGACCTGCGTGTGTGCCAATCGCCTGCTGGTGCAGGACAGCGTGCATGACACCTTCATGGCCAAACTCAAGGCCGCAGTGCTCACGCTGAAAGTGGGTAATGGCTTGGAGCCGGGTGTCACCCAAGGCCCGCTGATTGATAGCGCAGCCATCGACAAGGTGGAAGAGTTGGTGCAGGACGCCGTCAGCAAAGGCGCGGATGTCATCACCGGCGGCAAGCGCAGTGCGCTGGGCGGAAGCTTCTATGAACCGACCATTCTGGGCAATGCGCAAAGCCATATGCGTATCGCGAAGGAAGAAGTATTTGGGCCGGTGGCGCCAGTGTTTCGCTTCAAGACCGAGGCAGATGCAGTTCGCATGGCCAACGACACGGAGTTCGGTTTAGCTGCTTACTTTTATGCCCGCGATGTGGGGCGAGTCTGGCGCGTCGGCGAAGCGCTGGAATACGGCATGGTGGGCATCAACAGCGGCGTCATCAGCACGGCGGTAGCGCCGTTTGGTGGCGTCAAGCAATCAGGCATTGGGCGCGAGGGCGGGGCTGCGGGCATTGAGGAATATGTGAGCACAAAATATCTTTGTATTGCCCCCTGAGCGGCTACGCCGCTTCCCCCCAGGGGACGACATCGTCGCGGCGGGGCGGCCCTTGCTTGATGTCTTTGACTTAGTGCGCGCCAGTTTCAAATATTTGGTTCTTGTGAAAACTGTTATGCAAACACCTACCAACACCTTCAAATCCGCGATCGCATCAGGGCAGTCGCAGATTGGCCTTTGGCTGGGGCTGGGGAGCCCTTATTCGGCGGAAATATGTGCCGGCGCAGGCTTTGACTGGCTGCTCATTGATGGTGAACATGGGCCCAACGACACTTTGACGTTGCTGAGTCAGTTGCAGGCGATTGCGGCCTATCCGCAAACCCATGCGGTTGCGCGTATTCCCATGGGACATGGAGATTTGGGCGAGATGCTGATCAAGCAGTATCTGGACATGGGTGTGCAGACACTGCTGGTGCCCATGGTGGAAACTGGTGAGCAGGCTGCGCGCCTTGTGCGTGGATCGCGCTATCCGCAAGACGACGGCAAGGGCGGGATTCGCGGCATGGCCGGTGCACGTGCCTCGGGCTGGGGGCGTCGTGCCAACTACTACCATGAGGCCAATGCACAGGTCTGCATGCTGCTGCAGGTGGAGTCTGTGCAGGGGCTGAACAATCTGGATGCGATTGCAGCTACCGAAGGTGTGGACGGTGTCTTTATCGGCCCGGCGGATCTGTCTGCCGCCATGGGCCATGTGGGCAACCCCGGCCATCCCGGTGTGCAGGCGGCGATTGTCGATGCGATTGCACGGATTCGCAAGGCCGGCAAGGCGGCCGGCATTCTGACGCCCAATGAAGCGCTGGCTCGCAACTATCTGGCACTGGGTTGCAGCTTTGTCGCTGTGGGGCTGGATACGGGGTTGCTGGTGCAGGCGAGCAGCGCGTTGGCGAAGAAATTCAAAGACGTCCAACCAGTGCTGCCCAGCAGCACCTATTGATGTGTCGGGAAAGCAGAGGCCTTTCGCTTAACCGCCGTGTGGGCCACTTACATACAATCGAGCGAGCCCGCCCGCCTATTCACCCTTGCCATGACTTTGCACGACTCCACTCACGCCATTGAACCCATGCGCTCTTTTGCGCGTTCCCTGCCGATGGCCTTGCTCAAGGCACGTGAGTCGGTCATGGTGCGCTTTCGCCCCTCGCTGCGCACGCATGGACTGACGGAGCAGCAGTGGCGTGTGATTCGTGCCATGTCGGCTGCTGACCATCGGCTGCGCCCCATGGAGCTGTCGCAGGCGACCTTTATCAGCATGCCCAGTCTCTCGCGCTTGCTCAAGACGCTGGAAGAGCGTGCACTGATCAAGCGTGGCCGCCATGTGGCTGATTTGCGGGGCTCGGAGTTTGGTCTCACGCCGGCAGGCCACGCCATCGTGGCCGAGATCGCACCGCATTCCGAGCAAATCTATGCCGAGATTGAGCGTCTGGTGGGCACCAAGGAAATCGAGCAGCTGTACTACGTGCTTGAGCATGTGGTGCAGCGCCTGGGTCTGCCCGGCGAAGATGAGATGGCACCCGACTGATTTTTTCTACGGAGCCATGTCTTCATGAGTGCTGCAATTGCGGTCATCGACTTTGAAACCACGGGCATGTCGCCCAGCCAGGGCGACCGTGCCACCGAGGTGGCCATCGTGCTGCTGGAGCAAGGCCGCGTGGTCGATCGCTTTCAGAGCCTGATGCAGACCGGGGCTTGGGTGTCCCCTTTCATCACCGAGCTGACCGGTATCACCAACGAGATGCTGCGCACGGCACCACCGGCTGCACAAGTCATGCGCGACGCGGCCCGCTTTGTGGGTACTGCGCCCATGGTGGCGCACAACGCAGCGTTTGACAGCAAGTTCTGGCAGGCTGAATTGGAGCTAGCGGGCGAGCCCGCACCCCATCCCTTCGCCTGCACGGTGCTGCTGTCGCGCCGCATCTACCAGCAGGCGCCCAGCCATAGCCTTGGCAACCTGGCGCGCTATCTGCAACTGCCCACCACAGGCCGCGCTCACCGTGCCTTGGCCGATGCCGAAATGGCCGCAGCCCTGCTGGCGCGCATGCAGCAAGACCTATGCGCCCGCCACGCCTTGCCTTGGCCTGAACATGCGCTGCTGATGCAGCTGCAGCGCTGCACCAAGGCCAAGGCCAACGGCTGGTTGATGGAGCAAGCCGAACAAGGTCTACTGGCAATGCAAACAGAGGGTTGATAGGAGATAGGTCTGTAGTCTTTATAGATTAAGGACTTGTAGCTATCAAATTTAAAGAGTCTCGCTCGCAATCCCTTACCGTTTGTGACCGCTGAGGTTCACGTTGATAATTGGCTACGCCCTGCAGGAGCTTTTTGCCCTGCTGAAATTGAACTGTGGCGCGCCTTCAAGGTCGCCGTTTTGTGCTGTTAATTTCGTGAATTCTGCTTTGCCTACCTCTGTCTTGCGCCCGGCCTTGCCCTTTTCGCAGCGCGAACTTCGTGATGCTTTGGGGCAATTTGCCACCGGCGTGACCATCATCACGGCACGCAGCACACAAGGCCATGCAGTGGGCACCACCGTCAGCTCCTTTAATGCCGTGTCGCTTGCGCCTGCGCTGGTGCTTTGGAGCTTGGGTTTGCATGCCAACTCATTGCCGGTGTTTCAAGGCTGCACGCATTACGCAGTTCATGTGCTGTCTGCCGAGCAGCAATCGCTGGCTGAGTTGTTCGCACGCAAGGGCGCAGATCGCTTTAGTCAAACCGCGCACCATGATTCAGAGCATGGCGTGCCGCTGCTAGAAGGTTGCGCGGCGGTGTTTGAATGCCGCAATCTGCGCCAGCATGAAGAGGGCGACCACCTGCTCTTCATCGGCGAGGTAGAGCGCTGTGAGCACCATGCAGGCCTCAGCCCGCTGCTCTATCACGCGGGTCATATGCACAGCCACGGCATTCAGAAGTAAGCCTCTGCCTGACTAGGCAGCGCTACCTAGTCGGCTTGAACGATACCGATCCCTCCCGCTCGCTCTAGATTGCCTCGTATGCCTGCAGACCGCAGGACAAACGGCAACGCTTTGGAGAGACGTCATGATCGAGTGCGAAGACAGCATCAGCTATACACAAGCCCGGGTGACCGTCGCCAGCCATGCGGGTATTGAACTCAAGCGCATTTCCCCCGCCATTGGCGTAGAAGTGTCGGGCCTTGATCTGCGCCAGCCGTTGAGTGATGTGCAGGCGCAGGAGTTGCGTCAGGCGCTGGTTGCGCACAAGGTACTAGTGTTTCGCGATCAGAACATCACGCCGGCCCAGCATGTGGCGTTTGCCCGCCGCTTTGGTGATCTGGAGCATCACCCAGTGCTGCCTCAGCACCCCGAGCATCCTGAGTTGGTGCTGCTGGGCGGCAACAACAAGATTCCGGGTACCGAAAACGTTTATCACACCGATGTGTCTTGGCGCGAGACGCCTACTACGGCATCGGTGCTGCGCTGCGTGGAATGCCCCGAAGTAGGTGGCGATACGGTGTGGGTCAATATGGAATTGGCTTACGAAAAGCTGCCCGAAGCGCGTAAGCAGCAGATAGCCAAGCTTTTTGCCGTGCATGACATCCTGCCCTCCTTTGGCGCGCGCATGACGCCTGAAGAGCAAGCGCTGGCGCGTGGCAAATATCCGCCCGTGGTGCATCCGGTGGTACGCACCCATCCTGAAAGCGGCAAGAAAATTTTGTATGTGAACGAAACCTTCGTCACCCACTTTGCCAACTTCACATCGGACTTCAGCGGCTTTCGCTCGGCCAACGAGATTCACGCCCAGCAGCATGACCTGATGGAATATCTGCTGCGCCAGCCCGCTATTTTGGAGTACCAGATGCGTCTGCGCTGGCAGTCTAATACCATCGCCATGTGGGACAACCGTTCTACTCAGCACTACGCAGTTCAGGACTACTTTCCTGCGGTGCGCCGCATGCACCGGGCGACCGTTATTGGTGACAAACCGTTTTAACGAGGGGTTTAGCTACCTGCTGCAATCTTGTCTTGTAGAGTTCAACGCAGAGCGCAACTGCGTTGAACATCCAAACCAGCGAGGCAGAAAATGCAGCAGCAAAACTTTGATTACGACCTTCTTGTCATTGGCGGCGGCTCTGGCGGCGTGCGCGCTAGCCGCGTGGCTGCAGGGCTGGGCGCCCGTGTCGCAGTGGTGGAGTCTGCCCAGCTAGGCGGAACCTGTGTGAACGTCGGCTGCATCCCCAAAAAGCTGCTTAGCCATGCCGCACATTTCAGCCAGCTCGCTGATGAAGCGCGTGGCTATGGCTGGCAAATGGCCCAGCCTCAGTTTGACTGGCCCACGCTGATCACCAACAAGGACCGCGAAATTGAGCGCTTGAACGGCATTTATGAGGGTATGTTGACGGGCGCAGGCATCACCGTCATTCGTGGCCATGCGGCGCTCTCGGGCCCGCATAGCGTGCTGGTCAATGGCCAAAGCATCAGTGCCCGCCATATTTTGATTGCCGTGGGCGGAACACCTCACCTGCCGAATATTCCGGGTGTTGAGCACGCCATCAGTTCCAACGAAGCTTTCCACCTCAAGCAACTGCCGCAGCGCGTTGTGGTGGTGGGCGGCGGCTATATCGCCGTCGAATTTGCCTCCATCTTTCACGGTCTGGGTGCGCAGACGACTTTGCTGCACCGCAGCCAGCAACTGCTGCGCGGCTTTGATGCCGACCTAGGCTTGCACTTGGCGCAAGAGATGGCGCAGCAGGGTATGAGTTTCCGCTGGAACGAGGAAATTCAGTCCATAGACAAGCAAGCCGACGGCCTGCACTTGCAACTCAAAAGTGGCGAGCAGTTGGTGGTGGATTGCGTGATGTACGCCACCGGCCGTGTGCCCCATACCGAAGGGCTGGGCCTTGACGTGGCGGGCGTGCACCGCACTCACAAGGGGGCGGTGGAGGTTGATTCACGCTTTACCACCAACGTTCCATCCATTCATGCCGTGGGCGATGTGGTCGATCGCATGGCGCTAACCCCTGTGGCGCTGGCCGAGGGAACGGTGGTCGCGCATCACCTCTTTGGCAAGGGCGGCAAGCATGCGCCTGATTACGAGTTGATTCCTACCGCCGTGTTCTCGCACCCGCAGATCGGCACCGTGGGCTTATCTGAAAAGGTGGCCCGCGAGCGCTTTGGTGCGGTGCAAATTTTTAAAAGCAGCTTTAGGCCGCTGACCAACCGCATGGGGGCCGAGCCTGAGAACGTTTTCCTCAAACTCATCGTATCCAAAGCCGATCAGCGTGTGCGCGGCGTGCATATGGTGGGCGAGGGCGCGGGCGAGTTGATGCAAGGCTTTGCTGTGGCGCTGCAGTGCGGCGCAACCAAGCAGCAGTTTGATGCGACGATTGGCATTCATCCCACGGTGGCCGAGGAACTGGTGACGATGCGAGAGCCGGTTCGGGAATAAAGCGGAAATGAAAAATGGGCCTTTTAAAGGCCCATTTTTTATAAAACGCTTGCAGAGTGCTTATCAATTAAAGACTTGTTGCTATCAATTGATGAGTTTCATGAGTCACGCTGATCAAGCTGCTTACGCAGCGCTCATCAAGAGGTGACTCTTGCGTCCGGCAGCTCGATCTTGACTTCAAGCACTTCCAGATTTTCTTGGCGCTCCAAGTGCACTTTGATGTCCTCAGGATTGATGTCCACATATTTGGAAATCACGGCCATCAGCTCTCTTTGCAGGGCAGGCAGATAGTCTGGCTTACTGCCTTCACTGCCACCCACACGCTCACGCGCCAAAATGATTTGCAGGCGCTCTTTGGCGACCGATGCAGACTTTTTCTTTTCACCGAGCAAAAACGACAACATCGACATCCGGTTTACCTCCCACCAAACATACGCTTAAAGAAACCGGGTTTAACCGCTTCCGTAAAGCGCATAGGCTTTTCTTCACCCAAGAAGCGCGACACCACATCCTGATAGGCCTCGGCCACATCCGTGCCTTGCATGTGCACGGCGGGAATACCTTGGTTTGAGGCTTGCAGCACGGTCTCGGACTCAGGAATCACACCAATTAGATCGATGCGCAAAATGTCCTGAATGTCTTCCAGCGACAGCATCTGACCGTCTTCCACCCGGTTGGGGTTGTAGCGGGTGATGAGCAGGTGCTCTTTAATGGTCTCGCCCTTCATGGCGCGGTCGGTCTTGGAGCCGAGCATGCCCAAAATGCGATCCGAGTCACGCACGGATGAGACTTCGGGATTTGTGACGACCAGCGCTTCTTCAGCGTAGTGCATGGCCATCAGCGCGCCGCTTTCAATGCCAGCGGGTGAGTCGCAGACGATGTAGTCGAAGTCCATGGCGGACAAATCGTCCAGCACTTTCTTCACGCCTTCTTGCGTCAGAGCGTCTTTGTCGCGCGTTTGCGATGCGGCCAGCACAAATAGGTTGTCACACTGCTTATCTTTGATCAGTGCCTGATGCAGATTGGCTTCGCCCTGAATCACGTTGATCAAGTCATAGACCACGCGGCGTTCACAGCCCATGATCAGGTCGAGGTTGCGCAGACCCACGTCAAAGTCAATAACAGCGGTCTTGTGGCCGCGCAATGCGAGTCCGGATGCGAAGCTGGCGCTGGTGGTGGTCTTGCCGACACCGCCTTTGCCAGAAGTCACTACGACAATTTTGGCCATGTTTGCACGATTCCTTAAAGACTTATGAGGCAGGTTAATAGGGCGGCCGGTGCGTCTCTCACACCGGCTCAATAATGATTTTTTCTCCCTCCAGACGCACCTTGGCAGGTTTGCCGGCGATTTCTTTGGGGAGATCGGTTTCTATTGTGCGATAGATCCCCGCTATGGAAAGCAGTTGTGGCTCCATGCAAGTACTAAAAATTCTGGCATTGGTGTTGCCGCTAGCCCCCGCCACCGCACGACCGCGCAGCGGTGCGTAAATATGGACGTTGCCATCGGCGATCACCTCAGCACCATAACTGACGATGTCCAGAACCACAATGTCAGTTCCCTTGGCATAAACGCGCTGACCAGAGCGCAGCGGCTTGTCTACGATCATGGCGTCCGCCCGCGGAGCGGGTACTTCCACCTCGTGAACCACTTCTACTTCGCGGATGACCTCCTGGATTTGCGGCTCAGCGCGGCGGCTGGGCATGGCGTCAGGGGCGGCTGTCAGGCCTAGCGCATGGGCTGCAGCCATTTGCGCCACATTGCCGCCGCGCACGGCCACGGGCATGGTGCGGTGGGCACGCAGGGCTGCGATCAAGGCCGTAAAGTCGATTTCTTCCTCGGCTGTATTGACCTGACTGAGGTCGATAAGCACAGGGTCGTTGTCGAAAAAATCGGGGTCATCGGCGAGGCGCTGCTGCAGGTCTTGTTCCAGCGCCTGCATATCAGTGCCACGCAGCACCACGGAAAGCACTGGGAGTTGTGCACTCTTGAGGTCAAAGCTGGGGCGCGCTGCGCCGGGCGATTCAACGGACATGGATGAGATCGGCGCACACAAGGTGCTCTATGAGGACGATAAAGTGTACCTGTGTCCCGGCAAAAGAAATGGTCGCTAAGTGTTTGAGCTGCAACACGTGATGTGCCTCAGATTTCAAGTGTTGCGCTGTGTGAATGAAAATACCGCCATGTCTCCAGAGCTTTTGATTCAGGGCGCCCGTGCCAGCATCACCTTGCGCCGTCCTGAAGTTGCCAACAAATTGATGCCCGAAGACCTGATTACGCTGCGCCGCCAGCTCGATGAGGTCAATGCCAACCCGCAGGTACTGGTGCTCACGCTGCAAGGCGTGGGCAAGCATTTTTGCAGCGGCTATGACATTGGCGAGATTGTGAACAGCCAAAACGAAGGCAGCTCCTTCGGCGAAATGGTGGCTACCATCGAAAGCTGCCGAGCCGTCACCATTGCCGCCATTCAAGGCGGCGTGTTTGGCGGCGCCACCGATATGGCGCTGGCCTGCGACTTTCGGGTCGGTGGCTCCTATAGCCAGATGTTCATGCCTGCCGCAAGACTGGGCCTGCATTTCTACCTCTCGGGGCTGGAGCGCTATGTCACTCGACTGGGCGTAGATACCGCCAAGCGTTTGTTTTTGACCTGCGAGAAGCTCAATGCACAGGCTATGAAGGATTGCGGCTTTCTGACTGATCTGGTGGATGGCTGCGATATTGAAGAGCGCGTGACGCAGTTGCAGACCACGCTGGCTGGCATGGCTCCGCTGGCGCTGCTGGGTATGAAAAAGCACCTTAATGCTATTGCGCGTGGGGTGCATGACAAGGCCAGTATCGATGCTGCCGTGCAGGCCACGATTGAATCTGCCGATTTGAATGAAGGTGGAGCAGCATGGCGCGAAAAGCGCCAGCCGCAGTTCAAGGGTTGTTAAGCCGTTGCTTTTGCTTTTGCGTTTGCCTTGGCCAGATGCTGTTTTGCAAAGGCCTCGTACCAGTCCAGACAGCCGGGGTTGGCCATCGCGTCTTTGTTGACCACCTTGGCCAGCGGCTGGCCCAGCAGCAGCTTTTTGATGGGCAGCTCCTGCTTTTTGCCGCTGAGCGTGCGGGGAACCTCGGCCACGGCAAAGATATCGTCGGGCACAAAGCGCGGCGAAAGAGCCTGGCGGATGGCCGTATTAATGCGCCCGCGCAGGGCGTCATCCAGCGTCAAGCCGGGGCGCAGCGCCACAAAAAGCGGCATATAGCTGTCTTTGCCCAAATATTCCAGGTCCACCACCATGCTGTCCAGCACCTCGGGCAGGGCTTCTACAGCGCTGTAAATCTCGCTGGTGCCCATGCGCAGGCCGTGGCGGTTGATGGTGGCGTCGCTGCGGCCATAGATGATGCAGCCGCCTTCGCTCAGTAGTTTGATCCAGTCGCCATGACGCCAGACCGGCCCCATGTCGGGCGCACCGTCACCGCCACCGGGTTGGCGACCATGACCTGCGGGATACATCTCGAAATAGCTGCTCAGATAGCGTTTGCCGTCCGCATCACCCCACAAAAACAGCGGCATGGAGGGAATGGGTTGGCTGCAGACTAACTCGCCCACCTCGTCCATCACAAGCTGGCCTTGCTCGTTCCAGGCCTCGACAGCCGCGCCCAGCTGGCGGCACTGCATGACGCCGGGCACTAGCGGCAGATCGCGGTTGCCGCCGATGAAGGCGCCGGCAAAGTCGGTGCCGCCAGACAGGTTGTTCCACCAGATATCGGGCGTGCCCAGCTTGGCAAATTGCTCCGTCCCCCATTGCTGCACCTCGGCCGACAGCGGCGAGCCTGTGCTGCCCAAACTGCGTATGCGAGAAAGATCACCGCAGGCCGCCAGATCAACGCCTGACTTCATGCAATTGGCATAAAAAGCTGCGCCTGAGCCAAAACTGGTCACTCCCGTCGCGGCGGCAAAGCGCCACAGCACGCTCCAATCGGGCTTTTCCTTGCTGCCGCCGGGGCTGCCGTCAAAAATTACGCAGGTGGTGCCGCCCAGCAGGCCGCTGACCTGAGCATTCCACATCACCCAGCCCGTGGAGCTGTACCAGTGGTAGCGCTCGCCCCAGCTATTGGGTTCGTAGCTGCAGCCAATGTCGTTGTGCAAAGCCTTGAGTTGCAAGGCCACCAGCACCATGCCGCCGTGGCCGTGAACAATGGGCTTGGGCAGGCCGGTGGTGCCGCTGGAGTAAACAATCCACAGGGGGTGGTCAAACGCCAGCCATTCGGGCTCGAAGGCTGCAGTTTCTGCATCATTTCGGCTTGTGGTCTTTATGTAATCTGCAGTGTTTGCTATTGTTTTTGAAGTGTTGAAATTGCTCACCAACACCACATGCCCCACGCTGGGCAGGCCAGCGCGCAGCTCTTGCAGCACATCTTGGCGGTCTATGGCCTTGCCTGCGTAGTGCACGCCATCTACGGCAATCAATACCTTGGGCTCAATTTGCTTGAAGCGGTCCAGCACCGCATTTGTGCCCATGTCAGGGGCGCAAATACTCCACACTGCGCCTAGGCTGGCGCAGGCTAAAAAGGCGACGATGGCTTCTGGAATATTGGGCAGATAGGCTGCCACACGGTCGCCCTTGGCCACGCCTTGTGCGCGCAAGTGCAGAGCCAGTGCGGCGACTTGGCTGCGCAGCTGGGGCCAGCTTAGCTCGCGGTGCAGGCCTTGCTCGTTGCGGCTGATGATGGCGGGCATGCCTGCCTCATGGGCGGGTTGTACATGGCGCATCACCTGCTGCACGTAATTGACCTGCGCGCCAGGGAACCACTGCGCGCCGGGCAAAACGTTCTTGGCCAGCACGGCGCTGTGCGGCGTGGGTGACTGCAGCTCAAAGTAATCCCAGATGCTTTGCCAGAAAGCGTCTAGATCGGTGGTGGACCAGCGCCATAGCGCGTCATAGTCGGCAAAGCTCAGGCCGAGCGTTTCACGCAGCCAGTTCTGGTACAGCCGCATTTGCGGCACATAGGGGGCAGGGTGTTGAGGTGCGCAGGACATAAGGGCCAGACTAGCGCTGCAGCGGGCGCAAGTCATTGGTGGTCGCCCTCTCAGATGTCACCTGCGCAGCACAGATGCGCGGGCATACCGATAATCGAGGTCTGTCTTCACCGTCAACGGCGCTTGCCGACGACCTGCACCTCATGTCCGCTTTGCCCACCCGCGTGCTGGCCGTCATCCCGCCGATGACGCAGCTCAACACCCCTTACCCCTCCACCGCCTATCTCACGGGCTTTTTGCGCTCGCGTGGGATTGCCGCTGTGCAAGAAGATCTGGCGCTGGCGCTGGTGCTGCAACTGCTGTCACCCACGGGCCTGCGCGCCGTGGCTGATCGCATCAAGGCCTTGCCTGCCAAAAAGCACACGCCTGCCGTGCAGTCGTTTGTAGAGCAGCAAGAGCGCTACCTCGCCACCATTGGCCCCGTCATCGCCTTTTTGCAGGGGCGCGACAGCACCTTGGCGCACCGCATTGCCGGTCGTCACTACCTGCCTGAAGGCCCGCGTTTTGCCACGCTGGATGTGTATGAGGACGAAGAGGGCGGCGACCCGCTGGGCTGGGCCTTTGGCGCTTTGGGCCTGACGGACAAAGCCAAGCACCTGGCCACGCTATACCTGAACGATCTGGCCGATGTGCTGCGCGATGCGGTGGACGAGCGCTTTGAGTTTGTGCGCTACGCCGAGTCGCTGGCCGGCAGCCAGCCCACGTTTGAGCCACTGGCCAACGCCTTGGCCGCCGCCCCCAATTTGGTGGACGACATGCTGAGCGCGCTGACGCTGGCTGCCATTGAGCGCCACCAGCCCACCGTGGTGCTGCTGTCCGTGCCCTTCCCGGGCTCGGTCTATGCTGCGTTTCGCATTGCGCAAACCATTAAAGCCCAGCACCCGCACATCACCACCGTGCTGGGCGGCGGCTATGTGAACACCGAGCTGCGCGAGCTGGGCGAGTCACGCGTCTTCGACTACTTTGATTTTGTGACGCTAGACGCGGGTGAGCGCCCCTTGCTGGCGCTGTTAGAGCACTTGCAGGGCGAGCGCGGCAAGTCGCGCTTGGTGCGCACCTTTGTGCGCGGCGATGATGGCAAGGTGCAGTACGTCAACATGATGGAGGCAGACATTGCCTTCGCCGAAGTCGGCACCCCCACTTGGGATGGCCTGCCGCTCGATAAATACCTGTCGCTGCTGGACATGCTCAACCCCATGCACCGCCTGTGGAGCGACGGGCGCTGGAACAAGCTCACCGTGGCCCACGGCTGCTACTGGAAGAAGTGCAGCTTTTGCGACGTAAGCCTTGACTACATCGGCCGCTATGAAGGCGCTAGCGCCGAGGTGCTGGCTGATCGCATTCAAGCCATCGTGGCCGAAACCGGCCAGACCGGTTTTCACTTTGTCGATGAAGCCGCGCCGCCCAAGGCACTCAAGGCGCTGTCGCAAGAGCTGATTGCACGCAACGCCGGCATTAGCTGGTGGGGCAATGTGCGGTTTGAGAAAACCTTCTCCCCCGAGCTAGCCGAGCTGATGGCCGATAGCGGCTGCATCGCCATCTCTGGCGGTCTGGAAGTCGCGTCAGACCGCCTGCTGGAGCTGATGAAAAAAGGCGTCACCGTCGATCAAGTGGCGCGCGTCACCAAGGCGTTTGCTGATGCGGGCATTTTGGTCCACGCCTATTTGATGTACGGCTTTCCCACGCAAACCGTGCAAGACACGGTGGACGCGCTGGAGTATGTGCGCCAGTTGTTTCTCAACGGCTGTATTCAAAGCGGCTTTTTCCACCGCTTTACCTGCACCGTGCACTCTCCTGTGGGTCTCAATCCCGCGGAATACGGCATTGAGCTGCCGCCGCTACCGCCCGGTGACTTTGCCAAAAACGACCGCCCGTTTATCGACCCCACGGGAGTCGATCACGATGCCTTGGGCGATGCACTGAAAAAGGCCATCTACAACTTCATGCACGGTATTGGGCTTGAAGAGGATGTGCGCATGTGGTTCCCGTTCAAGGTACCCAAGACAACGGTCAAGCGCGATCGCATTGAGCGCGCCTTGCGCCAGTCGTAGAAGTTTTTAATTCATAGCGCTTAGTCCATATTTATCAATGATTTACCGATGATTTGTGCCGGAAATCATTGATTTGAATTGACTAGTAGCTATGAATTTATTAGTTAATGGTTGTGGCACGCCACTTGCTGCTGTGCTGGGGTATTCACTGCACATAGGCATAAGTGCTTACGCAGCCACTTATGTAGCGACATAAGCAAGCACTGCTTGCCATAATCTGCACCGTTTTATATCCAAGGAGAGATGGGATGGGAATGTTTGAATGGACGCAAAAGTCGTCCGATGTATTACAAAACGGCGGTGTTATCGGCCCCGATGAGCGCCTGCCCTGGGGGCAGACCGGCCTGATGGGTATTCAGCACGTGATCGCCATGTTTGGCTCCACCGTGCTGGCTCCCATCCTGATGGGCTTTGACCCCAACTTAGCGGTGCTGATGAGCGGTATCGGCACGCTGATCTTCTTTTTGATCACTGGCGGCAAGGTGCCCAGTTACTTGGGCTCATCCTTCGCCTTTATTGGCGTGGTGAACGTTGCTACCGGCTACGTGGCCAGCCAAGGCCCTGCCAACGCCAATATCGGCGTGGCGCTGGGCGGCATCATTGCCTGCGGCTTGGTCTACATGCTGGTGGGCGTGTTGGTGCAGGTAATTGGTACCGGCTGGATTGAACGCTTTATGCCCCCGGTGGTGACCGGTGCGGTGGTGGCCGTGATTGGCTTGAACTTGGCGCACATTCCGGTCAAGAACATGGCATCCAACAACTTTGAGTCGTGGATGCAGGCGCTGACCTTTATGTCTGTGGCCTTGGTGGCAGTGTTCACCCGCGGCATGCTGCAGCGTTTGCTGATCTTGATCGGTCTGCTGGCAGCGAGCGTGCTCTACGCCGTGTTCACCAATGTCTTGGGCTGGGGCAAGCCTGTGGACCTGAGCGGTGTGGCTAACGCTGCATGGTTTGGTCTGCCTAGCTTGCATGCTCCTGTGTTCAGCACCAATGCCATGCTGCTCATCGTTCCTGTCGTCATTATTTTGGTGGCCGAGAACTTGGGCCACATCAAGGCCGTGACAGCTATGACTGGCAAGAACCTAGACCAGTACATGGGCCGTGCCTTTATTGGTGACGGCGTGGCGACCATGGTCTCCGGCGCTGCTGGCGGCACCGGCGTGACCACTTATGCTGAAAACATTGGCGTGATGGCAGCGACCCGCATCTATTCCACCGCCGTGTTCTTGGTGGCGGCTTTATTGGCTGTACTGCTGGGCTTTAGCCCCAAGTTTGGCGCGCTGATTCAGGCGATCCCTTTGCCTGTGATGGGCGGCGTCTCCATTGTGGTCTTCGGTCTGATCGCCATTGCTGGCGCCAAGATCTGGGTGGACAACAAGGTGGACTTCTCTGACATCAAGAACCTGATCGTGGCCGCTATCACTCTGATTTTGGGCACAGGAGAATTCACCCTGAAGTTTGGTGAGTTCGCACTGGGCGGCATCGGGACGGCTACCTTTGGTGCCATCATCATGTACGCTTTGCTGAGCCTGGGTGGTCGCAAATCTGAAACTCAGGTACAAGCTAAGTGAGTGCAAACATGTAACCGGGGGACATTCCCCTGACACCAGCGCGGGGCCATTGAGGAATTGCTCGATGATTATGTACCGCGCTGGTAACATTTATCTCTAGAGACACTCCGCCCTACCCGGGCGGTTTTTTTTAGAGTTGCCGACCAAGCATCTAGCATGAGCCACGAAAACAGCATTGTTGGAGCGGGCTGGGCTTGTGTGTGAGGAAGGGCTCTCTGAGTTTGGAGCAGACAATGACCATCGCAGATCGCGTACGTTTCCCGGATTTCCTCTCACGCGTCATGACGGCCGAAGATGCCGCAGCCATGATTCCTCATGGCGTTAACGTCGGTATGAGCGGCTTTACCGGAGCCGGCTACCCCAAGGCCTTGCCCGCAGCCATCGCAGCGCGCGCCAAGGCCGAGCATGCTCAAGGCAAGCCTTACAAGATTAATGTGTGGACGGGTGCATCCACCGCCGCCGAATGCGACGGCGTGATGGCTGAAGCGGGTGCGCTGGGTCAGCGCCTGCCCTTCAACACCGACCCGACTGCCCGTAAAGCCATCAACACCGGTGATATCGACTTCATCGACATGCACCTGTCCCATGTGGCGCAGCACGCATGGTTTGGCTTCTTGGGCCAGATGAACATCGCCGTGATCGAAGTGGTGGGCGTTACGGCTGATGGTTTGTTGATTCCTTCCACCGCGGTGGGGAACAACAAGACTTGGTTAGAGATTGCCGACAAGGTCATCCTCGAAGTCAACACCAAGATGTCCGCCAAGCTCGAAGGCATGCACGACATTTACTACGGCACCGCCATCCCGCCACGCCGCATGCCTATCAACATGACGCATGCTGACCAGCGCATTGGTGAGCAGTACCTGAAGGTGGACCCTTCCAAGGTCATCGCCGTGGTGGAAACCGGCAAGGGCGACCGCGACAACGTGTTTGCTGCGCCCGATGCACAGTCCAACACCATTGCTGCGTCCATCATCGACTTCCTCGCACACGAGATGAAGATGGGCCGTTTGCCCAAGGAAATGTTGCCTATCCAGTCTGGCGTGGGCAACGTGGCCAACGCCGTGCTGGCAGGCCTGCTGACGGGCCCGTTTGAGAACCTGCTGGGCTTTACCGAAGTACTGCAAGACGGCATGCTGGACCTGCTGCGCTCGGGCAAGATGAGCAAGGCATCGGCAACTTCTATTTCTTTGTCTGGAAAGGCCTTCAAGGACTTCGAAGACAACATCGACTTTTACCGCGAGCGCATCATCTTGCGCCCGCAAGAAATCTCGAACCACCCGGAGCTGGTGCGCCGCTTGGGCATCATCGCCATGAACTCGATGATCGAAGCCGACATCTACGGCAACATCAACTCCACCCACGTCATGGGCACAGGCATGATGAACGGCATCGGCGGCTCGGGTGACTTTGCGCGCAACGGCTACCTGTCCTTCTTCGTCACACCTTCCGTGGCCAAGGAAGGCAAGATCAGCTGCATCGTGCCCATGTGCTCGCATGTGGACCACACAGAGCATGACACCCAGATCATCGTTACCGAGCAAGGTCTGGCTGATCTGCGCGGCCTGTCGCCCAAGCAGCGTGCCAAGGTCATCATCGACAAGTGCGCCCACCCCGACTACCGCGACCAGTTGCAAGACTACTTCGACCGCGCACGCGCCAAGGGTGCGCAGCACACGCCGCACATCCTGACAGAGGCACTGAGCTGGCACCAGCGCTTCATGGACAAGGGCGACATGCGAGCCTGACCGGGCACATAGTCCGCTTGGTGCTAGCTTTTGCGCCGCCAAGTCCATAGCATCAAAGGGCACTCTGCAAGGAGTGCCCTTTTTTCATGCACAACAAGGACTGGTATGGCGATCTGGACCCGAGAGCTTGATTTGAAAGCACTGAACGCAGGCAGTGCCAACACGGCAATTTCACACCTGGGTATTGAGTTCACCGAATACGGTGACGAGTATGTTTGCGCCCGCATTCATGTGGATGAGCGCACTTGCCAGCCCTATGGAATCTTGCACGGCGGCGTCAGCGTGGTGCTGGCCGAAACATTGGGTTCTATGGCTGCGGCCTGCAGCATTCCTGATGGCTACCGCTGCGTGGGCCTGAGCGTGACTGCCAATCATGTGCGCGCAGGCCGCAAGGGTAGCTGGATTACGGCCACTGCCCGACCGGTGCACTTGGGTCGAACCACCCATGTGTGGGGCATTGAACTGCGCGATGAAGACGGAAAAATGACCTGCAACTGCAGTCTGACCATGGCTATCTTGCCGCCTGAAGCTGCGAAAAATACTCGCCTTGATGTGGCGTCTCTGGGCGGGGTCGCCTAGCGCTTCAACGCTTACGTGCTTGCTCGAACAGGCCCGTGACGCGGGGCACATTGTCTTCAAGCTCGCGTATGCGGTTGGGACCTGTGGGGTGGGTAGAGAGAAAGCTCACGCCGCTTTGGCCGGTAGCTTCACCCATCTTGCGCCACAGGCTTACGGAGGCCTGCGGGTTGTAGCCGGCGCGGGCGGCTAGCTCCAGGCCGACCAAGTCGGCATCGCTTTCATCGCTGCGGCTGAATTTAAGGCTCAGCAACTGCCCGCCCAAGCGCGCTGCTGTGCTGCCAATATCGCCAAGTCCCAACAGTTGCGCGCCCAGCGATATGCCTAGGCTGGTGGCCTGATTTTTGGCCAGTTGCTCGCGTGAATGCTCGCGCAATGCGTGTGCCATCTCATGCCCCATGATCATGGCGATTTCATCATCCGTCAGCTTGAGCTGGTCGATGATGCCGGTGTAAAAAGCAATCTTGCCCCCGGGCATGCAAAAAGCGTTGATCTGCTTGCTGCCAATGAGGTTGACCTCCCATCGCCACTGGCTGGCACGCGGATTCCACTGCACAGCATGTGGAATGAGGCGTTGCGCAATGCTGCGCAGGCGTTGCAGTTGGGCATTGTTGCTGTCGGCGAGCGCCCCTTTGGCCTTGGCTTGCTGCAGCAATTCTTGGTACTGCTGGGTGGCTGAATTTTCAAGCGTTTCAGCGGGCACCAGTTGGCGCATCATGGATGACTTTCCCACATCCACTTGAGCTTGTGCTGGCGTGTGTATTAGCGCAGTGCAGGCAAGTGTTAGCAGCAGGTAGTTGCGAGTAACGGAGTGGCGCAGGAAGGAGGGGATGGCTTGCATACGCCCAAGTTTATGCGAGCCGAACCTCACTAAAAGTCAGATATTTTCCGTAGATTTTCTCTCGGCTTGCACCACCAGCCACAGGCCGCCAATCACGCCCAAAAGACCCAGCACCGACCACCATTGCGGGCGTTCACCCACGATCAGCAAAGACAGGGCAAAGGCAGTAATCGGCTCTGCCTTGCTCAGTGCCACTCCCGTGGCTGCGGACATGCTGCGCAAGCCTATGGAGAACAGCAAATAGGCGAAACCTGTGGTGACCATGCCCAGATAGATAACCACAACCCAGCCGCTGGCGCTGGTCTGTAATGGGCCGCCTAGCCAAGCGGCAAAGGGTAGCGACATTAGCGCGGCGCAGCCAAACACCCAGGCATTGACTGTGGCCACACGGGCTTGCATCACCAGCGCTTGGTTCACCAGCGCATAGGCGGCATAGGACAGCCCCGCCAGCAGGCACAGCGCCATACCGCCCCAAGGCAGGTTTTGCGGGTCGGTTGCAGCCAGCGCCATGACAATGCCGCCACCCACGCCGATGCAAGTGCCCAGCCACCACTGCGGGCTGGGCATGCGGTTTTGCACTATCGCCTGCATCAGCCCTGCCCAGATAGGGCCGCTGCCAATCGCCAACGCCGTGCCTAGCGCGACGCCACAGGCTTTGATGCCTGCGAAAAAGCTGAGGTTGTAGACGGCCATGCACAGCCCGCAAAACAGCACGCGACCCCAGCGCAGCGGGGATGAGCGGTGGCCTTTGTCCATCACCATCGCAAGTGCGACAAAGAACAACGCTGCCATGACCATGCGTAGGCCGCCCACCCAGTAAGGTGAGAGCTGCGCCGGTGCAAAGTGCTGGGCCGTGCCCGTGGTGCCCCAGAGCATGGCTGCCGCCAGCACCAGACCTATGGGGGCGAATGAGGCGCTGGTGGCGGGAGAAGAGAGTGTGGCTTGAGATGACATGAGAGCACCATCATGCGCTGGCGCAACTGCAGCAACTATCGAAAAACGCTTGTGGTGAATGCGGTGGCTAGATCAGCGCTGCTCACGCAACTGGCGCGATGTCACACCTCTATCGCGCCGCAGCGCATAGGCCAGTGCGCTGGCTGATGCATAACCGCAGCGCAGGGCCGTAGCCTCCAACGCTGTGCCTTGCTTGAGTTGCTGCACGGCAGCATCAAGGCGCAGGCTGCGCAACCAGTCTTGCGGGGTGGTGCCCACCAGTTCTACAAAGCGTGTATGGAATTGTGCCACGCTCAAATGCATCAACGTTGCTAGCCGTGCTGTGGGCCAGCTTTCATGCAGCGCAGCTTGCACCCGATGCTGCAGCCATTGCATATCCAGCCCCCGGCGTTGCAGCAGGGTTGGGGCTTGCAGCACCAAGGCCATTTGCGCAGCTGCTGACAAGCTCGATTGGGGGTAGCGCAGCGGCGGCGGCACGGCAAAGCGGCGCAGCTTGTCCAGCCCCGGCGCCATGGGGACATCAATCACCAGTACTTGCGTTTGCGGCGGGGCCAGATAACCGTGGTCTGTGCCGGCAGGGATGACCATGCCGCAGGCACCATCTACAAAGCTGGGCCTGCCGCCCACTTCCAGCTCCATACGGCCCTGCAGCGCAAACAAAATCTGCGCATAGCCGTGAGCATGGGCTTGATGCTCACCGCTGTAGCTGCGCACCGAGGTTTGTGCCTCGTCAAGCGCTGCATGCGTGTGTGCGGTGTGGCAAATCATGGGTCAACAATTGAGGGCTGAGGGCGCGTCAGTCGATGGTAGCGCGACCCCCAACGCACGGGCAACCGATAATGCCGATTGCCTTAAAGAATCAGACCATGACCGAGTCGACCCAAACCAACAGCAGCTCCTCCTCCGCAGATGTCGTCATCAAGTCCAAGCGCAGTTGGGCTCAGGCCATTAAGGTCTACGCCCAACCCGCTAGCTTGCGTATGCTGGCTTTGGGCTTCTCAGCGGGCTTGCCCCTGCTGCTGGTAATTGGCACTTTGAGCTTTTGGCTGCGCGAGGCGGGTATTGACCGCAGCACGATCGGATTTTTGAGCTGGGTGGGGCTGGCTTACGCCTTCAAATGGGTCTGGTCGCCCTTGGTCGATCGCTTGCCTTTACCGATCGCCACCAGACTGCTGGGTCGCCGCCGCAGTTGGTTGTTGTTTTCGCAGTTGCTGGTTGCGGCTGGGTTGCTGGCAATGTCTTTTATGGACCCCCAGCAAGCCTTGCAACCGCTGGTGATCTGCGCGGTGCTGGTGGCGTTTGGCTCGGCCACGCAAGATATTGCCCTCGATGCCTACCGCATCGAATCGGCCAAGGTGGATGACCAAGCCGCGCTGGCCGCGACCTATCAGACCGGTTATCGCTTGGCCATGATTTGGGCTGGCGCAGGCGTGCTGTGGGTGGCAGCCAAGGTGCAAGGAGAAGCGCAGGGCTATGTGGTGCAGGCTTGGCATGTGGCCTATACCGTGATGGCGGCCAGCATGTTGGTGGGCATGATTACGGTGCTGTTCTCGCCCGAGCCTGAGGCCCGCCCCATGCCGGCAGCGCGCAACGCAGCTGAGTGGATTCAAGGCGCGTTGATCTCCCCGTTTGCAGACTTCATCAAACGTTACCGTTGGCAGGCGCTGCTGCTGCTGGCGCTGATTGGCCTGTATCGCGTAAGTGATGTGGTTATGGGCAATATGGCCAACCCCTTCTATGTAGACATGGGCTACACCAAGGAAGAGGTGGCGGCGGTCACCAAAATGTTTGGCGTCATCATGACGCTACTAGGCGGCTTTGTCGGCGGCGTCATGGCCGTGCGCTGGGGCGTGATGCGTGTGTTGATGCTGGGCGCCATTTTGTCGGCCGGCACCAACTTGCTGTTTGCTTGGCTGGCCACGCGTGGCCACGATGTATCGGCCTTAATCTGGGTGGTCAGTGCTGACAATTTGGCGGGCGGCATTGCTTCAGCCGCCTTCATCGCCTACCTCTCGGGTCTGACCAATGTGCAGTACTCAGCCACGCAATACGCGCTGTTTAGCTCCATGATGCTGCTCGCGCCCAAATGGTTGGGCGGCTACTCAGGCATGTTTGTCGATGCCTATGGCTACGAGGCATTTTTCCAAACCACGGCTCTCATGGGCTTCCCCGTCCTGCTGCTGATTGCTTTAGCTTCAAGGGTGAAAATGGGATCTAGCCATTGAAATATATTGACTTTTAGCTATCGTTTTTATAGTTTCTCGGTTTACCCAACTTTACGTGCCAGACAAGAGCAGGTCATCTGCGTGCCCCAGCATGAAGCCTTGATGAAATATGAAGGCGCGAGCATGACTACACTGCCCCCTATGAGCACGCACCAACTTTTGATGATTGAGGATGACGTTCGCCTAGCGCAAATGGTGAGCGACTATTTGGGCAATAACGGCCTGGACGTGATCCATAAGGCGGACGGCAAAAGCGGTCTAGACCAATTGCAGCCGGCAGATGGCAGCTCGCCAGAGCAGCCTGATCTGGTGATTTTGGACTTGATGCTGCCCGATATGGACGGCCTTGAAGTTTGCCGCCGAATTCGCGCCATCCCCGGTGCTGCCGGTCAAGTACCCGTGCTGATGCTGACCGCCAAGGGCGACCCCATGGACCGCATCATCGGGCTAGAGCTGGGCGCTGACGACTACCTGCCAAAACCCTTTGAGCCGCGCGAGCTGCTGGCCCGCATCCGCGCTATCTTGCGCCGCAAGGGTAGTGAAAGTCAGGCTGCGCCTGCCACTGCTGTTATGCGTTTTGGCGGCCTAGAAATTGACCGCGACGCGCGCACTGTCGCCGTGGGCGATCAGGTGGCAGATCTGACGTCTTACCAGTTTGACTTGCTGGTGGCCTTGGCAGAGCGAGCAGGCCGTGTGCTAACCCGCGACCAGATCATGGAGGCGGTGCGAGGCCGCGAGTTAGAGGCCTTTGACCGCTCCATTGACGTCCACATGGGCCGCATCCGCGCCGCGATTGAGGCCGACCCCAAAGCTCCCAAGCGCATTTTGACGGTGCGTGGTGTGGGCTATGTTTTTGCCAAGCAACAAGACTGATGAAGTTGCTGCACATCTTCTCTCAGCGCCTTTACCTGCGTATCTGGCTAGCCGTGGTGATTGGCGTGGCCGTGTTGACGCTGTGCGTAGCTTGGGCATGGAATATGGCCGAAGAGCAGCGTGTGCAAAGCGCTGCCACACCGCCATCGCGTGAGATGGTGCTGCACGGGCCCGATGGTGATGTTCTGGTCGAAGGGCGCGGCAACCGTATTTCTGGCTCGCCGGTAGACGGTGTGCGCTTTGAAATTGCCGCCAAGGACGGAAAAACGTATGAGCTGTGGATGGCCCCGCGCGAATGGCGCGAAGGCCGCCCACCGCCGCGCGATGGCGCTGTCGCTTTTTGGCTGCGTCCACCCTTTGGCTTTTTGTGGATGCTGGGTTTAGTCGGCGTGGCCGTGATTGTGGGAGTCTTCCCCATCATTCGCCGCTTGCTCAAGCGCCTTGAAACCCTGCAGCGCGGCGTAAAGCGTTTTGGTGAAGGTGATCTATCGGTACGTGTGCCCGAGCATGGCCACGATGAAGTGGCTGATCTGGCTCACCAGTTCAATGCAGCCGCTGAGCGTATCGAGACCTTGATGACATCGCACAAATCCTTGCTCGCCAATGCTTCTCACGAGCTGCGCTCTCCGCTGACGCGCATCCGGATGGGTTTGGAGTTCATGGGCAATGATCCAGCTAGCGCACGTGCCAAGGTCGAGATTCAGCGCAATATCACCGAGCTCGATCAGCTGGTAGATGAAATCTTGCTGGCGAGCCGCTTGGATTCTAGCGAGGCCGATGTAGGCACCGTGGAATCTGTCGATTTGATCGGCCTATCTGCCGAAGAATGTGCGCGTATTGAAGCAGATCTAGATATGCACACGGATGGATCTTTAGAGGTCCAAGGCATCGCCAAACTGCTGCGCCGAGCCGTGCGTAATCTGCTTGAGAATGCCCGCCGTTACAGCGAAGGTGAGATCACGTTGTCGCTTGCCAAGCGCGGCAATATGGCGCTGATTCGAGTCGAAGATCACGGCCCGGGCGTACCCGAAGCACAGCGCGAACGCATCTTCGAGAAGTTCTACCGCCTGCCCGGTGCCAGCGAACGCTCTGGCGGCGTAGGCCTGGGCCTGTCGCTGGTGCGATCGATTGCCGAGCGACATGGCGGTACGGTTCGCTGTGAAGACCGCTCCGATGGACAAACGGGCGCCAGCTTTGTGATTGAGCTGCCGCTGGGCTGATCGTCTGGGTAGAGCCGTGAGTGAAAACGTGCCTCAGTTCTGAGGCACGTTTTATTTTTGAGCGTGAAGGTCGACCAAATAGCGCTGCGCAACGCTATCTTTCACATAAAGCTTGCGCTCCAGATATAGATTGATGCGTTTACGGTCAGGGCCTCGAAACTTGATTAATGGAACGGGCGAGCCTTGCAAGCGTGAAAACAGCAATCGAAGCTTGAACGGAGTGCGTCGCCAGTCCCCATGCACATGAAGGAAGAAAGGCCCGTCTTCGGCTCTCGCAAGGCAAAGCCGGTAAGACTTTTCGCTGTGTAGAACATGCTGAATGGCGAGGTGCTGGCTAAGGTAGTGGGGGTCGTCGATATTTTGAAGAACTTTTTCATACACCTTGCGATCTTGCAGATAGGAGATGTAGTCTGAATTAGTCCTCGTGATGACTTGCTCTGAAAATTCCTTATGCAAATCCGTGATGAAGGCACTGGCTGGCGGCGCCGCCATAAACCAATTTTCAACGACGGGGCAGTCAGGTTGCGTGGTGAACTTTCCTAAAAAATAGCCAATAAATTCGGCCTGTGTTCTTTGCTGTTCTTCGAGCACCCAGTTGAGCGACTGCGTAAGAATCGTGCTTGCGTCCAGCCAAATTCCCCCATGAAGACGCAATAACTCCAATCGAATCCAATCCGATTGCTTGGGCACCGGTAATTCGTGAAAAAGCGCCGGAAGCTCTGAAATATATTCACCAAGCTGGGCTTGATTGAGCACACGAATGCTGAAGCCGGGATTAAAAAAAGCCCAGCTGTCTACACAGCGCTGCACAAGCGCAGGGAGTTCCGCTGCATTCCAGTAAGCCCAGATGATGCGGGGGATCGAGCCTGTATGCGCCGCTGTAGAGCCGCCAATGTCGTAACGAGTGAATTGCTGGATCGGACTTTCTTCCAGCTTGCGTGGTTTGAGTTTGTAAAAGCGGGTGATCCACCGAGCTAACCATAGTTCACCGTGAGTTTTCGGCGTCAGAGAATCCATCGTGCTATTTTTTCCAGTTGGTCCAGCCGCGAAGCTTAAGGGCTCGCAACCACCAGCCTTTATAAAAATATTGTTGCTGCAGCTCAAGCAAAGAGTAGGGCGATGATTGCTCAAAATCCGCTCTGAATTGCTGAGCCGCTGCTGCTCTTTCAGCGTCTGATAATTGATTCTCACGACGAGCCAGAAAGCGCATGGCTCCGATGAAGTTGCGTGCGCATTGTTGAGCCCAGGCCATTTTTAAAGCTGAGTTTTGCGACAAGGGCGTGATGCCCAAAGACTGCGAAAAACCGATCAATGAAGCGGACTGGTCGCTTGCTTTGCGTAAGTTCATCGTTGAAAGAATGCTGGTGGAATGCTGGCGGTAGGCAACCCATGGCGTGGCACAGTAGTAATAGCTTTGACAACGAAGAGTCAGCAAAGGCATGGTCATCAAGTCCTCGAAATAACGACCTGGGGGAAAGCGCAACGAGCTACCCCATAGAGATCGCTTAGATATTTTTGACCATGCATGCATCTGACCCGTTGCAAGCAGACCAGCAAGGAGCCCTGAATTGTCGGTTTGAAGATGTTGCGCTGCTCCTCGGAAGGTGCGGCGGTGAAGCTCTCCTCGCATGCGGTGTTTCAATCTGGACTTTTCTCGCCAGACGGAAAAATCGCACAGAACTACGTCGGGTGCATGCGTATGAACAATATTTTTCAAGGCACTCACGCAGCCAGGTAGCAGCTTGTCATCTGAATCGATAAACCAAAGGTACTGCCCTTGTGCGGCTTCAAGCATGGTGTTGCGGGCCGCACTAAGGCCTGCGTTGCTGCTGTGCTGAAGTAGCTTTAAACGCCCGGGCCAACGTTGCCCCAACTTTTGCATCGCAAGCCAAGAGTTATCGGTGGAGCAATCATCGAGAACAATGACCTCCACGTCTTGCCCGGCTTGGCTCATGATCGATTCAAGGCACTCTTCTAGATATGGCTCAACGTTGTAAACCGGCACCAGTATGCTGAGCCATGTCATGCACGTACCTCATCGTGATTCGCTTTTTCTAGCCCCTGCAATGCAGCCCACAGGCAGACCATGCAAAAAATAAAGAAAACCGTTCCACTGTTGTGGGCGAAGTACGGCATGGTCATACCAAAGCCCAGATGCATCACACTCATCAAGCATCCCATCAGGCGCAAAGAGAGAACTTGTCGCCATTTTTCGATCGGTAGTACAGATGACATGCGACGAGAGGATGGCCAAAAGAGCCATAGTGGAACGAAATAGAGTGCGAGCTGCACCATCGCTCCAAGTACTCCAGTTTTGACCCAGCTATCCAATAATTCGTTGTGGATGTAATCCCTGTACCCGAGTAGAGCGGGGTGATACAGACCCGTTGCAACGCGGCGCTCCGTTTCTTGCTCAAAACCTTGCCGTGACCAACCTAGCAAGGGTTTCTCGGGAATCAGGTCAAAGGCCATACGGTATTGCTCTAATCGAATACCTAATGAGGTGTTGACTTCATTACTTTGGAAGTACTGGGTGATTTCATGCACCGCTTTATTGGCATGGGCTCGTAAATGCGGAACGCTGAAAATGGTCAGCGCGAAGACCAGTACCACGCCGCCAAGCAGCATAAGAAGCTTTGGCAGAAAATCTGCATGTAAGCGCCATGCAACGAGTACGAGCAAAGGTATTGCCAAGACTAGAGCAAGCCAACCACCGCGAGACTGAGAAAGCATTGAAGCACTGAGACCGGCCACAATAGCGACAACATGTAAAAGTCGCCAGGGCAAGAGGCGTTCTCGCCAGAAAATGACAGTATGAACGCCTGTGAAGCAGGCCAACAGCAAGGCCGTGTCACCCCACGGAATGGCGTTGGTATACCCTGTAGCGCGCCACATGCCTTGACCATAAATCTGCCATAAAGCTAGAAATCCCATGCCAATGCAGCCAATCGGCAGGCCCCAAAAAAATGAGGAGGCACGTGGGGGATTCGCTGCCGCATAGAACAGGCACAACGCACCCAGCGCCCATTTAACTGGGCGATCCAGCCTTTGGATATCCTGCTGCGTTGTTAGTTCATACCAAAGTATGGCCATGCATAGCAAGACTGCAGCTAATGCCCAAGTACCGGGAGCCGGCCTAACCTTGATCCAGCGCGGTATGAATACCAGCGTGCCGATCAGTAGCAAGGCTGCTCCATAAGAAGGGCCGGAGCGAATCCAGAGTGCGAGCCCAGGCAGCAAAAAAGCAGCGAGCGATGTGAGGTGTTCGGCGAAATTCTTAGGGTGCATAGAGAGACAATTTTTGATGCAATGCAGGCATCAGAATTTGTGTATTAGGCCGAAATCAAGGTTCGATAAGCAGCCCACATGTGTGCACGGCTATAGGTGGAAATCGCATGCTGACGAGCTAGCAGCCCCAGATTGCTGGCAAAGGCTGGCTTGGTCAGCAGGCTATGTATGGCTGTTGCCATTGCGGAGGCATCACTTTGCGCAACCCTTAGACCATTGACATCAGGCTCGACAACCTCGCGCGCTCCAATTACATCCGACACCACGCAAGCGCATCCGGCGGCCATACCTTCAACCAGAGCCAAAGGCATCCCTTCCCAATGTGTGGAAAGCACGAAAATCTGCATGGCACCTAGACGTTGGGGGAGGTCTGAGACATTACCTAAAAATTGAACCTGCTCCTGCAAGCCTAGTTGGGTAACCAAAGCGTGTGCTTTTCTTTGCAGACTGCTCTTGCCGCCACCTGCGAGGTAGAGCGTCGGCTTCATGCCTTGGTTTTTTAGCAGCGCAAGGGCCTGAATCAATGTCGAATGATCCTTTTGCCTGGCAAACCGCGATGCCATGATGATTGCAGGCTCACGCTCATCCCATGGTTTGATAATGGAGTCAGGAAAGCGTTCCAAGTCAATGCCATTCGGAATGGCAATGCATTTGGCTGGATCAAAACCTCGTTCAATGAGACTGGTTCGAACGCCTTCAGAAACACCAATACAAGCCTCTGTATAGGGCATCAAAGCCTGAGCTTGCTTTAGGCGACGCGCGGTATAGCGCTCGCGGGTGTTGTGCTCGACATGGAGGATGCGGCGCACGCCTTCCGCGACGGCAGCTCTACGGCCCCAAATATGGTCGCTGAATCCATGTGCGAACACAGCATCTGGTTTAAAGCCGCGAATGACTTTTCGCAGTTCCCAGACCGTGACGGCATGAATCCAGTTTGACACAACGCGCACCTGAAGGCCTTGCTGGCGTAAGGCATCGATCTTCGCCTCATCGGTGCTGGGCTTGCGCCTTAAGACCAGCAAAACCTCGTACCCCGGCTCTTTCAATGCGGCCATGCAGAGGTCTATGGCAACTTGGGTAGCGCCGGAAAAACCGCCGGTGACGAAATGTAGGATGCGCATGGATACGATTTTGATTCC
This sequence comes from Comamonas sp. Y33R10-2, assembly GCF_019355935.1. Lineage (NCBI taxonomy): Bacteria > Pseudomonadati > Pseudomonadota > Betaproteobacteria > Burkholderiales > Comamonadaceae > Comamonas > Comamonas sp. Y33R10-2. Next base: position 2,722,469 of record NZ_CP079925.1, read on the forward strand.
AGGAATGAAAAACACCTGGCAGCTTACAGAACTACCAGGTGTTCAGAATTTCAAAGCTCAATGCCCGCCAGCAAACACCTCGCCCGCCTTCAAACGGTAAACAGTCCCGCAATAGGGGCACTTGGCGGCACCGGTTTTGGCAACGTCGAGGTAGACCTTGGGGTGGCTGTTCCACAGCTTCATATCGGCCTTGGGGCTGGGGCAGAACACGCCTCCTTGGGCGTTCAAGTCTTTGGCGGCCAGTTCGACGGCGGCGTTCGTGGTCATTTCTCGTATCTTTCTCGTGATTTTCAATGATGTCTCTGCTCTGACGATGGCTAGGCCGCTCAGAGAGTGCAATTGTCACACCTTGGTGAGCCAGTGTGCGTACTTTGGGTTGCGGCCGTTGACGATGTCAAAGTAGGCCGTTTGAATCTTTTCGGTGATCGGGCCGCGCTGGCCGGCGCCGATCTGGATGCGGTCCACCTCGCGGATGGGCGTGACTTCGGCGGCAGTGCCGGTGAAGAACAGTTCGTCCGAGATATACAGCTCATCGCGCGTGATGCGCTTTTGCACCACTTCCAGACCCAAGTCCTTACAGATATGCAGCACGGTGTTGCGGGTGATGCCGTTGAGTGCGCCGGCTGAGAGGTCGGGGGTATAGACCACGCCGTCTTTGATGACAAAGATGTTCTCGCCCGAGCCTTCGGACACAAAGCCTGAGGCATCCAGCAGGATCGCTTCGTCGTAGCCGTCGTCCAGCGCCTCGGTGTTGGCCAAAATGGAGTTGGTGTAGTTGCTCACCGCCTTGGCCTGACTCATGGTGATGTTCACATGGTGGCGGGTGAAGCTGGATATCTTGGTGCGAATGCCGCGCTGCATGCCTTCTTCGCCCAGATAGGCGCCCCAGGCCCAGGCCGCCACCATCAAGTGGATGGTGTTGCCCTTGGGCGAAACGCCCAGCTTGCGGTCGCCAATCCAGGTCAGCGGGCGCAGATAGCAGGACTTGAGGGCGTTGGCCTTGACCACATCGACCTGCGCCTGATTCACCTGCTCATGGGTGAACGGGATCTGCATGCGCAGAATCTTGGCGCTGTTGAACAGGCGTTTGGTGTGATCTTCTAGGCGGAAGATGGCCGTGCCTTGCTCCGTCTCATAGGCGCGCACGCCTTCAAAGGCGCCGCAGCCGTAGTGCAGCGTATGGCTCAACACATGGATTTTGGCGTCGCGCCAGTCCACCAGTTGGCCATCCATCCAGATCTTGCCGTCGCGGTCGGACATTGAGGGAATCACAGGGCTCATATCACCATCCTCTAGTGGGTTGTCAGCGGTCGCCAGCGTGATTAAAGCGGTGGCGCTTGTCTCCTGAAGCAACCATTCTAGAGGGTGGTTTAAGTCGGCGTCTGGGTGCTTGTATCAGGTGCGCTCAGGGCAGCATCATCCGTTTGCTCAGGGCGTTTCAGCTCCCACTTCATCAGGCGGCCATTCACAAATTCGCAGGTCACATGGGAGTTGGTGCCGTCGGTCCAGCGATAGATTTCAGGAGACGCATTTTCTTCTGACAGACGCTGGCCTAGCGAGCGAGTCATGGCCACCACATGCACCAGCGGCACCTTTGCTTTGAGCTTGACGCTGAGCATCACCGCGCTGCCCACGTAGCCGATAGGGCGGTCTGCGGCCTTTTTCATGATGGACATCAAGCGTGTGAAGTGCAGCAACCCCCACATCAGAATGCCGCCTGCCACAGCCGCAACACCGGGCCAGCCGGCAGAGTTAAAGGCCGCGATCATCAGCACGATCAAGCCAACGGGAACCAAAATATTGCGCAAATTCATGGGTTTATTGTCTTACGTGGGGGTGGCTCGGCGCTTGCGGGGAGTGCGTATGCCTGTGAAGCCAGAAGAGTTTTAAGAAATATCAAAAACAATAGCGCTACTGCTTTGAAATCAATGACTTTGACTCGTTTTTATGGGATATCGTATGAAATCCGCTCACAAGCAGCTATCAAAACAATATCAAGTAATACCTCGAACGATGTTCATCGCTTCATCGACGCGTTCCACGGCATGGATGGTCAGGCCGGGGATAGGCTTCTTAGGTGCATTGGCTTTGGGGACAACGGCGACGGTGAATCCTAGCTTGGCTGCTTCCTTCAAACGTTCTTGTCCGCGGGGTGCGGGGCGCACTTCGCCTGCCAACCCGACCTCGCCAAATGCGATAAATCCTTTAGGCAGCGATTTGCCGCGCAAACTGGAAGTGATCGCCAACATCACTGCCAAGTCAGCCGCCGGTTCATTGATGCGTACACCGCCCACAGCGTTGACGAACACATCTTGATCAGCGCAGGCCACGCCCGCATGGCGGTTGAGCACGGCCAGCAGCATGGCAAGGCGATCCTTGTCTAAACCCACAGACAGCCTGCGCGCCTGCGGGCCGCCTTGGTCTACCAGCGCTTGAATCTCTACCAGCAATGGGCGTGTGCCTTCCAGCGTCACCATCACGCAGCTGCCTGGCACGGGTTCGCTGTGCTGGCTTAAAAAGATGGCGCTGGGGTTGGTTACGCCTTTGAGGCCTTTTTCCGTCATGGCAAAAACGCCAATCTCGTTCACCGCCCCAAAACGGTTCTTGATGGCGCGCACCAGACGGAAGTTGCTATGTGTATCGCCCTCAAAGTACAGCACCGTGTCCACCATGTGCTCCAGCACGCGGGGGCCTGCCAGCGCGCCATCCTTGGTCACGTGGCCTACCAAAATAATGGTGATGCCCGTGGTTTTAGCCGCTCGCGTCAGGTGGGCCGCGCATTCACGCACCTGGGCCACAGAGCCGGGTGCAGACGAAAGCTGATCGGAATAAACGGTTTGAATCGAGTCAATGACCACCACTGAAGGCTGAGTTGCTTCCAAGGTAGCCAGAATTTTTTCCAGCTGAATCTCAGCCAGCACATTGACCTGGCTGTTATCCAGCCCCAGCCGGCGTGAGCGCAGCGCTACTTGTGCGCCGCTTTCCTCGCCCGTCACATACAGCGTGGGCAGGCCAATGCGGTGTAAAGCATCCAAGGCCTGTAAAAGAAGTGTGGACTTACCAATTCCCGGATCGCCACCAATCAGCACCACGCCGCCCTCCACCACGCCGCCGCCCAGCACACGGTCCAGCTCCTCAATACCGCTGGGGGTGCGGGCAACGTCTTGCGCCTCAATGGCTGATAGAGGTGTGACCGGCTGGGCATTGGCCAGACCTGCGTAACCCTGAGGCTGGCTCAGGCGGTTCTTGCCGCCCGATGCGGACTCGGCCACGGTTTCAATCAGCGTGTTCCAAGCTGCGCAGCTAGGGCATTTACCCAACCAGCGCGGGCTGGTGCCGCCGCAAGCATTGCAGGTGAAGGTGGTTTTCTCTTTGGCCATGGTCGGCAACTATACCGACAGCCTTAGCCCCCAATTGCCAGCGCTTACCTGTAAGCCGACGACAAATATTAGAGCGAATAACCATTAATACGGAAGTTTTTTATAACTTCTTCGCATGAGGCAAATAAGTGCGCTACAATTCATCCATCGACACAGACACTGTGTTGAAAAGATTAACGCGAGGTGGAGCAGTCTGGTAGCTCGTTGGGCTCATAACCCAAAGGTCGTTGGTTCAAATCCGGCCCTCGCAACCATCAAAAAAGCCTTCTGGAAACAGAAGGCTTTTTTCGTTGTGGCGGCAAAAACCGCCACAACCAAATCCAGGGACACCGAGGAAGCGCCGCCGCGCACCGAGGGTGTCGTCCCCCTCCGGAGCAAAGCTCCAGAGAGGGGGAAGGCGCAAAGCGCCTCAGGGGGAGCTTATGGGTAAAGTCCGCGCATTTCACGCGCATGCAAGATGCGCTTGCAGGCCACGATGAAGGTGGCAGTGCGCAGCGACACCTTGTTTTCCTGCGCCACAGCCCAGACGCCGGCAAAGGCCTCTTGCATGATGCGCACCAAACGGGCGTTGATCTCGTCCTCGCTCCAGAAGAAGCTGGAGAAATCTTGCACCCACTCAAAGTAACTCACCGTTACGCCGCCGGCGTTGGCAATCACGTCGGGTAACACCAACACACCCTTGGCAGTCAGGATGTCGTCGGCCTCCGGCGTGGTGGGGCCGTTGGCGCCTTCGATGACCAGCTTGGCTTTGATCTGGTCTGCGTTGTCTTTGGTGATTTGGCTTTCCAGTGCCGCAGGGATCAGGATTTCGCAATCCACGCCCCAAAAAGCTTGGTTGTCCATGCTTTCGCCACCGCTAAAGCCGCCCACGCCGCCGTTCTTTTGCACATGCTCTAGCAGTGCATTCACATCAAAGCCTGCTGCGTTGTAGATGCTGCCGGTGTGATCTTGCACAGCCACCACCTTGGCGCCAGCCTCGGAAAACAGCTTGCCTGCGGTGCCACCCACATTGCCAAAGCCTTGTACCGCCACGCGTGCGCCCTGAATGGTCAGGCCGCTAAGCTTGGCTGCTTCAATACCGACGGTAAACACGCCGCGGCCTGTGGCCTCAACGCGACCCAGTGAGCCGCCCAAGTCCACTGGCTTGCCTGTCACCACGCCGGTCGCCGTAGCGCCGGTGTTCATGGAATAGGTGTCCATCATCCAAGCCATGATCTGGCCGTTGGTGTTCACGTCCGGCGCGGGGATGTCCTTGGTGGGGCCAATCAGTAAGCCGATTTCGCTGGTGTAGCGGCGCGTCAGGCGCTCTAACTCACCTTTGGATAGCTTGCGCGGGTCCACGCGAATACCGCCTTTGGCACCGCCATAAGGCACGTTTACTGCAGCGTTCTTGATGCTCATCCAAGCCGACAGTGCCATCACTTCCGATAGCGTCACATCTTGGTGAAAGCGCACACCGCCCTTGCCGGGGCCGCGGCTCAAGTTGTGCTGCACGCGGTAGCCTTCAAAGTGGGCGATTGTGCCGTTGTCCAGCTCGATGGGAACGTCCACGATCAAGATGCGCTTGGGGCGCTTGAGCGTCTCAACCCAGCGGGCCAGCGAACCGAGGTACGGAGTGACCCGATCTACCTGCTGGAGGTAGTTGCCCCAAGGACCGACGTGATCGGCATTGAGGTAAGAGGGCAGCACATGTCCCGAGGGGGACGCGGAGGAGTCTTTGGCTTGCATGGTGAAGGCCTCGTTGACTGAAGGTGAGAAAGCGCTTTGTGAGCTCTTTCTATCTGGACTTTGCAGTGTGCGCGCAGCGGGTTTTCCTGTCCAAGGCTTGATGCGAAATGCCTTATGCGTTTTTTGCATAGCACCAATAAATCCGGAGCTAGCCTCTCAGAGTTCTGGATTTGCGACATGGAAATACGAAATTTGACATCATGCCCACCATGTCTGAAAACAAAGATAGCAATAGCGGCTTGAACGGCCCGGCACTATTTGCCAACACCCCGCCCATAGGCCTTGCCCCCGAATTGCAAGACCAAGAAGAAGTGCTGCCTGACTGGAAGCTGCTGTGGCCCGCTCTGCCTGAAGATTGCTACGCCTCAGCCGATGCGCTGTGGTGGTCGCGCAAGCTGGGCGAGCCGCAAGCGCTGGGCGCGGATGTGGCGCCGCTGATCGCCAGCGAAGCGGATGCCCGCGCCGTGCAAAGCGCACTGGCCCGCACTTGGGATTGGTGGCCGGCAGACCGCGCGCCGCGCTACTGGAAGTCCGGCGGCCCTAGCCGCGACGCAGCCTTGCTGCATGTGCCCCTGCCCGAGAACGGTATTCACCAAGGCGTGGCACTAGCACCTGTGCCTGAAGCCGTCTTTAACCTGCGCGGTGCAGAGGCAGAAATCGCCCTGCGCCTTGGTCAAGACGTCAGCGCTGAACAAGCTGCCGCGTTGGATTACGACAGCGCGCTAGCACTGGTCGATGGCGTGACTGTGGCCGTGGAATGGGTGGACGTGCGCTGGCGCGATGGCCTCAAAGCGCCAGCGCTGGCTTTGCTGGCGGACGGTCAGTGTCACGGCGGCTTGGCGCTGGGCGAATGGCTGCCTGCATCCATCATCGCTGGGCGCAACTGGGCCAAGCAGCTATGCACTGTGAGCGTGAATGGCGGCGAGCCGCAGCGTTTTACCGGCACGCATAGCTTGGGCGATCCGGTCTGGCTGCTGGTGGATTGGCTGCAACACGTGGCACGGGAATACGGCAGCGTGCCCGCAGGCACGGTGGTCACCACGGGCACTTGGTGCGGCTGCATGCCACTGAATGCCGGTGACCGCTTTGAGATGAAGTTTGAAGGCTTGGGTCAGCTGGGCTGGCAGTTTTAAACAAAGCAGCGCTGAATGCTTTTTGAGAACTTCTGATTTCATAGCGGCAAGCGCTTGCATTTACTTGAGGTGAACCTGTTTTGATTAAAAAACGGCAGCCATACTGTGACAGCAGCTCCTTTTTGAAAAGCAGGTAATTCCGGAGATGTGAATCAGCCAAAGAACTCTCCAATTGAGCGCTTGATCGTCAAGAGGGAGTTCAAAGAGTGAGCGAAACCGCAATCGCTGCATTGCAGCAAAGACTGGATCTGGCCGAGGCGCGCTTGGAAATCATGGATCTGGAGGCGGAGTACGCCAGAGCCTGGGATGCGGGCGATGCCGCGGGCTGGGCGGCAGTCTTTACGGAAGACGGCGTGTTTGACCTGGCAGCGGTGGGTCAGGGGCCGCGGCTGGTTCACTCGGGCCGAGAGGAACTACATGCCTTTTGCACGCAGGTGGACGCGTTCTACAAAGGCCTGCACTTCATGCACCTGCCGCGTCTGCAGATTGATGGCGGCACGGCGCAAGCGCGCGTGCATTTCCAGTGGCATGGCCTATTCAACGCGTCGGCACAATATTTTGGCCAGCGCACGGTGCTGGGTTATTACGATGTGCGCTATCAGCGTGTGCAGGGCCGCTGGTTGATGAAGCATCGGCTGGAAAAAGCCGTCAGCGGCGTGACGACCGAGCACTACGACGTGTATCAGTCCGCCAGTCTGACTCAGGGCCAGTCCTGACGGACATGAACCGCGGTCGCGGCGGGCCTACTTCACCTTGATTTTTTCAAGCGCAGGTGCACCGGGCGGGTACTTCAAATCCAGATTGCTCAGTACCTCGCGCACCATGGTGGCGATCATCAGGTTGCGGTGCGTCTTTGAATCGGCAGGCACGATGGTCCACGGTGCCCAAGGTGTATGCGTGGCCGCCAGCAGTTGCGCATAGGCTTGCTGGTAGTCATCCCACTGGGCGCGCACCTTCAGGTCGTTTTCATCAAACTTCCAGTGCTTGCACGGGTCATCTAGCCGCTCTTGCAGGCGCTCGCGCTGCTCGTCTTTGCTGATGTGCAGCATGAACTTGAGGATGACAGTCCCCGTCTCGCTGAGCATGCGCTCGAAGTCATTGATCTGGGCGTAGCGCTGCGTTTGCTGCTCGGGGCTGATGAACCCATTGACCACGGGCACCAGCACATCCTCGTACTGGCTGCGGTTGAAGACCACGACCTCGCCTGCATTGGGCACCTGCTGGTGAATGCGCCATAGATAGTCGTGCGCCTTTTCCACCTCGGTCGGAGCCTTCCAGCCCACGGTGCGCACGCCCAGCGGCGTCATCTGACCGAACACGCCGCGCAGCGTGCCGTCTTTGCCTGCAGCGTCCATGCCTTGCAAGATCACCAGTAGCTTGAAGCTGCGGTCGGCATAAAAAATGTTCTGCAAACTATCGAGCTCGGTGGCGAGTTGCAGCACGCGGTCTTTGTCGTGTTGTTTGCCTTTATCGGATGAAAAAGGCTTGGCTGACGGGTCAAATTTTTTCAAATCGACCTGTGTCGATGAAGGCGCTGAGTCGATGCGACTATCTAAGGGCTGACCTGGTTGCCACTGCTCCCAGAGTTTGCGTAGCGCCTTGTTTTGAATCTCGAAGGGGTAGACGCTTTGAGTCTGCGCTGGCGTCTGCATCTGCGACTCCTTCTCCCGCTTCGTCTCTGTCTTTGTCTCTTTATTCGTCTTCGCTGTTGGTGCTGCTGCAGCGACGGCTGGCTTGGGCGGCGCTTTTCGGGTTGACTTCATGGCTGGTTTTTTGACAGCTGGCGTTGCAGCAGGGGCAGTCTTGGCAGCTTCTACAGAATCACTGGTAGGAAAGGGGAGGCTGGGCTTGGCGGGCTGACGGGGCATACGAAAAGCTCCTTTGCAGTGCAAATGGGTTTGCTATGAAGTAAATAGCGCCTAGCGATTCAATATTCAGCGCTTGAAGGCATTTTTGCCTGGAACTACAGCTTACGGGTGTCAGTTTTTCCCGGCTTCGCGTTCGCGCAGCAGCTGCACAAAGCGCCGCGCAGCAAGGCCTTGCGCGCGCTCTTTAGACCATACCCAGTCCACAAACAAAGTCGTTCCGTTGCTGAGGTTCTGCACCGGTATTTCCATCAAGGCACCGGCACTGATCTGCGCTTCGATCAGCCCCTTGGGCAGCCAGCCCCAAGCCAAGCCTGCACCAATGAGTGACAGCGCTGCTTGGTGGCTGTCTGTGCGCCACAGCTGACGTGCAAACACAAAGCGTGGATCGGTCTGCTGCGGGTCGCGGCTGGCGACCAGTACTTGGCGTGTGGCGGCCAGTTGCTCAACGGTCATTTGGGTCTGTGCACCATGATCAGCCAAGGCCTGCAGCCAGGGTGCGAACTGGGGGGACATGACCGCCACCAGCGTCTCTTGCCCCATTTCTTGAAAGCCCTCGCGCCCGTCCATCGCCGGGCGCTCAAATACCAGCGCTAGATGGGCGCGACCTGCGTGCAGCAGCTCTAGCGCATCGGTCTGCGGGGCGGCCAGCACCTCAATGGGCAGAGCCGGAAACTCTTGCACAAGCCGGTTCAGCGGCTCGCTCCAGTGCGTGGCTAGTAACTCAGGGGTAATGGCTAGCGTCAGTCGCTCTTCAAGCCCCGCGTGCAGTGCTTGTGCTTGCCAATTTAATAGCTGCAATTGCTCGGCCAGCAGGCGCGCTTGTGGCTCTAAAGCGCGTGCAGCAGCGGTGGGCACAGGCTCGCGGCCACGGCGGTCAAATAGTTGCAGGTCTAGCTCGGCCTCCAATTGGGCAATGGCCATGCTGATGGCCGAGGGCACACGCCCTAGCTTGCGTGCCGCGGCGGAGAAAGAGCCGGCATCCAGCACAGCGAGAAACAGCGGTATTTGATCTGCGGTGAAGGGCATATCGGCTTATCTATCAGAAAAATTGAAAGGAACTGACTTTTCTCTTCAGTTTTCAGAACATACACTGCGTCCCATGTCTCAACAAGCCTCAGCGATGGCACCCGCTTCTTCTTCTGCCGATTCACTTGCCTCTTCTTTGTCTTCATCGGCTGCTAAACAAACTGCACCGATTTCTTTCCAGCCCACCGGCCTGCAAGGCGCCAAGCGCCGAATTGTGTATGTCGGCCTGTACGAAGCCATAGCGATTGCAGTCTCCAGCGCAATCTTTATGGCGATTGGCCAAAACGCGAGCGACTCCGGCGTTATGGCGGTCGTCGCTTCAGTGATTGCCATTTGCTGGAATTTGCTTTTTAACTACCTGTTTGAAAAATGGGAGTCTAGCCAGACCGTAAAGGGCCGCTCCATCTTGCGCCGCGTGGTGCATGCCATTGGTTTTGAGGGCGGTATCGCCGCCATGCTCATCCCGCTGATGGCCTGGTGGTTCAACATCACACTGTGGGAAGCCGCGGTGATGGAAGCAGGCCTGCTGGTGTTCTTCATGGTCTACACCTTTGCCTTCAACTGGGTGTTTGACCGCCTGTTTGGTCTGCCCGCATCGGCGCAGGCAATGGCTCAGTAATTTAGTGTTAAATCAGCTGCTAGCGCTTGTCTATCAAGCACAGGCAGCTATGAAAAAAGCGTGTTCCCGGTCAGCGAGAACACGCTTTTTTGTGGGTGAAGCCCGAGCTATCAACGCAGAAGGCTGAGCATTTCCTGCAGCAGCAAGGCGTTAATGATGTCGATGAAGAACGCGCCGACCAGCGGCATGAAAATGAAGGCGTTGTGCGATGTGCTGCACTGGTAATGAGATGTCTGCATTCGTGGTTGACGAAATTGCCTTGCACGCTACGGATTTTTTGATGGCAAATGCTCTCAACTGCGATTCCAGAACGTGACAAGACAAGGTGAAGCAATCTGCTTTGAAGTCATGATTAAGCACCTCGCCTTAGAATGACGTGCTTCGCCCCGAGGAGCGCTGCAGCTGGTCATCTTCATGCATGACCTGTCAGGCTCGGGGTCGCAGATCCTGCATTCGATCTGCCCGTATTCACAACGGCGCTCACCTGTTTTCGATTCTGTTTCTGGTTTTCTCACAGGTGAGCTGATGTCTGCTGCTGTCCCCGCTACTGCTGTTTCTTCCGTGCCCCCCATGCGCCTGTCGGGCCTGGAGCCCGTCTTTATTGGTGAGGACACGCTGTTCGTCAACGTGGGCGAGCGCACCAACGTCACAGGCTCCAAAGCCTTTGCGCGCCTTATCCTGAACGAGCAGTACGAAGAGGCCTTGGCCGTGGCCCGCCAGCAGGTGGAAAACGGTGCCCAGGTCATCGACGTGAACATGGACGAGGCCATGCTCGACAGCAAGGCCGCCATGGTGAAGTTCCTGAACCTGATGGCCTCTGAGCCCGACATTGCCCGCGTGCCAGTGATGGTCGATAGCTCCAAGTGGGAGGTTATTGAAGCCGGTTTGCGTTGCCTGCAAGGCAAGGGCATCGTCAACTCCATCTCCATGAAGGAAGGTGTTGACGAGTTCAAGAAGCACGCAAAATTAGTCAAGCGCTACGGCGCAGCCGCTGTGGTGATGGCGTTTGATGAAAAAGGCCAAGCCGACACCTTTGAGCGCAAGATTGAAATTTGCGAGCGCGCCTACCGCATCCTGGTAGACGAAGTCGGTTTTGCCCCCGAAGACATCATCTTCGATCCCAACATCTTTGCCGTAGCCACCGGCATTGAAGAGCACAACAATTACGGCGTTGATTTCATCGAAGCCACGCGCTGGATCAAGCTGAACCTGCCCGGCGCCAAGGTCAGCGGTGGCGTGTCCAACGTGTCCTTCTCCTTTCGTGGCAACGACCCCGTGCGCGAGGCGATCCACACCGTGTTCCTGTACCACGCGATTGCTGCGGGCATGGACATGGGCATCGTCAACGCCGGCATGGTCGGCGTGTACGACGACCTCGAGCCCGTGCTGCGCGAGCGCGTGGAAGACGTGGTGCTCAACCGCCGCCCCGATGCGGGCGAGCGTTTGGTGGAAGTGGCTGACAGCGCCAAGAGCGGCGCGAAGGATGAGAGCAAGCGACTGGAATGGCGCGGCACACCAGATGCCCCCAAGACCGTGGGCGAGCGCCTGTCGCACGCGCTGGTGCATGGCATTACCGACTTCATCACCGAAGACACCGAAGAGGCTTACCAAGAGATCGTGGTGAACAAGGGTGGCCGCCCGCTGCACGTGATTGAAGGCCCGTTGATGGATGGCATGAACGTGGTCGGCGACCTGTTTGGCGCCGGCAAGATGTTCTTGCCGCAGGTGGTTAAATCCGCCCGCGTGATGAAGCAGGCCGTGGCGCATTTGGTTCCCTACATCGAAGAAGAAAAGCGCCAGCAAGAAGCGGCGGGTCTGGATGTGAGCAGCCGCGGCAAGATTGTGATCGCTACTGTTAAGGGCGATGTGCACGACATCGGCAAGAACATTGTCACCGTGGTGCTGCAGTGCAATAACTTTGAAGTTATCAACATGGGCGTGATGGTGCCCTGCCACGAAATTCTGGCGCGTGCCAAGGCCGAGGGTGCCGACATCATTGGTCTTTCGGGCCTGATCACCCCCAGCTTGGAAGAGATGCAGTACGTGGCGGGCGAGATGCACAAAGATGACTACTTCCGCATCAAGAAGATTCCGCTCTTGATCGGTGGCGCCACCTGCTCGCGCGTGCACACGGCCGTCAAGATTGCGCCCAAGTACGAAGGCCCGGTGCTGTACGTGCCCGATGCCTCGCGCTCGGTGAGCGTGGCGCAAAGCCTGCTGGGTGAGAACAAAGAAGCCTATCTGGCTGAAGTGCAGACCGATTACGACAAGGTGCGCACCCAGCACGCCAATAAAAAGAAGACACCGCTGTGGAGCTTGGCCCAAATTCGCGCCAATGCCGCTGTGGTCCAACATGCGCCTGTTGTTCCGCGCACCCTTGGCCGCCGTGTTTTCAAGAACTTTGATTTGGCAGAAATTGCCCAGTACATCGACTGGGGTCCGTTCTTTCAGACTTGGGATTTGGCGGGCTCTTACCCCGCCATCCTCGACGATGAAATCGTGGGCGAGCAAGCGCGCAATGTGCAAGCGGACGCCAAGGCCATGCTGCAAAAAATCATCGACGGCCGCTGGTTGCAAGCCAACGGTGTGATGGGCCTGTTCCCCGCCAACCGCGTGGGCGACGACATCGAGTTCTATACCGACGAATCACGCAGCCAAGTGCTGACGACTTGGTACGGCATGCGCCAGCAAACCGAAAAGCAGGCGATTGAAGGTGTGATGCGCCCCAGCCGCTGCCTGAGCGATTTTGTGGCTACCAAAGAGTCTGGCATCGAGGACTACGCAGGTCTGTTCGCCGTGACTGCGGGCATCGGCGCAGAGAAGAAAGACAAGGAATTTGAAGCCGCGCTAGACGACTACAGCGGCATCATGTTCAAGGCTCTGGCCGACCGCTTGGCCGAAGCCTTTGCAGAATGCCTGCACAAGCGCGTGCGCACCGATTTGTGGGGCTACGCGGCGGATGAAAACCTCAGCAATGAGGATCTCATCAAAGAAGCCTACCAAGGCATTCGCCCCGCGCCGGGCTACCCTGCCTGCCCAGATCACACAGCCAAGATCGAACTGTTCAAGACGCTGCAAGCCGAAGAAATCGGCATGACGCTGACGGAGAGCTTGGCCATGAACCCCGCATCGAGCGTCAGCGGCTTCTACATCGGCAACCCCGAAGCTGTGTACTTCAATGTGGGTCAGATTGGTGAAGATCAACTGGCCGACATGGCTGCGCGTCGCGGTATGCCGGTGGACGAGTTGCGCCGCTTTTTGGCGCCAAATTTGGGGTGATATTCCCAGACGTGAAAAAGGCCGCATAAGCGGCCTTTTTTATTAGCAGATTAAGTGCTCAGAAATCAATTCACCTAGCCTATTTCTAGTCGCTATGATTTTCTTGAGTATGAGAGTTAAGGATTCTGCAGTGAATAGAGTGAGTTCATGCTCGGCTAAACCTGATCGTGCGACCCTGATCCGTACTTGTGTGTATCCGGCGTCGTCCGTTTCTAGCCAGTTGGCGTGAACAACTTTATTACGCAAGCTAGAGCAAGTTTTTAAGTCTGCGATGAGATCTTGAAACCAAACGGGTTCATTTTGAAATACTCCCATCCAATCTGATGCAAATTTTTCGAACAGCTCTAGCTTTGTGCTGTACATCATGTTGCTAACGACGAGGATACCTTTTTGCACGGAGCGATCTGAAATGAAATCGCACAACGCATGGTTGAGATCATTCTCTAGCGCATTGAACCAAACGACGATATCGCCAATCAAGGGCATTAAATTTTCAATATTTTCAATTGCATTGTCGGAGTCTCCAAGACCATCGCAGAGAAGCTGGCCTACGGGAATCTTTTTTGTTTTCATGGCTATGAACTAATCACCGGATAACAAGCCTCACCCCAAATCGTGTCTGGGTTGGACATCATCAAATCAATCACCACTGGTACCAGCTTGCCCATGATGTTGGCGCAGTCCTGTACTTGGGGGCGATTGATCTGGCTGTTCCATGTTGCGCCGCCATGCACCAGTTGGTTGCGCAGAGTGTAGATACGCTGAAAGACCAGGGCTAGCAACTCTGGCGTGTCGCCTTTTTCAAGTAGCCGGTTTGCGCGTTGTTTGCCTTTGGTGAAGCGTTCTTGCCATTGTTCTTGACTCAGATCGCCGCGGTGAAAGTCCCAGAAGGATTCAAAGACATAGGGGTTGTCTAGCAGCACGCGTATAGGGCCGCTGAACTCTTTCCAGATCAAGGCTTCCAGTTGCTTGTCTGTATCCAGACCATTGATCTTTTTGAGAAAAGCGCGAAAAGCGTCTTGCTCTGAAAGGCGCTGACCTTGCGGAATTTCATGCGCATAGGCGGCATTGAACGCAATCCAGAGAAAGATAAAGCGACCATCGGGGTCATCGCACTGGCTGGCTCGTTGCAACCAGCTAAGTGCACGGTGAATGCGCAGAGTTAATGCATCAGGCATGTCATCACGAATGCTCCGGTGACGCACTTTGAGTGCGGTGTATGTAGCTTGCATGCCTTCTCTTCCCTCGTTTTAGCGGCAGCTTAAATAGGGATGAAAAACAGAGCAATGACTCACACTGCAAACCTTTGTTTTCACAGCGGCTAGTCCTTATATGGAAAGCGCTTAAGCGCGTTTTCGCATAAACAGCAAGGATCTCAATGGGTAGAGAAACTCGTGCAAGGAGCTGGCGTTGCACGATGTTTATGGATTCAATGGCCAGCGGATGCACTCGAGTGATGAGACCTGCTGAATTAGCGGCTATGAAACCCACCTTCCAACTCAAGCACCACTAAACCTTGTCGAGCAACCAATGATGTTTTATGTGCTCAATGAGGCGACTAAAGGGCGTTGCTAAAGGCCGCTACGAAGGCCCGTGAAGGCATCTCCACATTTCCCACACAATGGCTCGACAGGTCGGAAATATTGCAACCGCAAACTGCTGACGCATAGCGTTGAAAAATTCTTTTTGCGGAGCGATTTCTTTCTGTGATTAATACTGCCCAATTGCTGGCTGACGAAGCCAAATACTGCTCGTTTGGTGACACCGTCCACTACGTCAATCCCCCCAAGATTTTCACAGGCTGCGATGGCAGCTATATGTACGACGACTCAGGCACCGCCTACCTCGATTTGCAGATGTGGTACTCGGCCGTCAACTTTGGCTACAAGAACAAGCGTCTTGAGCAAAAGATGATCGAGCAGCTCCAAGAGCTGCCCCAGGTGGCAAGTCAGTACCTGCACCCCACCAAGATCGAGCTTGCCAAGTTCATCGCGGAAGACGCCAAGAGCAAATGGGGCAATGACGGCCGCGTGCACTTCAACGTGGGCGGCGCGCAAGCCATTGAAGACTCGCTGAAAGTGGTGCGCAATGCCAGCGGCGGCAAGAGCTTGATGTTCGCTTTTGAAGGCGGCTACCACGGCCGCACGCTCGGTGCTTCTTCCATTACCTCCAGCTACCGCTATCGTCGCCGCTTCGGCCACTTCAGCGACCGCGCTCAGTTCATCCCCTTCCCCTACCCCTTCCGTCGCCCCAAGGGCATGACGGCAGAGGAGTACGCCGACTCCATCGTGGCAGAGTTTCGCCGCAAGTTCGAGAACGAATACCACGCAGTCTGGGACCCCAAGACCAACCAGTGCGAATACGCGGCTTTCTACATTGAGCCAATTCAAGGCACCGGTGGCTACGTCATTCCCCCTGCCAACTTCTTCACCGGTTTGAAGAAGGTGCTGGACGACCACGGCGTGCTGCTGGTGGTCGATGAAATCCAGATGGGTTTTTGGCGCACCGGCAAGCTGTGGTCGGTCGAAAACTTCGGCATCAAGCCCGATGTACTGGTGTTTGCCAAGGCACTGACCAACGGCCTGAACGCGTTGAGCGGCCTGTGGGCGCGCGAAGAGTTGATTAACCCCACGGTGTTTCCACCTGGCTCCACCCACTCCACCTTTGCTGCGAATCCTCTGGGCACGGCGCTGGGTCTGGAAGTGATGCGCATGACGCACGAGATGGACTTCGGTCGTCAAGTGTGCGAATCGGGCGCCTACTTCCTCGAAGGCCTCAAGGATCTGCAAAAGCGCCACAAGGAAATCGGTGATGTGGACGGCATGGGCTTGGCACTGCGCGCCGAAATTTGCACCGAAGACGGCTTTACGCCCAACAAGGCGCTGCTGGACAAGATGGTGGACATCGGCCTTGAAGGTGGTCTGGAATACCAAGGCCAGAAGCGTGGCCTGGTGCTGGACGTGGGCGGCTACTACAAGAACGTGATCACCTTTGCGCCTTCGCTGATGATTTCACGCCCTGAAATTGACGAAGCCATGGTGCTGCTGGATCAGTTGCTGACCAAAGCGAAAAGCGCATAACACCCCTTGAGGCGCTTTGCGCCTTCCCCCTCTCTCTTCGGGAGGGGGGCAACGCCTTCGCTGCGGGGCGGCCCTTGCTTGGCGTTTCTGGTTTGGGTCGCGGCAGTTTCAAAATCGAATACGAATCAAGGAATGGCGACGGAAAAACTCCGCAACCAGCTCGAACCCAGCGGTCTTTTGAGGCAGTTTGCCGATCACCCGCCAGAAGGCTTTGCCTTGCTGAAGGACTGGCCTGCCCCCGCCTTCACGGCACCGTTTGACTTGCTGACCACTGCAGATGACGCGCTCAAGGCGCGTCTTTTGTCGTTACCGGGTGGCCAATGGTTGAGTTCAAAACTCACCCTGCAAACCGACTTTGTGGGCGCCACCGTCAGCGAATATGCGCTGCTGCCTCAAGGCATTGCTGCAAGCACACTGGCGCAGCAATTGCGGGCCATGGCGGGTCGCACCCTGCTGACCATCGTCAAGGATTTGCCGCAGGCATCGCCACTGCTTTCTGAAGATGAAAACCGCTTCTCCAGAGAAGTCACTCAAGCGCTTTCAGAGCAAGGTTTTATTGCTTTGGAAGGGCAGGCGCTGGCCTATGTCCCCATTACCTTTAGCAGTCTTGACGCCTATCTGGCGGGCCTGTCAAAAAACCGCAGAAGCAGCCTCAAACGCAAGCTCAAAAGCCGCGAGCAGCTGAGCATAGAACGCATTCCAACCGGTGCGGCATTCGCGGATGATGCATGTGTAGATGCCTACTACGCGCTGTTTGATGCCGTTTACGCGCAAAGCGAAATTCACTTCGACAAACTCACTCGCGCCTTCTTTGCCGACCTGCTGCGCGATGCAGGCAATGGCGGCATCGTGTTTGAATACCGCGACCTGCAAAGCAAGGCTCTGCTAGGCTGGAACCTGTGCTTTGAGCATGGTGGCAAACTGATAGACAAATACATCGGCCTGTCTTACCCGGCAGCGCGTGAAGCCAACCTCTATTTTGTGAGCTGGATGGTCAATCTTGAATACGCACTGGAGCGCGGGCTCAGCCACTATGTGGCGGGCTGGACCGACCCTGAAGTCAAGGCCCAGCTGGGCGCCAGCTTCACCATGACGCAGCACGCAGTCTTCATCCGCAACCCCGTGCTGCGCGCATTGGGGCGGCGCTTTTCCAGTCTGTTTGAGGGCGATAGCCAGTGGGGTGACAAGACATGATGATGCAGCTGCAACCCGTTGTGCTGGATGTCGATGGCTCCGTAGGCCCACTCAACAACGAGCTGCGTCTGCCGCTTTTGGAATGGCAAGAGCTGGTGCGCTTTGGCTGCGGCCTGCGCAGCTTTAAACGATTTACCGATGCCATCCACACCCATCTGCCCCCGCTGCACGGCACCGCGCTCATGGGCAGCGGCGATTTTCATCATCTGAGCTGGCCGCTGATTGAGCGCAGCATCGGCCATAACGGCTACACGCCTACCAACCCGCTGCGCGTGGTGGTGCTGGACAACCACCCGGACAATATGCGCTTCCCATGGGGCGTGCATTGCGGCTCATGGGTGCGGCGCGTGGCCATGCACCCTGCCGTATCGCAAGTGCATGTAGCGGGCATCACATCTCAGGACATTGGCTCGGGCCACGCCTGGGAAAACTATCTGCGCCCGCTGCGCGCTGGCAAGCTCACCTATTGGAGCTGCGGTGTGGATACGCGCTGGGCCCAACGCATTGGGGCCGGCAAGGCGTTTCGCAGCTTTTCTACCATCGCAGAGTTGGTGCAGGCGCTGTCTCGTCATCTCAGTGAATGGCCGCAGGACACCTATCTGAGCATAGACAAAGATGTGTTCGCCCCCGAGGTTGTGCGCACCAACTGGGATCAAGGCCAGATGCTGGAAAAGCAGGCCATGGGCCTGATCGATGCCCTGCGCGGGCAGATCATCGGAAGTGACATTACCGGCGACGTGTCGTCATGGCACTATGGCACTTGGTGGAAGCGCCTGATGAGCGCAAGCGACGGGCAGGACACGCAGATTGATGCTCAAACGCTAGCTGCTTGGCAGGCTGGGCAACATGGATTGAATCAACGGCTGGTGAAGCGCATAGCGGCCAGCAACGCGAGTTAAAGCGCTTCACCGATACCTTTCAACACCTCGCTTCAAGGAGCTGACATGCTGGACCGGTTGACCGAAAAATTGCTGCGACATGCGTTTGAACCCTTGGTCAAAACGGGACGGCTTGAAGTCACCCTCCCATCTGGAAAGACACTGCTCTTTGGCGACGGTGGCCAGCCTCAGGCAAGGATACGTTTTACCGACAAACGCGCAATCTTTGCACTGCTGCGCGACCCCGATTTGAACTTTGGCGAGATGTTCATGCAAGAGCGCCTGCTCATCGAAAAAGGCAGCGTGTATGACGTGCTGGAGCTGGCTCTGTGCCATTCAAAAAATGCGCCCATCAGCGCCACCGTGCGCATGCTGGACGCCTGGCGCATGATGCTGCGCCCTTTGCTACAAAACAATCTGCGCGGCAAAGCTCGCGCCAATGTGGCCCATCACTATGATCTGGATGACCGTCTGTATCAGCTGTTTCTGGATAGCGAGCGTCAGTATTCCTGCGCCTATTTTGAGCAGGGTGATGAGGATCTTGAAACGGCCCAGCTCGCCAAGAAACGGCATATCGCCGCCAAGCTGCTGATTGAGCCAGGACAGCGCGTTCTAGACATAGGCTGCGGCTGGGGCGGCCTCTCTCGCTATCTGGCCGAGGTAGCGGGGGCGGCGCATGTCACGGGTATCACGCTGTCCACCGAGCAGCTTGCGGGCGCCCAACACAAAGCCTCTCAATCCACCCACGCGGAGAAGTTGGATTACCAACTGGTGGATTACCGCGACATGAATCGTGAAGAGCATGGCTCGTTCGACCGCATTGTTTCAGTCGGCATGTTCGAGCATGTAGGAACCGGTTTTTACGATGCCTTTTTCCGCAAATGTCACGAGCTGCTCAGTGACGACGGGGTCATGCTGCTGCACTTTATTGGCAACAGCGATGTGCCAGACTTCAATAATCCATGGATTGAGCGCTACATCTTTCCGGGCGGCCATATTCCATCCATGTCGGAGTTCACACCCGCTATCGAACGATCAGGTCTGGTGATCTGCGACATAGAGGTTCCGCGCCTGCACTATGCCCAAACTCTGCGCCTGTGGCGCGAGCGCTTCCTGGTACAGAGAGCGCAAGCTGCCGCGCTGTATGACGAGCGTTTTTGCCGCATGTGGGAGTTCTATTTGTCCATGTCTGAAGCGGCGTTCCGCTATCAGGACATTGCCATTTTTCAGGTGCAACTGAGTCGCAGGCAAGAGGCAGTGCCACTGACGCGCGATTACATCCACCAGCGTGAAGATGACCTCAAGAGTCTGGAAGCAGCGCAGGGCATGGTGGCCCCACACATGGCAGGCGCTGCAAAAATCAAAGTGAATACTGCCTGAAATGGCTCAATTTCAAGGCGTTATTCGGCTGCAATCAAGACCTATCAAGCACTAGCAGCTATTGTTCTTGATAGATTTCAGCGCTGCGTGGCCGCCTGAATATTCGCCAGCACACGCGCAAACCTCGCATCATCGAGCCACGGGCTGTTGCTGATGGCCAGCAGGCGCTTCGCCCAGTCCCGCGCTTGCGGCACATCTTCATTGCGCGCTGCGCCCAGCACATGGTCGTAGCAGCCATAGTCGGGCAGCACATGGACAAAGGGCAAAGACAGCCCGCTGCCATCGCCCCAATGGGCTTGCAGCACGGCATCTCTGGCTTGCTGGCTGGGCAGGCGCAGCAAGATCACCGGCCACACGCCTTGAGAATCTGCAGCGATATCGTCCACCACCTCTAGCCCGCAAGCGCGCAGCTGGGCCAAGCGCGTTCTGGTTTGATCGGCGATCTGCTGCTGAAAAACGCTCAGCCGCCGCAAAGCTTTGGAGCCGACTGCCTGACGCCAGGCGCCTAAGCTGTGCTGCGGGATGAAGTCATCAAAATCATCGCTCGCAGCCTGCACCCAGTTGCCGCGAGACAACGCTTGCTCCAGCGGCTTGCCATAAGCCATGCGCAGACCTGCCGGATGATAGAGCGCGGCGTAGCCCAGCAGCTCAACGCTGCGGCGCAGCTCCCACCAGAGATTAAATTTAGTCTTGGCACCCGTGGCATGCAGCACATCGCGCAGCACGGCATCACGCGTGATGAGTACGCCGCCTTCATAAGTGCTTAGACCTTTGCCCACGGCCAGACTGAAAAAGCCCACATCGCCCTTGAGCCCCACAGACTGGCCTTCGCAGCTTGCACCCAGCGCTTGCGCCGCATCTTCAATCACATAAGCACCCACGGCGCGTGCGCATTGCACAGCGGCATCCACGTCGGCCACCCGTCCACAAAGATGCGTGGGCAGCACAGCCAGCGTCTTGTCGCTGCACAGCAGGTGCAGGCAATCTGCATCCATATCCAGTGCATCCACCCGCAGATCGCACAGCCGCATCTGTAGCCCACATTGCGCAATGGCCAGTGCCACCAATGGGCAGGTGTAGGCGGGGACAATGACTTCGCTGCGCTCGGGCCTGAGTTGCTTGAGGCTACGCAAAGCCACCATCAGCGCCGAGGTGCCAGAGCACTCAAGCTGCACGCTATGCACGCCCAGCCATGCGGCAAGTTGCTCTGCAAAATCACCCGCCCCCCAGGGCAGCAGATCAGCCCATTGCAGCGGCAAGCCTGCCGTAGGGGGAACCGTTATTTCGCGCATCTCAGCTCGTCTGTTCTACCGCCTCAGGGGCCTCGCTCACGGCAAGGCACATGATGCCCACCACGATGAACAGACAGCCGATAATTTGCGGCCAGCCGATGGACTCTTTAAACAGCCAGTACGAGATCGCCATCACCGAAATAATCTCTAAATGCGAAGCCGCAAAGGCAGGCCCGATGGGGGCATGTTTAAGCAAGCTCATCCATGTGAAAAAAGCTCCGATGTAGCCAACGAATGCACCATAAATCCAGGGCTGTCCAAACACGCGAGTCAGCCAAGCGGGAGAGAATTCCAGCGGCAAGGCAGACTCTCCGGCCATCTTGAAACTCAGCTGCGCCAGCGTGTCAAAAGCCATGAGCACCAGAAAGCCGATGATGTAAAAACGCTTCATTTCAATGCAATCCCACCACCGCGACGCCAATGGAAATCAGCACAATGCCTGCGACCCGCATGGGAGCTAGTTTTTCGCGAAACAGTACACGTCCCAAAATCATGATCGCAACGATGTTGATGGAGCCCAGCAAAACACCATCGGACAGGGGCACCAGCGACAAAAATGCCAGCCAGACGACAAACTCAGCCACATAGCAGGTAATGCCGACCCATAGCCAAGGGCGAGCCAGCATGAAGCGCCAGCGCTCCATGCCATCACGATCGCCCGGCTCACTGGCCGCAGCCTTGAAGGCGAGTTGACCACCACTGTCCACCAACACATTGAGCACCCACAGCGTCACCACCAGTGGCGAGAGATCACTACCCATTCACACCCCTGGCAGGCACCGCTGCATGGGCGATGCGCGCTATGAATTCGTTCAACTTGGCGATCACGGTGCGACGCTCACGGTCTATGGTGATCATGTGATAACAGTTATCCAGCAGCACCAGTTCCACATGCGCATTCACGGCAATTCGCTCAATGTCTTGGGCATTGCTGACTGATGAAATATCGTCTTCTTTAGCGTGCAGTACCAAACAGGGCGAACGCAGCTGCGGCAGATTTTTCATCACATAGGCAGAAAGCGCACGCAGCTCAATCACGCTCCACCATGGGTTGCCGGGCAGACCTGCCGCAGAACTATCACCGTTGTTCATCTGCTCGACGATGCGCGCGCGCAGGGCTTCATCCTTGATGCCGTAAGGCGGTGCTTCCATGAACACGCTGTTGCGGCCAATGCCCAGCAGGCGAAACAGCGGGAGCAAGAATGCAAGTCGTGTGTATGAAGGAATGCTCCAGCCGTCATAGCGGAAAGTGGTTGACAACGCACCCACACCGGCCACTTTGTCCGGATGCTTTTGCGCGACTGCCAGCGACAGCAGCGAGCCCATAGAAAGGCCTGCTACCACCACATGATCCACATGCCTGCCAAAGCGCTGCAGGCCAGACTCCACACTGCTCAGCCAGTCCGTCCAGCGCGATGCAACAAGATCTTCCATCGCGGCGCAGTGGCCCGTCAGTTGCACGCCGTAGATGGTGAAACCTTGCTTGTTCAAGCCTTTGCCCAGCAAGCGCATCTCGGCAGGCGTGCCCGTCAAGCCGTGAATCAGCAGCACACCTATGCGTGCGTTCAGGCCTTCGCCGGGCATGATGAATTCATGGGGTGTCAGGCAGACTTCCTGCAAAGAGCTTTGTTGCATCTGAACCAACCCATCAGCGGCACTCATGCGGGCTGCTCCACGCCGAGGATGATTTGCTCAAGCAATTGCGTCGCCTGATCAAAGTTTTCAAAGCGCACATGGGCAATGCCATTGCTCTCGCAATAAGCGATGAGCTTGTACTTGGCCAGCACAAAGTCGGCCTTGCCTGAGACGCAAAAATCTGAGGTGCTGTCGCCGATATAAAGCACGCGACCATGCACGGCTTGCTGCTCTGCGAGACGCTCGCATTTGCAGTTACCGCTGGCACGTGCGCAGTGATTGCTGGCCCATGGGGAGTCAAGACGCCAGCTGTGCTCACCCGTCTGCACCAGATGATTGGCGATGACTTCCAAGTCACCCAGACCATTGCCCGCCAGCACATGACGAATGGCGTAGTCGATGCCGTCGCTGACAACCTGAACCTTGATGCCCAGCGCTTTGGCTTCTTGCACAAAGCGAATGAAATGCTCGTCAATTTCGATGGTGTCGAGATGGTTCTGCAGCTCGGCTTCGCTCATGTCCAGCAAGGCAACCTGACCCTGCATGCATTCGCGTGAGCCGATGTCCCCGCGCTCCCATGCATCTTCCAGCTCCTGCCAGCCCGGCTTGCCAAAACGGTTGAGCAAAGTGTCGGTCACATCCAGCAGGCTGATGGTGCCGTCGAAATCGCTTTGCACCATCCAGCCCGTCGAAGCTGTAGCCGTGGACGATGGGAAAATTTGAATTCGCTTATTCATGGAAACTGACCCTCACGTTCTGGCCCACTTTGGCATTGGCCGGCGGCTTGTCAAACACCAGTACAGATTCGACCACTCGTACCGGGCCGCGCTGGGTGTCATCCTGCAGGCGCGCCGGGCCGTAGACGGGGCTGACTCGCTGCACCGTGGCCGATGGAAATTCAAGCCGGGCTGCGCCGCCGTCACCATCCACCACAACATGAGCTTTCATGCCCTCACGGATGGCAGCCACAAAGCTCTCGTTAACTTCAGCGCGCACGATCAACGGGCGCTGGGGCAGTAGCACCGCTACAGGGCTGCCGCTTTGCAGCATGCTGCCCGTGTGGGCCGTCAGGCGGATGACGGTGGCGGCCTCTGGCGCACGCAATTCGTGGCGTTGCTGCAAGGCGCGCAGTTGTTCGACCTTGCGCTTGGCCACGGATGCTTCGACGGCGGCAATATCCACTTCAGCCTGCGCATCGCGCACAGACTGACTGGCTTCATCCACATTCTGCAAATCGGCTGCGCCTTGCTTGGCGGCAGCCTGCCAGCGCGCGAGCGTTGTTTTGAGTGCAGGCAAACGCTCTTGTTTGGCTTTGAGCTTGGTTTGCGCCAATTGCTGCTCCGATTCGGCCACGCCCAGATCGGCGCGGGCCGCGTCATCGGCCAAGCGCAGCAAGAGCTGACCCTTTTGCACACTCTGGCCTTCCTTGATCAGCAACTGCTGAACCACACCAGGCGCTGGTGATGCGAGGTCAAGCAAACCGCCCTCCACATCAATCTTGCCGCGGGCAACGGCAACCTGATTTTGCGGCTTGGTCTGCGCCGCAGCGACAGAAACGAGTGATGCAGAATCCTGCGCTGGCGAGCACCCACCCAGCGACAGCAGAGCTGCCGCAAGCAGCGGCACACCCGAACTGAGGCTGAGAAACAATGGGCTACGGTTCATGAATTATTCCTTGATGGGGCTGTTCTGGCGCCAGTCGCTGCGAATGGCGCCGTCTTCCATGCCCAGCACGCGATCGGCGTGGCGTACCAGCCGTGGGTCGTGGCTGACGCACAGAACCGTCGTGCCATGGCTGCGGGCTGCGCGGTGCAACAGATCAATGACGCGCTGGCCGCTTTCCGCATCCAGTGCGCTGGTTGGCTCATCGGCAAACAAAAGCTGGGGCTGCTTGGCAATGGCTCTAGCAATCGCAACGCGCTGCTTTTCACCGCCAGAGAGCTGCGCCGGGCGCATATGACTGCGGTGTGACAAACCCACTTCATCCAGCGCATCTTTGGCGCGGCGCAATGTTTCGCTGCTCTTGAGCCCCATATAG
The DNA here is from genome assembly GCF_019355935.1 of Comamonas sp. Y33R10-2. Lineage (NCBI taxonomy): Bacteria > Pseudomonadati > Pseudomonadota > Betaproteobacteria > Burkholderiales > Comamonadaceae > Comamonas > Comamonas sp. Y33R10-2. The sequence goes on from NZ_CP079925.1 coordinate 2,746,999, forward strand.
CCCAGAGGCAGCTGTACCTGCTCCAGCGCCGTCAGCGCCGGGAAAAGGTTGAAGCCCTGAAAGACAAAGCCGGTATGGCGCAGGCGAAATTTCTCCAGTGCGCCAATACTCATCTTTGCCAAGTCCTGCCCCAGCGCCATGGCACGGCCCCCATCGGGCTTTTGCAGGCCGGACATGAGCGACAGCAAAGTGCTCTTTCCGCAACCCGATGGACCTGAAATCAGGCTCAGCTCGCCCGGCTGAAGGCTGACGGAGAGCCCTTGCAGGACATGCACCTGCACGATGCCGGAGACAAAGGATTTTTCAAGGCGCACAGCCTCAAGACTGGGGGCGACCACATTTGCAGTAGAAAGAGTGTCGGGGCGTTCGCTCGTCATGGCTTGCATGCTTGGCTCCTCAACGCAGCAAGGTAGCGGGGTCGGCGCGCAGCAAGCTGCGCATGGCACCCAAACCGGATAGCAGGGACAACACCGCGATCAAAATGGCGCAAGCAAGCACCGCAGCCATATTGAGAGCCACCGGCACGCGATAGCTTGCAGCAATGCTTAGCAGCACAGCGCTGGTCAAGGCCGCGAGCACAAAGCCCAGACCACCAATCCAGCAGGCCTGTTCTACCACTACGCGCCCCAGCGATGCACGGCTGACGCCCAGCGCATTGAGCACTGCATATTCACGCGCTGAACCGGCAACCACGGCCTTCAGCGACTGGCTGGTCACAATGGCACCCACCAGACACACGATGACTGCCATAAAGAGTACGCCAGCGCCAGCGCCGGTATCGAGCATCCAGTAGCGCTGGGAGCGCCGGGCAAAGGCATCGGCAGTCCACACCTCATAGGGGCCAAAGCTGCTGCCGGGTTCACTCAAGCGCACTTGAGTCTCCTGCGGTTTTGCACCCGGCTTAAGGCGAGCCACAAAATAAGTGCTGCCGTGAGTTGCAGTCGTTTCTGCAATCTCGCGGGCCGTGCTGAGCGAGGCCAGCACGTTGACGCCGCCCAGCCCGCGCAGGCCATCAACCACGGCAACGATCTTCACAGCATGGTTGTTGATCCAGGCAATGCCACCCTCCTGCGCACCCAGAGTGCCCAGATCAGCGCGATCCACAATCACAGCACCCGGCTCAAGCAGCAGCTGACGCTGCCAAGCTGTGAGCACCTTGGTAAACATCATGGCTTGATCCACTACGCTGATGCCGGACAGATAGACGGAAACACCACCGCCTGCTGTGCTTTGGAGATGGTTGGTATGGGTGTGGGCTCGCCAATCGCCGTCGACCCAGACATAAGGTTCTACTGCTGCGATCTCAGGATCCATGCGCAGGCGCATTTCGACATCACTAGCAATGTTGCGGCCAAAATTAACGCTTTGCGTACCCGGGTAGCCGACCCACAGGTCAGCGGAAGAGGCTGTCACATAAATGGCTGAAGACCCAAAAATACCCAGCACCAGCGCTGCCTGCATGGCCAGCAGAACGCCTGAAAATCCCACGGCAAACACCGATGGAACAAAGCGCCGCCATTCATGAATCAGCGTCTTGCGCGCCAGAGCAATCAAGGATTCCCCCCAGCTGTTTGAGTGATGACAGGATCCAGTGGCGCAGCACCGACGGCTTTGTAGAGTGCGACATAAGCCAGTGCCTCGGCAGCCTTGGCCGTTGCCAGCTCGCTTTGCAGCTGCAAGCTGGCGTGTGCGTTTCCAGCACCTGCCAGTTCGTTGGACAAGCCGAGTTGCTGACGAACCGCCTGCGCTTTATCACGCGACTGGTGAATTTGCTGGGCAGCGAGCAATGATTGCTGGCGCTGCTGCTGGGCCGCCACTGCTGCCAGTGCGCCTTCGGCTTCGGCAACTCCATTGAGTACAGCCTGTCGATAAGCCTTGATACTGGCCTGCAATGCAAGCTCTTTGCCATCGGCCACCGCCCGGCGGCGACCCCAGTCGAACAGCGGAATATCAATTTGCGGCCCGAACATGGGCATGGCATCTGACGTTGTTCGATAGTTTTGCGTGAGGTTGTAGGAAAACAGCAGGGAGCCACCCAGAGCCAGACGTGGATAGAGTGCAGAACGCGCCACTCCAACCTCTGCCGCAGCTTGTTCTACAGCGGCTTCTGCGCTTTGAATGTCGGGGCGTTTGCGCAGCAACTCGGCTGGCATAACTGCAATGGCTGACATGACAGGGAATGAAGCATCTGCGTTGGCTTGCAACCACAGCGGCTCAGGGCGATCACGCCCCAGCAGGGCTGCCAATGCATGGGCTGCGCGCATCTGGCTTTCGTTCAAGAGCGCCAGTTGCGCCTCTTGCGTGCGCAGCTGCAATTGCTGCAGCTCTAACTCCTGAGTATTTGTCAGGCGCTGATCACGGCGAATCTGCAATAGCTGCAAATGTCTTTGAGATTGGAGCAGCTGCTTTTGCGCCAGATTGCGCTGAATTTGAGCCAGCCTGATATCGAGATAGCGGTGAACCACATCCGCCACCAAGGCCACGCGTGCAGCGTGCAGCTTGGCAGCAGCATCCAGCACTCCTGCCGAGCCGGAGCGGCGTGCTGCTTCAGCATCACCAAACAGGCCCAAGTCCCAGCTCACATCAATGCTGGCATGAAAGTAGGAGTCGACTGCGGCAATATCCTGCAGTGTGCGAGCACTTGCGCCAACGACAGGAAGGAAGGCCGAGCCTGCTGTGTTCGCAAGTAGTCGCTGTTGACGTAGCCTCAAAACAGCCTGAGCCACATCAAGATTCTGGGCCAGTGCTTCGTCCACAAGCGCATTCAGGGATGGATCATTCCAGCTGCGCCACCAAAGGGCCAGATCGGAGTTCCCTTTTTTTAGAGCGGCTGCTTGTAGCCACTGATCTGGAAGGGTGGAGTCCACTCGAACTTCAATAGGCGCGGAGCACCCTGCCAGCAATGACATGGCGCACAAGCAAAGACTGCCAATACGAAGACGTGAGGATTGGAGGGGACTTATCACAAGGAGGTTAGGTCAGCTATGGGCTTTCTTCTGGAAAACCCGTGGAGTGCAGAAACAACTATCCATAACGTCATTGAACGGTAAGAAGTTTTCGCCAGATTGAAGGGTTTATGGAGGAATCATGGAGATGAATCTGTAATCGTTGATCGCAGGCTCTCGCCCATAATGCTTGGATAACAAGTTTCAGGAGGTCCGCTGGATGCATGACTTTTCTGCGCATAAAACCATGACAAACCTGTCTCAGCAAGCTTCGATGCCCATGGTGCTCGTTGTAGAAGATGAGCCTCAGATCGCTGGCGTACTCAGTGCTTATCTAGAGCGTGATGGCTTGCGCATTCGTATGGCGTATGACGGCCAAGAGGCTTTGCAAATCTTTCGTCAGTTGCGACCGGATTTGGTGCTGCTAGACATCCATCTGCCTAAGGTTGATGGCGTAGATGTACTGAAGATGATTCGCAATGAAAGTGATGTGCCCGTCATCATGGTGACGGCGCTGGCTGGCGATGTGGACAAACTGCTCGCTTTGCGTATGGGTGCGGACGACTATGTGGTCAAGCCCTTCAACCCTCCAGAGGTTGTCGCTCGCGTGCGTGCCGTGTTACGCCGCTCGCAAGTCAAGCCCGCTGTGGTTGCAGCCCCCATCCGTGTAGGCCCCATAGAAATTGATGTCGAAGCCCACAGCGCTGCCGTTTACGATGATCAAGGCAACGCTGTTGGCTTATCCCTCACTCTCACGGAATTTCGCCTACTGGCCTGTCTTGCAGCCCAGCCACGTCGTTGTTTTTCGCGCTCTTATTTGATTGAAAACTGCCTGCCTGAAAGTGATGCGCTAGAGCGAGTTATCGACTCTCACCTCTCCAAGCTCAGGCGCAAGCTGCAACTGGCTGGTCAAGATGGCCTGATCGAAACCGTGCGTGGCATTGGATACCGTTTATGGCCCTGGGACTGAACCGTATTTGGGTTCGTTTTGGGCTGTGGATTACGGCTGCAGTCTTGCTCGCCATCGCCTCACTGGCTGCCGGCGTGCTGGTGTTTTCGGAGCTTCAATATAGGCAGTTCTATCGCGATCTGCCAAGCCCCATCAAGATCGAGTTGCAGACTCTTAAGTCCCGTAATCTGGAGGACAGTCCTAGAGCCTTGCAAATTTACTCAGATTACTGGGAAGGCGATCGCCTGTTTGGCGAAAAGTGGTCTTTGGTCATTGGTCTCGCTGTGAGCCTGCCCTTTGGCATGGCCATGGGATTTTGGATTTCGCGCCGCATTACCAGTCCAATCGCCTCTATGGTCGAAGTCGCCACCCATGTGGAGCGTGGCGAGCTGAGCTACCGCGCAGTCAAAGGCAATGCCCATGGTGAGATGGCCGAGATGATCGACGCCTTCAATGGCATGGTGAGTTCTTTGGAGTCGTTCGAGGCGGAGCGCTTGGCCACAGCCGCGTCTATCTCTCACGAGCTTCGCACTCCGTTGACTGTCTTACAAGCAAGGCTGCACGCTATTTGCGATGGTGTGATCGACACTAGTCAGTCTGAAATGAAGATGCTGCTGGCTCAGGTCGAGCACCTAGGCAGATTGGTGGGAGACCTTCATACTCTTTCCATGGCTGATGCAGGGCAGCTCTCACTGCGTAAAGAACGCATTGACTTGGCGACATTGGTTGGTGAAGTGGTTGAAGAGTTGCGCCCTCAACTACAAAAAAATGACATGGCTTTGTCGCTGGACTTGCCCATGCAGGAAGGCAATGGAAGTACAGATATAGGCGCTGATGCGGACAGGTTAAGGCAGATCATTAGCAACCTCATTAGCAATGTATTGCGTCATGCCGGCAATGGTCACTGGCTGGGCATTCAGGTGCAGTCTGAACCCGATCCCCAAGGCCTGCGCTGGGTCACTCTCAGCGTTAGCGATGCGGGGCCTGGCCTTGATGCAGACCTTCAATCTCACCCCTTTCAGCGTTTTGCGCAGGTGCCGGGAACGCGTCGCAAAGAAGGCTCAGGGCTAGGCCTTTCCATCGTCAAAGCATTAGTTACTTCGCAAGGTGGCCGTGTCAGCGCAGACACATCCGATAGGGGTGGCGCTCGTTTTACGGTGCGCTTTCCTCGCCTCTGAGTGACGCTTAATCGCTCAACATGGGTAAAGCTGGCTCATGATCTGCTGCAGGCTTTGCTGCATAAGTTCATGCGTGGCACGCTGCACCTCAGTCGTGGATTGAGTCACTGATTCATCACGCGCCAGCGCCCAGATCGCTATCCATTGCGGAGCCTGTGACTGCACTACAGCCTGCGTCAAATCGCTCCACTGCTGCGGTGCTGCTGGGCTGGTATAGCGACCACGGCCACGCCCGAAGTGCGAGATCAGCAAGTACTTGAGCATTACCTGACTGACCATGGCGCTTAAGTAGTCGATCGATAGCTGAAAGCTTTGCTTTTCTTGATCAAAGATTTTGTTCGCACCCCAAGCCGCGCCACCAAAAGTCATCGCGCCCACCAGTGCGCCTAGCAAAGCACCCGCGCCTAACGTAAAGCCACCAGCCATTAGATCAGCGCCTAACCCTGTTGCCGCGCCAGCGGTGAGTGCGCCCCACAGACTGGCTGCTTGCGCATCCACGGGGGTGTTGATCTGCAACTGCTGGCTTAACTGCTCTTGTATCTGGCTTGCGGCTTGGCCATCGAGCTGATGAATCTCCAGCAGTCGCTGCGTAGCCTGTACATCTGCTTGGCGCAGCGCCTGCATCAAGCGCTGCACAGCAGCCTTGGCGGATGGGCTGAGCCCATCGTCATCTGCCACTGGCTTGCCCAGCTTGCTAGAGAGCTTGGTGATTTGACTAAGGCTGTGCCAAGCGCGGGCCAGCATCTTGCCTTGCTCTGGCTCTAGCTTTTCATGCAACCCTGCGACTGTCAGCAGTTGCGCAGTCATGACTTCAAGGCTAGCTAGCTCGCGCTGCTTCTGCTGCTGCATTCGCTGGTCTAACAAGCGCTGATACGCTGGCTGCTTCGCTTGCGGTAGCAGCGGTGCAATGCTTTGCATCATCTTGCGTTCATGCCACCAGCTGCGCGTAAAGGCATCTAGTACCAGCACATCGCGCACCACGCTTTGAAAGCTTTGCGTGGCCTGCTTCCAGCGCTGTAAATCCTGCTGTGTTTGCGCTTGTGTGGTGTCACTTCCTACTTGGTTGAGCAGCACGATGACGGGCTTGTTGAGCCAAGCCAAGATGTTCATCTCTGCGCTCCAGTAGCCCGCATCTGCCGGGTCTTCTGCCGCGTTGACGAGGTACAGCATGACATCTGCATGATCGCGCGCCGCCAGCAGCGCGCGCTGGCTGAGATAGAAGGGCTTGTCGCGCCAACGGTCCCAGACATTGCTGAGAAACCAGCCCAGCGGATTGCCCTGTTGGCGCAGGCGCTCGTACAACCTGACAGAGTCACCAAAACCTGGCGTATCCCAAAGCCACAGCTCATCACTTTGCTGCGTTTGTTGTAGCAAATAGCGCTTGGATTGACTGGTCACATGGGCAGCATCGGCAATCTCTCCCACATCGTCGGCCATCAGGGTTCGCGTCAGCGTGGTCTTGCCAATATTGGTGTGCGAAAGCAGGCACCACTGAATGCTGTTGTCGCTAAGCAGCTGATCGTTGTTGTCATTCATCATCAAACTCCTGCTGCGGGCACGATGGTGGCATTCAGACCTGCGCTGCGCACAAAGCCCTTCCACAACTGCTCACGCTCTTGTATGCGCGCCGGCGCTCCTGTGTTGCGCGCATGGAAGTCCGCTGCCAAAAGCCAGACATCCGCCTGCGTGCCCCACAGATGGAGAACCTGCGCGAGCAGCGCGCCATGAATTTCTGCCTCAGGCGTAGCGGCTAAGTTGAGCAACAAAATGGGCTGTGCATCACGAGACAACATATCGGGCAAAGGGGAACCATACGTCAGCGTGGGCAGCAATGTGAGCAGCGCTCCTGCGCCATAGTTTTGCGCGACATGGCTGCGCAAAGCAGCCTCTCGCTCAGGCGCGATATCGAGGCTATAGGGCTGCACCTGCAAAGCAGTCGATCGACCTGCCCAGTCACGATGCAATTTTTGAAAATAGGCTTGCTGCAGTGGCAGCGCCAGATGCTGGTTGAACCACCAAACTTTGATGCCTTGCCACAAAGCCAAGACCAGACGCGGAGCAATCACCACCACGGCTAAGAGCATGCTGTAGAGCTGCACCCAGCGCTGACCCACATCAGCGGTATCAATCGCCGCATTGCTGGCTGACCAGCCTTGCAGCGCTGTGATTTCACCCAAGGACCAAGGCGCCATACCCAGAATATTTTGCACGGGGGCAAACAAAATATTCAAACAAGTCTGAACCGCAGAGGGAGACAGAAACGTGCTTTCCCAACCCACCTGATAGGCCTTGGTCAGCCCCGTGACCCATAACGATGCCAGCGCACCCAGCGCCAGCATGGCAGCGCCAAGGTGGATGGCTACAGCCCACTGCGCACGGCGAGGTCGCTGGTTGATTTGCCACCAGTTGCGCTCAAAATTCAGCGCCATTTTTCGCAGCCCCGTGCCGCGCGAAACATTCCATTTTTTGGCCTGTAGCTTTTGCATCCAGCCGCTGGGGTCTGTCGCAACTTGCGGTGCTGGATTGCTTTTTTCCTGTGCCGGCTCCAGCGCTGAAATCACGATGTTTTTGCGCTTAATAAGTCTTCGCAGCCAGCTCACCAGCAGCAGCGCATAGACCAGTACATTCCACACAACAATGCCAATCAACGAGGGTGAGAGTAGGTCCACGCGGTGCGGGTCGGTAATAGCATGCCCCGCAAAACCCAGCGCAAAGCCGCCCAGTAAAACAGCCAGCATCATCCAGCGCGAAACACCTGCACTTTGCAGCGCCAAGGCGCGAATATCCGCGGGCAGTTGCGCCGCTGAAAGGATGCGTTTGGCACGCTCTTGTAAAAAATTTTCAAAGGCGGTGCGAGCACCCCCTTTGGCCGCGCCCTGAGCGTGCAGGCACTCTTGCGTGATGGCAGTGCAGCGCTCAGGCGTGGGCAGCGCCTCATGAGGTGCTGCGGTTTCCATGGCGTGGACAAAAACAATGTCGCGGGCGGAGCTGGCTTTCATGCCGATATTGTGTTTCAGCTCATGACGTCCTTGCTAGTAATATCAAAACAATAGCTGTAAGTCCTTTTCAATAAAGGACTACATCCATTTTTTCTTCATATTTCATCTGGGCTTTCCTGCAAATGCTTGCCAACCGCTCTGTGATATGAAGTCAGCTTTGCTGCAAAACATAAAAGGAGACATGCGTCATGACACTTAACCCACAGGTCATGCCTGATGCCAATGGTTTCTTCGGCCCCTATGGCGGCCAGCTGGTTCCGCCCGAGCTGAAAAAATGCATGGATGAAATATCTGTCGCCTACGAAGAGATCGTCAAACGCCAAGATTTTCAAGATGAGCTGGCCTCGCTGTTTGCCGACTATGTGGGTCGCCCCAGCCCGATCTTTCACGCCAAGCGTTTGTCGGATCAGTTGGGCGGCGCGCAGATCCATCTCAAGCGTGAAGACCTGAACCACACCGGCGCGCACAAGATCAACCATTGCTTGGGCGAGGCACTGCTGGCCAAGTTTATGGGCAAGAAAAAAGTCATCGCTGAAACTGGCGCCGGTCAACACGGTGTGGCGCTGGCGACGGCCTGTGCGCTGGTGGGCATTCCCTGCGAAATTCACATGGGGCAGGTAGACATTGAAAAAGAGCACCCTAATGTCACCAAGATGCGCATTCTGGGCTGCACGCTAGTGCCTGTCACCCGCGGTGCGGCAACGCTCAAAGAGGCGGTGGACAGCGCCTTTGAGGTGTATCTGCAAGACCCTGTCAACACCATCTATGCCATTGGCTCCGTTGTGGGCCCCCATCCCTTCCCCATGATGGTGCGCGACTTCCAATCCATTGTGGGCCGTGAGGCGCGTGAGCAGTTTCAGCACAAGCACGGCAAGCTGCCCGACCATGTTGCAGCCTGTGTGGGCGGCGGCAGCAATGCCATGGGTATCTTCACGGCATTTTTGAACGATGAGTCCGTGCATCTGGTGGGCGTAGAGCCTGCTGGTGAAGGCGTTGACAAGCCAGGTCGCCACGCGGCCACCCTCACCATGGGCAAGCCCGGCGCCATTCACGGCATGCAGTGCTATGTGCTGGAAAACGCAGAGGGCGAACCGGCAGCGGTGCACAGCATTGCCTCGGGTTTGGACTACCCCGGCGTGGGCCCACAGCACAGCTATTTAAAAGACATTGGCCGCGTGGATTACCAATCTGCGGACGACAAGGAGTGCCTCAACGCCTTCATGACACTGTCGCGCGTGGAAGGCATTATTCCTGCGCTGGAAAGCGCCCACGCAGTGGCTTGGGCCATGCGTGAAGCGCCCAAGCTGGGCAAGGATCAGCATATCCTCGTCAACCTGTCTGGCCGTGGCGACAAGGATGCGGATTACGTGGCCAAAATACTGGGTCTGTAAACCTGCACAAAGCTGGCCATGGGCCAGCTTTGTGCTTTTGCAGCGCCTTAGAGCCGCTAACGCAAACCGTCGGTTTGCTGGGTTGTGTTCGCCGCTCTTAGCGCAGGCCGCCGATATACCGTGCAGAAGTGCGCAGCATCTCCGCTGCACGGCTGGTGACAAAGCTTTCACTTGTCGATGTGACAGCTTCTGTTGAGAGCGTTTTTGAGCCTGGGTTTTCTCCTGTCCAGCTTTGCTCAAGCCGATGCGCCAAGCGTGCCATTTCTTCGTCAGCCTTCTCATTTGCATGAGCCAGCGCCAAAGCCACCATCGCCATGGCGTAAGCCTGATTGCCTGCCATCCACTCGGTATCCGTGACCCGGCCCATTTTTCGGCGCATCACCACATGTAGGTGCGCGGCAATGGCTAATCTTTCGCTTTCCTCCATACAACCTCCCTCGGTTAAACCTCGGTCCAATTTAGAGCAGTTCTTAGTGCTGACGCTCCATGTGCAAGCTGATGTCCAGTCCTTCCATTTCCTGCGCTTTTTCCACCCGCAGCGGCATCAACACACCAATCAGTAGCAAGATCAAGGCTGTGCCTGCAGCGCTGTAAGCCGCAATAGCCAGCACGGCAATCAGTTGATTGAGAACGGTGGCTCCAGTGCCTGCAATCAGAGGGTCCGCAAAAATAGCCGTCAAGATCGAACCCACGATGCCGCCTACGCCATGAACGCCAAATACGTCCAGTGAGTCATCGGCACCCAAACGGCGCTTAAGCCAGGTTGCACCCCAAAAGCAGACAGCGCCGGCAATCAAACCAATCCACCCCGCACTGCCCACCTGCACAAACCCGGCTGCCGGAGTAATTGCTACCAAACCCCCCACCATGCCGGAGAGCATGCCCAGCAAGGTGGGCGCACCGCGCATCAACCACTCGACTAACAACCATGACAGCCCGCCTGCAGCGGCTGCCACTAACGTAACGACAAAAGCCAGTGCCGCACGCCCATCTGCCGACAAGGCCGAGCCTGCATTGAAGCCAAACCAACCAAACAGCAACAGGGCTGTGCCCATGGCTGTCCAGCCCAAGCTATTGGGCTCAAATGCCTCTTGGCCATAGCCGCGCCTGCGCCCCAGCATAAAAGCGCAGACCAGCGCTGCCACGCCGGCATTCACATGCACCACAGCGCCACCTGCAAAGTCCAGTGCACCCAATTGGTTCAACCAGCCACCGCTTTCCCATACCCAGTGAGCAATGGGTGCATAGACCAGCACGCTCCACAGCGCAGCAAATAGCAGCAGGGCCGCAAAGCTCATGCGCTCCACCACGGCACCCACAATCACTGATGTGGTGATGATGGCGAACGCCGCTTGAAACAAGGCATAAGCGGCCTCAGGCAAGTGTGGGGCGAGGTGACTGACGGAGAGCACATTGCGTTTAACGTCAATATGCAAAGAGGCAAACCAAGCGCGGCTGAGATTACCCAGCCAAGGAGAGTCGGCCGTAAAGGCCAATGAGTAGCCGATGCCAAACCAGGTCAGCGTGACAATGCAAGCCACGGCAAAGACGGCGGCCAGCGTGTTCACCACATTCTTGCGCCGCACCATTCCTGCATAAAACAGCGCAACCCCCGGCAAGCTCATCAGTAGCACCAGCGCTGCTGACATCATCACCCACGCGGTATCTGCCTTGTCTATGGCAGTTAATGGCACCAATTCCATGCATTTTCTCCCTGTGTGTTTGTTTTGCTAAGGGAGCAAGCAGGTTCTATGCCAGTCGCAGGTGTGGTGAGCGGTTTTTTTGAGAGATTTTCGTCACGGTTAATGCAATTCCGACTTCAGGCCACCTATCCATAAGCATTAATAGCTATCAAATCTGATGTTTCTAGGGCCGCATTCTTCGCGAGTGCGAGTCAACCTCAACAGGCCTTGGTGACGGCTAGCAAAGTCACCCACACACAAAAAAGCCGCAGCCACCCTGAGGTGCTGCGGCTTTGCGGTTACGGCAGCCACGCAATGATGCGTGGCCTTCGTGCCTTAGTGGGTTTGGGTCTGTACGCCGGTGCTGGTTTGCAACTTCAGCAAAGGCTCCAGATAACGTACCTTGCTGCTGTCCAGCAGTGTCATCACCATGCTGCTGCCCTGAACCAGGCCAGACCATTGCTGATTGGCACCATTGGTGCAGTTATAAGTGATCAAACGCCCCACATTGTTGGTCAGGTAACCACTGTGCAAGTCCATGCAACGACCACCGCGCTTGATGCTCTTGTTGTCGCTGGTGTCCCAGACTTGGGCGTCACTGCGGATGTTGCAGCTGGAGAGCTTGATGTCGTTGGAGCCACCTTGATCCGTCAGGCACTGGCTCAAGTCCGCACGGCTACGGATACTGCCGCGGCTGTCCAGAATCCATTGCTCGTTGATAGCGCCAGTACATAGGCTTTTGGCTGCTACACGGATACCCGTTTCGGTCTTTTGCAAGCAATTGCCGTTAGACATCTTCAAAGACTGAGCGGCCGGAATCAGAGGCTTGGTTTCCATCCCCACCTTCTGAATCAAAGTCAGCAAAGCTGCTTGCGCACCTTCAGTGTTCTGCTCTAGCTGGGTGGCGTAGGTGCCGATCCAGTTGTTCAAGCGCTGTACGCTGCTTTGCTGCGTGGTGTAGCGGCTCAACTGTGTGCGCGCTGCTGAGCTCAGATCTGCGGCATGGTCTGAGTGACTATCGAGCAGCAGTTGCTGGTTGGGGCTGAGTGTCAGCACGCTTTTGCTGGCCAGTGACAACAAAGCGGTTTGCAGCTCAGGCAACTCTACCTTGCGAATGGCGCTGTAGCCAGCCTCCTTGCCTACCACCACGGCTGGTGCCATAGGGGGCAGGTTCTGGGGGATATCCAGCGTATACAGCACCTCGGGCGCTGCTGCGGCGGTTTGGCAGCTGAGTGTGGCCTGTGTGGGGTTCTCGCTTTGCGCCAAATTCACGTGCAGCTTGTTTGGGCGTGTGCCGCCCATTCGCTTGCCCGCCACTGCAATGCGTTGCACGGGCTGGTTGGCAAAGCTCACATCCAACCAGCATTGGCGCGGCTCAGTGGTGTTGGCCGCCGTAGTGGGTAGCGTAAAGACGTTGCCCCAGTTGCTACGTGCGGCCGGGTACAAGATGGCCTTGTTCGTTTGCGGGTCGTAGCCCCCCAGCAAAGTGATGACGGGCACACCATGCAAGCGCGGAGCCAAGAACTTGCCGTTAGGGCTGTTGTACCAAACCAAGTTTTGGTTGGGGATCGTGGGCGTGAACGGCTCCATCACTTGTGTTGTGGCATTCCACTTCAGGTAACCCGAAGGGGAGGTAGCGCTAGGCACCGGCTTGTCCAGACTGGGCTGAATCTTGTTTTTCGTGCTGTAGCCGGTGTAGTGGGTGTAGTTGGACAGCGAGCTGGAGTAGTGACCGCCCGCCATGGCATCGGTGCCAAAGCTGTAGGTGTCCTCAAACACGGGCATGCCTCCCATGCCCCCTGTCTTGACTCGGCTCCAGTGCAGATTGGCTCGCATGCGCTTGCGGTAGCCGATGAAGCCCCAACCACTGTCATGGTGGTGACCGGCCCAGAAGTAGTTGTCACCGCTCTGACCGGGGAAGTGACCCAGTCCGTAATGGTGGCCGATCTCATGGCTGAACTCGTTGCCCTTGGTGGCGTAGAGCGTCAAGATGGCACCGCCGCCGCTCAAGCCATGGCTTTGGCGGCCATTGGTGTACATGCCCGCTGCGTGGTGAGCCACCGCACTTTGGGTGACCTGAGGTTGATGCTGGGACTGCATGTCCGAGCTGGTCACGCCCCAGTTGGCCATGTTGATGCCGATGCTGAAAGTGGACTTGGCGGTGTCCCCGCGCATGTCACCGCCATACACATTGCCCTCGGTTGCGCTGCTGGTGTCATAAATGGTGCCGTTGGACACCATGACCTTGGGCAGCTTGACGGGCTCGTATGAGGCCACAGTCAGCTTCGCGGCGGGAATGGTTTGGAAGTAATCCGTTGCACCTTTGGCCGGCTGGCTCAGCAGCCAGTGGTCATTGTCATTTTTGGGCGGATCGGTCAGCATGCCTAATTGAATGCTGTGCACCACCAATTCACCAGGAGCTGCGAACTCAATGGCTTTGGCAGCCAACGTGCCAGAGCGACTTTTGGAATCGCTTACGCGCAACTCCATGCCCGGCTTAACCCAGTTCCACGGCAGCACGGCAGACCATGCGCGGCGCGAGTACACATAGTCGGGGCGACCGTCATTGTTGTTGTAGTCGGAGCGGAAAATCTCGTTGGGGTGGCGCATGGGTAGATTTCCCATGCTCACGCCGTTAACCGAGACCGACACCGTCATCGCTTCCACATCTGGCAGCGTAGGATCGGGCGTAATCAGCAGCAATGCTTCGCGCTCTGTGGTGAGCGTTGGCATGTTCTTGGCGGAATTGCCAGACGGATCCATCGTGTGGCTTTGGGCGAACTGCACCATGCCGGGCAAGCTGCCGCCCAGATCGTTGCGCACCGCGCGCACTTGGCCCGTCTTATCTTTGTCGTAAAAGCCCAAGGCATTCGGCGCTGAATATTTGGCGTCGGTCAACTCTGGATAGGTGGGCTTGCTGCCCGAATTACCGTTGCCGGAGCCCAGAGTTGGCGGGGGCAGCACAACATTACCTAAGCCGGGGCTGCCGGTAGAGGGAAGGGTAATGGAGGGGCTACCGGTGGAGGGGAGGGTAGTGGAAGGGCTGCCGGTGGAGGGCAGGGTCGTCGAAGGGCTACCGGTGGAAGGGGGTGTAGTCGAAGGGCTACCGGTTGAGGGGCTGCCAGTGACGGGTAGATCCGGGCCAGCACTGTTGCCGGGAAGGGCGAGTTCTTTTTCTTCTACCGGATCGGGTGGCGTTGTCGGATCCTCCAATGCAGGCGCTGGGGGCGTGGGCGCTGCGACCAAACTAGGGCCATTGCTGTTCGAACCTGTGGATGCTTTTTCTAAAGGTTCACCTTCGCAACCACTCAATACCAAAACAGCGGCGCCCAAGATGGCGATGCCTGTTGCATTTAAACGCTGCATTTACATTTCCATTGCTAAAACGGAATTCTAAAAATGCATACGCTTTTACGTATTGACTTTTATTTTATTTTTGGAAAGTCATAGAAAGAGATGATTCAAATTGTTTCTATGCGCGTGAATCAAACGCTTGTGTATTGACGGAAACCTTTTTTACTCGGCGATATTGCTCAATATTGAGTCAGATCATTCCTACTTTCAAAACGACGGTTTGCCATGACTACCTAGGGAAAGGGTTTTCCAGTAGCCATTGTTAGAGTTTTCGGTCATTTGGGCTGAAAGACTTACTACATGGGAAGTGCGTGTTGAAGGCGCGAACTGGGGGCAGCGGTGGGGCAAGCTTTTAGAACTCGCCAAGACCCATCGAATATCGCGCTCCAATGGGGTGGAACTCACCACAGCCGGGCTGGGGGCGGGCCATTCAATGTCCTGCGCACCATGCTTTGCCGGTTTAAGTCAGATCGGCTCCATGCGCGTGCTAGCCCAGATGCGATTCATCTCCGTGCAAAACGGCTGTGCGCAAGGCGCGCGCCCTTGGTATTGGCAGCCCTCGGTGGTGCATAGATGAGAGCGGTGCTCGCCTAGCGGTGGACGCGTCAGAGCAAACGCATTGGCCGCTTGAGCAGCGGACATGAGCAGCCATGGGTCGGCCTTGTTTTGCAGCACTTGCTGCATCTCTTGTGCAAGCGCCGGTGCCGGCGATGTCACAGGCAGTGCGGCGCTGCTGGCGGGTGCATGGGGGGCTGTTTGCAAATCTAGCCAAAGCAAAGCACTGGTGCGCTGGCTGGCAGGGGCGCCCTGTGCCTGTAGCACCAAGGCTAAGGGCCCCGACGGTGGGGGCATGCTGCCTTCAGGCCACGGCATGCGCAGGCCTGTTGACGTGGGGGCAAAGCCACTTTGCGGTGTGCTTTGTGCAGCGCTGGCGCTGCCGATCACGGCTGCCCCCATGGTCTGTGCCCAATGGCTTGGCACTTGTAGCGTGATCGAAAAACCGCGCTCGCCTTGCGGCGTGAGAAGGCTGCCTTGTTGAACCCACCAGTTTTGCAGTACTGGCAGTTTGCCCGCACTGGCGCGCTCATCGGCTATACCGGGCGTAGCCATTTGCCCTGTAGCGTTGCTCGTTTGCAAAGCCGCTGCCGTAGTCGATGACAGCGCTGCGGCTGTTTGCATGGCCGAGGAAAGGCCCGAGCCGGTGGATGCGCCATTGGCCGCATTCACCAATGCTTGCATCAGGGCGGGCGAGCCCGGCTGTGCGGCCAGCAATTGCAAAGGTTGCAGGGTGGGTAAAGCGCCCGGAACTTGAACCTGCAAGTTGCTCAGGAGTTGCTGCAGCCATTGCATGGTGGCCGCAGGCAAACCGTGTGCCGGCCAGTTGGCAGGATTTGCGCTGGGCCTGGCTTGCACTTGCAAGGCCAGTTGAGCAATGAGCTGCTCAAACGCCTGCAATCGCAGATTTTGCAGCGCCTGCGGTGACCACTGGGCTGTGGTGACGCTGGGTGTGGCTGCGACAGGTCCTGAAGTACTGGCGGAATTAGCGGGGCTAGCTGCATTGGCGGCGGGTGCGGCTTGTACCGCTGCAGCAAACCCAGAGGCGATGGCTGTCGGCCCCGCTACAGGAGTGACCGCTGTGGGGGCTGTTATGGCTGGAGCGGTGTTAGCCGCAAGAGGTAGGAGGGGCGCAGTCATGAAGGCAATCAAAAGCCGAGCCGTTCGCGATGGATGCTTGCCATTGTGCCCAAGCGGTTCACACGACTGATGATTGCTACTGAAAAATGAGCTGCTCGTTTATGCAAACAAAGCGAGAAAGCCTTGTTTGATGTCTGAAATCAGGCTTCAGCAGGGTAGAACAGGCGACGCGTTGGAGTCGATTCCATGGCCTTGGCAATGGCGCCAATATGGTCAGGCGTGGTGCCGCAGCAGCCGCCCACGATGTTGACCAAGCCTTCTGCCGCGAACTCATGCACCAAGCGGCTGGTGATCTCGGGCGTTTCGTCAAAGCCGGTATCGCTCATGGGGTTGGGCAGGCCAGCATTGGGGTAGCAGCTGATGAAGGTATCAGGCGCAGCCTTGGCTAGCTCTTGCACATAGGGGCGCATCAGCGTGGCACCCAGCGCGCAGTTCAGGCCAATGGACAGCGGATTGGCATGGCGCACGCTGTGCCAGAAGGCGGTCACGGTCTGGCCGCTCAGGATACGGCCCGAAGCATCGGTCACCGTGCCGCTGATCATGATGGGCAGGCGCTCGCCGGTTTGCTCAAACGCTTCATCGACCGCAAACAAAGCGGCCTTGGCGTTCAAGGTGTCGAAAATCGTCTCGACCAAAATCACATCCGAGCCGCCTTCGATCAGCGCCAGCGTCTGCTCCAGATAGGCTTTGCGCAGCGATTCAAACGTGACGTTTCGCGCCGCAGGGTCGTTCACATCGGGGCTGATGGAGGCAGTCTTGGGCGTGGGGCCCAGAGCGCCGGCCACATAGCGCTTGTGATCGGGCGTGCTGTACTTGTCGCAAGCCGCGCGGGCCAGCTGGGCGCTTTTCAGGTTCATCTCATAGGCCAGATCGGCCATGTGATAGTCATCCTGCGCAATCGTGGTCGCACCAAAGGTGTTGGTCTCGATCAGATCGGCACCAGCGGCCAAATATTTTTCATGGATGTCGCTGATCACATCGGGGCGAGTGATCGACAACAGCTCATTGTTGCCCTTGACGTCGTAGGCGAAGTCCGTGAAGCGGTCGCCCGCACCATCGGCACCGGCATAGCCTTGGCCGCGGTACTGGGCCTCGCCCAGCTTGAAACGCTGAATCATGGTGCCCATGGCACCGTCCAGAATGACAAGGCGCTTGGCAAGCGTGGCAGGCAGGTCCTGGGCTCGGGTGTAGGCGGGGGTGGTGTGCAGCTGGCTCATAGACCGCCATTGTAGGAAAGCTGGCGGGGTCTGCAGGCCAGCCGGGCATTGCCCGCGTGTCCGCGCCCATGCAGATGGCAGGCTTGCCGGGTAGCGAAGCTCAGAGCCTGCGCTTGGCCATGCGAAACGTCAGGTTCCAGCGCTCGCTGCCCAGCAGGTGATGCAAGCCATCCTTGAGCGGGCTGACGCCATGAAACACCAGCCGCGAAGGCCCGCCCCAGACCACCACATCGCCATGGGTCAGCACAAAACGCTTGATGGGGTTCTGACGCGCCAACCCGCCCCAGAGAAAGGTGCAGGGCAAACCGAGTGAGACGGAAACGATGGGCGCAGAAAAGTCGGCCTCATCCTGATCGCGGTGCAGGCCCATTCGGGCACCGCTCTGGTAGCGGTTGATCAGGCAAGCATCCGGCGCAAAGTCCGAACAACCGGCCGCAGCGGCAGCTGCCACCGCCTGTTCATGCAAAAAGGCAGGGATGGCAGGCCAGGCTTTGCCAGTCAGAGGATCGACGGCGCTGTAACGGTAGCCCTGCAGATCAGACACCCAGCCCCAGTCACCTGCATTGGTGATCGCTACCGACATGGACTTGCCACCGGGAACCTGCATGACCCTGAACGATGCCTGCGCCTGCAAGGCTTGAACCGCCTCAATCCAGCGCAGCTCTGACGCCGCTGCAAAGCCGCGCAGCAGCACAGCGCCCTCGTCAATGATTTCGGGCGGCTGGGCTTCGGGCTCGAACTGCGGCAGGCTCATGGCGCCATCATCGCTGATCAGCTAGTAGGGCAGCGCTGGCTCTGTGCAAACGCCAACACGGCCTGCAGCAGGTGCTGCATGGTGGGCTGAATGCGCGCCGCAGTCTCTGGCAGGTAGTCAAACGGCATCTGCTCTTGCATATAGCTCGACTGCGTCATCTCCAGCTGCACCGCGTGAAAGCACTGCTCAGGCTGGCCGTAGTTGCGCGTGATGTAGCCACCTTTGAAGCGTCCGTTGAGAACGCTGGTGTGGCTGGGTGCTTGCTGCGCAATGTCCTGCAGTTGCTGGGCCAGAGCAGGATCGCAGCTCTTGCCGTCAGCCGTGCCCAAGTTCATATCAGGCAACTTGCCTTCAAAAAAACGCGGCAGTACCGAGCGGATGCTGTGCGCATCCCATAGCATGGCCACGCCATGCTGGTGCTTGATACGGTCCAGCTCAGCGCGTAGCTGCGCGTGGTAGGGCTGCCAGTACAGCGCGCGGCGGCGAGCGATTTCTGCCTCATCAGGCTCGAAGTCCTTGCTCACATACAGAGGCTTGCTATCAAAACCATCAACAGGGCATAGCCCCGTCACGCTCTGACCCGGATAGAGACTGGCACCATCTGGCGGGCGGTTCAGGTCGATCACATAGCGCGAATGCGTGGCGATGAGGATGGAGGCACCCAGCGCCTTGGCAAAGTCATAGAGCGCTGGCATATGCCAGTCTGTGTCATGCACTTCGCGCCCCTCTGGCGTGAGCTTGGCGGCTATGTCGCCCGGCACATGGGTGCCGGTATGCGGCATGGAAATTAGCAGCGGCGCATGACCTTGATGAAAGATGAAAGGTGGCATGGATTCACTCATCACAGCTCAAACACCTTGCCCGGGTTCATCAATCCCAGCGGGTCCAGCGCCAGTTTGATGGCGCGCATGGCGGCCATTTCGGCAGGGCTGCGGCTGTTGTTCAGGTACGGTTTTTTGTGCAGGCCAATGCCATGCTCGGCAGAGACACTGCCCTTGAACTCGCCCACCAGGCAGTACAGCTCGGCTTCTACGGCATCGCATTCGCCGTTCACGGTGGCGCCATCGACAGAGACATGCAGATTGCCGTCACCCACATGGCCGAAGTACAGCGAATGCTTTTGCGGCCAGCGCGCGGTGAAAGCGGCTTCGCAGGCATCCGCAAAACGGCCAATGTCGGCCTGCGGCAGGCTCACATCAAAGTTGATGGCCGGGTGCATATTGTTGTTGAGCTCGGCCGGGGCTTCGCGCAGCTTCCACAGCTGCTGGGCCTGCGCCACAGACTGGGCGACGATGGCGTCCAGCACCTCGCCCGCCTCCATGGCTTCTTCCAGCACTTGCTCAATTTCAGTCTGCAGCTGCGCTTCGTTTTTGCCATCCACATTGATCAGCGCCAGCATGGGGTGGCGTTCGGCAAACGGGGCCGACAGCTTGAGCCAAGAGAGCGATGCCTGCACAAAGCTGTCCCACATCAGCTCATACGCGGCGACGTTGTTGCCAAAGTGCGCTTGCATGCGTTTGAGAACGGCCAAAGCCGAATCAAAATCAGGCATGGCGACCAAGGTAGTTGCCGTGGCTTTTGGAGTGGGGCGCAGACGCAGCAGCACGCGGGTGATCACGCCAAGCGTGCCTTCAGCGCCGATGAAGAGCTGCTTGAGGTCGTAGCCCGTGTTGTTCTTGATCATGGGGCGCAGCATGGGCAGCACCGAGCCATCGGCCAGCACCACCTCCAGCCCCAGCACCTGCTCGCGCATCATGCCGTGCTGCAGCACACCGTTGCCGCCGGCGTTGGTCGATACATTGCCGCCAATTTGGCAGCTGCCGCGCGCACCCAAATCCACGCCAAACACCATGCCTTGCGCCACAGCCGCTTCTTGCACGGCCTGCAGTGTCACCCCAGCCTGCACCTGCATCAGCCCCGTCTGGGTGTTGATGTCTTCAATGCTGTTCATGCGGTCAAGCGACAGCGCCACCGCGCCCTGTGTGGGCGTGGCAGCGCCAGCCAGCCCGGTCATGCCGCCTAGCGGCACCACGCCCACTTTGTGGGCTGAACACAGGCGTAGTGCCGCGCTGACTTCCTCGGTCGTGCGGGGGCGAATCAAGGCCAGTGGCAATTGGGGCGGCGTGCCGCTCCAATCCGTGTGGTAGCGCTCGGGCGCATCGGCGCCGCGCAGCACCACATCAGCGCCCAGAGTGGAAATCAGTTCATTGAGAAATTGTTCTTGAGACATCAGCAACCTTTTGCGCCCCCGTGCTGTGCCTTTTTTCGGCAGCTCATGATCCACACGGAGAGATCCCTTGATTGTGCGCGGTAGACGCGTGCCGAAACTGCTTCGCAGCGGGTTCCTCCTGCCTTCACTGGATAGCTCATAACCCGGTTTGTGCGGCTCACAGGCGCGGGGCGCACAATAGCGGGGCGCAAAAGCGCATATTTTTGCTGCTTGTTTTATGAAGTAAATGGGCTGATAGTCCATGTTCTACAAGCACTTATAGCTATAAATTCAAGAGTAATCGGTGTCTTCCGCACATTCCATTCTGCAAGCCGTTTTTGGCTACGAGCAATTCCGTGGCCCGCAGCAGGCCATCGTCTCGCATGTCATCAACGGCGGCGATGCACTGGTGCTCATGCCCACGGGCGGCGGCAAGTCGCTGTGCTATCAGGTTCCCGCCATTGCGCGCCAAGAGTTGGGCCATGGGGTGACGATTGTGGTGTCGCCGCTGATTGCGCTAATGCACGATCAAGTCGGTGCGCTGCACGAGGCAGGCATCAGCGCCGCCTTTTTGAACTCAACCCTCAGCTACGACGAAACGCAAGAGGTTGAACTGCGCCTGCAAAGCGGCGACATCACTTTGCTTTACGTAGCGCCCGAGCGTTTGAATACGCCGCGCTTTTTGGGCTTGCTGGACGACCTGCTGGCGCAGGGCAAGCTGTCGCTTTTTGCGATTGATGAGGCGCATTGCGTAAGCCAGTGGGGCCACGACTTCCGCCCCGAATATCGGGCTCTGACGGTACTGCACCAGCGCTTTGCCAGCGTGCCGCGCATTGCGCTGACAGCCACGGCGGATGCGTTAACGCGTGCCGACATCATTGAGCGCTTGCAGCTGGAAGAGGCGCAGCACTTCATCAGCAGCTTTGACCGCCCCAATATTCGCTACAAGATTGCCGAGAAAAAAGACGTTACCAACCAACTGCTGCGCTTTATCGAGCGCGAGCACGAGGGCGAGGCAGGCGTGGTCTATTGCCAGTCGCGCAAGCGCGTAGAAGAGCTGGCGCAGACGCTGGCACAAAGTGGCATCAACGCGCTGCCCTATCACGCAGGTCTGCCGCAAGAAACGCGGCAAAACAATCAAGATCGCTTTTTGCGGGAAGAAGGCGTGGTGATGTGTGCCACCATCGCCTTTGGCATGGGCATCAACAAGCCCGATGTGCGCTTTGTGGCCCATGTGGACATGCCCAAGAACATCGAAGGCTACTACCAAGAAACCGGCCGCGCAGGCCGCGACGGCTTGCCAGCAGATGCATGGATGGCCTATGGCCTCTCCGACGTCGTCAACCAGCGCCGCATGATTGACGAGAGCCCCGCTGAAGAGCAGTTCAAGCAAGTCATGCGCGGCAAGCTCGATGCGCTGCTGGGCCTGGCCGAGGCCACTGACTGCCGCCGTATACGCCTGCTGGCCTATTTTGGCGAGGACTATGGGCAAGAACCTAATCTGGATGGCAAGCCGCTGCAGTCCGTGGGCCGCACCCACTGCGGCAACTGCGACAACTGCTTGGAGCCGCCAGCCCTTTGGGATGGCACGGACGCGGCGCGCAAGCTGCTGTCCACCATCTTTCGCGTGCATGAGGCCAGCAACCTGACGTATGGCGCAGGCCACATCATGGATGTGCTGCGTGGCAAAGAAACGGACAAAGTGGCGCAGCTTGGCCACGAGAAAATCTCTACCTTTGGTATTGGCAAAGACTACACAGAACCCCAGTTGCGCGCCGTGATGCGTCAGCTGCTCGCCACAGGTGCGTTGGGTCTGCACAAGGTGGTGAGCGAGAACAGCGGCCATGTGTTTGACACGCTGTGCCTGGCCCCCGGCTCGCGTGCCGTACTCAAGGGCGAAGTGCAGGTACAGCTGCGCGAAGCCGTTGCCGCATCGCGCAGTAAAAAGCCGAGCAAGAAGTCCGCCGCAAATGCCGCAGCCATCAATTTGGGGCCGGATGCGCAAGTGCGCTTCATCAACCTCAAAGCATGGCGCGCCGAGGTTGCCAAGTCGCACAATCTGCCCGCTTATGTGATCTTCCACGATGCCACGCTGGCAGCCATTGCCGAGCTCAACCCCCAGTCGCTGCAGGCGCTACAAGGGGTGAGCGGCATGGGCACCAAAAAGCTGGATGCTTATGGCTACGAGGTGCTGCGCGTGGTGGCGCTAGGCTAAGAGCCGCTAACACAACCCTTGATACGTCGTTGCTTCGCCTTGTCGTACGCTTGTACTGCCTGCGGCTTCGCGCCTCGTCTCAATCGCAAATCTTCGATTTGCTGAGTTGTGTTAGCCGCTCTAAAGGGCCGCAACTCTCGTTAACGGCCGATCTAAGAGTGGTTCTGAATGCAGCTTGAAGCGCATATCTAAGCACGCCTAAGGGCTTATTTGCCCGCGCCTTCCACCACCTTGGGCACGCGGGGGGCTACAGCGCACATCAGCTCATAGCTCAGCGTGCCTGCGGCGGCAGCCACCTCATCAATGGGCAGCACTGCGCCATTGCGGGCTCGGCCCCATAGCGTGACTTCACTGCCAACCTTGGCTTGGGGGATGGGCGTCAGGTCTACGGCCATCATGTCCATGCTGACGCGGCCCAGCGTGCGGGTGCGCACACCCTCGACCAGCACGGGCGTTCCTGTGGGGCACACGCGCGGGTAGCCATCTGCATAACCGCAGGCCACGACGCCCAAGCGCAGCGGCTCTTTGCATTCAAAGTTTGAGCCGTAGCCCACGGTGTCGCCCACAGCCAGATCTTGCGTAGCTATGATTTTTGAGGACAGCGTCATGGTGGGCTCCAGCCCCCAGTGCGCTGCATCGTGGGCAGGGAAGTCGGGCGAGCTGCCGTACAGAACGATGCCGGGGCGCACCCAGTCGCAGCGCACATCGCTTTCAGCGCCGTGCAGCAAGGTTGCGGCGCTGTTGCTGATGCTGCGCTCGCCAGGCAGGTCCAGCGTGACTTCATGGAACGTTTTGAGCTGGTGGTCTATGCCATGCGCTACATCCGCATCACTGAAGTGGGTCATGAAGGAAATTTCTTCAACCTGTGTGAGCGCATTGAGGCGGGCATAGGCCGCACGAAAACGCTCGGGCGTAAAGCCCAGCCGGTTCATACCGCTGTTCATTTTGAGGAATACGCGGTGGCCAATTTGCGTTTTGTGCGCGGCCAGCCAGTCGATTTGCTCGTCGCAGTGAACTGCGTGCCACAGACCAAGGCGCGAGCAAATTTCCAGATCACGCAGCTCGAAGACGCCTTCAAGTAGCAAAATAGGGCCTCGCCAGCCCAGATTGCGCACGCGCTGGGCTTCATCAAGGTCCAGCATGGCAAAGCCGTCTGTCGCTCTCAGGCCCTCAAATACGTTTTCAATACCGTGACCATAAGCGTTGGCTTTGATCACGGCCCACAACTTGGCATCGGGTACGGCTTGCTGCACTTTTGCCAGATTGTGGCGAACGGCTTCAGGGTGAATGGTGGCAATAATGGGACGGGGCATGGCTTTTCTCAATCAGATCTTTGGGATTCTGGCACTGCTAGCCTAAGCCTGCGTGATATAACCGCCAGTCACTTGCCACTGGGTCTTATTTAATTGACGTCGGCTCAGCCGATGCCATTTACAGCTAATTCATGAAGCGCGGTTTCTACACCATCATGTCAGCGCAGTTTTTCAGCTCGCTGGCAGACAACGCCTTGTTTGTGACCGCTGTTGAGCTGTTGCGCGCCAATGGTGCCCCTGAATGGCAGCGTGCTGCCTTGGTGCCTATGTTCGCTCTGTTCTATGTGGTTCTGGCACCTTTTGTGGGCGCATTCGCCGACGCCATGCCCAAGGGCCGGGTCATGCTCATCAGCAACGGCATCAAGGTTGTTGGCTGTTTGATGATGCTCTTTGGCCATCACCCTTTGATTGCTTATGCGGTAATCGGGTTGGGTGCGGCGGCTTATTCGCCGGCCAAGTACGGCATCTTGACGGAGCTGCTGCCCTCGTCCCAGTTGGTCAAGGCCAATGGCTGGATTGAGGGGCTGACTATCACCTCCATCATCTTGGGCGTGCTTGTGGGCGGCCAGTTGGTTGGGCCTTTCATCTCTCAACATCTGCTGGCGCTGGATTTCCCGTATTTCGACACCGGTGTGGACACCCCTGCCGAAGCGGCAATTGCGGTGCTGATCGTGTTTTATGTGATTGCCGCTTGGTTCAATCTGCATATTCCGCTGACAGGCACAGCGCTGCGCCCGCTGCGTGAAGACCCGAGCAAAAGCCTGTTTGGCAACTTGCTAAGCCTGTTGCCAGACTTCTGGCGCTGCAACAAGCGTCTGTGGAGCGATAAGCTGGGCCAGATTTCGCTTTCCACAACCACGCTGTTCTGGGGTGCTTCAGGCAATTTGCGTTACATCGTGTTGGCGTGGGGCGGTGTGGCCTTGGGTTACAGCACCACCCAAGCCTCAGCGCTGGTGGGTGTGGTGGCTATTGGTACGGCCGTGGGTGCGGTGCTCGCATCGATGCGCATGCGCTTAGATAACGCCACACGCGTGATCCCCATGGGGGTGCTCATGGGCGTACTCGTGGTGGGCATGATCTTTATCGACCACCTCTGGGTAGCGGTGCCTTTCCTAATCTTGCTGGGTGGACTGGGCGGCTTTTTGGTGGTGCCCATGAACGCACTGCTGCAGCACCGCGGACACAACCTCATGGGTTCGGGTCGCTCGATTGCGGTGCAAAACTTCAATGAGCAACTGGCTATTTTGGCCATGGGTGGGCTTTACAGCTTGTCGACCAAGATGGGCATGTCGGCTTTTGGCGCCATTACGGTGTTTGGCCTGATTGTGGCGGGCACCATGATGCTGATCGGTTATTGGCACTGGAGTAACTGCAAAAAGCACCCTGCCGAAGTGGAAAAATTGCTGGGAATTGCCCGCAACGATCACCACTGAAATTCGCAGCACTGTGGCTGCCTAAGTTCAAAATTGATAGCTTCTAGTGCTTGATTGATAAGCACTAGAAGCATTTTTTATGCATAGTCCACTTCCCATCTTTGCCTTGCTGATCAATGCTTTCATTTGGGGGCTGTCATGGTGGCCGTTTCGGCTAATGCACGACGCGGGTCTGCACCCGCTGTGGGCTACTGCCTTTATGTATGCGCTGGTGTTGATAGGCCTTGTTGCGCTGCGCCCTCAAGCGCTCAAGATGGCTTGGCAATACCCTGTGCTGATCTTGCTGGCCGCCAGCTCTGGCATGAACAACGTGGCCTTCAACTGGGCCGTTACCGTGGGCGACGTGGTGCGCGTCATCTTGCTGTTTTATCTCATGCCTGCGTGGGCGGTGCTACTGGCTTGGAAGCTGCTGGGCGAGCGCCCCACATCTACGGCCTTGCTGCGCCTGTTGCTGGCATTTGGCGGCGTGATACTGGTGCTGTTGCCGGCTGATGCATCATTGACCGGCTTGTTTGCCGGTCTGTCCTTGGCTGATGCGCTGGCCGTGTTTGGCGGCTTTATGTTTGCGCTGACCAATGTGCTGCTGCGCCGCTTTCAAAGCATTCCAACGCAGGCTCGCATGCTGGCCATGTTTGCGGGTTGCATGAGTATGGGCTTGGCGGTGGCACTTGTGACCAGTTGCATGGGGGGAGTGCCGAACTTTCCGGCCTTTGACGCCAATTGGCTGATGGTGGCGCTAGGCATGGCGGTATTGCTGGTGCTGGGTAACTGGGCGCTGCAGTTTGGCGCGGCGCATCTGCCTTCGAGCATTACCTCCATCGTGATGTTGAGCGAGGTGGTCTTTGCCAGCGTTTCTGCGGTGCTCATTGCCCATGAAGCACTATCCATGCGCACGTTAGCTGGCGGCGCACTCATCATGGCTGCAGCCTTGCTTGCGGCGCTGGGCCGGGCTCGCCAAAAATAAAGCGACCTGGCCCATAACAGGGCAAGGTCGCTTTTGCGATGAGCCGAAGGCTGTTTACGCGGCGGGCTGGCGGCGGCGGGCGCGTTCGAGCTGCTGAGCGACGTAGCGGGGGTTCATGCCGTACATCTCGGCAAATTCCTGCTCCGACGACTGACCGCTGAGCTCGAAGGAGCGCAGCAGCGCTTCATCCTTGGCGGCGCGGGCATCGGCTTCCGCCAGTGCCTCGGCAACCAGAGCATTGGTCTTTTCGTCACGGCTTTGCACGCGCTCGGCATATTCTTCGCGGGTGAGGCCAGAGGCTTCATAGGCGATGACGATGCGGTTGCGCAGCTTCGGTGTCAGGTCTTCAGGCGTGCGCTGTTGGCGGCGGCGAAAGACTTCGATCAGCGCGTGGTGCACATGCTCGGGCAAAGTCGCTTCCACAGGTTGGCCGTCTAGGTCATGGCGCTGCTGGCCGCTAGCCATGGCTGCCAAATAGCGCCCGGAGCGGGTGTGCTGCTGCAGGGCGGTCTTGAGCGCTTCTTTTTCCAGCTCGGGGTGAGCGGCTTGAAGGTCTTCAAAAATGCCGCGCTTGAAGGGCACGAGCTGCTCGCCAAACAGGGCTGGGTGCCACTGGGCTAATTGCTCTAGCAAAGGGTTGAGCGGGCGTGGGGCTTGCTGGCCAGCCTGTTGAGGCTGACGGCTTTGGCCACCGCGGCGCGAGCGCGAACCAGCTTGCTGGTCCTGCTGAGAATTTTGGGGGGTTGCCTGTGGGGCTTGTGGTTCAGACACGATTTCAGTCATGGCAAAGCCCGTGGGCTTAAAGGAGAAAAACCACTAATCATGCCAGCATTGCAAACTGCAGTGCCAAACGGGGGTGTCAAACCGCCTTCAAGCAGCGCTCAAAGACTGGTCAAGCAGCTCCACCCAGTGCATCACCGGTACCTCGGTGCCGTTTTGCAGGTGCATGATGCAGCCCATGTTGGCAGACAAAATGGCGGCAGGCTTGGCGGGCGCAAAAGGCTCATCTAGGGCGGCAATTTTGCGCTCGCGCAGCTGCTGCGAGATTTCGGGTTGCAACACCGAATAGGTACCGGCTGAGCCGCAGCACAGGTGTGACTCGGTGCGCGCTATGCGCACGTCAAAACCCAGCTCGCGCAAAGCGCCTTCCACTCCGCCGCGCAGTTTTTGGCCGTGTTGCAGCGTGCAGGGCGGGTGGTAAGCCACGGCAGCCTTGGGTGTGCTGATCTGGCCTTTTAACTTGTCTACCAGCTCGGGCAACATTTGCGGCAGCAGCTCGCTGAGGTCGCGGGTTAGTGCACTGATGCGCGCAGCCTTGTCGGCGTACTGGGCGTCGTGACTGAGCAGGTGGCCGTATTCCTTGACGGTGGCACCGCAGCCTGATGCGTTCATCACAATCGCCTCGACCGAGCCACTTTCAACCAGCGGCCACCATGCATCGATATTGGCGCGCATCTGCGCCTTGCCGCCTTCTTGGTCGTTCAAGTGAAACTTCACCGCGCCGCAGCAGCCGGCGTTGCCTGCAATCACGGTCTGCACGCCTGCCGCATCCAGCACGCGGGCTGTGGCGTAGTTGATGCGCGGCATCATCGCGGGCTGTACACAGCCCGCCAGCAACAATACCTTGCGGGCATGTTCGCGCGTGGGCCACACACCGGCATCCTGCGCCGCAGGAATCTTGTCGGCCAGTGATGCAGGTAGCAGGCCTTTTAAAGCCCGGCCAGCTTTGAGCGCAGGTGCGAACAGCGGCGATGTCATGCCTTCTTTGAGCAACCAGCGCTGCAGTTTTTCGCCCGTGGGGCGCGGCACCTGCTCATCCACAATCTTGCGGCCAATATCAACCAAGTGGCCGTACTGCACGCCGCTGGGGCAGGTGGACTCGCAGTTGCGGCAGGTCAGGCAGCGGTCCAAGTGCTGTTGGGTGGATCGCGTGGGCGTGTGCCCTTCTAGCACTTGCTTGATGAGGTAGATGCGGCCACGCGGGCCATCCAACTCGTCACCCAGTGTTTGGTACGTGGGACAGGTGGCGGTGCAAAAGCCGCAGTGCACGCATTTACGCAAAATGGCTTCGGCTTCCAGCCCTTCAGGAGTGGCGCGGTATTCAGGGGCGAGATTGGTTTGCATGGATTGACACCTGTTCTTACCATTTCGCCGACAGTCGGCCCACGTTGAGAATGCCCGCCGGGTCAAACGCTTGTTTGAGCCGGGCATGCAGCAAGGCCGATGTACGGCCTGCTGCGCTGCTTTGTGCATAAATATCAAAATCGCTTGTAGCGCTTATCTGATATGGACTTTCAGCTCTGAAAAGAGAAGCGGATCCGCCGGCTTCATGGGCCAGTTTCTGCAAGGCGGCTGCCGACGAGCGCGGGGCTTGCACCCAGCGCTGCGCGCCATGCCAGTCGATGAATGGGCCTCTGGCCTCGGGTGGCAATGGCAGCGGTGCGGTGGCGGCGGGAATGAACAAGCGCCACAGGCAGTGGTCGGGCGCGCGCTGCTCAAACCAAGGTAGGCGCAGGTCGCGGCTGGCGCTCCAGTCTGCGGCCAGAGCATCAAGATTCGTATCGCTATCCAGCCGTTCGCCGCCCAGTCTCAACGCGGCAGCTTGCACTGCAGCACGCGCACCGCGCAGGCGCAGGTACAGCGTGCCTTTGCCGTCTTCTTCCAGCCAGTTGCTGGCGTTCAGCGGCAAAGGCTGGCCGCCCCAGTGGTTGAGCCAGTCCAGCGCCTGATGCTGGCTGCAACTGTCAAAGCGCAGGGTGGCCTCAGCGGGTGCCACGGGCAGCACCTTGAGGCTGACCTCGGTGATGACCCCCAGCGTGCCCCAGCTGCCAGCCATGAGGCGCGAGACGTCATAGCCCGCCACGTTTTTCATGACTTGTCCGCCGTAGCGCAAAAGCTCGCCTTGGCCGTTGATCATCTCTAGGCCCAGCACAAAGTCTCGCACGGCACCCACATTGGCGCGTGAGGGGCCGGACAGACCTGCTGCCACCATGCCGCCCACGGTGCTGGCTGCGCCAAAGTGCGGTGGCTCAAAGGCCAGGCACTGGCCTTGACTGGCCAGCAGCGCCTGCAGCTCAAGCAGCGGCGTGCCTGCAAGCGCTGTTATCACCAGCTCGCTGGGTTCATAGCTGACGATTCCTTTGAGAGCAAGTGTGGATAAGGGCTCACCCTGAAGACGTAGGCCATAGAAGTCTTTGCTGCCGCCGCCGCAAATGCGCAGTGGCGTCTTGTCACCGGCAGCGGCGCGAATGCGCTCGCTAATGTCTTTGATGGGGCGATTGGCTGAGTCCATGACTTGCATGGTAGCTGGCAGACCTGTCAGCCGGACAGGCATCAGTTTTGATTTTTTTGCACAGTGAGCGTGAATAAAAGCGTGAATAAAAAAAGCCCCGCAGCTTGCACTGCGGGGCAACGTAATGAAACTGAACTAACGAAGTGACTGCTGCTTAACGGGTATAGGCAACTTCTCCGTGGGAGGTGATGTCCAGACCTTGTCGCTCAGACTCTTCAGAGACGCGCAGGCCCACTGTCAAATCTGCAATCTTGAAAGCGATGTAAGAGACAACGCCCGACCAAGCAATGGTCACCAGCACGCTCACGAGTTGCACCCACACTTGGTGGCCCATGTTGAAGCCTTCTGGCTGCATACCGCCCAGACCTGTGGCGCAGAACACGCCGGTCAGGATGGCGCCCAGAATACCGCCCACGCCGTGGACACCGAAGACGTCGCAAACGTCGTCAACCTTGAGCATGCGCTTGAGGCCAGAGACACCCCACAGGCACAGAGGGCCAGCAATCAAACCCATCACGATGGAGCCCATGGGGCCGACAAAACCAGCGGCGGGAGTGATAGTCACCAGACCGGCAACTGCACCGGATGCAGCGCCCAGCATGGAAGCCTTGCCGCGGTGCAGCGCTTCAGCAGTAATCCAGGCCAGAGCAGCAGCGCCAGTTGCCAAAATGGTGTTGATGAAGGCCAGACCCGCAGTGCCGTTGGCGGCGCCAGCAGAGCCAGCGTTGAAGCCGAACCAACCCACCCACAGCAGCGATGCGCCGACCATGGTCAGTGTCAGGCTGTGAGGAGGCAGGGCTTCTTTACCAAAGCCCAGACGCTTGCCCAGCATGTAGGCACCCACCAGGCCAGCTACAGCGGCGTTGATGTGAACCACAGTGCCGCCAGCGAAGTCCAGTGCGCCATCAGCAGCCAGCAGACCACCGCCCCACACCATGTGTGCCATGGGGATGTAGCTGAAGGTGAACCACAGCACGGAGAAGATGATCACGGCAGCGAACTTGATGCGCTCGGCAAAAGCACCCACGATCAGCGCCACGGTGATGGCAGCGAAGGTGGACTGGAAGGCCACAAACACATACTCAGGGATCGTCGCCAGCATGTGCGACAGCGTGTCCGGTGTGATCCCCTTGAGGAAGATCTTGTCGAAGTTGCCGAAGAACTTGCCTTCGCCGCCAAAGGCCAGCGAGTAGCCGTAAACAGCCCACAGCACGGTGATCAGCGAGAAGATGACGAAGACTTGCGCCAGCACGGACAGCATGTTCTTGCTGCGCACCAGGCCGCCGTAGAACAGGGCGAGGCCGGGGATGATCATCAAAATCACCAGCATGGTGGATGTCAGCATCCAGGCCGTATCACCGGCGCTCAATGTCGGCACAACTTCGGCAGCCGCTTGTGCTACCGGGGCAACAGCGGCTGCCACTGCAGCACCTTCCTGTGCAAAACCTGCCGCACTGGCAGCTAGCAGTCCTAATCCAAGGCCTGCACTTAATAGTTTGTTGGTCATGGCAATCTTTCTAAAGCGGGTTCCAGAGGGGCTGAGGCACTTACAGTGCCGAGTCGCCGGTTTCTCCTGTGCGGATACGGATCGACTGCTCCAGCGCTTGAACAAAAATCTTGCCGTCGCCGATTTTGCCGGTGCGTGCTGCACCTTCAATGGCTTCGATTGCGGAGTCCACCAGGTCGTCTGCAATCGCGGCTTCAATCTTCAGCTTGGGCAGAAAATCGACCACATATTCGGCGCCGCGATACAGCTCGGTGTGGCCTTTCTGGCGACCAAAGCCTTTGACTTCGGTCACGGTGATGCCTTGCACACCGATTTGAGAAAGGGCTTCACGAACTTCGTCGAGCTTGAAGGGCTTGATGATGGCTGTCACCATTTTCATGATGGACTCCTGAAAAAATTAAAAAGCTTTAGAGAGCGTCAAGATCAGACGCGCCTTGTTCACATCGCCAAAGGCGTTTTTCTTGTTAGCGCCAACGACAGCTGCTGCTGCAGTGAAACCGTCACCCATGTCATAGGCACCGCCCACGCTGTAATCCATGTAGTTAGGCACGCCCATGTCCTTGATGTCGCTGGAAAAATGCGTGTAACCCACGGAAGCCTTCAGTGTCACCTTAGGCATCACTTCTTGGCTATAGGCGAACTGCAGATAACCGGTGTTGGTGCCTTTCAGACCCGAACCACCCTTGGCGCCCGCCCAGCTGAAGTAATCCTTAGACACGGTGTGCGAATACTTGGCTGTGAAGGGGCCGTAAGTACCGGAACCATAGAGTTCTGTGGTGTTGGCCTGTGTGGCGCCAGAGTAGATATAGGTCAGCACACCCACATCCCAATCCACATCCGCAGCCTTGAATTTGTAGCCGCCGTAGAAGTCAGTTTCCAGCGAGTTGCCGGGCAGCCAGTTCACGGAGGAGTTCCAGTTGCCCACGTAAAAGCCGCTGTCGCCAAATGCGTAGTCAAAACCACCTTGCAGCGCAGGCTTGAAAGCCTGGTTGCGACCGGTATCCTGATCTTGACCACGGAACTTGTAGTTACTGGTCAACGATACGTTGGCGGTGAGCTGAGCGTGTGCCCACATAGGAGCGATCACGGCGCAAGCCAGGGTGGCAGTCTTGGCGAAAGTCTTGAAACGGCGAGCAATGAGACTGGACATTTAGGTTTCCTCCGGTTTGAAATTTTTTTAGACAATCCTTCAAAGCATGGAGCGTGCCAAGTCTCAAATACAGGTTTAAGAGCTGCTTGATTTGTGACGTTTATGCAATACAGACAAGCACTTTTAGCTATTAATTTCAAGTGGCTAATGCTTGCAAAAGACTTGCAAATCTCATGCACCAAACTAGGGATGCTCAAATTTCACGCACCAATGTTTCCTAACGTAAGCCTGCTTTTGCGCACTTTTTTGGTGCAATTTTAAAAGAGCCTGCTTTGCAGGACAGAGCCACAAACTCTGGCAGTCTTGTCGTAGCTTGGCGCTACTGATGCCTCACGCTCTACTAACGAGGTGCTTATGCGGCTGGCTCTGGTTCAAAGTCGTGCCTTGCTGGGTTTGCAAGCACCAAATGTTACGGTTGGAGTCCATTGGGTGAATCGGTTGCCATCTTTCACATGGGTGGGTTTGGCTGATATCGAAGTCAAAGAAGCCAGAGAGCGCGTGCGCGCCGCCACCTTTTTTTGCTCGGAGTTTTGAATGATCATTCGCTTATCCAAGGTCTGCATGGTGCTGGCCATGGCTTTTTTCGCCACGCTGGTCGCCTTTGGCAACGTCACCGACTACGCCACGAATTTTGCCTTTGTGCGCCATGTTTTTCTCATGGACACGACCTTCCCAGGCAACGGGATCATGTACCGCTCCATTGAGCAAGAGTGGGTGCATCACGCGGGCTACGTCTTGATCATTGCACTGGAGATAGCGACGGCAGTGCTGTGCTGGATAGGCGGCTTCAAGCTGCTCAAAGCGCGCAGCGCCGTGCCTGCAGAATTCAGGGCCGCCAAAGCGTGGGCCATCGGTGGCTTGAGCTTGGGCTTTTTGACGTGGCAAGTGGTCTTCATGTCCGTCGGTGGTGAGTGGTTTGGCATGTGGATGTCCACGCAGTGGAATGGCATTCAGAGCGCATTTCGTTTTTGCATCATGATGCTGCTCGTTTTGATGTACCTCACCATGAGCAACGACGCTTTGGAAGAGGGCGGGACATAGGCGCTGCGTTATTGATTGCCTATTGCCTTGCTGGGGCTGCACGCATACTCTCAAGGCTGCGTCAGGTGGCGCAGTGGGGGGCTTATGGGTCTAGCGCTGGTTCAAAGTCGTGCTTTGCTGGGGTTGGCTGCCCCCAGCGTTACCGTGGAAGTCCATCTGGCCAATGGTTTGCCTTCTTTCACGCTCGTGGGTTTGGCGGATATCGAAGTCAAAGAAGCACGCGAGCGCGTGCGCGCCGCCATCGTCAATGCGGGGCTGGAATTTCCCAACAACAAAAGAATCACCGTCAACCTCGCCCCCGCAGATTTACCCAAAGATTCAGGCCGCTTTGATCTGCCGATTGCGCTGGGCATTCTGGCAGCCAGCGGGCAAATTGAAGCGAGCAAATTGGCCGACTACGAGTTCGCCGGTGAGCTGTCCTTAACGGGCGCTCTGCGCCCGGTACGCGGTGCGCTGGCCACGGCGCTGGCATTGCAACGCCT
Source organism: Comamonas sp. Y33R10-2 (assembly GCF_019355935.1). Classification (NCBI taxonomy): domain Bacteria; kingdom Pseudomonadati; phylum Pseudomonadota; class Betaproteobacteria; order Burkholderiales; family Comamonadaceae; genus Comamonas; species Comamonas sp. Y33R10-2. The sequence goes on from NZ_CP079925.1 coordinate 2,780,769, forward strand.
GCAGCAAAACGTGCGCCTAGTGCTGCCGCTTGAAAGTGCGCAAGAAGCTGCTTTTGTTCCTTCCATCGAAGTTTTTAGTGCACAGCACTTGCTCGATGTGGCCAAGCAATTCATGGCTTGCGATGCACTGCCGCTTGATGCGGATGACACATCCCAAGGCTGGCAACAGGTCATGCCAAGGCCTGTTGTAGTGAAGACGTCAGTGCTAGACCTGCGTGAAGTACGCGGCCAGATGCAGGCCAAGCGTGCTCTTGAAATTGCAGCAGCAGGTTCCCATGGGGTGCTGATGATCGGGCCACCGGGCTCTGGAAAATCGATGTTGGCTCAGCGCTTTTCCGCCTTGCTTCCGAGCATGACTGATGAAGAAGCGCTAGAGGCCGCAGCCATTGCCAGCCTTAGCGGTCGCTTTGCGCCAGAGCTATGGCGCCAGCGCCCCTTTGCCTCGCCCCATCACACTGCTAGTTCAGTTGCGCTCGTCGGTGGTGGCTCACCACCCAAGCCGGGTGAAATCTCTTACGCCCATTGCGGGGCGCTGTTTTTAGATGAGCTGCCGGAGTTCGCCCGCAGCGCGCTTGAGGCTTTGCGCGAGCCACTGGAGACTGGTCACATCACCGTGGTGCGGGCAGCGCAGCGGGCAGAGTTTCCTGCACGCTTTCAACTCATTGCCGCGATGAACCCTTGCCCCTGCGGCTATTGGGGCTCAAGGGTCAGGACTTGCCGTTGCACGCCTGATCAAGTCTCGCGCTATCAGGCGCGTATCAGTGGGCCGCTGCTTGATCGCATTGACTTGCATGTAGAAGTGGCCGCTTTGCCGCCGCAGGAGCTGCTGGCTGCGCCTGAAGCCGAGAGCAGCGCTGCCGTTCAGCAACGCGTGAGCGCTGCGCGTGACAAGGCCATGCAACGCCAAGGCACGCCCAATCACCAATTGCACGGCGCGCAGCTAGATGCGCATTTGCAGCTGGAGCCGCAAGCCTTGGCGTTTGCCCACAAGGCGGCTGAAAAACTCGGCTGGTCTGCACGCGGCACGCATCGTGCTTTGAAAGTGGCGCGCACTATTGCTGATTTGGCAAACTCAGACGCTATCAGTCACACGCATGTGGCTGAAGCCTTGCAGTACCGCCGCGCACTGATGCAGCAATAAAAGCGTTTTTACTATTTCCTATAAGAGCTGATTGTTCGGCTGCGTTTAGGCTTTCTATTGATAACCGGATTGAGCGAGTGATTCAGCGACAAGAGATTCCCCTTTTACTCACTGGCTTTATGGCCACGCTAAGCGGTGTGGGGCTGGCCCGCTTTGCCTATACGGCGTTGATGCCGCAGATGGTGCATGCTGGCTGGTTTAACGGAGAGCAGGTTGCCTATTTGGGCGCTGCCAATCTGCTGGGCTACCTCATCGGTGCACTGGCCGCGGCGCCGCTGGCAGAACGTTTGGGCTCTGTGCGCATGCTGGTTATGTGCTGGGTTGTGGTCATGCTCAGCTTTGCGGCCTGCAGCCTGCCCCAGCCCATGGAGTTGTTTTTTGTTTGGCGGGTGATGGCTGGCATTGCAGGGGCTGCGCTCATGGTGTTGGGGCCGTCTGTTGCGATGTCAGCTACAGCACCGCAGCGACGTGCAGCACTGGGGCCGCTCATGTTTTGCGGTATTGGCGCGGGTGCTTTGCTCGCCGCCACGCTGGTGCCCATGTTTGCCCACGCCAGCCTGAGTGCAGTGTGGTGGGCGCTTACAGGGCTGTGCGCGTTGGCCCTGTGGTTTGGCTGGCGCGCTGCGCGCCAAATTGTTCCTCATACAGCTAAAGCAAATAACTCTGCAGCACCTGCTGAGCCACATCGACCCCTTTGGAGTGCGGCGGTCATTCTTCTCTTTTTTGCCTATACCTGCGACGCCTTCGGCTTTGTGCCGCACACGGTTTTCTGGGTAGATTATCTGGATCGCGAATTGCTTCTGGGTGCGAGCTACGCCTCGATGCAGTGGGCATTTTTCGGTTTAGGTGCCACATTGGGCCCTTTATGTGCCGCCTACTGTGCTGCTCGCTGGGGTTGGAGGGGGGCGACCACGGGCGCTTACGCTATCAAGGCTGTTGCCATTGGCCTGCCACTCGTCTGGGGAGGTTTTGCGGGTCATGCCATTTCAGGCTTTGTTGTGGGTGCGCTTTCGCCAGGTATGGCGGCGATTATTTCGGGCTATCTAATGCAACTGATTGGTCCTGCACAGCATAAAAAAATGTGGGGCTATGCCACGGCCGCTTTTGCGCTGTTGCAGGCCAGCGCTGGTTATCTGATGGCGTTTATCTATGCACAGACTGGCAGCTATCGCAGTTTGTTTGTTTTGGGCTTTACGGCGCTAGCGCTGGGGTCGGCCTTGGTGGTTTGCATTCGTTTTGTACGCAGCAATCCAGGCAGTAATGCAGGCCGCAGTGCAAGTAGTTAATCGGACTAAATTTTGATGAGCAATGTAATGAAAAATAATGCTTCATGGATGAGCCGCCTTGCTCTGCTGCATCCCATTATTCAAGCCCCTATGGCGGGGACATCGACCCCTGAGCTGGCGGCTGCCGTTAGCAATGCGGGAGGTTTGGGTTCTGTGGGGATTGGCGCTTATGGCGCGGCACAGGCGCAGCAGCATATTGCGCAGACACAGGCGCTGACCGGCAGGCCCTTCAACGTCAATTTGTTTTGCTACCAAACCGCTGCTGCTAATCCACAGAGCGAAGCCGCATGGCTTGACTATCTGGCGCCAGAATTTGCCCGCTGGGGTGCGCCGCAGCCAGCAAGCTTGCGCCGCATTTACGAATCAGCCGTAGGTAATGCACCGCTGCAAGCCATGCTGCTGGCACAAAAACCTGCCGTGGTCAGTTTTCACTTTGGCTTGCCCGAGCAGACTTTTATTGACGCACTGCGCGCAGCAGGCATCGTCACCTTGGCCTGCGCTACCAGCCTCGATGAAGGCCGCCAGATTGAGCAAGCGGGTGTGGATGTCATCGTGGCCCAAGGCATGGAGGCCGGCGGCCATCGCGGCAGCTTTGTGCCTGAGCAAGACCGCTTGATGGGCACTTTTGCATTGACACAAATTCTGGCGCGTGAATGCAGCCTGCCGGTGATTGCGGCGGGCGGCGTTATGAACGGCTCAGGCATTGCGGCGGCGCTGGCGCTGGGGGCTTGTGCGGTGCAAATGGGCACGGCTTTTATCCTTTGCCCTGAATCAGCCGCCAGCCCCGCTTATCGCTCGCAGCTGCAAAGCCCGGATGCGCACCACACGGCAATTACAGCGGCTGTCTCAGGGCGACCCGCGCGCGGCATGTTTAATCGATTGCATCAACTGGGGCGTGATTACAGCCTGTCCTTGCCGTCCTACCCCATGGTCTATGACGCGGGCAAGGCTTTGCATCAAGCCGCTAGCGCCCAAGGGTGCAGCGACTATGCCGCCCACTGGGCAGGCCAAGGTGCACCGCTGGCGCGGGCCTTGCCTGCGGCTGAACTGATGCAGACCTTGGCGCAGGAGCTGCAGGAAGCGCTTCAAAAAACGCCTCAAAAAGCATAGCTTCAGGCCGTATTGATGCTCTTTGTATAGCGTGAAATGAGTGGCGATCCAGCCCTTGCGCGGCAAGGCGGCAGGCATCGTCATTTTGCATATCACTATTCAATCTCAAGACATTGGCTTGCAACGCACCTGTTTTGAATCAATTGCCGGACAATACGCATCTTGTCCCGCTAGGCAACCGGCAGCCAACGCGCTTGCAGCTCACCGCTGCAGTGCCCCGCCACCGCCCAGCATTTGCCGCGCAGGTTTTACTGCTTAGAGTTTTTTTATTTCAGACGAATCATGAGTGCTTTTCTTGAAGAACGCGTGCTGTCCGTCCACCACTGGACCGACCGTCTTTTCTCCTTCACCACGACACGCGACACATCGCTGCGCTTCTCCAACGGCCACTTCACCATGATTGGCCTGAAGGTGGATGGCAAGAATTTGCTGCGCGCGTACTCCATCGCCAGCCCTAACTACGAAGAGCATCTGGAGTTCTTGTCGATCAAGGTCCCTGAAGGCCCTTTGACTTCGAAGCTGCAGGACATCAAGGTGGGTGACACCATCATTGTGGGCAAGAAGCCTACAGGCACGCTGCTCATCGACTATCTGCTGCCCGGCAAGAACCTGTACCTGATTGGTACCGGCACCGGTCTGGCGCCTTGGCTGTCTGTGGCGCGTGACCCTGAAACTTACGAGCGTTTTGACAACGTGGTCGTGGTGCATGGCGTGCGCCAAGTGGAAGAGCTGGCCTACCAGGAACTGCTGGAAAAAGAACTGCCGGAGCATGAGTTCTTGGGCGAGATCGTTAAAGGCAAGCTGCACTACTACCCAACTGTGACGCGTGAGCCTTTCCGCAATCAGGGTCGTATCTCTACGCAGATCAACGACGGCACCTTCCCGCAAAACCTGGGCCTGCCAGATTTGAACCCGGAGACCGATCGCGTTATGCTCTGCGGCAGCCCCGCCATGCTGGCCGAACTCAAAGAGCTGTTGGAGCACCGCGGCTTCAAAGAAGGTAACACCACGACGCCCGGCGACTTCGTCGTTGAGCGTGCGTTTGTGGAAAAGTAAATACTGCTTTTTCCAAGCTATCCACTGTAAAAGGCCTGCATCTGCATTAATGCCGTTCACTTAAGGTTTTCTCACCTTCTTGACCGGATACCGAGCAGGTACTGATTTCACAATACGGGGGCATGATCGCTCCCGTCTTTGTTGCGGCAGCAGCAAGTCACCCAGCCTTTGGCGCAATCTCTGCAAATGCTTGGGCAGCGTCCCCGGACTGCTGCTAGCCAGCGTTCTCCACTCATACTGCAGATAGTTCAAGGCCACTACAAAGCTCAGCTCTGTCGGTTGCACCTGGTTTTCTTTGGCCACCTGCGCCATCTCCAGCCGCACGAGGTTGTAGGCCAGCAAAGCCCCAGACCTCTTGCTCTATGGTTTGTGGGTGGCCGCTGCGCAGTGTTCTTTCGCTGCCCAGCATCTCCTGTTTGATCTCTCTGTAACTGACTCGACATGCCAGCGCCTGTCGTATTGCTGGGCAATTTCTTTGGCAGGCCAAGCCTTCTTGTCCATTAAGGAAGTCAGCAAGATGCGGCGCTTGCCTTGTTTGGAAACCGTCTCGATGGCCCGGGCTTGCCAAGACTCGGGCAGCTCTGGGCTGGCCTTGCGCGCTTGAGGTGAGACGCGCATTTGCACGAGGTAGTCGCTGGGGTGTTCGTCCAGCCGAGTCCATTGAGTGTTGCTTTTGGCTGCGGTCAGCCAGTGACGCTGCGCCTGACTCTGGATGCCAAGCAGCAACTTGGCGCTGACAAAGCCTTTATCGAGCACCGTCAGAGAATGTGCGGGGATGGCGTCAATGAGCTTTTTGGCTTAGCGCATTTCATTTTTGTTGTATTCCCCAAAGACAGCCGCTCGCAGCAGATGCGTGGACAACGATGTCAGCGTCAGCAAGCGCAACTGCGGATAGCTGCTGAGCACACCGCTGCTGTACTCCTGACAGCCAAAGTGCGCTCGGTTGTTCTGGGTGTCAGGTGTGCGCAGTGTGCTGCCATCGATAGCGTAGCAAGCCAAGCCTCGCCAGCTGTGGCCTTGTTGATGGCGATCGTCCCAGCAACTGGCGCACATGCCAAACAACTGCTCTAAAGGCTCACCTCCGAGCTTTTGTCGAGCTTGGGTCAGTGCGCTGTTGGCGATGTAGGGATTGACTTCATCGGGGAGTACCAAGTCTAGGTCGGCGACGACCTGAGCTATTGATTGGTGGCGGTACAGGGCCAATGCAATCACCAGCCACACCACTTGCTCTGCGGGAAGTTTGCGTTTACGCACACTGGCTTTGCCGGTGCTAGCAAGGACTGCACTGATCCATTGAGGATCAATGTGCTCGGACAGAGTTGTGAAGTTGGGATGAGGAGAAGACTTGGAGATCACGAAAAAGCAGGTACCAATGAAGACACCGTGAGTGTGCCTCTTGAACAAACAAAAATGCCGTTCACTGGCTTAAGTGAACGACATTACTCATTAGGCGCTGTTTTTTGGAGGAATTGCCATCCAGTTACAGGCTATTTTTTGAGCTTTTAAGGCGGTTTAGAGGATGTTTTTGCGCTTTATGACAGGTCGATAGGCCGATTTTTTTCAGAAAACTTCTGGGTTTTTGATAAAATCCCAGAAGGAGTCTAAATGTCTATATACAAGCCGCAAACTCAATCACAGTTATTTGCCTTCGCCACCACTGCCGACACACCACAGGGAGCTGCTTACTGTGAGCATCCACTTCATCTAGAGCAAGTAGATGTGGCAATTGCTCGCCTGAAATCTCAGGATTGGGGATTTACAGATGATGACACCCGATTTCTTGGACATGACTTACATCCCTATCCCGCCAAATTCATTCCTCAACTCCCGGGAACGATCATCTCGCTATTGAGCTCGAAGGGCGAGCTGGTCTTTGACCCATTCGGGGGTAGCGGTACCACTGCCCTTGAGGCAATTCGTCTTGGCCGTCGCGCGGTTAGCGTTGATGCAAACCCAGTTGCAGCACTTATTGGACAGGTCAAGACAGCCCGAGTATCGGCAGAAGCAACATCGGAGCTGCACCTACTTCACGGTGCGCTGAGGGCGTTACTGGAGTCATTGCCGAAAGACGTGGCTGAACTTGTCGTCATGTATGGGGGATTTGCACCCAAGATTGCAAATCGGGAGAAGTGGTTCGCAGATTCTGCCTTCGGAGAACTTGCCCATATTAAGTTTCGAATTAGCAAGCTCAATGACGACACCGCTCGCAAGATAGCCACCTTGGCCTTGTCGCGGACAGTACTCTCCGCCTCGTTCCAAGATTCTGAGACGCGCTATAAGAGTGTTCCTCGCCATGTTCCTGTTGGAGAAACTACCAAGCGCTACGTGAGGGAGTTCGAATCGGTGATGAAGTCAGTGGCTCGCAACGCAGCAGCCACGCGATATGGAGTGTCACGGTTTTTAACTGGCGACGTCCGAAGTCTCTCGCCTGACGATATTCAAGACAATTCAGTTGACCTGATAGTCAGTTCTCCACCTTACGGCAACGCGACTGATTACCATCTTTACCATCGATTTCGCCTGCTCTGGCTCGGACATGACCCTATTGCACTCGGAAAGGTAGAAATCGGCTCGCATCTGAAGCATCAGCGCGAGGCTAGTGGTTTCGAAAGCTACTTCACCGACATGCGTCGAGTTCTTGACGGAATGGGACGTGTGCTCAAGCCTGGGAGATTCGCAGTGCTTGTGATTGGCGACTCGGTCTACAAGGGCGAGAACTACGCCACGGCTGATCTACTGGCAGAAAAGGCGGCCGAGCATGGATTCGACACAGCGCAGGTCATTGAGCGCCCTGTTCACAAGACAAAGCGCTCATTTACCCCAGCCGGTCGACGTGCGGCAACCGAGAGCCTGTTGGTGCTTCGCAAAGCTGAGCGAAGGGTGCTGATTACTCTTGAGGGTCCGCCTTATAAGCCCTGGTCATACGAGCAAGAGCTTCGCAAACGGGAAACTGGTGAAATTAAGCTAGGGTCAGCAGCGTCAGACGGACATTCTGTGCAGAAGAATGCGAGCGTTCATGACTTGATACGCTGTCGTTCACTTGTTTTCACCCATCAGATTGGGTATCCGGGCGGATACAGAGAGCCTACGTGGCAGGCCATTCTTGAGAATGGAATGGCGGCCAATCCCAGCGCGCGCAAAGACCCGAAATACGTCACCCACGGCATTCACCCTTATAAGGGGAAGTTCTACCCGCAGCTAGCGAAGGGGCTTATTAATCAACTGGAGCTGCCTCACGGTGCCTGCATCTTGGACCCCTTCTGTGGCAGTGGCACTACCTTGCTTGAAGGCTACCTGAACGGCTACACGACGTTTGGATGCGACCTGCACCCACTTGCTGCGCAAATTGCTCGGGCGAAGACTGCCGTGCTGGATGTTGACCCCGACGTGCTGACGGAAGTGGTGGCATCAGTGGTGGCGACGATTGACTCAGCTCCTCAAGAGCTCCCCGCAGCGCTCGACCAATTCAAGCAAGACAGCCTTGAAGAAATTGGCCGGTGGTTCGCGGAGCCCGTTGCGCGCAAGTTGAACTGGCTCCTGCGCGTAATTCGTGCTGGCAGTAACGGACCGGCGCGCGACTTCTTGGAAGTCGTGCTCAGCAGCATCATTCGAGACGTTTCACAGCAAGAGCCTACAGACCTTCGTATCCGCTACCGGAAAGAGTTCCTGACCGATGCAGAAGTCTTCAGTCTGTTCAAAGAGCAGCTCAAGCTTCAGTTCGAACGCATCGAAAAGTTCTGGAAGATTCGGGGCTACGCGCCGAACCCATTCTTCGGCTCAACGGTTGTCAATGGCGACAATCGAGCCGCATCTACATACGATGCGTTAGGCATCGCCGATGAGTCAATTGACCTAGTTCTGACAAGCCCACCGTATGCGATGGCCTTGCCTTACATCGACACGGACAGGCTGTCGCTGCTTACCTTGTTTGGCTTGGCTGGCAGTGACAGGCGCCCTATAGAACAAGCACTTATTGGCAGCCGAGAGGTCACCGCGACAAATAAGCGCGAACTTGAGGCCGAATTTTCGCGTGACGAAGGGCTACCCGTCGAATGCCTGAAGTTCGTGAGGTCAATTCACAAGGCACTTGAAAGCTCGCCGGACTCGGGTTTTCGCAAACAGAATATGCCCGCGTTGACGCATCGGTTCCTGAAAGACATGAACGAGGTGTTCCGGCAGCTCTATCGTGTCTGTAAGAAGGGGGCTGAAGTGATGGTCGTCATAGGGGATAGCAAGATGACCATTGATGGCAAAGACATTCGCATTCCCTCCACAGACTTGGTGGAAGTCATTGGCAAGGCCCGTGGATTTACTTCCGTTGAACGAATCGACATCGCTGTCACCACCGAGAACTTGGTTCACATCAAGAACGCCATCACGGAGAACGTCATCTTGCGCTTCAGGAAGTGAAATGCGTCAAGAGTAACCAAACATTCGAGGAGACTTTCCACTGGTGGGGCTGCACAGTGCCTGCCACGCCTGATGCTGTGGCGAGCCCTTTACGGCCAAAGCGCATTCGTACAAGTAGTCCTTGCCCTCGACAGCGGTAATTTTCACCAAGTCGCCAGCTGTTGCCCACTTTGCGAGGTTGCCGGAGTGGAAGCGAAAATCAGAGTTGGCTGCGACGTAATACATGCGCACTCCGATGATGATGTCCTTGGTTGGGTCGCCGACAACATAGACTCGCCAGCGGGGCTTCCGCTCCAAATACACACGCCGCTTGCCATCCGCGTTGGGGCCTTTTCGAGGATTCACGCTTTCTGTGTACTCGTCCGGCCATCCCCAGAAGTCATGCGCAGCATGAAGGGCTTCAAGGGGAATGCGCTGCTCCCCGGGAATATTTCCAGCAGCGCCATTGGTCGTTGTGAGCTCAAGGTAGAACGCGACTGGTGTGATTTGCGCTAAAGGAACGAAATCTCGAATGTCGTCTTCTGGCACCGCAGCGGGTGCAGGCTTCTTGGCAGCTGCAGCCGCTTTGGCTGCCTTCTTTGCGGAAGCTCGCACTGCGGCCTTCTTCTTATCTTGCTCAGCCATCTGATGCTGAATCGCGGCGATGACGACATTTTTCACCGCGAGGGGGAGCGCTGGCGGTCTTGGCGTGTCTTCGAAGCCGAATACGTCAACCGCGGGGCCTTCTATCAGTGTGTTGCCGCGTGCAACCTTCCTGCGTAGTCGGGCTTCCATCTCGTCAGGGATGTCCTTGCGCATCTTCAGGAGAGCCAAATACGCGGCATCAAGCTTGCGTCCGACCGGTGCTGCAGGGTCAATAAACTTGCCGAGTTCAGTTTTGGCACGGGCAAGCTCAGCCGCGTCGCCGGGCAACGCATACGTCACTTGGACGGCGCCCTCGTAGTTGCCGTAGAGCCCGCCGTCAGTAAGGTTGTTTGAACCTAAGAAAACTTCAGCAGTCTTCGCGAACTCCACGACATAGAGTTTCGGATGAAAAGTGACGCCGCCCTTTCTGTTTTTGAAAATGAACACCTCGACCGGCCAAGTCGCTAACTCTTTGAGCACTTCCTTGCTTGTGCCACCCATGTCCACACCAACCACTACCCGAACCGTCGTACCTGCTTCGTGCAGTTCTATTAGTTTCGCCTTCAGCCGTAGCACGGCTTGAAGGGATGCAAATGCGGAAACCAGCACAACGCGAGCTGGCCGCTCCGCCGAATTGAGCGCTACATTGAGCAAAGTTCCGAGTTGCTCCTGGGGTTGGGCAATGAAATGGACTTTCATTCGTATATTCTCGGTGTTGAATTTTCATGGCCACTACGGGCCGAGTGTCTGTTGATAGGTAACAGGGAGATTTGCAAGTCTACCTTGTAGGAATTGCCTAAATATCCCATCAAGCATTTCACCAAGATTGCCTATCCGCACGCTTTGAGGCCGACATCTGAATCGGAGCACTGGTAAGCCATCATTAACACGCATGCTCCGAAAGGCGAAAGGCGAAAGGCGAAAGGCGAAAGGCGAAAGGCGAAGGGCGAACGTATGTGGTCTGGAAGCTCAAATTTTGGATTACTTGAAATTCGATGGTAAGACGCTGATTCCATTACTAGGGCCCGTCATCAATTGAGCCAAACGACTGCAGCAGCCAAGTGAATGGCACCTAAAAACGCACACGCCGTCTTGTCGTAGCGGGTTGCGATGCAGCGGTACTGCTTTAGCCGAGCAAAGAAGTTCTCAACTAGGTGCCTGGCTTTGTATGGGAGCCAGTCGTAATTGCGTTTTTCCTTGCAGTTTTTTCGGCTTGGAATAACGACTTGTTTGCCTTGCCTCAAGAGCGGCTCCACGACCCGCTCTTGAGCGTCGTAGCCCTTGTCGGCAATGACTGCGGCGGCGTCAACGTTTGGCAGCAGTGCATCAGCGCCTTCCATATCCGATGCCTGCCCTCCTGTGAGATAGAACTTTGTAGGGTTGCCCAATGCATCGACGACAGCATGAATCTTGGTGCTTAAACCACCTCGGCTGCGACCAATGGCATTAATTTGATGCCCCCTTTTGCGCCTGCGCTGTGCTGGTGCGCTCGCACGATGGTTGAATCAATCATGGCGTACTCGTTATCGGCCTGCGCACTCAGGCTATCAAACACTTTTTGCCAAATGCCCGATCGACTCCAGCGCATGTGGCGCAGATGCACCACCCGGAAATTACCAAAACGCTCGGGAAGATCGCGCCATGCAATGCCTGCGCGATACCGGTACAGCACGGCATTAACAAACAAACGGTTGTTCTTGGCAGTGACACCTACATGACCTGACCTCCCAGGAAGGAGGTCTTTGATGTGGTTCCACTGGCTATCGGTTAAGGCATATCTACGAGTCACGCTACATATAACGTAGCGTGGTATTCATTTGATGACACGCCCTAGTCCGGTAATCCACCGCAAAGCCAGCGGCAAAAAAAGAAGTAAAAAGCGCCCCATTGAGGTACTGCCGTTCACTTAAGCAAAAAATCCCTGTTTTGAACCATCCAATGGAATCAAAACAGGGATTTTTAGTGAGTTTATGCTCAAAAATTAAGCACTTTAGTGCTGCAAAACGCTCAGAAATTCCTTAAGTGAACGGCATTCTGCCTCGTGCAGGCCTTATTTGTGGGCGCTATTGGTATCGAGTGACTTATATAAATTGATAGCAATATATCCAATCAACTTAAGCACTGGAGGCCAATTTAGATATTTTCTCCCGCGTTAATCGGTAGCTTGCTCAGATCCATAAGCTGAGCCTGTCCAGACTTAGGGCGCGGGGCGAATGGCACACGGATTTTGACGTTGGCCTTGCTGCAGGCCTTTGCCGTGGCGGCGGAGAAAAGCAAGATGGCGGAGGTGACGTAAAACCACATCAGCACCACGACCAAGGAGCCCGCCGCGCCATAGGCTGAAACCACGGCGGCGGTGGAGAGATACCAGGCCAGCGCCTGCTTGGTGACGGTGAAGAGGGCCGCGCCCATGAACGAGCCCAGTAGCAGATACTTGGTGACAGGCTTGATGCCCGTGCCCATACGCATCAGCCCCCAGAACAGCAACACGGCAATGCCAAAGGAAAGGCTCTCGTTGATGACTCCCATCAACGGGCCCAGTGGCACAAGTTGCAGGGCATCGTTGGCCCAGGTGGTAATCATCTGAATGGCTGTGGACAGCACCATGGACACCAGCAGCAAAAAGCCCAGCCCAACTACATAGCTCAGCCCCCACAGGCGCGAGATGGCCATGCCCCACCATGGCTTGTTATCTTGCGGGCGGGGTTCCTCGCCCATGGACCAGAGCTTGTCCAGCGAGGCTTGCAGTTCCACAAATACGCCGGTGGCGCCTGAGAGCATCATCACCAGCCCGAGGATGGAGGCCAGTGAGCCTTGACTGGAATTCTGGGCACTGGAGAGCGCGCCTTGGATGACCTGAGCCGCGCGCTCGCCCACGATGCTCTGCACCTGACTGATCAACGTGCTTTCTACATAGCTGCGGTCCATCCACCAGCCCAGCAGGCCCACCACGGCCAGTAGCAACGGCGCCAGACTGAGCATTCCGTAAAACGACATGGCAGCACTCATGCGCAGACCATCGGCTTGCAGCCAGAGCTGTACGGAATCGATCAGCGGCTGCAGCGCTTGAGTCAAGCGTTGCAGCTTGTGTTTCCAGCCCGAAATTTCAAAGGTCATGAGATGGATTTTGGCGTCTGAGCGTATACGGCGGTGTCAGCCTATATCTGCTGGCGAGCAATGGACGACATTTTTTACAAAATGGCCTGATGCATGAGTCTTTGTATAAGTGAATTTTGTTTTTCGCACATTGACGATGTAGCTCTTTACCTGCCTAGATGTAGTGCTCATATTTTTGAATTTTGAAAGATCACATCCCGTGTTTTTTCAATAGCGCATCAGGGTTTGCGCTAGTCAACTACGGCTGGTATATCTCGGTGTGACGTAGTTCAATCCAGTCTGCGTCGATCAAAGTGAAACCTTGTAGAAACAAAAAACCTTCAGCAACGCTCGAAGGTACGAGACATACTTCCATGCACACCACATTCACCCAAGCCTCTCCTGCGGACCGAGTGCTTTGCCCTGCGTTGCGTGAACGCATCATGACGGCCGATGAAGCGGCCAGCTTGATTGAATCCGGCATGACGCTGGGCATGAGCGGCTTCACGCCCGCTGGCGCTCCCAAGTCCGTTCCCCAAGCGCTAGCGCGCCGCATCGAGGCGCAAAACGCCAATGGCGGCAACTTTCGCATCAGCCTGTGGACGGGAGCATCCACCTCGCCTGAGCTAGATGGCGCTCTGGCCAAGGTGCACGGTATTGAGCGCCGCTTGCCTTACCAGTCCGACCCGACGGTGCGCAAAGAGATCAATGAAGGGCGCATGCAGTACGTAGACATTCACCTGTCCCACGTGGCGCAGCATGTGTGGTTTGGCTTCTTGGGTCACTTGGATGTGGCGGTGATTGAAGTCGCTGGTATCTTGCCCGATGGGCGCTTGATTCCATCTACCTCGGTGGGCAATAACAAGACTTGGCTGGAGCAGGCCGACAAGATCATTTTGGAAGTCAACAGCGCCCAGCCCGCCGAGCTGGAAGGCATGCATGACATCTACTACGGCGCGGCCTTGCCGCCCAAGCGCAAGCCCATTCCTATGGAGCACCCGTTTGACCGCATCGGCGAGCCGTATCTGCATTGCGACTTGAGCAAAGTGATTGCCGTGGTGCCCACAGCCCAGCGCGACAAGTTGCCTGCGTTCACGCCGGCCGATGTGGACTCGCAGCGCATTGCACAAAACATCATCGAATTTCTGCAGCAAGAGGTCAAAGTAGGTCGCCTGCCGCCCGAGCTCCTGCCGCTGCAGTCTGGCGTGGGCAACATCGCCAACGCCGTGCTGGCGGGGCTCAATGATGGCCCGTTCGACCACTTAAACGCTTATACGGAAGTGCTGCAAGACGGCATGCTGGACATGCTGGAGTCAGGCAAGCTCGATACGGCATCCACCACCTCTTTGGCGCTCAGCCCCGAGGCCATGGAGCGCTTCTTGGCCAATATCGAGTTCTACCGCCAGCGCATCATGCTGCGCCCGCAAGAGATCTCAAACCACCCAGAGCTGATTCGCCGCATGGGTTTGATCTCCATGAACGCGTTGATTGAGGCAGACATGTACGGCAACGTCAACAGCACGCATGTCATGGGTTCATCCATCATGAACGGCATTGGCGGTAGCGGCGACTTTGCGCGCAATGCTTACCTGTCCATTTTCATGACGCCTTCTACCGCCAAGGGCGGCAAGATCAGCTGCATCGTGCCCATGGTGTCCCACGTCGATCACACCGAGCACGATGTGCAGATCATCGTGACCGAGCAAGGTCTGGCAGACCTGCGCGGTCTGGCCCCTGTGCAGCGTGCGCGCCTCATCATCGAAAAGTGCGTGCACCCGGATTACAAAGAGGCGATGACCGACTATCTGGAGCGCAGCCTGCGCGATGCACCCGGCAAGCACACGCCGCATTTGCTGGGCGAGGCCTATGCATGGCATCAGCGCTATTTACAGACGGGTTCTATGAAGGCCTGATAGCGTTTTTTGATGGATAAAGGCTCACGTCTTTCATCCATCTTGACTTGTTGCTATCGTTTTTGAAGAAGATCGCCGCAGCTGCTACGGCGATCGCGTGCCACGGTTGAGGGTTTCAAAATGAATAGCTGCTAGTCCATATCCAATAAGGACTACAAGGATTTTTGGCTTGAATCGCAGGCTCTTGCCTCTGGCGCTAAGCTTGCGGCCTATATGTCTCGCCCGTTTTCATCTAATCGCCCCAGCACGAATCGCCAAACGACTCGCCCAACGACTGTGCGCCGCAGCACTGTGGTGCGCCAGCCTGCGCCACGACCTGAGGTGCCTCGTCTGCTGTGCTTTCACAAGCCTTATGGGGTGCTCAGCCAGTTCACGCCTGAGGGAAAATGGCAGGGACTCAAAGATTGGATAGATGTGCCCGGCGTGTACGTGGCGGGGCGGCTGGATGCCGACAGTGAAGGTTTGCTGCTGCTGACCAATGATGGCCAGTTGCAAGCCCGCATTGCCGATCCGCGCCACAAGATGGATAAGACCTACTGGGTGCAGGTCGAGGGCACGCCCGACGAAGCCGCGCTGCAGCGCCTGCGTGATGGGGTGGAGTTGAACGATGGCAAAACCCTGCCAGCCAAGGCCCGCCTGATTGAGCCGCAGCCGCAAATGTGGCCGCGCAATCCACCGATTCGCGTGCGTCAGAATATTCCAGATTGCTGGATCGAACTCATCATTCGCGAAGGCAAAAACCGCCAAGTGCGCCGCATGACGGCAGCCATTGGGCACCCTACTTTGCGACTCGTTCGCATGGCGGTGGGGCCTTATTCGATTGAAGGGCTTGAACCGGGCCAATGGGTGGATGCGCAGCCAGTCTGACGAGACTTAGCGCAGGGTATCGAGCTTAAGCAGTGCGTCTTCATCCTCAGGTAAATCTACTGCCTGCCAGCGTGGCCAGCTTAGCCAAGGGTGAAACACATCCCTGCCAAATTCGACCTGCTGCAGATTACCCTTGAGTAAAGGCAGCGCAGCGCTGAGTGCAATCTGGCGGCTGTGTACGCAATGCTGCACGGCCTGCATCATCTGCGAGCCCTGACCCAAAAAGCGTTGCCGGGCCAGTCCCTGCATTGAAGGCTGGCACTGAACATAGGCCAGTTGCAGTGCGTCAATATGCTCGCTGTCGACAACCGCCTTCAGTGCCAGCAGATGGCGCTGCAGCTGCGATTCATTCATCAGTCCACCTAGTCGCAGCTCCAGCACTGCGTCCTCAAAGCGGTATCGTGCCGGCAAGGCCGCACGCAGGGTGTAGCTGCCGCCGCTGCGTGAGCTGGAGCGGTGACTGAAGACCCGGCTGCCCTGCTCCAGCAGGGGCTGCACCAGCGTCAGCACGGCTTGGCGGTGTTCTGCATCATTGACCTTCAGCGCAATATGAAGTCTCGTGCTGTCATAGCCAAGCAGCTCTTCGCGCAAAACTATCCAGCCTGCCGCGTTGGGTGACGCAAACATCATCAAAGGCATGGAAATCATGCCCGCAAAGTTGGCTGCCAGCCCCCATGTCTCGCGTGTTTCTGCGGCCTGCTGCGCTGGCTTGCGAGTGCTCAGCACATTGCCTGCAGTCTTGATCAAGGCGCCTAGCGCAATCGCACTTGCAATGCCTGAAGCCAGCGTCAGCATGTCGGGCGAGTACAGACCACGGGGCAGGAGCATAAAGACGAGCATGCCCACTGCGCAGCCCGTCCAGATGACTATCAGGGCCAGCAGGTGGTATATCGCAGGGTGTTGCTGGGTCGCCTGCTGCCAGTCCAGTGCCGGGTTTTGCTCCAGCTTGTGCAAAAGCTGCTTGCGCCGCCAGTAGCGCACTGGTTGCCAGGCAATCGCGCAGAAGATGAGCCCGGCAGCCAAGCTGATAAACAGTGCTGAAAACGCCCACATCAAGAGCAGTGCCAACAGCACCATGCCAATTCCGGCCACCCAATTCATTCATCGTCCCTTCTATGCAATAGATAGCAATCAACGCTCGATACATAAGCGCAGGAGAGTGTTTTAACTGATCATAAAAAAGCGCCTGCTTTTGCAGGCGCTTTCGGGGTAAAAATCTGAACCTGTCGTTCAGGAGCAGGTTTTTTTGTTCGCTGCGTGAGCGCCTCCAGCCTTGGCATCGGCTTCGCTCATGTACTTGCCGGCCTTGGTCTTACCGTAGAAACGATCGCCTTGGCAGTGGTACACCTTGGTGCCTTCATTCACCCAAACTTGGCCGGGGCCGCCGCCAACCGCTGCGGTTGTCGCCGGGGCGGGCTTGGAAGCGGCTGCAGGGGCCCCAGCTGCTGGCGCTGGCGCAGCCTTCGCTGCAGGAGCTGCTGGTGCAGTGCCTGCGCTTGCCTTGGCAGTGGCATCTTTGTCTATGCCTTTATGACCTGCACAAGTGCCTTTGGCGCTGGCCGCGCTGACACTGGTGCCGTCTTTACACACAAAGTTCTGCATGACCGCTGCGGCAGGTGCAGCGGCCGGCGCAGCTGCAGCAGCAGGTGTTTGAGCAAAGCTTGCAAATGAGCCGCAGACCAAGGCCGAGGCCAGCCAGACTTTCAACGTAGTGTGCATGTGAGAACTCCCAGAGTTGGAACGAAGTCACCAGGCTAGTGACCGGCACATGCTGCGCCCGCCGCTTTACGTCTGCAAGAGGGCAAGTGTCAAATTCTGTGCAGCTGCTGGCTTTCAGGGGGTTTTAAGTTTTCTCAGGTGCCGCTGACGTAGGGGTTCATCTTGCGCTCGCGGCCAAAGCTGCTTTCGGGGCCATGGCCTGGGATGAAGACCGTCTGGTCGCCCATGGGCCACAGGCGCTGCACGATGGAGTCGATCAGCTGCTGGTGATTGCCCTGCGGAAAATCCGTGCGTCCAATGCTGCCGGCAAAAATCACATCGCCCACAAAGGCGCGGTCTATTTGCGCTGAGTGAAAGACGACATGACCGGGCGTGTGACCGGGGCAGTGGCGCACGTTTAGCGTTTCATTGCCGATGGTGACGGTATCGCCGTCATGCAGCCAGCGTGTGGGCACAAAGGGGTCTGAATGTGGAAAGCCAAACATCGCGCCTTGCTGGGGCAGACCATCAATCCAGAATTGGTCGCCCTCATGCGGGCCGATGATGGGCAAATCGTACTTTGCGGCCAGCTCGCTGGTGCCGCCAGCATGGTCGATGTGGGCGTGGGTTATCCACAGCGCCTTGAGGCTCACGCCTAGGCGGTCAATCTCCCACTCGATTTGCTCGATGTCGCCACCGGGGTCAATAACGGCGGCGTCCATGGTCTGATCGCACCAGACAATGGAGCAGTTTTGCTGGAAGGCGGTGACGGGTACGGTGTGGTATTGCAGCATGGGGCTTGTAATTTTGAGTCGATTGCGTAGTCTCGCAATGAGCGAACCCCGCAAGCATGACATGGCAAGGCCGCAGCACCAAAAATGTCCGCGTAGATTCCTGAGTCATCCCTCATTTGAGCTAGCATAGACGGCAGTGCCCCATTTTGGTGCGGGCTGCTACAACGTATTTGTGCTGCAAGGCAGTGGGATTCGCCTCATGAGAAGCGGCCCGACACAGTTTCAAGATCGTTCAGGCCGCGCCAACGCCCGTGAAATGCATTCATTCTTTAGCAGGATGAGGGCGGGGGACGGGCGGCCTGGATAGAACCCGTTTCTAAACTCCAGGAGACTTCGATGTCTACTCCCCCTACCCAGCCGACCAGCGCCCAGCGCATCGGCATCCCACGGGAAAACTTCCCGCTAGAAAAGCGCGTGGCCACCGTGCCCGAAGTGGTTGAAAAACTCATCAAACTGGGTTTTAGCGTATCGATTGAATCCGGCGCAGGCGATGCAGCTAACTGCAGCGATGATGCTTACCGTGCAGCTGGCGCGGAGGTGTTGCCCAATGCTGCTGCCGTCTGGGCGGCTGCAGACATCGTCTTCAAAGTGCGCCCACCTACTACAGAAGAAGTCGCGCTGATGCGCGAAGGTCAGATCTTGATCGACTTCATCTGGCCAGCCCAAAATCCCGATTTGATGCAGCAACTGGCTGCCAAAAAAGTCACGGTGCTGGCGATTGATTCGCTGCCCCGCACGCTAAGCCGCGCGCAGAAGATGGACGCGCTGACGTCAATGGCTGGCGTTTCGGGCTACCGCGCCGTGATTGAAGCCGCCAACGCTTTTGGCCGCTACTTCAACGGCCAGATTACGGCTGCAGGCAAGGTGCCTCCGGCTAAGGTGTTCATCGCTGGTGCTGGCGTGGCTGGTTTATCGGCGATTGGCACGGCAGCGAATCTGGGCGCCATCGTGCGCGCCAACGATACGCGCGCTGAGGTGGCCGATCAGGTCACATCGCTGGGCGGGGAATTCGTCAAGGTCGATTACGAAGAAGACGGCGCTGGCGGCGGCGGTTACGCCAAGGTCATGAGCGAAGGCTTTCAGGCCGCGCAGCGCGCCATGTATGCGCAGCAGGCCAAAGATGTAGACATCATCATCACCACGGCCCTGATCCCAGGCAAGCCCGCGCCCAAGCTGATTACGGCTGAGATGGTGCAGAGCATGAAGCCCGGCAGCGTGATCGTGGACATGGCCGCCGAGCAAGGCGGCAACTGCGAGCTGACCGTGCCCAACGAGGCCGTGGTGCGCCATGGCGTGACCATCATTGGCTATACCGACCTCGCATCGCGCTTGGCCAAGCAGTCGTCCACCCTGTACGCCAACAACCTGCTGCGCCTGACGGAAGAGCTGTGCAAGGCCAAGGACGGTGTTGCCGTGGTCAACATGGAAGACGACGCCATTCGCGGCCTGACCGTGGTGAAGAGCGGTGAAATCACCTGGCCTGCGCCCCCGCTGGCGCAAGCACCCAAGCCCGCCGCCAAGCCTGCTGAAGCGCCTGTAGTGCAGAAAAAAAGCGGCCACGGCCATGGCGCAACCGGCCCGCTGCCGGCCAAAAACCTGGCCATTATTTTTGCAGCGGCTGCGGTGATTTTCTGGTTTATTGGTGCTTACGCGCCAGCAGCCTTCCTCGGCCACTTCACCGTCTTCGTGCTGGCTTGCTTCATCGGCTACATGGTGGTGTGGAACGTGACGCCTGCGCTGCACACGCCGTTGATGAGCGTGACCAACGCCATCTCCAGCATCATCGCCATTGGTGCGCTGGTGCAGATTGCGCCGCCCGATACTGTGGGCACAGGTCGCCCCGATGAGCTGATTCGCTGGCTGGCCTTTGCTGCAGTTGTGCTCACTGCTATCAATATGTTTGGCGGCTTTGCCGTGACGCGCCGCATGCTGGCCATGTTCCAAAAATAAGAAGAACGAGAGAGAAACACCATGTCCCAAAGTCTCGCAACGGTAGCCTATTTGGGCGCCGCTATTTTGTTCATTCTCAGTCTGGGTGGCTTGTCCAACCCTGAAACCTCACGCCGTGGCAATCTGTTCGGCATGATCGGCATGGGCCTTGCAGTGCTGGCCACCATCTTTGGCCCACGCGTTGGTCCTAATGGTATGGCGTGGATTGTGGGCGCGCTGGTTGTCGGCGGCGGCATTGGTCTGTACGCAGCCAAGGTCGTCAAGATGACCCAGATGCCCGAGCTGGTCGCGCTGATGCACAGCTTGGTGGGTCTGGCCGCTTGTCTTGTTGGTTTTGCCAGCTATGTCGACACATCCATTGTTCTGAGCGGCGCAGAAAAGGCCATTCATGAAGTGGAAATTTACGTCGGCATTTTGATTGGTGCGGTCACCTTCTCTGGCTCGCTGATTGCCTTTGGCAAGCTCAACGGCAAGATTGGCGGCAAACCCCTGCTGCTGCCCGCTCGCCACTGGATGAATCTGCTGGCGCTGCTGGTGGTGATCTGGTTTGGCCGCGAGTTTGTGCGCGCTGAAACCATTGCCGACGGCATGTTGCCCCTGATCGTGATGACCGCCATCGCTCTTCTGTTTGGCGTGCACATGGTGATGGCCATTGGCGGTGCAGATATGCCCGTGGTGGTGTCCATGCTCAACAGCTATTCGGGCTGGGCGGCAGCGGCCACCGGCTTCATGCTGGGTAATGACTTGCTGATCGTGACTGGCGCACTGGTGGGCTCTTCGGGTGCCATCCTGAGTTACATCATGTGTCAGGCCATGAACCGCAACTTCATCAGCGTGATTGCTGGTGGCTTTGGCTCCGGCGCACCTGCCAAAAAGGGTGACGCTGCTGCGGCTGAGCCACAAGGTGAAGTAACCCCCATCAGCGCCGGCGAAACAGCTGAGATGCTGCGCGATGCCAAGAGCGTCGTCATCATCCCCGGCTACGGCATGGCGGTGGCTCAGGCCCAGCACACGGTGAATGAAATCACCAAGACCCTGCGCGGCCAAGGCGTGAATGTGCGTTTTGCCATTCACCCCGTGGCGGGTCGTATGCCCGGCCACATGAACGTGTTGCTGGCCGAAGCCAAGGTGCCTTATGACATCGTGATGGAAATGGATGAGATCAACGATGACTTCCCAGAGACCGATGTCGCCATCGTCATCGGCGCCAACGACATCGTGAACCCCGCTGCGCAGGACGACCCCACCAGCCCTATCGCCGGCATGCCAGTGCTGGAAGTGTGGAAGGCCAAGCAGTCCATCGTGATGAAGCGCTCCATGGCCTCGGGCTACGCCGGCGTGGACAATCCGCTGTTCTACAAAGAAAACAACCGCATGCTGTTTGGCGATGCCAAGAAGATGCTTGATGAAGTGCTGGTGGCTTTGAAGAGCTAAACACGGCATTCCAAGCCAAAGCGCCTGTGATTTGTGTCACAGGCGCTTTTTTTTGTGGCTGCTTTTTGTTGATGCATCGATAACGCACCAACAGCGTATTTGCCAGCGTGCGGCGGCGGGGCTGAAAAATCTTAAGAAACAAGCCCGGCGCCTTTATTCATTAAGCACCTACTGCTATTGTTTTTAATTACCAATCCATCGGCGAATCACTGCGCGAAAAAATGGGCACAGGGCATTTTCCGCGGCTTGATGAGCCGTTGTAGTCAAAGCGGTATGCCATCTCAGACCCATCGCGGCAGGGCAGGCCGCCATACAGGCGTGCATAAGTGGCCCGCGCGCCACTGCTTGAGCGGTAGCTGTCTTCTGCCTTAAAGACCAGCTTGCCGTCTTGCTCTTTGACTCGCAGCGTACCGAAAGAGGCGTTATTGGGTGTCTCGTAATCGATGAGGATGTCCGGCCCCTGCATACCCAGTTGTGAGACGATGATGAAGTTAGCGCGTTGCTCTGCCACCAGTTGCTCTTTGCTGAGCACACGCATGCCGGGAACAGACTGCAGCTTTGTGCTCAGGTTCAACGCCTTGCCCTCCAGCAGCACAATGGCGGCATCGTTGCCCGATGCGTCGCGTGTAGGGCCTGCGCGCAGCACCTTTGCAAAGCGCTGGGTCAGGGCCTCGATCAACTCCTGCGTGCTGTAGTTGGAAGCATCACGAGCCTGAGCAGTGGGAAGCATGGCGGCGGCACACACCAGCGTGGAAGCGAGGAAGTATCGAAAAATAGACATTGGCATACCCTGTGTTTCACAGCACCACATTCACACCAAGGATGGTAGCCAATCACACAAGGCGCACGCCACCGCATCAATGCCGACGCCTTGTGTCAGTTCACAGCTTGAAGTCGTAGCCAATGGTGATGGGCGCATGGTCCGAGAATTTCTCACCTTTGTAGATGGACTCGGTACGCGCTAGCGCGGCGGTGGCGGGTGTGGCCAAGTGGTAGTCCAGACGCCATCCCACGTTGTTGGCATAGGCTTGACCGCGGTTGCTCCACCATGTGTAGCAAGCGTCCGTGGTATCGGGTTGTAGGTGACGATAAACGTCAACTATTCCGCCCATATTGTCACTCTTGTGTAACAAACTTGTCATCCACGCCCGTTCTTCGGGCGTAAAGCCGCTGTTTTTCTGGTTGCCACGCCAGTTTTTCAGATCGGCTTGTTGGTGGGCGATATTGATATCGCCGCACAAAATGAACTCGCGCTCGGCCTTGAGTGTCATGAGGTTGGTATGCATCTTGGCCAAAAAACGGAATTTTGCTTCTTGACGTAACTCGCCCGAGCTGCCGCTTGGAAAGTAAGAGCTGATGATGGAGAGCTTGCGGCTAGGCGTGTCAAAGCGAGTTTCTACATAGCGACCTTCGGCATCAAACTCTTCGGCATCAAAGCCAACGATGACATCGCTAGGCTCATGGCGTGTGTAAACGCCCACACCGGAGTAGCCTTTTTTCTCGGCAAAATGAAAGTAGCCTTTCATGCCCGCCAATTCCTCAAAACGCCCAGCCATATCTGGGGCTTGGGCCTTGATTTCTTGGACGCAAATACAATCCGGCGCAGTGGCTTCTATCCAGGCTTGTACGCCTTTGGTGGTTGCGGAGCGGATACCGTTGAGGTTGAGGCTGGTTAATTTGAACAAGGATGAATCCATGGTGGTAGATAAGCAGCCAATGGACGGTGCAGACCGTCTGGCGCAGGACTTTGTGCAGTTTGCCGTTGATTCGGGCGTGCTGCGTTTTGGTGAGTTCAAGACCAAGGCCGGGCGTTTGAGCCCGTACTTCTTCAATGCTGGCCTGTTTGACGATGGAGCCAAGATGGCCCGCTTGTCTGAATTCTATGCAAAAGCCATTTTGGCCAGCGGCATGGAGTTTGATATGGTCTTTGGCCCTGCGTACAAGGGCATTCCTCTGGCCGCCACGGTGGCTGTGGAGCTGGCGCGTCAGGGCAAAAATGTGCCTTTCGCCTATAACCGCAAGGAAGCTAAGGATCACGGTGAAGGCGGTACTTTGGTGGGCGCGCCTCTCAAAGGCCGTGTGCTCATCATTGATGATGTGATGTCCGCTGGCACCGCTGCGCGAGAGTCCATTGCTATCATCAAGGCCGCTGGCGCTGAGCCCCATGCCGTGGCGATTGCTCTGGATCGTCAGGAAATGGCGACCGAGAATGGCCAGGACGTGGCCCACAGTGCTGTGCAATATGTGCGCAACCAATTGGGTATGCAGGTTTGTGCGATTGCCAAGTTGGCCGATTTGTTGCTTTATCTTGAGCAACAAGGCAGCGGCGCTGGTGGTGAGCATCACGAACGCGTGCTGGCTTATCGTCAGCGTTACGGTGTCAACGACAAGGAATAAATAAGCAAATGAAGCAGGCGTTACATGCAAAACTGAGTTTGTATGTTGTAGCGACCCTCTGGGGAAGCGCTATGCCTGCGTACGCTCAGGCTCCGGCCAATACTGGCGGAGGCATTTACGCTTGCACAGACGCGAATGGTCGGCGTATTACCGCTGACCGCCCCATTGCATCCTGCGTTGACCGCGAACAACGCGTGCTTAGCAACACCGGCGTTGAAATGCGCCGGCTGGGGCCGAATCTGACGGAGCCGGAGCGCAATGCAGAAGAAGCCAAGCGCCGCGCAGAACGCGCAGAGCAGTTGCGTGTGCGCGAGGATCGCATGCGTGAGCGGGCTATTTTGGCCCGTTACCCCAACCAAAACGTGCACGATGCCGCCAGAGCCGAGGCTTTGGCGCAAGTTGACGATGTGATTGGCGTGGCCCAGCAGCGCCAAATTGAGCTTAAAGAGCGCCGCCGCAAGCTCAACACCGAGTTGGAGTTCTATCAGAACGATCCCAAGAAGGCTCCTGCCAATTTACGCCGCCAGTTGGAAGACAACAGCGAAACTCAGCTTGAACAGCAGCGCTTTATCAAGCAGCAAGATGAAGAAAAGCAGCGCATCAACCAACGCTTTGATGTTGAGCTGCTGCAGTTGCGCAAGCTATGGGGTGAGCCCAAGCCTGCAGCGGCTGCACGGCCTCATTGATCGATTGATGCTGCTTAGCTTGGTAGCTGATTAGCGCGGTCTAGTGCGTTATGGGACATTTGGGCTGCTATAGCTGCCTCAGTCCTCGCTGCCAAGCTTGTGCATTGCCATGACACGGCCCAGCAGCAAAGCTGCAATCCACGATATACCCCCGACGATCAATGGCGCTTGCACCAAGAGCGAAGCTTGTGCCATCAGCATCAATGCATCAGCCTGCCATAACGCCCTGTAACTGGTGAATAGGCTGTAGCCCAGCCAAACCAGCAAGCCGGCCGTGGCTATAGATGCCATGGTGCGAACATTGCGACCGTCACGGCTGCTTGCTGGTACGCGCAAGGCGCAGCGCCACAGCCAGCCTATGGCGGCGAGTACCAGCAGCACGCAGACGCATAAAGACAGCGGCAACCACAGAGAAAGAGGAATCAGTGACATGGCGGGGCACTTTAGCCCAGTTGATCCAGCAATGGCGGGCCAGAAATAAAAATACCCACCAGAGGTGGGTATGCAGAAAGCCCTTTTAAGGCTTTACAGGCTTTAAGTCGCAAGCCAGGCGGCATGCTTGCCCGGCACTGGTTGAATGCCCAGCACGGCGGCATGGCGCGCCAGCTGTTCTTCAAACGTCTTGGCGGATTCGCTGCTGGCCGCTCTGCCTTCATAGTCGGTGGCGACTTGCGTTGCCGTAAAGGAATGGGCTCCAAAGCTTTGCACGATATTGCGCAGCTTGTCGAGGTTGGGGGTGAACACAGCATCCATGGCAGCAACTCCTTTGTCGGCAATCAAAGCTCTACTCTCCACAGTTTAGCCAGCACGTCGTGCAGGGCAAGAGGAACTCTGCGCAGAGGGCTAATGATTCACCGAGAGCAGGGTGCGAATGACGTCAGAGCGGGTGATGACGCCCACCAGCGTCTTGCCCCGCTGCACCGCAATAAACTGCACGGTGTGCGATGCCAGCTCTTGCAGCAAATCACCCATGGGCGTGGCTTCTTGCACGCTCATCTCGGGGCCGCGCATCAAATCCTGCGCTACGGATTGCTCTTTCGATGGCTTGGCACGCAGGCGTTGCCACAGGTTTTGCTGCTGCCGCGCACGGTGGCCTTGCCACAGCCAGTCAAACAGGTCGGCACGCAGAACGCGGCCAATCAGCTCGCCCTGGGTATCGACCACGGGCAGGCACTTGACGAGGTGGCGGTGAAACAGCTCGGCAATTTCTTCCAGCGGGGTTTGCGGGCTCACCGTGAGCAGCTTGGCAGACATGACCTCGCCACAGCTCACGGCACTCATGCGGCGCTTGATGGCGTCTTCTTCGGCCGCTGCCAGCATCACGCCCAAATCTTCGGGCGAGAGGTTGTTACTCTGGTCAAATCGCTGCAGCAGTTGCTCCAGATCCTGCTCGCTCAGCGCCAGTTGCGTGGCAGGGCGCCGGGCCTTGGCGACCTGGGGCGGCTGGTGCAGGTAAGGGCGGCCGCAAGCTCGGTGGTAGAGCACGCCCACCGCGACCAGCACCGCCGAAAGCGCGGCCATGGGCACCAGCAGATGCCAGCCCAGCGGCAGCAATTGCTCGGCAGAAAGCACCGTGAGCAAGGCTACAGCGCCGCCCGGCGGGTGCAGAGCACGCAGGGCCAGCATGATGGCAATGGCACCCGCCACGGCCAGCGCTGCCATTGAAGTCAGCGAGAGTGTGGGAAATGCCCAGAGCAGCAGCAAAGAATAGAGTGCAGGCACGGTGTTGCCGACCACGCAGTTCCATGGCTGTGCCAGTGGGCTGCTGGGCATGGCAAACACCAGCACCGCAGTCGCACCCAGCGGCGCGAAAAGAAAGAGGGCATGGGGCAGGAAGTGATCGACCATGCCGACCAGCATTCCGGCCAGAGCCAGCCCCAGACCCGCGCCTAGGCAGGAGCGAATCAAATCCTTCAACGATGTGCGGGACGCCGCAGGGCCCAGACGTTGCCACAGTGTTTGAATAACGGACATAGGTTTTGTGCAGTGAGCTATCAAAATTTATAGCTATCTGCCCAATGTTGTATTGGGTAATACGGCAATTTTGCAAAAAAAGCTCCATAGGGTGAACTGTGGAGCTTTTATTTGAGGCTGAGGCGTCGGCGTCAGGCAGTGATGGATGCGGGCACGGCTCCCGCGCTCAGTACTTGGGCCAGAGGCTTGCGCAGCGAGGGTACTTCGCGCTCGCGCAGGTCGTCGGGCAGAGTAGATGCGTCGCCGCGGCGGCCCACGGCAATCACGCATTCGGCGCTCAGATGCTCGGGCAGACCCAGCACGCTACCGGCTTCATCGGCAGAAAAACCACCCATGGCGTGCGTAGCCAGACCCATCGCATGGGCTTGCAGCGCCAGATAGCCCCAGGCGCAGCCTGCATCAAAGCTGTGCTTGCCCGAGGCTTGCTTGTCCGACAGCAGAACAATCAGCGCGCCCGCATTCAGACACCAGCGGCGGTTGGCTTCATTTGGAATGCGAGAGAAAGCCTCCCAGCTCGCATCACCGCGCAGGGCGTAGGCAAAGTGCCAAGGCTGCTTGTTGCTGGCCGAAGGGGCCCAATGCGCGGCTTCTACCAGTTGCTCCACTTGAGCGGTGCTCAGAGCTTCGGGCACAAAGGCGCGCGGCGACATGCGCTCCAGAAACTGGGGATGAACGGGAACGGTGCTGGTACGTGTGATGCTCATATAAGTCCGTAAAAAGAAACAGGCTCACTCTTTTGACGAGTAAGCCTGAAACGATAGCGCAAGTTCTTACTTGCCGGGTTGGTTTGATCAGCGCTTGTGATCAGCTCCCGCAATGGAGCTGCGCATGTGGCGCTCGATGCGGATCATCACCAGCGCCATCATCACCATGACCAAGCAGGAGATCAGCATGGTGGCAAATGCGGTGTCAATGCCCAGAAATTCCCACTTCTCAGCATCGGGGTTATCGCCGCGAATCTTCATGGCCGTGCGGTCAAACGACAGCGTGTAGTTGGTCATCAACGTGGTGACAATTTGCGATGCCGATTGTTGCTGCAGTTTGCTTGCCAGCTTCTCGTTGCCTAGCACGGCTTGCAGTGCCGCAGGCAGGCCCTTGAGGTAGGCGGCATAAGCGCCTTCGCCATGCTCCATCTCAGCGGCTTGTGCGCGGTCGTTGATTTCAGAGGCAAGGTTGACGGCATCCGTCAGCATCTCGTCGCCACTTGCTTGTGCCGCTGCATCAGCTGCAGCAGAAGCTGCGGCTTCGGCAGCGGCTTGCGTGGCGGCCCGGGCAATGCGGTCTTCGCTGTTGAAGGTGATACGGCGGGCTGTCCATGCGGCGTCAACCTCTGCAGCTGCTGCGTCAGCGGCTTCTTTGTCGCAGCAAGAATTCTCACGCGCTTCGCGCATCTTGATCTGGCGATTTACCTCATCCGCAGAAGGCAGGGAATCGCCCTTGAGCAAAGGGTGAATCGGCTCCAGTCCCTGGCCGCTGTTATCTTTTTCGATGCGTTTGCGAGCCGCAACATCTTTGTAGATATAGCCGCGCAGCAGGCCATCTGCCTTCAAAAACTCAGGGCGCAGTGCCGGGTCTGCCAAGCGCTTTTCCATGGGGGTGGAATGACTCATGCCATTGAGGTCGCGGCTGGTTTCTTCCTCCATGTATTTGAGGTCGTAGGGCGCTTGCTGCCAGTTCAGCGCTGTGGGCGTGGCCACGGCAACATCGGGCTTTTTGGACTGGTAGTGATCCCAAATCCAGCGCCCCATGCCGATGATGAGGAAGATAGAAAAAGCCAGAAGCACAAGGCGCAGAACTTGTATCAACAAGTCCTCAGCACGGCGCAAGAGTGACAGCATGAGCAATAAATCCTTTTCAAAAGCTTGTGGCATAAGCGCTTGCAACTATGAAATTGGAAGCGTTGAATGTTTGGAATTCTACGAAGTGAATCTAAAGGTAGTGATTTGTTACTGCCTTGGGAATGCAGCCAGCTATGGTGCCGCAGACAGCAGTGTAAAAAGGGCTGGCAAGAGTCAACTACTGCAAGACGATGCACCTAGCGGCTGTAACGAAATTCTGAAACCGCTGTAATAGGGGTTTGAAGGACTGGAGGCCACACTATGGGCAAGACATCGCTGGATAAATCAAAAATCAAATTTTTGCTGCTCGAAGGTATCCACCCCTCTGCGCTCAAAGTGCTGCACGACGCGGGTTACACCAATGTCGAAGCACTGACTGGCGCGTTAGAGGGCGATGAGCTCAAGCGCAAGATTGCCGATGCGCACTTCGTCGGTATTCGTTCACGTACCCAGCTCACGGCCGATGTGTTTGCCGCGGCGCAAAAGCTGGTCGCAGTAGGTTGCTTTTGCATTGGCACCAACCAAGTCGATCTGGGTGCGGCGCGAGAGCGCGGTGTGGTGGTCTTTAACGCTCCGTACTCCAATACTCGCTCGGTTGCTGAGTTGGTGCTGGCTGAGGCCATCTTGCTGCTGCGCGGTATTCCCGAGAAAAATGCAGTGGCCCACCGCGGTGGCTGGAAGAAGAGCGCCGATAACTCCTTCGAAATTCGCGGCAAGACGCTGGGCATTGTGGGCTACGGCTCCATCGGTACCCAACTTTCCGTGCTGGCCGAAGGTCTGGGCATGAAGGTCATCTTCCACGACGTGGTGACCAAGCTGCCACTGGGCAATGCACAGCAGTCGATCGGACTGAGTGACTTGCTCTCCAAGTCCGACATCGTCACCCTGCATGTGCCCGAGCTGGCCTCCACCAACGGCATGATGGGCGCAGCGCAGATTGCTGCCATGAAGCCCGGCAGCATCCTCATCAACGCATCGCGCGGCACGGTAGTGGATATTGATGCGCTGGCTGAAGCGCTGAAGTCCGGCAAGCTGTTAGGCGCGGCGATTGACGTCTTCCCGGTCGAGCCCAAGAGCAACAAGGACGAATTTTTGTCTGCGCTGCGCGGCATGGACAACGTGATCCTCACGCCTCACATTGGCGGCTCCACCATGGAGGCGCAGGCCAATATCGGTCTGGAAGTGGCGGAAAAGCTGGTCAAGTACAGCGACAACGGCACAACCACCTCGGCCGTCAACTTCCCCGAAGTGGCGCTGCCCGAGCACCCCGGCCACAACCGCATTCTGCATGTGCACGAGAACCGCCCCGGCATTCTCTCGGCCATCAATCAGGTGTTTGCCGACAACGGTATCAATATCGCCGGTCAGTACCTGCGCACCGATGAAAAGGTGGGATATGTGGTGATCGACATTGATGCCGAATCGTCCGCGCTGGCGCTGGAAAAGCTGGCGCAGATTGCAGGCACGATTCGCTGCCGTGTGCTGTTCTGAGCGACAACAAAAAAGGAGACCAAAGTCTCCTTTTTTGATAGCTGAAAACGCTTGATTGATAAAGACTTCAGGCTTGAAAGTATCTTTATTTTCTGGCCGGGCCTACATGGGCCTGCAGCTGCTCACGCAAAGGCATGATGAATGCCGACTGCGGATCAATCTCCTTGGGGACAATGATGAACAGCTGTGGCTGCAGATACAGCAGCACGCTGTCTTTGTCTTCGGCCCAGCGAATAATGTGTTTCCAGGGTAGCACTCCGCTGCCGTTTTCGGACTGCAGATGCATCAGGCCATCGCGCATCTCCACATGGCTTTGCTGGTGCAGCGACGGAGAGTTGCGAAAGACGCGCAGCAGCCGGGGGCGTAGCAGATATTGAGACCCGTGCAGCGCCAGTTCGGCGATGGGCTTGATGTGCAGCAGCAGCAGGCAGCTGTAAACGAAACCGGCAGTGGCCAGAATGTAGTTATGGGCGTACAGGCCTACGCCGAGCAGGGGCAGACCCAGAATGCCGCACAGCGTAAAAATCCAATTGAGCCAGCGCGGCTTGAACGAGAAGTGCAGACGCTGGGCGTCACAGAATTGCTTTTCGGTCAAGGTATAGGTCAGTTCAGCCATGCGCGCATGATACGGGCGCGATTTTCCCGCCGCGCACGAACCGCCTTCTTTTACAAGGCGCTCAGGTGCTCCTGAACTTCTTGCGGGTTCCAGGCCTGGCCGAACAGGTAGCCCTGCCCGATCTGGTAGCCGCAATCTTGCAGAATCTGGCGCTGGGCTTCGGTTTCTACCCCTTCAGCGACCAAATCCAGCTTCAGGCTGGGGCCCAAATGGCCGACGGCCTGAACAATTGCGCGAATGGTGGGGTCTTGCTCGATGCGCTGCACAAAATCTCGGTCGATCTTCACGCAGTCCACCGGATAGTCGCGCAGGTGCGCCAGCGAGGATTGGCCGGTACCAAAGTCGTCCAGCGCAATGCGCACGCCTTCGCTCTTGAGCAGCTTGAGCGCACGAATTACATACTCAGAGCCGCGTTCGCCCAGCATGTGCTCGGTGATTTCGACCTCCACCAAATTAGTGGGCAGGTTCATGTGTTCCAGGTGGTCCAGCAGGCGCTCGGCATAGTCGTCGCGCATGAATTCCACCGGTGCGGCATTGAGAGAGACCGGCACCACGGGCAGACCCATGTGGCGCCATTTGCGCAGGTGGCAAAGCACCTTGGTGCGCATGACCTCACCCATGCGGGATGCCAGTTCATAGTCGTTAAAGGCGGCCCAAACAGTGGCGGGCGCGTGCAATTGACCATCGCTGTCCTGCCAGCGCAGCAGGGCTTCAAAGCTGACCACACGCCCATCGGTCATGGAGACTTTGGGCTGAAAGTAGGGGGTGATAGCGTCCCTGCGCAGAATCTGCCGCGCACATTCGAGCTGCGTGGCTGCGGTTTCGGCAGCCTTGAGCATCGCAGCATTAAACATGCGCACACCGCCGCGTCCGCCGGCCTTGAGGTCGTTGAGTGCCGTGTCCGCGCATCGCATCAGTGCTTGCGCATCGGCCGCGTTTGCGGGGTAGAGCGCGCAGCCAATGCTCATGCCGCCGTTGATGTGCTTGCCCACATAGGTGATGGGTGCCTCAATTTGCGCACGCACCAGGGCGCCCAGTTCGGTGAGTTCTTCGGCGCTTTCGATGTTTTGCACAATGACGGCGAATTCATCGCCCCCCAGACGCGCCACCATGGCATTGGCGGGCAGGGCGGTTTGCAGGCGGCGCGAGAGAACGCGCAGCAAATGGTCGCCGGCGGGGTGACCTAGGGTGTCATTGATGTGCTTGAAGTGGTCGAGATCCAGCAGTAGCAGGCCCATGAGGCGCCGTGCGGACTCTGCCGCAGACAGCGCATGTTTGAGGTGCTGGTTGAAGCTGCGGCGATTGGGCAGGCCGGTCAGTTCATCGTGCTCACTGGCTCGGCGCAGGCGCAGCTCGGCATTGCGCTGGGCGGTGATGTCGCGGGAAACGCACAAAATACTGGAGATATTGCCCTGAGCATCGGTCACTGGCGTCAGGATGTTGTCCCAGTGCTGCGGGACTTGACCGGGGATGACGCTCATGCCGTTAAAGCGGGCAGTGCGACCCTTGAGGGCGGAGTTGAGCGCGCGCTGACCTTTGGCCCGAATGGTGTCTGGCAGCAGGCGCAGCCAGCGCTGGCCAAAGCCGGTTTCCGGCCCCACGCCGAGGGCTTCGCAGCCCGATCGGTTCATGTGGGCCAGCGTGCCATCCAGATTGAGAATTTTGATGCAGTCGACGCTGACGTTGAGCATGTCTTTTTGCATACCCAAGCTGCGGTAGAGATCTTGCTGCGCCATGACACGGTCATGAATGTCCATGCCGCAGATATGCCAGTGCGTCGTTCCGTTGCGAGCATCCTGATGGCATTGGGCCGCTAGCAATGCCCAGCGCCAGGTGCCACTGTGGTGACGCAGGCGGTATTCGCCCTGAAAGCTGGCACCCGTGCCCAACGCCTGCTGCCAAAGTTGGCTGGCGTGGAATTCATCGTCCGGATGCAGGCATTGCAGCCAGCTGGCATCGGCATCGCTGGCATCGGCTGCAACGGTATAGCGGGCCCAAGCCTGATTGTGAAACAGCGCATTTCCGCGCGGGTCGCTCACCCAGATCAGCTGGGGCAGTGCATCCAGCGCTTCAAAGACGGGATTGCGCTGGACAGGCGCAGCGTTACCCAAGCCAATAGATGGCAGGCCAGTATTGCCAAGGACAGCAAAACCTTCTGCCGAGCGTCGGCGGGATGGGTAACCCATGGGAACTCCTTAGTGCGGGGCGCAGCCGCTTTGATCTTTTATGGGGGGAGCTTAGTCTTGTCCGGTTTTGTAGAAAGTCAGACATGTTTGATACAAAGAGAAACTTTGTAAAAGATCGCCAAATAGTAGGTGTCCACCTACAAGCAGCTTCGCTTTGCTGATGGAAAACGCCACTCGCTCGCTGTTACGCTGGGCTTGTTGTAAGACCACCATCCACAATGCAATTACCAACCCCCGCGAGAGAGTTCACCGTGCCACTGCGCCGTGTGATGGTGGTGCCGTCCGATCTGCCCTACCGCGAAGGCGTGGCCGCTGCCGGGGTGCTGCGCGAGCTGAGCTGGGGCTGTGTGCGATTTTTTACAGGCAGGTAGTACGTCGATGAAGCAAGGTTTGTTTGAGAGCACTGATGTGCCGTTTCGCCGTGGCAATTTCAGCTGCGCCTATCAGTGGCTGCAAGAGCTGACTGGCATGGATGAGCTGATTGCACATCTGGATGCGCTGAGCGCTGCTGATCCCGCCCACCGTTATCTGAGCACGCTGGATGACATCAGCCAGTGCAGCTACACCTGCGGCCATGCGGGTCAGGATGACCGCTTGTACTTGGAAGAGTCCGATGACGATGCGGGCGAGGATGATGAAGAAGAAGAAGACGCCCGTGAAGCCGAGCATGAGCGCGCGTCTTTGCAATACCGGGTGCAGCAATTGATCAATCCCGAGCTGATGCACAGCTGGCAGCAGGTCTGCGGCAGCCTTGCTACCTCTGGCAGCGATGTGCAGGCGATGCTGCGTGCGAATCAGGCGCCAGAAGCGCTGCTCGATGAGATTGTGTATGTGCAGCGTGTTCCGGTGGCGGCAGATGATCTCAAGATCGCGGCCCAACCCAATGGCTACTTCAGTGCCGACTGGGACACGTTTCAGAACCACGCCATCATTCGCCACCTGAGTGCTGAGTGGGGCTACCGCTTCTTTGCCATGGGCGCGAGCTGGATGGGCTTTGTGCGCGCCACGCCGCCCAGTGCAGAGCAGGCTCAGTGTTGGGTAGATGCGCTGCGCGAACTCTATGGCAAGGGCAATGATGAAGTGCTCAGCCACCCCGGCTGGCAGGCGCTGGCGGCTCTGCTGCCAGAGCGGCGCACACTGATGCTGGGCTATACCGAAAACATGGCCGAAGCGCTTGCGCCCGAGGCTGAGGATTGAGCCCATACCACGATGACACTGCGCAAGAACCTGTACTTTTGCCCCCAATGCGGCACGAGCGGCAAGCACCTGAACAGAGCTTCGGCTCAGACCCGCCGCTGCGAGAGCTGTGGCACAGAGTTTTCGGTCAGTCAGGCTGCAGCGGCTGCCCCTGATGCTGTTCACTTTTCTCTGCCATCCGCAGGCCACTGGGGCTGGTGGGTGTCGGGTGCGCTGGTGCTGGCTGCGGCGGCTGCTTTTGCGGTGCCGCTCTGGATTAGTCTTGGTCGCAGCGGCAGTCCTTCTGTGGAGTCTCGTGTGAACTGGGGCCGCGCGCAGGAATCGGCACTGCATGAAGCGGGCGGCAAGATCAGTCGCATCGAGATTTTTCAGCGTCGCAATGAGCAAAGTCAGGACGAATACACCGTGGTGGTCAGTGACATGCAAAGCGGTGCCCACCTGTCAGAGCCTCAGGTCTACCGTCTGCCGTGGATGCTCCATGGCGAGGATTTTCGCAATCTCTCAGACGGCAACCTGTACTTGCAGCTCAAGGAAAAAATCATGCTGCGGCTGGACCCCGGTGCTCAGCAGTTTGTGGACATCACGCCCCAGCTCTCCGCTCAGTTCCCCCGTGAGCTGGGCAGCGGCATTGCCAAAATCACGTTTGCCTACAAATACCGCCCGGACTGCTTTGAAGTGCTGGCCAATGACGGGAAAAAATACTTGGTGTACTGGCTGATTGGTCAGATTCAGACGGAAGAACAAGCCCGTGAGAGTGCGCAGAAAATTGCCTCCTACACTGAGCTGACTGAGGATTATCAGTTTGTGCCGCTGATGGAGGGCAACAGTCTCAACAGGAATTTCCTGCTGGTCAAGACCTGGAGAAAGTCGCAGAGTGGCCAGCCGCAGTACAGCCCCTACTTTGAGATGGCGCCGGTGGGCAGCGAGAGCTTTCGCCGCGGCTCGAGCTACATGCGTGAGGTGGGTAGCGGCTATGCCGTACGTAGCTATGTGATCAGCGAAGGGCTGACCAAGCTGCAAGTGCTGGAGCCTGCCACGCCGCGTTTTAACGCTGATGTGCTCGCCCATAATGCAACACGGCTGCTGCTGAGCTACAGCCCGACCCCCGATGAGGCGCAAGGCCGCGTGCTGCAGCTACTGGACCGTCACAGCGGCCAGATTGTCTGGAGCCGCACCATGGCCCAGATACCGCAGCTGGCCCAGAACCGGGGCGAGCGGTATTTGAAGGCGCAGGGCATTCCATCGGGCTTTTTAATGCAATCTACTAGCATGGAGCCCGGTCACCTGATGGATAACAACGGCGGTCTGGTGAAGGACTTTGCCTCGCCGCCCCGCACTCGCTAAATCCGCAAAAAGACAGACGCACGCCATGGCCGTACAGATCAAAACCCTTGTCTGCCCCCAGTGTGGCTCTGGCCGTTGCAGCAAAGTGCAAGGCACGCCCAACCTCTACGCATGCAGCGCCTGCGCAACGGAATTTGTACTCAGCGACAACAACGCGCCCAAGGAAATGCGCGTCATCCACAGTCTGGATGAAGCCCAGTTCGGCAGCTTGCAAAAGCTCAAATACATGTGGCCGGGCCTGATCGCCGTGCTGGCGCTGATTGTGCTGGCCCCCATGATCTGGGGACTGATTGGCAGCTCGATTCCCAAGCCGGTGCAATCCGCTCAGCTCAAAGCCTCAACCGTCTATGAAACGGCTGGCGGTCAGTTCAATGTTGTGCGTGTGCTGGAGAACAACGCCGATCGCATAGACCACTACCAGCTGCTCATCAACAGTCTGGATAGCGGCGACAAGCTGGGTGAGCCGCAGCAGTTCAGTTTTCAGCGCACCACGCTCTCGCAGTCGCCGCAGTTTGCGCATTTCTCTGATGGCAGCATCTTCCTCATAATGAACGGGCAAAAGCTCCTGCGGCTGGACCCCGGCAGCTCCCAGTTCGTGAGTTTGGACAACGAACTCGTCAACCGCCATGCCGCGCAGCTGGGTGTGGGCGTGTCAAAACTCGAATGGGCCAATAGCGATAAGCCGGACGGCCTGCTCGTCACCAGCAACTCGGGCGAGAACTATTTCGTCTTCTGGCTGACCGGCGAAATCGTTCCTCAGGCCGTGCAGCACAAAGACTTTGCACAGCGCCCCTTCAACAGCTACACAGACATGCGCCAGCACTATGCATTTGCCGAGCTGGATGGATTGAACGAAATGGTCAACGCAGCCAGCGCGCCGGGGTTGCTGATCCGCTATGCACAACAAGTCAAACCCGGCCAGTACCAAAGCCTGCCCTCGCTGCGCCTGCAATCAGATCAGGAAGAGCTGGTAAAGATCGCCGCAAGTGGGACCTATGTGCCCGTGGCCGACGGCTGGGTGACAGAGCTTGAGCCGCTGCGGCAATCGGGCATCTCTCAGCTGGAACTGGTGCCCCCAGTGCAAAAACGCTTTCGCGGCAGCGTGCTGGCGCATAACGCCCAGCGCGTGCTCATCGTCTTCAACACTACCCCGGTGACCGACCAAGGCCGCGTGCTGCAGTTGCTGGATCAGGCCAGCGGCAAGCCGGTCTGGAGCCGCACGCTGGACCAGTTGCCCCAGATCACCCGCAGCGGCAGCTACCTCTCGGCCGATGCTCTGCCTTCGGGCTTTTATCTGCGCTCTGACGATATGACACCCTCGCTGCTCATCAGCAATGACGGGCGGCTGCTGCATGACTTCAGCCCGCGCAGAGATTAATGCTCTGAATATGGGAGCATCTAGTGCTTGATGGTATTGGACTAGAGGCTAAAAACACTGTATCAATGACATGAGCTTGATTATTCGTATTGCCCGCTCCAATTGGGCACGCGTCCTTGTTGCATGTGGTGCGCTGCTCTGGTTGCTGTGGCCCACGCTGAGCGGCTGGCTAGGTGCCGTCAGCAATCAGTCGCCAGCGCAAACCCAGACCTTGGTGGCCAGCACCATGAGCGATATGAGCGGCCAGCCCGCGCTGGTGCGCGTCTTCCAGCGCGATACACAGCAGGGCCGGGTGCTGCAGACGGTGATCGACTCTCTGGAAAACGGTGCGCGCTTGGGTAACCCGCAAGACTTTGCTGTGGATGCCCAAGAGCCGGGCCCGGTTGTGGAGTTCATGCACTACGCCAGCGGCCACCTCTGCGCCGTGCTGCAAAGCCAGCGCTTTGCTTGTCTCGATGCGCAGCCGGCTCAGTTCTTCGAGCAAACCGACTCCATCAAAGCCCTGCTGCCCACAGGCCTGCGCAGCATGGCTCCACAGGGGCGGCAATGGCCCGGCGCCCTGCGCTTGCAGGGGCAAGATGGGCAAAGCTATTACTACAACCAGCAAGCTGCCCAGCTCATGCCCCAGTCGCAGGCGCTGCCAAAATTTGCGCAGGAGTCAGTCCACTACACCAGCAGCTGGCAAAGCTTTGGGCTGGCCCCGGCAGCAGGGGAGAAGGCCGCGCCCGGTGCATCGCTGAGCTATCTCGTCAGCTACCGGCTCAAAGGCGGGCTGGGCCAGATGCAGTACCAGCCGCAAATCCCCCTGTACCGCTGGACGGGTATCGATATGCTCAATGGCTACCAGCCCATAGGCAATGGCTTTGCCCTGCGCACCAGCGATGTAGCCATGCCGGGGCTGATCTCGGCCAGCGTCGCCGCCCCCATGCTGCCGCGCGTCAACGCACGGCTGCTGGCCAGCAACGCCAGCGCCGCGCTGATTTTGTACACGCCGCAAACCATTGGCGGTGATGAGGGGCAGATACTGGAGATTGTGGATACCGCCAGTTTGGCTGCCATCTGGAGCCAGCCCCTCGCCCGCATCACGCAACTGGCGGCGGCTGGGCAAGACCTGCAGGCCGAAGGCATCCGCAGCGGCTTTTACCTGCGCGGCGGCCCGGCTCTGCCCCTGCTGCTCATCGACAACAAAGGCGCGGTGCAGTACGACTTTGTCAAAGGCACAGGGGTCGAGGCCGGCAGTGGCTGGCTGCGCCAAATAGGCAACTGGCTGTCTGGATTGATCGACTTATAGTGTGAAGACATCCCCGCGACGTGCATGCCGCTTTTTGCAACTGAAGGAGAGACCCATGGCCGGTGTTTTTGAGTTGAGCAAGAGCAGTGATGGACAGTTTCGCTTTGTACTGAAAGCGGGCAATGGCGAGATCATTCTCACCAGCGAGCTGTACACAACCCGCACAGCGGCGCAAAACGGCATCGCCTCGGTACAGACCAATAGCCCGCAGGACGAGCGCTACGAGAAAAAGACCGCCAGCAATGGCAAGGAGCACTTCAACCTCAAGGCCGCCAACCATCAGGTCATTGGCTCCAGCCAGCCCTACGCCTCGGCCGCCTCGCGTGATGCAGGCATTGAATCCGTCAAGAAAAACGGGCCCAGCGCTAGCGTCAAGGATTTAACGGCTGTTTGAAATTGATAGCTGGCAGCGCTTGCTGAATAAGAACCAGAGGCCTTTCAGGCCTCTTTTTTATGTTTGTCCACAAACTTCTCTATGGCCGACCAGAAGCCCGCAGCGCGGAAGATGCTTGAATGATTGGCCTGCGCAAACGCCTGCACCTGCACGGCCTTGCCATTGAGGCTTTGCAGCAAGGCATCGGTACGCTCGGGCAGCACCACTTGATCGAGTCCGGCGCGCAGCACCAAGATCGGGCCGTGGTAGTTGCGCAGATGCTCGGCAGAGTCAAACGGGTCGCGCAGCAAAAACTCCACCGGCAACCAAGCGTACATGCCGCGCACCGTATTCAAAATACTGTCAAACGGCGTGACCAGCACCAGCTTGTCAGGCTGGCGCAGATCGGCCACAGCAGAAGCGACCCCTGTGCCCAAGCTGCGACCAATCACAGTAATAGGCTGCTGCGGGTGCAGGCGCTTGACCTCATCGAACAAGGCGGTGGCATCTCTTTCCAGCAAGTCCTGCGTGGGCTCGCCCTCGCTGGCTCCGTAGCCCCGGTAGGCCAGCATGTAAATATCGCTGTGCGGCAGGCTATGTGCCAGCTGCTCTTGCCTGCGGGCAATGTTTTCTGCATTGCCGCCAAAGTAAATCACGCTGCCCTGCGCCTTGCCGTCTGCCGGATGAAGCTGCCAGCCGCGCAGCAGCACATCGGCGCGCTGCAAAGAAAAGTTGGTGCTGTTGGCCGGCAACCGCGTTTCGTTGCCATTGAAAATGAGCTGGCGCTGGTGCGCAAACATATAGCTGCAGATGCAGACATAGATTGCTAGGCATAGGGCCAGCAGCCAGAGCAGGGGTTTGAGGAGCTTGGTGAGCATGGGGCGAAAGGTGTGGGGCTTGCGCCAAATTGTGCGCAGATTTATGTGACTTTGGTGTGCGCTTTACCTTGGCTTTATGTAAAAAGCTGTCCGTGAATGTGATAGCTGCATATCCAATCAATACCTTGGCTAGAAGCTGATTGAGCTGATATTTCTGCCTCATGCTTGATTGACGAGCAGGAGCCGGGTTTTGCCCCGGCGGGCAACCTACTTTCTGCTGCCAGAAAGTAGGCAAAGAGCTGCACCCCTACTGCCCACGACCCCTTCGCTGCGCTACGGGGCAACCTGCGCCGTCAAGCTCTTGGGGCTGTGCGGCCCAACTCACTGCGTGCCTACGGCACTGCGTTCAAACAAACGGCCGCAAGTCAGATGACGATGCAGTTGCACTCTGCGGTGCAACTGCCAGCCCCAAGAACTTGCCGTCGCAGGCGTGGGCACAAGGGGCGATACCGAATGCGGGCAGCCAGATAGCTTCTTTATCGTTTTGATAGCTGCTACCCACGGTGCAATAAGGACTAGAAGACAATTCCGTCACAAATCAGGCAGGCCGCCCGTATCCGCGCCCACCCCTTGTGTCTGCGCCTGCGGCACGCGGTTCGGGCTGCGGGCAACGCTGCCGCAGGACAGCGTTGCTTCGTGCTCTGACTTGCCGCCGTTTGTTTGAGCGAAGCGCTGCAAGCGCGCAGCGAGTTGGGCGGCACCGCAGACTGAATTGCGTGACGCAGGTTTGCCCGTAGCGCAGTGAAACGTAGCGTAGGGACGCAGACAGCAGGGGCGCATTCTTTGGGTTACGTTTCTTGTGCGAGCAAGAAAGGTAACTCGCCAGCCGGGGCGAGACCCGGCCTCTGTCGCTGGCGACGCAATGAAGTTAATTTTGATAGCTACTAGTGCAAGATGCATAAGCACTAGAGGCTGATTTGGCCTCATGCCTGATTTGCGGACAGGAGCCGGGTTTCGCCCCGGCGGGCAACCTACTTTCTGCTGCCAGAAAGTAGGCAAAGAGCCGCACCCCTACTGCCCACGACCCCTTCGCTGCGCTACGGGGCAACCTGCGCCGTCAAGCTCTTGGGGCTGTGCGGCCCAACTCACTGCGTGCTTGCAGCACTTCGTTCAGACAAACGGCCGCAAGTCAGATGACGATGCAGTTGCACTCTGCAGTGCAACTTCCAGCCCCAAGAACTTGCCGTCGCAGGCGTGGGCACAAGGGGCGAGATACTGAATACGGGATAGATTTTTTAGCAAAATAGAGAGCAGCTACCCAAAGTGCAATAAGGACTAGAAGCCAATTTCGTCACAAAGCAGGCCGGTTGTCCGTATCTGCTCCCAACCCCCTTTTGTCAGCGCCTGCGGCACGCGGTTCAGGCTGCGGGTAACGCTGCCGTAGGACAGCGTTGCTTCGTCATCTGACTTGCCGCCGTTTGTCTGAGCGAAGCGCTGCAAGCGCGCAGCGAGTTGGGCGGCACCGCAGACTGAATTGCGTGACGCAGGTTTGCCCGTAGCGCAGTGAAACGTAGCGTAGGGACGCAGACAGCAGGGGCGCATTCTTTGGGTTACGTTTCTTGTGCGAGCAAGAAAGGTAACTCGCCAGCCGGGGCGAGACCCGGCCTCTGTCGCTGGCGACGATATGCCGCTAATTTGATAGCTGTATGTCTAATTAACACAATAACTAGAGGTTGATTTTGCTGATATTCATGGCCTTATGCCTGGTTGACTGACAGGAGCCGGGTTTCGCCCCGGCGGGCAAGCTACTTTCTGAGGCCAGAAAGTAGCCAAAGAGCCTGACCCTGCTGCCCGCGTCCCTCCGGCTTCGCCTGCGGGCAAATCTGCGCCGACAACCTCTTGTTGCGGTGCGGCCCAACTCACTGCGTGCTTGCAGCACTTCGCTCAAACAAGCGGCCGCCGTCGCAGGCGCGGGCAAAAGGGCGGGGGAACCGAATGCGGGATAGCTTCTTTATCAAACTGATAGCGGTTAGTCCTTGACGCACCTTGACTAGAAGCCGATTTCGTCACAAATCAGGCAGGCCGTCCGTTCCCTGTTGCCCACCCCTTGTGTCTGCGCCTGCGGCACGCGGTTCAGGCTGCGGGCAGCGCTGCCGCAGGACAGCGTTGCTTCGTCATCTGACTTGCCGCCGTTTGTCTGAGCGAAGCGGCAAAGCCGCGCAGCGAGTTGGGCGGCACCGCAGACTGAATCGCGTGACGCAGGTTTGCCCGTAGCGTAGTGAAACGTAGCGTAGGGACGCGGACAGTCGGGGGCGTGTTCTTTTGCCTTCTTTGCTTGCACGAGCAAGAAAAGAAGGTCGCCAGCCGGGGCGAGACCCGGCCTCTGTCGCTGGCAACTTCGAAATGTTTTTTAGATTGGTTTGTAATGTAATTTAGCTTGACTTTACTTTGATGCAGGTAGTTATTATTTTCTCATTTTCTTCCTCGGATACCCAAATTTCATTATCAATAAACTTTGTTTTTACAGATGTGGTATCCCCCTTTTTGACGGATTTCAAAATCTCATCAATAAACTTATCATTTTGATTTTTGTGTTTGTATTGCTTGCGGAAAATTCTTCAACTACACCTAAAAAATAACCATCTTTGATTGACCAAGTTCCATTTCCTGTGGTGGAGTAAGCAGATGCCTCTGGCTTAAAATTCGTAAAATTGATGGCGGTCATAAATGTGCCAGAGCTTGAGAAACGGTTGTTTCTATAGTAGGTAATGGTATCCGTTTGAACCATAATCCCTCCTACGTTCGCAGTGCAATCCCATTTTCCGAGGATGTCAATATTATTGATTTTGGTTTGTGAGTTTGCAATAAATGCAATGCTGGAAAGAAGAGTCGCTATAAAAATATTTCGCATGTTTGATTCTCAATAAAAAGCTTTTGACAAAGGCTTTTTATTAGATAAACCTAAAAGTGTGCAATTACTTGCACACTTTTATTTTGAAGGGGCCGGCATTTTTTGAAATTCACGCCCCCGGCAAAAAATACCCCGCCTTATGCTGATTCCGCGAACTGCTAACGCAAAGCTTCAGCCTCGCCTCCATGTACTGCCGCACCTCAGAGCGATCACACATCTGCGCCAAATCTTCCCAATACAGCAAGCTGGTAAATGAGTTCTTCCCAGCCTCAGCTTCCACCTCAGAAGCATCAGCAGCAGCCACCGGCGTAGGCACATAAATAGGCAAATGCACGGGCGGGTAGCTGCGCACAGGCCGCTCGGCCACTTCTTCCTTGCGGCGCGAGGTCAGCAAAAAGTAATGCTGCTTGGCGTTGGCAAGGTGGGGTTTTTTCTCGGCGTCAAACACCTTGTCCAGTCGCTCAAGACCCTTGGCCACATCGGCGGCGTAAGTCCAGTTGGTGAGGTATTTGGTTTCGATGAACAAAAAGGTCTGCCGCGCAGGGTCAGAGATCAGCACATCGGAGAGCTTGCTGCGCAGGCGCTCGTGGCACAGGTAGGCGTGGGTGTCGAACGAGACGTTGGGGCTTTGCAGCGCCAAGTCTTCGCGCCCGGTGACTTCCTGGATGTAGCGGTTGAAGTGGACGATGCGCTTGGCATAGCCGGCCGTGAATTCGTTGAAAAAGTAGCCAGCAAAGAACTTGGTGCAGAGGTTGCGCTCTTTTTCGGATTCGATGAGGGAGGCGTTCGAGAAGATCACTGAAATTTTTCTGAGCTGGCTGCGCAGGGCATGGGAGCCGACGACGGGGGATGACCGGAAAGAAACAAGGCCGCAGGTAGGTGCTACCTGCGGCCCTTAGACCTTGTTGCCATTATCTGGGGACACAGGCATGTCTTGAAGGACGTGCCTGTAACAGAATGAGCCGGCTTTAGGCCAGCTTGGCCTTCAGCACTTCGTTGACTTGGGCGGGGTTGGCCTTGCCCTTGGAGGCTTTCATGACCTGACCGACCAAGGCGTTGAAGGCCTTGTCTTTGCC
Source organism: Comamonas sp. Y33R10-2 (assembly GCF_019355935.1). Taxonomy (NCBI): domain Bacteria; kingdom Pseudomonadati; phylum Pseudomonadota; class Betaproteobacteria; order Burkholderiales; family Comamonadaceae; genus Comamonas; species Comamonas sp. Y33R10-2. Next base: position 2,823,724 of record NZ_CP079925.1, read on the forward strand.
TGCGCGGTATTGCTCGACGTTGCCGGGGTTGGCGGCGATGACTTCGTCAACAATGGCTTCGAGCGCACCGGTGTCGTTGGATTGCTTGAGGTCCTTGGCTTCGATGATGGCGTCCACGTCGCTGCCGTCACCCGACCACAGTGCTTCAAACACTTGCTTGGCCGAGTTGTTGCTGATGACGTTGCTGTGGATGCGGGCGATCAAGGTACCCAGCTGTGCGGCGGAGACCTTGACGGCTTCCATGCCGATTTCTTCCATGTTCAGGCGGCGGGAGATTTCGCCCATCACCCAGTTGGAAGCCAGCTTGGGCTGGCCGCAGAGCTTGGCAGCTTCTTCAAAGTAGGCGGCAACGGCCTGGCTTTGGGTCAGGATGGCGGCGTCGTACTCGGGCAGGCCGTAGCTCTCCACAAAGCGGGCGGCCATGGCGCGGGGCAGCTCGGGCATGGTGGCCTTGACTTCTTGCACCCAGCTGTCCGCCACGACCAGCGGGGGCAGGTCGGGGTCGGGGAAGTAGCGGTAGTCGGCCGCGTCTTCCTTGGTGCGCATGGCGCGGGTCTCGCCCGTGTCGGGGTTGAACAGCACGGTGGCCTGCTGAATCTTGTGGCCATCTTCAATTTGCTCGATCTGCCAGAGGATTTCGTAATCAATTGCGATCTGCATGTTCCTGAACGAGTTCAGGTTCTTGATCTCGCGGCGGGTGCCCAGTGGCTGGCCGGGCTTGCGCACGGACACGTTGGCATCGCAGCGGAACGAGCCTTCTTGCATATTGCCGTCGCAAATGCCGATCCAGGTGACGATCTTGTGCAGTTCTTTGGCGTAGGCCACGGCTTCAGCGGTGCTGCGGATGTCGGGCTCGGTCACGATTTCCAGCAGCGGCGTGCCGGCGCGGTTCAAATCGATGCCGGACTGGCCGATGAACTCATCGTGCACGGACTTGCCGGCGTCTTCTTCCAAGTGGGCGCGAACCAAGCGCACGGTTTTCAAGACGTTTTGCTTGCCTTCTTCCAGATAGAAGCTGACTTCACCGCCTTGAACGACCGGAATCTCGAACTGCGAGATCTGGTAGCCCTTGGGCAGGTCAGGGTAGAAGTAATTTTTACGGGCAAAAATGCTGCGCGGCGCAATGGTGGAGCCGAGCGACAGTCCCAATTTGATAGCGCATTCCACCGCCTTTTTGTTCATGACCGGCAGGGTGCCGGGCAGAGCCAGATCGACGGGGCTGGATTGCGTGTTGGGCTCAGCGCCAAAAGCGGTGCTGGAGCGGCTGAAGATTTTGCTGTTCGTGGCCAGCTGGGTGTGGGTTTCGAAGCCGATGACGACTTCGTAGCCATTGATGAGTTTCACAGTCATGTTCTTGCTTCAAAAAGTGGGCTGTATCCAAGGCAGGGCGCCTGAAACTGGCGCGGCCTAACTCAAGGACAGCGAGCAAGGGCCGCCCCGCAGCGAGGCGGTCGTCCCCCTCCCAAAAAGAGAGGGGGAAGGCGCGAAGCGACTCAGGGGGCGGTTCATTGATTTAAATACCGGCGGGGTTGCGCAGGTGGAAGTCGGTGGCTTGCTGGAAGCGGTGGGCGGCGTTGAGCAGCTTGGCTTCTGAGAAGTAGTTGCCGATCAGCTGCAGACCCACTGGCATGCCGCCGTCACCAAAGCCGGCAGGCAAGGACAGGCCGGGCAGGCCAGCCAGCGATGCGGGCAGGGTGAAGATGTCGGCCAGATAGTTGCTCACCGGGTCGGCCTTGGCACCAATGGCCCAAGCCGTGGTGGGCGCGGCAGCACCGGCGATGACGTCGCAGTCCTTGAAGGCGGCCTGGAAGTCGTCGGCAATCATGCGGCGGATCTTTTGCGCCTGCAGGTAGTAAGCGTCGTAGTAGCCTTCGCTCAAGACATAGGCGCCCATCATGATGCGGCGCTTGACCTCGTCGCCAAAGCCTTCGGCGCGGGTCTTTTTGTACATGTCGTTGAGGTCTTCGTACTGGGCAGCACGGTGACCGAACTTCACGCCATCAAAACGCGAGAGGTTGGACGAGGCTTCTGCGGGCGCGAGGATGTAGTACACGGGCACGGACAGCTCGGTACGCGGCAGGGCCACGGGCACTAATTTGGCGCCCAGCTTTTCGTATTCCTTGAGCGCGGCATCGACGGCGGTACGCACGTCGGCAGACAGGCCTTCACCAAAGAACTCGGTGGGCACGCCAATGCGCAGGCCTTCGATGCTGTCGTTCAGGCGGGCAGCGAAGTCTTCGGCAGGGTAGTCCAGGCTGGTGGAGTCACGGTCCAGATCGGGGCCGCACATTTCAGACAGCAGCAAGGCGCAGTCTTCGGCGCTGCGGCCCATGGGGCCGGCTTGGTCGAGCGACGAGGCAAAGGCGATCATGCCGTAGCGGCTGGCGCGGCCGTAGGTGGGCTTGATGCCGGTAATGCCGCAAAACGATGCGGGCTGGCGAATGGAGCCGCCGGTGTCGGTACCTGTCACGGCCGGGGCCAGACGGGCTGCGACTGCCGCAGCGGAGCCGCCGGACGAGCCACCGGGTACGCGATTCATATCCCACGGGTTGCGCACGGGCTGGGCCGAGTCAAAGCCGACGGGGGCCACGGCGGAGTTTTCGTTGGCGCCGCCCATGGCGAACTCGTCACAGTTGAGCTTGCCCAGCGTCACAACACCTGCGTCGGCCAGTTTGCGCACCACGGTGGCGTCAAACGGCGACTGGTAGCCCTCCAGCATCTTGCTGGCGGCGGTGGTGGGGAAGTCTTTGGTGACGAAGATGTCTTTGTGCGCAATAGGCACGCCAGCCAGACGGCCGCCCTTGCCTTGGGCAATCAGGGCGTCAGCGGCTTTGGCTTGGGCCAAGGTGGCGTCTTCGTTGATGGAGACAAAAGCGCCCAGGTTCTGGTGCTGCTTGGCGCGGGCCAGAAAGTGCTGGGCGGCTTCGACGGAGGAGACCTGCTTGGTGCGCAGTTGCGCGGCCAGCTCGGCCACGCTCAATTGGTGGAGTTCGGTTTGGCTCATTGTTCTTTGCTTTGCGCGTTTACTCGATGACCCGGGGCACCAGGAAGTAGCCTTTTTCAGAAGCGGGAGCGTTGTGCATGTTGGCGTCGCGGTTATTGGTCTCGCTGACCGCATCGTCACGCAAGCGCAAGGCAATGTCTTGAATCGCGCCAACGGGATGTGACAAAGGGCTGACGCCTGAGGTATCCACAGCCTGCATTTTTTCGACGATGCCGAAAAAGTTGTTTAGTTGCGCGAGCATGCGCTCACTTTCGCCTTGAGATAACTCGAGTCGAGCCAAGTTGGCGATACGCGCAATATCTTGTTCGTTCAATGCCATAGAAATCTTTTAAGAGGCCAGCCACGTGTAAAGCAGTGTTTCTGACCAGAACAGTAGAAGTTATTCACAGGGGATACGGTATTATCTCGGCTTTGCCGCAATACCCTCATTGAGTTGGTCATTGTGCAAAAAAGCCTTCTTACCCAGACACCCTTACCTATACCCGGCGACGGCTCGCCGATGCGCTTGCCGTGCCTGAGAGGACCTTGAATGTTCGGAGCTTTCCGTCGGTACTTCTCCACCGACCTTGCCATTGACCTTGGCACTGCAAATACTCTCATTTTCGCCCGTGATAAGGGCATTGTCCTTGACGAACCCTCCGTTGTGGCGATTCGCCATGAAGGCGGCCCCCACGGCAAGAAGGTGATTCAGGCCGTTGGCCGTGAAGCCAAAGCCATGCTGGGCAAGGTTCCCGGCAACATCGAAGCCATCCGCCCCATGAAGGACGGCGTGATTGCGGACTTTGTGATCACCGAACAGATGATCAAGCAGTTTATCAAGATGGTGCACCCCCGCTCCATTTTGACGCCTAGCCCGCGCATCATCATTTGCGTGCCTTGCGGCTCGACCCAAGTGGAGCGCCGCGCTATCAAAGACGCGGCCGAAGCTGCTGGCGCGACTGCGGTGTACCTGATTGAAGAGCCCATGGCAGCCGGTATCGGCGCAGGCTTGCCTGTGTCTGAAGCCTCTGGCTCCATGGTGGTGGACATTGGCGGCGGCACGACCGAAGTGGGCGTGATCTCGCTGGGCGGCATGGTCTACAAGGGATCTGTGCGCGTGGGTGGCGATAAGTTTGATGAGTCAATCATCAGCTACATCCGCCGCAACTACGGCATGCTGATTGGCGAGCCTACGGCTGAAATGATCAAGAAGAAAATTGGCTCGGCCTTCCCCGGCTCTGAAGTCAAGGAAATCGAAGTCAAGGGTCGTAACCTGTCTGAAGGCGTGCCACGCAGCTTCACCATCTCTTCGAACGAAGTGCTGGAAGCGCTGACCGATCCTCTGAACCAGATCGTCTCCGCCGTGAAGAACGCGCTGGAGCAAACGCCTCCTGAGCTGGGTGCTGATATTGCTGAGCGCGGCATGATGCTGACCGGCGGCGGTGCGCTGCTGCGTGATCTGGATCGCCTGCTGGCCGAAGAAACCGGCCTGCCTGTGCTGGTGGCTGAAGAGCCGTTGACCTGTGTGGTGCGTGGTTGTGGCATGGCGCTGGAGACCATGGATCGCCAAGGCAGCATCTTTACTAGCGATTAATCGCTGCGCAATGTGGTGTTTTGCAGTACGCGGCATAGTGGGCGTACTGCACCCACCAACCTATAAACAGGGCTTGAGTCCGTGATACGCCTGCATACCGCGCTCTCTTTTTGCATTCCTCCTGATCTAGGAGGCCGTGTATGCACGGCTATTGGCAAAACTGCCCAAATGGCTAAGAGGCGCGCATGAGCTTGGATACGCTAGATCACCGCGCTCCCTCACTGTTCAAGCAACAGGCCTCGCGCACTTCTCAGCTTGCCCTCTACAGCGCCTTGGCGCTGTTTTTGATGGTGGCAGATGCGCGCTTTAAGATCACCAAGCCCGTGCGCTCGGTGGTGTCGGCGGTGCTGGCCCCCGTGCAGTGGGTCGTGGCCCAGCCTGTGCTGGCCTACCAAAACGCCAGCCGTTATCTGGAGGTGCAGCAGCAGGCTGTGGCCAGTGAAGATGCGGCCCGCAAGGAGTTGGTCATCATGGCTCAGCGCGCAGAGCTGGCCGATGAGCTGATGCAGGAAAACGAACACCTGCGCGCCCTGCTGGAGCTGAAGGGGCGCAACCTCACACCGGGGCAGGTGGCTGAGGTGGTTTACGACAGCCCCGATCCTTACACCCGCCGCGTGGTGATTGATAAGGGACAAGTGGACAACATCGCTTTGGGCTCGCCCGTGCTGGATGAGCAAGGCGTGATTGGCCAAGTCACCCGTGTCTACCCGACCCGCGCTGAAGTGGCGCTGCTGATTGACCGCGATCAGGCGATTCCCGTTTTCAACCCCCGCACCGGTGCGCGTAGCGTGGCCTATGGCGATGCTTCAACGACGCGCTCTGGCGGGATGGAGCTGCGCTTTATGCCCAGCAATGCCGATGTGCAGGTGGGCGATTTGCTCACTACCAGCGGAATTGATGGTCTGTACCCCGCTGGCCTGCCGGTGGCCAAAGTTATGACGGTGGAGCGCCGCGCTGATTCGGCCTTTAGCCGCATTTACTGCGAACCTGTGGGCCGCGTGCAAGGTGTGCGCCATGTGATGGTGCTCAAACCCAAGGGCCGCACCGAGCACCCCGAAGCCGCGAATATGCAGGTGCAAGTGGATGCCGAAAAGGCAGACCGTGCCGCCAAGGCACGCGGCAAAAATGAGAAAGCAGCTGCAGATAAAGCGGCTGCTGAAAAGAAGGCCGCTGAGGCCAAGGCCGAGAAAGCTGAAAAAGCCGAGACGCCTGACAAGCCCGCAAATTCTGCCAATCCTGCAAATCCCGCAAAGGACCCCGCATGATCATGCCGCGTGGCCAGCAGCTGCTGCTGCCGGTCAATCCTCTGTTTATTGCCCTTTCCATGCTGATTGGGCTGGCTATCAATATGCTGCCGCTGGGGCGCATTGTTTGGTTGCCTGATTTGCTGATGGTGCTGCTGGCCTTTTGGAGTCTGAACCAGCCCCAGCGCATAGGTCTGGGCATTGCTTTTGCACTGGGTCTCATCATGGATGTGGACCGCGGCGCTTTGCTGGGTCAGCACGCGCTGGCTTATACGCTGCTGGTGTATGTCGCCGGTTGGATGAGTCGCCGCCTGCTGTGGTTCTCTGCCCCTGTGCAAGCTCTGCATTTGCTGCCGCTATTCATGTTGGTGCATGGCCTGCAGGTGCTGCTGCGTGTGGCGACGGGCGGCATTTTCCCGGGGCTGGAGTTTTTGCTTGCGCCGATGTTTGAGGCCTTGCTGTGGCCCTTGGTGAGCGTGCTTTTGCTGGCTCCGCAGCGCCGTGCGCCCGATAGTGATGAAAATCGGCCCTTGTAGATGAAAGCCCCTTTGAGTCGTTTCGCGCTTTTACTCCTCTCGCATCGCGGGGGGCAACGACTGCCTCGCTGCGGGGCAGCTCCGACTTGTAGCCCCTTGTCTAGTGCTCGCTCATTGAGCACGGGAGTCTGCGCGTAATGGAAATTCGCAACACCGAAGCGGATTTGCAGCGCTTTCGCATGCGCGCAGTCGTCATGGGCATTGTGGTGTTTTTGGCGTTTAGCTTGCTGGTCTGGCGATTGCTGGTGCTGCAGGTGGTGCGCCATGAAGAGTTTGCCGAACGCGCTGAAAGCAATCGCACGGCGGTAGTGCCCATCGTGCCCAATCGCGGCCAGATTCTGGACCGCAACGGTGTGGTGCTGGCCACCAATTACTCGGCTTACACGCTGGAGATCACACGCTCCAAGGTGGATGGCTTGGAAGACACCATCGACGAGTTAGCCGAAATTATCGACATCAGTGCGCGTGATCGGCGCAAGTTCAAGCGTTTGCTCGATGACTCTAAGAGCTTTGAGTCTGTCCCGATTCGCTTGCGCCTGACGGATGAGGAAGTGGCCAAGTTCACGGCCCAGCGCTATCGCTTTGCGGGTGTGGATATCAAGGCTCGCCTTTTTCGCAGTTATCCATTGAAAGAAGTGGGTGCTCACCTGACAGGCTACATCGGCCGTATCAATCTGCGTGAAAAAGAAGACATCGAAGACTCTGAAGATGCGGCCAACTACCGCGGCACCGAAGTCATTGGCAAGCTGGGCGCTGAAAAAAGTTATGAGCGGCAGCTGCACGGCCAGACGGGCTGGGAGGAAATGGAAACCTCGGCCGGTGGCCATGCCGTGCGTCGCTTGGGCAGCCGCCCCGCCACGCCGGGCCACAGCCTGCAGCTGTCTATCGACATCAAGCTGCAAAAGATGGTGGAAGACCTCTACGGCAGCCGCCGCGGCGTGGCCATTGCCATTGACCCGCGCAATGGTGAGCTGCTGGCCATGGTCAGCAAGCCTACTTACGACCCCAATTTGTTTGTCGATGGTATCGATCAGGAAAGCTGGAAGTTCCTGAACGAGTCGTTAGACCGCCCTTTGCTAAACCGATCTATGCGCGGCACCTACCCAGTGGGGTCGACCTACAAGCCATTTATGGCGCTGGCGGGCATTGAGACAGGCAAGCGCACGGCAGCGACGGTGATTCAAGACGGTGGCTCGTGGTCGTATGGCGGTCACACCTTCCGCTCAGGCCATGCGCTGGGTCCGGTCGATCTGGTACGTGCCATTCAGCACTCCAGCAATGTGTACTTTTATACGCTGGCCAATGAGATGGGGGTTGATGCGATTCACGACTTCATGAAGCCGCTGGGCTTTGGCCAGATTACCGGCGTTGACCTGCCCGGCGAAGTGCGCGGCGTGCTGCCCAGCAAGGAGTGGAAGCGCAAGACTTACAAGCGCGCCGCCCAGCAGCAGTGGTTTGGTGGTGAGACGATTTCTCTGGGCATTGGCCAGGGCTATAACAACTTCACCATCCTGCAGCTTTCGCATGCTTTGGCCACGCTGGTCAATAACGGCACCAGCTATACGCCGCATGTGGGCAAAGAGCTGATTGATCCGGTCTCGGGCGCGCGTTCCGCCATTGTTCAGCCAGACCCCGTCAGCCTTGGCTACAAACAGGCCAATGTGGATGCCGTCAAGCGCGGCATGGTGGGCGTGGTCACCGGCGGTACGGGCCGCGGCGTGTTTGGCAGTGCCAGCTATTTATCAGGTGGCAAGACGGGTACAGCGCAGGCCGTGTCTGTGGGCCAGAAAGAAAAGTACAACGCTGCCCGCCTGACTGAGTACCAGCGCGATCATTCGCTCTACATCGCCTACGGCCCGGCTGAGAACCCCAAGGTGGCGGTGGCTGTGATTGTGGAAAACGCCGGCTTTGGCGCCGCCGCCGCCGCCCCTATTGCGCGCCGCATTCTGGACTACTGGCTGGTTGGCAACTACCCCAGCGAGGCTGATATGGCCGCCATGCGCCTTGGCAAGGCAGGTGCGCCCATTGGCACACCTCGCCGGGTGGAAGATATCTCGGTGCTGGCTGATGATGAGATAACACCTTGAAATTGATAGCGGCTAGTCCTTATGGAATAAGGACTTAACGCAGAAAAGCGTCATAACCTGTCTTCAAAATCAGCAGGCTGACCACGCCGATAAAAATCATGCGCACAAAGCCCGTGCCGTGGCGCAGGGCCATCCACGTGCCCAGCATGCTGCCCAGCACATTGGCTACAGCAAGCGGCACAGCAAAGTGCCACCACACATGGCCTTTGAGCGAGAACAGCACCAGCGCCGCTGCGTTGGATGCCAAGTTCAGCAGCTTGGCATTGGCCGAGGCATTGAGAAAGTCGTAGCCCAGCAGGCGTACGAACAAAAACACAAAGAAGCTGCCTGTGCCGGGGCCAAAAAAGCCATCGTAAAAACCAATAAGCAGGCCGATGGCGCTGGCCGTCAGCATCTCGGCGCGGCCCGCTAGTCGTGGCTCATGGTCACGTCCCAGCTCTTTTTTAGCCAAGGTGTAGCAAAGCACGCCCAGCAAAATAATGGGCAGCAGCTTGCGCAGAAAGTCGGGCGAAATCTCGGTAACAGCCCAAGCACCGAGAAACGCACCAATCAGCGTGGCGCCAATGGCCGGCAGCAGCGTGGCCCAAGTGATGTGAACGCGCTTGCTGTACTGCCAGGCAGAAATGGCCGTGCCCCAGACTGCCGCGCTTTTGTTAGTGCCAAACAAGGTCGCTGGCGTGGTGGTGGGGAAGGCGGCAAACATGGCCGGCACCAAAATCAGCCCCCCTCCGCCCACGATGGCATCAACAAACCCGGCCAGAGCCGAGGCGAGGGAAATCAGAATCCATTCCATGGGGTCTTGCCTGCAATTGGTGCATGCCGTGAGCGACGCAGAGGTTCGCGTTAGACATCGCAGGGTGCTGCGGGTGTCGAGCGAGAGGGCTGAGGCCTCTGGAAGACGGCGGCTGGCATTGTCGCACCGCAACATCGCGCTCATAAAAAGACATAAAAAAAGCGCCCGGTGAAGGGCGCTTTTCAATGCATCTTTGATGCTTTTATATGGTTTGTGTTCTTGTGTCGAGTTGTCTCCTCGGCCCTCCTTGCTGCCTTTTCGTGCAGCGAGAGTGAAGGGAATGTAAGGGTTGCACTCTCAAGGTGCATTGGGAGATTCCCTTGGATTTGTAAAAATCGTCCTACAAACTCGCTGTTTCCCGAATCCAGGTGGCAGCTTTCTCGGCCATCATCAAGGTGGGGCTGTTGGTGTTGCCACTGGTAATGCTGGGCATGGCGCCGGCATCAATCACGCGCAGGCCTTGCACGCCGCGCACTTTGAAGCGGCTGTCCAGCACTGCCATAGGGTCGTCATCTCGCCCCATTTTGGTGGTGCCTACGGGGTGGAAGATGGTTGTGGCAATGTCGCCAGCCAGTCGGGCCAAGTCCTCATCGCTTTGATGCTGCGCGCCGGGCTTCCATTCCTCGGGCTTGAATCGCTCTAGCGCCGGTTGGCTGACGATGCGCCGCGTCACGCGCAGGCTGTCGGCTGCGACTTGGCGGTCTTCGGGCGTGGACAGGTAATTGGGCGCAATCTTCGGCGCTTGGCGAAAGTCTGCGCTTTGCAGTTGCACCGTGCCCCGGCTGGTGGGGTTGAGGTTGCAGACGCTGGCGGTGAAGGCAGAAAAGTCGTGCAGCGGCTCACCAAAAGCCTCGAGTGACAGAGGCTGCACGTGATACTCAAGATTAGGGTGGGCCAGAGTCGGGTTGCTGCGCGTAAACGCTCCCAGCTGGGACGGTGCCATGCTCATGGGCCCACTGCGCTTGAGCGCGTATTCAAGGCCAATGGCGGCCTTGCCCCATAAGCTGTGAGCCATGGTGTTGAGCGTTTTGGCGTTTTGCACTTTGTAGACGGATCGAATCTGCAAATGGTCTTGCAAATTGGCGCCCACACCGGGCAGGTCGCGCCGCACGGCCACGCCGCGCTGCTGCAGCAAGTCACCGGGGCCTATGCCTGAGAGCTGCAGGATATGCGGTGAGTTCACGGCACCGGCGCACAGCAGTACCTCGCGTGTGGCCTGTACGGTCACCATTTCATCGCCTGCCCAGACCTCGGCGCCCGTACAGCGCTGGCTGCCATCGGGCAGGTCCTCCAAAATCAGGCGGCGCACTTGGGCCCTGGTCCACATCTCAAAGTTGGGGCGGCCATAGCAGGTGGGGCGCAAAAACGCCTTGGCCGTGTTCCAGCGTAGACCGGCTTTTTGATTCACTTCAAAATAGCCCACGCCTTCATTGCAGCCCCGGTTGAAGTCCTCTGTGGCGGGAATGCCTGCCTGCTGCGCAGCCTGCGAGAAGGCGTCGAGGATGTCCCAGCGCAGGCGCTGCTTTTCCACCCGCCACTCGCCGCTGCCGCCTGTGCTTTTGCTGCCATGCCATTGTTGGAAGGCATCGCTGGCATGCACGTTGTTCGCAATGTTGTTGGTGACGCCGTTAGTGACGTTTTTTCCAGCGTCCTTTTGCGCATCCAGCCGCCAGTGATCTTCATGCTGGCGAAAGGCGGGCAGTACCTGATCCCAGCGCCAAGTGTCATCGCCTGTCATCTGCGCCCACTGCTCATAGTCTCGGGCTTGGCCGCGCATATAAATCATGCCGTTGATGCTGGAGCTGCCGCCTAAAGTCTTGCCACGCGGATAGCGCAGGCTACGCCCGTTCAAGCCTTCGCTGGGCTCGGTTTGATAAAGCCAATCGGTGCGCGGGTTGCCTATGCAGTAGAGATAGCCCACGGGGATGTGAATCCAGTGGTAATCATCTTTGCCGCCGGCTTCTATCAGCAAAACGCGATGATTTCTGTTGCGGGTAAGGCGGTTGCACAGCAGCGAGCCGGCTGTGCCGCCGCCGATAACGATGTAGTCGAACTGGGTGTCACTCATGGGGCAGATCAAAGGCCAGATTGAGGCCGAGTACAGGTTTGCGCTCAGGCCAAACCTTCAGGATTCATAGGAGAAAAAGCTGATTCATTAACGGCGATGGCGTCGTCGGTGTCGATAGGGAAAGCGCGTGAATACTCATCTTTTGGAAGCTGCTCACGCAATACCGGTGATGACTTTCATAGGTTTTTGCTAAAAATTGCAGCGTTATCATGGCGCTTGCGGCTGCGGCTTACATGCTGTGCTTGGCATGCTTTGTGTATGGATGCCGGCTGGCGCGTTATGCTGCCCTTCTCGGATAAACAGTCCCTCAAGTCAGCCAGTCCCCTTGCCTTAGGAAGCCTCTCTTTGTCCAGCACAGATCAATTACCTCAATGCTCACTGCAAAGCCGCGATGGTCAGCAATGGGCTGTGCCTGTGGGCCGCTGGAGTGCTGCGCAGCTGGGCGACCGGCATATCTGGCGTCAACTGGCGCCGCAAATCAAGGCGGTGCCCAAGGGCGTGGCTTGGGACTTGCAAGCCTTGACTGCGCTGGACCACATCGGCGCGCAACTGCTGTGGCAGCAATGGGGCAAGACTTGGCCTGAGAAGCTAGAGATCACCAAGACCCAGCGCTCAATGCTGGAGCGCATCGCTAAGTTCAGCGACTTCCCAGAGCCTAAGCCAGAGCCTTCGGGCCTGATGTGTGAGATTAATAAGCTCGGTCAGTTGGTGATTGGAGCGTGTAATCACTTCGCCAGCTTGATTCGTTTGATTGGTCAGTTGCTGCTGGACTGCATGCGCTTGGTGCGCAACCCGGCGCGCGGCCCTTGGCGCGATATTTCTGGGCATCTTTATGCGACGGGGACTACGGCCTTGCCCATCACGGCGCTAGTCGGTTTTTTGATTGGCGTGGTGCTGGCTTATTTGATGGCGCTGCAACTGCGCCAGTTTGGTGCCGAGTCGTTCATCGTCAATATTTTGGGCATCTCTTTGGTTCGTGAGTTGGGCCCTTTGTTGGCCGCGATCTTGGTGGCGGGGCGCAGTGGCTCGGCAATCACAGCGCAGATAGGTGTGATGCGCGTGAATGAGGAGCTGGATGCCATGCAGGTCATGGGCATCTCTCAGGGCTACAGGCTGGTGCTGCCCCGTGCGCTGGCGCTGGCAATCTCTATGCCGTTGGTGGCACTGTGGACCACGTTGGCCGCGCTGGCAGGTGGCATGGCGGCTGCTGACCTGGCGCTCAACATTACGCCTTCCTATTTCTTGCAAAGCCTACCTGCTGCTGTGCAGGTCGGTAATTTGGGCCTGGCCATGGCCAAGTCTATGGTCTTTGGTGTGCTGATTGCACTGATTGGCTGCCACTGGGGTTTGCAGGTGGAGCCCAATACCCAGAGCTTGGGGCGCGGCACAACGGCATCGGTGGTGTCGTCCATCACCATGGTCATCATCGTGGATGCGATTTTTGCCATCCTTTTCCGAAATGTAGGCTTTTAGGATGAACTACCCCCTGTGCCGCTTCGCCGCTTCCCCCAAGGGGGACGACACCCTCGCTGCGGGGCGGCCCTTGCTTCGCGTCTCTGGGTTATGTCGTGCCAGTCTCTTAGATCGAGAGGCTCGTAAATGACTGAGCTGATGCAAAACCGTCGGATTGAAGGTGCCATCGGCGGCTATGAGCCTCCGCAGGATGTGCCGCCGCTGGTGCAGGCCATTGACTTGTGGACTGAGTTTGGTGAGGGCGAGTCGCGCTTTGCCGTGCATCAGGACTTGAATTTCGATGTTTATCCGGGCGAAATCCTCACGCTGGTGGGAGGCTCGGGTACGGGTAAAACAGTGTTGCTGCGCCAAATTCTGGGTTTGCTCTCGCCTTCGCGTGGCACGGTCACCGTGAGCGGGCGCCCCTCGCGTGAAGTTATCAGCGGTGAGTTGGCGGCCAGCGAAGTGGGCATGCTGTTTCAGGCGGGAGCGCTGTATTCCGCCTTCAACGTGCTGGACAACATTGCTTTTGCGCTGCGTGAGCAGGGCACGCTGTCTGATGCCGTGGTGCGCGACGCGGCCATGGTCAAGTTGCAGATGGTGGGCCTTAAGCCCGAGCACGCCACGCGTATGCCTGCAGACCTTTCCGGCGGCATGATTAAGCGCGTGGCGCTGGCCCGCTCGCTGATGATGGACCCGCCGCTGCTGCTGCTCGATGAGCCCACAGCCGGTTTGGACCCGCAGGGCTCGGATGATTTTTGCGAACTGCTGCGCGACATTCATGCGGAGTTGGGCCTGACCGTCATCATGGTCACCCACGATCTGGATACTTTGTTTGCGCTGTCAACACGCGTGGCCGTGCTGGCTGAGAAAAAAGTGCTGTTCACCGGCGCGCCGCGCGATGTGGCACAGGTCTCGCACCCGTTTATTGAACACTTCTTCCAGGGAGAGCGTGGCCGCCGCGCCATGGCCCCGGTGCAAGGCGGCCCTGCCGCAGAGGAACGCTGATGGAAAACAAGTCCCATGCCATGGCTGCCGGCATTTTTGTGCTGGTGGTAACCGCCCTGCTGGCAGGGCTGGCTGTCTGGCTCACCCGAGATAACCGCGAGTACCAGCTCTATGAAATGTCTACTAAAGATGGCGTCAGCGGCCTGCAGCCTCAAGCCACGGTGCGTTACAAGGGCGTGCCTGTGGGCAAGGTGGTGCGTATTGATTTTGACCCGCAGATTCCCGGTAATGTGCTCATTCGCGTAGCGGTGGGCGAGAACACGCCGGTGACCCCCGCCACTTATGCACAGCTGGGCTACCAAGGTGTGACGGGCATGGCTCATATTCAGCTCGACGATGACGCCAAATCACCGCAGGAGATCAAACCCGGCCCCAGCGGCCTGCCGCGCTTGCGCATGAAGTCTTCGCCTCTGAACATGCTGGCCGATCAAGGCCCGGTATTGCTGGAGCGGGTCGATGAAATCTCGCGCCGCCTGAACTCCATGCTGGGCGAAGAAAATCAAAAGAGCATGACTGCTGCGCTGCAAAACATTGCTTCCGCTGCTGGTAGCGTCAACGAGTTGGCGGGCACCATGAATAAGGCGGCTGCAGGCTTGCCGCAGGTGACAACAGATGCGCAAAAGACCTTGCAGTCGCTGAGCAAAGCGGGGGACGCCGCCACGGGCGTGGCCAATGGTTTGCAAGACACGGTGCGCAGAATTAATGCGCCTGATGGCCCGCTCAAGCAGATTGCGGATGGCACGCAGGCACTGTCTCAGGCGGCTGACGCGATGGGGCGCAACACCTTGCCGCGCGTCAACCGCGCCGCCGATGATTTCTCGCGCGCATCGCGTAGCCTGAGCAATATGGCAAGCCGCATTGGCGACAACCCACAGTCCGTGCTGTATGGCGCTGGCGTGGGCCAGCCCGGTCCGGGCGAAGCGGGCTTTGCGGCCCCTGCGTCAGCGCATTGATTTGACGAACACCTGAAGAAAGCGTCACAGGAAGCTATATGGCAAAACCTCTCCATTTTTCGTTTGCTTTGCTGCGTGCTGCTACCCTGTCTGCTGCGGCGCTGGTGCTGGCCGCTTGCTCGGCACTGCCCACACCGCCCATTCAGCCTGTGCGCTATGACCTAGGAATGACGGATACGGCTGCGCCGCAGGCCAATGCGGCGGCCCCCAGCGTGGCCCCGCCGCCCTTGGTGCTGGCAGAAGTGCAAACACCTGCAGGTGCAGATAACTCCACAGCCATGCTTTACCGCTTGGCTTATGCCAACCAGCAAGAGCAGCGCGCTTACCAAGGTGCCCGCTGGAGCCTGCCGCCCGCTCAGATGCTTGAGCAGCGCCTGCGCACCCGTCTGGCACTAGAGCGCCCGGTGCTGACGGACAAAGACAACGTCAGCCCCAATGCCAGCGATCAGCGCCCGCTGGGCATGCTGCGACTGGAAGTGGTGGAGTTCAATCAAGTTTTCGAGAGCGCTCAAAGCAGCCAAGCGGTGGTGCGGCTGCGCGCCAGCCTGATTGCGCAAGACAGCCGTGGCGGCAATGTGCTGCTGGGCCAGCAGCTCTTTAGTGCGCAGGCTCCGGCGACCACGGCTGATGCTGCAGGCGGCGCACGGGCCATGTCTGCCAGCGTCAACGATGTGGCCACGCAGCTGAGCAATTGGTTGCAGAGGTACGGCCGCTAAAGTTAGCACTCATGCACATCCAAAGCCCTGCGATGCAGGGCTTTGTTGATTTTGGGCAAGTTTTAAACATTGCTTGGAGCTGGCTTTGCTGATGTGGGTCAAAGAGGATGGGCCGCCTTCTTTTTAAGCTGCTAAGTCTTCAACCCCACCCCAAGGAACTGCCATGGCCAGCCTCGAATGGAATGCCTCCCTCATCGTCGATTTCCCTGTGATGGACGAGGTGCATGAAGAGTTCGTCGCCTTGCTGGCGCAGGTTGAAGCGGCTGGCGACGAGCAGCTGCGCGCACTGTGGGATGTGTTGATTGCCCACACCCAGCACCACTTTGACCAAGAAGACCGCTGGATGCAGGCCACCGGATTTGCGCCGGGTAACTGCCACAGTCAGCAGCACAAAGTGGTGCTGGCTGTCATGCGTGAGGGTGCCGTCAAGGCTGAGCAGGGCGACCTGAGCACGATTCGCCATATGGCCAGCGAGCTAGGCCCTTGGTTTAGCCACCATGCGCAAAACATGGATGCATCTTTGGCCCTGCACATGCGCAGCGCCGGTTTTGACCCGCTGACCGGTGCGGTGCTGATGCCCGAGGCGTTGCCGCAAGAGCCCATTACCGGCTGCGGCGGTGCTTGCGGCACCTCTGACAAAACGGCAGAAGCTAGGCTGTAAAACGGACTCTCTCTAAGCCAGCGGCGCAAAGCGACGCAGGCTACGGATATATCGCAGGAGAGGCAAGGATTGGGAAGATTTTGACCAGTCCCCCCGCCATCACTTCAATCGCCAGCGCGGCCAAAATCAACCCCATCAACCGGGTCATTACGTTGATGCCGGTCTTGCCCAGCACGCGGGCAATGGGGCTGGCTAGCGAAAAGCACAGCATGATGGCGGCGGCCACCACCACGCCATAGCCCACCAGCGCTACATGCTGCCAAATGGTGCGGGCTTGGTCGGCGTAAATCACCACAGTAGACATGGCGGCGGGGCCTGTCAGCAGCGGAATAGTCAGGGGCACCACGGCAATGCTGTTGCCCTCGGCGGCTTTCTCGACTCCTGCCTCTAACGTGGCGTTGTTTGGCCGATCTTCTGCCGGGCGCGAGTTCAGCATATTCATGGCGCTGAGCAGCAGCAGCAAGCCGCCGCCGACCTGAAAGCTTTGCAGCGAGATATTGAAGAACTGCAAAATTTCCAGACCCAGTAGGGCGCACACGGCAATCACACAAAACGCGGCAAAGGCGGCGGTGCGAATGGTTTGCCAGCGTTGCTCGGCATTGAAGCCCGCCGTGTAGTGAATGAAAAACGGAATGATGGCCAGCGGGTTGACGATGGCAAGCAAGGTGATAAGCGGCTTCAAATCCATGGCAGATGGGGTTCCCGTGGCGTGGTCGATTCGTCAGTGCATAGCGGCAGGGTCTAAGGCAGCTGCTTGCTTACAAGTATGCAGTTTTCGGTGCTTTGAGTGAGAAACGCGTGGACAATGGCTTGCAGTATGTTGATGGGTTGCGCGTTCGCCAGCGAATGAAAATGCGCGGTTCGCGGGTTAACTCAGGCATTACAGCATTCATTAGCCAAACATAATGAAATCCTTTGCCAATGCTTTTCGGGCATACGTTGAGTGCCACAAATTTAGGAGCATTTATGGGTAGCTTTGTTGACTTGACCGCCGTTGATGGCGCCAAAACCCCCGCCTACGTGGCCCTGCCTGAAGGCAAGCCGCGCGGTGCTGTGGTGGTGTTGCAAGAAATTTTTGGCGTGAACTCGCATATCCGCTCCGTCGCTGATCGCTATGCCTCCCAAGGCTATGTTGCCGTGGCCCCCGCCATGTTTAACCGCGTCAAACACAACGTAGAGCTTGGCTATGCTGAAGAGGACATGAAGGCAGGCATGGCACTCAAGGCTGCCGTAGAAGCTTTACCTTCACCCGGGGCCCTGCGCGATGTGGAGGCAGCCGTGGCCCATGCTGCAACGCTAGTGCCCGGCGGCAAAGTGGGTGTGGTGGGTTACTGCTGGGGCGGCTTGATGACTTGGCGCGCAGCCTGCACGTTGCCCAGCGTGTCTGCCGCCGTTTGCTACTACGGCGGCGGCATGACAGGTGAGCAAGAAGCCAGCCGCCAAGCCCTGTGCCCGGTGCTAGCTCACTTTGGTAGCCAAGACCACTACATCTCACTGGAGTCGGTAGAAGCCTTCAAGCTGGCTCAGCCCAAGGCGCAGGTCTATGTCTATGAGGCCGACCACGGCTTCAACTGCGGCCAGCGCGGCTCATACAACGCTGGCGCAGCGGCCAAGGCCATTGAGCGCACTCTGGCCTTCTTCGGCGAACATCTGGCCTGACATAAAAACCATAGCTGCTTGCGCTTGATAGGTAAGCGCAAGCAGCTTTTTTATGGACTTAAACCGCTGCGGTGGGTGCAGCTGATCTATTAGCGTCAATGGTCAACGTTGCTGTGACTTGAATGGCGGAGGCCGACCCTATGAGGTCTATTCTGCGGATAGCATGGAAGCATCTTCAAACAATTCAAGAACGTCTTTGAAGCAAGATTTTCTATGGATCAACTGTCTTCTGATGCCGCCTCTTTACGAAAATATTTTGATTGGACTCGGTACTGGCTTGGCTTCTGGCCTGGTCACTGGCCTTTATTCAGGTCTTATTATTTCGAGGAGAAATCGATTTGACTCTCTGCGAGTTGATCTACTGCGTCATATAAACAGCATTGAGTACATGCAGGAGGAGGACGGTGTTCGGGTTGTACCCGGCACAAGCTCGCAGCTCATATATGTCGCCAGCGATTTTGCTCACTTTGGTCATCGCCAGGCGGCTGAAGTGTCGAGCTATGGACACAAGACAGTCATCTCGGCAATTAATGACTCTACGTGTGGACGACTTAACACTGCCTCTTTGGAGCTGGAACTTAACAAAGTTCGTGAGAAGTTCCGAGCAATCAAACCATCGGCATCGTTGTATTTCCCTTGGGGGCAGATTTAATAAGTACTTCAAAACTAGGCGGATTGAGCATCCGCTTACGGGGTTGCTTTAAAACAGCTTCTGGCCGTTATAAGTCTTTGACTACCTTCCGCAGGTCCAACAAAACGCGTTGCGGAACGCGGCTACAGGGCGCACCCTAGGCCAGAGACATTAAGCAAGCGCCGCCGCGCAGCGAGGATGTCATCCCCCTCCCGAAGAGAGAGGGGAAGCCGCAAAGCGGCTCAGGGGGCTCTCACTCCTTCTCTTCGCTCTCTAGATACCGCCTGCGCCAGAAGTAGGCCACCAGCAGCACGGTAATCAGGGCCATAGCCAATAGCGCCCAGAGAAAGCCTTTTTGGTTGTGCACAAAGGGGATGAACTCGAAGTTCATGCCAAAGATGCCGGCAATCAGGTTCAGCGGTAAAAAGATGGCGGTGACCGTAGTCAGCGTGCGCATGATGTCGTTGGCGCGGTTGCTTTGGGCGGAGAAGTGCATTTGCACTGCGGTCTCGGCGCTTTGCTCCATGCGGTGAATGTGGTGGGTCACGCGCTCTATGTGCTCCAGCACGTCACGTGAGCGCACGCGCAGCAGTTCGCGCTCATGCTGGCGGGCGGGGGTGTGCTCGGACGGCCAGCCTTCCAGCGCCTCTGTCCAGTCCTGCATGGCGGCGCGCTGGTCTTCGCAGATTTCGTCGAGCTGGTGCAAAGCCAGTCGCACATCCAGCACGCTAGCCCAGTTACTAAAACGCTTGTGGGGCTTGAGCAGGGCGATCTGCCAGTGATCAATCTGCCGCGTCAGCGTGCGGCGCAGATCCAAGTAACCGTCGACCATGCCGTTGACCATGCGCAGCATCAGGTCGGCAGGCTCTACCGGCAGCTTGCCGCTGGATTGGCGACCTTCTACCTTGACGGGGCCGGAGATCAGGCGCTGCCAGAAGTTGTCTTGCACAAAGCAGTTGTCTTCGGGGTGGATGGACAGCAGGATTTGGTCAAACAGCGCAAAGCCTACGGGCTGGGTTTCCACGCGCTGCAGCACCGGGGCATCGCGCTGGCTGTGTGCCGGCTGATGAGAGGCTGGTGCTGAAGTCGTGGGCGATGCAGCGGCAGGCAAAGGCGCTGCTAACGAGGCGGGGGCGGCGGGCGTGGTTGCAATGTGGCTGCCGGTCAGTGGAGGCAGGTGGGCGTTGGCCAGCCTGCGAAACACCAAAATGTCGTAGCGCGACGTGTAGTCGTAGTTCGAGGGCAAGGCGGGGTTGAGCAAGTCGGAGACATGCAAGTCCACCAGCGGTGCGCCGCCCACATGGATTAGCAGTGACTGGATGGCTGGCAGTTGCGCCTCAAACTCAGCGCGCGTGCAGGAAACCCAATAAAAGCCGGTGGTAGGCGGCTGTGAGGGCAGGTCTTCCACAGGCTGGGCTGAAAGCGGGGTGATGTGCAGAACGCGCATGGGCAACGACACCTTGGGTAGCTGATAACTGTGTGGAGATGCAGGCAAGCATGTGTGCAGACATGTGCGTGCATATCGAGGCGAATACAAAAACGGCTCGGAAGTCGCTGCCGAGCCGGGAAATCATGCCTGAATCAGACTCAGGTGCAAGTCAGTTAAGCACCTGTAGCTATCAAATTCATCATCTTCAACTTACAAGCCTCGCAGCTTTTTGGCGGCGTCAATGGCGAAGTAGGTCAGGATGCCATCAGCACCGGCGCGCTTGAACGCCAGCAGGGCTTCCATCATGACTTGGTCGTGATCCAGCCAGCCATTGGCAGCTGCGGCTTTGATCATGGCGTACTCGCCCGAGACTTGGTAGGCGAAGGTGGGCACCTTGAATTCGTCTTTGACGCGGCGCACCACATCCAGGTACGGCATGCCGGGTTTGACCATGACCATGTCCGCGCCTTCGGCGATGTCTAGCGCCACTTCGCGCAGGGCTTCGTCGGTGTTGGCGGGGTCCATCTGGTAGACATTTTTGTCGGCTTTACCCAGTGCGCCGCGCGTGCCCACGGCATCGCGGAAGGGTCCGTAGAAGGCGCTGGCGTACTTGGCGCTGTAGGCCATGATTCGGGTGTGAATATGGCCTTGCAGCTCCAGCGCTTCGCGAATGGCGCCAATGCGCCCGTCCATCATGTCGCTAGGGGCGAGCATGTCCACGCCGGCTTCTGCATGGGCCAAGGCTTGGCCGACCAGCATTTCCACGGTGTCGTCGTTGATGATGTAACCGCTCTCATCCAAGATGCCGTCTTGGCCGTGGCTGGTATACGGGTCCAGCGCCACATCGGTCATCACGCCCAGCTGAGGGAATTCTTTTTTCAGGGCGCGCACCACGCGTGGGATGAGGCCGTCGGGGTTCAGCGCTTCTTTGCCGTCGGGAGTTTTGAGCGAGGCGTCAATGGCAGGGAACAGAGCCAGGTAAGGAATTTCCAGCTTCACGCACTCTTCGGCCACGGGCAGCAGCAGGTCCAGACTCAGCCTATCCACGCCGGGCATGGAGGGCACGGCTTCACGGAGATTGCTGCCTTCGTGCACAAACACGGGGTAGATGAAGTCGTGGGACGTCAGCACGTTCTCGCGAACCAGATTGCGGGTGAAAGCATCGCGGCGCAGGCGGCGGGGACGGCTCTGGGGGAAAGGAGTGGGGCTGGACAAATGCATGAGGAAAATTGTGCCCCATTCGCCATGGTTTGGCTGGCAAGCCCGCAACTAATAGCCAACTAATCCATGGCGGCGGCTCGATTGCAAGGTAAAGAGTGCAAATGAGCGCCAATGAGCCCCCATGCAGCTGGCGATGCGCGCCAGCGTGCCCTTACACTGGGTCTCATGCTATGGGTTAAAGCTTTTCATATTGTTTTCGTGGCCAGCTGGTTTGCTGGCCTGTTCTATTTGCCGCGCATTTTTGTCAACTTAGCCATGGTGAGCCCTGGCTCGGTGGCTGAGCGCGAGCGCTTGGTGTTGATGGCGCGCAAGCTGCTGCGCTTTACGACTCTTTTGGCGCTGCCTGCGCTGGGGCTGGGTGTGTGGCTTTGGCTGGGCTGGGGCTTCAGGGGTGGCTGGCTGCATGCCAAACTGGCCGTGGTGCTGCTGGTCATCGGCTACCACCACAGCTGTGCCGTGCTGCTGCGCAAGCTAGCTGACAACACCTGCCGCAAAAGCCATCGCTGGTTTCGTTATTACAACGAAGTGCCGGTGCTGCTGTTGATTGCTGCCGTTATTTTGGTTGTGGTCAAGCCTTTCTAGGCTTGATGGGAACAGGGAGCTTTTGTGTCTGAATCTGCGGTGAGTCAGGTTGGCGGGATGCCGGTGATCTCCATGCGCCAGACCTCGGCTTGGCCGCTGGCGCTGGTGTATGCCGTGCTCATCGTGTTTGCCAGCCTGTTCCCCTTTGATGGCTGGCGCGCGCAGGGGATTGATCCTCGCGTCTTTTTGTTCGCCCAAATTCCGCCGCCTTACTGGACGTGGTTTGACGTCAACACCAATATCGTGGGTTATGCGCCGCTGGGCTTTTTTCTGGCGCTGGCGCTGATGCGCTCGGGCCAGCCACGGCTGGCGGTGCCGCTGGCTTTTCTGGCGGGCACACTGCTGTCGCTGAGCATGGAGTTTTTGCAAATCTACCTGCCACGCCGCGTGCCGTCTAATTTGGATTGGGCGCTCAACGCTGGCGGCACGCTGATGGGGGCATTACTGGCGGCGCTGCTGGAAAAGCTGGGTGTGCTATCGCGTTGGAGCGCTTTTCGCACTCAGTGGCTGGGCGAGGGCGGGGCGGGCGTGCTGGTGTTACTGGCGCTGTGGCCGTTTGCGCTGCTGTTTCCTGCGGCCGTCCCCTTCGGCTTGGGTCAGGTGCTGGAGCGCTTGGACGAGACCTTGCAGGATTGGTTGCTGAACACGCCGTTTGAGGATTGGTTGCCGCTCAGTAACTTTGCGCTGACACCGCTGTCTATGGTGACGGAGCTGTTTTGCGTCACGCTAGGCCTGTGGATTCCGTGTTTGCTGGCCTATTGCGCTGTGAGCCACATGGGGCGGCGGGCCGTCGCGGCAATCATGCTGTTGGCTGCAGGGGTCAGCGTGACGGCTTTGTCTGCCGCTTTGAGCTGGGGGCCTACCCATGCTTGGGAGTGGGTGGATTTGCCAGTGCGCCTTGGCATTTGGGGTGCTTTGGGCTTGGCGGTGATTGCCTTGCCCGCCTCGCGCCGTATCTGTGCCGTGCTGTTGCTGCTGGTGCTGGTGCTGCATCTGAGCATACTGAATCAAGCACCTACCAATGTGTACTTCGCTCAGACGCTACAAGCTTGGGAGCAAGGACGCTTCATTCGCTTTTATGGACTTGGTCAATGGCTGGGCTGGCTCTGGCCTTACGTGACGCTGGCTTATGTCATCGTTCGCGTTTCCAAGCGTCAGCAGCCTGCCTAGAATGATCGCACTATGAGTGACACCCAGAACCAAGACAAGGTCGATGGCTACTACCAGCGCCATATTTTTTTCTGCCTAAACGAGCGCCTTAACGGCGAAGACTGCTGCGCCTTGCATGGCGCCAAGGCAGGTTTTGACCATTGCAAGCGCCGCGTCAAAGAAGAGGGGCTGGCTGGCAAAGGACAGGTGCGCGTGAACAAGGCCGGCTGCCTTGACCGCTGCGCGGGTGGCCCGGTAGCGGTGGTTTACCCAGAAGCCGTCTGGTACACCTTTGTGGACGACAGCGATATCGACGAGATCGTCGAATCTCACCTTAAAAACGGCAAAGTGGTTGAGCGCCTGGTGCTGGCCGACAACGTCGGGCGCTGACCTCCAGCGCACCTCAAACATGCGGGGTACCTCTTTCGCAGGCGAGGTTTAAAGGCTGGCGTGTCTCCAGTACAGAGGTGCCAAGCGAAGTAGCCCCGCAGCGAAGCCTCCGTCCCTCGTGGGAGACGCGGCAAGGCCACTCAGGGGCAAAAATTTAGGACAGCGAATAGTGAATTCTCAGACTGAACGACTAAGCTTGACCGGCGCAGCCGGCGTAATTGAAGCCCTGCGCGATGCACCGCAGTTGGCTGAGGGGCAAAGCCCCAAGGGCGTGGCCATCATCGCCCACCCCCACCCGCTATTTGCCGGCACCATGGATAACAAGGTCGTGCAGACGCTGGCCCGTGCCTTTGTGCAGTGCGGCTACACGGCGGTGCGTTTTAACTTTCGCGGCGTAGGTGCCAGTGCCGGTGAATACGATGCCGGCAAGGGCGAGCTGCAGGACTTGCTTGGCGTGGTGCGCCAAGTGGCCCCCGAGGGGGCGATTGCACTGGCTGGCTTTTCTTTTGGCGCTTTTGTTACCAGCCATGCGTTGGCTGCGCTGTGGGATGAAGGCCGCGTGGCCAAGGCCGTGCTGGTGGGCACGGCAGCCAGTCGTTTTGATGTAGCGCCCGTGCCGCTTGCTGCGCATGACAGCACGCTAGTCATTCATGGGGAGGCGGACGATACGGTGACCCTCGCTTCCGTGATGGACTGGGCTCGCCCGCAGATACTGCCTGTTACGGTGATTCCACAGGTGGGACATTTCTTTCACGGAGAATTGCCTTTGCTGAAAAATTTGGTGGTGCGCCACCTAAAGTCGCAGTAAGCAAGCCCCTTTATGAGCCCTGACACCTTGGTCTTGGTTTGTCCATATTTCATAGCACCAAGCCAAGGTATATCCTTGGCTTGGGCCGTTTTTGGCGGTAAATCACCGCGCTTGTCTTTGCCCTGTCTTTGATTTAGCGAGAACTCTCTTAATGAAGCCTATTTATTCCACGCTGCGTGTTCTGGCTGTTGCTGCGGCAATCGCCCCTGTTTTTGCCATGGCTCAGGTGGTCGCCCCCGTTCCACCCGAAATTGCAGCCCGCAATTACCTGCTGGTGGACGTCACCGCGGGTCAGGTACTGGGTGCCAAGGATGTGGATGCCCTGATTGAGCAAGCATCGCTGACCAAGCTGATGTCTGCGTATGTGGTGTTTGAGGCCCTGCGCGCCAAAAAGATCGCGCTAGAGCAGCGTATGCCAGTGAGCGAGCGCGCGTGGAAGATGCCCGGCTCGCGCATGTTCATCGACCCCAAGATGCAGGTGCCTGTGAACGACCTGCTCAGCGGCATGATTGTGCAGTCCGGCAACGACGCGACGATGGCGCTGGCCGAGGCCGTTGGCGGCACGGCTGAGAACTTCGTCAAGATGATGAATGATCAGGCCAAGGTCTTGGGCATGAAGAACACCACATACAAAAACCCCGAAGGCTTGACCGAGCCGGGGCATTTGACGACAGCGAGTGATCTGGCCATCTTGGCTCAACGCCTGCTGCATGACTTCCCCGAGTACATGCACTACTACTCCACCAAGCAATACAGCTATCCCGGCACGCCAGCTTCCAACGGCAGCAACCGCAATGCTTTGCTGTTCCGCGATCCTACGGTGGATGGCCTCAAGACCGGTCACACCAATGCCGCAGGCTACTGCTTAGTGGCCACAGCCAAGCGTGACCTGCCTAATGTAGGCCAGCGCCGCCTGCTTTCCATCGTGCTGGGCACGAGCAGCGAAAAGGCCCGTGCCAACGAAAGCCAGAAGCTGCTGAACTGGGGCTACACCGCCTTTGATGCAGTCAAGCTGTTTGATGCAGATCAGCCTGTGGCAACCCCCGCGCTGTGGAAGGGCGCAGCGAACGTAGTCAAGATCGGCAAGGCCGATGGCGCCGTGGTGGTGACCGTGCCCTCGGGCACTGGCGGCAAGCTGACGACTGAAGTCGTGCGCCAAGATCCGCTGATCGCCCCCATTGCCAAGGGCCAGGTCATGGGCGTGCTCAAGGTCAAGTCGGGTGCTGATGTTGTGGCTGAAGTGCCCTTGGTCGCCTTGGAGGCGGTTGAGCAGGCCGGCTTCTTTGGCCGCCTGTGGGACACCATTCGCCTCTGGATCAAGTAAGTCTGCTCGCTGGCGCAGGCAGTCCTTCACTGCCTTGTCGCCGGTGGCAGGTGTTTGACGTACGCGGTTGAAATAAGTGTCGGCTTAGCGGGGCTATTGGCGCCCATCGGTTGCGCAATGATTTTCAAACTGCTACATTCTAGGGCTTTTCGGAATTTCCGAAGGGATTCACGTTTTCGCTTTTCACGAAGCAAATTCACGTTTAGGGACGTTTATTAATGCCAACCATTAACCAACTCGTGCGCCAGGGCCGCACGGTAGAAGTTGTTAAATCCAAGAGCCCTGCTATGGAAAACTGCCCCCAACGCCGTGGCGTGTGCACTCGCGTGTACACCACCACGCCAAAGAAGCCTAACTCGGCTTTGCGTAAGGTGGCTAAGGTTCGTTTGACCAACGGTTTCGAAGTTATTTCGTACATCGGCGGTGAAGGCCACAACCTGCAAGAGCACAGCGTTGTTCTGGTGCGTGGTGGTCGTGTAAAGGACTTGCCAGGTGTGCGTTACCACATCGTGCGCGGTTCGCTTGACCTGCAAGGCGTCAAGGATCGTAAGCAGTCTCGCTCCAAGTACGGCGCGAAGAAGCCTAAGGCTAAGTAATTAGTCCTGGTTTCTTGAAGACATATGGTGTTTGATTCGCCTGACTGGCGCGATCAAACGTAGTGGCCCCAAGCACAATTTTTGTGTGGGTCGAGTAAGTGAGAGTTTTGAATAGCTCTCGCGGTATCTGAAAAGATGCCAACTGAAGCAAAGATAGAGGTAAAAAATGCCACGTCGTCGCGAAGTCCCCAAACGTGAAATTCTGCCGGATCCAAAGTTCGGCAACGTAGAGCTGTCCAAATTCATGAACGTGATCATGGAAGGCGGCAAGAAGGCAGTTGCTGAGCGCATCATTTATGGCGCTCTGGAACTGATCGAGAAGAAGCACCCCGGTAAGGATCCTCTGGAAGCCTTCGTGGTTGCTATCAACAACGTCAAGCCTATGGTCGAAGTGAAGTCCCGCCGCGTTGGTGGTGCTAACTACCAAGTGCCTGTTGAAGTTCGTCCCGTCCGTCGTCTGGCTTTGGCCATGCGCTGGATCAAGGAAGCTTCCCGCAAGCGTGGCGAGAAGTCCATGGCTCAGCGTCTGGCTAACGAGTTGCTCGAAGCAACCGAAGGCCGTGGCGGCGCCATGAAGAAGCGTGATGAAGTTCACCGCATGGCCGAAGCCAACAAGGCTTTCAGCCACTTCCGCTTCTAAACGGAATCTCGCTCGAGATACAGGGCCGCATGCAAAAAAATTGCTGCGGCCTTGTGTCGATTTTGAGCGTCCCCATATAGAACTGCTGCTCCCAGCGTACAAGGCCGGGCAAGGCGGCACTCTCACAAGATCAAGCAAGGATCCATCATGGCTCGCAAGACCCCCATTGAGCGCTACCGTAACATCGGTATCTCGGCCCACATTGACGCTGGCAAGACCACCACGACAGAACGTATCCTGTTTTACACAGGCGTGACCCACAAGCTGGGCGAAGTGCACGACGGCGCTGCTACCACCGACTGGATGGAGCAAGAGCAAGAGCGTGGCATCACCATTACTTCCGCTGCAGTGACCTGCTTCTGGAAGGGTATGGATCTGTCGTACCCAGAACACCGCTTCAACATCATTGACACCCCCGGCCACGTTGACTTCACTATTGAAGTTGAGCGTTCCATGCGCGTGCTCGACGGTGCTTGCATGGTTTACTGCGCTGTGGGTGGCGTGCAGCCCCAGTCCGAAACTGTGTGGCGTCAAGCTAACAAGTACAAAGTGCCTCGTCTGGCCTTCGTGAACAAGATGGACCGTACTGGCGCCAACTTCTTCAAGGTCTATGACGGCATGAAGGCTCGCCTGAACGCGAACCCTGTGCCCGTGGTGATCCCAATCGGCGCTGAAGACAAGTTCGAAGGCGTGGTTGACTTGGTCAAAATGAAGGCCATCATCTGGGACGAAGCTTCCCAGGGCATGAAGTTTGACTACGCAGACATTCCTGCTGACTTGGTTGAAACCGCTAACAAGTGGCGTGAAAACCTGGTCGAAGCTGCTGCTGAAGCCAATGAAGAACTGATGAACAAGTACCTGGAAGAAGGTACTTTGACTGAAGAAGAAATCAAGGCCGGTATCCGCGCCCGTACGCTGGCTGTTGAAATCCAGCCAATGCTGTGCGGTACTGCGTTCAAGAACAAGGGTGTTCAGCGCATGCTGGACGCCGTGATCGACTATCTGCCAGCACCTGTGGATATCGACGACGTTACCGGTCTTGACCCCGATGACGAAGAAAAGAAGCTGTCGCGTAAGGCTGACGATGCTGAGAAGTTCTCGGCTCTGGCTTTCAAGCTGATGACCGATCCGTTCGTGGGTCAGCTGACCTTCGTGCGCGTGTACTCCGGCGTTTTGTCCAAGGGCGAAACCGTTCTGAACTCTGTCAAGGGTAAGAAAGAGCGTATCGGCCGTATCGTGCAAATGATGGCGAACGACCGCGTTGAAGTGGAAGAAATTCGCGCCGGCGACATCGCTGCTTGCGTGGGTTTGAAGGACGTGACCACCGGTGAAACACTGTGTGCTCTGGACGCTCCCATCATTCTGGAACGCATGGTCTTCCCCGAGCCTGTGATTGCACAGGCTGTGGAACCTAAGACCAAGACTGACCAGGAAAAGATGGGTATCGCCCTGTCGCGTTTGGCTGCTGAAGATCCATCGTTCCGCGTGCGTACTGACGAAGAATCGGGTCAGACCATCATCGCCGGTATGGGCGAGCTGCACCTGGAAATTATCGTTGACCGCATGAAGCGCGAATTCAACGTGGAAGCCAACGTGGGCAAGCCCCAAGTGGCCTACCGCGAAACAATTCGCCAAAAGGTTGTGGACATCGACGGCAAGTTCGTTCGTCAGTCCGGCGGTAAGGGTCAGTACGGCCACGTGGTGTTCACTGTTGAACCTCAAGAACCCGGTAAGGGCTTTGAGTTTGTGGACGCTATCAAGGGCGGTGTGGTTCCTCGCGAATACATCCCTGCGGTTGAGAAGGGTGTGATCGAAGCCCTGACTTCCGGCGTGCTGGCTGGCTACCCCGTTGTGGACGTGAAGGTCACTCTGACTTTCGGTTCGTACCACGATGTGGACTCGAACGAAATGGCGTTCAAGATGGCCGCTATCTTCGGTTTCAAGGAAGCTGCTCGCAAGGCATCTCCCGTCATCCTCGAGCCAATGATGGCTGTGGAAGTGGAAACACCAGAAGACTACGCCGGTACTGTGATGGGTGACTTGTCTTCCCGTCGTGGTCTGGTGCAGGGCATGGACGACATGGTTGGTGGCGGCAAGGCCATCAAGGCCGAAGTGCCTTTGTCGGAAATGTTCGGCTACGCCACGTCGCTGCGTTCCATGACTCAAGGTCGTGCCAGCTACACCATGGAGTTCAAGCACTACGCTGAAGCTCCTCGCAATGTGGCTGAAGCCATTGTTTCTGCCCGCGCCAAGTAATTGACGCAGGTTTGACGAATCCGTCATAATCTCGGGTTCTGATCGCGACAACTCCTTGTGGGTTGTCGCGATTTTGCCGGTCTGCGATCTCATGCCGCTCTGTCTCCTGTGCAGAGCGAATCAGCAATGGGGTGCAGACCTTAAACATCACACAGGTTTTTGCTCTTTGGAGAAATCATGGCAAAAGAAAAATTCGAACGCACAAAGCCCCACGTTAACGTTGGCACCATCGGTCACGTTGACCACGGCAAGACCACTCTGACGGCTGCTATCGCTACCGTTCTGTCGAAGAAGTTTGGCGGCGAAGCCAAGGCCTACGACCAGATCGATGCTGCTCCTGAAGAAAAGGCACGTGGTATTACCATCAATACCGCTCACGTTGAGTACGAAACGGCTAACCGCCACTACGCTCACGTTGACTGCCCAGGCCACGCTGACTATGTGAAGAACATGATCACTGGTGCTGCTCAGATGGACGGCGCTGTGCTGGTTTGCTCCGCTGCTGACGGCCCTATGCCCCAGACTCGCGAGCACATCCTGCTGTCGCGTCAAGTTGGCGTTCCTTACATCATCGTGTTCCTGAACAAGGCCGACATGGTGGACGACGAAGAACTGCTGGAACTGGTCGAAATGGAAGTGCGCGAGCTGCTGTCCAAGTACGACTTCCCCGGTGATGACACTCCTATCATCCGTGGCTCCGCCAAGCTGGCTCTGGAAGGCGACCAATCTGAAATTGGTGAACCCGCTATCCTGCGTCTGGCTGAAGCTCTGGACACATACATCCCCACTCCTGAACGTGCTATCGACGGCGCGTTCACGATGCCTGTGGAAGACGTGTTCTCGATCTCCGGTCGCGGCACTGTGGTGACTGGCCGTATCGAGCGCGGTATCATCAAGGTCGGCGAAGAAATCGAAATCGTCGGTATCACTGATACCGTCAAGACCATTTGCACCGGCGTGGAAATGTTCCGCAAGCTGCTGGACCAAGGTCAAGCTGGCGACAACGTTGGCCTGCTGCTGCGCGGCACTAAGCGTGAAGACGTCCAGCGCGGTCAAGTTCTGGCTAAGCCAGGCTCGATCAAGCCACACACACAGTTCACTTCCGAAGTGTATGTGTTGTCCAAGGACGAAGGCGGTCGCCACACTCCTTTCTTCAACAACTACCGCCCTCAGTTCTACTTCCGTACAACTGACGTGACCGGCTCCATCGAACTGCCAGAAGGCAAGGAAATGGTTATGCCTGGCGATAACGTGTCGATCACTGTGAAGCTGATCAACCCCATCGCTATGGAAGAAGGTCTGCGCTTCGCTATCCGCGAAGGTGGTCGTACTGTTGGCGCCGGTGTGGTTGCCAAGATCATTGCTTAATTCTTAGCAAACTAGGAATTATCAATGTCCAAGCAAAAAATCCGCATCCGCCTGAAGGCTTTCGATTACAAGTTGATCGACCAGTCCGCTGCCGAAATCGTTGACACTGCCAAGCGCACTGGTGCGATTGTCAAGGGTCCCGTGCCCCTGCCAACACGCATGAAGCGTTTCGACATTCTGCGTTCGCCTCACGTCAACAAGACCAGCCGTGA
Organism: Comamonas sp. Y33R10-2; assembly: GCF_019355935.1. Lineage (NCBI taxonomy): Bacteria > Pseudomonadati > Pseudomonadota > Betaproteobacteria > Burkholderiales > Comamonadaceae > Comamonas > Comamonas sp. Y33R10-2. The sequence continues at coordinate 2,854,084 of NZ_CP079925.1, forward strand.
TCAGTTCGAAATCCGTACGCACCAGCGTCTGATGGATATCGTTGATCCTACGGACAAGACTGTTGACGCTTTGATGAAGCTGGACCTGCCCGCAGGTGTAGACGTCGAAATCAAGCTGCAATAAGAGTTTTGAAAGCCTCGAAAGAGGCTTTTAAGGTCTTTCTTTAACGCGAACTTGCTTGCAAAAGCAGTTCGCGTTAAAATTTGGGGCTTCGCCTTTGATGCGAAGTTTTATTAACCTTCTTTTGTGTGCTAAGCCTTCTAGGTAGACGTGCAACGCTGAGCCAATTGCAGTTTCAGCGGCAAAAGTTTTGGAGCAAACAAATGAGTCTGAGCAACTCCCTGGGGTTGCTGGGTCGCAAGGTTGGCATGATGCGTCTGTTTACTGATGATGGGGACTCAGTGCCTGTCACAGTAGTGGACGTTTCTAACAACCGCGTTACCCAGATCAAAACCCAAGAGAACGATGGCTACGTGGCCCTGCAGGTTACGTTCGGTGCACGCAAGGCTTCTCGCGTGACCAAGCCAGCTGCTGGCCACCTCGCTAAGGCGGGCGTTGAAGCCGGTGAACTGACCCGCGAATTCCGTGTTACTGATGAAACCGCTGGCAAGTACGCCGCTGGTGCCGTTCTGCCTGTGGCCGAACTGTTCAGCGTTGGCCAGAAGGTGGACGTGCAAGGCACTTCCATCGGTAAGGGTTTCGCTGGCACGATCAAGCGTCACAACTTCTCGTCGCAGCGCGCATCGCACGGTAACAGCCGTTCGCACAATGTGCCTGGTTCGATCGGTATGGCACAAGACCCAGGTCGCGTGTTCCCCGGTAAGAAGATGACTGGTCACATGGGTGATGAAACCATCACTACTCAAAACCTCGATGTGGTTCGTATCGACGAAGCACGTCAACTGCTGTTGATCAAGGGTGCAATTCCCGGCGCTAAGGGTGGCTTTGTCTCCGTGCGTCCAGCGATCAAGGCTAAAGCTTCCAAAGGAGCGAACTAATGCAGCTCGAACTCCTGAATGAACAAGGCCAGGCTGCATCGAAGTTCGATGCTCCCGAAACTGTGTTCGGTCGTGAATTCAACGAAGATCTGGTCCACCAGCTGGTGACTGCCTACCGTGCCAACGCACGTCAAGGTACTCGCGCCCAGAAGGATCGTGAACAAGTTCGTCACTCCACAGCCAAGCCTTTTAAACAAAAGGGTACTGGCCGCGCACGTGCCGGTATGACCTCCTCGCCTCTGTGGCGTGGCGGTGGTCGCATCTTCCCAAATCTGCCTGAAGAAAACTTCGCGCAGAAGATCAACAAGAAGATGTACCGCGCTGGTATGACTTCCATCCTGTCTCAGCTGGCCCGCGAAGGTCGTCTGGCAGTTGTGGATTCGCTGACGCTGGATACCCCCAAGACCAAGGTTCTGGCCGACAAGTTCAAAGCTATGAACCTGTCTACGTCGGTAATGGTGATCGCCGAAGAAATCGACGAAAACCTGTACCTGGCATCCCGCAATCTGAAGAACGTGTTCGTGGTTGAGCCGCGCTATGCTGACCCCGTGTCGCTGGTGCACTACAAGAAAGTGCTCATCACCAAGGGTGCGATCGACAAACTCAAGGAGATGTTCGCATGAACACTACCAAGTTTGACGAAGGCCGTCTGATGCAAGTGCTGGTCGCTCCCATCGTGTCCGAAAAGGCCACCATGGTTGCTGAACAGTCCAATGCTGTGACGTTCAAGGTGCTGCAGAGCGCTACCAAGTTTGAAATCAAGGCCGCTGTGGAATTGATGTTCAAGGTTGAAGTGGCTGGCGTCTCCGTGGTGAACACCAAGGGCAAGACCAAGCGTTTTGGCAAGACCGTTGGCCGTCGCGACAATGTTCGCAAGGCTTACGTGATGTTGAAGCCCGGTCAAGAGCTGAACCTGTCTGGGGAGGCTGCGTAATCATGGCTGTTATTAAGCTCAAACCTACAACCCCCGGCCAACGCGGCGCGGTCAAGATTTCTCGCGACCACCTGCACAAGGGTGAGGGCTTTGCCCCTCTGCTGGAGCCTCAGTTCCAGAAGGCTGGTCGTAATAACAACGGTCACATTACAGTTCGCCATAAGGGCGGTGGTCACAAGCACCACTACCGCGTGGTTGACTTCAAGCGCACTAAGGACGGTATCCCCGCCAAGGTCGAGCGCATTGAATACGATCCAAACCGTACTGCTCACATCGCTTTGGTGTGCTACGCAGACGGCGAGCGTCGCTACGTCATTGCTCCTCGCAACCTGGAAGTGGGCGCTACGATTGTCAGCGGCTCCGACGCGCCTATCCGCGTTGGTAACACACTGCCAATCCGTAACATCCCCGTGGGCTCGACTATCCACTGCATCGAATTGAAAATCGGTGCCGGTGCTCAGATCGCTCGCTCGGCTGGTACCTCTGCCACTCTGCTGGCTCGCGAAGGCATCTACGCTCAAGTGCGTATGCGTTCGGGTGAAGTTCGCAAGGTGCACATTGAGTGCCGCGCCACTATCGGTGAAGTCGCCAACGAAGAACACAGCCTGCGCCGTTTGGGCAAGGCCGGTGTGAAGCGTTGGATGGGTATTCGTCCTACCGTCCGCGGTACGGTCATGAATCCTGTCGATCACCCGCACGGTGGTGGTGAAGGTAAGACCGGTGAAGGCCGTCACCCAGTTGACCCATGGGGCAACTTGACGAAGGGCTACCGTACCCGTAACAACAAGCGCACACAGACAATGATTGTCTCGCGTCGTAAAAAGTAAGGGGTAGCAAATGACACGTTCTCTCAAAAAGGGCCCATTTGTTGACCATCACTTGATGGCTAAGGTCGAAAAGGCCGTTGCTACCAAGGATAAGAAGCCAGTGAAGACTTGGTCGCGTCGCTCGATGGTTCTGCCCGATTTCATCGGCCTGACCATTGCTGTGCACAACGGCAAGCAACACGTGCCAGTCTATGTGACAGACCAAATGGTCGGCCACAAGCTGGGTGAATTCGCGCTGACTCGTACCTTCAAGGGTCACCCAGCGGACAAAAAAGCCAAGAAATAAGGAATAGAACATGTCTGAAACACGTGCTGTTCTCCGTGGCGTCCGCCTGTCTGTTGACAAGGGTCGCCTGGTCGCGGATCTAATCCGCGGCAAGAAGGTGGATCAAGCCTTGAACATTCTCCAGTTCACACAGAAAAAAGCTGCTGTGATCCTGAAGAAGGTTCTGGAATCCGCTATCGCTAACGCTGAGCACAATGACGGCGCTGACATCGACGATCTGAAGGTTACGACCATCTACGTCGAGCAAGGCACCACGCTCAAGCGTTTTACCGCTCGCGCCAAGGGCCGCGGCAACCGCATCAGCAAGCCTACCTGCCACATCTACGTGACAGTCGGTAACTGAGGCCTTAAGGAAGAATATGGGACAGAAAATCCATCCTACCGGCTTCCGTCTGGCGGTCAGCCGTAACTGGGCAAGCCGTTGGTACGCAAGCAACCGTGACTTCGCGGGCATGCTGGCTGAAGACATCAAGGTGCGTGAGTACCTGAAGGCTAAGCTGAAGAACGCTGCTGTTGCACGCGTTGTGATCGAGCGTCCTGCAAAGAGCGCCCGTATCACGATCTTCTCGGCTCGTCCTGGTGTTGTGATCGGTAAGAAGGGCGAAGACATTGAGGCCTTGAAGAAGGAACTCACTGCTCGTCTGGGCGTGCCAGTTGCTGTGAACATCGAAGAAGTGCGCAAGCCTGAAATCGATGCGAAGCTGATCGCTGATTCCATCTGCCAGCAGTTGGAAAAGCGCATCATGTTCCGCCGCGCCATGAAGCGTGCTATGCAGAACGCCATGCGTCTGGGTGCTCAAGGCATCAAGATCATGTCTTCCGGTCGTCTGAACGGTATCGAAATTGCTCGTACCGAGTGGTACCGTGAAGGCCGCGTGCCATTGCATACACTGCGTGCTGACATCGACTATGGTTTCTCTGAAGCCAAGACGACATACGGCATCATCGGTGTGAAGGTCTGGGTCTACAAGGGTGATACCTTGGGCCGTAACGACCTGCCCGCCGTTGAGACTCCTCGTCCTGACGACGAGCGTCGTCCACGTGGCCCTCGCCGCGATGGTCGCCGTGATAGCCGTGATGGCGCAGGCCGTGGTGGCCGTCGCCCCGCTGGCACCAATGCCGCTCCCGCTGACGGTAGCGACAAGCCTGCAGGCGCTGGTGCTGATTCCGTTAAGCGCGTTCGTAAGACTGACGCGCCCGCTGCAGCTGCAGCGGACGGTAAAGGAGAATAAAGATGCTGCAACCTGCTCGCCGCAAATATCGCAAGGAGCAAAAGGGTCGCAACACCGGTATTGCAACGCGCGGTAACGCCGTTGCTTTCGGTGACTTCGGCCTGAAGTCTACTGACCGTGGCCGCCTGACGGCCCGCCAGATCGAAGCCGCACGTCGTGCGATTTCCCGTCACGTTAAGCGTGGTGGTCGTATCTGGATCCGCGTGTTCCCGGACAAGCCAATCTCTACCAAGCCCGCAGAAGTGCGTATGGGTAACGGTAAGGGCAACCCCGAGTATTACGTGGCCGAAATTCAGCCCGGTAAGGTGATCTACGAAATCGTAGGCGTGCCTGAAGAGCTGGCCCGTGAAGCGTTCCGCTTGGCTGCTGCAAAGCTGCCACTGCGCACGACCTTCGTGTCCCGTCACATTGGTGCTTAAGGAGATCAACATGACTAAATCTGCTGAACTCCGCCAAAAAGACGTGGCTGGTCTGGAAGCTGAAGTGAAGTCCTTGCAAAAGGCTCATTTCGGTTTGCGCATGCAAAAAGCCACGCAACAACTGGGCAATACGTCGACTATCAAGGCTACTCGCCGCGATATCGCTCGTGCCAAGACCATTCTTGCTGAAAAGCAAGCCGCCAAGTAAGGAGCCGACATGACGGAAGCTAAAACATCCCTCAAGCGCACCTTGATTGGCAAGGTCGTTAGCGACAAGCGCACTAAGACTGTGACCGTTCTGGTTGAACGCCGCGTCAAGCACCCTATCTACGACAAGATCATGATCAAGTCGAGCAAGTACCACGCTCATGACGAGCAAGGTGAGTACAAGACGGGTGACGTGGTTGAAATCACCGAGAGCCGTCCTCTCTCCAAGACCAAGAACTGGGTTGCTACCCGTTTGGTTCAAAAGGCTGGTCTGGTTTAAGCTTTAACTGGCTTTCCCGGCTGCATAGCCCTTAAAAACGACCCACAATAGTGGGTCGTTTTTTTATTTGGGCCGCTGTATGTGCGGCCATGCTTTGCAACTAAGGAGATAGTCATGATTAAAGTTGGTGATGCCCTGCCCGCAGTGACCTTGATGGAATACGTGGAAGTCGAAGGCAATGGTTGCAGCCTTGGCCCCAATCCCGTAAAGCTGCCTGAAGCACTGGCCGGGAAAACGATTGCTCTATTCGCTGTGCCCGGCGCTTTTACGCCCACATGCTCCGAAAAGCACCTGCCTGGCTATATCGCCCAAGCACAAGAGTTCAAGGCTGCAGGCGTTGATGAAATCTGGTGTTTGTCTGTCAATGACGCTTTTGTCATGGGCGCTTGGGGACGTGATCAGAAGGCTGGTGACAAGGTACGCATGATCGCCGACGGCGATGCTGCTTTTGCCAAGGCGACAGGCCTGACTCTGGACCTCAACGGCAAGGGCCTGGGTTTGCGTGCTAACCGCTTCTCCATGCTGGTCAAGGATGGCAAGGTCGCCACGCTGAATGTGGAAGGCCCCGGCAAGTTTGAAGTCAGCGACGCTGGCACGATGCTGGCTCAAGCCAAGGCCTGATAAGCGCCTATGCTGGATATCTCAGCCCTTAAGGATATGCATCCCGTCGTGGTGACACCCAGTCACGACGGCAAGTATTTCCATAACTATGTGATTTCCTTGATGAACATTTCCAGCGCCGCGCGAGAGTGTGGAATGCCGCTGGATGTTTATCTGCATCGTGGTGAGAGTCTAATCACCCGAGCTCGAAACAACTGCGTGGCCGATTTTCTGGCTAATCCGAATTGGACACACCTTTTCTGGATTGACTCTGATATTGGTTTTTCTGCGCAGGCTGCATTGCGCTTGCTTTTGAGTAACTACGACGTAGCTGCTGGTGTGTATCCGCTCAAACGCGATCGTTGGCCGGCTGAGATGGGTGCTGCCACTGAGGGGCTGAGTGCCGAAGAAATTTTGGTGCGACATGCGCATTACACGGTCAACACCAGTGCGAATGACGATGGTTGTATCAACATGGATGTGTTGCCTGATGGCTTTTTGAAGCTAGAGGAAGCGCCAACAGGCTTTATGGTCATCAAACGCAATGTGTTTGAACGAATGATCAAGCACTACCCTGAGTTGCAGTACATGCCAGACAGCGTTGGTGTTGAGGACAAGGGCCTGCACTACCGTTTCTTTGATGTGATGGTGGACCCGGTAACGCGCCGCTATCTTTCTGAGGACTATGGTTTTTGTCGTCTTTGGAGCGGCATGGGGGAGCACATCTATGTCGACGCCAACTCTAATCTCTCGCATCAAGGCTCTAAACTCTACAAAGGTAGCTTTGCCGATAGCTTGACCCATGCACTTTCCTATGCCGTCAATGGAACGAAAGGGGCGAGGATGGAGCTGCAAGGCTTGCAGTATCTGCAGCCTAACCAGGCTGGCCCAGCGGCTTAAGCACAGTCTTCACAAGGGCTGAGCCTATACAAGGCATCCGAATGCAAATTCGGATGCCTTTTTTGTTCAAGCGTCTGTTTGCGAGAACGGTTACAGCAAAGATGCTTTGAGGTAATGAGTCCCTGAAAACGGGCTGTGGTAGTAGGGCGGGATAGATTCAAAACCCAAGTCTTCATAAAGAGATCGGGCCGCTTCCATATCATCCAGTGTGTCGAGCAGCACATGGTCGTAGCCGGCTTGGCGGGCGGTATCGAGCGCGGCCTCTACGAGCTGGCGACCCAGTCCAAGGCCGCGAAAAGCTTTGCGCACATACAAACGCTTCATTTCAGCTGCGTTGGGGTAGTCACAATCATCCCAATTGTCGAAGGGGCGTAAGGCGCAGCAGCCAGTAATAACTCCGTCCACCTGGGTTAGCAAAATCTGTCCACGAGGCTGGGCATATACGCCGGGAAGCCCGGCGAGTTCGGCTTCAAACTCTTGAGTTTGCAGATCAATGCTCAGGCTGTCCGCATATTCTTGGAAGATTTCACGCACGAGGTGCATGTCTTCCTTTGTGGGAATCAGCAAGTCCACGACAGTCTTGTCCACGGCCACTTAGCAGTAATGAAGGAAGAATCAGTGTAGCGGTAAGCGCGCAGCATGGCTTAAGTGGGAGTGGTTGTGTAAGCCCTCAGAAAGCCGCGCTATGCCCCAATTGATAAATCCACCAAGATGCGCCGCTGGCGATGACTGCCAACACGGCAGCCAGCAGTCTGGTACCAGCACTGTCGTGTGCAGGCGTGGCGGGCTCATTTAACAGCTTGTCTCCTGTCACCATGGCGGGCACTAATTTGTGTCCCTTGAAACTGTAGCCAATGACGGCCAGCAAGTGCAGGGCGATCAAGCCATAAATCAGATATTGCCCCCAGTGGGCGTGGTAGTTGGTGGCTTGAGAGATAAGCTCGCCAGAGACAAAGCGGGTTAAAGGCCCACTGAAGGCAATTTCATCATCACTCATTAGTCCGCTTGCGATCTGTGCTATCAAAACCATGAGCATGGCAATGACGGAAAGTGCTCCAAGCGGGTTGTGTCCGGCTCGGTCTTGGGTAGTGGATTCGCCGCGCACATAGCGTTTCAATGCCACTGGCGATGGAATAAAACTGCCAAAGCGCGACCAGTATCCGCCGACCAAGCCCCAGAGAAGTCGAAAGATCAGCAAGGCCAGCACGACCTGCCCCAAGATCAAATGCCAGTTCATCGCATTACCGCCTAGCTTGGCGGTGACCACGAGCGCCACAATGCATACAGCGAGAAGCCAGTGAAAAAGTCGGGTAGGCAGGTCCCAGATGCGAACTTTAAAGCGGGTGGCTGGGGCAGGTGTCGCGGCTTGTGTCATGGCATTACTCCTAGCGGGCGGTTACAAGCATTGTGCATTGGCGGGCTGCAAACCCAACCTATGACGCAAGGTGCATTTCTATCCTCGTCTGCCATACTGCTCAGGCCGCCTTCTGCGGCATGTTGTTGATCCAAGAAAGGAAACCCCGATGAAAGCTTTCTCTACCCTGGTTCTGGCGGTGGTGCTTGCCAGCGCGGCCTTACCTGCCTCGGCGCAATTTGCCAAATCCGAAGACGCCATCAAGTACCGCCAAAGCGCGTTGAGCGTATTAGGCACACACTTCAGCCGATTGGGTGCCATGGCCAATGGCAGAGCCCCTTTTGATGCCAAGAGTGCGCAGGAAAGTGCTGAAGTGGTGGCCTTTATGTCCAAGCTACCGTGGGCGGGCTTTGCTGCGGGTACTGAAGGCGGCAAGGCTAAGCCTGAAGTGTGGAAAGAGCAGGCCAAATTTCACGATTTGAGCGGCAAGATGGAGGCCGAAGTCGCCAAGCTCAACGCCGCAGCCAAAACCGGTAATCTGGATAACCTCAAGACTGCCTTTGGCCCGGCAGCGAATAGCTGCAAAAGCTGCCACGACAGCTTCCGCAACAAGTAATTGCTGTCCTTATATTGAACAGTCAAAAAAACCGGCATTGCCGGTTTTTTTGTGAGCTTCTTGTGTTTGTATATAGATGAGATTTCAGAGCAATTTCACTCTGAGATCAAAAAGGTATAAGCACAAGTAGCTATGTTTTTGGAAGTCGAGACTCAGACGCTGGCAGGCTCGGCCAGTAGCTTTTCAATCAGCTTGTGCAGCTCCACAAAATTCGGTGCACCGATATAGCTCTTCACAATCTCGCCGCGCTTGTTGACGATGAAGGTCGACGGGGTCAGCTTCACATCGCCCCAAGCCTTTGCCACGCTACCGGTGTTATCCAAAGCGACGCTAAAGGGTAGCTTGCGCGATTGAGCAAAGTTCACCACATAGCTGGGCGGGTCGTAGCTCATGGCGACGGCCATTGTGTCAAAACCCTTGGCTTGGTACTTTTGGTGGGTGCTGATGAGTTCTGGCATCTCAGCGACGCAACTCGTGCAGCTGGTCGCCCAGAAGTTAACCAGCGTTACCTTGCCTTTAAAGTCATTTGTGGTTTTTTGACTGCCGTCTAGCAACACAAAGGTTGATTGAGGGGCTGTTGTTTGCCCAGTGTTTGAATAAATCAAAGCACCGACGCCAATAACGGTGGCGACCACAACGCCTGCGATCCAATGTTTGCTTGCCATAGTGATTGATTGTGCACAAAACATCAGCAGCTTGCTGATCTGGTTATTGGAGCTTTAAGTGCCGCAAAAGTTCAGGTTTGGGCCTGAATCCACGGGTCTTCCCTATCCATGCGTGATAAGTCAGCACGTAACGGCTGCTGATAATGAGCCATGAAGAAAACAGGACTCAACGTTGCTGCAGCGCTTGCCATGTGTGGGCTGCTGCTGCCTGCCTGTAGTCCTGCGCTGAACTGGCGCACGGTGCAATTGAAAGATGCTCCGCTACAGGTGATGCTGCCTTGTGATCCACAGGCGGCCAGTCGCCCGGTGGATTTGGGCATGGGTCAGGTACAGATGTCCGTTTTGGGTTGCGAGGCACAAGGCGCGACCTATGCCGTTTCGAATTTTTCGGTTGCTGAGCCAGCTGCCGCGGCGCAGACATTAGCGAATTGGCAGAAGGTGGTGCTTGCACAGCTTAGGTCTAACGAGGGTGCAGGCAATGAAACCGGTACAGCCAAAAAGCTCAATGCTAAGGATGATGGGCTTTGGGTGCCTAAAGGTGCGTTGAATCTTCCGCAGTCTGTACGCGTAACGTTTGAGGGCGTTAGTCCCAAGGACCAGAAAATCGTAGCCCATAGCGTATGGTTTGCGCGACTTGAAGGCGCCAGTGCACGCGTTTACCACGCTGTGATTTATGGCGATAAGGCCCAGCCTGTGGCGGCTGAAATGTTTTTTTCAGGCTTGCTGTTGCAATAAAGGTGTACTCCAATCATGACTTTGTGCTTCAGCGGCCTCATTAGCTTGGATTGCGATGCCAACGCGCCATAATTTACTCTTAAGAACTGTAATTACATGACTGCGCGCATCCTCTTGCTCACCCACGCCCCACTGGCTGCGGCATTGCGCGAATGCGCTTTGCATGTGTTTGCCGATAGCGCGCACGACTTGCTGGCTCTGGATGTGCCGGCGACAGAGGCGCCCGAAGCCACGCTGGAGCGCGCTCTGGCCATGCTGGTAGCCCACGGCGGGCTGGAGGCGCCCACACTGGTGCTAACCGACTTGTTTGGGGCCACGCCCTGCAACGTTGCCCAGCGCCTGACGGGACTGTTGCAGGCAAGGCTGGTGGCGGGGGTGAACTTGCCCATGCTTTTGCGCTCCATCAGCTATCGGCATGAACCACTGGACGCTTTGGTTGCCCGCGCCATGGTGGGCGGTAGTCAAGGGGTGATGCAAGTCGCCAGTAGTTCAAGACAAAATCAAAGCGCACGAACTTCAAATGATCAAGACCAAAATAACCATCAGCAATAAATTAGGCCTGCATGCCCGCGCATCGGCCAAGCTCACCAAGCTCGCAGGCAGCTACCCCTGCGAGGTTTGGCTGACCAAGGGGGAGCGCCGCATCAATGCCAAAAGCATCATGGGCGTGATGATGTTGGCTGCCGGCATTGGCTCCGAGGTAGAGATGGAAACCGACGGCGAGCAAGAGCAAGAGGCGATGGATGCGCTGATTGCCTTGATTAACGACAAATTTGGCGAAGGTCAGTAAACGCTGACGCGAGCAGTGCTGGCGGCTCGGCGTTAAGATATTTTGATAGCGGACGGTGACGTGTACGCTTGATATTTAGGCTGTTTTCGTGCTGTATTGCAACAAAATCGGCCGCTATACGCTGCAGAAATAAGAGCAAAAAGTCAGCAAAAGCAATCGCAAAATTCGCGAAAGGGCATTCGCTATGACATTTTCCATCCACGGTTTGGCTGTTTCCCGAGGTATTGCCATTGGGCGCGCGGTCGTTGTGGCCTCCAGTCGTATGGACGTGGTGCACTACTTCATTCGTCCCGATCAGGTGGAGGCGGAAATCCTGCGTGCCCGCGTAGCACGCGATGCGGTGATTGATGAACTGCGCCGCTTGCAGGAAGAAATACCGAAAGATGCTCCGGGCGAGTTAGATGCGCTGCTGGAAGTGCATTTAATGCTGCTGCAGGACCATGCGCTGGCCGAGGCCATTCGCCACTGGATCACGGACCGCCTCTACAACGCCGAATGGGCGCTGACCACGCAGCTTGAAATCATCTCGCGCCAGTTCGATGAAATGGACGACGAGTATCTGCGCGAGCGCAAGGCCGATCTGGAGCAGGTAGTCGAGCGAATTCTGCGTCACATGAAGGGCGCGGCAAGCCCCATACCGCAGCTGATTGCCCCGCAAAGTGGGCAGCAGTTGCCGCTGGATGCCGCAGTGGAAACCCCGCTGGTGCTGGTGGCGCAAGACCTGTCGCCAGCAGACATGCTGCAGTTCAAGAGGAAGGTGTTTGTAGGCTTCATTACCGCTGTGGGCGGTAAGACCAGCCACACCGCGATTGTGGCGCGCAGCATGGATATTCCTGCTGTGGTCGGTGCGCGTGCGGCCAGTCAGCTGATTCGCCAAGACGACTGGGTCATCATCGATGGCAATGAGGGTGTGGTCATCGTGGACCCCACGCCCATCATTTTGGAGGAGTACAGCTTTCGCCAGCGTCAAAATGAGCTCGAGCGTGAGCGCTTGGCAAGACTACGCTACACGCCAGCACTCACTATGGATGGGCAGCGTGTAGAGCTGCTGGCCAATATTGAGCAGCCCAGCGATGGTGCGGCGGCTGTGCGTGCTGGGGCGGTGGGCGTGGGGCTGTTTCGTACCGAATTTCTGTTCATGGGTCGCAGCGGCAACCTGCCCGGCGAAGACGAGCAATATCGCGCCTATTGCGAGGTAATTAGCAGCATGCAAGGCATGCCCATCACCATTCGCACGCTGGATGTGGGGGCCGACAAGCCGCTGGATAAGGCCCAGCCCAAGGACTATTACTTGAACCCCGCGTTGGGGCTGCGCGCCATTCGCTGGAGCCTTGCCGACCCAGTCATGTTCCGCACCCAGTTGCGTGCCATTTTGCGCGCTGCAGTACATGGCCCGGTGAAGTTGCTCTTTCCCATGTTGGCGCATAAAAGCGAGATTGAGCAAACCTTGGCCCAGTTGCGCCAAGCCCAAAGCGAGCTAGATGCGCGGGGTGTCCAATGGGGGCAAGTCAAGCTGGGCGCCATGATTGAGATACCGGCTGCTGCGCTGATGGTGCGCAGCTTCTTAAAGTATTTCGACTTCCTGTCCATCGGGACCAATGACTTGATCCAGTACACGCTGGCAATTGACCGTGCTGATGAAGCCGTCGCCCATCTCTACGACCCCATGCACCCTGCCGTGCTACGGCTGGTGGCCGAGGTGATCGCGGCTGCCAACGTTGCAGGCAAAGAGGTGTGTGTATGCGGTGAAATGGCTGGTGACCTGAGCATGACCCGGCTGCTGCTGGGCTTGGGTCTGCGCAGCTTTTCCATGCACCCCGCGCAGATTCTGGCGGTCAAGCAAGAAGTGCTGCGGGCTGATGCCTGCAAGTTGGCCCCTTGGGCGCAGGATGTGATGGACAGCGAGTCTCCGGCATCGATGCTGGAGCATTGAGGTCTTCGCGGGGCGAGTTGTCGCATCGGTGGGAATTCCCCAGACGGTATGGGTGACCGCAGATATCTTGCTGCGTGAAGACTTGGGCCTGTGCTTATGGGGCCGGGCTCGATGGTTACGGCGGTGTTACTTGGCAGAGCATGCGCAAGCCACGGCAGCACTTTATGCTGTGGGCTTCTCAAGGCAGCTAAGGACACACCGTAGTGAACTACTCCCAAAAGCAAGAAATCGCGCAGGCCATTGATGAAGTCTTAGAGGACGCCGAGATAGCGCAGCAACTGGCAGCACAGGCACGTCCCGCAGTATGGCTGCAGACACATCAGGTCGATGACGAGGCGAGCATTGCACTGGGCCTCACCAAGCTGGGCGGTCGCCCAGATTTGCCGGCTGCGCTGGCATGGCCACAGCGGGTGCGCTACCCAGATCATCACCAGCGTGTGAAGTCACACAAAGAAGACAGTGCGGCGCCTGATAGCCGGTGGCGCTGGGCCAAGCCAGAGCAGGCGCAGGCCATTCGAGAAGAAGCTTTACAGCATATTGAGCGACTGGAAAATCCATTTCCTCTGAACTTCTTGGCGCAGATCAATTTCGCACAGCTGCGTGCGGCAGGCCCGGTGGATGAGGACTTCCCGCAAGAGGGGGTGCTCAGTGTCTTTTTTGATCTGGTGGAGCAGCCCTGGGGCTACGACCCGGCCGATGCCTGTGCAGTGGCGGTGCTGTTCCATGAGGATGCAGCAATGCTGGAGCGGCGTGACCTGCCCCCGATATTGCAAGGTCTGCCTGAGCAATGGCAGACGCCCGCACTGGCTTGCGAGCTGCACGCCTGTTGCACCCCCTTGCCCATGGAGTCTGCGCAGTGGGAGTCTTTGAACCTAGACCTGTCGGATGCGCAGAATGACGCCTTTGTCGACTGGTGGCTGGACGAGGCTGAAAACGGAGCCAGCACGGATGGCGAGGACGCCGGCTGCCACCGTGTAGGGGGCTGGCCCACGCCTGTGCAAAGTGATATGCAGACGCAATGTGCGCTGGTGGCCGCAGGCCATTACTGCGGTAATGCACAGACTTACAGCGACCCTGCCTTGCAGAGCGTGCGGGATACGGCCACGGACTGGTTGCTGCTGCTGCAAATCGGCAGCGATGAAAAAGGTGGCCTCAACTGGGGTGATGACGGCCAGTTTTACTTGTGGATACGACGTGACGATCTGCGCGAGCGCCGCTTTGAGCGAGCCAGGATGGTGCTGCAATGCCACTAATAGCGAGCCCTGTCTAGGGCGCAAAGAAATCTGCGCTTTTTTGCAAATTACTTGAGATTGATTCTCATTTGATGTTAATATTCATTCCAGCTTGTAGCGCAGAACTCTGGTGGGGCTCGCGCGCTACATAGCTCAGTTTCATCGTGGGGCGACTTGTCGGGCTTGTTCAGCCCACAGTCGTTTTTGCCAGCCAGCGGTTTGCCGGTTAGCCAGGCATTTTTTTCGATGAAATCTGATGAAATGCTGCGAAAAACGTAGCTAATGGTCCAATCAATTCATTGTTTTAAGAATTAATTGGCTCTGATATCTGGCATCTAAGCTGACTCTAAGCTCCTTTTTTAGGAGCTTTATTTTTGCCTGTTCGTTGAATATGCAGTCTGTCGCGAGCATGAAAAAAGCAGCCGAAGCTGCTTTTGTGGGGCGTTTCGCGTTTACACGCCAGCGGCATGCGCCTGCTGATCGGCGTGATAGCTCGATCGCACCATGGCGCCCACGGCGGCGTGGGTGAAGCCCATTTTGTAGGCTTCTTCTTCAAACATCTTGAAAGTGTCGGGGTGTACATAGCGGCGCACGGGCAGGTGGCTGCTGGTGGGGGCGAGGTACTGGCCAATGGTCAGCATATCGATGTTGTGCGCACGCATATCGCGCATCACTTGCAGGATTTCCTCATCCGTCTCGCCCAAGCCGACCATGATGCCGCTCTTGGTCGGCACATTTGGGTGCAGTTCCTTGAACTTCTTGAGCAGGTTCAGCGAGAACTGATAGTCGGAGCCGGGGCGCGCTTCCTTGTACAGGCGCGGCGCGGTTTCAAGGTTGTGGTTCATCACATCGGGCGGGGCCGATTTGAGGATCTCTAGAGCACGGTCAGCGCGGCCGCGGAAGTCGGGCACCAGAATTTCGATCTGAGTCTCGGGCGACAACTCACGAATGTTCTTGATGCATTCCACAAAATGGCCAGAGCCACCGTCGCGTAGGTCATCGCGATCTACGCTGGTGATAACGACGTATTTCAGGCGAAGCTGGGCAATGGTTTTGGCCAAGTTCAGCGGCTCGTCCACATCCAGCGGGTCGGGGCGTCCATGGCCCACATCGCAAAAAGGGCAGCGGCGCGTGCACTTGTCACCCATGATCATGAAGGTGGCCGTGCCCTTGCCAAAGCATTCGCCGATATTGGGGCAGCTGGCTTCTTCGCAGACGGTGTGCAAGTTGTTCTTGCGCAGAATGTCCTTGATTTCGTAAAAGCGCGTGGTGGGGCTGCCTGCCTTGACGCGAATCCACTCGGGCTTTTTGAGCACTTCAGCGTGCTCAACCTTCACGGGGATGCGCGAGAGCTTGGCGGCTGCTTTTTGCTTGGCCAGCGGGTTGTAATCCGCTTGAGATTGCGCTTCGCGCACGACTTCATTGGTGCTCATGATCTTGCCTTCAGGGAGTAAGACGCGCCTTTAGCTGGCGGCCCAGTACGGATGCGGCCTCGTCCCAAGTTGTCTGTACGCCGATTGTAGAAAGGTCTACGGTCTTCAGACCCGCATATCCGCAAGGGTTGATGCGTTCGTAGGGCTCTAAGTCCATGTTCACGTTCAGTGCGAGACCGTGATACGTGCTGTGGCGGCTGACTTTGATGCCTAAAGCCGCAATTTTGCCCAAGCCGTCGAAATGCGGCTCAGGCGCCGGACTGCCCGGCTCGCGGTGCTGCGGGCGTTGCTCCAGCATGGCGTGGCTGCGTGGGTCTGCAAGGCGCACATAAATGCCCGGCGCTCCGGCAACGCGGTGACCGGTCACGCCAAAGTGATCCAGCGTGCGGATCACGGCGTCTTCAAGCCGGTACACATATTCTTTGACGAAGTAGCCCATGCGCTGCAAATCCAGCAGCGGGTAGGCGACCACTTGTCCGGGGCCGTGATACGTTACCTGCCCACCGCGATTGGTGGCGACAACGGGGATATCACCGGCAAGCAAAACATGCTCAGCTTTGCCTGCAAGTCCTTGTGTAAATTGAGGTGAGTGCTCACAAATCCATAGCTCATCGCGCGTATCCGCATTGCGAGTCCGCGTGAACTCCTGCATGGCCATAACGCAGGCCTCATAACCGGTGCGGCCCAGAAGGCGCAGGTCCATGGGCTCGGGCGGCAGCAATGCAGAAACGGTTTGGCTTTCGCTCACAGAACGAATTTCACCAGCGGGTGCTTGGTCAGTGCGAGGTAGGTGTTGTCCAGCTGCTCGCGGCTGGTGGCCGTGATGGTGACGGTGACACCCAGATAGTTGCCGCCAGAGCTGGGACGCAGCTCGATGGTGGAGGCATCAAAGTCGGGGTCGAACTGCTTGGCGATCTCGGTAATTTCATGCACCAGATGCTCGTTTTTCACGCCCATGACCTTGATGGGGAACAGGCTTGGGTACTCAATCAGCGAATCCTTGCGCGGGTCTTCTTGATGGCCGTTCTCGTTGGCGGCAGAGGTGTTTGGGGTGTCGCTCATGAGCAATCCTTGGGCTGGGATGAGAAAAGCCGTTCAACACGGCCAATTAATACGAAAGATTGTGCGCCAGCCCTAACAGCTTGGCGTAAGTGGGCCTAATAGCGGCATGCAATGGCTGGGGCGCTGAATGTCATAGAAACGTAAAGTCCCCAGCTAGCAGCCGACAATTCAGGTCAATCAGGTATTACGACTCAGGCACACTCGCGCCGCGACACAAGTCGTGTTGCAAGATGTTGTTTGATAACGACAAACCATCTATTTTGAAAAAGACCTTGTGCACATGACGGTATCAACCCTTACGCGGTAGCGGGGTTTTTACTTATAATCATTGGCTGTGTAAAAAGTCTTCTGTCTGAGTCTTGGTTGGTCGGCGGTGTGAAAGAAAACATGACGAACAAGCCCACTGATTTCGATGATGAGGACGAAGTTGACGATTTCAAGCCTTTGACGGCCCAAGAAGCTTCGGTTTGGCGCTCGCGCTTTCCACAGGTTTCTGTTTGGCGCATTGTTCAGGGCCAAGCGATAGCGGCGGTTGTTGTGACTTTGTTGGCCTGGTTGCTGACAGGGCGCGCAGCGGTAGGTTGGTCGGCCGGCTACGGAGCTTTGTCGATCTTGCTGCCGACAGCGATGTTTGCAAGAGCTTTGGCTAAGCAGCAGTCGGACAGCTCCGGCGCTGCGATGGCAAGAATTTTTGGTTGGGAGCTGGTGAAGCTGGTGCTCTGCATTGCGATGCTGGTAGCTGCACCGAAACTGGTTCCAAACCTCAGCTGGCTAGCATTGCTAGTCGGCTTGGTAGTGGTAATGAAAACGTATTGGATTGCATTTTTGGTGCGATCCAGTGTCCGAAAAATTAAAGCCTAAGAAGAGAGTTGACGATGGCCGCTGATGCGCACGCCCCAACTGCAAGTGAATACATCGTTCACCACTTGCAACACCTGCAGAACATCAAGCAGACAGCAATTGTTGACTTCTCTGTCATCAACTACGACTCCATCGTAGTCGCTGCTCTTTGCGGTGCTATTGGCCTGTTTGTCTTGTGGCTTGGCGCTCGCAAGGCCACGGCTGGCGTTCCCGGTCGCTTCCAAGCGGCGGTTGAAATGCTGGTGGAAATGGTTGATACACAAGCCAAGGCAAATATCAAGAATGCTGAGTCGCGCAAATTCATCGCGCCTTTGGCTCTGACGGTTTTTGTCTGGATTTTCTTGATGAACGCCATGGACATGCTGCCCGTGGACTTGCTGCCCGTGTTGTGGCAAGTGTCGCAAGGTGACTCCCATGCTTACCTGCGTGTAGTGCCTACTGCTGACTTGTCCACCACATTGGGCTTGGCTTTGGCTGTGCTGCTGCTTTGCTTCTGGTACTCGGTGAAGATCAAGGGCGCTGGCGGCTGGGCTCACGAACTGGTTTCTGCACCGTTCGGCATGCCTAAGAACCCCATTTTTGCGGTGATCATGGGCGTGGTGAATTTCTCCATGCAGATGATTGAATATTTGGCCAAGACGGTTTCGCACGGTATGCGACTGTTTGGCAATATGTACGCGGGTGAACTCGTGTTCATGCTGATTGCGCTCATGGGTGGTGCTGCCGCCATGTCGCTGTCCGGAGTGTTGCTGCCAGTTGGTCACATCATTGCGGGCTCCCTCTGGGCGATTTTCCACATCCTGGTGATCACCTTGCAGGCTTTCATCTTCATGATGCTGACGCTGATTTATCTCGGCCAAGCACATGAGTCTCACTAAACCCTCTGGGTTACCTTTTTCACTTCAACCTTTACCCATTATTTAAGGAAACATCATGGAAAACATTAACGGCTTGGTCGCTCTGGCTTGTGCTTTTATCGTCGGTCTGGGCGCCATTGGTGCTTCCATCGGTATCGCTATCATGGGCGGTAAGTTCCTGGAATCTTCGGCTCGCCAGCCTGAGCTGATCAACGAACTGCAAACCAAGATGTTCATCTTGGCCGGTCTGATCGATGCTGCGTTCCTGATCGGCGTGGCTATCGCTCTGCTGTTCGCTTTCGCCAACCCCTTCGTCGCTTAATCGCTCGCCGTTCAACACTCAATAGAAAGGTGTTGCCGTGAGTATTAACGCGACCCTGTTCGTTCAGTGCATTGTTTTCCTGATCTTGGTGATCTTCACGATGAAATTCGTGTGGCCACCGATTGCGAAAGCTTTGGATGAGCGAGCCCAGAAAATCGCCGATGGCCTCGCTGCTGCCGACAAAGCCAAGACTGAATTGACCGCTGTTAACAAGCGTGTCGAGCAGGAACTGGCCCAAACGCGCAATGAAACGGCGTCGCGT
Organism: Comamonas sp. Y33R10-2; assembly: GCF_019355935.1. Taxonomy (NCBI): domain Bacteria; kingdom Pseudomonadati; phylum Pseudomonadota; class Betaproteobacteria; order Burkholderiales; family Comamonadaceae; genus Comamonas; species Comamonas sp. Y33R10-2. The sequence goes on from NZ_CP079925.1 coordinate 2,872,890, forward strand.
CTTGCGGACGCTGAAAGCCGTGGCCAAGCCATCATCGACGAAGCCAAGGCCCGTGCGACTGCAGAAGGCAACAAGATTGTTGCTGCTGCTCGCGCCGAAGCCGAACAGCAAACCGTCGCCGCCCGTGAAGCCCTGCGTGAGCAAGTGGCTGTGCTGGCTGTGAAGGGTGCCGAGCAGATCCTGCAAAAGGAAGTCAATGCCGGTGTCCATGCTGATCTGCTGAACCGCCTCAAGACAGAGCTGTAAGGAACAAGCAAAAATGGCAGAACTCGCCACCATTGCCCGCCCTTATGCTGAAGCATTGTTCAAAACCTGCGCCGATCAAGGCGCGGATTTGAACAGCACTGTCGCTTGGGTGGAGGAATTGGCGGCGATTGCCGCTAATCCGCAATTGCGCCAATTGGCCGGTAACCCGAATGTGAGCGGCACGCAAGTGTTTGATCTCATCTCGGGCGTGGCCAAAACTGCATTGCCTGAGACTGCACGCAATTTTTTGCGTGTTGTCCTCGATAACGGCCGTCTGGACGTGCTGCCTGAAGTGGCAGCTCAGTTCCGTAGCCTCGTGAACAGCAAAAGCGGCTCCTCGGATGCCGTGGTGTACAGCGCTTTCCCCATTGAGGATGCAGCGCTGGCCGAGCTTGGCGCCACGCTGAATAAGCGCTTCGGCCGCAAGCTGAATCTCACCGTGAAGCTGGAAGAATCGCTGATCGGTGGCGTTCGCGTCGTGGTGGGCGACGAGGTGCTGGACACCTCCGTCAAGGCCCGTCTGGAACAAATGAAAGCGGCCCTCACCGCGTAATGCGCTTGAGGTCTCGGCTAACACACAAGAAAGAAGGAAAGAGTCATGCAACTCAATCCCGCAGAAATTTCTGAACTGATCAAGAGCCGCATCGAAGGTCTGGCTGCTAGCACTGACGTTCGTAACCAAGGCACCGTGGTGTCGGTTACTGACGGTATCGTGCGCGTGCACGGCCTGTCGGACGTGATGGCTGGTGAAATGCTGGAATTCCCAGTGGCTCCCGATGGTCAGCCTACTTATGGCCTGGCTCTGAATCTGGAACGCGACTCTGTCGGCGCCGTGATTCTGGGTGCTTACGAGCACATCGCTGAAGGCAACACCGTTAAGTGCACCGGCCGTATTCTGGAAGTTCCAGTCGGTCCTGAACTGATCGGTCGCGTGGTGAACGCACTGGGCCAGCCTATCGACGGCAAGGGTCCTATCAACGCCAAGATGACGGACGTGATCGAAAAGGTTGCTCCTGGCGTGATCGCACGTCAATCCGTGGATCAGCCTCTGCAAACCGGTATCAAGTCCATCGACTCCATGGTTCCCGTGGGCCGTGGTCAGCGCGAGCTGATCATTGGTGACCGTCAGACCGGCAAGACTGCCGTGGCTATCGACGCGATCATCAACCAAAAGGGTCAAGGCGTTACCTGCGTGTACGTGGCGATTGGTCAGAAGGCTTCTTCTGTCAAGAACGTCGTACGCGCTCTGGAACAAGCTGGCGCGATGGATTACACCATCGTCGTGGCTGCAACCGCTTCTGAATCTGCAGCAATGCAGTACGTGTCTGCCTACTCTGGCTGCACGATGGGCGAATACTTCCGTGACCGTGGTGAAGATGCACTGATCGTTTATGACGATCTGTCCAAGCAAGCTGTGGCTTACCGTCAGGTATCGCTGCTGCTGCGCCGCCCACCAGGCCGTGAAGCGTTCCCCGGCGATGTGTTCTATCTCCACAGCCGTCTGCTGGAGCGTGCCGCTCGCGTCAACGCCGACTACGTCGAAGCCTTCACCAAGGGTGAAGTCAAGGGCAAGACCGGTTCCCTGACAGCTCTGCCTATCATCGAAACACAAGCTGGCGACGTGTCCGCTTTCGTTCCTACGAACGTGATTTCGATTACTGACGGCCAGATCTTCTTGGAAACCAGCCTGTTCAACGCAGGTGTGCGCCCCGCTATTAACGCCGGTATCTCCGTGTCCCGCGTTGGTGGTGCTGCTCAGACTAAGGTTGTTAAGGGCCTGTCCGGCGGTATCCGTACCGACTTGGCACAGTACCGTGAACTGGCTGCTTTCGCGCAGTTCGCTTCCGATCTGGACACAGCAACTCGTCAACAGCTGGACCGTGGCGCTCGTGTGACTGAACTGCTCAAGCAAGCTCAGTACTCGCCCCTGTCTACCGCTTTGATGGCCTCTTCGCTGTTCGCAGTGAACAAGGGCTTCATGGACGACATCGAAGTCAAGCAAGTTCTGCCTTTTGAAGCTGGTATGCATCAGCTGCTGAAGACTAGCTACAGCGCCTTGCTCGACCGTCTGAACGAAAAGCGTGCTTTCGACAAGGAAGGCAAGGACGAAGCTGAACTGACTGCAGCAATCACTGCATTCAAGAAGTCCTTCGCTTAATACTGGCGAGGAGTCATCATGGCAGCAGGTAAGGAAATACGCGGCAAGATCAAATCGGTGGAAAACACCAAGAAGATCACCAAAGCCATGGAAATGGTTGCTGCATCCAAAATGCGCAAGGCGCAGGAACGGATGCTGGCAGCACGTCCATACAGCGAAAAAATCCGCAACATTGCAGCCCATCTTGGCGAAGCCAACCCTGAATATGTGCATCCGTTCATGCAAGTGAACGATGCCAAGAAAGTCGGCGTCATCGTAGTGACGACCGACAAGGGTTTGTGCGGCGGTATGAACACAAACGTGTTGCGTATCGTCACCAACAAGTTGCGCGAAATGCAAGATGCGGGCATTGCGACAGAGGCAGTGGCCATTGGCGGCAAGGGGATGGGTTTCCTGACCCGCGTCGGCGCCAAGGTGGTCTCCCACGCTACTGGCCTGGGCGACACGCCTCACCTCGACAAGCTCATCGGGCCTGTCAAGGTGTTGCTGGACCAATACGCTGAAGGCAAGTTGAGCGCGGTGTACCTCTCGTACACCAAGTTCATCAACACCATGAAGCAAGAGTCGGTGGTGGAGCAACTGCTCCCCCTGTCGTCCGACAATATGCAAGCCGATAAGACCGGTCCATCGTGGGAATACATCTACGAACCTGACGCTCAAACCGTCATCGACGAACTGCTGGTTCGTTACGTAGAGTCCCTCGTGTACCAGGCTGTTGCGGAAAACATGGCGTCCGAGCAATCGGCGCGCATGGTGGCCATGAAGGCCGCAACCGACAACGCAGGTAGTGTCATTGGCGAGTTGAAGCTGATCTACAACAAGACGCGTCAAGCAGCGATTACGACCGAGTTGTCGGAAATCGTGGCAGGCGCAGCCGCTGTGTAAACGGCTTTAACGAACAAACAGATTGGAGCAAAAAATGGCTCAAGTACAAGGCAAGATTGTTCAATGTATCGGCGCCGTGGTGGACGTGGAATTTGCCCACGGCCAGGTGCCCAAGGTGTATGACGCCTTGAAGCTGGAAGGTACAGCCCTGACCCTGGAAGTTCAGCAACAGCTGGGCGACGGCGTGGTTCGTACCATTGCCCTGGGTTCTTCCGACGGCCTGAAGCGTGGCCTGATGGTCACCAACACTGGCAAGGCTATCACCGTGCCCGTGGGCAAGGCGACTCTGGGCCGCATCATGGACGTGCTGGGTAACCCCATCGACGAACGTGGCGATGTGGACCAGACCCTGACTGCCCCTATCCACCGCAAGGCTCCTGCGTACGACGAACTGTCGCCATCGCAAGAACTGCTGGAAACCGGCATCAAGGTGATCGACTTGATCTCTCCTTTCGCCAAGGGCGGTAAGGTCGGTCTGTTCGGTGGCGCGGGTGTGGGCAAGACCGTGAACATGATGGAACTCATCAACAACATCGCAAAGGGCCACGGCGGTCTGTCGGTGTTTGCTGGTGTGGGCGAGCGTACCCGTGAAGGTAATGACTTCTATCACGAAATGTCGGACGCCGGCGTCGTGAACCAAGAGAACCTGAACGAGTCCAAAGTGGCCATGGTTTACGGCCAGATGAACGAGCCACCAGGCAACCGTTTGCGCGTTGCGTTGACAGGTTTGACCATGGCCGAAGCCTTCCGTGACGAAGGTAAGGACGTGCTGTTCTTCGTGGACAACATCTACCGCTACACATTGGCCGGTACCGAAGTGTCCGCTTTGCTGGGCCGTATGCCTTCCGCCGTGGGCTACCAGCCTACTCTGGCTGAAGAAATGGGTAAGCTGCAAGAGCGTATTACCTCCACCAAGGTGGGCTCGATCACTTCCATCCAGGCCGTTTACGTGCCAGCGGATGACTTGACCGATCCTTCGCCTGCTACGACTTTTGCTCACTTGGACTCCACTGTTGTGTTGTCCCGTGACATCGCTTCGCTGGGTATCTACCCTGCGGTGGATCCTCTGGATTCCACAAGCCGTCAGCTGGACCCCCAAGTGGTTGGTGAAGAGCACTACAAGGTGGCTCGCCAAGTGCAAGGTACGCTGCAGCGCTACAAGGAACTGCGCGACATTATTGCGATTCTGGGTATGGACGAGCTGGCTCCTGAAGACAAGCTGGTCGTGTCCCGCGCTCGTAAGATTCAGCGTTTCCTGTCGCAGCCTTTCCACGTGGCTGAAGTGTTTACTGGCGCCCCCGGTAAGTACGTGTCGCTGGCTGAAACCATCCGTGGTTTCAAGATGATTGTGGCTGGCGAAGCCGATCACCTGCCCGAACAGGCTTTCTACATGGTTGGTACCATCGACGAAGCCTTTGAGAAGGCCAAGAAGCTGGCAGCCTAACTAGCTTTCACCCCCTGAGCGGCTAACGCCGCTTCCCCCCTCTCTCTTCGGGAGGGGGACGACGCCCTCGCTGCGGGGCGGCCCTTGCTAGGCGTCACTTGCTTGGGGTGTGTCAGTTTTAGGACCAGTTTTTAACCTTTTCCAAGGAGCAAAGATGAACACCATCCACGTTGATGTGGTCAGTGCCGAAGAGTCCATCTTCTCCGGTGAAGCGCGTTTTGTCGCTTTGCCCGGTGAATCGGGCGAATTGGGCATTTTTCCCCGCCACACACCGCTGATCACCCGCATCAAGCCGGGTTCGGTGCGCATCGAAATGCCTGATGGCAGCGAAGAATTTGTCTTCGTGGCCGGTGGCATTTTGGAAGTGCAACCCAACTGCGTGACTGTGCTGTCCGACACCGCGATTCGCGGCAAGGATCTGGACGAGGAAAAGGCCAACGCGGCCAAGGCCTCTGCAGAAGAAGCTCTGAAGAACGCCAAGAGCGAGCTGGATTTGGCCAAGGCCCAGTCCGAGCTGACCGTGCTGGCTGCCCAAGTGGCCGCTCTGCGCAAGTTCCGCCAGAAGCGTTGATAGCTCTGCCTTAGGGCATGAGTATCGACATAAAAAAAGCCACCGCATGCGGTGGCTTTTTTTATGGGATTTGCTCTTAAAGCAAGAGCATTGAGTCCTTGCAGTATCTAGACTAGAGGCCCAAAAGACTCGAATTTCAAGGCGTCAGCCTTTTTTAGCCACTGCAGGCGACTTGGTAGCCGTAGATCACGGATTTGTCTACCGGGTCCACGTGGCGTGACTTGCGCACCACGGCCTTGCTGGGGTCTTCGCACAGTGCGCGAATCTGGGCTTCACACTTTTTGGGGTCATCGACCTTGATCTTGCAGCTCAGCGCATAGTCGTATTCGACAGGGGCTTCTGCGCCTTTGGGGCTGATGGTAGAGCAGGCGCTAAGGGCGAGAGCCGAGCCGATGATGGCCAGTGAGAACAGAGATTTCTTCATGTTTGGGTGCTTTCTTGAAAGAGATGTCTGCTCCAAAATTAACACAGCCACAGTGTTGTATCTTTGCTTTTGTGCAGGACAAGACAAATTTGTGGTGATGCTGCGGTATCTCGCACACTAAAACAACAAAGAAAGAGACAAGATAAAAATGCGAGACCAGCGAGATATTCAGCAGAGTTCAGCCACGCGTTATAGCGGCGCGTTGAGTCAGTGGAATGACGAAAGAGGCTTTGGCTGGATTGATGCCGACGGCGGCGGCGAGCGCCTGTTTGTGCATATCAGCGCCTTTGAGCCGCGCCCTAGTGCAGAGCAGCGCCCCAAGCCCGGACTGCGCGTGGAGTTTGCCGTAGGTATGGATAAGGGCAAGAAGAGGGCGCTGAAGGTAAATTGGCGCTCTGCCTCTTATGCCGGGCCCAGATCTCAAGCTGCGCCGCCTAGCAACAGCTGGAATAACGGCAGTAATGCCCGTAATGGCAGCAGCCAATCAGCGCAAAGAGTCGGTGGTAGAGAAGCGCGGCAGCCTCAGGGCAAGCAGACATTCAGCGGCTTTGGTTATGGGGCACTGCTGACATGGCTGATTGTGATGGTGGCCGCAGCCATCCTTTGGGGCGTGCCGCGTCTTATCTGGCTGGCATATGCGGGCCTAAGCGTGCTGACCTTCATGGCTTATTGGCAAGACAAATGGGCGGCCCAAAAGGGGCAGTGGCGCACGCCAGAAAAAACGCTGCAGCTGATGGCGCTAGTGGGCGGGTGGCCGGGCGCTGTGCTCGCCCAGCAGTGGCTGCGCCACAAAAGTAGCAAGACCAGCTTTCAGCAAGAGTTTTGGCTCATGGTGCTGATCAATGTGGCTGCGGTGCTGTGGCTGTGTTCACCTTATGGGCGCCATGTACTGGGCTGAAAATCACTTCAAGACTTTTTGGCCTCTGGCCAATGATTCATCATCACCAGCAGCTATGAATTTTGATTAGCTGCGGCGGTGCGGAAGGTGTCGCTCCACCACCGGCGTATCGGGCAGGTTACGAGATTCTGCATTGTGTTTGGACTGACGCGGAAAGTGGGTTTGCAAATGGCGACTGACGCGCTCCAGCGCCGAGACCAGCCCTACGCTGAAATGCCCACCCTTAAAGGCTGATTGCATATCGCTGATCAGCGTCTGCCACTGCTCGGCGTTCATGGTTCGATCCAGCGCACGGTCGGCCACGATTTCGATGGCGTGATCGGCCAGTAGCACATAGATAAGTGCGCCGTTGTTGTGTTCGGTATCCCAAACATGGAGCTTGGCAAACTGCGACAGCGCCCGCTGGCGTGGCGTGGCATCGCGCCAGATATAGCTCCAGGGCATGCCTGCTTCTATGCAGATGCGCACTTGCCCGCTGTGGCTTAGCTCGCTCTTAGCCACCAACTGCTCAAGCTCACGCAGCGTGGCTGCGGGCAGGTGCTTGCGTAGATGCTGCTCGGCCCAGCGGTGACGTACCAAGCGTGCCAAGCGATGAAAAATACTGCTCATCTCACCAATCTCCCGAGGCGCCGCCGCCGCCAAAGCTCCCACCACCACCGGAGCTGAAGCCGCCCCCGGAACTGAAACCACCCCCACCCCCACTACTGCCACCACCCCAGCTGCCTCCGCCGCCAGAACTGATGTAAGGGCCCCCGCCACCTCTTGAGAGGTTGGACAACAGCGTAAATATCAGCGCTATGAATGCAGCAACACCTGCAGCCAGCATACTGGTGGTAATGAAATAGGCTGCTGCACCAGTGATGCCACCCATAACCAGTGAGCCTAGTCCCCGGCCAAAGATAGAGCGGGCGATGGCAATACCGATGGGGAAGCCCAATAACAGCAGGGGCAGTAGAAAGTCCAGGTTCAGCGACGAGGAGCTGCTCTGGCTTTGCTGCTTTGCCGGGGCTGGCAGCTGCTCTCCACGAATCAACAGACTCATCTGATCGATGGCCGCAGAGAGTCCGCCCGCATAGTCATCGACGCGAAAGCGTGGCTTCATGGCGCCATCAATGATGCGACCCGCCTGAATGTCGGGAATCGCCCCTTCCAGCTTGCGCGCTACCTCGATGCGCATGCGTCTGTCGTCTTTTGCCACGACGATGAGGCTGCCGTCGCCAATGTCTTTGCGCCCCAGCTTCCAGCTGCTGGCCACGCGCCAGGAATAGGCGGCAATGTCTTCGGGCGCGGTGCTGCCGACCATGAGGATGACGACTTGCGCACCTGTTTCGTCTTCCAGTGTTTTGAGTTTTTCGTTCAGCGCCTGTACATCGCTGCCGCTAAGGGTGCTGGTTTGGTCAATAACCCGGCCTGAGAGTTCAGGCACGGGTTTGAGCTGCGTTCCTGCTGCGCCGGACGTTGTTTGAGCCAGTGCGGGCAGAGCAGAAAAAAGCGTGAGCCATGCAAAAACAAGAGCTGCAAGCGCTTGATTGATAAGGGGTAGAGCCTTGTTTTGCATGTAATCCTTCAAAGCGGGTGAGGCTTATTTAGCGGCGGCCGGAGCCGCAGGCTTGGAGAAATCCACAGCGGGGGGCTGCGAAATCTGGGCCTCGTTTTGCACGGTGAAGGTGGGCTTCACGTTGTAGCTAAAGACCTTGGCTGTGAGATTGGTGGGGAAGCTGCGCGCCAGCACGTTGTAGGCCTGCACGGTACCGATGTACTCGTTACGGGCCACGGTGATGCGATTTTCTGTGCCCTCCAGCGTCAGGCGCAAATCGCGGAATGCTTGATTGGCCTTGAGGTCTGGATATTTCTCAGCCACCACCATCAGGCGGGACAGTGCACCTGAAAGTTCGCCCTGTGCTTGCTGGAATTTGTTGAAGGCTTCGGGGTTGTTAATCAGCTCAGGAGTGGCCTGAATGGACGTGGCTTTGGAGCGCGCCTCAATCACTTTGGTCAAGGTGTCTTGTTCAAAATTGGCTTCGCCCTTGACGGTGGCAACGATGTTAGGAATCAGGTCAGAGCGGCGCTGGTATTGGTTCAGCACCTCGCCCCATGCGGCCTTGGACTTTTCGTCCAGACGCTGAAAGTCGTTGTAGCCGCAACCCGTGAGGGAGAGCATGGAGGCAGCAGTCGCAATCATTACAAGCCAGCGTTTCATGGGTGTTTCCAGTCGCTAAATAGATGCTGAAACCATAGCATAGGCGTTTGACTTGCGTACGTGCGTACAGGGCTTGTGTGTTTGTCCGTCATCGCATGGCGCTAGCATTGCAACCATAACCCATGCCTATGCTTTGCCCCCTATGAGTTTTGAGCAATTTCGCGCCCCTTGGTGGCAGCCCGGTGGTCATGTGCAAACCATCTGGTCAGCGCTTTACGCCCGTTATAAAACCAAAGGTATTGAGCCCTTGCCTTGGCTGCGTGAGCGCTGGGATACGCCGGATGGTGACTTTATTGATGTCGATTTTTCCAGCCACCCGTTAGCTGGCAATGCGCCCACGCTGGTGCTGTTTCATGGGCTGGAAGGCTCATCGAATAGTCATTACGCCAAAGCCACGGCGCTGGTGTGTGCGCAGCGCGGCTGGCGCTTGGCTGTCCCTCATTTTCGGGGTTGCAGTGGCGAGCCTAATCGCCTGCTGCGTGCTTATCACTCAGGCGATGTGGACGAGGTGGATTGGATTTTGAAGCGAGTACAACAAGGCGCTGGCGGCGACTTGCTGGCCATGGGTATATCGCTGGGCGGCAATGCACTGGCGCGCTGGGCCGGTGTGCAGCAGCAGGCCGCGTTGCAGGTCATCAAAGGCGCTGCCGTGGTGTCTGCGCCGCTTGATTTGGTGTCTGGCGGGCTGAACTTGGGGCGTGGACTTAACCGCTGGATTTACACGCCCATGTTTCTGCGTACGCTGGTGCCCAAGGCGCTGGCCAAATGGCAGCAGTCGCCGGGCTTGTTTGACAAAGCAGCGCTGCAGAGCGCACGCACCTTGCAGGCATTTGATGATGTGTTTACCGGGCCTGTGCACGGCTTTAAAAACGCCGATGATTACTGGACTCAGGCATCGGCCAAGCCTTTGCTCAAACAGGTGGCTGTGCCGCTGCTGCTGCTCAATGCGCTAAACGACCCGTTTGTGCCCGCGAACAGCCTGCCTGCGCAAAGTGATGTGAGCGCATCAGTACAGCTTTGGCAGCCCGCACATGGCGGACATGCTGGCTTTTCAAGTGGAACATGGCCGGCCCATGTGCAGGCCATGCCGCAGGCGGTAACGCAGTGGCTGGCGCAATACTTGCCTGAATTTCATCAGAAAAATAAGGAGAGATAGCCAATGGATGACATCGTGAAGCAGGCCATGGCCAAGTGGCCCAATGTGCCCGCCTGCAGTGGCTGGTTGGGGCTGGATGCGCGGGGGCAATGGTGGTTGCGCGACGATCCGGCTCAGGCTTGTGGCGCCTTTACCAGCGGCAAGCCCGGAGCCAAGGGCAGCGAACTGCGCCATGAAAAACTAGCGGATTTCATTGCCCGTAATTACTTGGCGCAGCCCGATGGCCGCTGGTACTTTCAAAACGGTCCCCAGCGCGTATATGTGGAGCTGGAATCGGCCCCGTGGATTTGGCGCGTGCGCTGCACAGAGCAAGGCGTGCATCTGCATAGCCACACGGGCCAAGAGTTGCAGCTATCGCTGGTGCAGCAGGTAGTGATGGATGAGCTGGGAAGACTGTTCTTGGCCCTGCCGCAAGGCTTGGGCATGGTGCACAGCCTCGACATGCTGGATGCAGCCAACGCTCTGGAGCGAGGTGATCTGCCCGAGGTGCAAGAGATGCAGAGCGCTTTGCTGCCTGTCCAGTTTGGCTATGCGTTGAGCCCTGAGGCTATGCAAAATTGATAGCTATTAGTCCAATTAAATAAAGGACTAGAGGGCGAAAACAATAAAACCGACTCAAGGCCGGTTTTAGGTTTGAAGCATGAGTTTTTGCGCTGCTTTGCTTATTTAGCGGCGTCCACCATGTATTGGATGGCGGCTTTAAAGTCCGCGTCAGAGGCAGTCGATCCACCCTTGGGCGGCATGGCACCAACGCCTTTGGTGGCTTTGGCGACGATCTGGTCCATGCCTTGGGCAATGAATGGAGCCCAAGCCGCTTTGTCGCCAAACTTGGGTGCGCCAGCAACGCCGCTGCTGTGGCAGACCACGCAAGTCGTGTCGTAAATGCCTTTGCCCACATTGGATGCGGCGGCAGGTGCAGCAGCTGCTTCAGCTGCTGCAGGAACTGAGGGGTTGGCGGGTGTGGCCGCAGCTACAGGAGCCGGCACAGTGGTAGCTGCTGGAGTTGCCGCAGCTGGAGCAGCATCGGCACTGGCTGCGCCCGCTGCATCAGCGGCAGTGGCAGGGGGCTTGGGTTCAGGGAAGCTGCCGCCTGCGGCATTGGCCATGTAGACCACGCCCCGGGCGATTTCGGTGTCATTGAATTCGCCGCCGCCTTGGGGTGCCATAGCCCCCTTGCCAGCCAGCGATGAATGCACCAGCGTTTCCAGACCCAGCTTGAGGCGAGGGCCCCAAGCTGCCGCGTCTTGGAACTTGGGAGCGCCAGCAGCACCTGTTGCGTGGCAAGCCGCGCACTGGGATTTGTAGACCTCTTCACCACCGCGCAAAGGGCGGTTGGCGTCGCGGATCTCAATCGTGCCGACTTTTTGCAAGCGCACCGCTTTGGCCATCTCTGGGTTGCCAGCGCCGGGACCCGTCGTCTCGGAGGAGGTCACGAATTTGACCAAACCGATGATGACCAGAATGGGGACCACAAATGCGAAGAGGACAGCCAGCAACAGCTGCTTAGGTTTTTTGATGGGGCCGGTATGGGCTTCTTCGTGGTGTTGCTCGCTCATGAAGTCCTCTGAGATCGTGTGATAGGAGTTATCAAATCATTATAGAAGTGAGGGTTAAGAATGCCAGTGCACGACGATACGGGTTGACGCGCGCTGGATAAAGGAGTTGCGTTGGATCAAGCTTGCGCAATTTTTGATGGGGCATGAAAAAAGGCGTCCGAAGACGCCTTTGTAGCTTGCTGCCAATTTGGAGTTTATGGAGCACTTGTTGCTGGGGCTGAAGCCGTGGCGTTCGCCGCAGCCTCAGTCCATCCACCGCCCAAAACCTTGTAGAGGTTAACTTGGGTTTGCAGCTGCGAAAGGCGCACTTGCACCACGGATTGCTCCAGTGCAAACAGCGAGCGCTGCGCATCCAGCAAGTCCAGATAGCTGGCCACGCCGTTGGTGTAGCGCAGGTCAGACAGCTTGTAGCGGATTTGCTCGGCCTCCAGCTGGCGCGACTGTGCGTCGAGCTGCTCCTTAAAGGCGCGGCGGTTTACCAGCGTGTCAGACACTTCGCGGAAGGCCGATTGGATGGCTCCTTCGTACTGCGCCACGGCAATTTTCTCGTTGGCCTGCGCAACCTTCAAATTGGCGCGGGTGCGGCCAGCGTTGAAGATAGGCAGATACAGAGAAGGCGCGATGGTGAAGGCCGCAGAGTCTGAGCTGAATAGATCAGAGACTTTAGAGTTCACAAAACCCGCCGATGCAGTCAGCGAGATGTTCGGGAAGAACATTGCGCGCGCTGCACCAATGCTGGCATTGGCGGCAATCATGCTTTGCTCGGCCTGACGAATATCAGGGCGGCGCAGCAGCAGCTCAGAAGGCAGGCCTGCAGGCACATCGGCCAGCGCAGGCAACTCACGCAACTTTTGGCCTTGCATGCTGCTGAGCAACTCAGCAGGCAAAGTTTGGCCCACAAGCAAGGTGAGTGTATTGACATCGCGTTCACGCTGGCCTGTTTGTTGGGCCAGTGTGGAGCGGGCGCTTTCGGTCAGCGACTGCGCTTGGCGGAAGTCCAGCTCAGAAGTCACCCCTGCATCCAGACGCAGCTTGGTGAGCTTGATGGACTCTTCGCGCGTGCTCAGCGTGCGGCGTGAAATGGCCAGCAGTTCTTCATCCGCATGCAAGTTGAGCCAAGTGTTGGCGACATTCGCAATCAGGCTGATTTGCGCGGCCTTGCGGCCTTCTTCTGTCGCCAAGTATTGGGCTAAAGCTTGCTGCTTGAGGCTGCTGATGCGGCCCCAGAAGTCGATCTCCCAGCTAGGCATAGACAAGCCCGCCATGTACGAGTTGCCGTACTGGCCGGTTGCTGCATTCGGCTGGCGGCTGGCGCTGGCGGCAGCACCGATTTCAGGGAACTGGCCAGCACGCTGAATTTGGTACTGGGCCCGTGCCTTTTCGATGTTGAGCATCGCCACGCGCAGGTCGCGGTTGTTGTCCAGCGCGAGCTGGATCACTTGCTGCAAGCGAGGGTCCGTAAAGAACTGCTGCCACGGAATGTCCGCTGCAGCCACAGCGCCTGCCGTCTGCGCAGCGGTCGTGGAGTATTGCTCAGCCACGGGCTGTGGCTGACGCTCCAGTTGAGGGATGAAAGAGCAGCCGCTGGCCAGCAGTGCGCTGGCCAATGCTACAGGTAGCAAGGTCTTATTCATGATGCGAGCCTCCCTGTGCCGTCGGGGTGGGGGCAATGGGGGCACTTGGGTCGTCTTGTTTGGATTTTTTGCCGAACAGCTTGAACACGACGACAAAGAACACGGGAACCAGGAACACCGACAACGGCGTACCAATCACCATGCCCCAGAACACACCGGTACCAATCGCCTTTTGGCTGGCAGCGCTGGCGCCAGAAGCGATGTACAGCGGCACGACACCCAAAATGAAGGCCAAAGAGGTCATCAAAATGGGGCGGAAACGCAGGTGAGCGGCTTCCAGTGCCGAGTCCAGAACACTCTTGCCCTGTGCATGCAAATCCTTGGCGAACTCCACAATCAAAATGGCGTTCTTGGCTGACAAACCGATCACGGTAATCAGCGCCACTTGGAAGTAGATGTCGTTAGGCATACCGCGCATCAGCACACCGGCCACGGCACCGAACACGCCCAAAGGCACGACCAGCATCACGGACAGAGGAATGCTCCAGCTTTCATACAAAGCAGCCAAGCACAGGAACACAGCCAGCAGCGAGAACGCGTACAGCAGCATGGCGGAGGAGCCAGCCTTCTTTTCGTCCAGAGACTGGCCTGTCCACTCGTAGCCAAAGCCTTGAGGCAACTCGGCCGCCAGCTTTTCCATCTCCTTCATGGCATCCCCGCTGGTGTAGCCGGGCTTGGCTTGACCGGTAATGCTCATAGAGGCGTAGCCGTTGTAGCGAGTCATCTGCATAGGACCGCTGACCCACTTGCTTGTGGCGAGCGTGGACAATTCCACCAGCTTGCCTTCGGAGTTGGGGACAGTCAGTCTGAGCACATCTTCGGGCTGCATGCGGCGTGACGCATCTGCCTGAATCGTGACGCGCTGCATATAACCCTTGTTGGGGAAGTCGGTGGAGTTGGTCGAGCCCAGCGCTGCTGACAGCGTGGTCGCGATGTCCGCCATATTCACCTTCTGGGCATAAACGGCATCGCGGTTGATGTCGATCTTCCACTGAGGTGCGTCTTCCACACCGTCAAAGCGTACGCCCGCCAAGATGGGGCTGGCATTGGCTTTTTGGATCAGCTCATTGCGTGCTGCAAGCAGTGCGGCGTGGCCCTTGGCAGAGCGGTCTTGCAGGCGGAAGGTAAAGCCGTCACTGTTGCCCAGCTCAGGAATGGATGGCGGCACCAGCGTGAAGATAAATCCATCACGCAGTGTCGACATCGCGCCCATGGTGCGGCCCGCATAAGAGGTCGCATCTGAGCCCTTGGCTTTGCGCTCAGACCAGTCCTTGAGCGTAGTGAATGACAAGCCCACGTTCTGGCCCTGACCAGCAAAGCTGAAGCCAATAATGCTCACGATGTCAGCAACTTCGGGCTGGCTGAGTGCAAACTTTTCCAGCTCGCCCATGGTCTTGCTGGTGCGCTCCAGCGTGGCACCCGGAGGCAGCTGGGTCAGCGAAATCACATAACCCTGATCTTCCACGGGCAAGAAGGAGGTGGGCAGCTTCAAGAAGATAAAGGCCGCACCTGCAATCACCAGCACGTAGACGAGTAGGGACTGTGTTGAGCGCTTGACCACAGTTGCGACAGCGCGGGAGTAGCGGTTGGTTCCGGCTTCAAACTTGCGGTTGAACCAGTTGAAGAAGGGACCAAGCAAGCCGGTCTTCTTGTCATGCGCATGGCCCTTAGGAATGGGCTTGAGCATGGTAGCGCACAGGGCGGGCGTCAGCGTCAGAGCAAAGAAGCCTGAGAAGAAGATGGAGATCGCCATCACCAGCGAGAACTGGCGGTAGATCGCACCTGTCGCACCGCCAAACAGCGCCAGAGGCAGGAAAACGGTCACCAAAATCACGGTAATACCGACCACGGCGCCTTGAATCTGACCCATGGCTTTAAGCGTGGCTTCCTTGGGGGGCAGACCCTCTTCGGCCATGATGCGCTCGACGTTTTCCACCACCACAATCGCATCGTCCACCACGATACCAATCACCAGCACCATGGCGAACATGGCCAGAATGTTGATGGACAGACCGGCCACCAGCATGACCGCAAAGGTTCCTAGCAAGGCGATTGGCACCACGATGGTGGGAATCAGCGTGTAGCGGATGTTCTGCAAGAAGATCAGCATCACGATGAAGACCAGTACGATGGCTTCAAGCAGCGTAGAGACCACCTTTTCGATGGAGATTTTCACGAACTTGGAGGTGTCGTAAGGCGATGACCACTTCACGCCGGGCGGCAGGAAGGGAGCCAGATCACCCATCTTCGCGTACACCAACTTAGCCGTAGCCATGGCGTTGGCAGTGGCAGTCAGCTGTACGGCCATGGCCACGGCGGGTTTGCCGTTCAGGCGAGACTGAAAGCCGTAGCTTTCTGTGCCCAGTTCAACGCGACCAATGTCCTTGATGCGAACAGTTGAGCCATCAGCATTCGAGCGCAGCACCACTTCGGCAAACTCTTCAGGCGTTGACAGCTGACCGGGAACCACGATGGTCGCGTTCATGCCCGTGCCGGGCAGGCTGGGCGTGTTGCCCAGAGAGCCGCCAGAAATCTGCAGATTTTGTGAGGCGATGGATGCGTTGATTTGCGCGATCGACATGTTGTAGCCCTGCAGCTTGGCAGGATCTACCCAGATACGCATAGCGCGCCCAGATGCAAACAGCTGGGCTGTACCTACGCCATCCAGACGCTGAATTTCAGGCAGGACGTTGCGGTTTACGTAATCGGCGACATCATCGTTGGGTGTTTCCCCGTTTTCTGACTGGAAGGCCAGAATCATCAGGAAGTTGCTCATCGACTTTTCAACGCGCACACCCAGAGCCTGAACAATCTGCGGCAGGCGAGACTGAACGCGGGCCAAGCGGTTTTGCACGTCTACTTGTGCCAAATCCTGATTCGTGCCGGGCTCGAAAGTTACGGTCAGCGTGCCTTGGCCAGTGGCCGAGGCGCTGGTGCTCATGTACAACATGCCGGTGGCGCCATTCATCTCACGTTCAATGAGTTGAAGCACCGAGTCCGTCATGGTCTGCGCTGTTGCACCAGGGTAAGTTGCCGTCACCGTGATGGTGGGCGGCGCAACCGTCGGGAACTGCGATACGGGCAGTTTTGTGATGGCGATAACGCCTGCGAGAATCACGAAAATCGAGATTACCCAGGCAAAAATCGGTCTATGGATAAAGAACTTAGACATGGATCGTATGCCTGTTACTTAGCTGCTGGCGCATCGCCTGCGCCTTCAGCGGCTGCGGGCTTGTCTTGCGCTGGTGCTTCGGGTGCAGCAGCCGGGGCTGGCTGAGTTGGCGCGGCTGGGGTGGCGTTAAATTCCACGGGCTTTACCTTCTTGGCGCCCATGCCAACTTTGATCAAGCCATCGACCATCACCTTCTCGCCGGTCTTCAAGCCGGAGGTCACAACCCAGTTACTTCCGCTCGATTGGCTGATTTGCACTGGGCGGGGGGCGACAGAGCCGTCCTCGGCAACGATCATGACAAAGTTGCCCTTCTCATTGCGTGTCACGGCTTGCTGAGGAATCAGCACAGCGTTTTCCATCTGAGCTTGCTCCAAGCGCACACGCACATAGGTGCCGGGCAGCAGCATGCCATCGGGGTTAGGCAGTTCTGCGCGCACGCTAACTTGGCCAGTTGTGGGGTCTACTGAGAGATCGGTAAACAGCAGCTTGCCGGTGTGTGCGTACTCTTTGCCATCGTCCAAATAGACGTGGACGCGAGCGGCGTTATCACCTATTTTTGCTAACTTGCCAGAAGTCAATGCTTCACGCATGCGCATGATTTCAGAGGATGACTGTGTCAGATTGACGTACAGCGGATTGACTTGCTGAATAGTCGCCAGCGGAGTGGCCTCACCTTGACCAACCAAGGCGCCTTCCGTGACAAGTGCGCGGCCGATGCGGCCGGAAATAGGTGCTGTTACGCTGGCATAGCCTAGGCTGACATTGGCATTGGTCACTGCGGCTTTGCCGGCAGCCACTTGAGCTTGCGCGGCCTTCTCGTTAGCGATGGCAGTGTCATATTCCTGCTTGCTAATCGCGTTGGCTTCTACCAGCGGTTTGTAGCGGCGGGCTGTCGCAGAGGCTTGCGCCAAGCTGGCTTCAGCTTGAGCCAGCGTGGCTTGTGCGCTTTGCAAGTTGGCTTTGTAGGGGGCGTTGTCAATTTGGTAGAGAGCTTGACCGGCTTTGACGTCAGAGCCTTCTTGGAAGAGACGCTTTTGGACAATGCCTGCTGCGCGGGCGCGAACCTGTGCAATGCGAGAGGCTTCGAGGCGACCGGGAAGATCGGAAACCAAGGGCACGTTTTGCAACGAAACGGTGATCACACCGACTTCGGGGAGTTGCTGCTGCGCTGCCGCTTGTGATTTTTGTGCCTCTTCTTTTTTGTCACCGCAGGCAGTAAGGCCCAAGGCCGCAAGCAAGCTCAGGCTGATAGCCATGGAGCGGGTGCAGGAGGTTGAAAATTTGGGCTGACTGTTCAGAGCCTTGTGTTCTTCATACATCGGGTGCATGAACGTCCTTCCGGTTGGCATGGTGAAAACGAGAATAGAGCACCGTCCAGAACGGAGTGCTCATCTAAGGGTTTCCCTTGAAGGAAATTTATATATCAGTGTTGAAGAAATTATACATACATCCGTAAATGTATAATTGAAAGATCTACATGAGCACATGTTTAAAAGAGCTGATTTCATTGTGCGCTGCATGGAAACGTTTGATTTAAAGGTGAGTTATGGCGCGAAGAACCAAAGCTGAAGCAGATGAGACGCGTACCAAGCTGCTTGATGCTGCGGAAGAAGTGTTTTTTGAAAAAGGCGTATCTAAAACATCGCTTGGAGATATTGCTTTACGTGCCGGTGCCACAAGAGGCGCGGTGTACTGGCATTTCAAAGACAAGATGGATGTCTTTGTCTCCATGCTGGGGCGCGTATGTTTGCCTTTCGATGAAATTTGTGACGATCGCTATGCTGAATTGCCACCTTTAGAGAGTGTTCGTCAATCTATTCGGTATGTGTTCGAGAGCCTGGATCAAGGGGAGCGCAGGCGTAAGGTTTTTGAGACGGCGCTCTTTAAGATGGAGTATGTCGGCGAGCTGGCTGGCGTGCGCTTGCAGCATGTTGAGAGTTCATTTGAGGCTCGCGATAAATTTGCACGAGATTTGCGAGCCGCAGCGGCAGAGCAATCGGTTCAGCTGCAAGTGTCAGCAGAAGAGGCCGCATTAGGTTTGCACTCTCTTTTTGTGGGGCTCATCCATGGCTGGACGCTTACAGAAGGCAGTTTCTCATTGCTTCAGGTGGGCTCGGTGTCGGTGGATGTCTATTTATCTGGATTAGGTTTTCGGTTGGATTTGTAATTTCGGTACGTAAACCCGTGCATAATTGCGCCTGTTGAATTGTTGTTGGTTGTGCAAGCGATCTAACGGGTTCGCGGCTGTAGCTCAGTGGATAGAGTATTGGCCTCCGAAGCCAAGGGTCGTGGGTTCGATCCCCGCCAGCCGCACCAATGCCGAGATTGGCAAAGCAAAAAGAAATATCAGATTTCTTTTTAAGCCAAAAACGGTGCTACAATTCAAATCTCTTCGGAGGGGTGGCCGAGTGGTTAAAGGCAGCAGACTGTAAATCTGCCCGCTAACGCGTACACAGGTTCGAATCCTGTCCCCTCCACCATTTTGGTGAAGAAGAAAAAGATTGCTGAGAAGCAATCACGCGCAGCAGTAAATCTGTGCGGGAGTAGTTCAATGGTAGAACCCTAGCCTTCCAAGCTAATGACGCGGGTTCGATTCCCGTCTCCCGCTCCAGTATGTGAGCAAAAATTCTTTGAAGTTGCCTTGCAGCTTCATTGCCCATGTGGCTCAGTGGCAGAGCACTCCCTTGGTAAGGGAGAGGTCGCGGGTCCGATTCCCGCCATGGGCACCATTTTCTGGTGCGATCACTTAACTGGGTAGCGCCGAAATCATCTTGTAGTCAATTAGTTTTTTCGGAGTCGGAAAAAATGGCAAAAGAAAAATTCGAGCGCAATAAGCCCCACGTTAACGTTGGCACCATTGGTCACGTTGACCACGGCAAGACAACTCTGACGGCTGCTATCGCTACCGTTCTGTCGAAGAAGTTTGGCGGCGAAGCCAAGGCCTACGACCAGATCGATGCTGCTCCTGAAGAAAAGGCACGTGGTATTACTATCAATACCGCTCACGTTGAGTACGAAACGGCTAACCGCCACTACGCTCACGTTGACTGCCCAGGCCACGCTGACTATGTGAAGAACATGATCACTGGTGCTGCTCAGATGGACGGCGCTGTGCTGGTTTGCTCCGCTGCTGACGGCCCTATGCCCCAGACTCGCGAGCACATCCTGCTGTCGCGTCAAGTTGGCGTTCCTTACATCATCGTGTTCCTGAACAAGGCCGACATGGTGGACGACGAAGAACTGCTGGAACTGGTCGAAATGGAAGTGCGCGAGCTGCTGTCCAAGTACGACTTCCCCGGTGATGACACTCCTATCATCCGTGGTTCCGCCAAGCTGGCTCTGGAAGGCGACCAATCTGAAATTGGTGAACCCGCTATCCTGCGTCTGGCTGAAGCTCTGGATACATACATCCCCACTCCTGAACGTGCTATCGACGGCGCGTTCACGATGCCTGTGGAAGACGTGTTCTCGATCTCCGGTCGCGGCACTGTGGTGACTGGCCGTATCGAGCGCGGTATCATCAAGGTCGGCGAAGAAATCGAAATCGTCGGTATCACTGATACCGTCAAGACCATTTGCACCGGCGTGGAAATGTTCCGCAAGCTGCTGGACCAAGGTCAAGCTGGCGACAACGTTGGCCTGCTGCTGCGCGGCACTAAGCGTGAAGACGTCCAGCGCGGTCAAGTTCTGGCTAAGCCAGGCTCGATCAAGCCACACACACAGTTCACTTCCGAAGTGTATGTGTTGTCCAAGGACGAAGGCGGTCGCCACACTCCTTTCTTCAACAACTACCGCCCTCAGTTCTACTTCCGTACAACTGACGTGACCGGCTCCATCGAACTGCCAGAAGGCAAGGAAATGGTTATGCCTGGCGATAACGTGTCGATCACTGTGAAGCTGATCAACCCCATCGCTATGGAAGAAGGTCTGCGCTTCGCTATCCGCGAAGGTGGTCGTACTGTCGGCGCCGGTGTGGTTGCCAAGATTATTGCCTAATAGATTTGTAGGGGTATAGCTCAATTGGCAGAGCGTCGGTCTCCAAAACCGAAGGTTGTAGGTTCGATTCCTACTGCCCCTGCCACCTCTTAATGGTGGAATCAGCAAGAGCCCGCCTTTGGCGGGCTTTTGTGTCTTAAAATTGCGCAAATTTTGTGCATTTGAAACGAATTATGTCCACTACTCAGGTTGAAACAGTCAGCTCTATGGCTGACAAAGCAAAAATTGCCGCAGTTGCGGCTTTAGTTGTTGCTTCTATTGCTGGCTTTTATCTGCTGAGCAAGCAAGGTGCACTGGTGCAATGGTCTGCTTTGATCGTTGGCTTGGTGTTATCTGCATTCGTTTTTCTGATCTCTGAGCCAGGTAAGCGCTTCATTGGTTTTGCCCGTGATGCTTGGCGTGAAGTGAAGAAGGTCGTCTGGCCAACCCGCAAAGAGACGACGCAAATGACGTTGTATGTCTTTGCCTTTGTTGTGGTCATGGCTTTGTTCTTGTGGTTCACCGATAAGACGCTTGAGTGGGTCTTGTACGACCTGATTTTGGGCTGGAGGAAGTAATGGCTGATACTGTCGAAACAGATGTGAACGGTGGGGCAGCGGCATCCGCCAATCCCGATCTTCGCTGGTATATCGTCCATGCCTATTCAGGTATGGAGAAGGCTGTCGAACGTAATATTACCGAGCGCATTGCGCGCTCGGGCATGCAGTCCAAGTTTGGCCGCATTTTGGTGCCTTCTGAAGAAGTGGTGGAGATACGCAATGGCGTGCGCCGCACTACAGATCGCCGTTTGTTCCCTGGCTATGTCTTTGTTGAGATGGTCATGGAAGATGATACTTGGCACTTGGTCAAGCACACCAGCAAGGTGACTGGCTTCGTGGGCGGTGCAAAAAATCGCCCTGCACCTATTTCTGAAGCCGAGATCCGTAAGATCGTCGATCAGATGCAGGAAGGTACCGAGAAGCCGCGTCACAAGGTCGAGTTCATGGTGGGTGAGTTGATTCGTGTCAATGAGGGTCCGTTTGCGGACTTCAACGGCTCTGTTGAAGAAGTCAACTACGACAAGAATCGTTTGCGTGTATCGGTCACGATCTTTGGCCGAGCAACTCCTGTGGAATTGGAATTCTCTCAAGTTGAGAAAACCTGAGATTCGCAATACAATCGAGGGCTTCGCATTTTTTGACTCAATGCGAAGCTTTTTTATAGAGTCAAACACCTCGGGGAGCTGCTTGCATAGTTTGCACGTAGCGCTATACCCGTAAGGAGCTTAACATGGCGAAAAAAATCGTCGGCTTCATCAAGCTGCAAGTGCCAGCTGGTAAGGCCAACCCTTCCCCTCCCATCGGTCCTGCGCTGGGTCAGCGTGGCCTCAACATCATGGAATTCTGCAAGGCGTTTAACGCCCAGACCCAAGGTGTCGAGCCAGGTCTGCCTTTGCCTGTGGTGATCACGGCTTTTGCTGATAAGAGCTTCACGTTCATCATCAAGACCCCTCCCGCAACTGTTCTGATCAAGAAGGCTATCAAGCTGGACAAGGGTTCTTCGAACCCTCTGAAGAACAAGGTCGGCAAGATCACACGTGCTCAGCTGGAAGAAATTGCTAACACCAAGCTGAAGGACATGAACGCCGCTGACGTCGACGCTGCTGTGCGTACGCTGGCTGGCTCTGCCCGTTCCATGGGCGTGATTGTGGAGGGCGTGTAAATGTCCAAGTTGACTAAGAAGCAAAAAGCTCTCCAGGGCAAGGTTGACTCCAACAAGCTGTACGCTTTCGCTGACGCTGTGGCGCTGGTGAAGGAAGCTGCAACTGCCAAGTTCGATGAATCCATCGATGTGGCCGTGCAACTGGGCGTAGATGCTAAGAAGTCGGACCAAGTGGTGCGCGGCGCTGTTGTGCTGCCTCACGGTACTGGTAAGACTGCTCGCGTGGCTGTGTTCGCACAAGGTGCTAAGGCTGAAGAAGCTAAGGCTGCCGGCGCTGACGTGGTCGGTATGGACGACCTGGCCGCTATGGTCAAGGCCGGTGACATGCCCTTCGACGTGGTGATCGCTGCTCCTGACGCTATGCGCGTTGTGGGTCAGTTGGGTCAAATCCTGGGCCCACGTGGTCTGATGCCTAACCCCAAGGTTGGCACTGTGACTCCTGACGTCGCTACGGCTGTGAAGAACGCCAAGGCTGGTCAAGTGCAGTTCCGCGTGGACAAGGCCGGTATCATTCACGGCACTATCGGCC
Organism: Comamonas sp. Y33R10-2; assembly: GCF_019355935.1. Lineage (NCBI taxonomy): Bacteria > Pseudomonadati > Pseudomonadota > Betaproteobacteria > Burkholderiales > Comamonadaceae > Comamonas > Comamonas sp. Y33R10-2. Next base: position 2,895,460 of record NZ_CP079925.1, read on the forward strand.
GTCGCTCGTTCGACTCCGATAAGCTGCAGGGTAACCTGGCTGCTCTGATTGACGCCCTGAACAAGGCTAAGCCTGCTACCAGCAAGGGTCAGTACCTGCGCAAGGTGGCGGTGTCGTCGACTATGGGTGTGGGCGTTCGCGTCGATACACAGTCCATCTCGGCGTAATTGCTAGAAATCGTCAGATGAGCCTGGCTCATCTGGTGTGGTGGGCTGCAGGAGTTGTTGCTTCTGCAGGCCATCCAAGACCGTTGGTGTGATGAGATCACTTAATCGCGAAGGCCAACGCAGATGGCGATCCCGCTGCAGATGGAGTTTTTCCTAAACAGTTGGTCGCTGCAACAAGAGCGCGCATGAGGGACCTGTCCCGAGTGTGCATTTAAGGAGTAGACCTTGAGTCTTAATCGCAGTGAGAAAGAAGCGGTCATCAACGAAGTGACCAGCCTCGCCGCTAAAGCTCAAACGCTTGTGATCGCGGAATACCGTGGCATCACGGTCGCCGACATGACCAAACTGCGTGCTGATGCTCGCAGCAAGGGTGTGAGCCTGAGCGTGTTGAAAAACACCTTGGCCCGCCGTGCTGTCGCCGGTAGCGCGTTTGACGTGGTGGCTGACCAGATGACTGGTCCTCTGATCTATGGCTTCTCTGAAGACGCAGTGGCTGCCGCTAAGGTGGTTGCTGACTTCGCGAAGACCAACGATAAGTTGGTGATTCGCGCAGGCGTTTTCGGTGGCAAAGCCCTGGACGTGAACGGTGTGAAGCAACTGGCTAACATTCCTTCCAAGGAAGTGTTGCTGGCACAAGTGTGCGGCTTGCTTATGTCCCCCATGTCGCGTACAGCCGTTGTGCTGGGCGCTCTGGCGGCAAAGAAGAGCGAAGGCTCTGCCGAAGTGGCAGCCGAAACAGCCGAAGCCTAAGCGCTCGGCAAAACCAACAAATTTTAGGAAATCAAAATGGCATTCGATAAAGACGCATTCTTGACCGCCCTGGACAGCATGACTGTTCTGGAACTGAACGACCTGGTCAAGGCAATTGAAGAGAAGTTTGGCGTGTCCGCTGCTGCTATGGCTGCTCCTGCTGCTGCTGGCGGCGGTGCTGCTGCTGCTGAAGAAAAGACTGAGTTCAACGTCATGCTGCTGGAAGCTGGCGCGAACAAGGTTTCCGTGATTAAGGCTGTGCGTGAAATCACTGGCCTGGGTCTGAAGGAAGCTAAGGATCTGGTTGACGGCGCTCCTAAGGCTGTCAAGGAAGCAGTTGCCAAGGCTGACGCTGAAGCTGCTGTGAAGAAGCTGATCGAAGCCGGTGCTAAGGCTGAACTGAAGTAATTCAGTAAAATCAAGGGCTGGAGACTCTTAAAAGGGTCTCCAGCCTTTGGCGCTTGTGAAACGCGCTGAAAGAACACACCAGAAAGCAGGTTTCTTCGGGAGTCTGCTTTTTAGTGTCTTCTGACAATCCGACAGCAGAAGATGCCTTGGTTCGGGTGGTGTGCAACGCATCACCGTCAGCCATGGTTGGTAGTGGCCAACCGCCAAGCCCGCAAGGTAGTCCCTTGTGGGGCAGTCGTCGCAGACCCAGGACTCATGTCTTTGCCCGGAGATCTCATGGCCTATTCTTATACCGAACGCAAGCGAATCCGCAAGAGTTTCGGCAGCCGCGATAGCGTGCTCGAAGTGCCTTATCTGCTGCAGATGCAAAAAGATGCCTATACAGCATTCTTGCAGGCAGATGTAGCCCCCAAAAAACGCACTATTGATGGCCTGCAAGCGGCCTTCAATTCTGCTTTCCCTATCGTCTCTCACAATGGTTTTGTGGAGATGAAGTTTGTCGAGTACAACCTCGCCAAACCCGCTTTCGACGTTCGTGAATGTCAGACCCGTGGTCTGACCTTTGCTTCCGCTGTGCGCGCTAAGGTCCAGTTGATCATTTATGACCGTGAGTCTTCGACATCACAGTCCAAGGTGGTCAAGGAAGTGAAAGAGCAAGAAGTCTACATGGGCGAAGTGCCCCTGATGACCGAAAAAGGCTCCTTCATCATCAACGGTACCGAGCGCGTGATCGTGTCTCAGCTGCACCGCTCGCCTGGCGTGTTCTTTGAACATGACAAGGGCAAGACCCATAGCTCGGGCAAGCTGCTGTTCTCGGCACGTATCATCCCTTACCGCGGCTCTTGGCTGGACTTCGAGTTCGATCCCAAGGACCTGCTGTACTTCCGCGTTGACCGTCGTCGCAAGATGCCTGTCTCCATTTTGCTCAAGGCTATTGGCCTGACGCCTGAAACCATCTTGGCGACGTTCTTCGTGAACGACAATTTCCGCCTGATGGACAGCGGTGCGCAGATGGAATTTGTGGCTGATCGTCTGAAGGGCGAAGTCGCTCGTTTCGACATCACCGACAAGGCTGGCAAGGTTGTCGTCGCTAAGGACAAGCGCATCACTGCGCGTCACACTCGCGAACTGGAGCAATCTGGCACCAAGTTCGTCAGCGTGCCTGAAGACTTCCTGTTGGGCCGCGTGCTGGCCAAGAACATTGTTGATCCAGACACCGGCGAAATCGTCGCCAAGGCCAACGAAGAACTGACGGAAGCACTACTCAAGAAGCTGCGCAGCGCTGGTGTGCAAGATGTTCAATGCATCTACACCAACGAACTGGACCAAGGCTCTTACATCTCGCAGACTCTGCGTACTGATGAAACCGTGGACGAGTTTGCTGCCCGCGTTGCCATCTATCGCATGATGCGCCCCGGCGAGCCGCCAACCGAAGATGCAGTTCAGGCCCTGTTCCAGCGCCTGTTCTACAACCCGGATACGTACGATCTGTCGCGCGTGGGCCGCATGAAGTTCAATGCCAAGATCGGCCGCGAAGGCGCGACCGGTCCCATGGTGCTGTCCAACGAAGACATCTTGGCTGTGGTCAAGATTTTGGTGGACCTGCGCAATGGCCGCGGCGAAGTCGATGACATCGACCACCTGGGCAACCGCCGCGTGCGTTGCGTGGGCGAATTGGCCGAAAACCAGTACCGTACCGGTCTGGCACGTATCGAAAAGGCTGTGAAGGAACGTCTGGGTCAGGCTGAGCAAGAGCCCCTGATGCCTCACGACCTGATCAACTCCAAGCCCATCTCGGCTGCTCTGAAGGAATTCTTCGGTGCGTCGCAGCTGTCGCAGTTCATGGACCAGACCAACCCTCTGGCAGAAATCACGCACAAGCGTCGTGTTTCCGCTCTGGGCCCAGGCGGTCTGACTCGCGAACGTGCAGGCTTTGAAGTGCGTGACGTGCACGTGACCCACTACGGTCGCGTTTGCCCTATCGAAACGCCTGAAGGTCCAAACATTGGCCTGATCAACTCGCTGGCTCTGTACGCCCGCTTGAACGAGTACGGTTTCATTGAAACCCCGTACCGCCGAGTGGTGGATGGCAAGGTCACGATGGAAATTGACTACCTGTCGGCCATCGAAGAAGGCAAGTACGTAATCGCTCAGGCTAACGCCGAGCTGGATGCCGAAGGCAATCTGGTGGGTGACTTGGTGTCGGCCCGTGAAAAGGGTGACTCCACACTGCTGTTGGCCGAGCGCGTTCAGTACATGGACGTGTCGCCTGCGCAGATCGTGTCGGTTGCTGCTTCGCTGATTCCATTCCTGGAACACGATGATGCGAACCGTGCCTTGATGGGTGCCAATATGTCGCGTCAGGCTGTGCCTGTGCTGCGTCCTGAAAAGCCCATGGTCGGTACTGGTATCGAGCGCGTTGCTGCGGTTGACTCCGGCACTGTGGTGACGGCTAAGCGTGGCGGTATCGTTGACTATGTTGACGCGACCCGTATCGTGATTCGTGTGAACGACGACGAAGCCGTTGCTGGCGAAGTTGGCGTGGACATTTACAACCTGATCAAGTATCAGCGTTCCAACCAGAACACCAACATCCATCAGCGCCCCATCGTTAGCCGCGGTGACCTGCTGGCCAAGGGTGATGTGCTGGCTGACGGCGCATCGACCGATCTGGGTGAAATCGCTATCGGCCAGAACATGCTGATCGCGTTTATGCCTTGGAATGGCTACAACTACGAAGACTCGGTGATGATCAACGAGCGCATCGTGGCTGACGATCGCTACACCTCGATCCACATCGAAGAACTCGTTGTGATGGCTCGCGACACCAAGCTGGGTGCCGAAGAAATCACACGCGACATTCCCAACCTGTCCGAGCAGCAACTGAACCGCATGGACGAGTCGGGCATCATCTACGTGGGTGCAGAAGTGCAACCCGGCGATGTGCTGGTGGGCAAGGTCACACCTAAGGGTGAAACTACGCTGACTCCTGAAGAGAAGCTGCTGCGCGCCATCTTCGGCGAGAAGGCTTCCGACGTGAAGGACACATCGCTGCGTGTGAGCCAGGGCTCTTCGGGCACCGTGATCGACGTGCAAGTGTTCACGCGTGAAGGCATCCAGCGCGACAAGCGTGCTCAGCAAATTATTGATGATGAGCTCAAGCGCTTCCGTCTGGACCTGAACGACCAGTTGCGTATTGTGGAAGCTGACGCTTTTGACCGTATCGAGAAGCTGCTGACTGGCCGTGTTGCCAACGGTGGTCCTCAGAAACTGTCCAAGGGTGCCAAGATCGACAAGGCGTATCTGGACGGAGTGGAGAAGTTCCACTGGTTCGATATTCGTCCTGCTGAAGACGATGTGGCCGCTCAGCTGGAGTCCATCAAGAACTCCATCGAACAGCAACGCCACATGTTTGATCTGGCGTTCGAAGAAAAGCGCAAGAAGCTCACGCAAGGCGATGAGTTGCCAGCTGGCGTGCTGAAGATGGTCAAGGTTTACCTGGCTGTTAAGCGTCGTCTGCAGCCTGGTGACAAGATGGCCGGTCGTCACGGTAACAAGGGTGTGGTCTCCAAGATCACTCCTGTGGAAGACATGCCTTTCCTGGCTGATGGCTCCACCGCTGACATCGTGCTGAACCCGCTGGGCGTGCCTTCGCGTATGAATATCGGTCAGGTGCTGGAAGTTCACCTGGGCTGGGCCGGTAAGGGTCTGGGCCAGCGCATCGGTGACATGCTGCAAAAGGAAGCCCGTGCTGCTGAAGTGCGCGCCTTCTTGGAAGAGATCTACAACCGCAGCGGTCGCAAGGAAGAGCTGTCGAACCTCGACGACAGCGAAGTCATGTCCATGGCCAAGGAATTGACCACTGGCGTGCCTTTCGCAACTCCTGTGTTTGATGGTGCTTCTGAAGCCGAAATCAAGGACATGCTGCAACTGGCCTACCCTGACGACATCGCAAAGGCCAAGGGCCTGACCGAGCCTCGTACACAGGCCTACCTGTATGACGGCCGTACTGGCGAGCGCTTTGAGCGTCCGACCACCATCGGCTACATGCATTACCTGAAGCTGCACCACTTGGTCGACGACAAGATGCACGCCCGCTCCACAGGTCCTTACTCGCTGGTTACGCAGCAACCTCTGGGCGGTAAAGCTCAGTTCGGTGGTCAGCGTTTCGGTGAAATGGAAGTGTGGGCGCTGGAAGCTTATGGCGCCGCTTACGTGCTGCAGGAAATGTTGACTGTGAAGTCCGATGACGTGGTGGGTCGTACCAAGGTGTACGAGTCCATCGTCAAGGGCGAGCACTCGATCGAAGCGGGCATGCCCGAGTCGTTCAACGTGTTGGTCAAGGAAATCCGCTCTCTGGGCTTGGATATCGAGCTCGAGCGTTCTTAACGCCTACTAAACAGAGAGCTGCAACCGCTTGAAAAAAAGGATTTGCGCTTGGTTCTTTCCTCAAACCAAGGCAAATCCAGCGGTGGCTGCAATGATTTTTGACGAAAAGGGAAAGAGTTACATGAAATCGCTACTCGACCTGTTCAAGCAATTTACGCCTGATGAGCATTTTGATGCCATCAAGATTGGCTTGGCTTCGCCCGAAAAGATCCGTTCGTGGTCTTTTGGTGAAGTAAAGAAGCCTGAAACAATTAACTACCGTACCTTCAAGCCTGAGCGTGATGGTCTGTTTTGCGCCAAGATTTTTGGCCCAATCAAGGACTACGAATGCCTGTGCGGTAAGTACAAGCGCCTCAAGCACCGCGGTGTAATCTGCGAGAAGTGCGGCGTTGAAGTGACGCAGACTAAGGTTCGCCGTGAGCGTATGGGTCACATCGACCTGGCCGCTCCTTGCGCCCACATCTGGTTCCTGAAGTCCTTGCCTTCGCGCTTGGGCCTGGTGCTGGACATGACGCTGCGTGACATCGAACGCGTTTTGTACTTTGAAGCCTACGTGGTGACTGACCCCGGCATGACTCCGCTGAAGAAGTTCAGCATCATGACCGAGGACGACTACGACGCTAAGCAAATCGAGTACGGCTACGACGAATTCACCGCCAAGATGGGCGCTGAAGGTATCAAGGACCTGCTCGAAGGCATCGATATCGACATCGAAACCGAACGCCTGCGCAACGACTTGACCGGCTCTGAAGTTAAGGTCAAGAAGAATGCCAAGCGTTTGAAGCTGCTCGAAGCATTCAAGAAGTCTGGTATCAAGCCCGGCTGGATGGTGATGGAAGTGCTGCCCGTGCTGCCTCCCGATCTGCGTCCTCTGGTGCCTCTGGACGGTGGCCGTTTCGCCACTTCCGACCTGAACGATCTGTACCGCCGCGTTATTAACCGTAACTCGCGTCTGCGCCGCCTGCTGGAGCTGAAGGCTCCTGAAATCATTGCTCGCAATGAAAAGCGCATGCTGCAAGAAGCGGTTGACTCGCTGCTGGATAACGGTCGTCGCGGTAAGGCAATGACAGGCGCTAACAAGCGTGCTCTCAAGTCCTTGGCCGACATGATCAAGGGTAAGAGCGGTCGTTTCCGTCAGAACTTGCTGGGTAAGCGCGTCGACTACTCCGGTCGTTCCGTGATTACCGTGGGTCCTTACCTCAAGCTGCACCAGTGTGGTCTGCCTAAGCTGATGGCTCTGGAGCTGTTCAAGCCTTTCATCTTTGCGCAGCTCGAGCAGCGTGGCATCGCCACGACCATCAAGGCTGCCAAGAAGGAAGTGGAAGCCGGCACGCCAGTCGTGTGGGACATCTTGGAAGAGGTCATCAAAGAACACCCGATCATGCTCAACCGTGCGCCTACGCTGCACCGTTTGGGTATCCAGGCGTTCGAACCTATCCTGATCGAAGGCAAGGCGATTCAGCTGCACCCGCTGGTTTGCGCTGCGTTCAATGCCGACTTTGACGGTGACCAGATGGCTGTTCACGTGCCTTTGTCTGTGGAAGCACAGATGGAAGCTCGCGTGTTGATGCTGGCCTCCAACAACGTGCTGTTCCCCGCTTCGGGTGAACCCTCCATCGTTCCTTCTCAGGACGTGGTGCTGGGTCTGTATCACGCCACGCGTGAAAAGATCAACGGCAAGGGCGAAGGCATGGTGTTTGCCGACCTGATGGAGCTGCAACGCGCTCTGGATGCCGGTGAGACCGAACTGCACGCCAAGATCAGCGTGCGCCTGACTGAGTGGAACAAGAACAAGGAAACTGGCGAATTTGAGCCCGTGACCTCGCTCGTGGAAACCACTGTGGGTCGTGGTTTGATGTCTGAAATCCTGCCTAAGGGCCTGGCTTTCAGCAACATGAACAAGGCGCTGAAGAAGAAGGAAATCTCCAAGCTGATCAATGCCTCCTTCCGCAAGTGCGGTCTGAAGGCAACGGTGGTGTTTGCGGACAAGCTGCTGCAAAACGGTTTCCGTCTGTCCACACACGCTGGTATCTCGATCTCCATCGATGACATGCTGGTGCCTCCACAAAAGGCCGACATCCTGGCACGCGCTGAAAGCGAAGTGAAGGAAATCGAGCAGCAGTACGTATCGGGTCTGGTGACCTCCGGTGAGCGCTACAACAAGGTTGTGGACATCTGGGGCAAGGCCGGCGACGACGTGTCCAAGGTGATGATGGACCAGCTGAAGGTTGAAAAGACCACTGACCGTCACGGCAACGTGGTGGACCAAGAGTCCTTCAACGCCATTTACATGATGGCTGACTCCGGCGCCCGAGGCTCCGCAGCTCAGATTCGTCAGCTGGCCGGTATGCGTGGTCTGATGGCCAAGCCTGATGGCTCGATTATTGAGACGCCTATTACCGCGAACTTCCGCGAAGGCCTCAATGTGTTGCAGTACTTCATCTCCACCCACGGTGCTCGTAAGGGTCTGGCGGATACGGCGTTGAAGACAGCGAACTCGGGTTACCTGACTCGTCGTCTGGTGGATGTGACGCAAGACTTGGTCGTGAACGAACAAGACTGCGGCACCTCCAACGGCTACATGATGCGCGCCATCGTCGAAGGCGGTGAAGTGATCGAATCCCTGCGCGACCGCGTGCTGGGTCGTTCGACCGCTGAAGACGTGCTGCACCCAGAGAACCGCTCTGTGCTGCTGCCTGCTGGTACCTTGCTGGACGAAGACCTGCTCGAAGAGCTGGAAGTCTACGGCGTGGACGAAATCAAGGTCCGTACTGCACTGACCTGCGAAACCCGCTTTGGTCTGTGCGCAACTTGCTATGGTCGCGACTTGGGTCGTGGCGGCATGATCAACCTCGGCGAAGCCGTGGGTGTGATCGCCGCTCAGTCCATCGGTGAGCCTGGTACACAGCTGACCATGCGTACGTTCCACATTGGTGGTGCAGCTTCGCGTGCAGCTATCGCGTCGAGCGTGGAAGCCAAGTCCAATGGTTCCATCGGCTTTAACAGCACGATGCGCTATGTGTCCAACACCAAGGGCGAGCTGGTAGTGATTTCCCGTTCCGGCGAAATCGTGATCAGCGAAAACGGCCGTGAGCGTGAGCGTCACAAAGTGCCTTACGGTGCCATCTTGACGATCAAGCCTGATGAAGTCATCAAGGCCGGCAAGATCTTGGCTAACTGGGATCCTCTGACTCGACCCATCATTACGGAATACGCCGGTCGCGTGAATTTCGAAAATGTGGAAGAAGGTCTGACGGTTGCCAAGCAGGTCGACGAAGTGACTGGTCTGTCCACTCTGGTGGTGATCGATCCTAAGCGCCGCGGCTCCGCCAAGGTGATTCGTCCTCAGGTCAAGCTGATTGATGCCAACAACCAAGAAGTCAAGATCCCCGGTACCGATCACTCGGTAACGATTGGCTTCCAGGTGGGCGCGCTGATTCAAGTGCGTGACGGCCAAGAAGTGGGCCCAGGCGAAGTGCTGGCGCGTATCCCTGTTGAAGGTCAGAAGACCCGAGACATTACCGGTGGTCTGCCACGTGTGGCCGAGCTGTTCGAAGCGCGTACACCTAAGGACAAGGGCACTCTGGCCGAAATGACCGGTACCGTGTCGTTCGGTAAGGAAACCAAGGGCAAGATCCGCCTGCAGATCACTGATCTGGAAGGCAAGGTCTCTGAAGAGCTGGTGCCTAAGGAGCGCAACATTCTGGTCCACGAAGGCCAGGTGGTGAACAAGGGCGAATCGATTGTGGACGGCCCAGCCGACCCACAAGACATCCTGCGTTTGCTGGGTATCGAAGAGCTGGCTCGTTACATCGTTGACGAAGTGCAGGACGTGTACCGCTTGCAGGGTGTGAAGATTAACGACAAGCACATCGAGGTGATCGTTCGCCAGATGCTGCGTCGCGTGATCATCGAGAACTCTGGCGATACCACCTACATCCAGGGTGAACAGGTCGAGCGTTCCGAGGTGCTCAACACCAACGAAGCTATGCAACGTGATGGCAAGATCCCCGCTACGTACTCCAACGTGCTGCTGGGTATTACCAAGGCGTCGCTGTCGACCGACTCGTTCATCTCTGCGGCTTCCTTCCAGGAAACCACCCGTGTTCTGACCGAAGCTGCCATCATGGGCAAGCGCGACGAACTGCGTGGTCTGAAGGAAAACGTGATTGTGGGTCGTTTGATTCCTGCCGGTACCGGTTTGGCATATCACCAAGCTCGCAAGGCCAAGGACGAAATGGACGACGCCGAGCGCCGCTCCATCGCCGAGGCTGAAGAAGCTGAGCTGGCCGGTGTTCTGGCCGACGACGCTGAAGTTGCTCCTGCGGGCAACGCATCGGCTGAGTAAGCAAAGCCCTGATCTGAAGCTGGCAACGGCTTTGGATCACTGCTGATGCACCGCGCTCCCGCTCTGCCATGTGCAGACGGGAGCGTTTTTCATTGATTTCCTATTTCTCAGGTCTGCATTTCATGACTTCCACGCCGTCCAAACCCAAGAACGCCAGCCAAGGCGCTGCCACACCCAATGCGCCTGCCCTATGGCAACAGCTGGATGCCGTGGCCAAGGCCTTGCACGGCATTTTGGGTGGCCAGTCCAGCAAGACCGTGCTGGCACAGGTGCCGCCGCGTTTGCGTCCGGGTGTGCAGGCGTTGCTGTTTCAGGTGCTGCGCAATCTGGGCCGTGCTCAGGCACTGCAAAAACAACTGGTGTCGCGTGCTCCGGCTCCCAAGGTCAGTGCTTTGCTCAGCACGGCTTTGGCTTTGGCATGGGATGAAGACCATGCGCCTTATCCTCCATTCACGCTGGTGAACCAAGCGGTGGAAGCTGCCAAAAATGGCAGCGCGCGTGCGCAGTCGGGCTTTATTAACGGCTGTCTGCGTCGTTTTTTGCGCGAGCGCGATGAACTGGTCGCCGCGACTGATGGCGATCCGGTTGCAGTCTGGAACCACCCTGCTTGGTGGATTGCTCGCCTTAAGAAAGACCACCCTCAAGATTGGCAGGCGATTCTTGCGGCCAATAACGATCAGCCGCCCATGACGCTGCGCGTTAACAAGCAAAAATGCACGCCAGTCCAATATCAGTCTGCACTAGCAGCTATGAATTTGAAAGCGCAGCTAGTGGCTGATGCCGGCCTTCAGCTGGAGCATGCTGCGCCTGTGCAAGAGCTGCCGCACTTTGAGGAAGGCTGGGCCTCGGTTCAAGACGGTGCCGCTCAGGCTGCCGCGCCTTTGCTGTTGAACGGAATGGCGCTGCCCCAAGGCCGCCCCCTTCGCGTGCTGGATGCTTGTGCAGCCCCCGGTGGCAAGACTGCGCATTTGCTGGAGCACGCCGCTCCCGGCAGCATTGAAGTGACAGCGCTGGAAATTGACCCCGAGCGCGCCCGCCGCATTGGCGAAACACTGGCCCGTTTGGGTCTGCAGGCAAAGGTGGTGGTGGCCGATGCCTCCAAACCTCAAGACTGGTTTGAGTCGCAATGCGGTGGCCTGCCTTTTGATGCCATTTTGCTGGATGCTCCCTGCACGGCCTCGGGCATTGTTCGCCGCCAGCCCGATGTGCGCTGGTTGCGCCGCGAAAGCGATGTGGCCCAGCTCGCCACCATTCAGTCCAAGTTGCTTGATACGCTGTGGCCGCTGCTGCAGCCAGGCGGCCGTATGGTCTATTGCACTTGCTCGGTATTCAAGTCCGAAGGCGATGTACAGGTGCAAGCGTTTCTTACGCGCAACACTACCGTGACCAGCTTGCCTGCTGCGGGACATTTATTACCTGGTAGTGCGGCAAAAGTTGCCCCTGTGTCTGACAATCCCTTGGGTGACCACGACGGCTTCTTTTACGCACTGCTGGAAAAATCGCGCTAACGCTGCGGCGGGAGCCGTATGGCGTATGGTGCGTGCCTTTTTTGGAGTCGCCATAGCAGCGATGCTGCTATGCGCTAACCTAAATCAGGCGCATGCCGATACGGCGCCCCCAGATATCAGCTCGATGCAGGTTTTCCGCACGGATGAAGGCGTCTTTGTCTCTGCCAACTTGCAGTTTGAGTTACCCGGCCAAGTCGAAGATGCCCTGCGCCAAGGCATACCCATGTATTTTGTCGCTGATGCCGTGGTGCAGCGTGAGCGCTGGTATTGGTCTGATGAGCAACTGGGCGCGGCCACAAGGTATTTCCGCATCACGCATCAGCCGCTCACGCGCCGCTGGCGCTTGCATATTTCAAGCACCTCATTTACCAGTTCGGGTTCGGGATTGGCGCTGGGCCAGACCTATGAACAATTAGAAGACGCTGTGGCTGCCATTCAGCGCATTTACCGGTGGAAGATTTTGGAGCCTGCACAACTGAGTGCTAGCTCGGGCGCTTCGGTGCAACTGCGCTTTCGTGTTGATATTTCTTCTTTGCCAAGGCCTTTGCAGATTGGTGCCTTAGGCCGATCAGGCTGGAACTTGCAGCTCTCGCGCACGCAGATATTGGAGGCTGCGCCCTGATGGTTGAGTTTCAGCATTTGGACGTCGAAGGCAGCAGCGCCGCATCGATGGGGCGCTGGTCACGCACAACACGCTGGGCTGTGGTGCTGGGCGGGGTTTTGATGGCCGTTGTCGGCATCTTGCTGCTGTTCTTGCTGACCATGGCAACCAACAATCGCTTGGCTTACGAGCGCAATTACAACTGGTTGTTTGCTGCCAATGTGGTGGTGGCCGGGTTGCTGGTGCTGGTGCTACTTTGGGGTGGCCTGCGACTGGTACTGCGGCTTAAGCGTGGGCGCTTTGGCAGCAGGCTGCTGCTTAAGTTGGCGGGTATTTTCATGCTGGTGGGTTTGCTGCCGGGCTTGCTGATTTATGTGGTGTCGTATCAGTTCGTCTCCCGCTCCATCGAGAGCTGGTTTGACGTCAAAGTTGAAGGTGCGTTGTCTGCGGGCGTGAGTCTTGCCAGTTCCACATTGGATACGGTAGCCAATGACATGGCTAATAACACCCGCACCGCGGGTATGCAGCTTTCCCAAACCTCAGATGCCGGCGCAGCCTTAATGCTGGAGCGCATTCGTGACCAAATTGGTGCGACAGATGTGGTGCTCTGGAATGCATCAGGCAAAGCCATTGCCAGTGCTGGGCAGTCGCAATTTAGCTTGGCACCCGAGCGCCCAAGTCCACAGCAATTGCGCAGCCTGCGTGAGCAAAGCGGCCAGCGTGCAGTTGCTAGCATTGAAGGCTTGGACGATGCTGCAGATGTGCCAGCAGATAAAGCGCAAATCAGCGCTCAAGTCCGTACGCTGGTCTTGGTGCCCCGCTCCACAGTCAATCTTCTGGATGAAACGCGCTATTTGCAGGCTTTGATACCCTTGCCTGAGGCATTGGTTGTGAATGCTTTGGCCGTTCAAGCGGCGAATCGTGAGTATCAAGAGCGAGCGCTTGCTCGCGTGGGTTTGCAGCGCATGTATATCGGCACACTCACGCTGGCGCTGTTCCTTGCCGTATTTGGGGCCGTGGTGCTGGCCGTGGTGCTGGGTAATCAGTTGGCCAAGCCTTTGCTGCTACTGGCCCAAGGTATGCGCGATGTGGCGCGTGGTGATTTGCGCCCTAAACCCGCGCTTCAAACTCACGATGAGATTGGCGGCCTGACGCGCTCTTTTGCCGCCATGACGCAGCAACTGTCGGATGCGCGCTCTGATGCCAATCGTAATCTTTTTCAGCTTGAAGCCGCACGAAGCAATCTGCAGACCATTTTGGACAACCTCACGTCGGGCGTCATCGTGCTCGATAAAAACTGGCACATCGTGCTGAGCAACCCCGGCGCCACGCGAATTTTGCGCGCACCTATGGCTGTGTTTCAGGGCAAGCGCTTAGGCGACGTCTCTGGGCTGCAAGACTTTGCCCGCGTGGTGCAGGTGCAGTTTGATATCTTTTTGGGTGATGCTTCTGGAGAGCAAGGCCGCGATCGCTGGCAGCAGGTCTATGAGCTTGATGGCGGTAGCGGTCATGGTGATGTAGAGCAAAACAGCACCAGTCTGGTCATGCGCGGAGCAGAGCTGCCTGAAAACCAGCGCCTGCTGGTGTTTGACGATATTTCTGAGATTGTCTCCGCCCAGCGTGCGCAGGCTTGGGGTGAAGTGGCTCGCCGTGTGGCCCATGAAATCAAGAACCCGTTGACTCCTATTCAGCTGTCTGCAGAGCGCATGGCCATGAAGCTCACAGACAAGCTCCAGCCCACAGAGCAGGCCTTGCTGACCAAGTCGGTCAAAACCATCGTCGATCAGGTCGCTGCCATGAAGCGCCTCGTCGATGAATTTCGCGACTATGCACGTTTGCCCGCCGCCAATCTTCAAGCCCTCGATTTGAATGCGTTGGTGACAGATGTCTTGCAGCTTTATGGCGAAGAGAATGCCGCCGTGCGCGTAGACGTCTTTTTGGACGAGACTTGCCCATTAATTCAAGGCGACAGCCAGCAATTGCGCCAAGTCATCCACAATCTTTTGCAAAATGCACAAGACGCGACGGCACAGAGAGCCCAAGAAACAGGGCAGACTCCCGGCTCAGTCACAATTGAGACGCGCTGGAACGAGAGCGCTCAACGCGTGCGCTTGAGCATCAGCGACAGTGGCACAGGTTTTGCTCCTAATATTTTGAAAAAAGCATTTGAGCCCTATGTCACTACCAAAGCTCGGGGAACGGGTCTTGGCTTGGCCGTCGTCAAGAAAATTGCAGATGAGCACGGCGCAAGAGTAGACCTGGGTAACCGTGAAGAAGACGGGGTAGTGCAAGGCGCGCGAGTGTCGCTATCATTTGTACCCAACGATCGTATGGAGGCGGCAGCTTGATTGCCCCTCCTAACAATGCACAGCAATAGGCTTTAGACACATGGCAAACATACTGGTGGTCGACGACGAACTGGGGATCCGGGATTTGTTGTCGGAAATCCTCAACGACGAAGGTCATAGTGTGGACGTGGCAGAAAACGCCACGCAGGCACGCATTGCTAGAGCAAGCAATAACTACGATCTGGTTTTGCTTGATATCTGGATGCCCGACACGGACGGCGTCACCTTGTTGAAAGAGTGGGCGGGCGCAGGCCAGCTCACGATGCCCGTCATCATGATGAGTGGCCACGCCACCATCGAAACAGCCGTTGAAGCAACGCGCATCGGCGCACTCTCCTTCCTCGAAAAGCCCATCACCATGCAAAAGCTGCTCAAAGCAGTGGAGCAGGGCTTGGCGCGCAGCACGGCAAACCAAAATGCAGAGGCTGCGTCTGCAGCCAGCAACGGGGTGGCTGCTTCGGCAGCAGTCAGCATTACTGCCAAGGCCGCCGAAGATAATTTGCCGAACTCTCACCAAGGCTTTGATCTAGACCGCCCGCTGCGCGAAGCACGTGATGGTTTTGAAAAAGCGTACTTTGAATTTCACTTGGCGCGCGAGGGCGGCTCTATGACTCGAGTGGCCGAGAAGACGGGTCTTGAGCGCACCCACCTTTATCGCAAGCTGAGACAGCTGGGCGTAGACCTAGGGCGTAACCGCCGCGGATAATTTTCAGAAAATTCGCCAATTTCATTTTGAGGTCGAAAACTGTGCATATAATTGCAGCTTCGGTACTCGCGATTTCTGAAAAGGCCTGGTAGCTCAGTCGGTAGAGCAGAGGATTGAAAATCCTTGTGTCGGCGGTTCGATTCCGTCCCGGGCCACCAAATTTAAACCCCTAGATTAGAAATAATCTAGGGGTTTTCTGTTTTGTCCTCTCTGGTGTTCAATCCACTGAACTGTCTGACGAGTCAGAGTCTGGATAAGTAAATTTGAGGCTGAAAATATGCCTATAATTGCAGGCTTAGCAGAGTTCATCTGCTGAAATCAAAAAGGCCTGGTAGCTCAGTCGGTAGAGCAGAGGATTGAAAATCCTTGTGTCGGCGGTTCGATTCCGTCCCGGGCCACCAAGATGACTAAGCCCTTGATTCTTAAATGAATCAGGGGCTTCTTTCATTCCTATCTGCATGTTGTATGCCTGATTTGGTACACCAGACAGGTACACCATGGCATCTATGCTTCATAGAATCGAAGGTCGTTCACTTCCCCGAAGGCGATCCTTCATGGCGCAGCCCGTCAAGACCTCAAGTGGTATCTATCAACTACGTCGCAAAGTTCCAAAAGAGCTAGTGGTTGTGTTGGGGCGGGAGTACAAGAAGACCTTGAACACCCGTGATCCAAGCGAGGCAAAGGAGAGATTTGCTGAGGAGTGGGGCAACTCAGAAAGAGCGTTTGCTTTGGCGCGTGCCCAAGTGCAGGGTGCAGAGGTGCTTAACGCCCGGGATATACAACAATTAGCAGCACGGTGGTTTAGGGGTGAGCAAGCAAGGCTGGAAGCGAGTGGGGCGTTTGATACCATGCTTGTACCCAGTCAGACGGTAGGATGGGGAGTGGGTGAGCATAGTGAAGCCCATCTCGAACGTGTAACCATTCAAACAGCCCTAGATGACGGCTATTTAGACGAAGTCGACCTAGATCGCATAGCCGACTCAAGCGTTAGCGAAGCACTCAAAGAGCATCACATTCGGGGACTAGGGACGCCGGAAGTCAAAGAGCGTTTGAGGACAGCCTTTCGTGAGCATTGGATTCGTCTGTCTGACTTCGCTGAGCGTCGATATGAAGGAGACTGGCTGGCTCAGACTCAGGTTTTAGAACATGAACCTTTGTCCATAGAGCAGAGCCGTAAGCCCTTGGAGCAGAAGCCGCGTTTACTCGACTTGTTCACAACGTACAGTGAAGAGAAGCTTCTCAATGATGGTGACACGCCAGGTGTTCGCAAGACGTTGACAACATTCAAGGCTGCTTCTAAGCAGTTCATTGAGTTGTGCGGTGATCTGACTCTGGAGCAGATTGATAGGGCTAAGATCAAAGAGTACAGAGCATTGCTGGTGCAGCTTCCCGTTAAGGGAAATGGTATCCGAGGGCTGTCTGCATTGCGGCAAATTGAGTTGGCCGACAGCAAAGACTTGCCCCGGATTTCTGCTGCTACTGTGCGCAATAAGTTGCGTGCATTGTCGGCGGTGCTGAGCCATGGAGTCCTTGCGGGAAGGATTACAGAGAACCCTGTAATCGCTGGCGGCACGGGGCGTGCAGCGGCAAAGAGGGCTGAAAGTCGATCTAGCACCTCGCAGGTAAAACACTATTCACAAGAAGAACTGAGGCGGATTTTTAGCAGCCCAATCTTCACAAGCGGATGGGAGCCTCCGCGTGCGAATTTTGGCGGAGCTTGGTCTTGGATGCCCCTGCTGATGTACTACACCGGAGCGCGGCGTGAGGAGCTGGCGCAGCTTGCGGCGAAAGATGTATTGATGCATGGCGAGCTGCCTTGTTTGAACATTCTTTCATCACCAGAGGACGATGCAGGCAGGAGTGTTAAGACAGCAGGAAGTCGGCGGGTGATACCCATCCATCCCGATTTAGTTAAGCGTGGCTTTCTTGAGTACGCGCTCAGCATGTCCAAGAATGGACAACTCTTCCCACTACTTGAGCGAGATGCTGCGGGCTTCTATGGGGCTAACTTTGGCAAACGATGGGCCGAGTACTTGCGAAAGGTAGTTGCGTTGAAGAGCAGCGCCAGCCCTTCGCATGGGTTCCGCCATACCTTTAAGACGTTATGCCGAGAGGCTGAAATTGCTGAGGATGTGCATGATGCAATTACAGGCCATGCAGGTGGTAACTCAGTGGCTAGAGATTACGGAACGATGCCATTAGAGCGTATGGCAAAAGAGTTGCATAAGTTTCCTGCTATTGATGACATCCTAGAAAGAGGATAGGTGTTTGTTATAGACGATATTAATATCTATACTCGATAATTAATAAAAGGAGGAGACTATGGGGTTCTTATCGAACTTTCGGCTTGCCAGCAGAATGAGTATGGCAACGCAATGTGTGCTGAAGGTAATAGAGGGTGAGCCTATTTTCGGGGGGAATCCGAAAGCTACAGCAGAGAAGTTAGTGATTGCGGTTGTAGGGGGGCAAAGGGTTGCTGATTTTAAAGATATGCCTAATACATGGCTTCTTGCTGGCGCTGCATTGGCGAATGGTGTTATCTTTTATGACAAGCAACCTTCCAAGAAGCCATTAGCTGATGCTTTATTTCAAGCACTACAGACGCTGAGCATGATAGATGCTTATCGCCAAGCATTGAGTCTGGGGGTGCAAGGAGGAGTCAATTCGGCACTGGCAGATCTAATCTTTTTGATTTATGAACGAGTCGAAAGCTAGGAGTCATCTGCTGATGATGGTTTCGCACGACGCTCTATATAACTAAAAGTTGTAAGTCTTATAACCTGCTGTCTTTGCTATGCGTGAAGAGTATTCTAGGAGTGTTCCTAGGAGTATTACTAGAAAAGTACCTATATACATATTCTAGGAGAGTTACTAGATATATACCTATAGAAGACTATAGAAGAGTTCCCTAAGTACATACCTAAGAGAACCCTAAGCTATGTACCTAAGAACTAACCTAAGCATCTGCCAAAGCGTATCCCTAAGCTATTACTTAAGCATAGTTCTGGGTGCATCCTAGGATGCCTCGTAGTAACTCCCTAAGCATAAGTGTGGAGTCTTGACCGGGATTTTTGCCGGGAGTGTGTGGGGTATCACTAGGAAGCTTGTGTGTACGTAGGAGTGAAGTGTGAACTAAAAGGGGTAAGCCTCCCTGCGTGCGCTCCTTGCCGCTTTGGATTGCTTCCTATGAATCTGTGAGGGCGTTGCACTGGATCGCCTCAGCGCCGTTCTGCGCTCTTTCCGCTCATCACTTGGTATTGCTATATATTTCCCAAAAAAAACGCGCTGCAGACCCTCTGAGTGGCCTTCCTGGGTCTTCCTTTATTCCATTGCTGGGCGGTGTTCCATCCAGCTTGGAGCCTTCCTAGCGCGACGAACCCGGACGCTAGCCGAGAAAGCCTTTAGCCTTACAACCTGAGAGCGAACCCGGGCCATTCCAGAGCCTTCCTGAGTCGTGCGATATGCGGGCTTAGAAGGGCTGGCATAGGCGGAGCCGATATCCTGCCACCTCGGGATTCTGTGCAACTAACGCCCCGGGTACGGGGGCTCCAAGCAAGACTTGGATAGGAGGTGGAGGGTCATAAATTTACAGATTAAATTTGACTCCCGCTGCGTTGTGTAAGGAGTCCTAGAAGGTACATCGCAGTGGTACACTCAAGCAGATTGAATTTCTTAAAACGTAAGCTAAATCAAAGGGCTACGGCATTGCGGAGTGTGTCGGCGGTTCGATTCCGTCCCGGGCCACCAAATACAAAGCCCTAGATCAGCAATGATCTAGGGCTTTTCTTATTTCTGTTTTGAATTTTTGGCTGTCTAGGGATGCGCTGCGCTTAGCTGTGAGCCGTTAAGCTAGCTCTTTTTACAGGAGTTGGCGTGGCAGCACAGCAGCAATCGGCAAATCACTGGAAACCGGGTTTGATCGCCCTGCATGGCAACCAAACTGAGGCATTGGCCGATACCGTGCTGGCCTGGCTGGCCGCCCACCCGCTGCAGGCGCTGGAGCCTGAAATCGTGCTGGTGCAAAGCAACGGCATGGCCGAGTGGTTCAAGATGCGCATGGCCCAAGAGCAGGGCGTGTGCGCTGCTGCGCAGGTGGAGTTGCCCGCACGCTTTATGTGGCGTAGTTATCGGCAGATTTTGGGTAAGCACGAAGTACCCCGCGAATCGCCGCTGGACAAAACGCCCATGATCTGGCGGCTGATGCGCCTGCTGCCACTGTGTTTGGAAGAGCTTGAGTTCGCTCCAATCGCCAATTTTCTGCGCCCCGGCGAGCCGCAGCGCCTGCTGCAACTGGCCGAAAAACTGGCCGACCTGTTTGACCAGTACCAGATTTACCGCGCCGACTGGCTGGCCGCCTGGGAGCAGGGCGACAACGTGCTGCGCACCCCCGGCCGCCCCGATGTACTTGTGCCAGAAGGCCAGATGTGGCAGCCCCTGCTGTGGCGCAAGGTGCTGGCCGAGCTCGATGAGGGCGAGCGCGCCGCCACCCGCCCGGCTTTGCTGGCGCGGATTTTGGAGGCACTGCAAAGCGGCCAGCCGCCGGTCACGCCGCTGGCGCGCCGGGTGGTGGTGTTTGGCATGAGCCAGATGCCGCTGTCGCTGATGCAATTTTTGAGCGGCATTGCCCAGCACAGTCAGGTGCTGATT
The DNA here is from genome assembly GCF_019355935.1 of Comamonas sp. Y33R10-2. Classification (NCBI taxonomy): domain Bacteria; kingdom Pseudomonadati; phylum Pseudomonadota; class Betaproteobacteria; order Burkholderiales; family Comamonadaceae; genus Comamonas; species Comamonas sp. Y33R10-2. The sequence goes on from NZ_CP079925.1 coordinate 2,915,332, forward strand.
GCCGTGCCCAACCCCTGCCGTTTTCACTGGGCCGATGCGATTGACGGACGCGAGCTGCTGCGCCAGCAGCGCCGCCGCCATGCCAATAAGGGTGGGCAAGACTTGGCGCAAATTTCGCTCGAAGCCATGCACGCCCACGCCCACCCGCTGCTGGCCGCATGGGGTCGCCAAAGCCGCGACTATGTGCGCCAGCTGGATGCCTTTGACACCACCAGCGACACCGCCGCGCAATGGAACTGGTCGCGCGTGGATGTGTATGACGAGGCCGATGCGAATGATCTGGCCGATGCACCGCTGCTGGTACAGGTCCAGCAGCGCATCCGCGATCTGGTGCCGATAGCCGAGCACCCGCCGCTGCACATTGCACAGGCCGACCAGTCCATCGTCTTTCACCAGACCCACGGTCTGGTGCGCGAGCTGGAAGTGCTGCACGACCAATTGCTGCACTGGCTGGCCCAGCCCGCCGCGCCGGGGCAGTCCGCGCTGGTACCGCGCGATGTGGTGGTCATGCTGCCCTCGATTGAAGAGGCCGCACCCGCTATTCGCGCCGTGTTTGGCCAGTACGGTCGCCACGATGCGCGCCATATTCCGTTTGACATTGCCGACGTGGGCGCACGCGCCAGCAGCCCGCTGGTGACAGCGCTGCAATGGCTGCTGAAGCTGCCCCAGCAGCGCTGCCGCTTGAGTGAGCTGTGCGACTTGCTGGACGTGCCCGCCGTGGCTGCCCGCGTGGGCTTGGCGGCTGACGACCTGCCTCAGCTCACGCACTGGATGGCGGGTGCGGGCATTCGCTGGGGGCTTAATCACGCGCAGCGCGCACAGCTGGGTCTGGCGGCTTGCGGTGACCCCAACAGCGCTTGGTTTGGCCTGCGTCGCATGCTGTTGGGTTACGCCAGCGGCCCAGCGCTTGGTATGGATGGTGAAGCCGGCGTGCAGACCTTTGCAGGTATGGAACCGTATGACGAAGTGGGCGGCCTGAGCGCTGAATTAGCGGGTTCGTTAGCAAGCTTGCTGGCGCGCATGCTGCAGTGGTGGCAAGTGGCAGGCGATGCCGCAGCGCCGGATGTGTGGGCGCAGCGCTTTCGTGCGCTGCTCGATGATTTCTTTGTCGCGCAGACCGATGAGGATGAAGCGCTGGTGGCCGCGCTGGATACGGCCTTGGTCAGCTGGCAAACGGCCTGCGAGCAAGCCGAGTTTGATGCAGCCATTCCGCTGGAAGTAGCGCAAGAAGCGTGGTTACAGGCATTGTCAGAGCCCGCACTCAACCAGCGTTTTCGCGCTGGCGGGGTGACGTTTTGCACGCTGATGCCCATGCGCGCCATTCCGTTCGAAGTGGTTTGCCTGCTGGGCATGAACGACGGTGACTACCCGCGCCGCGCCATGCGAGTGGACTTTGACCTGATGGCGCAACCCGGCCAGCAGCGCCCCGGCGATCGCGCCCGCCGTGATGATGATCGTCAGCTGATGCTTGATGCGCTGCTGTCCGCCCGCCGTCGGCTCTACATCAGCTGGGCAGGTCGCCATGTGCGTGACAACAGCGAGCAGCCGCCTTCGGTGCTGGTCTCGCAGCTGCGCGACTATCTGGCGCAGGGTTGGCAGGGTGAAGGCGGTGGTGATTTGCTCGCACAGCGCACCCAGCAGCACCCGCTGCAGCCTTTTAGTCGGCGCTATTTTGAGCAAGCTTCGGGCCTCTCCACCTTCGCCCGCGAATGGCATGGCGCCCATGCGCACAGCGCGGCGCGGGCCGTGCCTGCTGTGGCTGCGTTCGAGCCCGACCCCGAAGTGCCGCTGACACTGGCGCGGCTCACGGATTTTTTGCGCAACCCTGCCCGCAGCTTTTTGCGCAATCGCTTGCTGGTGCGCTTTGAGCAAGAGGACGAGGTGGTGGAAGACGATGAGCTGTTCAGTGTCGATGGTCTGACGGCTTACAGTTTGATTGCGCAACTGCAGCAGGGTGTGCGCACGCAGCTGAGCCAAAGTACGGCGCTTGATGTCACTGCGCAAGTACGCCGGCAAGTGCAGCGCTTGGGCCGAGCTGGCGTGCTGCCGTTGGCGGGGCTGGGTCAGCGTGAGGCGGATGCCTTGCAAGCCCAAACCACGCCATCGCTGCTGGCTTGGCAGCAAAAAATGCAGCAGTGGCCAAAGGCCGCGCCGCGAGAACGTTTGAGGCTGGAGCAAGGCGTTCTGGTGCTCGATGACTGGATGGATGGCCTGCAAGAGCGCCAAGCAGACGTGGCCAGTGCCGATAGTGAAATGTACGCCCGCTGCTGGCTGGCGCTGGAGCCGCGCACGCTGTTAAACAAAAAAGGCGAACTGCAGGCCGCCAAGCTGCTGCCCGTGTATGTGCGTAGCCTGGCGCTATCAGCCTCTGGCCATGACACCTTGATGTGTGTTGTTGCTCGCGATGTCATCGTCTGGGCGCAGCCGCTGGAAGTGGATGAGGCGCGCAATCGTTTGTTGGCATTGATGAACTTGTGGCTGCAAGGCCAGAACGAGCCGCTGCCGCTGCCCTTAAAAAGCGCTATGGAGGCGGGCAAGGACGAATTGCTGGCAGCCACACAAGCCTATGAAGGTGGTTACATGATGACCGGCGAATGCCAAGACCCCAGCTGGGCGCGCTGCTACCCGGGCTGGCAAGAGTTGACGGCAGATTTGCGTTTTCATGGGCTGGCCAAATCCACTTATGGCCCGCTGCATGAATGGTTGAAGAACCACGTACAGATGGAGGCATTGCTGCCCGCTGATACGACTGAACAAGAAGGAGAGCAGGCATGAGCGCGTCCGTCGTGTCCGTCGAGATGCAGCCAGCGGCCAGCGGCCATGTACTGCAGCCACTTCATTTTCCGCTCTGGGGCTCGCGCCTGATTGAAGCCAGTGCGGGGACTGGCAAGACATGGACGATTGCCGCGATCTACCTGCGGCTGGTGCTGGGCCACGGTAATGCAGACGGTTTTAACAAGCCACTGATGCCGTCCGATATTTTGGTGATGACTTTCACCCGTGCTGCCACGCGTGAGTTGTCTGACCGCATTCGCGCCCGCTTGATTGAAGCGGTGCAGTGCTTTCGCGGCGAGGCTGAACCGGCGGCGCACGACAGCTTTTTGCGTGACTTGCGCGATGCCTACCCTGAAGGCAAAGAGCGCGACACTGCTGCATGGCGCCTCGACATGGCTGCGCAGTGCATGGACGATGCCGCCATTCACACCATCGACGCGTGGTGCCAGCGCATGTTGCGTGAACATGCGTTTGACAGCGGGAATCTGTTTAATGAAGTGCTTGAAGCTGACGAAAGCCAGCGCCAAACCGAGGCTGCGCAAGACTATTGGCGCCAGCAGTGCTACCCGCTGTCGGGCGAGGTGTTAGAGGCTGCGCTGAACGTCTGGCCCGATGTGCATGCGCTGGTTAAAGACATGCAGGCACTGCTGCGCGAAAACGTTGCTGCTGGGGCGGGCGTGGGCACGCTGGCCGACTGCATTGCGCAGACGCAAGCCCAGCGCTCGCAAACGCTGCAAGATTTAGCGGCAGGTTGGGTAAGCAAAGCCGAGCGCCTGCTGCACTGGGTTGAGGCTGAGCTAGATGGGCGCGGTGCACTGTGGGACAAACGCAAGCTGCAAGCGCGCTACTACACGGCGTGGTTTGCCAGCATTGGTGCGTGGGCGCAAGACCCTCTTAATACCGCGTTGGCGTTGACCGATTCCGCCCGCAAACGCCTGTGCCCGGAAGGCATGGCTGAAGCCTTCAAGGGCTCGACCATGGACTTGCTGCTGCCCACTGAATTTGCTGAGCTAGAGCAATTGTTGCTGGCACTGGATGCGCTGCCATCGCCCAGCACGGCACTGCGATTGCACGCCGCTGTGCATGTGCAGCAGCGCCTGTTGTGGATTAAGCGCCAAGCTGGCACCTTTGGTTTTGCGGACATGCTGCAGCGGCTGGATGCGGCACTGGCAGGCGACAACGGCCCCGCCCTGCGCGCCACCATCTTGGCCCAGTACCCGGTGGCGCTGATTGATGAGTTTCAAGACACATCGCCGCTGCAATACCGCTTGTTTGACCAGATTTATGACACGCAGGCCAATAGTGCGGACAGCGCACTGCTGCTGATTGGCGACCCCAAGCAATCCATCTACGGCTTTCGCGGCGCGGACATTTACAGCTACCTGCAAGCGCGCCAAGCTACCGAGGGGCGGCACTATGTGCTGGATACCAACTTCCGCTCCACACAGGCGCTGGTTGATGCTGTGAATCAGTGGTTTGTGCATGCCGAAGCACGGGATGGGGAAGGCGCTTTTCGCTTTCGCGCAGGCGATGAGAACCCGCTGCCGTTTGATGCCGTCAAAGCCAATGGTCGTCGTGAGCAGCTGGTGCAAGGCAGCCAGCCCATGGCCGCGTTGACCATTACATGGGATGAAGGCGCGCAAGAACAAGAACCTAAAGAGCCGCTGAGCAACGACTACATTCGCCGCCGGGGCGCAGAGTTTTGCGCCAGCCAAATCGTGCAGTGGCTGATGGATGAGCGCACAGGTTTTGCCCAAGAAGGTACGCCGCTGCAGCGCATGCGCCCTGCCGATATTGCCGTGCTGGTACGCACCGGCAAAGAAGCTGCGGCGGTGCGCCGTGCGCTTGCCAAGCGCAATGTGGCGTCGGTTTATTTGTCTGACCAAGATTCGGTATTTTCTAGCTCTGAGGCACAAGACCTATTGCTGTGGCTGCGCGCCGTGGCCACGCCGCTGGATGGTCTGGCAGCCCGCGCCGGTGTTGCCACGCAGATGATGGGTTTGTCGTTTGATGAGCTGGCTTGGCTGGCCAGCGATGATGAGGCTTTTGACGTGCGCAGTGAGCAATTGAAAGAGCTGCACAGCATTTGGTTGCGGCTGGGTGTGCTGGCCATGCTGCGCCAGACCTTGTACCGCTTTGAGCTGCCCGCGCGCTGGCTGCAAGACATGGGCGGCGAGCGGCGCTTGACCAACTACCTGCACCTGGCCGAGCTGCTGCAAAGCGCCAGCGCTCAGCTCGAAGGCGAGCAGGCTTTGATCCGCTGGCTGGCCACGCAAATCGAGACGCCGGGTGCGACAGGCGATGCACAGATCGTGCGTTTGGAGTCGGATGCCGATCTGGTCAAAGTCGTCACCGTGCACAAGAGCAAGGGGCTGGAATATCCCATGGTCTGCCTGCCATTTGGCGGCAGCTTCCGGCCGGTGGATGGCAAGGCGGCGTACCTGTCGCTGCCCGTGCTGCTGGATGGCGAGCCAGCGCGTGAACTGGTACTGGAGTACGGCAAAACGCAGCTGGCGCAGGCCGATAAAGAGCGCCTGCGCGAAGATCTGCGCTTGCTGTACGTGGCGCTGACCCGAGCGCGCCATGCGCTGTGGATGGGGCTCGCCCCCATGAAGCGCGGCAGCAGCAAAAATTGTGTGAACGAACAGGGCGCAGCGGGCTATCTGCTTGCAGGAGATGCTTCGCACTCTGTAGCAGGCTGGCGTGCCAGTGTGCAGCAATTGAGCGAAAGTGGCACGTCGATTGCCGTGGTCGATTTGCCGGCCGACCTGCCCGTGCCCACGCGCTATGTGCCGGCGCAAGAGCTGCCCGCTTTGGTGGCCGCTCCCGTGTACAACGCGCAGTTTGACCGCCGTTGGGGCATTGGCAGCTTCTCGTCGCTAACCCGCGCCATGGCTGCGCCCAGCTTGCCGGTGTTGGCCGTGGCTGCGCAAAACCCGGCTGCCGATGAGCGCGCTTTTCAGGTTGCTAACGTGGGCGATGGCAGTCTGGATTTGAGCGCGATTCACGATGTCATGACCGCCATGCCTTTAACCATCAGCGCGGCAGGCACCCGCAGCGATGCCGCGGTGTGGCACCGCTTTATGCGCGGCCCCGTGGTGGGCAATTTTCTGCACGACCAAATGGAGTGGTTGGCAGCTGAAGGCTTTGCGCTGCAAGCTGTGGATGACCCCGAGGTGAGCGAGCCGCTAGCTGCCCGCTTGCAGCGCCGCTGTGAACGTGCCGGTCGCAAAGATCAAGCCGCAGATACCTTGCAGTGGCTGCGCGCTGCGGTGCACCAGCCGCTGGCGCCCATGGGCGTATCACTGGCGCAGATGGGAAAGAGTGAAGGCCAAGGCGATGCGCTGCTGCCCGAGATGGAGTTTTGGCTGCCCGCGCAGCGCCTGTCCGCCCAGCGCATTGACGCCCTGTGCCGCCAGCACATCTTGCCCGGCCAGCCGCGTCCCACCATACCTGAGCGTGAGCTGCACGGCATGTTGATGGGCTTTGCCGATTTGGTCTTTAGCCACGGCGGGCGCTACTGGGTGCTGGATTACAAAACCAACTATCTGGGCAATGACGCTGCGGCCTACACACCGCAAGCGCTAGAAGTCGCCATGCTGGAGCACCGCTACGACGTGCAAGCTGCGCTGTACCTGCTGGCGCTGCACCGCTTGCTGCAAAGCCGACTGGGTGATGGCTATGAGCCCGCCCAGCATCTGGGTGGGGCGCTCTACTTTTTCATGCGCGGGCTGGATGGCGAAGCCGCGGGCATGCATGTGCTGGCGCCGCCGCTGGCCCTTCTCGATGGCTTGAATGCTTTGCTCAGCGAAGAGGCGTTACACACTGAGGAGGTGCTGCCATGAAGGGCCGCCGCAAAGCCGATCTGCAAACGCTGGACTTGTTTGCCACGGCACAAGCTTCGGCGACGACTGAAGATGTCACCACCCTCAGCAGCCCCAATTTGCTCGCCGCGTTGGAGCGCTTGGCCGATGCAGGCCTGCTGCGCCGACTGGACAGCGCTTTGGCCGCCTTTGTGGCCGAGCAAGATACAGATGCCGAGCCAGCGCTGTTGGTTGCGACCGCTGTGCTGGCCCAGATGGAAGGGCGCGGCCACAGCTGCTTGCCATTAACTGTGCTGGCGAAGAGCCCGAATGAAATCCTTGCGTGGCCCAAAGAAGCCAACAATTTGCAGCTATCACTGTGGGAGCAGTTGCCGCGCCAATTGAGCGATTGGCTGCAGGCTTTGCGCCGCAGCCCAGTGGTGAGGGTGGTTGCGCATGGAGCGGAGTTTGTAGATCAAGGGCAGCCGCTGGTGCTGCTCGACGGCCCTGCGCCTTTGCTCTACTTGCGCCGCTATTGGGACTATGAACGAAACGTTGCCGCGCACATTGCACAGCGCACCGCAGCTGATTCTGCAGCGCTTGATGAGCCTAAAGTGCGCGACTGGTTGGCGCGCTTGTTTACCTCGCCAGCAGCAGCGCTGGACTGGCAAAAACTGGCCTGTGCGCTGGCGCTGCGAGGCCGCCTGTCCGTCATCACTGGTGGGCCGGGGACCGGTAAAACCTATACCGCTGCGCGTTTGCTGGCGCTGCTGTTTGCTACCGCGCCTGATGCAGCGCAGCTGCGCGTGGCGCTGGCCGCGCCCACAGGCAAGGCGGCGGCGCGGCTCAAGCAATCTATCGATACCTCGCTGCTGGAGTTAACGCCAGCGGTGGGCAGCGACTTGGATTTGCAAGCGCTGGTCAAGCGCATGGGCGCGGCGCGCACGCTGCACTCGCTGCTGGGCGCGCGGCCCGATACCCGGCGCTTTGCCCACCATGCGGGTAACCCGCTGGATGTGGACGTGCTCATCGTCGATGAGGCATCCATGATCCACCTGGAGATGATGTCCGCGCTGCTGCAGGCATTGCCGTCCACAGCGCGATTGATTTTGCTGGGCGATAAAGACCAGCTTGCCTCTGTCGAAGCCGGTGCCGTGCTGGGCGACCTGTGCCGCGATGCGCAGCAAGGCCAATACACGAGCGAGACTTCGGCGTATATAGAGCGCGTGACAGGGCAGGCATTGCCTGCCCACTTCATGGCGCAGGGCCGTGCCTTGCCGCTGGCGCAAAGCACCGTCATGCTGCGTGAGAGTCGGCGCTTTAGCGGCCCCATCGGCCGTTTGGCGTTGGCGGTGAATGCGGGCGATGCACCAGAAGCAGCGGCGCTGCTGCATGTGCATACCGCGTCTGGCCTGAACGCTGAACTTTGGGCGCGTGAAGGTGGAACAGTCGACGCCGTGGTGCGCAGCGCCGTGCAAGGCCGTGGCAACGCCGCAAGCTATGCACTGTATGCCCAAGAATTGGCGCAAGGCCGAGGTCAGCGCTTTGCAGATGAGGGCGCGCACAAGGATTGGGTCAAAGCAGTGCTTACCGCCTTTGACCGCTACCGCCTGCTGTGCGCCGTGCGCGAAGGCGAATGGGGCGTGGCTGGCTTGAACCGTGCCGTAGAGGCTGCGCTGCACCAAAGCGGCGCCATTCGCAAAGATGGCGAGTGGTACATGGGCCGCCCTGTGATGGTTACGCGAAACGATGCGCAACTGGGCGTATTCAACGGCGACATCGGCATGGCCCTGCCCAGCTTCGCCGAACCGGCTCGGCTGCGCGTGTACTTTTTGCAAGGCGACACCTTGCACCACGTCAGCACAGCACGCTTGGCGCATGTTGAAACCGCTTTTGCGCTGACGGTGCATAAGAGTCAAGGCTCGGAGTTTGAGCACACGGCGCTGGTGCTGTCCAAACAAGGCGGCAGCGTGCTCAGCCGCGAGCTGGTGTACACCGGCATCACGCGGGCACGCAAGGCGTTTTCTTTATGGTCGGAGGTGCCGGGTTTGCTCGGATCGGCGATGGGCAGCCCTACGCAGCGCAGCAGTGGGTTGTTGGGGTTTTTGGAGGGCGGTGAGTAGAGGTTTGATTGTGTTTGCGTTGCGTGCCTGATATGCGTGCAGGCACGCGTAAAAGGGTAAAGAAACCAGATAGTTTCTTTACCCCCTTAATAGCTGTACGCGCTTGATTTCGAGCACTCAGGTCGCTGCTTTGGCTTGCATGCGCGCCATCAACTCCACCATATTCGCCTTGCGATCCGCGTTGACTTTCTGCACTGTGGGGCGCTCGGCCATGCGGGTCAGATAGTCGCGTACGGGCAGCTCGCCCAGCAGATCGGTGCCGCCCATGATCTTGCTGGCGTTGCTGATGAGCGGAAGGTGAACGATCGCGCTGCAGTCGGCCAAGGTGAATGTGTCGCCTGCTATAAACGGCGCGTCAAAGTGGGCTAGTTTTGCAAAAGCGGCAATGTTTTTGCTCAACTGTTCCAGCGTTTTGTCACGTGCTGCATCACTGATCTTGCCGCCGAAGAAAGCCTGTGGGTAGAGGTTGCGGGCAACCAGCTCCAGATGCAGGTTCAGGTACACGCACAGCTCGCGCACCTTGGCTGCGGCGAAGGGGTCTGCGGGCAGCAAGGGCACGGTGGATGAAAGCGTTTCCACATATTCCATCATGGCGTCAGATTCGCTGATAGCGCCATGCTGGGTGCGCAGATAAGGAACCTTGCCTAGCGGTGATTCGGCGGGGTTTGTTTTACCCAGCCAGACAAGTTCTTCGGCGAAAGGAATTTGCTTTTCCATCAAGGCCAGCTTGACCTTGTTGTAATAGTTACTGCCAGAGAAGCCGCAGAGAGTCAGCATTTTTTCGCCTTATGAGGGTTGTGATTGCGCTCTCATCGTAGCGCTAAGGGGCGCTTTATTGCGTCACCAACTCGATAGCGACTCGCCTTCTACAATGGCTTTAGCCTGATTTGATCTTGAATGCGAATGGAGAGAGTTTCATGAATATGCGTCGTTTTACCCTGCTGAGCCTGAGCTCCCTAGTGGGCTCGTTGATGATTTCTGGCGCGGCTTTGGCGCATGCCGATAGCGCACATGTCAAGGCTGAAAACGCATGGGCGAGGGCTAGCGTGCAGGGGCAGCAGGCCTCGGGTGCGTTCATGCGCTTGACGGCGGCTGAACCGCTGAAGTTGGTGGGGATTGAAAGCTCTGCCGCTGCAGTCGCTGAGGTGCACGAGATGAAGATGGATGGCGATGTGATGCGCATGCGCGCTATTGAGGCGTTGGATTTGCCCAAGGGCGTGGCCGTGGATTTGAAACCGGGCGGTTATCACCTAATGCTGCAGCAGTTGAAGGCGCCGCTGCTCAAAGATACGCAAGTTCCCATCACGCTGATTTTTAAAGATGCTAAGGGGGTTGAGTCTCGCCTGAACTTGCAAGTCCCGGTGCAAATGTCGGCTCCTGCCAGTGCGGGAAAGGCTGATGGGCACTCGCATCAAGGCCATGGTGGTCATCAGCACTAAGGCTTGAAGCATGGGCGTGAGGCTGCTCCTTTGTTTGCAGCAAACAGTGCAAGTGCAGTAAGCTAGTTCAGTATTCAGCGTTCGTGAATACGGAGACTGGTCCCTATCCTGCAGTGGAGAGCACTATGAGCGGCGATGCATCGGCATTTGGTTTTGGCAAGTTCATTCCTGGTTTTGACTTTCTGCAGGGGCTAGCGCAAAGCGCGGGCACTGCGACTAACCCCATGGGCAGCGTGCCAAAGTGGGTGGCGCCCACGGTGAGCGTGGAAGAGATCGATAAGCGCATTGCCGAGCTCAAAGCCGTGCAGTTTTGGCTAGAGCAAAACGGCCGCGCGCTCAACGCCACGATTCAGGCGCTGGAAGTGCAGCGCATGACGCTCTCGACTCTCAAAGACATGAACGTCAGCATGAGTGAGCTGGCCAAGTCTTTCCCATTTCCCGGTGCCGCCGCAGTTGCTGAAACGCACAAAGCGGCAAGTGCTGCTAGCCACGGCGGCTGGCCCATGTGGGGCGCGGCTGCGAAGGCAGAGTCAGAACCTGTGCAAGAACCAGCCCCTCAACCCGCCGCCAAGGTGGAGCCTGAGCCTGAGCCTGAGCCTGAGCCAGAACCGCAGGCCGAAAACAAAGTGCACAGCGCTGATCAGCCTGCCAGCGGCCAGACTGAACAAGCTTCTCAGGCTGCGCTGGGCCAAGCCATGCAATGGTGGGGGGCGTTGACCCAACAGTTCCAGCAGATCGCCGCCAAGGCGATGGCCGAGCCTGTGGCGCCGCAGGCTATGGCTGCCGCCCAGCAAGCAGGCGAGACTGTCAAATCCGCCATGGAAAAGGTGATGCAGCAGGCCAGCCAATTGGGTGCTGGCGTTGCAGTCGGTAAAGCGGCTAAACCTTCAGCGGATGAATTGAAAAAACCGGCACCCAAAGCTGCACCGCGTAAAACAGCGGCGGCAAAAAAGACAGTAACGACTGCCGCAAAAAAACCCAGCAAGGCAGACGCGCCTAAAAGCGTAGCCGCTAAAAAACCGGCATCTAAAACATCTGCATCAGTGCGTAAAACTTGAGTAGTTTCGCGTCATGCTGGGTCAACGCCATTGGCGTGCTTGCATCTACGCCAGCAAGGCTAGGAGGGGTGATGACATTGTTTCCCGTCGCTCATGCCAGTGACCCGAACTGGCGCAGTGCTGCTGAGCAGGTTGTGCAGCAGTTACGCAGCCAGTTGCTGCGTTTGTCGCCTCAGCAAAAGCAGCCGCATCGCCTAGGGCTGGTCTATGTGTCGCAGAGCCTTGCGCCGCACGCCCAGCATTTGCTGGCGCTGTTGGCGCGCGAGCTGCCGCAGGTGACGGATTGGGCCGGAAGTTCCGGTCATGCGGTGCTGGCCATGGAGCATGAATACACCGAGGACTCATCACTTGCCGTCATGCTGCTCGATGTACCTGCTGCGCATTACCGCGTGTACTCAGGTGTTGCGCCGCTGACGACGCTGGGGGCCGAAGCAGGGTTTGAGGCGCATTCGGCGCTGGTGCATTCCAGTATCGACCAGACTGATTTGGCGGAGCTGCTGCTGGAGTTGTCTGAGCGCACCACCTCGGGCAACTTGTTTGGCGCCTTGAGTGGTGATGACGGCGTGCAGTTTGCCTGCCGCGCTGAAGACTTGCAGCGCCTGCGCGCAGACGCAGCTGTGGGCGTCTTTCATGCAGGCTTTTCGGGCGTAGCTTTTGATCGCGAGGTGGGCTGTTTCTCGCGCGTGGCACAGGGCTGTGCACCGCTGGGTGCGGGCATCGAAATTACCCAAGCCAAAGGCCCTGTGGTGCTGGAGCTAGACGGCGAGCCGGCCCTGCCGCGTTTGCTGCAATTGCTGGACGTGGAGGCCAGCCCCAGCGCTGGCGGCGGCTGGCAGGCCGCATTGTCTGAGCTGCGCAAAACGCAAGCTGCCATTGCCCCGCTGGGCCGGGGTCTGGAGCGCGGCGCGCTGACTGATGAGGCGCAGGTGCTGCACATCGTAGGGCTTGACCCGGTGCGCCAAGGCATTGCCCTGTCGGCAGCGGTGGAGGTGGATAACACCGTGATTTTTTGCCAGCGACAAGGCCACGCAGCCCGCCACGAACTGCTGCAAATGGGCGCCGCGTTAAAAGATGCGCTGCAACCTGATTTTGCGGATTTGGAACCACAAAACTTTGCGGAACTCACCGACCAGCTGCACATACGCGGCGCGATTTACATGAGTAGCAAAGGCCGGGGTAGCGAGCTGTTTGGCGATGATGACGCGGAGCTGAAACTGCTGCGCCATGCCCTAGGCCCCGTGCCCTTAATAGGCTTGGTGGCAGAGGCTCAGCTGATGGATGCCCATGTGCATCAACTGGCCGGTGTGCTGACGGTGTTTACGGGTAGATAGATGAAACTTGATAGCTGCATGCCACGGTTTTTAATGGTCTCAAGCACTACTGAGCCTGAAATCATTGAGATACCGAGACTGAACGCTATTAAAAATAAAGGCCACACCTTCAAACGGGCGTGGCCTAACAAAGCGGCAAAGCCGCTCAGGGGGAGACGTAAAGCTCCACGCCAATGTTCAGCATCAAGCGGTTGGCCCAGCCAAACAGCGCAGCCGAATGCAGCATGTCCAAAATCTCTAGATCACTCAGGCCCGCATCGCGCAGCGGCTGCAGGTTTTGCACGCCAAAGCTGCCGGGGGTGCGGGTCAAAGCGAGCGATGATTGAATGATGGCACGTTCACGGGCATTGGTGCCTGCGGTATCGGGGTCATCAAACATCTGGGCCATCACATCGTTGCGCTTGGCCAGTTGCTCAAAGCGCTGGGCGTGAACCGATGCGCAGTACACGCAGCCGTTGGAGCGAGACACGGCAGTCGCAGCCACTTCACGCTCTGGGCGCGAGAGGCCGCCCGGTGCGTACATGATGGCGTTGAAGGCCTGAGAGCGCTCCAGCAGCACCTGGGGCTGGCGGGCCAGCACCAAGTAAAAGTCCATGGTCTTGGCCTTGGGGTGGCTGACTTCCAGCACATGTTGCTGCTCGGCGGTAGCCGTTTCTGGGTTCAGCACCTCTAGCCAAGATTGCCAGCCCAGCGTCTCGCTGGTGTAGCCATTGCGGCGCAGCGGCTCGCCGGGAGCGGGCAGATTGGCAGGGTGTACAAAGGGCGCTGCGGCCACGGGTTCGGCTGCTGGGGTATCGGCCACGCCACCCATATCGCTCATGGCTTTGACGCCGACCAGCAGGCGGGCCTGATAGGCCACAAAGCCAATTAGCTGGGCCAGCAGAACGGTGTCGTTGAGCGACAAGCCTGCGGCTGGAATGGCCAGCAGCGCCGCTTGATCGCTTTGGGCAGGGTTTAGCGCCAGTGTGCGCACAAAGTGCAGCATGGCGTCCATGCGGGCGTTGCCGGTTTGAGCGCCCGCTTGGTCGAGGATGGTGCGCAACTCAGGCGTGATGGCGCTGCTCAAGGCCTCGGCGCGGGCGCGATAGTCGGCTTGCAGCAAGCTCACGCCGCTGACGCGGGCTTGCTCAGCGGCCAGCACCAAGCGCTCGGCTTGGGTCAGTGAGCTGTCCAGCGTGTTACCCAGCAACAGGTCTTCGCAGGCCTGCGTGGCCAGAGCCACTTTTTCGCGTTCGTGGCGGGTGGTGAAGGTGGGGCTGTCGCTGCTCAATCCAGCCAGACGGTCAATCGTATCGGTCATGGTGCGGTCTTTTATTGTTGAAGTTGGCGAATGCGCGCGGCGCTGTCGGCGGCTGTCCATTCCGTGCCGTCTAGTTCGGGCTCGGCATAGGCTTGCAGCTTGGCAAAGTGCTGCTCAATATCTTCGCGGTAAAAAATGGAGGCCAGACCCTGCGCCAGCTTGCGCGCGCCGTCGCTGATGGCGGGAATATCGCCCGACACTGTGCCGTGCGAGAGCGCTGCGGGGTAGCAAAAGCAGTGAATGTGATCGAGGCCTGGCAAGTCGCCCTGAAACTCAAACAGCGCGCCCAGATCCGGCGATGCGGACAGCTCTGCATCTTCATCACCCGCCTCGGGCGTAAAGCGGCTATTCCACAGCTTCACATGTGGCGCGATGTCGGCAAACTCTGGGCGCAAGCGCCAGTCAATGGCAAAGCCGGTGGAGATGATGAGAAAGTCCAGCGCAAACACACCGCTGCTCGTATGCACGTGCAGCTTGCTGCCCACTTGGCTCACTGCCTGCACGGCGCAGCCCAGGTTGAAAAAGGCATTGCTGTGGCGCGATACGCGCAGCGTGCTGCCGTGGGGCGGCGGCACTTGCTGGGCGTTGATGTAGTGGCGAATGCGCCACTTCCATTCGTCGGGCAGCAGGTACTGGCCGTGGGTCAGGCCGGGCACGCCTGAGCCTTTGGACTTGTTGATTTGCGGCAGCTGCGGGCGGCGAATCAGCATGTCCACGCTGGCTGCGCCGCTCTCTAAGGCAGTCGCAGCACTGTCCATAGCCGATGCACCCGCGCCCACCACGCCCACATGTTTGCCTGCCAGTGTGGCGTAGTCCATCTCATCGGATGAATGCGCCCATCGTTTTTTATCCACACCCTGCATAAAGGCGGGGATGGTGGCACCGCCCAAACCGTCGCGGCCGGTGGCCAGCACCAAGCGGCGGGTCTGCCAAGTGGCGATGACGTTGTTGGCTTTGACATCGACTTCCACCACCCCGTCAGCCTGCGGGCGCACGGCGATGACTTCATGGCCGTTGCGTACATCGGCATTCGTCACGCGCCGGTACCAGCGCAGGTAGTCCATCCACTGCAGGCGAGGAATCTTGTCTAGTTCCGTCCATGCATTCATACCGAACTGGGCGATGAACCACGCACGAAAGGACAGCGCAGCAATGCCCATGGCGGGGCCGGTCAGTTCCTTGGGCGAGCGCAGCGTCTCCATGCGTGCCGTGGTGGCCCACGGGCCTTCAAAATCCTGCGGGGATTTATCCAGCAGCACCGTCTTGATGCCGACTTGCTGCAGAGCCATGCTCAGCGCAAGGCCAGCTTGCCCGGCGCCAATGACGATCACGTCATGCACGGGGCGGTCATTGCGGGTGGAAGGAGAAATCCAGGCCTTGGCAGGCCAGCCCAGCGTGAGCAGATCATCGCGCAGGCGTTCTTCCAGCGCTGCAAGCCCCAAAGCGCAGGGCGCTGTAGAAGGAGAAAGTGACATAGCAAAACCTAAAAAGCGCCTGCACGCTTATGGCGGCAGACGCATCAACAAACTCACATAACTTAACACCGAAGCGTAGTGCTTGATGCTTCCGACTGGTGCGATCCAACAATGAGACACCGAGGAAGGGGCGCCCCACACCGAGGGTGTCGTCCCCCTCCCGAAGTGAGAGGGGGAAGCGGCAAAGCCGCTTAGGAGGAGATTAATCGATAGTGATTTTGGCGTCTTTAACGACCTTGGCCCACTTGATGCGGTCGTCATGCACCGTCTTTTTGAACTGCTCAGGTGTCTCGATACGCAAGGTGTTGCCTTGCGAGACAAAGCGCTCGCGCACCTCGGGCAACTCAAGGACTTCCTTGAGGGCGCTGTTGAGCTTTTTCACGATGACGGGGTCTGTGCCCTTAGGCGCGAAGATGCCAAACCAAATCGAGCTGTCAAAACCCTTGGTGCCGGGCAGGCCGCTAGAGGCAATGGTGGGTACTTCTTTGACGGCTTCCACAGGCTTGGCGGTCGTCACGCCCAGCAGGCGCACCTTGTCGGCCTTGTAGTGGGGCAGCACGCTTTGCACCTGATTCATGATGCAGCAGGTTTCGCCGCGCACCACAGAGCCAATGGCTTCGGGGCCGCCCTTGTAGGGCACATGCACCATGTTCAGGCCCAAACGGGAGTTGAACTCAGCAAAAGCCATGTGCGTACCAGCGCCGTTGCCGGTGGAGGCAAAGTTGTACTTGCCCGGGTTGGCCTTGACCTCGTCCACAAACTCTTTGAGATTTTTGACGTTGATGACGTTGGGATTGATGGTCAGCACATTGGCCACATCGATCAGCGGTGCGACGGGGACAAAATCGGCTTCCACATCAAAAGGCAGTTTTTTGTAGAGCGCTGCATTGCTGCCGTGGGTGGCTGCGGTGCCGAAGTAGACGGTGTAGCCATCGGGCTTGGCGCGGGCGACGAACTCGCTGCCGATATTGCCTGCAGCGCCTGCCTTGTAGTCAATGACGATGGGCTGACCCAAGCGTTTGCCCAAAGGCTCTTGCACCAAGCGCCCCACCATGTCGACCCCTGAGCCTGCGTTAAAGCCCATGACCATGGTGATGGGCTGCTGAGGGTAGTGGGCTGCGCTGTGGTCTGCCGCATGAGCGGCCATGGGGATGAGAGCAGCGACTGCTGCCGTCGTCAAAGCGCGGGAACCAATAAAGGAGAAGGGCAGCAGACGCATGATGAGCGATGTCCTGAGGAACGAAGGAATGCTCATATTGTGTATGCCCCTTAATGATTTGCTTTTATATGCTTATTTCGTATAAGAGTCGTAGGGTTAATGAAAAAAGGCCTGCGCTCCATAGGGCACAGGCCTGAAATTCGCTGGTGCCAGATGACTCAAATATCGGCCTCAGCGTAAGGGAAGATCAAAAAATTAACGGCGCTGCGGGTTGTTGGGGCTGCGGTCATGGCGGTTGGGCACGCCGTCGCCATCTCTATCCCAGCGGCTGTCTTGGTAATTCCGGCGGTTGCCGTTGTGACTCCAAGCGGGCTGGCGGTACACATGGCCGGGGCGGGCTTTTTCCCAGTGACCTGCGCGCCATACATGGCGCTGGCCGCGTGGCTCCCAGTAACCGGGTGCCCAAACATGGCCACGGCGGGGTGCGGGCATGGCTTCATAGCGTGCAGGCGGAGGGGCGTTGAACTGCACGTTGACATAAGCGCCTTGGCTGGCACCTGCCCAGTGAATGCTTTGCGCTTGGGCAGTGCCTGCAAAGCCAAGCAGGGCGAGTGCACCAGCGCCGATGATGGTTTGAACAGTGGAGCGGATTGGCAGCATGCTTGGCCTCCTTCATGAGTGGTTGGGCTGCCGGTAGAGGCATCCCTTGGGCTCAATGATGGAGGGCCAGCGTCAAGCGCCGGTTGCTGCTGTGTGAAGCCTTGCAATCTTGTGTATCGATTACGTGAAGTTGGGATTGAGTTTTAGGCAAAATTGGCCAGCAGTCCAATGGATTCCTGCATTTGTAGCTATAAATTCAGTAGTTTTTGCGTGCTCGGTCAGCGGCGTAGCGCGGCGAAAACCGGCAGCTCCCACTTGCGCATGCCTAGCACCAAGGTGTAGCCGTCTACCTTGTTCGGCCCCAAGCGCTGGTCTTGCAGATGTTGCTGGGAAAAGTCCTGACCAATGCGTTGAATGCGCTCCACAAAAGCGGGCGCGTTGCCTGCGTTGATGGAGCCATGCACCAGCAGCATGGTCTCGTCCTCGCCGGCAAACGTGCCGCCAAAGTAGTCCAGTACGGCGTTCTCGCGAAAGAAATCCATCACTGGGCCATTGGTCTGCCAGCGAAAGGTTTTGGCCAATCGCAGCTTGTAGCGGTTACCGGGGCGCAACTCGATGATGCCGATGCGGTCCAGCTGCGCCAGATAGCCAATGCCTTCGGGCTCGCTGATGCGGTAGGTGGCGGTGATTTGCTCTAGCGTCCATTGGCTGAGTACGCAAATAGCGGTGAGCAGCAGCTTGCGGTCGGCCACCACGGCGACTTCTTGCTCGCGAGTGATTTGCTGCAGCAGCGGGCGGCTGTCGGCCACGTTGCGAGCCAGGTCGGCAAAGTCCAGATGCAGGGCGCGGCAGATTTCATCGATGCGCGACAGCGGCATATCGCCTTTGGCCAGCATGCGCTTGACGCTGGATTCCGCCATGTTGATGGCTTGGGCCAAGTCGGCATAAGTCATCTGAGCCGCTTTCAGCTCTTTTTTGATGGCGGTAACGAGGTCGGCAGTCGTGCTCATAGTGTGCTCGTGGTATCGATAGGTAGTACTGGCAGTGCAGCGATGTAGATCAAGTGTAGAAGATTGATCCCATCAGCGGTAGGCGCTTTTCATACTTCGCGGCAATCCATCCCCAACAGGCGCCGCGACATGTCCCAACCCCTCACTGACTTCTCTGACTCCACCGTACTCAGTGTCCATGCCTCTGATACCGCAGGCCGACCCGAGCTGCGCCTTGCACTGTTTGGCAGCATGGCGCTTTTGTTCGCACTGGCCTTGCTTTTGCCCAGCATGGTTCAACCCGATCACTATCACGCCTTTGCCGATCAACGCAGCTGGATGGGCCTGCATTGTGCGGGCGATGTGCTGAGTAATCTGGGCTTTGTAGTGGCCGGATTGGCCGGTTTTGCAGCGCTGTGGCGTGCTGGTGCGCACAGCCTGAGCGGCACCGCCCGCGCCCTGTGCGCTTTGTTTTTTGCGGGGCTGCTGTGCTCAGGCGCTGGCTCGGCCTTTTATCACTGGGCACCGCAGAATGCATCGCTGCTCTGGGACCGACTTGGCATGAGCGTGGCCTTTGCCGGCCTGCTAGGTTTGGCGGTGCAGACCCGGATGGACGACAGCAGCGCCCGCGTAGCCGCGGCGCTGATGCTGCTGGCCGCTCCCATCAGCGCGCTGGTCTGGGCGCAGACTGGCAATCTCTTGCCATGGGTGCTGGCGCAGGCGGGCGGCATGCTCATTATTTTTGCGCTGGCCTTGATGGCGCCGCGCCGCAATGCGCTGCCGGTGGCGCTGGGCTGGGTCATTGGCCTGTATGCCGTGGCCAAGCTGCTAGAGATGTCGGATAGCGTTGTGTTTGAGTGGACGGGTTACGCGGTGTCAGGCCACAGCCTCAAGCATTGGGTTGCTGCAGTGGCGGCTTGGCCGGTGCTGAGTGCTTTGACGCAGTGGCGCTGCTCGCTAAAGCAATGATTTTCATAGCTGCTAGTGCTTGTTCATCAAGCGCTTACGGCATAAAACCTACAAAGAAATTTGAGTAAATAGGCACAATGCCTGAAGCGCAAAAGAGAGAGCATGGAGAGAGACTTATGAATTCGACGTCGAAAAGTGAGCAGGCCGCAGCCTCGGATCAGCAAACAGATCAGCACACAGATCCACAGGCCCACCCCAATCAGTTTGCCTTGCTGGGCCAGCGCCGCTTTGCGCCGTTTTTCTGGACGCAGTTTGCCGGTGCGGGCAATGACAATCTGTTCAAGTTCGCCTTCACCGTCATGGTGACCTACCAGCTCAGCGTCTCATGGCTGCCGCCTTCTATGGCGGGGCTGGTGATTGGGGCGCTGTTTACGTTGCCGTATTTGCTGTTCTCGGCCACCTCGGGTCAGCTTACCGACAAGTGGGACAAGACGCGCATGTTCAGGCTCGTCAAAAACCTAGAGATCGCCATCATGCTCATCGCCGCTTGGGGCTTTGTGCAGGCTAATGTGCCGCTATTGCTTTTGTGCGTGTTCTTGATGGGACTGCATTCCACGCTGTTCGGCCCCGTCAAGTTTGCCTACCTGCCGCAGGTGCTGAACGACCGTGAGCTGACGGGCGGCAATGGCATGGTGGAGATGGGCACTTTCGTCGCCATTTTGCTGGGCCAAGTCGCTGGCGGTTTGTTGATCGCCGTGCCTGAAGTGGGCCATATGCAAGTGGCGATTGCCTGCATCGCCTTGGCTGTGGTGGGCCGCATTTGTGCGCAGTTCATTCCCCATGCACCCGCCACAGACCCCCACCTTGTCATCAACTGGAATCCCTTTACCGAGACATGGCGCAACCTCAAGCTCGCGCATGGCAACGTGGTGGTGTTTCGCTCGCTGCTGGGTATTAGTTGGATGTGGTTCTTCGGCGCAGTCTTTCTGTCGCAGTTTCCCAGTTTTGCCAAAGAAGTGCTGCATGGCGATGAGCATGTGGCATCGCTGCTGCTGGTGATCTTCTCGGTAGGTATTGGCATTGGCTCGCTGCTGTGCGAGGTTTTTAGCCGCCGCCAAGTGGAGATCGGCTTGGTGCCGTTGGGCGCGATTGGCATGAGCGTGTTTGCCATTGATTTGTACTTTGCCACCCGCGCACTTCCGCCATCCGAGCTAATGGGTGTGAGTGCCTTTTTTGCCCAGCACAAAAATTGGCGCGTGATGTTTGATCTGGGCATGCTGGCGCTGTCTGCGGGCATTTACAGCGTGCCCATGTATGCGCTGATTCAGATGCGCAGCCAGCCCACGCACCGTGCGCGAATCATTGCGGCCAACAACATCTTGAACGCGCTGTTCATGATCGCCTCTGCCGTGCTGGCAGGTGGGTTGCTGGCGGCTGGTGCCACCATTCCGCAGGTGTTCTTGTTCACAGGCATTGCCAACGCCATCGTGGCGCTCTATGTCTTCTTGCTTGTGCCTGAATATCTGCTGCGCTTTGTGGCCTGGGTCATCACGCACTTTGTTTATCGCTTCAAGGTGCGTGGTGAGCAGAACATTCCGCGCGAAGGCGCTGCCCTGCTGGTCTGCAACCATGTGAGCTTTGTTGATGCCATTTTGCTCATGGCAGCCAGCCCGCGCCCCATTCACTTTGTGATGGATCACCGCATCTTCCAAACGCCCGTGTTGGGCTGGCTGTTCAAGCTGGCCAAGGCCATTCCGATTGCATCGCACAAAGACGATCCCGCTACCTATGAAGCCGCTTTTGCCCGCGCTGCCGAGGTGCTGCGAGAGGGTGATTTGCTGGCCATCTTCCCCGAAGGTGGCATCACCTTCAATGGTGAGCTGCAGCCCTTTAAGGGCGGCATCATGAAGATTCTCGATCACGCCAAGGCGGAGGGTCTGGATGTGCCCATCGTCCCCATGGCGCTGACCAATCTCTGGGGCTCTTACTTCAGCCGTGTTGAGCTGCGCGGCGGCAAGAACGTGGCTATGGTCAAACCCATGCGCCGTGGACTTTTCAACCGCGTAGGGCTGGAAGTGGGCGAGCCTTTACCTGCTGGCGAGGTGACCCCCGGCCTGCTGCAGCAGCGCGTGGCCGATTTGCTCCAGCGAGGCTGATCAGTACTTTAGAGCGGTTAACGAAACCCAGCAAACCGAAGGTTTGCGTTTGAGACAAGGCGCGAAGCCGCAGGCAGTACATGCGTACGACAAGGCAAAGCAACGACGTATCAAGGGTTGCGTTAGCGGCTCTCAATCAGGGAGATAAGTGGATATCACCCATGTACGCGAGACCCTCGCCATGGGTGCTGTCTGAATCTGCTGAAATGGTCAGGCCAATCACCATAGGCATGGCCTGAGATTCATCGCCAAAGGCCTGCTGGTAGTCTGCCGCCACATTGCGCTGCTCTTTGACCCACTGGCCTTTGCTGGCACTGCCGCTTTGCAAAACGATGTAGCGCATACGGTGGGTAAAAGCGTTGTGCAGCGCGGTGCCTGTGGGCAGCTTGTTGTCCCAGACATAGCAAAGCGTCTCGGCCGGAATGTCTTCGCCGGTGCTGATTTTGCCTAGCCTCAGCTTGGTGCGTTCGCCAAAACTCAGCTGCGATTTATCAAAGTCAAACGACACGCATAGCTTGATGGGGCTGTCG
Organism: Comamonas sp. Y33R10-2; assembly: GCF_019355935.1. Lineage (NCBI taxonomy): Bacteria > Pseudomonadati > Pseudomonadota > Betaproteobacteria > Burkholderiales > Comamonadaceae > Comamonas > Comamonas sp. Y33R10-2. The sequence goes on from NZ_CP079925.1 coordinate 2,936,979, forward strand.
TCACCGGCTCTGGTTTTGATGTCGGCTTTATTAACCAGTTGATCGACCCGCCAGCGCCACTGCAGCTGCAGATTGGCACTCGGCGCGATGTGCAAAGGCAGGACCATATTGCCGTAGGCATCTTGCGCGCTTACGCGCAGCACACGCTCGCCAGCCAGATCCATCACGGTGAACTCTGTGGGTTTTTTTTTGGGCAAGGTGGCGAAGTACCAAGAGTCTGCCAAAGGGCCGCTAGGCATTTGCGAGAAGGCCTGCGCACTGCTGCGCCCCTCGGCCTGCGCCAAGCTTGAGAGGGCAAGGGCTGCACTGCAAAGCGTGGCCAGCAGCCAAGGCTGGCGGTGCAAAGGTTTGTGCGTGGCGAAAGTCTGGGTGTAAGTCCGCATGAGTTGCCTTGATGAATTTTGAAAATTTAGGGCGCTGCAATTGGATGTGAACAAGGCAAGATACAGGTTCTGCTTAAATGACCCTGAGTCTAGAGTCGGTATCGATTTTCGATACCGCCAGACTTGCATCACGCTGATTTTGACAAAACAGCGCGTCTATAGCTTGCCAGCGCTGATGATTCGTTCGTCGCCGCGCAAAAGCAGTGGCAAATTTCAATAAATACCGGGAGCTTTCTGTGATCAACGCCATGACCTTTATTCGTCCTCTTCGCCGCAACCTGTGTGCTTTGGGCGCTGCCTTTGCACTGCTGGGCGGCGGCGTGGCTCACGCGCAGAGTGAGGCATCGTTGGTGCTGTCGACGCTGCCTGTAGCGTCCGTTGTGGCCGCTGCATCTGGCGCAGGATCGGAGGACATTGTGGCTATCCCCCTCATACTTTCAGCGGTTGGCGCCTCTTTGGTGGTTGAGGCTGTGGAGAGCAGCGCCGAAGGTGTGACCTATGTGCTCAAAAACGTGGCTGATGGTGCATCCGCAGTCGTCAAAGTTTCTGGCAAAGCAGCTGGTGCTGCGTCGGTGGGCGTGGGGGCTGTGGTGCAGACCAGCGCTACGGCCGCAGGCGTGATCTTGTCCACAGCTGGCAAGGTGCTGGCCTTTATCCCGAATGAAATTGGCAAGTCGCTGATGCATAACGAGCGCCTGTAAAAAATCATTCAATCGGAGACGCGTATGCCAGACAAAAACACCAGCGAAACCACCAATGTTGTGCACGCAATGCCCCCCGTGCAGAGCACCAGCTCGCATATCCCCAACCCGCTGATATTGGCACTGGGCGCGGCGCTCATCGCTTGGGCGGGGTCGGCACAAGCGGGGCGCAGTTGTGAAAACAAGCCGCTGACGCCTGAAGTGATGGCCAAGGGGCTGAACCTGGCAGCGCGCACATACAAGGTGCTGGATGCCGAGTTTCAAAAAAATGGCACACAGGTTGTTCTGCTGGCACGCGAGGGGCAGGATCTGAGTAAGTACGACCTCAAATATTCGCACTATGGCTGGGCCTATAAAACGCCCACAGGCCCATGGCGTGTGGCCCACAAGCTCAACGAATGTGGCACGGCCGGCGGCCATGTGTACCGGCAAGGGCTGGGTGAATTCTTTCTAGACGATTTGTGGCGCTATGAGGCAGCCATTCAGGTGCCCACGCCTGCGGTGCAGCAAGCGCTGCTGCAATTTTTGACAGCGCCTTCGGTGCTGCGTTTGCAAAGCGAGCCTTACAGCATGGTGAGCTATGCATGGGGCAGCAAGTATCAGCAGTCCAACCAGTGGGCGACAGAGACGCTGGCCGCTGCGATGGACCCCGCTGCTATTCAAAACCGCGCACAGGCGCAGGCTTGGCTGCAGGCCAAGGGTTACGAGCCCGGCGCACTGATTGTTCGCGCTTTCTCGCGCTTGGGTGGACGCATGACCGCCGCCAATATTGCTTTTGACGATCACCCCAATGACAAGCGCTACGCCAGCCGCATTGAGACAGTGACTGTTGACTCGGTCACCCAATGGCTGCTGCGCACGCAGATGGCGCAAGCCGTACGCACGGTGCAGTAAATTGAATAAAAAAGTTTGCTGGTCAGCATAGTTATTTGACTGATAGCTATTACTTTAGGAGTAAACACTCGTGAGTAAATCTCTGCGCTTGCCTGAAAAATGGTTTCGCCGCGGCCTGTGGCTGGTGGCGCTGGCCTTTGCCTTTTTTCTGATTGGTTTGGGTGGTTTGGTGGTTGGTAATCTGCCCCAACCCAACCATTCGCTGGAGGTGGAGTCTTTTATTCCAGCAGCCGATGCCCAGCGGGTGCAGGGCGAGATCGACAAGGCGCAGAAACTGTCAAATGCAGCATCCAGAGCGCAGGACAAGGCTCAGCTCAAATACGATGCAGAGCGCTCGCGCTATCAATCTGCACGCGATACGTTTGACAACTGGATTGCGACGCGTCGCGCCACAGAGCGCCCCGAGCAAGATGCCGAGCTGATTGCCCGCAGCAAGGTGTTGGATGACCTCAAGCAAAGCGAGGGCAAGGCTAGGCAGGCGCTTGAGCAGGAGACGATGAAGAGCTTAGATGCTTCGCAGTCGCTCTCAAGCGCAGAGTCTGAAATGAGCAATCTGCGCGATCAGGCTTACCCCGAGTATCAAACTGCCGCTCGCGCCAGTGAGCTGCGTGTCTTCTTGCTGCGTCTGGCCATCACCTTGCCATTGCTGGTGATTGCGGGCTGGTTGTTTGCCAAAAAACGCAAGAGCACATGGTGGCCGTTTGTCTGGGGCTTTATCTTCTTTGCGCTGTTTGCCTTCTTCGTCGAATTGGTGCCTTATCTGCCCGACTACGGCGGCTATGTGCGCTACATAGTGGGCATTTTGGTCACGGTGCTGCTGGGCCGCTCTGCCATCGTGGCGCTGAACCGCTATTTGGAAAAGCAAAAGCTGCAAGAGGCCTTGCCTGAGGTGCAGCGGCGTGAAGAGCTGAGCTATGACGTGGCGCTGGAAAGACTGGCCAAGAGCGTATGCCCAGGCTGTGAGCGCCCCGTGGACTTGAAGAATACCGAAATTGACTTCTGCCCCCACTGCGGTATTGGCTTGTTTGACCACTGCGGCAATTGCCAGACTCGCAAAAATGCTTTTGCCCGTTTTTGCCATAGCTGCGGCACATCAGCGAGCAAGCTGTTTACGGGTTTGGATAAGCCAGCCGCCGTTGAACCTCAAGAAGGCGCTGACAGCAAACCCATATCAAGCGTTTGATATGAAAAAAGCCAGAGACTTGCTCTGGCTTTTTTGTGGCTTGTTGCAGCCGGTTTGATGGGCTTAGAGCAGCTCTTAAACCCCGCGTGCGCGGTCTGACTTGAACTGGACGCGGAACTGGGCAAACGTGCCCGCATCCAGCGCGTTACGCACTTCTTGCATCAGGTTCAGGTAGTAATGCAGGTTGTGGATGGTGGTCAGCATAGGGCCAAGCATCTCACCGCAGCGGTCAAGGTGGTGCAGATAGGCGCGGCTAAAGCCTTCGCGACCGCCATCGTCCCAGCTCACGCCGCTGGTGCCGGCGCAAGCGTGGCAGGTGCAGGTGGTGTCGATGGGCTGGTGGTCGGTCTTATGGCGGGCATTGCGCAGTTTCAGGTCGCCATAACGCGTGAAGATGGTGCCGTTGCGTGCGTTGCGGGTGGGCATCACGCAGTCAAACATGTCCACGCCATCGGCCACGCCTTGCACCAGATCTTCTGGCGTGCCCACACCCATCAGGTAGCGGGGCTTGTTCGCAGGTAGCAGGTGCGGCGTATGCGCCATGATCTCCAGCATCTCGTCCTTGGGCTCACCCACAGAGACGCCACCGACGGCGTAGCCGGGGAAGTCGAGTTCCAGCAAGCCTTGCAGCGACTCTTCGCGCAGGTTCAAGAACATGCCGCCTTGCACGATGCCGAACAGGGCGTTGGGATTTTCCAAGCGCTCAAATTCTTCTTGTGAGCGCTTGGCCCAGCGGCGGCTCATCTCCATGGATTTGCGCGCTTCGGCTTCAGTCGTCTTCTTGCCGTTGGTTTCATACGGCGTGCATTCGTCGAGCTGCATGACGATGTCTGAGTTCAACGTCGTCTGAATCTGCATGCTCACTTCGGGCGACATGAACAGCTTGTCGCCGTTGACGGGGCTTTGAAAGTGCACACCTTCTTCCGTGATCTTGCGCATGGATCCCAGCGACCAGACCTGAAAGCCGCCCGAGTCGGTCAAGATAGGCTTGTTCCACTTCTCAAAGCCGTGCAGGCCGCCAAAGCTCTTCATGATGTCTTGGCCGGGGCGCATCCACAGATGGAAGGTGTTGCCCAGAATGATCTGAGCGCCCATTTCCTCCAGGCTGCGGGGCATCACACCTTTGACGGTGCCATACGTGCCCACGGGCATGAAGATGGGGGTCTGTACCTTGCCGTGGTTCAGAGTGAGGGTGCCGCGGCGCGCATGGCTGCTCGGGTCGTTTTTGAGAAGGTCAAACTGCAACATAGTCGGCTATTTTCCCAGATGCCCGAGAGCCCTGCTGCAATAGCCGCTGCTTGCCCCAGATTTACAACCCGGCTTTGTGACCTGCGCCTACACTGAAGCTCACGTCGAACAGGAGAAAACCATGCTCAAGATCATGATTGCAGTGGATGGGTCTGATGTCTCGATTGAGGCCGTTCGCTACGGCATCAAGCTTTTACACAGTGGGCTGAATGCTCACTTTGTCATAGCTCATGTGCAAAAAGAGGCCACGCTTTTGGAGCTGGCAACGACAGATTCAGACTTGATTGCCAATGCCAGCATTGAGGCTGGTATGGACTTGGTAGCGTCTGCTCAGGAATTGCTCAAAGCCGCAGGTGCTTCGTATGAAGTGGAAATCAGTCTGGGTGAAGAAGCGAACACATTGATTGATATTGCTGAAAGCACCGAGTGCGATCAAATCATCATTGGCGCAACGGGCAGCGGTGGGTTGAGGAGCATTTTGATTGGCTCGGTTTCACGCGAAGTGGCGCGTCACAGCCGCTTGCCGGTAACGATTGTGAAAATGCCAGAAGAAAATGAAGCTGCGGATGAAGAGAACGACGCAGGGGGAGATTGAAGTCCTGATTTGATAGCTGAACGTCTTTATGCGATAAGGACTTTCTGACTATTTGGTGCTCAATCAAGCCGCTTGGCGTTGCTGGCTGGCTTCATGTCTTTGCCAGTTGCGCCGCTTTGCGTTTTGGTAGGCCGAAAACTTGCCATGCGGCATGTTCGCAAGGCGGTTGAGTAGCCAGCGGCAGTAGCCTTTCACGCGCAGGCATTTGTTGATTTCGTCTTCGGGCAGCGGGCCAGACACCACGACCAATCGGTCTGCCTCATCCCAGTCGCCGGCGATGCGCAGACGGCGCTGCGTGCCCATGGCCCAAGAGTTGATGCGGGTGGGCTGGCCATGCTTGTGCACGAGCCCTGTGATGCGGTCAAAAGCAATAGCCACCATCTCTGTTTTGAGGCGGTAAGGGCGTTCACCCGTGATGACGTTGGGCGCATCACGCATGTCGTAGAGATAGTAGTGCCCGGATCTGAGCTGATACTTCAGATGCAGTAAGTCCATGAATCATGTCCTCAAGTCTGTGGCGCGCAAGACTGCGTGCAGGGATTCTCTACGAAATCGGCCAAAAGAAGGGTTTTTAGAAAATCGCGCTTAGCGGCTGTTGAGCGTTGATCGAAGATTGCGCTCAATGGTGACGCTAGTTTGAACAAGAAAAGATAGTCGCAAGGCGTGATCTGAGAGACTTTTGGCCTGCATTTGTGCAGCTACTTGGCATGTGGCCGTTTACAGTCGGGCGATGACCTTGAAGGCGGGACTGGCGCCATTTTTCATCTGCATATTTTGAGAGATTTAATGAAGCTGATATTTGATCCAAGCAGGCGCGACGCGCTTCAAATGCTGCGCACGGCTGCGGTGTTGACTGGCGGCAGCGCTTTATTGGCAGCTTGCGGCAAAAAATCGGCCAAGGCTGCTGCCATTCCCGCGGGCTCAACTGTGTTGGCGCTGGGGGACTCTCTGACCCAAGGCGTGGGCGCTAGTGCTGATACAGCCTACCCCCGTGTGCTGGCTGAACGTACTGGCTGGAAGGTGGTCAATGCAGGCATTTCAGGCGAGACCAGCAGCCAAATTGGCTCGCGCCTGCCTGGTTTGCTCGACGAGCATCAGCCTGCTTTGGTGATTTTGTGCGCCGGTGGTAATGACTGGCTTCAACGCAATAGCGCGCAAGGCACGCAGGACGAAATCAGTCGCATGCTGCAGCTGTGCAAAAGCAAGGCTATTCCGGTGCTGCTAGTTGCCGTGCCAGAGCTAAGCATGAGTGCAGCGCTAACCGGGCGTATGAAAGATCACCCCATTTATAAAACGCTGGCACAAGACTACAAGGTGGCGCTGCTAGCGGATGCATGGAGCGATGTCTTGAGCGATAAAGCGCTGCGCGCCGATCAGGTGCATGCCAACGCCCAAGGCTATGCGCGGTTTACCGAGCTTTTGGCGGCGCAGGCCAAAGCCTCGGGGTTTCTGGCTTGATGCGTGGTTTCGCAGCCAGCAGCGTTTGCTGCTGGCTGAGATGTTGAGCGACTCTTAAAAGTCCAGCAGGCTCAGGCCCACGCTCAAGACCGTACGCTTTTTGTTGTAGTCGATCAGGCTGTCGCCGTAGCCGCTGAACAGCTGAACATGCAAGCGCAGATTGCTCTTGCCGCCGTTCCAGCCTTCACCCAGCGTGCGCAGCCATTCGACGCGCCCTGACCCTTTGCCTTGGCCTATGGAGCCGCGTGCGCTCAGGCTCAAAGTGTTTTGCGCGTTGACGTTCCAGCCCAGTTTGACTTCACCGCGGCCGATGTAGTCTTGAATATTGGGGTTGTCGTCTTCTAGTGCGCTTTCTTTCATGCGCTGCCAGACCTTGGCGTTGACTTGCCAGCGGTTGCCAAGCTCGGCGCCGGTCATTAGATACCAACGGTTCCAGCTGCGCGAGAGTGGATTGCTCTGGCCGTTGGATTGGTGCACCAATCCGATACCAGAGTAGCGCCAGCGCCAGCCAAAGGGCAGCTTGGCGTCTGTGGGGTAGACGTAGAAGACTTCCGGCTCATGATCTGTGGTGCGAAAGGGGCGCGAAATTTCGCTGTTAAACAACTGCCAGTACGACTGCTGAGAGTAGCCAAACCACAGCGAGTCTTTGCCCGAGGAGGTGGGGCCGGTCAGCAGGCCAGAGGCAATCTTGGTGCGCGCGGATAGTTGCAACCGCATCTCATGGTGCTGATAGGGCTGGCTGGGCGCTGAGCCTCGGCTCGGTGAGCTGGGTTCACGATTGATTTCGTCCCCCATGACCACAGACACCGACATGGGTCGGTAACCACGGAAGTTGAAGGTGCCGCAGTCAGAGCCGGGCTCCAGCTCGAAGTAGCGTGACATTTCGCTGTAACGCGGGTCGCGGCAGCCGCCGTTGGTTGGGGTCAAGCCTTGGCCTGCGTCGGCGCTGGCTTGGCTGGTAGCAGTGGCGTTATCTGTATTGCTGGCCAATGCGGGTTGTGATGCAGGCGATGACTCCACCAGCGGGGCACTCCAGCCGGTGGCCGGTGGCGCTGCTACCGGATTTTTTTGCTGTGCCCAAGCATCAAAGCAGGCCAGTCGGTCGGTGTTACTTGTGGTGGCGGCGCATTGCTGCCAGCTTTGTGGGCCGCTGGTTTCTGCACTGCTGGCCGCGGCTGGCATAAAGGCGCTCATCAGCGCAAGGCTAACGCTCAGGGTTAGTGGGTGCGGTGTGAGTATGCGTTGGCTCATAGTGTCAAAGGATTTACAGGTGGATTGCCAAGGGCTAGGGTCTGTTGAGATTTGCTCGGAGTCGCGAAGGGGGCAGGCCGGCTGCCAATCCAGGGGGTGTGACGCAGTGCGGGTGTTATACCGCACAAGGAGTGCAACGAAAAGTGGCGGCCGGCCTGCCTCCTTCCCTTTGGGTTGCGGCGGCAAGGGGTGTCTGCGGCGTTGCTCACCTTTGCAAGGCACGAGCCTTGCTGCAGGTGTGCGCCTTGCATTCAACCCCTTGCCGCCGCAACGCGATCTTCGATCAATTCTCAGCAGACCCTAACAGATCGCTGCTCAAGGCTTAGCCTTGCGCAGGATGAAGGTCTGAGGTGGTGCATCTTCGCCTGCCAGGTAATCACCGTGAATTTCTGTGCCGCAGCTGCCAGTTTGTACTTCACCTAGCCAAGTGCCGGTGATGCGAGAGCCATCAGCGCTTTCTTCCAGTGTGACGGAGTTTTGATTCACATCGCCCACCATGGGGTGGGTGCTGGCAGGGCGGCTGATGCTGCCTTTGACATTACCTCTCCACTCAGGGTGCGGGCCTAAAACGATACGAATCGTGTCGTTGCTGCCTGCGATGGATGCTAACCATTCACCTTGCAATTGCTTGTCGCTCATCTGCCAGTCTTGTGGGCAAATGGTGGCAGATTTAAGGTCAATCTGTGCCCAAGTGCATGTAGCACAAGCACTGGCTGCTATGAAAAGAAGAGTTTTCAGATTCATGGTCGGTCTTAGTTCGCCGCACCCGGCGCTGGCGGGGCTTTGCGTGCGGCAAATTCTTCGCGCAGCTTGCGTAGCTTTTCACGCGGGTCTTCTTTGGCGGTGGCAGCGTCCAGCCCCATTTCTTTAATGAAGCGGCTGGGCATACAAGCCACCATTTCGCGGCCTTTTTTGCGGCGCTTGGTCCAGCTCACGGCCAGTGAGCGCTGGGCGCGGGTGATGCCCACATACATCAGGCGGCGCTCTTCCTGCAGGCGGGCTGTGGTTTCATCGCTGACTTTGAGCTGTTTGCCGTTGTCGTCGTCGAGCTTGAAGGGCAGCATGCCTTCGGTCACGCCCACTTGCATGACATGCGGCCACTCCAGACCTTTGGAGGCGTGCAAGGTGGAGAGCACGACCATGTCTTGCTCTTTCTCGCGCTCGCTGATGGTGGAGAGTAAGGCAATGTTCTGTGAAACTTCGAGCAGGCTCTTGACCTCCGTCTCTGTGGTCGTGCCTGCTGCATCTTCAATCTTGCCGCCTGCGCGCTGGGCCATCCAGTCGCAAAACTCCAGCACATTGCTCCAGCGTGCAGCGGCTACGGACTCGCTGTCTTCACTGTCATACAGATACTGCTCGTAGCCAATTTCTTTGAGCCAGTCCAGCAAGAAGGCGCGAGAAGCATCGACTCCCAGCGTATGGCGGGCGCGGTATTCCAAGTCGTTGATGTAGCGGCCAAACTCCAGCAGGCTCTCAAAAGCTTTTTTGGGCAGGGCGTCTTCCAGCATGGCATTGAACAATGCGCCAAACATGCTGAGCTTGTGTGCGCCTGAGAATTCGCCCAGCTTGCCCAAGGTGGTGTGACCAATGCCCCGCTTAGGTGTGCCGATGGAGCGCAAAAACGCCGGGTCATCATCGTTGTTAATCCACAAGCGAAACCAGGCGCACAGGTCCTTGATTTCTGCGCGATCAAAGAAGCTGGTGCCGCCCGAGACCTTGTACGGAATACTGACCTTGCGCAGAGCTTTTTCAAACGGTTTGGCTTGGTGATTGGCGCGGTAGAGGATAGCGAAATCCTTCCACGCAGGCTGCGGATTCATGCTGGCGCGCAGGCTTTGAATGCGGGCCACGGCGCGCTCGGCTTCGTGTTCTTCGGTGTCGCAATCAACAATGCGCACCGGCTCGCCTTCACCCAGCTCGGAGAACAGCGTCTTGGGAAACAGCTTGGGGTTGGGGCCAATCACATTGTTGGCCGCCCGCAAAATGGCGCTGGTGGAGCGGTAGTTTTGCTCCAACTTGATGATTTTGAGTTGCGGAAAATCAACCGGCAGCTTCTTCAAATTGTCCAGCGTGGCTCCGCGCCAGCCGTAGATGGACTGGTCATCGTCACCCACAGCAGTGAAGTGCCCGCGTTCGCCCACCAGCATCTTGAGCAAATCATATTGCGTGGCATTGGTGTCCTGGTATTCATCGACCAGCACATGGCCCAGCAGGCGCTGCCATTTCTCGCGCACTTCGATGTGATTTTTTAGCAGGCGCATGGGCATGCCGATCAGGTCGTCAAAGTCCACACTTTGGTAGGCCGTCAAGCGCTCTTCATAGCGCTGCATGATGAGAGCGGTGCTGCGCTCGTTATCGTCTTGCGCCATGGCCAGCGCCTTGCGGCTGTCCCAGCCGTTGTTCTTCCAGCTGCTGATGGTCCACTGCCATTGGCGGGCTGTGGCCACATCAGTGCCTGCACCGGCGCAGTCTTTCAGGATGCCGGTCACATCATCGGTGTCCAGAATACTGAATTTGGGTTTAAGGCCGAGGATATGGCCATCTTCGCGCACCATGCGCACACCTAAGGAGTGAAAGGTGCAGATCAGCACCTCTTTGGCCTGCCTGCCAATCAGCCCCGCAGCGCGCTCGCGCATTTCAGCGGCGGCTTTGTTGGTGAAGGTGATGGCGGCAATGCGGCGGGGCGCCAAGCCGGTCTCGATCAAGCGGCCGATTTTGTGCGTAATTACACGTGTTTTGCCCGAGCCGGCGCCGGCCAGAACAAGGCAAGGCCCTTCGGTGTAATGCACGGCCTGAAGCTGAGCGAGATTGAGACCAACGGACATGATGCTGACAAACCCATCATCAAAAACAAGGACTGGGAGCATACCGCTTCACTGCGAATAGACCTGATCGCAGTCCTCACAACTGATAAAAAAGAGGGGAACAGTGAGTGTTTCGCCTACACGGGTACTCCCTTTTAGCTTTAATAATTAGTTGTAATAAGGTGTTTATTTTGTAGCCTGAGAAATTGCGTGACGTTTATCTGAGTAGGTTGAAGCTCAAACGACCTTGCTATGTTTGATATGGTCTATTTGTTTTTCTCTAACAGTTAGGGTCCTCTGCATGGCGAGAACCATTGGTGAAGTGAGCTTGGCTGCAGAGCTTTGGACGGTTGAAGTTCAGCAGCGGTTTGATTCTTTGTTTGCAGTGGCTTCACGCAAGTCACTGTCTGGCTGGCGCCTCGTTCCCAAGCAGTCAGCTGAAGTGCTGGTACTTGATGGCTCTAAGCCTTTGGTCGCCCAGGACGAGATTACGGCTCCTTGTGTTGTGTACGTGGGGGGAGATGCGTCTAGGCAACCGCTGGGCCGTTCTTCGCAAGGCTGGGCGGCGCATTTGGATGTGGACTTCACGCTGTCCGACCTGATCGACATACTCGATAGATCAGCGGTCTTTTTAATGGACTGGAGAGCGCGCCATAAGCCCAGCGTGATATTGACGCTGTCGCGTGCTTTAGACGAGTTGAAGCAGCAGGGCTTTGACTGCGTGCATCGCTTTCAATTGCGCTCGTGGGTGGCACTGCACGGTAGTGCTAACACGGCGGCGAATATGCGGGTGCTGGCGCTGCTGTCGCGCGGGCCCATTGATGCCAAGTCCATGAGTGATCATTCGGGTATGGACTTGTCGCAATTATTGGCGCTGTTGTCCCTGCCTCAGGTGCAGACGGTATTGCGCTGCAGCATCGGCAGCCCTCAAGTGGCAGCTGCAGCGCCCAAATTAACAAAAACGCAGCCAGCGACGTCGGCTACACGCCAATGGGTGAGCAAGTTGACGGGCTGGATTACGCGCGGAGGACGTTCATGACAGCTTTTATGCCCCAGCCCGGTCAGGGCTTGATGCGGGTGAGCCTTTTGGGCCCTATGGGCATTGGCAAAACCACGGCCTTGCAAAGCCTTTGCGGCAAGCTCATGGCAGGCAGCGATGTGCCTAATCTGGATAAAGCGGCTCACGCCAAAGAATTCACCACCGTAGGCGCTGAGTTTGGTGAGATTGATCTGGGCTCTGGCGAGCGCTTGCAGCTGGTCGGCAGCCCTGGCCAAGATCGTTTTGACTTTGTGCGCCGCTGGGTCCTTTCAGCATCCTTAGGCGCACTGCTGATGGTGGATGTCAACGATGCGGATTCCGTCGACTACGCCTCTGAAATGTTGACCGGTGTGGCCCAGATGGATACCGCGCCTTTGATGATTCTCTTGAGCTGCCGCAGCGCGACGGGTGCGCAGCTGGAAGCTTTTAGTGCGGCCTTGATGGCCAAAGGGCATGACGTTGTGCCCGTTGTCGAGGCTGACCCCCGTGATCGTCAGCAGATGTTGGATGCCCTCGGCGTGCTGGCATCGTTGTTGTCTCTGCAAAGTCAAGCCCTATGAAGACCCATACTCCTTTTGTCATTCCTGCCCAAGTCATTGAGGCTGGTCAAGAAATTTTGAAACGCGTAGTCGCCCCGGTGGCGGGCGTACACATTGCGCTGCTTTGCACCCCGGATGGGTTTGAGATTACGGCGCTGCGCATCAGCAGCGATTTGCCCACGGAGCGACTGTCGGCAATGGCTGGCTCGCTTATGGCTATGGCAAAGGCCGTGGCCAATGAAATTGGCCAAAAGGATTGCAGGCGCCTGACCTTCGAGACGGAGTCGGGTACGGTGGTTTTTCAGGCAGTGAACGGCTCATTCCCCGCCGTTCTTTGTCTGGTTGTCGATCAGAACGCCTTGCTAGGCCGCGCACTTTGGGCGGCGGGCGAGGTTTCAACCGGGTTTATGGCCTGATAGCAGGTGCGCCGGAGTTCTGTGTTTGAAGGTGTGCGCAGTTTTTGCGTGGGTTCTTTGTCTTGCTTTTTATAAGGTGGATTTATGGCCTCTATTCAAGATTCTCTGAATGCTTTGATGACCGCAGACGGCGCCATTTGTGGTGCGCTGGTGGACAGTAGCAGCGGCATGCTGATGGGCAGCGCTGGCAGTGGCGTGGATATGGAACTGGCCGCCGCTGGTAACACCGAAGTGGTGCGTGCCAAGCTCAAAACCATGCGTATGTTGAGCTTGGATGATCAGATTGATGACATCCTGATTACGCTAGGCAAGCAGTACCACATCATTCGCCCTGTACCGGCTAACGACGGCGTGTTCTTCTACCTTGTGCTTGACAAGAGTCGCTCCAACTTGGCGCTGGCCCGCCGTAAGGTGGCGGAAGTGGAAAAAGAACTCAAGCTCTGACGCTGGCGCTTGCCATCCCCCACAACAAAGCCTGCCTTGTGCAGGCTTTGTTGTGGGGGATGGTCGGTGCTGACAATTCTTCTTGGCAAAAATTACAGCTGTCACAATTTACGCGTGCTGTCCGTTCTCCTTATCACCTTCCCTTTTTTCGCTCTGGTAGCCTGCGGCTTCGTCGCCACATGGCGCGGCGTCTTGCCGCAGGCGGCAATTGCCGGGTTGAACACCTTTGTTCTGTTCTTTGCGCTGCCTTGCATGCTGTACCGCTTTGGTGCGCAGACGCCCGTTGAGCAACTGCTAGACCTTAACGTCATCTTGGTTTACTTGCTATGCGCTGCCATCATGGTGGGCACCACGGTGCTGCTGACGCGCAGGCGCATGGGCTGGAACGATGCTGCTTTTGGTGCTTTGGTTGCTGCCTTCCCCAACACAGGCTTTATGGGTGTGCCCATGCTGGCGGCTTTGCTGGGTGCGCAAAGCGCAGGGCCGGTGATTCTGAGCATGGCGATCGACATGGTCATCACCACATCCGCCTGCATCGCGCTGTCGCGGCTTGATCTGGCGGGAGGGCAAGGTGTCTGGACTGCTGTGCGCAATTCGTTCAAAGGGATGGCTGCCAATCCCATGCCCTGGTCCATCTTGCTGGGTGGGCTGGCATCGGCCATGGGTTGGGTTCTGCCCGGCCCCATCGATAAAACCGTGGATATGTTGGCGGGTGCCGCATCGCCTGTCGCCCTGTTCACCATTGGCGCGGTGCTGGCCCGCTCTCAAATGAATAGCCACGAACGCGTGGCTGCACACGACCATGTGCCGGTTGCACTGGCCAAACTCATCATTCACCCAATGCTAGTCTGGGCGGTGGGTATGAGCGCGATAAGCATGGGCTTGTCGCTGAGCCACGAAACACTGGTTGTGCTCGTGCTGCTGGCCGCACTGCCATCGGCCAGCAACGTATCGCTGCTAACCGAGCGCTACGGCGCGCATAGCGGGCGCATTGCCAGAATCATCCTCGTATCAACTAGCCTTGCCTTCCTAACCTTCTCCGCCGCCGTGGCGTTGATGACATAGCAAAAAAACAGCGGCTTGTGCAAGCACCACCTGCACAAGCCGCTGTTTTGATAACTAATCTAAAACCAAGCACACACCCACAAAGGGACAGCAAGCAAGGGCCGCCCCGTAGCGATGCTGTCGTCCCCCTCCCGCGAAGCGAGAGAGGGGGAAGGCGCGTTAGCGCCTCAGGGGGTGATCCTCAATACTCCCAGAACATGCGCTGCAGCTCTGCCGTACTGGCACCCTTGGTCAGTGCTAGCATCGTCAGCAAGCGAGCCTTTTCGGGGCGCATATCGTGGGCGACCACCCAGTCGTACTTGTCATCGGGCTGCTCGGCATTGCGCAGCACAAAGCCGTAAGGCACGCGTGAGGAGCGCACGATCAGCGTGCCCTTGGCGCGTGCATCTTGCAGGGGTTTGACCATGCGGTCAGCCACCGAGCCATTGCCGGTGCCAGCGTGAACAATCGCCTTGGCGCCCGCATCCACCAGTGCATTCACAGCGGTGGGCTGCACTGAACCGTAGGCGTAGACGATGTCGACCTGGGGCAGTTTGTCGATGCTGTCGATGTTGAACTCGGAGTTATTGGTGTGGCGCTTGACGGGGGCGCGGAACCAGTAGTTTTTGCCCTCGACCACCATGCCCAGCGGGCCCCACTGGCTCTTGAAGGCGCCGGTCTGGATGTTGATGTCTTTGTTCACATCGCGGGCGGTGTTGATTTCGTCATTCATGGTGACGAAGACGCCTTTGCCCTTGGCATCTTTGGAGCCAGCCACGCTGACGGCATTGAGCAGGTTCAGCGCGCCATCCGCCGATAAGGCGGTGCCGGGGCGCATGGAGCCGACCACGGCGATGGGCTTGTCGGTGTGGACGGTCAGGCTCAGGAAGTAGGCGGTCTCGACCAGCGTGTCTGTGCCGTGGGTGATGACGATGCCGTCTACATCGGCTTGCTTGGAGAGTTGCGAGACGCGCTTGGCCAGTGTCAGCAGGTTGTCATTGGTAAAGCTTTCAGAGGCGATCTGGAACACCTGCTCGCCGCGTACATTGGCTAGCTGCGCTAACTCGGGCAGGCCGGCCAGCAACTTGTCCACAGGCACCTTGGCGGCGGCGTAGGTGGCGCTGTTGACGCTGGAGGCGCCTGCACCGGCAATCGTGCCGCCGGTGGCCAGAACCACCACATTGGGTTTGGCGCTCTGGGCTTTAGCCGCTTGCGCTGTGGCGGGCGAGGCGTCTTGCGCTAGCGCTGCCCCAGGGGCGGACAGAACGCCGAGAACAGCAATAGAGGCGGCCAGCAGCGTCTGGCGGAAAACGTTTTTCTGCATGAAGTAGTGCTCCGTGATTGAAGAATCGGCCTCTTGTGGAGCCGAGCCCTACACCATGCAATAGTCATGCCGCGCTGCCCATTCGCGCAAATCCTGATGGATTTCGTGAGGCGTCAGTGCTTACTTTGAATTTGATAGCTGCCTGCGTATATCAGTCGCTGGGTCAAGGCCGAAATGCCTTGAAAAGTGCCTAGATGCTGAGCGGGTCCACATCCACCAGCCAGCGCACTAGCGGCCTGTGCTCTGGCAGGCCGCGCAGCCAGTGCAGATACTGCTGCCATGCATTCAAAAATCGTAGCAAGGCGCTGCGGTTGGTGGCTTCTAGCAACATCTGGGCGCGCTCTACATTGGCCACGCGCTGCACCGCCATGGGGATGGGGGGGTAGATGAAAACCTCGTCCAGATAGGGCAGCTTGGCATCGCGTGCGACCTGCGTGGCGGCCAGCAAAAAGGCCTGCGCGGCTTTCTGCGTGCGGGCATCAGCGCGGACTATGGCTTGAAAGGCAAAGGGCGGCATTCCGGCGTCTAGCCGCTCTTTGAGTTGCTGCTGGGCAAAAGCCGGGTAGTCATGTTTGCGCAGCGCAGCGTAAACGGCGTTTTGTGCGTCGTGGCTTTGAATCCACATCTCCGGCTGGCTGTCTTGCGCCTTCACATATTGCGCATCGCGCCCGGCGCGGCCTGCGGCTTGCATGAGCAAGCAAAACAGCCGCTCTGGCGCGCGGTAGTCACTGGAGTAAAGGGCGCTGTCGGGCTGCACGGCGGCGACTAGCGTGATGCGCCTAAAGTCATGGCCCTTGGCCACCATTTGCGTGCCCACCAGCACATCCACATCGCCGGCATGTACCTCGGCGAGTTGCTCTTCCAGACTGCCCTTGGCCTTGGTGGTGTCTGCATCAATGCGGCCCACACGGGTGGGGTTGCCGTCAGGGCGCTGCACATTGCGCAGCAGGCGTTCTAGCTCTTCTTGTAGTTGTTCTGTGCCCTTGCCCAGCGGCATGATGTCCGGGTTGCCGCAGGTGGGGCAGGCAAAGGGCACGCGCTGGGTAAAGCCGCAGTGGTGGCAGCGCAGCGTGCGGTCGGCCTTGTGAAAGACCTGGTGGGCGCTGCAATGCGGGCAGTCGCTCTTCCAGCTGCAATCAGCGCAAAACAGTACGGGCGCAAAGCCACGGCGGTTGAGCAAAATCAGGCTTTGCTCGCCGCGCTTGACGCGCTCGGTAATCGCGTCCAGCAGCGGCGGCGAAAACACGGCCTTGCGCGGCTGCTGGGTCATATCCACCAAGCGCACCTTGGGCAGGCTGGCCGAGCCAATGCGGCTGGGCATGTTCAGCCGCAGGTAGCGCCCAGAGCCACCGTGATCGGCGGGTGTGCTGGCGTGCCAGCTTTCAAGCGATGGCGTGGCGCTGCCCAAAATGACTTTCGAGTGGGTGGCTCGCCCGCGCCACAGCGCCAAGTCGCGGGCGGAGTAGCGAGCACCTTCTTGCTGCTTGTAGCTGGCGTCATGCTCTTCATCCACCACGATCAGTGCCAGTTGCGGCACGCTGGCAAAGATCGCCATGCGCGTGCCCAGCACAATGCGTGCACGGCCGGTGTGGGCGGCTAGCCAGCTTTTGAGGCGCTGCGGGTTGGTCATGCCGCTGTGCATGCTGACCACCGCCTCTTGGCCGTATTGCGGCGTAAAGCGGGCCACAAAACGCTCCTCCAGCTGGGGGGTCAGGTTGATCTCGGGCACCATCACCAGTGCCTGCGCTTCGGGGTTGGCATCCATCACTGCCTGCACAGCGCGCAGATAGACCTCGGTCTTGCCGCTGCCGGTGCTGCCGTAGAGCAAGAATGGGCCGGGATTTTGCTCAAATTGCGCAAAGACCAAGGCTTGCTCTGCACTGAGTGCTACCAAAGGAATAGCAGGCGATATGACGATTTGTGCAGTACCAACTTCGGCGACGGCCTCTTGCGTCTCTATGGCCTGTTTCTCTGCTGCCGTCTGTGCCTTTTTGCTCTTGGGTTTTGCCGCCTTGGGTGGCGCCAGCCGCCGCGCCAGCTGCTCAGGCGTCATGTCGCGCAGATGGGGAGGCAGGGCCGATACGGCAATCTCACCCAGGCTGCGCTGGTAGTAATGGGCGGCAAAGGCCACCAGTCGCCGCCATTCAGGGCTCAGCGGAGCAATGCCTTCGAGTACGCCTGCAACGCTGCGCAGCTCTATGCCTTCAGGCATGGGCTCGGCATTTGCGGGCTGATCCCAGACCACGCCCAGCATTTCTCGCTTACCCAGCGGCACGCGCACCAGCGTGCCGGGTGTCAGTTCCTCATCGCTGCTGTAACTGAGCAGGTCGCCAACGGAGCTGTGGGCAGGAGTCTGAACGGCAACGTGAACGATGTGGGGCATGGACGGAAATGATGAAGAAGGTCACAGATCTGATCGATGTTCTCAGAGCTATAGCAGATTTTGAGGCCTGCAAAGGCTTTGCGGCCTGTGGATAACTTTGTGAGGAAAAATACGCCAAAGCGACTATGTGTCAATCGCAAGTCAGGTTTTAGTCAATCATCACTTGTTTTGAGAAAATTAAAAATCTATTAAAAACAACTACTTGTATTTGTTTTTAATGCTTTCAGAGGGCTCTGGATATAAATTTTTTGCAAGAAGTCTGCTTTGCCTGATCTGTGCATAAATCAGACTTCGAGTCGCTGTCAACTGAGATGAGCCCTTAAGCCAAATGCGTGTAAACACTAGCTCAAATTCTGTAACTCCTTAATAAATAGCACTAATCCAAGAGCTTGCACGTGCGCGCATTGCTTTTTCTACCCTGTATGTGGATAACTTTTTACTATCGGATGGGGGTGGTTGTAAAAAATAAAAAAGCGCCAAATGTCGTTGGCGCTTCATTTCACGGGTTCTTGAATTTAATTCTTTTAAATCAAATATTTGTAGCTGATGTATTGCATTTGAAGCCAGCGATTGTCAGGCAATAACCTTTTGAATGACTAAGGCGATTGTCTTGAAAAACGGGCAGTAAGTGCTTAAAAAGCGTGCAGGAAGTGCCATTTTGCGATTTGCATTGGCACTTGCTGCACTTTGTTTTTAGCCCTGAGTACGCAGCAAGCGGGAGTGGCTATGCACTGCTTCAACCAGCGCGGCCACATGCTCAGGTGGCGTGAACTGGCTGATGCCGTGACCCAAGTTGAAGATATGGGTAGGGCCGGTCGTGGTTTTGTCGGTATGGGGCTTGCCAAAGCTGTTGAGCACAGCGCGGGCCTGTGCTGCGACTTGCTCGGGGGCTGCAAACAGCACATTGGGGTCGATATTGCCTTGCACCGCCTTGCCGGGGCCGCCGACTTGGCCGCCCACGATGGCGCGGGCCTTGCCCAAGTTGGCGGTCCAGTCCAGACCCAGAACTTCGCAGTCCAAGTCCTTCATTTCATCGAGCCAAATGCCCCCGCCCTTGGTGAAGACCAGACGAGGGACATCAGTACCGTCCACGCCGGTGCGCTTTAGCTGGGCCAGCACGCGCTTGGTGTAGCTCAGGCTGAATTCTTGGAAAGCGCCATCGGCCAGCACGCCGCCCCAGCTGTCAAAAATCATCACGGCCTGCGCGCCAGCGTCGATCTGGGCATTCAGGTACTGGGCCACGCTGTCGGCGTTGATTTCCAGAATGCGGTGCATCAGGTCGGGGCGCGTGTACATCATGGACTTGACGGTGCGGTAGTCGTCGCTGCCCTTGCCTTCGGTCATGTAGCAAGCCAGTGTCCAAGGGCTGCCTGAGAAACCGATCAGCGGCACGCGGCCATTGAGCGCCTTGCGGATGCTGGTTACGGCATCGAACACATAGCGCAGCTTGTCCATATCAGGCACGGCCAGCGCGGCCACTGCGGCCTCGTCACGCACCACTTTGGCAAAGCGGGGGCCTTCGCCTTCGGCAAAGGTCAGGCCCAGGCCCATGGCGTCTGGCACCGTGAGGATGTCGCTGAACAGAATGGCGGCGTCAAGCGGGAAGCGCTCCAGCGGCTGTAGCGTCACTTCGGTGGCGTAGTCCACATTGGTGGCCAAGCCCATGAAGCTGCCAGCCTTGGCGCGGGTGGCCTTGTACTCGGGCAGGTAACGGCCCGCCTGGCGCATCAGCCACAGGGGCGTGTAGTCAGTAGCCTGGCGACGGCATGCGCGCAGGAAGGTGTCATTGGTGAGGGGGGCGAAGCTCATGCGCTCATTGTCGCCCACTCCGGCTTTGGGCTGGGAGACATTCCCGCACCGTTGTCTGCGCCTCTAAGTGTTCAAGCATTTTCTTTTGATGTCACGCAAACGTCACCGAACTGCCATGCTGCTTTCATCTGCATTTTTCACAATCAAAGCACGCAGACATACCGTGTGGCACAGGCAGGCCGCCAACTGCGTCCAACACTGAGAGGAAAGCAGGCATGAGGCACCCCGAGATACTTGAGGCGATCACAGCATCCCCAGAATCGGTATCGGTATCGGTATCGGCTTTGAGATCGAGATCGCCGCTTGCTTGCCTCCACAACCCTGCACAAGCTGCAGCGCCCGTTTTGCGGCTGCAGGTGCGCTGGGCTAGGCACCTGGATGAAGTGCGTCAGGCCCAGCGCCTGCGCTACCAGGTCTTCGCCGAAGAAATGGGCGCTGTGCTGCAGACGCCCGTACCCGGCCACGATATAGACGCCTTTGACGACTTCTGCGAGCACCTGATGGTCTGCGACGAAGTGCAGAACAAGGTGATTGGCACCTACCGGCTGCTGACTCCCGCGCAGGCTCGCCGTGCCGGTGGTCTGTACAGCGATCAGGAATTCGATCTAACTCCTATCAACACCTGGCGTGCTCAGATGGTAGAACTGGGCCGCAGCTGCGTGCATGCAGAGCACAGGCAAGGCGGCGTGATATTGGCGCTGTGGGGCGCGTTGGCTGAGTTCATGCAGCGCAATCAGCTTGAAGCCATGGTGGGCTGCGCCAGCATTCCCATGCAGTACCCCGGCCTGGCTCATGGCGAAGGCCCGGCGCGCATTTGGCAGCAACTGCGCCAGAGCCATTTGGCCGAGCCTGAATTACAAGTGCGCCCCCGCGTGGCCCTGCCTGAAGAGCTGGCGCGCATTAGCAGTATTTCACCAGAGGCTTTAAAGGTGGAGGCTCCCGCCCTCATACAAGGTTATCTGCGTGCTGGCGCGAAGGTACTGGGCGCCCCGGCCTGGGACAGCGACTTCAACACGGCAGACCTGCCCATCATGATGCGCATGCAGGATTTGCCACCGCGTTACAAGCGACTGTTTGGCCGAATTAAGAGCTAAATTAAAGGCTGAATCTGAATAGAGTGTTGACGCAAAAAAAGCCTGCGCTAATCACCGCAGGCTTTTTTGATTACCGGGGCTTCAGGCAGCGTGGTTTGGGTCGCTTTCCATGCCCTCAGCCAGCTGGCCTAGCGCACTGATGATCAGGCCCAGCATCAAAAATGCATAGGCGGCAATGGCCAAAAGCAAACTCATGCTAAAGCCCCACTGCAAAACCGAGCAGGCCCAGCCCCATGAGCTGTACAGCGCGTCGCACTGACTGCTGGCGGGCATGTGCACATACCAAGTGATGGCAACCCACATCAGCGCCAGCATGAGTGCGGTGGTGCGCAGCTTGCGAATAGGCGTCTGCTGCAGGCTAAGTAGTAAGACCAGCGGAATGGCGAAGCCCCAAACAAACATCAACAGCCAACTGGCAGCAGGTACTTGCGCAAGCATTTGTTGCAGCCAGAGCATCTTGGGCATGCTGTCTATGCTGGCTAAAAAGTCCCAAGCAAGCGACAAAGTGATGCCTGCAATGGCCAGACTAGCCAGTGCCAGAGCGCGCAGCAGGCATTGGCGCTTATGAGGCGACGAACGAAGTGGACTGTCATGCATGGCTCACCTCCTGTGGAGTTCAGGTGGGCCGCAGTGATTAAGCCTTTACAAGGCCGGCAAAAACGTGAAGCTGCGGCTGCACCCAGTTTGTGTGCAGCTTCAGTCTAGGCCGTTTAGCTGCTCAGTACCATAGGGCCTAGTCACAGGGTTTTCAGGGCCTCAAGCATTTCACTTTTAGAAAGTAGCTCGCTGAGCACTAGCGGGGCTTTGCCCGGTACATACAGCACATAGACCGGCACGCCACTGCGCCCCAGCGCATGCAGAGCCTCAGTAATGGCGGGGTCTTGCCGCGTCCAGTCGGCGCGCAGCAAGGCAACTTTGCGCTGTGCAAAAGCAGCTAGCACGTCGGCATTGCTAAGCGTGGTGCGCTTGTTGACTTGGCAGGTCACGCACCATGCGGCGGTGAAGTCCACAAACACTGGCTGGTTGGCGGCTTGCAGAGACTGAACTTTGTCAGCTGACCAAGGCTGCCACAGCTCGCCTACGCCGCTCTGTGCGTGTGCAGGCTCGGGCTGCGGCGCAGTGATGAGTGGGGCGGCGTAATAGCCCACGCCAGCGATCAGTAGCAGGGCGATGGCGCTGAGTGCCAGACGGCTTTTGCCATTCAAGCCCAGTGCCCAGATTAGCGCGGCTAGCACCAGCAGCAGGGTTAGCAGGGCAGCGGCTGCATCCATGCCGCTTTGGTGGCCCAGTACCCAGACCAGCCAGACCACGGTGGCAAACATGGGGAAGGCCATAGCGCGGCGGAAGGTTTCCATCCACGCGCCGGGGCGGGGCAGCCAGCCAACCATGGCAGGCACAAAACTGGCCAGTAAATAGGGCAGCGCCATGCCAACGCCGAGGGCAGCGAACACCGTCAGCGCTTGCGCAGCAGGCATGTCAATGGCAAAACCCAAAGAGGCGCCCATGAACGGAGCAGTGCAAGGTGATGCAATAGCTACGGCCAGCACGCCAGAGAGAAAAGAGTCCACCACGGGGCTGCGCGCCTGTGCGCTGGCAAGGCGGCTGGGCAGCATGCTGCCGAACTCAAACAGCCCGGCCAGATTGAGCGCCAGCACAGTGAAAAGCGCAGCCAGCAGCGACACGACGATGGGCGACTGTAGCTGAAAGCCCCAGCCCAGTTGCTGGCCCGCAGCGCGCAGACCCAGCAGCAGCGCGCCCAGCGCGATAAACGACAGCACTACGCCAGCGGTATAGGCCAAGCCGCCTATTTTTTGTGCCCGGCAGTTTTGACCGTGGCCGGCAAAGCCCAGTATCTTGATGGCCAGCACCGGGAACACGCAGGGCATGAGGTTCAGAATCAGCCCGCCAATCAAGCCGCCCAGCAGTGCGGCCCAAATTCCGGTGTTGCTGGCGCTGCTGATAGGGGCTGGCGTTGCAGGTGCTACTGCCGCATTTTTGTTCGCCTCAAGTGCTGCGGCCAAAGCGGGGGAGACGCTGGCCAGCGTGGCTGGCGTCCATTGCCCTTCAACGTTGAGCGTGCTGCGCCAAGCAATGGGCTCGGCCTTGTTCAAAGCTTCGGTGCGATCCTTGCCGCTGAGTGCCACGACGATGCTCAGTTGCTTAGGCGTGTCACCGCGCATGTCGGATAAATGGATGCCCTCTGCCACCCACACATTGCCATCCCAGCGCTGCTGCCAGTCTTTGCCAGACTCGGCGGCGTGCCTGAATGTTTCGGCGTTTTCGGGGTAGAACTCCAGCGCTTTGCCTTGAGTGCTGGCGGGCAGGCCGGTGACGCGCAGAGTGATGCGGTCATCCAGCACCTTGTTGTCGCCGGCCTGTGTCTGCGTCTGTGTATCAGGCTGAATGCTGGCCTTGCTGTGATCACCCAGCGCTACAGGTTGCTGGGCCTGCGCCTTAAAGAAGTCTTCGCTGTTGGCTGCGGTGGTGCCGCCCACGGGAATTTGCAGCGCAAACTCGCCGCTTTCGGGAATGCACTCCACGCGGCAGATCAGCCAGTTTGCAGACAGGCGCACATCGACCATACCGGACTCAGGCGCTTTGAAATCACTTCCAACCTTGACGGGGATGGGCAGCAGCACCGTGTTTTCATAGCCGTAATTGACCAGCGGGCCTACGCGCAGGGCGTGGGGCGTGGGCCAGTCAATTGCACCTGCGCTCAGGCCTGCGGGCAACTGCCAGTTCAGCTCGGTGGGCAGGCCAGAGTCGCCGGCGTTCTTCCAGTAGGTGTGCCAGTCGGGCTCGTGCGCCAGCTTTAAACCCAGCCAAAAGGTTTGCCCAGCGGCAATGCCGTTGGGCACCTGTGCCACTAGCTCGGCGCGCACACGCGGTGTTTGCACCACGGCAGCTGATGCGCTGGCTTTGTTGCTGGATAAATTGAGGTGAATTTGCGCTCTAGTGCTTAGAGGTAATGCACTGGTAGCTATCAAAATCAATGCAAAAAACCACAGCGAAAGCGTGCGAAGGCGAGGGCGGCGAAGGCTTGAGAGAGACGACATGAGCGGTATTAGGGCTGGAAAGCGCGATTTGGTTCCTGTTTTCCTGTCAGCCAGTATGCGCTGCCGGGAGGGGCGGGGAATCAAACGCTCAAGAGTCCACGCCTTTGACTTGATTGGCCACAGGACCCGGGGGCATGCCCGCCACCTCTGCAGGAATGGCAATACGGCTGCAACTGGGTGATTGCTCCAGCAGCTTGTCGCAGTCGACAGAGGCCGCATCTTCTGGCTGGGTCGCTGCAGGAGTGGTCGCTAAAGAAGCACGAGCAGGAGCAGCGGGAGCCGCTGATGGCAGCATCTGAGATTTGCGCCAGTTGCCCCAGCGGTAGTAAGCCAAAATCATGACGACTGATGCCGCCGAACTGATGGGAAAGCTCCACCACAGTGCATCCACACCCAGCACGGGCTGCAAAAAGCGGGCGGCAGGCACGCGAATGCCCCACATGGCGATACCCAAAATCAGCATGGGCATGAGCACAGCGCCCGTAGCGCGCACCACACCAGACAGCACAAAGGTCACGCCAAAGAACAAAAAGGAGCCAATGGCAATGTGGTTGAGGTGGCGCGCTACTTCTAGCGATGCGCTGCCCTTGGGCAAAAACCAGCTCAGCACGTACTGGTCAAGCAGCAAGATCAGGGCGATCAACCCACCGGTCATCACAATGTTGATGAGCATGCCAGCGCGCGCCGTGTCATCGACCCGGCTCCACAGCTTTGCGCCCACGTTTTGCGCCGCCATGGATGAGCAGGCAGCGCCAATGGCCATGGCTGGCATTTGCACATAGGTCCACAGCTGCAGCGCGGCACTATAGGCCGAAGCGGTCTGCACACCTTGCTCGTTGACCATAGAAATCATGGCAATCATGGCCAGCGAGATCATCACCAACTGCACGCCCATGGGCAGGCCTTTGACAATGAGGCTGCGCACAATCGCCAAGTCAGGTTTGAACAGGCCTAGCTGGCGGCGGCCAATCCACAGCGGGTGGCGGTGCAGGCGCAGCCAGCCCAGCAAGGCGATAAAGCTCACTCCATTGGCAACCAGCGTCGCCATGGCTGAGCCCTGAATGCCCATGCGCGGCACCGGCCCCCAGCCAAAAATGAGTAAAGGGTTGAGCGCCATATCCAGCACCACGACGAGCAGCAAAAACCAAAACGGTGTTTTGGTATCTCCCGCGCCGCGCAAGGCCGCCGTCACAAAGCTGAACATGAACAGCAGGGGAATCGCCAAAAAGATGACCTGCAAATAAGCCTCGGCCAGCGGCAGCGCGGCCTCGGGCGTGCTCATGAGCTGCATCAAATGGCGCGACAGCGGCCAGCCTAGCAGGGCAATCAGAATCGAGATAACTCCAAAAAACGTAGCACTACTTCCAAGCACACGCTTGGCTTGAGCCATGTTGTGCGCCCCAATGGACTGAGCGATCAGGATATTGGTCGCCATGCTGATGCCAAACACCGCACCAATCAGCGCAAACATCACATTGTTGGCATTGGCGGTGGCCGTCAGCGCTGCTTCGCCAAGATGGCCGCCCACCCAGACGGCATTGACCGAGCCATTGAGCGACTGCAGCACATTGCCCGCGAGTATGGGCAGGGCAAAGATCAGCAAAGTGCTGGCGATGGGCCCTTGGGTTAGGTCACGGGTTTTTGGCTTGGCTGGAGAGGTGAGTAGTGTGGAGGCAGAAACTGCCGTCTCAGTACTTTTGGTGTCAGACATGAGGGAATTTTGCAGACAGTTTGTAAGAGTGTTTGAAGGACAAAGACCTCGTAACTGTGTCTGTATGGCGACAGCCTTCAAATTAAAGTGTGGCGATAAGTTTGAAATGGTACGATTTTTTATCTCAATGACTGAAATAAATTTGAATATGTATAAATTGCTATCTGTATTTCTGCCTTTGGTTGTCGTTGCTGCAGGGTGTGCAAATACCCAAGTACCTGCTTCATATCAAAAAAATCATCCAGATGATTCGGCAAGAATTCGACTCTATGGCCAAAATGGCAAGCCAACTATTATGATTCTTCAGAAAGAATCAGATGCAGACAATAAAACTGTCGAAGTTAATGTTGGCGGTGGTTTGGGTGATGCATTCGGGTCTTTGGTGGGTGGGGTTAAAAGTGAGAGTATTGGGATTGCAGAAACAGAAAATAGTAAAAATATAAAAGATAAAAATGGAATTCTATCGAAAGCGTTTTATCGAGAATTCTTAATTCCTGCTGGTAAATCGGTTCAGGTTAGAAGCTCTTATATAGGTATGGCGAACCACGCTCCTGGAAGTTCGTTTATATATAAAGAAGGTAGTTGCTCCAGTAATTTGGTGAAATTTACTCCTCAAGCGGGTAAAGATTATGAAGTGATCTCTTTTGCAAATGGTCGCGCATGTTCAGTATCCGTGGTAGAGATACAGCAGCAAGCCGGAAAGACTGTCCTGAAGTCGATACCTTTGGAGTAGTTTTATTTGAGCGGCTAAAACAACCCTTGATGCGTCGTTTCTTGGCCTCATCTCAAGCGCAAACCTTCGGTTTTCTGGGTTGTGTGAGCCGCTCGTAAAGAGGGTAGTTATCACCAGTGCCGTGTCGTTAATTGGCGAGTCGAGGTTTTTTTGGTAAGTGCGTGCATCGTCTACTACCATGCGGGTATGAACGATATCTCGTTAGTTGAGTTCGGCACTACAACTGCTGAAAGAAGGCGCTGGCCCTCACACTTTTGGGCGCAAGCCTCTGCCTATGACTTTGCCCAAGCGCAGACCAATGGGTTGGTCGCTGAGACTGTCGCAGTGCTGCCCGTGGGCGCGGTGGAGCAGCATGGCCCGCATTTGCCGCTGTCGGTAGATGCCCGCTTGATTGACGGCGTGATTGACAATGCCCTGCCACTGCTGCCCGCAGACTTGCCGGTGCTGTTTTTGCCGCCGCAAAACATTGGCTTCTCGGTCGAGCACAGCAATTACGCTGGTACTTTGACCTTGCAGCCTGCCACGCTGATTGCGCTGTGGTCGGAGCTGGGTGCCTGCGTGGCACGTGCCGGGGTCAAAAAGCTGCTGCTGCTCAACGGCCACGGCGGTCAAGTCAGCGTGATGGATGTGGTGGCGCGGGAGCTGCGTATCAAACATGGCTTGCTGGTCTACAGCGCCAGCTGGTTTGGCTTGGTGGACGATGCCGCCAATCAGCAGTTTTGCGCGCACGAGCACCGCTTTGGCGTGCACGGCGGCGAGGTGGAGACATCGATGATGCTGCACTTGGCCCCTGAGACTGTGCATATGCAGAGGGCGCAGAACTTTGCCTCCACCTCTGAAGTGCGCGCTGGCAAATATCACTTCATCGGCAATGGCCGCAGCGCAAAATTAGGCTGGGCGATGGAGGATTACAACCCCGCAGGTGCGGCAGGCAACTCTGCCGCAGCCACAGCAGAGCGCGGCGCGGTGATGGTGCAGTCAGCGGCTCAAGGGCTGGCCAAGCTGCTGGGGGAGATTCACGATCTGCCCTTGAGCACGGTGGAAAACAAGCCGCAGCCGATTTAAAGAAATGAGCGTCATGTACGCAAACAGCCTGCATTTGCAGGCTGTTTTGTATTCAAAACGAATATTTTCAGGAACTAGCTGCTCCTGAAAGCATAGTTATTGTTTGGGGATTTTGGCGGCAACAATCACATCGCCCCAGCGCTTGATTTCCGACTGCAGGAGCTTGGTGGTTTGCTCGGATGTGCTGGCCTGCGCTTGCACATTCAGCTCGCGCAGCTTCTTGGCAACCTCAGGGTTGTTCACAGCTGCGTTGATTTCTTTGTTCAGGCGGGCAATCACAGCAGCCGGTGTTTTGGAAGGTGCAGCCAGTGCATTCCAAGACGATGCCACAAAGCCTTTCACGCCAGATTCTTGGGCCGTAGGCACGGCCGGCAGCAAGGGCGAGCGCTTTTCGCCCGTCACGGCCAGCAGATTCACGGCTTTGGAATTGATCTGGCCCATGATGGGCGTGAGAATTTCCACCGCTGCATCGATCTGCTTGCCGCGCAAGGCGGTTACCACGGCAGGGGTGCCGTTGAAGGGCACGATTTGGGCATCAATCCCTGCGGTGGTCTTGAACAACTCGGCTGCCAAGTGCTGGGTGCTGCCTACATTGATGCTGCCCAGGTTCAACTTGCCGGGGTTGGCTTTGGCATAGCTCACCAACTCAGCCAAGTTCTTGAAGGGTGACTTGGCGTCCGTCACCACGCCAATGTCAAAATAGCCCAGCGTGGAGATGGGTGTCAGATCTTTGACCATGTCGAATGGCAGGCTGTTAAACAGGTTCACGGTCACAGCGCTGCCGTTGGACATGAGAAACAGGGTGTGGCCGTCTGGCGCTGATTTGGCCACGGCATCTGCTGCCAGAATGCCGCCTGCACTGGGCTTGTTGTCAATCACCACGGGCTGGCCCAGCTGGGTAGACAGTTGCTGTGCAACCACGCGGGCCGTCACATCGGCCACGCCGCCTGCGCCAAAAGGCACGACGATGCGAATGGGGCGGTTAGACAGGCCTTGGGCCTGTGCGGTGCTGGCAAATCCGGTCAGCAATGCAGCCCCGGCTGCAGCGCTGATGATGGATTGGGTAAAACTGCGGCGTTTCATGCTTGTCCTTCTGTCTGAAACTTTAGTGCACAGAGTGTGCGGCTGAAAGTCACTAACCACTAGAGACAAGTTGTTCTGTCAGTTATGCCGCAATGGAATGGTTGAGCTGGCTCAAACTTGTTTGAGGCTCAGTTCAAGCGCTCGTAATCGAGCCGCGATGCTCCGCTGTGTCAAGGTGATTGAGGGTGTTGAAGGTCTGCAGCATCAGTCGCTTGTGGCTGATGCTGAACTGAGTCACCGCAATATTGCGCAGCCTCATATTCAGGGCAATCGTCACCTCGGGCGCTGTGCCCAGCACCAGACCTACAGCGGCCGAGATGGGGCCGCCGCTGCTCACCAGCAGCACGTTCTGGCCACTGTGCTGCTGGCGTATTTCTTCGAGCACCTGATGCACGCCATCTGCAAAACCATTCCAGTCAGGCATGCCTTGCGGGCTGATGGTGCCGCCCATCCACTGGGCCAATGCATCGCACAGCAGGCGAAAGTGGTGGCGATACAGCTCGGGCGTATCGGGTTTGGGTAGCGGCGCGGGGTGAATGGCGCGCAGCAGCGCAGCACTGTCGTATTCATTGAGGCCGGGCCGGTTTTGGGGCTCAGGGGTTGCGCCTCCTAGTCCTTGCACAATGGCGGCCAGCGTCTGCTGGTGGCGCTTGAGCGTGCCGGCATAGACGGCATCAAACGTCACACCTCGCTCGCGCCAGTATTCGCCCAAACGCAGGGCTTGTGCATTGCCGCGCTCGCTGAGCTGGTCGTAATCATCCGCGCCAAACGAGGCCTGGCCGTGGCGCACAAGGTGGAGGGTTCCCATAGGCGCAATGTTGAGACTTGCCAAGCGGCGGCGCTGTCATGCCTGCGACCTGCTGGCACTTGGGCGACAGCAGGGAGCATCTATGTCCGCACAGCTTCTCGGGATGAGGTCAGCTGAGCAGAAGCACCCGCTCAGTTAAGATTGATGCGAGTGATTCTCAAAAACATCACCACATACTTTGCATTCGGTTTTGCTGCTTAAGCCTTTTAATGCGGGCGAAGATGGCTGACTGCCCAAGCGCTTGGTGGTGTGTCTGCTGCCCTTATCTTCTGGAGCCTTCCATGTTTCGACGCCCCCTGTTTACACTGGCCGCCGTTGCCAGCCTGTGCGCCCCTGCGCTGTCCGCTCATGCTGAGGACATCACGCTCTACACCACACGCGAGCCTGCGCTGATTCAGCCACTGCTGGCGGCTTTTACGGCCCAGACCAAGGTGGGTGTGAAGACGGTGTTTGTGAAAGACGGTTTGCTAGAGCGCGTCAAGGCGGAAGGCGAGCGCTCTCCTGCCGATGTGCTGATGACTGTGGACATTGGCAATTTGCTGGATTTGGTCGATGGCGGCGTAACTCAGCCGGTGAAGTCCTCGGTGCTGGAAAGCGCTATCCCAGCTCAGCTGCGCGCGGCGGATAACCAGTGGTTTGCGCTGTCGATGCGCGCCCGCGTGCTGTACGCTGAAAAGGACATGAAGCTAGCGAGCTTTCGATACGAAGACTTGGCCAAGCCCCAGTTCAAGGGCAAGGTCTGCAGCCGCGCCGGTCAGCACCCTTACAACACCGCCTTGATTGCGGCCATGATCGCCCATGACGGCGAAGCCAAGACCGAGCAATGGCTCAAAGGCGTGAAGGCCAACTTGGCACGCAAGGCCACAGGCGGCGACCGTGATGTAGCGCGCGACATTCTGGGCGGCATCTGCGACGTGGGTCTGGCCAACAGCTATTACGTGGGCCACATGAAGGCAGCCAAGGAAGGCACGGACGCGCGCAAGTGGGGCGACTCCATCAAGGTCATCAAGCCGACCTTCAACGACCCCAAGAGCGGCACGCACATCAACATTAGCGGTGCATCGGTAGCCAAGCACGCGCCTAACCGTGCCAATGCCGTGAAGCTGCTGGAGTTCTTGGTGTCTGAGCCTGCACAGAATCTGTACGCACAAGCCAACTACGAGCACCCTGTGCGCAAGGGTGTGGCGCTGGACCCCGTCGTGGCTAAGAGCATTGGCGAGGTCAAGGTCGATCCGCTGCCGCTGGCCGACATTGCCAAGCACCGCAAGGCCGCTAGCTTGCTGGTCGACAAGGTTGGGTTTGATAAATAAGTAACACCCCCTGAGGCGCCTTGCGCCTTCCCCCTCTCTCTACGCGCTTCGCGTTAGGGGAGGGGAACGACAGCATCGCTGCGGGGCGGCCCTTGCTTGCTGTCTCTTGTTTTGGGCATGCTTGTTTTAGCATTGCGCTTCTGCTTTAGCCCCTTTGTTGGGGCATGTCTGTTTTTGGGTCGTTGGTCTTGGCGTGATCTTTTTGCTTTGATGTTTTCTTTTCTTCGTTCAGGGCTGCGGCCCGTCGGGCTGGTGTGGCAGGGCGCAAGCGGGTTGATTGCGCTGGGGGTGCTTGCGCCTATCGCTTCGCTGGCGTGGCTGGCGCTGGGCGCAGACTTGGCGCATTGGCAAAATTTGTTGCGCTATGTGTTGCCAGATGCCGCTATCAACACCGCCTTGCTGCTGACGGGCGTGGGCTTGCTGGTGCTGGTGGTGGGCACGGGTTGCGCTTGGTTGGTGACGGCCTATGAATTTCCGGGCAGGCGCTGGTTGCATTGGTCGCTGCTGCTGCCGCTGGCCATGCCGGCCTATATCGTCGCGTTTTCTTATCTGGATTTGCTGCACCCCATTGGCCCGGTGCAAGGCGCTTTGCGCTGGGTGCTGGGCTATGACAGCCCGCGCCAGTGGCGGCTGCCCGATTTGCGCTCCATGGGTGGCGCGATTTTTGTGCTGGGCTTCACGCTCTACCCTTATGTGTACATGACGGCGCGGGCCATGTTTATGACCCAGCCTGCGCATTTGATGGAAGCCGCGCGCTCGCTGGGCGAAACGCGCTGGGGCGCTTTTTGGCGCGTCGCTTTGCCCATGGCGCGGCCCGCATTAGTCGTAGGCTTGAGTTTGGCGCTGCTGGAGACGCTCAACGACATTGGCGTCTCTGAATTTTTGGGCGTACACACGCTCACCGTATCGATTTACACCACTTGGGTCACGCGCTCTGATCTGGCGGGCGCTGCGCAAATCGCCTGCTCCATGCTGCTGGCCGTGGTGGCGCTGGTTTGGTTAGAAAGGCGAGGCCGCAGCCGCCAGCGTTTTGGCTCAGCCCAGCGCATGCGCGGCATTGAGCCGCATCGCCTGCCCGGCCACAGCGCATGGTTGGCCACGCTGGCGTGCAGCGTGCCTGTCGTGATTGGCTTTGTGGCCCCAGCCGCCTATCTGGCTTGGGAGAGCGTCAAGCGCTTTGCGCAGGGCACAGGCATTTCTGCGGGTCTGGTGTCCAGCTTGCTGAATACCTTGGGGCTGGCGCTGGGCGTGACGGTGATTGCCGTGGCCGCTGGACTGGTAGTGGCATGGTCCACCCGTGCAGGCATCAGCACCCGCGCGCCATCGCGCTGGCCGGCGCAGGTAGCGGCATTGGGCTATGCCGTGCCGGGCACGGTGCTCGCCATTGGTTTGCTAACCCCTGCTCTGGCTTTGGACGCGGGACTTGCCAGCCTGTTTGGTGCCAAAGGCCTGCCGCTGATGGGCTTGGGCGTGGTGCTGGTAGCGGCCTGCGTGATTCGCTTTTTGGTCATGCCGGTAGGCGGCATTGAGGCTGGGCTGGCCCGCATACCCCCTACGCTGGAGCAGGCCTCGCGCCTGCTGGGAGAGGGGCGCCTTGCCACACTGCGCCGCGTGCATCTGCCGCTGCTGCGCCCTGCCATGGCGACCAGCGCCATGCTGGTGTTTGTGGATGCTATGAAAGAGCTGCCCGCTACGCTGCTGCTGCGCCCGGCTGACTTCGATACGCTGGCGACTTGGCTGTATGCCGAGGCGGCACGCGGCACCTATGAAGAAGGCGCGATTGCTGCGCTTTTCATTGTGTTGGCAGGGCTGATCCCCGTCGTGCTGCTGGCGCGCACTCAGCTTTCGGCGGCTAGGCAATGAATAGGCGTCAAACAAGCTTTAAGTCCTTATATTTATTGGACGTACAGCTATTGAAATCGAAGTAAAAATTGAATTAAAAGAATGACCGCCTCACTCCACATTGCACAGCTGCATCTGGGCTATGAAACGCCCAAGGGTCTGCACACCGTGCTGCAGGGCTTTGATCTGCAGCTGCCTGCCGGCCACATCGCCAGCTTGCTCGGGCCTTCGGGCTGCGGCAAGACCTCGGTGCTGCGCGCCATTGCTGGGTTTGAGCCCGTTCGTGCGGGCAGCATTCATCTGGGCGAGCGGCTGTTGTCTGGCCCCAGAACCCATCTGCCGCCCGAGCAGCGCCATGTGGGCATGATGTTTCAAGAATACGGCCTGTTCCCACACCTCAGCGCCGCGCAGAACGTGGGATTTGGCCTGCGCCGCAGCAGCAAAGCCGAGCGCGATCAGCGAGTCAATGAATTGCTCGCTGTGGTGGGCTTGGGTGATGCGGGAGCCAAGTTCCCGCACGAGTTGTCCGGCGGTCAGCAGCAGCGCATTGCACTGGCGCGGGCCTTGGCCCCATCGCCTGCCTTGCTGCTGCTCGATGAGCCGTTTTCCAACTTGGATGCCGCCACCCGCGAGCGCCTGACGCTGGAGGTGCGCGACATTCTGCGTGCCGCAGGCCAGACCGCCATCTTGGTCACACACAACGCGCAAGAGGCTGAGGTGATGGCTGACCAGATTTGCGTGATGACGCCGGTGGTTTAAAGCAGGACTGTTCCGCTGGTGACGGTCACGGTATGACCGCCGACTTTGAGCTTGCCGTCAGCGCTGGTCTGCACATGGACTTGGCCATCACGCCCCACACACACGCCTTGGGCGGCGATGTAAGGCGCTTGCAGCAAGCCCTCGCCCGTTAGCCACTGAGCTAGAGCGGCATTCAAGCTGCCGGTGACGGGGTCTTCGCTGGTTGTTTCGCCAATCAGCGCACGCACTTCCATGCGGGGCTGCTCGCTGGAGGTTTTTTCCTGCCCAGCCTCAGCCGCCTGCTTGGCAAAAGCGCGCGCTTCGCGGCTGGATCGGCCGATCAACGGTGCATCGTCTTCAGCCTCATACAGCGCGACCAGCCCGGCTTTGGCACCCAGCTCTTGCAGGGCGGCAAAGTCTGGCTCCACGCCCAAAACGGTATCCGTATGGTCCAGCAGCAGACCCAGCCAAGGAGAGCCGTTATTAAGGCTGCGCGCCATCAGCAACTGATCGCGCTCAAGACCTAGCGCCTTGAGTATGGGGGCCAGTTCTGCTTCTGAGACTTCTTGCGAGTCTAGCGATGGCGCTTCAAAAAACAGAGCGCCTTGTGGGCTTGCGGTAATGGGCACAAGCCCTTTTTTGCATTCTTGCAGCACTTGATCTGCCTTGCGTGGCTGGCCGCCCTGAGCCAGCCATGCGTGGCAGCTGCCCAGCGTAGGGTGGCCGGCAAAGGCAAGCTCACCCGCTGGGGTGAAGATGCGCAGCAGGTAGTCCGCCCCCGCAGCTTTGCCCTCAGCGCTGGGCTGCATCACAAAGGTGGTTTCCGAAAGATTGGTCCAGCGTGCAAAAGCCTGCATCTGCGCGTCGCTCAAACCATCGGCCTGCAACACGACCGCCACGGGGTTGCCGAGCAGGGCGGTTTGCGTGAACACGTCCACGGTCATGTAAGGACGGGCGATAGGGCTGGCGTGAGCAAGGGTAGGAGCTGGGGCAGACATGGGCAGGGATTGTCGGCAAAAAGAAAAACCGGCGCTGCACGGAGGTTCGTGAAGTGCCGGTTTGGAAGGCGCGGAGCGCCTCAGGGCTTATGCGTAAGCTTTAATGGCGTCAGCCAAGGCGGCTACGCCCTGGTTGATCTGCTCTGTAGAGACCGTCACATAAGACAGGCGCAGAGTATTGGTCTGCGCATCGCCTGCGTAGAAAGGAGCGCCGGGCACAAAGGCCATATTGCGCTCCACGGCCTTGGCCAGCAGGGCTTGTGCGTCCATGCCTGCGGGCAGCGTCAGCCACAGGAACATGCCGCCGACGGGGCGAGTCCATGTCACGCCCAAGCCTGCCATTTCGCGCTCTAGCGCCATCAGCATCACGTCGCGCTGCACCTTGTACATGGCGCGGATGGTGGGCACATGGCGGTCGAGGAAACCGTCCTTGATCACCTCGGCCACCACGCGCTGGTTAAAGCTGGGGGTGTGTAGGTCAGCGGCTTGCTTGGCCTGAGTCAGCTTGCCGTACACGGACTTGGGCGCCACGATGAAACCAATGCGCAGGCCGGGGGCCAGCACCTTGGAGAACGAGCCCATGTAGATCACGCCTTCGGGGTTGCGTGCAGCCAGCGGCAAAGGGGGTTCCTGCTCGTACCAGAGGTCGCCGTAGGGGTTGTCTTCGACCAGAGGAATGTTCAACTCCTTGGCCTTTTCCACCAGTGCCTGACGGCGTGCATCGCTCATGGTGCGGCCGGTGGGGTTTTGGAAGTTGGGCAGCACATAGGCCATGCGAGCCTTGTCAGCGCCGGAGCCTACCTTGGCGGCAAAGTCGGCAATCACCATGCCTTCGTCATCGCTGTCCACGCCTTCGGCCACTGGCTCTGTGGGGGCGAATGCCTGCAGTGCACCGAGATAGGTGGGCTTTTCCACCAGCACGCGGCTGCCCTTGTCGAGGAAGACCTTGCCGATCAAGTCCAGC
This sequence comes from Comamonas sp. Y33R10-2, assembly GCF_019355935.1. Classification (NCBI taxonomy): domain Bacteria; kingdom Pseudomonadati; phylum Pseudomonadota; class Betaproteobacteria; order Burkholderiales; family Comamonadaceae; genus Comamonas; species Comamonas sp. Y33R10-2. The sequence goes on from NZ_CP079925.1 coordinate 2,971,896, forward strand.
GCCTGCTGGCTGCCGGTGGTGATCAGAATTTGCTCGGGGTCCACATTCCAAGGCAGGAAGTCAGCAATCGCCTGACGCAGCGGGGCAAAGCCTTCGGTTGTGGAGTACTGCAGGGCGGCCGCGCCGTCACGCTGCATCACGGTCTGGCAGGCCTGCGTGAAAACGTCCAGCGGGAAGGCCTTGGGTGAGGGCAGACCGCCAGCCATGCTGATGATGCCGGGGCGGTCAGTCAGCTTCAGGATCTCGCGGATAGCGGAGGAATTCATCTTGGCAGTGCGTGCTGCCAGTGTCCATGTTGTCGTCATAAACAAATCTCGATCTCTACGATGCCTGCCCGCAAATGGGCTGGCTGAATGGGGTCTCATGCTGTGCTGCAGCAGCACTGGCTAGCGTTCGCTAAGCGTTAACTAGCGCAGGGACAGAGCTCCAGCATAAAGGTTTATTTTGTCGCGGCCAGCTTGCCTGTGCGGGTTGGCGGGCAATTGCTTCTAACTGCGACGAGCTTGCGATGGGATGGTTTGCAGCATGTGGGGCTGCTGGCCACGACCAAAGCGCTAGCAAAGCGTTGCCAAGTCCCTGTGTAGAGGGCGGCCAAGCGAGTTTGATGGCTTCAATATACGCGTCAGACCATTACAGTGCCAATACAGACAGTCTTACAATTATTTCTTCTGTATTGGTCTTGGGTTCAATACAGCTCGCTGCCTTATTTCGCTACTTTCACTGCCAATTCACTGTTAACTCACGGCTATGTCTATTTCACTTTCGCGCCAAGCCGCTTTGACTTTGACCGAGCAACTGGCAGATCGTCTGGCTGAGCGAATCCGTATGCGTTTGTTGCCCGCCGGCGCGCGCCTGCCTTCGGTGCGTGAATGTGCGCGTCAGCAAGGGGTGAGTGCTTATACGGTGGTGGCCGCTTATGACTTGCTGCAGGCGCAGGGCTTGGTTGAGGCCAGACCGCAGCGCGGCTTTTTTGTGCGAGATTTTGTGCAAAATCCGCTTCAGGTCCAAGAAGTTAAAGCACGTGACGCTATTAAAAATGTAGCGAGCGAGACGCCGCTAGGACTGCCACCCGGATCCCGCATCAATGCCTCCATGCTGATTCGCGGCATGTTTGTGGAGAGTGTGGCTGGCAAGCCCCAACCCGGCGCAGGCGTGCTTCCTGCCGAGTGGCTGGATGCGAGCTTTCTCGTGGCCGCCATGCGCAAAGTCACCAGTGGGCCGGCGCTGCGTGAATCGCTGGTGCGCTATGGCGAGCCCATGGGCGACAGCCGCTTGCGTGAAGCCCTGTCACTGCGCATGCAGCGCATAGGCATTGCAGCGGCGCCCAGCCAGATCATCACCACCATGGGCGCAACGCAGGCGCTAGATATCGTCAGCCGCGCCCTGCTGCAGCCGGGCGACCCGGTGATGGTGGAGGAACCCGGCTGGGCAGTGGAATATGCGCGGCTGGCTGCCATGGGCATGCGCGTGCTACCCGTGCCGCGTGGGCCGGAGGGCCCAGACATGGCGGTGATGCAGCGCTACTGCGAAACCATGGCCCCTAAGCTTTATGTCAGCGTCAGCGTGCTGCACAACCCCACGGGTTACAGCCTGAGCGCAGCCAGCGCGCACGAGGTGCTGCAGATGTCCCAGCGCAACGGTTTTTATGTGGTGGAAGACGATAGCTACTGCCACATCGCCCCCGACCACGCCCCGCGCGTGACGGTGCTGGACCGCCTGCAGCGCAGCATCTACATCAGCGGCTTTGCCAAAGTGCTGGTACCCAACTGGCGCTTGGGCTATATGGCTGCACCGCCTGAATTGGTGGAAAGGCTGCTGGACACCAAGCTCCTCTCAACCCTTTCAACCCCGACCCCCATGGAGCAGGCGCTGGCCCTGTGCATGGAGCAAGGCCAGTTGCGCCGCCATGCTGAGCGGCTGCGCCAGCATCTGGCCAAGGCCCGCACCCGCAGCGTGGCGTTGGCGCAAGCAGCAGGCTGCCGCTTTGTGGCCGAGCCTGCAGGCATGTTTGGCTGGGTAGATACGGGTGTGGATACCGAGGCGCTGACCCAGTTGCTGCTAGATGAGGGCTACATGATTGCGCCGGGTGCTATGTTCCACGCCAGCAGAGGATCGAGTGCCTGCATGCGCATTAACTTTGCGACCACCCAGGACGCGGCCTTCTGGCGGGTGTTTGAGAGAGTCGTGGCAAAAATGCGCGAGCCATCTTAAAAGTTCTTCACGGGGCCTTGGTGAATGCGGCAGTGATTGCGCTCAAGCAACGCGCCAAAGGCGTCAGACATCAGGTATTCAAACTCCACAGGGCGTTGCTGGGCAATCGCATCGCCTTTGACGATTCCACTGGCCGGGTGGCACATCAGCAAGCCGCCATTGGCCATATGCGGTAACCAGCCGGCCATTTGCGCGCCGTAGGTCGCGGCGTCAGGGGCGTCAAAACCGTAAACGCCGCCAAAGCCCTTGTTCATGGGGATGGCTGCCTTGCGCAACTGCCGGGTCGCCGCCCAGCCGCCCAGCAGCGCAATGATGGCGGCTTTGGGGCTGCGCCACAGACCGGCTGCGGGCGCTGTGGAGCGTACCCAAGGCCTTTCATGCGCGCTGTAGCGGGACTGCATTTCTTTAAGCATTGCAGTGCGCAGGCCGGGCAACTGGTGCACATGCTGGTGGCCATCGATAAAGTCTGGCGGCGTGCCCATGGCTTGCTCAAAGGCGTCTAGCTGTTCGCGCCAGGCTGTGCGCATTTGCGCTGCCGAGATTTGATGGCTATAGGCCTGACGGATGACCTGCCCCAGCGCCTGCGCCGCGTGCTGGCCGCCATGGCCTTCGGTCAGGTTGAAGTGTAGACCCACGCTGAGCAAGGGGCGCAGTGGTTTGAGTGCAGGCGCAGCTTGCAGCCAGTGCGGCGAGGTGCTCATGCAACTGGTGGCAGACAGGCGGCCTGCGCGGGCCAGTTGCTGCACGGCGTCATCGACCAGCGGGTGCAGGGCGTAATCATCAGCGCACAGCATGATGGAGCGAGAGGTGGAAGCGGTGTAGCTCATGTACTGCTGCGTGCCCGGAAGGCCCAAAATTTACTCATCACAAAAGTGCCCATAGCGACGATGACCAGCACGCCAGCCAAACTCCAGAAGTAATGCCAATGCAGCCAGTGCAGGGCAAGGTAGTAGAGCAGCTCATTGGTGATAAAAGACAGGCAGGCCACGGCGAAGTACTTGCCAATCACCGCCCAGCCGTGTACTTGCGCTCTTGAAAATGTGAGCAGGGCGTGGCCGTTGTAGCTGACGATGAAGGCCACTAAAAAGGCAAATACATTGGCGTGTAGCGGCGCTAATCCTGCGAACGTAACCAGCAAGCCGACCACGGCCAAATGGGTGGCAGCCGCTGCGCCACCGACCAATACAAACTGAATCAGCTGCGGCAGACTGCGCAGCCTCTGGAGCAAAACATTCATTACGACTTATCGCGCAACGGGCTGCGGTCTTCGTCGTGTGCGACTAGATAAATGGGGCGGCGTTTCACTTCTTCATAGATTCGCCCAATGTATTCGCCCAGAATGCCGATGGACAGCAGCTGCACGCCTGAGAAAAGCATGATGCTGGCAGCCAGCGTGGGCCAGCCATCTAAAGGGTTGCCGAAGAACAGCGTTTTCACTGCAATCCACAGTCCATAAGTCAGCGCTAGTAGCGAAATACCTGCACCGACCATGCTCCAGATACGCAGGGGCATGGTCGTAAATGAGGTGAGCCCCAGCAAGGCCAGTGAGCCCAAGCGGCGCAGGTTAAAGCTGGAGCTACCCGCGGCGCGGTTTTTGGGGACAAAGGGTAGGGCCACGCTTTTGAAGCCGACCCAGGCGTACAGGCCCTTCATGAAACGATTGTTTTCAGGCAAAGCTTTGAGGGCATCGACTACCTTGCGATCCATCCAGCGGAAGTCGCCTGCATTGGGCGGCAGCTTGACCGCGCTGCCCGAGTTCATCACGCTGTAGAACAGGTTGGTGCCCATGCGCTTGGCACCGCTTTCTGCACCGCGGTCGGCAATCACGCCATAAACCATCTCGTAGCCAGACTGCCACAGCGCGTGCATCTCGCTGAGCATCTCAAGCGGGTGCTGAAAATCGGCATCAATCAACAAAACCGCATTGCCCCGTGTGTGATCAATGCCGGCAGACAAAGCTGCTTCCTTGCCAAAGTTGCGTGATAGAGCCAGATAACGCAGTGGCAGCTTTTGTGCCAAGCGCATGACCATCTCGTGCGTGCTGTCGTGGCTGCCGTCGTTGACCACGACGATTTCAAAATCCGGTGTCAGTGCTTGCACCGAATTGGCCAAAGCGAGCAAAAAGCTCTCGATATTGGCTTGCTCGTTATAAGCCGGCACCACGCAGCTCAGCCGCAACGGCTGACGCGGCAACTGGGCGGGCGGGGCTGCGGGTGCGTATTCGGCATGGAAGTCGGTCATGTTCTGATTCTCGCTATTCTTCGCTGGCCTATTCTGCTTGTAACGTTTTGTGTTGCAGAAAACACCCGTCGCTATACTCAATGGGCCGCTCAGGTTAACTGCAATTTTGCTTGTGCAATTTCCTCTTTTATGACTGTCTGATGCCCGCTGCGCAACACGAACCACTCGTTCTGTCTGGCCGTACTCTGGCCGTATTCTTATTGATCTTTGGCGTGATCTGGCTTGGCATCCATTGGGTGACATCGCTGGCTGCTCCCATGGATAACGTTGAACAATTGGTCTGGATTCGTTCGCTGGAGTGGGGCTACTACAAGCACCCACCCTTGCCCACTTGGATTGTTGCGGCAGCTGCAGCGATGGCCGGCTCCTCGATTGAGTTGACCTATGTGCTGGGCTGCATCGTTACGCTCGCAGGGTTGCTTGTTTTTTGGCGTTTGCTGTGCAGCATGCGCGGCAAACGGTATGCGACGGTTGCTCTGCTGGCGAGTCTGTGCATCACTTTTTATTGCGGGCGCCTGTACTACTACAACCACAACGTGGTGATGATGTTGTGGATCTCCATCGCAGTCGCTTTGACTTGGCATTTGACGCTGAAGCCGTCGCTTGCCGTTTGGGCGCTACTGGGCGTGGTTTCGGGGCTGGGGATGCTGAGTAAATATCAGTATGTGCTGGCGCTGGGGGTGATTGGCTTGTGGTGGCTGCGCATCGGTGCGTGGCGCAACCCCGTGCATCTCAAGGGAGTCTTGCTGGCGACGGTGGCGGGTTTGCTGACAATAGCGCCTCATCTGTACTGGCTAGCAATGCATGACTGGATGCCTATGCGCTATGCGGATCAGACCTCTTTGGGTCTGCAGCTCGATAGCCTGGCTCGCATGAAGAAATCTGGCTTGTTTGCGCTGGATTGGTTCTTCAACCGCGGGCTGCCCGCATGGATTGTGCTTGCTGTGGCGCTTTGGTGGGGGCGCCGCAGTGGCGACAAGTCCGAAGCAAATGCAGAGCGTGTGCAAGTGCGAACGCCCGAAGACAAGATGCTGCGTGAGTTTTGGCTGCTTTGGGGCATCGCTCCGCTGCTGTTTATCCTGGCGCTAGGCTTGTTAATGGGCTCTGCTTTGCAACTGCAGTGGGGCACGGCTTTTATGTTTTTGTGTGTGCCCGCGGTGATGGAGCTGCGCAGATCACCTCAGCGCTGGGGCAGTGCCGCAGACATACGAGCGGCTTGGGTGACGTTTGCGGCTTTGCAAGCTTTGATATTGCTGCAGTTTTGGCTGGGCTCACCCATGGGCATATCAGGCTACAAAAGCAGTCATCAAAACCATATACCGATGGCCAAAATTGTGGAGGGCATCGCTCCTGCCGCGCATAAGGCCTTGGGTGGCCCGGTGGACATCATCATTGGCCCGCAGGCTCTGGCGGGTCGTATCTCTTTAGCGATGCCAGAGCGCCCCCGCGTGTTTGTGGACCGTAACTTGCAGTACAGCCCTTGGATTCATAAAGAAGAGCTGCCCAACGCTCGAATCATTGAAGTGTTTGAGGGGGCAGATCCGCTGCCGCCTGGAGCCGTTCAAGCTTACGGGCGCTGGTCTTGGCGGCCTGTGAAGATCAGCGAGGGTGAGCAGTAAAACAAAAAAGGCGGACTCGAAGGTCCGCCTTTTTTTTATGATCATCAAAATTGATCAGCTAGTTGCGCGATAAATGCGTGCCCGGCCTGATTGAGAGGCGCCCCGTAGGCTGGTTGCGTACGTGCTGTCCTCTGCAGTAGGAATCAGCGCCTGTGCGCGGCGCTGGTTCAGCACGCTAAGGCGTGCGAGTTGGTCGCGCACCAAAGAGATGTTGCTATCGAGCTTTTGAGCACGCTCGCGCAAGGCGGGCGTCCAGTCATCGCTGGAGAAACGTTTAACGAGTTGAGAGAATGCCACCATGGCATCGCGCAGGCGGGTGCTGGACTGCTCCAGCACAGCGGCATCAGATGATTGCAGTGATGCCGAGACGGTCTGAATCACCGCATCCAGCGAGTCGAGCATTTCCTGCAAAGTCATAGTGTCAGCCTCTGTTCAAACGCTCAAACACACTCAGTGGCGAGCGTGAACCAAAAATTCTTCTGCGTTATCCAGCAGCTTGTCTGCGATGGCTTCGGCGTTGACGCGAAAGCTGCCATTGGCAATGGCTTCACGCATCGCCTTGACGCGGTCGGCATCAAAGTCGGTATTGGTACGGCTTTGGCTATCCAAGGCGCGAGCCGAGGAAGAGAAAGACACAGGAACACCGGCGGCTCGATCAGGAAGACCCTTGGTCGATTCTTCGGCAGCAATTGTCGTTGCAGATTTCGCAGCCTGCTTGGTCGCCGCGGGGGCTTGCGGCAGATCCGGCTTGTTACCTATCTTCATGCTGGTTCTCCAATCGCCCTGTATCGGCGTAGGGCGCTGTAGCCTTGCTTTCGGCAAGGGCGCGTGAAACTTGAGGAATTTTTGACATGGATTCAGAAAAGTGAGTCGTTGCTCTTGATTTACTGAACATAAACCACGCCACTGGCATTGACCGTTCCTGTCACAAGACGGCCATTATCCATGCGAACCCGAACTTGCTGCCCCTCGCCGCCGGCAGACATGGCCTTGCCTGAGGACGAAACGCTGAATGCGCCGCCGTTGACCATGACTTGCACGGGTGAGCCGGCGCTAAAGAGCGAGGGTGGGCGCACCATGTTCTGGCGCAAGGCCTGACCAGACGCCAGTTGGCGAGCGCTCACCATGCCAATAAAGTCCTGCGCATTGGCAAAAACAGGGGCGCTGTCTTCAGCCCAATCCACTTCGGAAAGGGCTGCGTCTTCGGCGCTTAGGATCTTGCCTGCGGGAATGTGGCCCTGTGCCACCCAAGCCGGCCCGTAGGCGCGCACGGTGATGGGCAAAAACACGTTCCACGGCACGCTGCCTTGCACGCAGCGCAGGCCCAGCCGGGTTCGACCCCAAAGGCGGCTGCCAGCAGGCAGATAAGGCTCTACCCGTGCACAAGCTGCCAAGCGCAGGCGTGAGTCGAGTTGACCCATCTGTACTTCCATGCGCAAGGGCATGCCGTTGCTAGTTGGCGGTGCATCAGCAGCAGGCTGGTGAAGAGCCGAGTCAATAAATCGCTGCCCGATTTGGCTGAGCTGCGCAGAGCCATCATCCGCTTGAGCGGCTTTGGCCAGCAGCAAAGCGCTGAAACAGAAGATCGCCCATGCCGCAGCCATGCCCTGCATGAGGCGCAGCGTAGAGCGGTAAGCGGGGCGAGCAAGCATCTATCAATCCTTGAGTGAGGCCTGCAGAAATAAGAGCAGCAGACCTTGGCTGCAAATATAGGTGCAGCAGCGCTTCGGCAATGGGCTGAAGTAGAAGCGCAATACCGCTTTCTTCGCGCTTTAGTTTTGCTGGGTGATTTTCATAATCCACGCATGCCGCAGTCTGTGGGCACTGGTGCATTGAATTTCTGAAAGCGAGGCCGCAATGCTGAACAAAATGACGGAACGACTGGACTTCCAGAGCGAGGCGCTGCTGCTGCGCGCTGAGCGCCAGCGTGCCATTGCCAGCAACATCGCCAATGCCGACACCCCCGGCTATGTGGCGCGCGACTTCAATTTCCGGGAAGCCTTGATGGCCGCCACTGGCACAGGCAAGGCTGCGATGCAGGCCAGTACGACCACTATGGCCACTAAGGCGGCGGCTGGGCATATTCCTTTGCAGGCAAAGACGTCGGATGACGCGCTCAAGGCACAGCTGGGCTACTCGGTCAACTCTCAGTCCAGCTTAGACAACAACACCGTAGATCTGGACCGCGAGCGTGCCAGTTTTGTGGACAACTCTGTGCGTTACGAAGCGACCCTGCGCTTCATCAATGGCCAGTCAAAAACCATGCTCAGCGCCATTCAAGGCCAGTAAGACCAGGAGCTTCACCATGTCGATGTTTTCCATCTTCAATATCTCGGGCAGCGCCGTCAGCGCCCAGTCGCAGCGCCTGAACGTGGTCGCCTCGAATCTGGCCAACGTCGATGCAGTGGCCGGCCCTGATGGCAGCGTCTACAAAGCACGCCAAGTCGTGTTTCAGACTGTGCCCATGGGCGGCGATGCGAGTGCGGGCGTCAAGGTCAACGCGATTAGCGAAGACAGCACGCCAGGCCGCCGCATTCATGACCCTAGTCACCCGTTAGCGGATGGCGAAGGCTATGTCACCCATTCCAACGTGAGCGCTGTAGACGAGATGGTCAACATGATCTCGGCCTCGCGCTCTTATCAGAACAACGTAGAAGTCATGAACACGGCCAAGTCGCTGCTGCTCAAGACTTTGCAAATGGGCCAGTAAGCCTAGGAACGCACCCATGATCTACGGAACAAACAGTGTCGATGGCAGCAGCACCGCATCCGCCGCGAGCAGCGTCAAAAGCTCGGTCACGGACGCCAATGAGTCGCAGGACCGCTTTCTCAAGCTCTTGGTTGCGCAACTCAACAACCAAGATCCCATGAATCCCATGGACAACGCTCAGATGACCTCGCAAATGGCGCAGATCAACACGGTGACAGGGATTCAGCAACTGAACCAGACCATGCAGTCCATGTCTGGCCAGTTCACCTCCATGCAGATGCTGCAGGGCACCTCCATGATCGGCCGCACCGTGCTGACCGAGGGCAATACCTTGGGTACGGCTGTGGATGGCAAGCAAACCGCTGCCTTTGATCTGGAAGGCCCTGCCGCCAATGTCAAGGTTCAGATCACCACCGCCACTGGCGAGCTGGTGGACACCATCGACCTCGCCTCTGGCACTGCAGGTCGCAACTATTTCACTTGGGATGGTGCCGCTAAATACAGCGGCGACAAATCTCAGCTGCGCTATTCGGTGCAGGCCGCCAATGGCGCTGCCGCCGTGGCGTCTACAGCGCTGGCGCCACATGCCGTGATTGCAGCCAGCGCGGGCAGCGGCAGCTTGATGCTTGAGCTCGATAACGGCAAAGCCATCGCCTACACGGGCGTCAAGGCCGTCTACTAAGTCGACGTCCCCATCTTTTACTGATTAACCGCCCCGCAGGAGAATAACCATGGGTTTCCAACAAGGCCTCTCAGGTCTGAACGCAGCCAGCAAAAACCTGGATGTGATTGGCCACAATATTGCCAACTCCAACACCACAGGTTTTAAATCCTCGCGTGCGGATTTTGCCGAAATGGTGGCCAGCGCCATCGGTTCGGCCAGCGGCCAGAGCAGCGGCATTGGCGTGAATGTGGCGGCGGTGTCCCAGCAGTTCCGTCAGGGCTCTCTGACCTCCACTGGCAACAGCCTTGATATTGGCATCAACGGCAACGGCTTTTTTGTGGTCAAGCAGGCGGATGGCAGCACGGCATACACCCGCGCGGGCAACTTTGGCCTCGACAAAGAGGGCAACCTCAAGACTGTCGATAACGACAATGTCATGGGTTATATGGTCGATCCACAGACCGGAAAAATTCAGTCAGGTGCCACTCCCGTGTCACTGAGTTTTCCAACGGGTCAGCCTATTCCTGCCAAGCAGACATTGACCGTGGGCTTGGAGCTGAATCTGGATTCACGCGCGGCGCTGGCTGCAGGCGATGCGACTGCGACGCCGCCTATTGCAGCCACGCCGCGTGCCACTTACGGCACTTCGCTCAATGTATATGACACACAGGGAACTGCCATCCCCGTGAATCTGTACTTTGAAAAAGATGCTACGGGTAATACTTGGAACATCTTCAACTCGCTGGATACGGCTGCAGTCTCCATCGGTCAGGCGACGTTCGATGCCAGCGGAAAACTCACGGGTGTCACGCCTGGAGCCGGCACTTCGCTGAATCTGAGCGTTAACGGCGGCACAGCCAATCCTAATGGCTTGCCGCCGTTTAATGTGGCATTTGACTTCGGTGGCCTGACCCAGTTCGGCACCAAGTTTGCAGTCAGCAGTCTTAAGCAAGATGGCTACACCTCCGGCGCGCTGACGGGCATCAATGTGGGGCGCGATGGCTCTATCGTTGCTGCTTACTCCAACGGTGTCACGCGAACCGAAGGACAGATTGCTCTGGCCGCCTTTACCAATACACAGGGTCTTGGCTCGATTGGTAATAACAAATGGGTGCAGACCGCCGATTCCGGCCCTGCACTCAATGGCTCTGCTCAGACCGGGACCTTTGGCTCTTTGCAGGCTGGTTCTCTGGAAGAGTCCAACGTCGATTTGACTGCAGAGCTGGTCAACATGATGACGGCTCAGCGCTCTTATCAGGCCAACGCACAGACCATCAAGACGCAGGATCAGGTGTTCTCGACCTTAGTCAATCTGCGCTGATTAAGGCGCTTAACTTTAACGAATCAACTGCACTGAAATAGGGGCGTGGTCCAAGCGAGAGACATCAAGCAAGGGCCGCCCCGCAGCGAGGATGTCGTTCCCCTCCCGCGAAGCGAGAGAGGGGGAAGGCGCGAAGCGACTCAGGGGGAGAAATCAGCATGGACAAAATCATTTACACCTCGATGACGGGGGCCAATGCGGCAGCGCAGCGTCAAGCCGTGCTCGCGCACAACTTGGCCAATGCCAGCACCAATGGTTTCCGTGCCGAGATGTCCACCTTTCGCTCGGTTCCGGTGCAAGGCAGTGGCGCAAGCACGCGGGTGTTTGCGCTGGAGGCTACGTCGGGTTACCAAGACACGCCCGGCCCCGCCCAGCGCACCGGTCGCGCCATGGATGCCATGGCCATGGGCCGCGCTTGGTTTGCGGTGCAGGGTATGGATGGCCAAGAAGCCTATACCCGCAACGGCATCTTTGAAGTCTCGCCGCAGGGCCAGTTGGTCAACAGCAATGGTCAGGCTGTGTTGTCCGATGGTGGTGCTCCGATTGATATTCCGCCAGAGTCCTCGATTTCGCTGGGTTCAGACGGCACGCTGACGGCCAAAAGTGGCAGCCAAATGCCGGTGGCGGTAGCGCGCCTCAAGCTGGTTACGCCGCCTGTGGATGAGCCTCTGGTGCGCGGTGATGATGGCTTTTTTCGCGCAGCGCAGGGCGATGCTTTGCCCAGCGATGCAACGGCGCGTTTGCTGTCGGGCTCGATTGAGGGATCGAACGTGAACACCGTCGAAACCATGGTCGGCATGATCGCCGCCTCGCGTCAGTTCGAGCAGCAGATGAAGTTGCTGCAAACCGCTGAAACCAACGACAAATCAGCAAGCCAACTTCTCAGCCTGAACGGCTGAAACGGATAACCCCTGAGTCGCTGCGCGCCTTCCCCAAGGGGACGACACCTTCGCCGCGAGGCGGCTCTTGCTCGGTGTCACTGGCTTGTGGTGTGTGAGTTGCCCGCTGAGTTCGGGTTCACTGAAAGGAACGAAAAAATGATTAATTCGCTGTTCATTGCCAAGACCGGCATGGAAGCCCAGCAAACCCAGCTGGACGTGATCTCGCACAACTTGGCCAACGTCTCGACCACGGGCTACAAGCGCGCTAACGCGGTTTTTGAGGATTTGATTTATCAAAACCTGCGCCAAGTCGGCTCGCAAACGACGGAGCAAAACCAGCTGCCCACGGGCTTGCATCTGGGTTTGGGTGTGCGCACCGTGGCTACCTCGCGCAACTTCTTGCAAGGCAGCTTGCAGCAGTCCAGCAATGCTCTGGATGTGGCCATTAACGGCAATGGCTTCTTTGAAGTGAATATGCCCGACGGCACCATTGCCTATACCCGCGACGGCTCGTTTCAGGTCGATGCACAGGGTCAACTGGTGACCTCTAGCGGCTTGCCAGTGGCCAATGGCATCACGATTCCGCAAGGCGCAACCAAGATTTCCATCAGCCATGATGGTGTGGTCAGCGCCACGATGGCGGGTCAGGCCGCGCCCCAGCAAGTGGGCAATATTGCGATGAGTCAGTTCATTAACGCTGCCGGTTTGGAGCCGCGTGGCCAGAACCTGTATGTGGAAACCGCTGCCTCGGGCCAGCCCCAGCAGGGCACGCCCGGCACCAACGGTTTGGGCACGATTCAGCAGGGCTATCTGGAAGCATCGAATGTGAACGTGGTGCAGGAGCTGGTGACCATGATCCAGACACAGCGTGCCTACGAGATGAATTCCAAGGCCATTCAGACTTCTGACCAGATGCTGGCCAAGCTGGCGCAGCTCTGATTTTTTACTATGAAATGACGAGCTATAAGTCTCGGTAATTCAATGGTTTCAATATTAAATATTGTTGAAATCAAAGAAAAACAAAGACTACAAGCTCTGTTTTAGATAGCGTGCCTTGCGGCGCGTCGCAGGCAGCTCGCTTACAGCAATGCCTGCAAAGGAATGCAGCCATGTTCAAAGCCATTGTTTCCCACAGCTCCTCAGTCTGTACGCTTGCCGCAGCGCTGCTGGTGACAGGCTGCGTGTCGCTCAATCCGCCACCGCCCGTGGATATGCCCTCCACCGCGCCCCCTGTTTTGCAGCCTCGACCTACGGCGCAGCAGGCTCCTGCCACGGGCAGCTTGTTCAATTCTGGTCGCTACCGCCCCATGTTTGAAGACCAGCGCGCGCGCATGGTGGGCGACTCGGTCACGGTAAATATCGTCGAGCGAGTTTCCGCCGGTCAAAGCTCAGACTCCAAAGTGGGCCGATCTAACGACATGAATGCAGGCATCAGCAACTTTCCTTTGATCAAGGGCAGTCTTGGCAAGGCGCTGACGGATAGCTTGAGCATGGGGGTCGAAAATAAGAACGACTTCAAAGGCTCTGGCGCAACGACGAGCAGCAACTTCTTTACGGGCTCGATTGCGACCACGGTGGTCGATGTGCTGCCCAACGGCCATTTGGTGATTGCGGGTGAAAAGCAAATCGGCGTCAATCACAACGTCGATGTGCTTCGCTTTACGGGCACCGTGGATCCGCGTTCACTGCGCCCGGGCAGCACCATCGCGTCCACGCAGGTGGCTAATTTGCGCGTTGAATCGCGCAGCCTGGGTCAAGCGGGTGAAGCCCAGTCAATTGGCTGGTTGTCACGGTTCTTTTTGAACGTTATGCCGTTCTGATTCTTCCGAGAATGGACGGTATGAAAGTACTGTCCACGCTTCTGTCACTGCGCTCGGCACGTGCCACCTTGATGGTGGTCGCAGCCTTTGGCGCCTGCGGGCTCACGCTGCCTGCAAATGCCACACGCATCAAGGAAGTTGCGGCCATTCAAGGGGTGCGCAGCAACCAGTTAACGGGCTATGGCCTTGTCGTAGGGCTGGATGGCACGGGCGATCAGACCACGCAAATGCCCTATACCAAGCAGGCGCTGGCGAACTATCTCGAACAAATGGGCATCTCGCTGCCCGCCACAGGTAACGCGGCGCAGTTGCAGCTCAAGAACGTTGCTGCGGTCATCATCACCGGCGAGCTGCCCGCGTTTGCACAGCCGGGGCAGTCGATTGACATCAATGTCTCGTCCATGGGCAACGCCAAGTCGCTCAAGGGTGGCACCCTGGTTGCCACACCGCTGCGAGGTGCAGATGGCGAAATTTACGCACTGGCCCAAGGCAATGTGGTGATTGCCGGTGCAGGGGCGGCAGCAGGTGGCTCCAAGGTTCAGGTCAATCACCTGAGCGCAGGGCGCGTGCCAAGAGGTGCGCAGGTCGAGCGCGCAGTGCCCAGCCCCATCAATGAAGGCAACAGCATCACGCTGGGGCTCAATCAAACTGATTTTCAGACGGCCGACAAAGTGGTTCGCGCCATCAACCAGCGCATGGGCGCTGGCACAGCGATGGCGTTGGATGGACGCACTGTGCAGGTCAATGCCCCGGCAGACCCCGGCTCGCGCGTGCGCATGATTGCCGAGATTCAAGAGATGCCGATTGAGACCTCCAAGCCCGCGGCCAAGGTGGTCATCAATGCGCGCACGGGTTCCATCGTGCTCAATCAGGCGGTGACCTTGGGGCCTTGCGCGATTGCGCACGGCAATCTGTCCATCACCATCAGCACTACGCCGGTCATCAGCCAGCCAGCACCGTTCTCTCAAGGCCAAACCGTGGTGGCGCAGAAATCTGATATTCAGGTCAAACAAGAGGCTGGCAAGGTCATCAACATGCCCAACTCGCCCCAGCTGACGGACGTGGTGCGGGCGCTGAATTCTCTGGGCGCGACGCCCCAGGATTTGCTGGCGATTTTGCAGGCCATCAAGGCGGCAGGCGCTATGGATGCAGAGCTGGAGGTGATATGAGCATGTCTTTATCGCAATCTTCAACATTGGTGACAAACAACGCGCTGGCCGTTGATACCAAGTCACTCAGCGCTCTTAAAACTGCAGCAGGCGAGAACAGCCCGCAGGCCATTCGAGAGACGGCCAAACAGCTCGAATCGCTGTTTATGCGCGAGATGATTAAGAGCATGCGCGAGGCGACCATGAAGTCCGGCCTGCTCGATAGCGCGCAGGGCAACTTAAGCACCGATTTGCTCGATCAGCAGCTGTCTGTCGCCATGGCCGGCCAGCCCGGCGGCCTGACGGATGCCATCAACAAACAACTGGCGCGCACCATGGGTGTTGAGGCCGCAGATGATGCAGAAATTGCCGTGCCTTCCACCCTGAGCATGAGCCGCAGTGCATGGCGCAATGTGGGCAGTCATGGCGCATGGAGTGGCAGTCCCGCGCAGGCGGCTCAATCCGTCAATGCCTACGCCCCAGCCCCCAAGGGGCGCGACAACTTTGTGGCGGCGCACACCAGCGCCGCGCAGCGCATTGCCAGTGAAAGCGGTATTCCTGCTCACTACATGGTGGGTCAGGCCGGGCATGAAACCGGTTGGGGCAAGAGCGAAATCCGCAACAAGGACGGCAGCAACTCTTTTAACCTGTTTGGCATCAAAGCCGGAGGTAGCTGGAAGGGCAAGGTGGCGGAAGTGACCACCACCGAATACATCAACGGTGCGCCCAAAAAGATCACCGCCAAATTCCGCGCCTATGACTCGTTTGAAGAGTCATTTCGTGACTATGCGCGCCTGATTGGCAGCAACCCGCGCTACGAAAAAGCCATGGCCAAGACAGGCTCTGCGCAGGACTATGCCAGTGAGTTGCAAAAAGCAGGCTATGCCACGGACCCGGCCTATGCGCAAAAGCTCAGCCGTGCGATTCAAAGCGTGCAGCAGCTCCAGGTTGCGGCAGGCAATAGCAATGCCAACAGCGCAGGCCAGCTTGCCAGTCGGAGTACAGGTGGAGCAAGCAGTGCAAGCGGCATCAGCGCTCATCGCGCTGCTCAGATCAACAAGAACAACGAGAACCAGTCATGAGTCTTTTGAACGTGGGCGCACGCGCCCTGATGGCCAACCAGCTTGCCCTGCAGACCACAGGGCACAACATTGCCAACGTCAACACGGCGGGTTATTCGCGCCAGACGGTGGCATTTCAGTCATCGGGGGGGCAAAACATGGGCAATGGCTATATCGGCAATGGTGCTGATATCGCCACCGTGACGCGCAACTTTAGCGAGTTACTGAACCGCCAAGCCACCGCCGCCAAGGCTGCGGGTGCTGCGGATACTGCGCGCTCGCAGTCGCTTAACCAGTTGCAAGAAGTTTTCTCGGGCGGCAGCAACGGCTTGGGCGCTGCTGTGAGCGACATGATGAATGCGTTTGCGGATGTGAGCAGCGCTCCCACCGACTCATCGGCGCGTCAGGTCGTGCTCACCCGCATGAGCGAGTTGGCTGCGCGTTTTCGCTCGGCCTCGGCTCAGCTCGACGAGATGGACTACAGCACGCGCCAGCAGATGATGAATGACGTGAAGGTGGTCAACAGCCTGTCTGAGCAGGTCGCCGCACTGAACGGTCAGATCAGTCGCGCTCTGGCCACGGGGCATTCACCCAACGACTTGCTCGACCAGCGCGATCAGGTGGTGCGCGACATCAATAAATACGTGCAGACCTCACAGGTTGCTGCAGACGACGGCTCTGTGAGCCTGTTTGTGGGGGGTAGCCAAGCGCTGGTTTTGGGTGTGGATGCCGGCAAGCTCAGCTTGCAGGAGTCAACCGAATACCCCGGCAGCGGCAAGATGAGTCTGTACTTTCAACAGCAAGGCGGCAAGCCCATTGAGTTGTCTGCATCCATGGCTGGCGGTGGTGAAATTGCGGGTTTGCTGCAGTTTCAAAACAGCGATCTGGCCGAGGGTCGCAACCTGCTGGGCCGCATGGCCATTGCCATTGGCGATCAGCTCAATACGCAAAACAAACTGGGCTTAACCTTGTCCGGTCAGGCCGGTCGTGACTTGTTCAAGGTGCCGATGCAGACGTTCGGCTCCACCACTGGCGCCCAGTGGATTCAGCCGGATACGCCAACCGTGACGGTGACGGACTCCAGTCAGCTGAAGGCGTCTGATTACAAAATCATTTTTGCAGCCGATGCACCCAAGGGGCAGGTGGTTCGCATGTCGGATGGAAAAGTCACGCCGTTCGATAATTTGGCCCAGCTTCAAGGCCAGAGTATTGATGGCTTGGAGTTCGATCTCAAAGTCGAAGGCCTGGCCGGCCAGACTGTGTTGTTTAAACCGGTGGCATCGGCTGCGCATGATATTGAGTCGCTGGTGCATACGGGCGGAGATTTGGCGGCAGCCAACCCCGTGTCGGCCAAGATTAATTCACTGGGCGATGCGGCTTTGCGCCTGTCTAGCCTGACGGTCAGCCAAGGCTTTGCGGGTGCTTTGCCTGCAGGTACCAGCCTGTCCTTTGCCAACGGCGCGGGTGGTGAGGTGATTTACTCCATTACGCCGGCTCCTGCAGTGGCTTCAGGGGTTGCCGCCACAGGCGTCTTTATCTCAGGTCAAGCGATTGAGCTGGCTAAAGGCCTCATGGTGACTCTCAGCGGCACGCCAGCGATTGATGGCGCCACTAGTGACAGCGTGAGCTTTGCACCCAATGCCTTTTATGGCTCGGATACAGGAAACGCCAGCTCATTTCTGAGTTTGCGCGATGCCGTGATTTTTGATGGCACAACCACGCTCAGCGATGGCTTCTCGACTGCCATGGCGCAGATTGGGACACGCACGCAAAGCGCTGCCTATGCGGCCAAGTTGTCGGACACCATTTCACAAAATTTAGAAGGCCAACGCACGGCGGTTTCGGGCGTCAACCTCGATGAAGAAGCGGCCAAGCTGCTGCAGTACCAGCAGGCCTATCAGGCCTCAGCCAAGATGCTGCAAGTGGCGCAAGCCATTTTTGACAGCGTGATTCAGGCCGTTGGCCGTTAACCCGTGACTGCTGGAGAAAAGCGATGAGCATCAACCGCATTGGCACGGCCAATATGTATGAAAGTACCATCACCAACCTGGGCTCGCGTCAGAGCAGTCTGGTGGATTTGATGGAAAAGACGACGGCAGGCAAGCGTGTGCTGCGCGCCAGTGATGACCCGGTGGCTGCTGCGCAGGCAGAGCGAGCGCGTACGCGCATTAGCCGCTCTGAAAGCGATCAGCGTGTGCTGGGTGGGCAGCGCGACGTGATTGCACAGGGCGAGTCCGAGTTGGGCAAGGCCCATGGTGCTTTGCAGGATTTTCGTGATCTGCTGATTCAGGCAGGCAACGGCTCTTATGACCTGGTCGCACGAGGTGCGCTGGCGCAGCAGATGGAAAGTCTGCGTGAGCAGATTTTGGGCTACGCCAATGCCAAGGACTCCAATGGCCTGCCTATCTTTCGGGGCTTGGGCAGCTCTGAAAACCCTTTGCAAAGCGTTCCACCGGGTGTGCAAAACTCGCTGAACGCAGGTCAAAACACGGGCGGTGATAACGGCCTGCCGGTCTCGCTCGATGGCCATGCTGCCTGGTTGAACGTGCCCACCGGCAACGGCGTTTTTGAAGTGGGCAGCGGCGTATCCAACTCTGGCAAAGCGTGGGCGGATGTGGGTTCAGTCACCGACCCCAGCGCGGTCACAGGCGCTACCTACACGCTTGCCTTTAGCAAAGATGCGGTCACCGGTGATGTCACCTACATCATTAACTCCAGCGATGCAGCAGCCACCAACCCTGTGGTGGCCGCTACGCCGTATGTAGACGGCCAAGCGATTAGCCTTAATGGCCAGCAAATCAGTATCAAAGGCAACCCTGCAGATGGCGACAGCTTCACCATGACGCCGAGTTCGCGCACCGATCTCTTTACCGTGCTCGATCAGGCGATCAGCACCGTTAAAAGCGGCACGACGGGCGCCACTGCGCTGCAGCAGGGCTTGGGGCGTGCCATGAGTGAGATAGATGCGGGCATGAACCGTGTGCAAGCGATGCGCAGCTATGCGGGCGATCAGCTCAATCGTGCGGATCGCCTTGAATCTGACATGCAAGATCGCGCTTTAACGCAAGAGGGTGCCCGCTCACGTGCTGAAGATATCGATATGATCAAAGCGCTGTCCGAAGTGGAGACACAAAAGGTCGGCCTGCAAGCGGCCTTGCAGTCTTATGCGCAGATGCAAAAGCTCTCTCTTTTCAACTACATCGGCTGATCGCGGCGGGCTTTGCCCGTCTTGATGGTTTGTATGTCACCAGTCCACGCCTTTCATGGTTCAGTCTGCACTCAGTTCTTTGACTTTTGGCTACAGGCCGCTTTGGGGCCGCACGCGCCGTTTGGCGGGCATTCAGCTTTACGTCCATGAAGACCCCGGCACGTCAACCGACATGGCGCATTTTTTGCGCAGCGTGGATGAGGTGTGGAGCCGACAGGCAGCGCCGCTTTTGATCTCGCCGCAGTCCCGTCAGGTGCTGTGCAATTTGCTCGAGCACGCCCCGCAAGGCAGCCCTTGGATTGAGGTGCGTGGTGACTGGCTGCAGCAGGATGATGCGATTGACCAGTTAGTACAAAAGGCCAAGGCCCGTGGGCTGATGCTGGTCTGGGGTGGTAACTTGGCGGATGTGCCAGAAGCCGATGCCGCTCGTGGCTTTGCCAGCAGCTTGCTGAACTTGCCCCCTGAAGGCGCAAGCGGCATTCGCAATAGCGTGCGAGCCGCTGCCCTTAAGGAAGCTTCGTTTCTTAAAGCCGCCGACAAGCCGCAAGCCATCAAGCCTTTGGCCGCACCGACGTTGAATTTGCTCAATGGCCAGATGTACGAAGGCTTGCACAGCCTTGAGTTGACCCAAGCCTGCCTTGATACCTATGAAGGCGCGGCCATTGCGGGCTGGCCGGTGGCAGACACCATGCAGGCTTACCGCTTGCAGCAGCCTCAGCCTTCGCGCGATGCGCTGTTCAGGCTGATGAAGGCCATTGACAAAGAGCAGTCGCTGGATGCGATGGAAGAGATCCTGGGCTCAGACCCGGTGCTGGCCTATCGCTTTTTGCTCTACACCAATTCGGCCGCCTTGGGCCTGCGCCGCGGTGTGGATTCGCTGCGCCGTGGTCTGGTCATGTTGGGGCTGGGCACGCTGGAGCGCTGGCTGGCGGATCAGTTGCCCCATGCTTGCGTAGAGCAAGACATGGTGCCGCTGCGCACCCAAGTCGTGCTGCGCGCCAAGCTGGCTGAGGAGCTGATTGAAGCGGGCGTGAGTCTGGACTTGCAGCGCGAGATGTATTTGTGCAGCCTTTTCTCGCAGTTAGATTTGCTGCTGCACGAGCCGGTGGCGAACATTTTGCGCCGCACGCCGCTGAGTGAGCGCATCTTTGACGCCATCGTCAGTCGCACAGGCCCTTATGCCGCGGTGCTGCAAATGAGTCAGGCGCTGGAGAGTCGCGAAGCTGAGCCTATCCGTAAGCTGCGTGCGCAAGAAGGCTGGGAGGCCGAAGAGCTCAACCGCATGCTGCTGCGTATGCTCAGCTCGCTCAAGCTGGGTATGCCCCAGCTGCAAGCCCAAGCCTGAGACAGTGCTAAAAACGCGAAGGGCTTGAATAAAAACAGGCTCTAGCCGTTTAGATCTAAAGACAGACAGCTATCAAATTTGATGAGTTGGCTTGGTTGGACTTATCTTGGCCTAGGTCTGTGGAGACTCGCTCACAGTCGCGAAGAAGGTAGAACTGTCTCCTCGCCTTTGTCATTGCAACGCGGCCTTCAAACAAGCCTCAACAATCTCTAGTCGCGCATAAACAGGGCTTGACTGCCGCTTATCCGCGTATTGCACGGGCGCTAGATTCGGACAATCTAGCTATCCCATCCGTGTGTGCGCCATGTCCGAATCCCAAGACAAAGATCTACCTGCTACCGAGCGAAAACTGCAAAAAACGCGAGCAGACGGTCAGGGTGCGCGCTCTCGCGATCTTTCGCACTTGGCGATTTTGGGCGCCGGTGCTGTGCTGGTGCTGATGGGCACGCAGCCGCTGATCCATCACATGCGTGAAGCGATGGCCCAGCAACTGATCTTTAACGCAGCAGCGGCCAAAACGCCGGCCATGATGCTCGAGCGCCTGCAGCCCATGCTGGTATTGGGCTTGGGTGTGGCCGTCATTTTTGCGCTGGTGACGACGGGAGCTTCGGTGCTCTCGGGCGTGGCAGCGGGGGGCTGGATTTTTAGCTTTAAGCCAATTCAGCCCAATTTCGGCAAGCTCAGCCCTTTGTCGGGTTTGAAAAATCTGTTTTCTAAGCAGCAGCTGACCACGGTGGTCAAGATGGTGCTGATGACCATTATTCTGAGCTTTGTCGCTTGGAAATACATGAGCGCCCACATTGCCGAGATTGCTTCGGTGGCGGCCCAGCCCTCGGCCATGGCTTTGTCTATGGTGGGCGCGTGGCTGAGCACCGGCGTCACGCTGCTCTTGGTGGTGGTGCTGATGGTGGCCGTGATTGACGTGCCGCTGCAGGCGTTTTTGTTCAAGTCGCGCCTGAAGATGAGCCATGAGGAAGTCAAGCAAGAGCACAAAGAATCTGACGGCAACCCCCAACTCAAAGGCAAGCTGCGCCAAAAGCAGCGCGAAATTGCTGACCGTGCGAGCGTCTCCGCCGTGCCGCGTGCCGACTTTGTGGTGACCAACCCCACGCATTACGCCGTGGCGCTGCGATATGACGAGGCAACGATGGCGGCACCGCAGGTCATTGCCAAGGGCACAGACTTGGTCGCTCTCAAGATTCGGGAAGTGGCCGGTATGCACAAGATTCCGGTGCTGGAGTCACCCATGCTGGCGCGTGCGCTCTACGCCCATGCCGATCTCGATCAGGCCATTCCCTCAGGCCTATACACGGCCGTGGCGCAGGTGCTGGCCTATGTGTATCGCCTCAAAGCGGCGCTCAGCGGCCAAGGTCCTATGCCCGAAGAGATGGGCGAGCCGCCGGTGCCTGTGGAACTAGACCCGCAGCGCGGTCGAACTCAGGCCGAAGCAGCACTCGATGCTGTGTCTGAGCAATCAGCGGGTGCGAACAATGACGCGAACACTGAGGCAGTCGTCAGCACTGTTGCAGCGCAAAAAGGTAATGTGTGATGAAGTCCAATCCTGTGCAAAATTTTCAGAAGTGGTCAGGCATTGATGCGGCTGCTTTGCAAGGGCTGACGACTCCGCTTTTGATCGTGGCCATTTTGGGCCTGATGGTGCTGCCGGTTCCGCCTTGGTTGCTGGACACCTTCTTCACCCTCAACATCGCCATTGCGCTGATGGTGATGATGGTGGCGGCTTACATGATTAAGCCGCTGGACTTTGCGGCCTTCCCCTCGGTGCTGCTGCTGACAACGCTGATGCGTTTGTCGCTGAACGTGGCATCGACTCGCGTGGTGTTGATGGAAGGCCACACCGGCCCCGGCGCTGCGGGCGCGGTGATTGAGGCCTTTGGTCACTTTCTGATTGGCGGCAACTTTGCCGTGGGTCTGATCGTGTTCAGCATTTTGGTGGTCATCAACTTTGTGGTAATTACCAAGGGCGCCGAACGTATCGCCGAAGTCTCGGCCCGCTTTACGTTGGATGCGATGCCGGGCAAGCAGATGGCCGTAGATGCGGACTTGAACGCCGGCCTGATCGACGAAAAAGAAGCCAAGCGTCGCCGCGCTGAGGTGGGTGAAGAGGCGAACTTCTTCGGCTCAATGGACGGTGCCAGCAAGTTTGTTCGTGGCGATGCGATTGCCGGTATTTTGATTTTGGTGATTAACGTCATTGGCGGTCTGATCATCGGCATGGTGCAGCACGACCTGTCAGCCAGCCAGGCGGCAGATAGCTATATTTTGCTGGCCGTGGGTGATGCGCTGGTGGCGCAGATTCCGGGTCTGTTGATCTCAGTGGCATCGGCCATGGTGATTTCGCGCGTGGGCAAAGATGCTGATATGGGTCGCCAGATCGTGCAGCAGCTGTTTATGTCGCCTAAGGTGCTGGGCATTACGGCCGGCGTGATGCTCATGCTGGGCCTGATTCCCGGCATGCCGCACACGGTGTTTTTGCTTATGGCGGCCCTGCTTGGTTGGGGTGCTTGGAAGTTGGATAAAAAAGAAAAAGCCCGCATCGCCGCTAAAAGCAGCACCCCTGCGCCGCAGCAGCAGGTGCAAAGTGATGGCGAAGCCACTTGGGACGATTTGCAGCCCGTGGACTTGCTGGGGCTGGAGCTGGGCTACCGCCTGATTGCGCTGGTCGATAAAAGTCGTCAGGGTGATTTGCTCACCCGCATCAAGGGCGTGCGCCGCAAGTTCGCACAAGAGGTCGGCTTTTTGCCCCCTGCTGTGCATGTGCGCGACAACCTCGAACTCAAGCCCAGTGCTTACCGCATGACGCTTCGCGGCGTGATGGTGGGTGAGGGTGAGGCCTTCCCCGGCATGTTCTTGGCCATCAACCCCGGCGGCATCACCACGCCGCTGATTGGCACTGCTACGACCGACCCAGCTTTCGGCCTGCCCGCTCACTGGATTGACGAGCGGCAAAAGGAAGCGGCACAAATGGCTGGTTTTACCGTCGTTGATTCGGAAACCGTGATGGCCACGCATTTGTCACACTTGATGCAAGTGCACGCGGCCAAGCTGCTGTCTCGTACGGAGACGCAGCAGCTAGTGGACCACGTGGCCAAGCTGGCTCCCAAACTCATTGAAGAAGTCATCCCGAAAATGGTGCCCATCACAACGTTCCAGAAAGTGCTCCAGCTGCTGCTGGAAGACTCTGTGCACATTCGTGATATCCGCACCATCATCGAGACGCTGGCCGAGAACGCCACGCAGACCACTGACCCCATTGAGCTGGCCCGGCGCGTGCGCATTGCACTGTCGCCTGCCATCGTTCAGCAGATTTATGGCCCCACCCGAGAGCTTAATGTGATTGCCATTGAGCCGGGGTTGGAACGTCTGCTGGTGCAAGCACTATCGAACCCGAATGCCCCATCGCTGGACCCCGGCGTGGCGGAAATCCTCACACAAAAAGCGGTCGACGTCGTCAATCAACAGGAAGAGCTGGGCCTGCCCGCTTGCCTGCTGGTGCCGGACGTGATTCGCAACTCTCTTTCCAAGCTGCTGCGCCGTGTGGCGCCGCGTTTGCAGGTGCTCGCGCACAGCGAAATCCCTGAGACGCACACCATCCGCATCGGCCCGATTCTTAAAGGTGCATCCGCATGAATATCAAACGCTTTTACGCCCCGACCGCCCGTGAGGCACTGGCCAAGGCGCGCATGATCTTTGGCGACAGCACCCTGATTTTGTCCAACCGTCAAACGCCTGATGGGGTGGAAGTCATGGCCACAGCCGAAGAAACGCTCAAGGACCTCGATGCCGGTATACAGACCAGCTCATCCTTGGAGCAAGCGCTGGAGCGCCGCTTGGCCGATGAAAGCATGGGTTTGCGCAAAGAGAGTCCTATGCAAGCTACGCAGGCTGCGCCCAAGCGCGTTGAAGTGCGTGATCAAGCACGCGGCGAAGGCATGAGCACGCTAGACCATGTGCTGGCCCGCCAGAGTGCCAAAGAGGAGCAGGCTCGCGAAGCAAAAATGCAAAGCCAAGCCGACAGCTTGGCCGCGTCAGTCAAGTCCATCAAGCCCATCAATGAGCTGGCCCAGCATTCAGTGCAAGACGATGTAGAGCAGCTGTCCATGAGCACGCTGACCTTTCAGGACTATGTGCGTGAACGCATGCTGCGCCGCCGCCATGAGTCGTCGCTAGATCACAGCGAGGCACTCCCTTCGTTTGCCCAGCGCGTGCAAGCCCGTAACGACGATCGCCCAGCGATGGCCGCCAAGGCTGCACCTGCTAACGCAGGTGTGGCGCGGCACAACCCGTTGCGCCCTGAGCTGATTCAGACCCCGCAAAGCGTGACCACGCCCCAAAGCGCCAAGCCAGCAATGGCATCCGCAGCCGCACCTCAAAATTTCATGGCTGAGATGCAGTCCATGAAAGACTTGATTGAAGAGCGCTTCAACACGCTGACTTGGCTGGGTCAAACGCGCCAAAACCCGATTCAGTCCAGCCTGATGCACAAGCTCATCCGCGCTGGCTATTCGCCTGTACTTTCGCGCACCTTGATTGAGCGCCTGCCTGCATCTTTGTCGGCAGCTGATGCGGTGCGCTGGCTTATGCAGGTGCTGGAGCGCAATTTGCGCACCGATGCCGCGCAGCCCGCCATTCACGACCAAGGCGGCGTATTCGCTTTAGTGGGCGCAACAGGTGTGGGCAAGACCACCACCACCGCAAAGTTAGCCGCGCTGTGCGCCGCCAAGCATGGCGCATCATCGGTGGGCTTGATTACCCTGGACACCTACCGCATCGGTGGCCATGACCAGCTGCGCACCTATGCGCGCATGCTGGGCATGGTGGCCCATCAAGCCCATGACAAGGCAGCACTCAAAGACTTGCTGGGTCTGCTGCAAAACAAAAAAATGGTGCTGATCGACACCACCGGCGTCGCCCCACGTGACCCGCGTAAAGACGAAATCATGGATGTGCTGGACATTGCGGGCGTGCAGCAGTTGCTGGCCATCAATGCCTCGGCCCAAGGCGATGCGCAAGACGATGTCATGCAGGCCTTCAAGGCCCGTGGCTCCCATCAAGCCATCCTCACCAAGGTGGATGAAGCGGTTAAGGTCGGCCCCTCGGTCGACACCCTGATTCGCCACCAAATGCAGTTGCGCGGCGTAACCAACGGCCAGCGCGTACCAGAAGATTTTGAACGTGCCAACGCCCAGTTGCTGGTGTCGGCTTCCATGCGCTCGGCGACCAAGACTGCGTTTGATCCGCAGTCGCTGGATATGGACTTTTTCTTCACCCCCGCATCGGCTCATGGTGCAGAGGCCGCCTATGCTTGAGCAACGCTCACCCCTGCATCAAGGCATGGCTTTGCATGTCAGTGATACCAGCACCTCAGGTCTGCGCGTGCTGGCTGTGCTGCACAGTGCATCGGGTGCGGCGGCAGAGCAGGCGGTGCTTTGGCCGCTATGCGCTCAGTTACAGCGCTTGGGCCAAAAAGTGCTGCTGCTCGATGGCAGTCAGACCGAATCTCTGCACCAGCCCGGTCTTGCACAACTGCTGGTGCAGCACGCGTGGCAGGCGCAAGCAGGGCTACGTTCGTCGCTCAGCGATAACCATTCAGTTGCCAGTTTGCCGGCACGCCAAGGGCTCAAACAGCTCAAGCTTACGGCCGATGAAATGGGGATGGATTTATTGAGCACGCTGCAAGCCTATGTGCGTGACTACACCACGGTCATCCTCTACGCCAGCAGTGATGCGCTAACGCCGCTGTTTCAAGGCAAGGGCCAAGGCCTGCAACCCCTGCTGGTCGTGCCGCCTGATGCCGATCATTTGATCGACAGCTATCGCCAACTCAAACACCTTTCCGTGTTTGCGGGCGCGGAGTGCACGATTGCCGCGCTAGAGTCACCGCTTGCCGCAGAAGGCCCGCAAAAATACGACTGGAGCCGCCAGCAAAGCAGCGTGCTCACGGCTCAGCAAAATGCTCAGACACGCTTACAGCGTCTGAATGCTCTGCTACAGTGTTCGCAGCGCCACCTGGGCGATGCACCGGTGCTTATGCGCCTGCGCTGGCGTCAAGCCAGTGACTTGCATCAGCTCACACTGCACATGCTCAAGACAGCCTGTATCTTGCCCATGCACTCCCAGTCCACTGGGCTTGCAGAGCCTGAATCTCTTGCCTGGAGCCATTGACTGATATGTACACCGCCAAAGGCCAACTCGACCGCGATGCGCTGATTCGTCAGCACGTGCCGCTTGTGCGTCGGATTGCCCTGCACATGATCGCCAAACTGCCGCCAAATGTAGAGCTCGATGATTTGATCCAGGTCGGCATGATCGGTCTGGCCGAAGCGCTATCGCGCTTTGAGAGCGAGCAAGGCGTGCAATTCGACACTTTCGCCAGCCAACGCATTCGCGGCGCCATGCTCGATGAGCTGCGCGAAGGCGACTGGATGAGCCGCAGTTCCCGCAAAAGCCAAAAAGACATTGAGCAGGCGCTGCGCCGTCTGGAGCAGCGCCTGGGCCGCTCGCCACAAGAGTCTGAAATCGCCGCCGAGCTTGGCATGGCGCTGGATGACTACCAATCCCTGCTGGGCAAAGTGCGCGGCACGCAGTTGGTTTACTTAGAAGACATTGGCGGCAGTGATGCGGATGGCGACGACTACTTGGAGCGGCATGTGGCCGATGAAGCGGCTGATCCATTTGCGCTGCTGCGCGATCAGCGCCTGCGCTTGGCGCTGGTCGATGCCATCAAGAATTTGCCCGAGCGTGAGCAGTATGTGATGGGCATGTACTACGAGCAGGACATGAATCTCAAAGAAATTGCTGCTGTGCTGGGTGTAACCGAGTCTCGCGTTTGCCAGCTGCACAGCCAAGCTATCGCCCGCCTGCGCACCAAGATGCGCGCGCATTAAATCGCATCAAAACGAAGCCGCCTCAGTTGCAGATGCGGATCTGCAACTAGGCGGTTTTTTCATGGGCTGCTGTTTAGGCATTATTTAAATTTGATAGCTACAAGTCAAGGTGGCCATTTGACTAGAGGCGTTTTTCTTGTAAATTCTTAGCCAAACTAAAAGCCCTGAAGCATCGCTGCTGCAGGGCTTTTTGATGTGGTGCTTGATGCTCAGTGCATCACATGCGGTTGGCCGTCAAACATGTGCTCAAAGCTTGCTAGCCAAGGCTCGGCCAACACACGAATTTGGGCATCGTTGCGCAAGATGCGCTGCATGATGCGCGCCTTTTCTTTGCGCAGATCGGGTGCCAGCTTTTCATCGTTAGCGCGAAAGCGCAGCTGCTCAATCAACACAGCGCAAGTGCCCTCGTAGCGCGCAACGCCATCCCAGTCTTTGTCCTGTGCGGCTCGCAGCATCTTGGCACTGCTTTCCTCAATGGCGCGGTAGAAGTCGATCAAAGTGTGCTCCATATTTTTTAAGCACCAGCAGTCGCCGGCGCATTTGTTATTTCTGTCCAGCCCTGGGCCACTGTGCCCAACAGGCTTGCCACCTCATCGACCATGCTCACATCGTTGCGGGCATTGGCCAAAGTCAGTCGTGTCGTGCAGTAGTCGTAAAGCGAGGCCAGATTAGCAGCCAGCTCGCCGCCTTTTTCGCGGTCCAGAGCACTGAGCAAACCTTCTTGCAAAATACGCACGGCTTTGCCAATGTGACGCACTTTTTCATTGATATCACCGCGCTCCATCGCGCCTCTGGCTGCATTGACGGACGCGAGCAGGCCATCAAACAGCATCTTGATTAACTGCTGAGGCGATGCACTGTCCACCATGGATTGCACACCCACCTGGCGGTAAGCCGACATTGCGCGCGCATTAGCTGGGGAAAACATCACAACACTCCTTAGAAGCAGTTTCTCAAATTACTGCTTTTATTATCGGCAGACTCAGGGGGGAATTAAGTCCCATCTGCTGGCTTCAAATGCTTAATTTTTGGACTGGTTATTCCACGCTGTCACTTGCTGCGAAATATAGGTATCCAAAGCCGACAAACTGGCCATGGTTGTATCGAGCCGCGTGTACTGCGCACGCAGCCGCGTTTCATACGCACTGACGCGCGCGCTCTGGCGTTCTTGGTCAGCCGTATTGCGTTTGATCGACGCTTTGAGCGTCGCATCTTTGGTGGCAAACGTGCCGTCTGCAGCCAGCAGCCCTGCCGTGAAGTCCTTCAAGCGCACGGCAAAACCGTCTTGGCTGGCATCGTCCACATCGGCCGCAAAAAACTGCGACATGCTTACGTTGTCTTTTAGCGCCGTATCTAGCTTGGCGTCATCAATGCTGAGCGTTCCGTCTTTTTGGAAGGCAACACCCACTTGAGACAAGCTGCCAAACGCACCGCCTGAGCCGCCCGGGCCCGACAAAATGCGGCGCAAAGCCGATTGCAGATTCACCGCGGTGGAATCGCCCTGCAACGAGCCCGCAGATTTGCTGTCTTTGTCGTAGGCCGTCATGGTCGATATCGCACTGGTCAGCGCGTTATACGACTCCACAAAATTTTTGAGTGCCGATTTGGCTGTGCCCGTATCGTTGGCGATGGTGATGCGCACTGGCACTGCATCGTTGGCCATTTTTTGCGACACCGTCAGCGTCACACCCTCGGCCACTTCCGTGAAAGTGCTGGTGTGTGATGCCATTTGAATGCCGTTGATGGTGGCCAGCGTATCTTGCGCCTTCACGGAGCGGCTCATGGTGCCCGCTGCATTGCTGCCGTCATAGGCCAGCTGCTGCAGGCCCGAGCCTTGTGTTTGTTCCACTTGCACTTGAAAAGCCGAAGGCTCCCCCGTGGTTTTGGATTGCAGCACCAGACGCTCACCCGTGTGATCTTTGAGCACCGTGGCCGTCACATCGCCTTTGGCTGCATTGATTTTGGCGGCAATTTTGGACAGCGAATTTTCTTCTGCCGTAATCGTCACCTCAAAACTTGCGTTGGCCCCCGTACCGGGAACAAAACCGCTGGAGACGCCTTGCTCCGTGGTAGTGCCCCACTGGCCCATAGAGATGGTCAGTTTTCCCTCACCCAGCGCTGCACCGGCCGTCACCAGCCCGGAGCCCACGGTTTGGCCTGACGCCATTTGCGAGACCGCCACGTCATAGGTGGCCTGCACCGCTTTGGATGAGGCCGTACCACTGACGGTTGATGCGTTAGAGGACGTGAGCGTATTGCCCAGCCAGGTGCTTTTTTGGGTGAGCTTGGCCGCCTGATCTTGCAGGTTCGAAATTTGCGATTTCAACTGGCTGAATGCCGAAATCTGGGTGTTAATGCCCGCCGCCTTGGTCTGCAAGCTGGCGATAGGTTTGGACTCCAGCGCCACCAATTGGCTGACGATGCTTTCCACCTCTAGACCGCTGCCCAGACCGATAGAGCTAATTGCCATTCAAATCTCCCGATGCGTCAATTCGCGCGCGCAGCACGCACCCTTGACGACATTCAATGGATGGCAAGAAATCAAGATCCCCACCACCGATAGACAGTGCTGCACCCGGTATATCGACCAATAACCGGCCCACTTGAGCACAGAACGTCTGTAACGATTAGGCGTTAACCCTGAAGCAGCTTGAGCACTTGCTGAGGCAACTGGTTAGCCTGCGCCACCATGGCCGTACCAGCTTGCTGCAGAATCTGCGTGCGGCTGAGGTTGGCGGTTTCTGCGGCAAAGTCAGCATCCATGATGCGGCTGCGTGAGGCCGAGAGATTCTCGGTATTGACACTCAGATTTTGAATCGTCGTCTCAAAGCGGCTTTGCACCGCACCCAGCGTGGCGCGTGCGCCGTTGACGGCCGTTAGTGCCGCATCCATCGCCAAAATCGCGTTATCGGCAAATTCCGCATCCAGCACATTCAAATCGCCAAAGCCGGTTTTACCCGCTTCAGCGCCAATAAAGCCGCGCGTTCCGCTCACATAGCCAGGATTGGATTCATTGGTTGTGCCCAATGTCAAACCGGTGGCGCTGGCAATGGTGTCAGGCGTCATGGCGGGCGTGGGTTGAGGCGCTGGCAAGCCCACCACCACATCGCCGTTGGACGATGTCAAAGACAGCGCGCCGTTCACAATCGATGCCTGCACCTTCGGCACGGTGCTGCCTGCATTGATCTGGGTGACCAAATCATTGATGCGGTTGTTGGCGCTTTCTTGTGCAGGCAGGGTGAATGTCACGCCATTGATTTGCACACTGGCCGCAGGCATACCGCCAGAAGTGACGTTTTTGGCGCTGCTCACACTCAGTGCCGCCGTGCCAATGGCAGAGGTAGCTGGAGCCGTGACCGTAGGCGTCACCACCGCACTGCTCGTTGAGTTGTTGGTAATTTCAATCTTGTCGTCAACCACTTTCACGCTGACCGCACCAGCGCCCATACCATTGGCTACGTTATTGAGTGCGGCTTGGATGTTAGTGGCTAACGCAGCTTTAGCAGCAATAATTTCCGTTTGTGTCGCTGGATTCGTAGCGGAAGCCGGCACCGCAGTAACTGCCACATTCGCGCCACCATTGATAGACAAATTAAAGGTGTCATAAGAGCCGTCTGGTTTAGGCCCTGAAAGACTCCACGTGGTCTTGGCGGGGACGGTGACCGGCGTGTCACTGCCCACGATGGTATTGCCTGTTAACTTGGATGGCACGGGCACGCTGTTCCAGTTGCCCAGTGCATCCACGTTCGCATTCACGATGGACGAGATATCAATGGTCTGGCCTTGATTGGCCCCCACCTGAAACGCCATATTGGTAAACGAGCCATCCAGCAGTTTTGTGCCGTTAAAACTTGTTTGCTGCGCCACGCGGGTCACTTCAGCCTTGAGCTGCTGCACTTCAGTATCCAGTGCTGCACGGTCTTCGGGCGAGTTGGTGGCATTGCGCGCTTGCACTGCCAGCTCGCGAATGCGCTGCAAGTTATTGCCCAGAGAGCCCAGCGCCCCTTCGGCGGTTTGCGCCAGCGAAATACCGTCATTGGCATTGCGCATCGCCACCGTCAGGCCGCGAACTTGCGTGGTCATGCGCTCCGAAATGGCCAAGCCCGCTGCATCGTCTTTGGCGCTGTTGATGCGCAACCCGGAAGACAGGCGCTGCATGGAGGTAGCCAGCTGGCTTTGGGAAGAGCTCAGATTGCGCTGTGCATTGAGCGACTGGATATTCGTATTAATGATGGCTGCCATGGCAATTGCTCCTGTTTCAAGCCAGTAAACCGGCGACGTAGTTAGCCGTTTTCACGACCAGCGACGGCGCTGGCCCACGTGACCGGAAAAGCGGACGAAGTCTGGTATTCCGGGTACGAGGATTGTTGAAGCAAGAGGCGGCAGACATAAGACCGATAAGAGGCCTAAAGTCCTGCTATTTTTAAAATTGACGCTGGCCTTTGAGGTTGGTGTGCATGTAAAAGGGCATGAAAAAAGCCTCTCGAAAGAGGCTTTTTGGGGTTTGCTGTACCTGCACAGGGCAGGCACATTGCTGACTGCAATTAACGCAGCAAAGACAGCACGCCTTGTGGCAGTTGGTTGGCCTGGGCAACCATGGCTGTACCGGCTTGCTGCAGAATTTGCGAGCGGCTAAGGTTGGCGGTTTCCGAAGCGAAGTCAGCGTCCATGATCCGGCTCTTGGAAGCAGACAAGTTTTCGCTGTTCACGCTCAGATTCGAGACCACGGATTCAAAGCGGTTCTGGATGGCACCCAAGTCGGCACGGGCCGAGTTCACCGCTTTCAGGGCCGCATCCATTGCAACGATTGTGTCGTCAGCTCCTTCAGCCGTAGAGACAGAGATATTTTTAAAGCCTACTTGAGCCGATCCTGCTGTTACCTTCGCTGCAGGTACTGTGCTGCTAGCAGTACCCAAGCCTGTTCCAGTAGCAGGGTTTGCCTGAACCAAAATGTCTGCATTTGACTGCAATATCAAACGACCATTCTCAACGGATGCTTTTACGGAACCATCGCTGAATGTATTGTTGATTGCCTTAGACAACTGAGTTGCACGATCTGAGTCTGTATAGGCTGCATCGACTGTGATGTTCTTGCCATTAATTTGCAGATCGCTACCTGTAATTGCGGCATGCTTAGAGCCAGCTACAACTGTGGTGTTTGTAATCGCCAGTTTGGCATCGCTGGCTGTCTGGATCGTGTACGAATTCAATGACGCATTGGAAAAACTCAACGCGCCTGTAGCGCTAGTGACAGTCAAACCTGAAAAACCAGCTCCGTCAATCGCTGATTTGATATTGTCCGCCATTGCTGTATTTACCGCTGCAGCTGTAGTGCGTGCTGCTGATGCTTCTAGCCCTTTTACCTGCAGCAGTTTTCCGCCGAAAGTCATGGAGAAACCTTCAATTTTTCCAGCTGCTTCGACGGCGGTATAGGTCGAAGCAACGGTTACCGCTCCTGTAGTTCCTGGTGCTGCTGTTCCGCCCATCGCTGCTGACACTAGCTTTGCAGGCTGATCAACACTATTCCACTCTCCAAGAGTAGAAATTTTTGCATTTTGGATGCTATCAATTGCAATTCGCTGTCCTTGATTTGCTCCAACTTGAAAATCTTTGGCAGTAAACGAACCGTCCAGTAATTTGGTTCCATTAAAGGATGTATCTGTCGCGACACGATCAATTTCGCTTTTGAGCTGATCAACTTCTTTTTGTAGCGCTGCGCGATCTTCAGTGGAGTTGGTTGCATTACGTGACTGCACTGCCAATTCACGAATACGCTGCAGGTTGCCGCCAATCGTGCCCAAAGCGCCTTCAGCCGTTTGCGCCAGAGACACGCCGTCATTGGCATTGCGCTGGGCTTGGTTCAGGCCGGTGATCTGAGTTTGCATACGTGATGCAATGGCCATGCCTGCAGCATCATCCTTGGCGCTGTTAATGCGCAGCCCGGAAGACAGGCGCTGCATGGACGTTGCCAGCGAGGCTTGCGACGATGTCAGGTTGCGTTGTGCGTTGAGTGACTGGATGTTGGTGTTGATGGTCATTGCCATGATGCAGACTCCTTGGTGAGATCAAAACGACGCCGCCACAGTGACCTGAGACCCTCTCAGGGTGGGCGGCGGCGGCAGCCCAATCCAGCACCCCAGCCGGCAGTCCTATGTTTTGCTGCTGTGGCTCGCTGGTTACAGGGCTTTTTTCCCTGTTGAGATGCTTATCGGAGTCGTCCCGCAAAAACTTTAGAAAGTTCTGCAAATATTTTTCTGAATGTAACGAGTTTGTGCTTCTGACTTTAGTGCGGCTGCGTATCAGAAACGGTATGCGCCAGATTTGGCCTACATAACTTTGCTTACCTGCCGATCTATATGCTAAACGCCCGGCTTTTCGCGCCAATGCCGGCTCGCTTGCAACACCACAATCGGCACCTATGCTTGTTCTTATTGGATATATCGTCGCCTTCGGCTGCATCTTTGGCATGTATGTGCTGCATGGCGGCAGCGTCAGTGTTTTGGTTAAGGCACTGCCGTTTGAGCTGGTGACCATTGGTGGCGGCGCTTTAGGAGCGTTCATCGTTAGCAATCAGCCCAAGGTGCTCAAAGCCACGATGAAGGCCATTCCTTCAGTGCTCAAGCCTTCGCGCTACACCAAGGCGCGGTATCTGGAGATCATGGCGCTCTTATATGAGCTGCTACAAAAGGCCCGCAAAGAAGGTTTGATGTCGATTGAGGCCGATGTGGAAGACCCGCAGACATCGACCGTGTTTCAGAATTACCCACAGCTGATGGCGGACCACCATGTGATGGAGTTTTTGACCGACTATCTGCGCATGATGGTGTCGGGCAATCTGAACTCTCACGAGATTGAATCGTTGATGGACAGTGAAATTGAAGCCCATCACGACGAGGCACATGCCCCGGTGATGGCGCTGAATCGCTTGGCGGGTGCGCTGCCCGCCTTCGGCATTATTGCGGCCGTTCTGGGCATTGTGAACACCATGGCGTTTGTGGGCCAGCCGCCTGCGGTGCTGGGCGGCATGATTGCATCGGCGCTGGTGGGTACGTTCTTGGGCATTTTGCTGGCCTATGCGCTGGTCGAGCCCATTGCCGCGTTGCTAGAGCAGCGCGTGCAAGATGGGGCCAAGGAGTTTGAGTGCATCAAGGCCACCTTGCTGGCCAGCATGCAGGGCTACAACCCCGGCACTGCCATTGAGTTTGGCCGCAAGGTGCTGTTCTCTAGCGAGCGCCCCAGCTTTTCTGAGCTGGAAGGCCACGTGAAGGGCAAGAAATGATGAGCCGCCATTGGCTGAGTTGGGCGGGTGCCGCTGCTACGGGTACGGCTGCTACGGCTGAGGCTACGGCTGAACTGGAGCGCAGCCATGGCGGATAAGAAGCTGCAGCCCATCATCATCAAGCGCGTCAAGAAGGCCGCCCATGTGCATCATGGCGGCGCTTGGAAGATTGCTTATGCCGACTTTGTGACGGCAATGATGGCTTTTTTCTTGCTGATGTGGCTGCTGGGCTCCACCGCACAGGGCGAGCTGCAGGGCATTGCTGCGTATTTCAACTCACCGCTGAAGGTGGCCATGTCGGGCGGCTCGGGAGCAGGCAATAGCTCCAGCGTCGTGCCCGGTGGCGGCAATGATCTTTCTAAGGTGCATGGCCAGGTGCGCCGCTCTGAGGCGGATGAAAATGCCAACCGCCGCAGCAGTCAGGCCGCAGGGCGGGCTGAGGAATCGGCGCGTGACGCGCAGCGGCTGAAGGGGCTCAAGGCCAAGGTTGATGGCCTGATTGCCAATAGTGCGCGTTTGAAAGAATTTCGCTCGCAGATTCGCACAGAAATTACGCATGATGGACTGATGATTCAAATCATCGACGAGCAAAACCGCCCCATGTTTGACAGCGGCAGCGCCTTGGTCAAACCCTATATGCGGGACATTCTTCGTGAAATTGGGGCAGCACTAGGCGGGGCTGAAAATTTGATCAGCCTCTCGGGCCACACGGATGCAGCGCCTTATGGCAATGCCGACCGAGGTTATAGCAACTGGGAGCTGTCGGCAGACCGCGCCAACGCATCGCGCCGCGAGTTGGTGGCCGCGGGTATGCCTTTGGAAAAGTTAGCGCGCGTGGTGGGCATGGCCAGTAGTGACCCTTTGCTGCCCGAGGAGCCGCGCGCTGCGCAAAACCGCCGCATCACGATTACTGTTTTGACCAAAGAGGCAGAGCGCCGCGTACTGGGTCAAGACAAAGTCCGCAGCATGGAGCAAGTGGGTAATGCCCAAGAGGCGGCAAACGTCATTCACAATTCCACAGCCAAGCCGGCGCTGCCCAGCGCGCTTGATGCTCAGTCTTTGGGGGCTAAAGAAGAGTTTGTTGCGACAAGCACTGAAGTTGGCTCCAAAGCTGTCGAAAAGCATGACAATGCACGCGCATCGCCATGATGATGACAAATTGTTACCATCGCGGCTGACGACTTGTTTGCAAGCACCCATTCCGACTGTACCGACCGAACCGACCGAAAGGGCCTCTCGTGGCTACTGCCCTGCGTTTTTTGATTGTTGACGACTTCTCCACCATGCGCCGTATCGTGCGCAACCTGCTTAAGGAGAGTGGCTTTACTGATGCTGATGAGGCTGAAGATGGTGTTGCTGCCCTGAATAAGCTGCGCGCCAGCAAGTTCGACTTTGTGGTGACGGACATCAACATGCCGAACATGAACGGCTTTCAGTTGCTGACTGAAATCAAGCAAGACGAGAAGCTCAAGCATCTTCCCGTGCTGATGGTGACGGCTGAAGCTCGCAAGGAAGATATCGTCGCCGCTGCCCAAGGTGGCGCGGCGGGCTATATCGTCAAACCCTTCACCAAAGCGACGCTGGAAGAGAAGGTGAACCTCATCATCAAGAAGCTCGAGCTGTAAGCAATGAGCAGCGACCCAGAGGCTTCAGCCAACGTCCATTACAAGATTGGCGTGCTCACGCGCCAATTGCACAACTCTCTCAATGAGCTGGGTTATGCGGATCGCTTGCGCAGCAGCATGGGTGAGTTGCCCGATGCGCAAAGCCGCCTGTCCTATATCGCCCGCCTGACGGGTGAAGCGGCAGACAAGGTGCTAGGTCAGGTCGAGGTGATGCAAAGCCAGCAAGATTTGCTGATTGAGCGCACCCGTGCCATACGAGCCGAACTCATCAAGGACCCCGTAGCGGCTGTGGCCAAAGGCGGGGTGATGAACTTTTTGCAAGAAGTAGAAGAGCGCACCCAGCAGACCGGCAGCCACCTGACCGAAGTGATGATGGCGCAGGACTTTCATGATTTGACCGGCCAAGTCATTGCCCGCGTGGTGGCGCTGGCGGCAGATTTAGAGTCACAGCTGCTGGAATTGTTGATTCAAACATCACCTGAAGGCGAGCACGCTCCGGTTTTAGCTCCTGTGGAAGCAGCGTCTCAACCCAAGCTGGCAGGCCCGGTGGTAGACCCTGAAAACACGGTCGATGTAGTGACCTCGCAATTGCAGGTCGATGATTTGCTGGCGAGCCTAGGCTTCTAAAACAATAGCTGCATGTCCTTTTGATATAAGGACTTGAGCCTCAAAACAGTCTGGTTCTTATGAATCAGGCTGTTTTTTATGGGCGATTGCGGGCTCAAAGCGGGGCGCAAAAAAACCGCATGTCGCAAAACATGCGGCTAAGCATTGAATGGAAACTTGCCTTGTCTCCAGCATGTCTCCAGCATGCCTCCAGTGTGTAGTCGCTGGAACATCACACCTGCATATTCATCACATCCGAGTAAGCCTGCACCAGACGGTTGCGCACTTGCAGCGTGGCCTGAAAACCGATTTGCGACTTTTGCATGGCCAGCATTGTTTGCTCAAGACTCACTGCTGGGTTTTCCAGCTGCACTTCGCGCTGCAGCTGGCTGGAATGATTTTGCGCAGCGCTGACGGATTGCAGCGCGCTTTGCAGGGCTTGGCCGAAACCGCTAGCGACGGGCGCAGTGCCAGCGCCGCCGACTTTGGTGAGCTGAGTGCCAAGCTGGGCAGGGGAGAGGGCTGGGATCTTCAGGTCCATATCAATATCCAATAGGCTTGATGAGTTGGAGGTGATCGTAGTTTTTTCTGCGCACGCCAGACGGGTAATAAATGGGTGAATCGGAGCTCTTTTCAGGGGAACGGGGCAGCGCAGAGTCCGAATAATCCACTGGACGCTAGACCTCGTGTGGGGTCTGGACACCATGGAACCAAGATGTCTGCTGTAGCTGAAGTACCTGTCCCCAATGCTGTGCCACTTTCCCGCCCTGCGATGACGCAGCGCTGGAATGCGCTCGACCGTGGTCAACGTCTTCGCTGGGGTGCATTGGCAGCCCTGGTCGCAGTCGGGCTCGTGGCCGCAGCAGTGTTCTATCGCCAGCCTGATTACAAGATGCTGTTTGCTAACGTCAGCGACAAAGATGGCGGCGCCATCGTGGCGCAGCTGACCCAGCTGAACGTGCCTTATAAGTACAGCGAGGGCGGCGGCTCTATCCTGATTCCTGCGGACCGTGTGCACGACGTACGTCTGAAGCTGGCCACTCAGGGCTTGCCCAAAGGCTCGGTGACGGGTTTTGAGCTGATGGAGAACAGCAAGTTCGGCATCACCCAGTTTCAGGAGCGCCTGAATTTTCAGCGCGGGCTGGAAGGGGAGCTGACCCGCTCCATCCTCGCCTTGAACGCCGTGCAAAGCGGGCGTGTGCATCTGGCACTGCCCAACCAAAATGGTTTTTTCCGCGAGCAGCAAAAGCCTTCAGCCTCGGTGCTGCTGAGCGTACACCCGGGCCGTGTGCTGGACCGTGCGCAGATCGCTGGCATCGTGCATCTGGTGGCATCGAGCGTGCCAGAGATGGAGCCTGGCTCCGTGAGTGTGCTCGACGATACGGGCAAGCTGCTGTCGCAGTCGCCAGACGGCAATGCCGGTGGCGTGGACATGCAGCAGTTCCTCTACACCCAGCAAATTGAGCAGCAATATGTGCGCCGCATTCTGGATATTTTGGAGCCCGTGGTTGGTAAGAACAATGTGAAGGCGCAGGTCTCGGCCGAGCTGGACTTTAGTCAGACCGAATCGACCTCAGAGCAGCACCGCCCCAACCAAACAGGTGACAGCGGCGCGGTGCGCAGCCAGCAGGTGATGGAGACGGGCGGAGAAGCCAAGTCTGCGCTGCCTACCGGTGTGCCCGGTGCTACCAGCAACCAGCCGCCAAGCAACGCCACAGCGCCTATCAACGGTGCTAACCCCGCGCCTCAAGCCGCGGGTGCGGCCGGTGCGGGGCAAGGTGGTGCACAGGCCAGCGGCAAACGCGAGTCGATTACCAATTACGAAGTGGACAAGACAGTCAAGGTCACGCGTGGCAGCTCCGGCAATATCAAGCGTTTGACGGCCGCTGTGGTGGTGAATGCACCGCTGACTGTTCCTGCTGCTGCTGGAGATGCGGCGACGGCTGCTGCAGTCAGCTCGGGGCTGCGCGCGCTCTCGGCCCAGCAGCAAGAGCAATTGCTGATGCTGGTGCGCGAGACCGTGGGTTACAGCGCTGATCGCGGTGACTCGGTCAACCTGGTTAGCGCGCCGTTTATGGATGGCGGCGCAGCACCGGCTGATCTGCCGGTATGGAAAGACCCAGAAATTCAAGCCATGGCCAAGAGCCTTGGCGTGCCCATTGCGCTGGCGCTGTTTGGTGCGCTTGTGTTGTTGGGCTTGGTGCGTCCTTTGATTAAGGCGAGCAAGGCCGTGCCGGGCACGCAGCTCAATGCCATTGAAGGCGAGGCGCTGGAGCGACCCGCTTTGGCCGCGCCTGTGACGGACTTGTCGCCGACCAAGGAGCAAGAGCGCATGAACCAGGCGCGCGGCTTGGCCAAGCAAAACCCGATTGCAGTGGCGAATATTGTGAAGACGTGGATTAACGGTGAGGGGTGACGCAGTCAGCCCCTGAGCCTGAGTCTGAGTCGCAAAGCGCCTTCCCCCTTAAGCGGGGGCGATGCCATGGCTTAAGGGGCGCTTGCTTGGCATCCTTCGTGTGCCGCAGTTAAGAAATTAAAGAGAGAGTTTTGAATATGGACGAAAGAGGTTTGAACGACGCTGCCATCTTGCTGGTCTCCCTCGGTGAGGAAGAGGCGGCTGAGGTGTTCAAGCATCTCTCGCCCAAGGAAGTGCAGAAGCTGGGCGAGACGATTGCCCGTATGCGCGGCGTGACGCGGGAGAAGGTTGATTTTGTGATCGAACGCTTCACCAGCGATGCCGCTTCGCAAAGCTTGTTAGTGGACGACGCCAGCGACTATGTGCGCTCGGTTTTAAAGCGCGCACTGGGTGATGACAAAGCCGCGTTGCTGATTGATCGCATCATGCAAGGCGGTGATATCTCGGGCATTGAAAGCCTCAAGTGGATGGACCCGCTGTCGGTGGCTGAGTTGATGCGTGCTGAGCACCCGCAGATTGTGGCGGCGATTTTGGTGCATCTGGAGTATGAGCAAGCCGCTGCGGTGCTGATGCAGTTTCATGAGCGTTTTCGCAGCGAAGTCATGCTGCGCGTGGCCACGCTGGAAGGCATTCAGCCCACAGCGCTCAAGGATCTCAACGAGGTGCTGTTCAAGGTGCTGGCGGGTGGCGACAAGATTCGCAAGACCTCACTGGGCGGCGTCAAGACTGCCGCTGAAATGCTCAACCAGATGGCGGGCAATGCTGATGTGGCCGTGCTGGACACGATTCGCAACTACGACCCTGAGCTGGCGCAGAAGATCATGGACAAGATGTTTGTCTTTGACGATCTGATCAAGCTGGACGACCGCTCGGTGCAGATGGTGCTGCGCGAAGTGGTGTCCGAGACGCTGATCGTGGCGCTCAAAGGTGGTTCGATGGAAGTGCGCGACAAGATTTTGGCCAATATGTCCATGCGTGCCGCCGAGTCGCTGCGCGAAGACTTGGAAGGTCGTGGCCCCATGCGCCTGTCCGAGGTGGAAGCGCAGCAAAAGGAAATCCTCAAGGTTGTGCGCCGCCTGGTCGAAGAAGGTCAAGTCACCATAGGCTCAGGCCCGGAGGACAGTTATGTCTAACGCAGCCTCTACACGTTCGAATTCGCGCTTTATTCCGCAAGAAGAGATTGACGACAGCACCGTGGTGCAGTGGCAATTTGGCGCGGTAGATTCGCCTGTCGGTGCATTCAAGCCCATGCAGCAAGCGGCTTTTATTCCGGCGGGCGCAGACCATTTCAATGGCTTTTCACCCTCGATAGGGCATCAACCGCAAGCGAAAAATCAGGCCTTGCCTGACGCGCAAGTGCTGGACATAGAGCCTGCAGAGCCCGCTTTTGATGAAGTGCAGCTGCAGCAAATGCTGGAGCAAGTCCGCGCCGAAGGCCATGCGCAAGGTCATGAACAAGGCCTTGCCGAAGGCCGCAGCCAGACCCAGCAGCAGTGGCAGCAGCGCATGGATGACCATATCAGCGGCGAAGGCCGTGAGAACATGCGCCGCCTCAACAGCGTCTTGCAAAGCTTGGAGGGCAACTTCAAGCAGATGCAAGC
This sequence comes from Comamonas sp. Y33R10-2, assembly GCF_019355935.1. NCBI lineage: Bacteria > Pseudomonadati > Pseudomonadota > Betaproteobacteria > Burkholderiales > Comamonadaceae > Comamonas > Comamonas sp. Y33R10-2. The sequence continues at coordinate 3,012,557 of NZ_CP079925.1, forward strand.
GGCCACGGCGCAAGAGCTATTGAATTTGGCCTGCGACATTGCCCGCCAAGTGGTGCGCCAAGAGCTGCGCAGCCAGCCGCAGGCTTTGCTGCCCGTGATTCGTGAAGCACTGGACATGCTGGTCGATGAAAGCCGCCCCGTCACCTTGCGCTTAAACCCTGCGGATTTAGAAGTGCTTGATGCGCCTTTGCGCGCTGAGCATGGCGCGCACAGCCGTATTCAGTGGGTGGGCGATGCCTCTATCGCTGCCGGCGATGTGAAGGTGGAGTCTGGTGGCTCCGAGATTGATGGCAGCTTGGACAAACGCTGGCGCCGTGCTGTCGCTGCGCTGGGCTTGGTATCGACCTGGTATGACGGAGATAAGGCATGAGTGATGTGCCCGATGCGACCCATATCAACGATACCAGCGACGCCTCTGATAACTCCTGGTCGCAATTCATGAGCCAGGCACGGGCGCGTTATGCGCAGCCTGTGCCGCTGGAGTGCCATGGTCGCCTGACGCGATTGACAGGCATGGTGCTTGAGGCTTCTGGCCTGCGCGTGCCTGTGGGCGCGCAGTGCCATATTCACCAGCAAGGGCAAGCCCCTGTGCTGGCCGAAGTGGTGGGTTTTGCGGGCGAGAAAGCTTTCTTGATGCCTGCGGGCGATATTCAAGGCCTCTCCAGCGGGGCCATGGTCGTGCCGGCTGCGCCTTTTATTCCTGTGCCTCAACTGGGAGTGGCCGAGGCTGAAGTCGTGAGCCAAACCGTGGGCGTGCTGCGCCTGCCCATGGGCGATGGCTTGTTGGGCCGTGTGGTGGATTCACAAGGCATTCCTTTGGATCGCGGTCCAGCGCTGGAGGGCGTGGTGCCCGAGGTGCTAGACCGCAACCCCATCAACGCCATGGACCGCGACCCAGTGCGCGAGACGCTCGACACCGGCGTCAAGGCGCTGAACTCGCTGCTCACCGTGGGGCGCGGCCAGCGTCTGGGTTTGTTTGCAGGCTCGGGCGTGGGAAAGTCCGTGCTGCTGGGCATGATGGCGCGCTACACGCAGGCCGATGTGATTGTGGTGGGCCTGATTGGCGAGCGCGGTCGAGAGGTCAAAGAGTTCGTCGAAGACATTTTGGGCGCGCAAGACCGCAGCCGCGCCGTGGTGGTGGCTGCCCCTGCCGATGCACCGCCGCTGCTGCGCATGCAGGGTGCGAGCTACGCCACGGCAATTGCCGAGCATTTCCGCGACAAGGGTAAGCATGTGCTGCTGCTCATGGATTCGCTCACCCGCTACGCCATGGCCCAGCGTGAAATTGCGCTGGCCATTGGCGAGCCACCGGCCACCAAGGGCTACCCGCCATCGTGCTTTGCCAAACTGCCCGCACTGGTGGAGCGCAGCGGCAATGGCTTGCATGGCGTGGGCTCGATCACCGCCTTCTACACCGTGCTGTCTGAGGGTGACGACCAGCAGGACCCGATTGCTGATGCCGCGCGCGCTATTTTGGATGGGCACGTTGTGCTCTCACGGGCGCTGGCTGAGACTGGACATTACCCTGCTATCGACATTGAGCAGTCAGCTTCTCGCGTGATGCACAACGTGGTCTCGCGTGAGCACTTTGAGATGGCCCGCCGCTTTCGCGCCGTGTATTCGCGCTACCAAAAGGGGCGCGATCTGATTCAGGTGGGCGCTTATGTGCCCGGCTCTGATCCGCAGTTGGATGAAGCGATTGCACTGCAGCAGTCTATGGCTGGTTTTTTGCAGCAAAGCATGTTTGAAAGCTCCAGCATGGAGCAAAGCCTCAGCGGTATGGCGCAGGCCTTGCAGCAGGGCTGAGCCTGAAGTCATTGAGTCAAAGGAGTTGCCCTAAATGTCGTCCTTGAATGCATTGAACGTCGCCATTGAAGCTGCGCAGCGCAAACGTGACGCTGCCCGCACCGTGATGCAAGAGCGCCAACGTGCCCAGCAGGCGGCGCAGGCCCAGATGGACCAGCTGCAAGGCTATGTGCAGGAGATGCAAGCCCGCTGGGGCGCGCAAGAAGGTCTGGCCGTGCAACCTGAAGTCATGCACCACCAATATCAGTTCATGGAGCGGCTGCAGCACGCTATTGGTTTGCAGGCCCGCATGGTCGCCGACCAAGATATTCGACTGGAAACCGCACGCCAAGCCTTGCTGACGACCGAGCTGCGCGTGACCAGTTTGCAAAAAGTGGTACAGGTGCGTAAGCGTGATATGGCGCTGATGCAAACGAGGCGCGAGCAAAAAGACACCGACGAGCGTGCCGCCATGGCATTTTTTCGGCGCAGCTTCGGCTTGCAGCTTCAGGAGGCTTGACGATGGCGGAAAACAAGATTGATACCCCACGTAGCCCAGAGCCGCGTGCGAGCAAAGTCACTGGTCAAGCGATGAGTTCGGTGAAAAGCACCTTGCCTGTGGATGATGAAGCGCCTGCTTTTTCATCGCTGCTGGCTGCGTTGGAGCAGTTTGCGGACCCAGCACAGCCACCGCTGAGCTTGCAGTCAGGCCAGACGCCGCAAGATGCGGGTGACTTGCCTGCATTGCCTCATTTGTCTGCGCTGGCGCAGCAAGATGCCCTGCTACAGGCACAGGGCCACGCCCCGTGGATGAGTTTGGTGGGGCAGACCACGCGTCTTGATACGCAGGGCGATGTGGACTTGCGCCAAGGTGCTGCCACTGACTTCCTCTCAGGCCGCGGTAACCTGACCCAGCTGGCGCACCGCCAAGGCTTGCAAACTAGTGGCTTTAATGGTGTGGCTGGCGCGAATGGTGCCGGGGCACATACCGCCTTTTTAGACCATAAAACTCAGTCAAATCAGCTGCAAGTCCAATCAAATCAAGCGCTTGCAGCTACTAATTTTGATGGTGAAGCCTTGGACTTGAAGCCTGATCAAGGAGAGCAAAGTCACAGTGCACTGCTCACGGCAGCCTCCGATGTCGTTGATGAGCCTATTGCGCCTATGTCTGCGCGTGGCGAGTTGGCTGCGGCTAAGCTGCATGCGGCAGGGCATCAGAGCATTAGCTTGCAAGGTATGACGGCAGTGCAGCCGCAGACGCTAGAAGGCCTCAAAGATTTGCTGCGCGGCGCGCGCTCATCGGCGCTTGATGAAAGTAATGGCGCAGGCAAGGCAGCAAGCAAGTCAGGCTCTGGCAATGGAGCGCAGGATTTGCTGGGCGCAGCCATCGGCGGGGCAATGGGCGCAATGGTGGGCGGGGCTGGCGCAGGTATGCAGGGCGGCAATCAGACCTCGTCTGATTTGGGGCAGAACTCCAGTGGTCAGCAGCCCGCCGAGCGTGAGCAAGAAGTGTCTGAGCAAGTGGCCTTTTGGGTACACCAGAAATCACAGAATGCCTCGTTGTCGATTCAGCATGAGGGCAAGCCCATTCAAGTTCAGGTGCAGCTCAATGGTCAAGAGGCGCATGTGCGCTTTGCCGCCAATGATGAGCAGGCGCGCCAGTTGCTGGCTGATGGCCAGTCTCAGCTGCGTGAGTTGCTAGAGGCGCAGGGCTTGAGCCTCAGTGGCGTGAGCGTGGATGCCGGTGGCGCGCATCAGCAAGGCGCTGGCGGGCGCTCTGACGATGCTCAACGCGCACAGCCTAAAAGCGCGAGGGTTGCGGTGAATGCGGCAAATGCCGCCGAGCTGCCGGTTGATGCGCTCAATACGCGTCAAGCCATGCGTGCAGGGCCTTCTGGCGTGGACTTGTTTGTTTGAGAAACAGACAAACTAAAACCCTAATGACTCCCCATGTCTACAGCCCGCGTGCGGTGCTCAGGCGATAGCGAAGCCCGGATCAAACCGGGTTTCGCAGTTTTATTCAGGCAATAGCGCATACAGCGGGCGGCGAATAATTCAGGCGTGGACCTTCCGTGTCGCAGCAATGGCTGCGGGGTGGATGCAGTCCCTCACTTTTGAGGAATTCCCGCCGTGTCAGCCAACCCCAATGCCGCCTCTGTTGTACCTGCTCCTGCGAAAAGCAAGAAGCTGATCGTCATCGTGGCCATCGTTGCCTTGTTGGCCATTGTGGCTGCTGCCGCTTATGTGCTGATGATGAAAAACTCGCACCGCGCAGGCGATGGCGATGAAGAAGTCAGCACCCAAACAACGGTGCCCACTTTCTTGCCTTTGGACAATATGGTTGCCAACCTGGCGGACCCGGGCGGTGACCGTTTTGTGCAGCTTGGCATTACGCTTGAGCTGAACGACGAGAAGACCGCTTCCACCGTCAAACAATACCTGCCCAGCATTCGCAACGGTATTTTGCTGCTGGTATCTCAGCGCACGGCCGATGAGCTGCTGGCGCGTGAAGGCAAGGAAAAGCTGGCCGCCGATATTTTGGACGAGGTCTCAGCACCGCTGGGCTATGGCAGCAATGCCAAAAAGCGCTCGCGTGATGAAGATGCCGACGAAGACAGCCCAAGAGCCAGCCGCAAGAGCCCTGTGCGCCGCGTGCTGTTTTCCAGCTTCATCATTCAGTAAGCCGGGAGGACATGCATGAGCGATTCTTTTCTCTCCCAAGAAGAAGTTGACGCCCTTCTTGAAGGCGTTACCGGCGAGAGCCAGCGTTCCGAAGTGGAGGAGGTCGATCTCGGCCAGATCCGCAACTACGACATCTCCAGTCAGGAACGTATCGTGCGTGGGCGTATGCCCACCATGGAAATTGTCAACGAGCGCTTTGCCCGCAATTTCCGCATTGGCCTGTTCAACTTCATTCGCCGCAGCCCGAAGTCTCCGTGGGCACGGTGACGGTGCAGCGCTACAGCGCCTTTTTGCGCGAGCTGTCAGTGCCCACCAATTTCAATATCATGGCCATTCGTCCGCTGCGCGGAAATGGTTTGATTGTTTGCGAGCCTTCGCTGATTTTTGGGGTGATTGACACCTTGTACGGCGGCACAGGCCGTTTGCAAACCCGTATTGAAGGGCGAGACTTCTCGACGACTGAGCAGCGCGTGATTAACCGCTTGGTCAACGTGATCTGCGAGGAATACAAAAAAGCCTGGCATGGCATTTATCCGCTCGATCTGGCCTATCAGCGCTCGGAAATGCAGCCCCAGTTTGCCAATATCGCCACGCCCAGTGAAATCGTAGTCTCTACCGCTTTTCAGCTGGAGATTGGCGACATCACCGGTTCCATCCATGTTTGCATGCCTTATGCCGCGTTGGAGCCGATTCGGGATGTGCTGTATTCGTCCACACAGGGCGATGCGATTGAGGTCGATCGCCGCTGGGTCAAGGTATTGACCCGTGAAATTCAGTCCGCCGAGGTGACCTTGGTCGCTGAGTTGGCCCGAGCTGACGCGACGGTGGAGCAGTTGCTGGCTATGCGCCCCGGTGACTTTATCGAGCTAGACCGCGAGCCACTGATTCGCGCCTCCATTGGTGAGGTGCCAGTTTTCGAGTGCCAATACGGCACACACAACGACAAATATGCAATCCGCGTAGAACGCAGCCTGCGCGGCGGCGATGCCGGTTGGATGGGAGATAAGCATGGCAATTGAAGACAACAACAAGCCCGAGGGCGATGATCCATTTTCTGGCTGGGCTGAAGCGCTGCAAGAGCAGCGCCAGCACGACGAGCCTAGCGGTGGCGCCACGGTGTCCGAGCAGGGCGGCCCGCTCAGCGGTGATGCAGCGCGCGCCAGCTTTGGCGATGTGCCGGTGCACGACATCAACATGGTGCTGGACATTCCGGTTCAGCTGTCCGTGGAGTTGGGCCGCACCAAGGTACCAATCAAATACATCTTGCAGCTGGCGCAGGGCTCGGTGGTCGAGCTTGATGCACTGGCCGGTGAGCCTATGGATGTGCTGGTCAACGGCTACCTCATTGCCCAAGGCGAAGTGGTGGTGGTCAACGATAAGTTTGGTATTCGCCTCACGGACGTGGTGACCCCGTCTGAGCGTCTGCGCCGGGTTAGCCGTGGTTGATAACGCAGCCAGCGCTGCTGTCACCGCAGCCCCATCCATGTGGCCGACGCTGATTTTGGTCGCCTTGTTTGTGGCGGCCATGTTGGCCTTGCCTTGGTTGGTGCGCCGCTTGCAGCAAAAAAACTTGCTTCCGCGTGGCATGGGCATGGCGCGCGGCGCTGCCCCGCTGCAGCAGCAGGTGCTGGGCACACTGTCCATCGGCCCGCAGCAGCGGGTGGTGACCGTTCAGGTGGGCGAGGGCGATGAGGCCGTGCGCTTGGTGCTGGGCGTGACTGCGCAGCAGATTCAATGCCTGCATGTGCTTCAAGTCCAGACAGTAAAAGCACAAGCTGCTAGTGAATATGTAGCAAAAATGCCTTCATTCACCGACTCTCTGGTGCGTGCACAGGCGGCGGGCTCTGGTCGGGATTCTGGAAATGTCTAAGTTCATCTCTCGCGCTGGCGCTGCTGCTCTGCTGTCGCTGCCACTAATGGCCGCCGCACAGGGTGCTACACAGGGTGCAACGGCCAGCCTGCCCTTGTTGGTGGGGCAGGGCGCTGGTGGCGCCAGTTACTCAGTTCCCATTCAGACGCTGCTGTTTTTTACGGCGCTGTCGTTTTTGCCAGCCATTTTGCTGCTGATGACGGGTTTTACCCGCATCGTCATCGTCCTCAGTTTGCTTCGTCAAGCGCTGGGCACGCAGTCCGCGCCGCCCAATCAGGTAGTGATTGGCCTGTCGCTGTTTCTCACCATGTTTGTGATGGGCCCAACGCTGGACAAGGTCTACCAAGACGCCTACCTGCCCTATACGCAAAACAGCATCAGCTTTGAGCAAGCGATTGACAAGGCCGAAGCGCCCATGCGCAGCTTCATGCTCAAGCAAACGCGCCAGTCCGATTTTTCGCTGTTCAAGCGCCTGGCCAAGCTGGATGCCAGCGTCACCGCCGAAACCGCGCCGCTGCGCGTGCTGGTGCCTGCCTTCGTGATTAGTGAGCTGAAGACGGCCTTTCAGATCGGCTTCATGATCTTTATTCCGTTTCTGGTCATCGACATGGTGGTCTCCTCCATCCTCATGTCGCTGGGCATGATGATGCTGTCGCCCGTGCTGGTCGCGCTTCCCTTCAAGCTCATGCTGTTTGTGTTGGCCGATGGCTGGAATCTCATCATTGGTTCGCTGGCCGCGAGCTTCGCCACATGAGATACCCCCTGAGCCGCTGCGCGTCTTCCCCCAAGGGGGACGGCTGCCTTTGCTGCGGGGCGGCCCTTGCTGGCTGCCTCTTTGATACGTCGCGCCAGATTCAATCGCAAGCGCTTCTTGCCCATTGAAGAGGAAGCCATGACATCTCAATTTGTTTTGACCTTTGGCCGCGAGGCATTGACTTTGCTGCTCATGATTTCCATGCCCGTGCTGGGCGTGGTCATGGGCGTAGGCTTGCTTGTCAGCATCTTTCAGGCCGTCACGCAGGTGCATGAAGCCACGCTGGCCTTTGTGCCCAAGCTGCTGGCCGCCGTGGCGGTGTTTGCCGTCGCCGGCCCGTGGATGCTGTCCACGCTGGTGGACTTTATTCGCCGCACGATCGAAGGCATTCCCGGAGCAATTGGGTGATCACTTTTAGCGAAGCCCAGATTGCGGCTTGGCTGTCGCCCCTGATCTGGCCATTTGTGCGCGTGCTGGCGCTGTTCACCACGGCGCCGGTGTTCTCGCAAAAAGCCATTCCTATGCGGCTCAAGGTCGGGCTGGCCTTTTTGATCGCGCTGTGCGCCCAGCCCATGCTGGGGGAGCAGACGGTGGTCAGCATCGCCTCGCCCCAAGCCTTGGGCACCTTGGTGCAGCAAGTGGTGATTGGCTTGTCCGTCGGCTTTGCTGTGCGCTTGGTGATGGCTGCGATTGAGGTGGCCGGTGAAGTGGTGGGCTTGCAAATGGGGCTGAACTTTGCCTCGTTCTTTGACCCGATGAGCAACGCCCAACTCAGCGCCGTTGCGCGCTTCATGGTGCAGATTGCGACGCTGCTGTTCATTGTCATCAACGGCCACTTGCTGGTGCTGATGGCCGTGCTCAAGAGTTTTGAGGCCTTCCCGGTGGATGGGAATTTTCTGCAGGCCATCTCGCAGATGCGCATTCACGAAATGGGCACTGCCGTTTTTGCCAGCGCCTTCTGGATTGCGCTGCCCATGGTCGCCATGCTGCTGTTCGTCAACTTGGTGCTGGGCATCATCTCCCGCGTTGCGCCGCAGATGAATATTTATGCGGTGGGTTTCCCGGTCACGTTGACGGTGGGCTTGATTGGGTTGACGGCGACTTTGCCCTTGATGGAGCAGCCTATGGTGGAGTTGCTGCTTAAGGGTTTAGCGGTGTTTGGGGTTTGATGTTGGTTGCTGTTTTGGGCTACATGCCTGATTCATGTGCAAGAGCCGGGTTTCGCCCCGGCGGGCAACTCACTTTCTGTGGCCAGAAAGTAAGCAAAGAGCCTGACCCTGCTGCCCGCGTCCCCTTCGCTGCGCTACGGGGCAAACCTGCGCCGTCAACCTCTTGTTGCTGTGCGGCAAAACTCACTTCGAGCTTCGCTCTCCGCTCAAACAGGTTGCCGCAAATTTGAGGTGAATGCGTCTGCACTCTGCGGTGCAGCCGCCCGCAACAAGAGGTCGTCGTCGCAGGCGCGGGCAAAAGGGCGGGGGAGCGGATACGGGATAGCTTCTTTATCGTTTTGATAGCTGCTACCCAAGGTGGGCTGCGGAGTAGAAGCCTATTTCGTCACAAATCAGGCAGGTCGTCCGCTCCCGCTCCCACCCCTTGTGTCAGCGCCTGCGGCACGCGGTTCAGGCTGCGGGCAGCGCTGCCGCAGGACAGCTTTGCTTCGTCATCTGACTTGCCGCCGTTTGTCTGAGCGAAGCGGCGCAAGCCGCGCAGCGAGTTGGGCGGCACCGCAGCCTGAATGGCGTGACGCAGGTTTACCCGTAGCGCAGCGAAGGGGCGCAGACAGTAGGGTCGCTATCGTTAATTTGATAGCGAAATATCAAATCACTACCTTGGGTAGAGGCTGATTTGACTAATATTCTTGTGAAGCTAAATCAACTTGTTATGGATCGCGTAAGCCGTCAGCTCCGCGTTGCTGCTCATCCCCAGCTTCTCCAGCACCCGGGTCCGATAAACGCTCACTGTCTTGGGGCTGAGCATCAACTCCTGCGCAATATCGGTCTGCTTTTGCCCGCTGGCAATCTTCAGCAAAGTCTGCATCTCGCGCTCGGACAGGGTTTCGTGGGGCACGGGGGCGGCGGGCTGGGCCAGGCTTTCGGCCAGCATCTGCGCCACTTCGGCGGTCAGGTACTTGCGGCCGGTGTGAACGATGCGCACGGCTTCGATCAGTTGCACCGGGTCGCCTGCTTTGTTGGCGTAACCTGCCGCGCCGGCCTTGATGCTGCGCAAGGCGTACTGATCTTCGGGGTACATGGAGACCATGATGACGCGAATGTGCGGGTGGGTTTCGCGCACGCTGGCCAGCACCTCAAGGCCGCTGCGCCCGGGCATGTTGATGTCTAGCAGCAGCACGTCACAAGTGGCGGTGCGCAGTTGCTCGCGCAGTTCGGAGTAGCAGCTGGCTTCAGCGGTGACGATGATGTCCGTGGCCTCGGCCAAGGTGTCGCGTATGCCTCGTCGCAAAACGGCATGGTCATCGCATAGCACGACGTGAATCAAGGTCGATCTCCCAATGAAAAAGCGCGCAAAGGCTTCAGTAGCATCAGTGCGTTGCTTAGGTTTCGATATCAGTTAAAGGAATAGTGAGGATGATAGAGGTTCCTTGGCCGAGGCGACTGCTCACATCCAGCCATCCTTGAACGGTGCGTGCGCGCTCACTGAGTCCTCTGAGACCGAAGGATTGAGGCTTGTTGCGCGCTTGCTCGTCCAAGCCTACCCCGTTATCTGTTACTTCCAGTGTCAAAAAACCCTCTTGGTCAGACAAGTCCAAGCTCACGCGGCTGGCTTGGGCGTATTTGCTGATATTGGTCAAGGATTCTTGCGCCGCCCGGTACACCACGACTTGCAGTGCCGGTGCAATGTTCATGTGCTCGCGGCTGGTGTGCAGCTGGGTGGGGGTCCCGGTGCGGCGCTCAAAGTCTTGCGTCAGCCATTGCACGGCAGCGACTAGCCCTTGGTCCAGCACCGGGGGGCGCAGGTTTTGCATGATGCGCTGGCTGGCGCCTAGGGCGTGCTCCAGCATTTCAAGCGCCGATTGGGTATGTTCGCGCAGCGCGCCTTCGGGGCTGTTGCGACTCATCCACGCCAGATTGAACTTGACGGCGGTGAGCGAGCCGCCAATGTCGTCATGAATCTCACGCGAGATATTGGCGCGTTCTTGCTCAATGCTGGTGTGCAAGTGCTCGGTCAGCTCGGCCAAGCGCTTTTCAGACTGGGCTAGCTCATCAATGGCGCGGCGGCGGGCTAGCCTGGCTTCATGCACCTCGATGGCGCGCTTGACCACATGGGGCAGGCTGTTTATCTGGTCTTTGAGCAGGTAGTCGCTAATGCCCAGCCGCATGATGTCTACCGCAGCGGATTCGCCAATGGCGCCTGACAGCAGCACAAACGGGGGAGCATCCGCACGGGTGCGAACCAGGTCCCAGACATCAAGCGCAGTAAAGCCCGGCAGGTGGTAGTCCGCCAAAATGAGATCGAAGGTTTGGGTCTGCAAGGCCTCTTGAACGGCGGGCAAAGTGTCTACCGTGGTGAGGCTGCACAGCAGTTTCCCTCGCTTGAGACTGAGCCGTGCAAGCGCCTGATCTGCGGCAGAGTCTTCAATATGAAGGATTTTCACTACTTGATCGTGTAATTGCATATCGCCAAGAACGCTATCATTGGATACATTTTGGAACAACGGGGCAGTAGTCGTCGAATCAGATAGATTGGCGGCGGCAATCGCTGTGGAGTTGTTCATGTGGTGGTGCATGGCGGCAAGGTCGTCATGAAGTCTTTTCGCAGTTGGAGTAACGATGCAGACAATGCAAAACCCTTTGGGTGTGCCTGCGGTTGCCATGCCGGTCATGGTGGCTGCGGAGCTGCAAGATGCCTTGCTAGTCACCTTGCGTGACTTGCAGCGCCTTGAGGGACTGCTGGACCATGCCACGCATAACTTGCTGGAACGCTTTGAGCAGGCCAATGGCCAATTGTCTCACCCCGACCTGCCTGATACGCTGGCACTGGGTTCGGCGCGCGAGTCTTTGCGGCTAGCGGTGACCGAGTTGCAGTTCCACGATATGTCCTCGCAATTGATTGCGCATATGGCACATACTTTGCAAGCCTGTGCTTTCAGGTTGGGGGCTGCTGTGATGGGCGTGGACGAGGATGAGTCTGAGATCGAGATTGGCCTGCCACCTCTGCCTGAAAAACCCAATCCCGTCACGCAAAGTGAGATGGACGCTGGCTCTGTTGAGCTGTTCTGACTTTCCTACCCTGTTTACGTTGCCCGTCTGTTGGAGCTGTACATGCGATCGATTCTGGCTGTTGATGATTCCCCCTCGATGCGAAAGATGGTTGCTTTCACATTGAGTAGTGCTGGCTTTAAGGTGGTTGAGGCCGTTGATGGCGTAGATGCGCTTGCCAAGGCTCAGGCCGAAAACATAGATCTGGTGCTGGCCGACCAGAATATGCCGCGTCTTGATGGCATTGGCCTGACCCGCAAGCTGCGCGAAGACCCCAAGTTCAAGAGCACGCCCATCTTGATTTTGACCACAGAATCGAGTGATTTGATGAAGCAAGCTGGCCGCGCTGCAGGTGCGACGGGCTGGCTGGTGAAGCCTTTTGACCCCAATCGTTTGATTGAAGTCATTCAGAAAGTGCTCCGTTAAGCCGATAACCCAGAATCACAGCAGGAAACACCATGGCGGATACACACCAGGATGGCGCAGGCTCGGGCGCGGACTTTGACCTTAGCCAGTTCTATCAAATATTTTTCGAGGAAGCCAGCGAGAACCTCGACCAGATGGAGCAGATGCTGCTCAGCCTGGATTTATCGGCCGCAGATGACGAAGAACTCAATGGCATTTTTCGCTGCGCCCACTCCATCAAGGGGGGCGCGGCCACTTTTGGCTTTTCGGATGTTACCGAGCTGACCCACCGCATGGAGTCCTTGCTGGACCGCCTGCGTCGCCATGAAATCACGCCCGTGCCTGCCATGGTAGATGTATTGCTGGAGTCTGCCGACGCTAGCCGTAGTTTGTTAGCGCGTCATCAATCCGGTGACACGGGCGAGCCGATTTCTACCGCCGAACTGGTGGTGCGCATTGAAGCATTGGCGCAGGGCCTGACGGAAATGCCGCAAGTGCATCGCACCGAAGCGGTGTCTGCGCCTGCTCAAGCGGCTGCTGCTAAGGCTACGGCTCCCGTTCAGCCTGCTGGTCAAGCTGCGGTGATTGGCACCGAGCCGCCCGCAGGCGCGCGCGTGCTGCAAATCGATATTGGTCCATTGAGCAATCTGGCATTGGGCGATTCGCTCAAGGAGCTATTCCGCGATATTCCCGGTCTGGGCACGATTCAAGATCAGGACAGCAGCAAGCCTGATTACCGCCGCTTTGAGGTCAAAACCGTCTCGAGTGATGATGAGTTGTGTGATTTGTTTGTCTTCCATGTCTCTAAAGTCCAGGTGACGATCACTGAGCAGACGCAGCAAAGCTCCGCCATGTCTGCGATTGTTACGGATGAGTTGCTCGCAGAGGCTGTGGAGCAAGAGGCGGTAACGCCTTCTACCCATCTATCTGCAGATGATGCTTATGGCTTTTTCGTCGGCGCTCCGGGTGGTCCTGATTCGCTATCGAATCAAGAGCACTCAGTCCATGATTCATCTGGACTGGCGGCGCAAAAGGCTGCTCCTAAAGCAGCTGCTGCGCTGATGGAATCCACCAGCATCCGTGTGGATGTGAAGAAGGTTGACCAGCTCATCAATTTGGTGGGTGAACTTGTGATTACCCAAGCCATGCTGGCGCAAAACAGCCAAGGGCTGGACCCGGCGGTTTGCCAGCAGTTGCTGGCGGGTCTGGCTGATCTGGATCGCAACACAAGAGACTTGCAAGAGTCTGTGATGTCGATTCGCATGATTCCCATGTCCACCGTGTTCAGCCGCTTCCCGCGCATGTTGCGTGACTTGGCGGGTAAGCTCAATAAGAAGGTGGACTTTGTCACGCTAGGCGAAGCCACTGAGCTTGATAAGGGGCTGGTCGAGAAGATCACCGACCCGCTGACCCATTTGGTGCGCAACAGCGTGGACCATGGCATTGAGCTGCCTGCGGACCGCTTGGCTGCCGGCAAGTCCGAAAACGGCACGCTGACCTTGGCGGCCTCGCATCAAGGCGGCTCCATCGTTATTGAAGTGCGCGATGACGGCCGAGGCATGAATCGCGAGAGAATTTTGAGCAAAGCCCGCGAACGCGGCATGGATGTCTCTGACGCCATGCCGGACGGCGAAGTCTGGCAGCTGATCTTTGCGCCTGGTTTTTCGACCGCCGATGTGGTGACCGATGTCTCAGGCCGCGGCGTGGGCATGGATGTGGTCAAGCGAAACATCACCTCGCTGGGCGGCACGGTGGAGATTGACTCCGTTGCCGGTCAGGGCATGAAGGTTTCAGTGCGCTTGCCGCTGACGCTAGCCATCATGGATGGCATGTCGGTGGGCGTAGGCGATGAGGTTTATATCCTGCCGCTGTCCTCTGTGGTGGAATCCTTCCAAGTCAAGGGCGATGAGGTCAACACCGTGGCCAATGGCACGCAGCTGGTCAAGGTGCGTGATGAGTACATGCCGGTGATTGCGCTGGAGCGCACTTTCCAGATACCGCGCTCGGATGAGAACGAGACCAGCAACATCATGGTGGTGGTCGAAGCTGACGGCAGCCGCGTAGCCCTGTTGGTTGATGAGTTGCTGGGCCAGCACCAGGTGGTGGTGAAGAACCTGGAGAGCAATTACCGCAAGGTGCCCAACGTATCGGGGGCCACTATTTTGGGTGATGGGTCTGTGGCGTTGATTCTGGATACCGGTGCATTAGTGCGCCGCACCCGCCACTGAGGCCAGTTTGAGCCGACCCGCCTTGCTACTAAATAAACCCGAATAACTCCGAGAGAGCTGACATGAACATCCTCAACAAGACTGCCGAAGGCTTGGCCACTGGTTCCCGCGAATATCTGACCTTCCGCTTGGGCGAGGAGGAGTACGGCATTGACATTCTGAAGGTGCAAGAAATCCGTGGCTACGAGCCGCCCACCCGCATTGCCAATGCGCCTGAGTTCATCAAGGGTGTGGTCAACCTGCGCGGCACCATCGTGCCTATCGTGGATATGCGCCTGCGCTTTAACTGCGCCAATGTGGAGTACAACGCCTTTACTGTGGTCATCATCTTGAACCTGGGTCGCCGCGTTGTGGGCATTGTGGTCGACTCGGTAAGCGATGTGATGGCGCTGGCTGCAGACGCTGTGCGTCCCGCACCCGATATCGAAAGCGCTATCGACAGCGGCTGCATTCTGGGCTTGGGTTCGGTCGGCGAGCGCATGCTCATCTTGCTGGATATCGAAAAGCTCATGGGCAATGTCGATATGGGCCTTGTGGCCTCTGAAGCCTGATTCACCCAAAGGCCTATGTGCTAAATCTGGGGCGTACCGCTTCATCTCACAAAGCTCCTGCCCACATGGCGCAGGATGACGATGCGTCGACAGACCATTTGTCTGGCCCGCTGGCGCAAGGCCGCGAGTTTGTCTGGTCTAACCGTGACTTTTCTCGCGTCCAAGCCTTGATCTACCAATATGCCGGCATCAGCTTGCATGATGGCAAGCACGCCATGGTCTACAGCCGCCTGTCTCGCCGTCTGCGTGACACGGGGCATGAGAGCTTTGCCAGCTATCTGGATTGGTTGGAGTCGATCAAAGATGGGCCAGAGTGTCAGGAGTTCGTCAACGCGCTCACCACTAATTTGACGGCCTTCTTTCGTGAGCAGCACCACTTTGAAATCCTGTCTCAGTACCTGCGCACCAAAAAGCCGGGTGGCAATGGCTGGAAGGTGTGGTGCAGCGCGGCATCGACGGGAGAAGAGCCTTATTCCATTTTGATGACAGCGATGGAAAGTCTGGGCGCGTCGGGCAACTTTCATCTCACGGCCAGTGATATTGATTCCCGCGTGCTGGAGACGGCATCGAATGGCGTTTACAAGGGCGAGAGCGTCAAGGGCATGAGCACCGAGCGTTTGCACCGCTTCTTTTTGCGTGGGCGCTCAGGCAATTCGGGCATGGTTCGCGTCAAGCCTGAACTGCGCAAGATGGTGGACTTCATCAACGTCAACCTGATTGCCGGTGACTGGCCGTTTCGGGAGACCTTTGATGTGGTCTTCTGCCGCAATGTGATGATTTATTTTGATGCGCCAACCCAGCGGCGCGTGCTGGAGCGTATTCATCAGGTGCTGAAGCCCGGCGGGCTGCTGTTTGTGGGGCATGCCGAGAACTTCAGCGATGCGCGTGATCTGTTCGCTCTCAAGGGTAAGACCGTTTATGAGCGTCAATGAGTCTGAAGGGCAGGGTCGCAAGTCATGATGAATCAGAGCTCTCCGCTGGGAAGACCCGCTGCTGGCGCTGTTGGCCGGCATTTGCGCGCTCCGGCTTATATGGGGCAGCCCTATATGGGCTCGCCAGCGGCTGCGCCGGTGTCATCGCTGGAGCAGCTCAAGCGCCAGTCGCGTCGGGCGGGTGAGGCCTCGTTTTTTTACTACGACCCACACTTTCAACTCAACTCGGCCAAAGTGCTGCCGGGTGAGTATTTCGTCTCACGCGACGAGATGGCTATTGTTACTGTGCTGGGGTCTTGCATTGCAGCTTGCCTGTGGGATCGCGCCATGGGCATTGGCGGCATGAATCACTTTATGCTGCCCGAGGGTGACTCTAATGATGTCTCGGGCCGTTATGGTTCGTACGCGATGGAGCTGCTCATTAACGAGATGTTAAAAATGGGGGCGCGGCGTGAGTCCATGCAGGCCAAGATTTTTGGCGGTGCGCAGGTTATGGCCAACTTCACGACCATGAATGTGGGCGAGCGAAATACCGATTTTGTGACCGAATATCTGCAGACGGAGCGCATCCCCATCGTCTCTGAAGACGTGCTGGATATTTACCCGCGTAAAGTGGTCTTTTTCCCATCGACTGGCAAGGCCATGGTCAAGCGACTGGCCCATGCCCATCCTGAGGCACTAGTGCAGCAGGAAGTCACCCGCGGCAGCGCAGCCGTCGTTGCGCGCAATACGTCCGGTGGTTCGGTGGATCTGTTTTGAGGAAGGTTGAGCTTTGCTAAAGCCAAAAATCCGGGTAGTCGTGGTGGATGATTCTGCGTTGGTGCGCAGTTTGTTGGCTGAGATCATCAATCGTCAGCACGATATGGAATGCATTGGCTCTGCCAATGATCCCCTGATCGCACGAGAAATGATCCGCGACCTGAACCCCGACGTCATCACGCTGGATGTGGAAATGCCACGAATGGATGGCATTGATTTCTTGGGGCGCCTGATGCGCCTGCGTCCTATGCCGGTGGTGATGATCTCCACGTTGACTGAGCGTGGTGCGGATGTCACCATGCGCGCGTTGGAGTTGGGCGCCATTGATTTTGTGGCCAAGCCCCGTGTTGGCGTGGCCAACGGCTTGCAGGAGCTTGCCACGCAGATTGTGGAAAAAATCCGGGTGGCAGCGGTGGCTCAAGTACATCGCTTGCCGGTTGTGCCTCATGGCGTTGCGGCTGGGGCAGGATCTAAGCCTGTCGCCCCTCGTGCACCTGTTGCGCCTACGCTGCTGGGGCGTGTCTCCACAGAGAAAATCATTGCCATTGGGGCGTCTACAGGCGGTACCGAAGCCATTCGTGAAGTGCTGACCCGTTTGCCTGCAGATTGCCCGGCCATCGTGATCACCCAGCACATGCCGCCGGGCTTTACCACCAGCTTTGCCGCGCGGCTCAATAGCCTGTGTCAGATGACGGTGAAAGAAGCAATACATGGCGAGCGCCTGTTGCCCGGTCATGCCTACATCGCCCCCGGAGGTAAACACTTCTCCATCAGCCGCAGTGGTGCCAACTATGTGGCTGTGGTTGACGATGCCCCGCCGGTGAATCGCCACAAGCCTTCAGTCGAGGTGTTGTTCAAGTCCGTAGCGGCCAATGCGGGGCGCAACGCCTACGGCATCATGCTGACCGGAATGGGCGCCGATGGTGCAAGCGCCATGCGCGAGATGCGTGATGCCGGCAGCTACAACTTGGTGCAAGACGAAGCCACTTGCATCGTCTTTGGCATGCCGCGTGAAGCCATTGCTCAAGGAGGCGCTGATGAGGTGCTGCCTCTGCCAAACATCGCCCAAGCCCTTTTAAATAAGCTGCGTGGTGGCTCCGATCAGGTTCATCACCGAATCTAAAGCTGAATAAAAGAGAGCGCCTTGTCCTTGTCATTCAATAGTCTTTGATACATAAGTAGCCAAAGTCCTTGTTAGACAAGCGCAAGGCGCTCTTTTATTTGTTGCATCTATTCGATGCAACGATGAGTGCAGATCTTATGCAGACAGCGCCGACCAGCGCTCCAGTGCTTCCATCAAGGCTTCATCAATTTCCGCATCACGTTGGTGCATGGCGACGGCCTTGGCGTTGTCGCTAGAGAACAGATTACCGTCAGCCAGCGCTGCCTGAATCTGCTTTTGCTCGTCTTCTAGCGCTGCAATCTGGGCGGGCAAAGTTTCCAGCTCGCGTTGCTCTTTGTAGCTCAGCTTCTTTTTAGGGCTGGCTGTGCTTTCGGCAGTAGCAGCCGCAGGCTTGGCTTCTTCCTTAGGAGGCGTGTTCGGTTGTTTTGCAGCAGCCGCTGCAGCAATAGCCTTGCTGCGGCGCGATTGCTCCATCCAGTCGGTCACACCGCCTTCGTACTCACGCCAGTGACCGGGGCCTTCCCAAGCGATGGTGCTGGTGACTACGTTGTCGAGGAAGGTGCGGTCATGGCTGACCAAGAATACAGTGCCGTCATAGCTTTGCAGCAAGTCTTCCAGCATGTCCAAGGTCTCGATGTCGAGGTCGTTGGTGGGCTCGTCCAGCACCAAAACATTGGCAGGGCGGGCAAACAAACGAGCCAGCAGCAAGCGGTTGCGCTCGCCACCCGACAAAGAACGCACAGGGGAGTGCGCACGCGCTGGCGAGAACAAGAAGTCGCTCAGATAGCTCTTGACGTGCTTTTTTTGGTTGCCAATCTCGATCCACTCGCTACCGGGACTGATGAAGTCTTCCAGCGTCGCATCCAGATCCACTTGGTGGCGCATCTGGTCAAAATAAGCCACTTGCATATTGCCGCCCAGGCGCACATCGCCGCTGTCGGGTGCCAGCTCGCCCAGAATCATCTTCAGCAGCGTTGTCTTGCCAGCGCCATTGGGGCCGAGCAAGCCTACCTTGTCGCCACGCAAAATCGTGCCACTGAACTTTTCAACAATCTTCTTTTCGCCATAGGTCTTGCTGACATCCGTCAGCTCGGCCACGATCTTGCCCTGGTAGCTGTCGCCCTTGCCAGATGCAATATCCATATTTACCGTGCCCTGCACATCCCGGCGAGCGGAGCGGTTCAGGCGCATTTCTTGCAGGCGGGTAATGCGGCTTTGGCTACGCGTGCGGCGGGCTTCCACACCCTTGCGAATCCACACTTCTTCTTGGGCCAACAGCTTGTCGGCCTTGGCGTTGATAACTGCCTCTTGAGCCAATTGCTCTTCTTTTTGCACAACGTATTGTGCGAAGTTGCCGGGGTAAGACAGCAGGTGGCCACGGTCCAGCTCCACAATGCGCGTGGCAATGCGGTCCAAAAAGCTACGGTCGTGGGTGATGGTGATGACGCTTCCCTTAAAAGCAATCAACAAATCTTCCAGCCACTCAATAGAGTCCAAGTCCAAGTGATTGGTAGGTTCGTCCAGCAGCAGCACGTCAGGACGGGCCACCAGTGCCTGAGCCAAAGCCACGCGCTTGCGGGTACCGCCAGACAGGCTGCCCACCAAAGCATTGGGGTCTAAGTGCAGGCGCTGAAGCGTTTCTTCTACGCGCTGCTCCCAGTTCCAAGCGTCATAGGACTCGATCAATGTCTGCAAGACATCCAAATCTTCGCCTTCGCCGCCGGCCAAATAGCGCTCACGCACCGCAATCACAGTCGCTAAGCCGTCAGATGCGGACTCAAACACTGTGTGCTCCGGATTCAAATCCGGCTCTTGGGCTACATAAGTAATGCGAACCCCGTTTTGGACCTGGACCTGACCATCGTCGGCTTTTGCTAGGCCGCCCAAAATTTTGAGCAGCGAAGACTTGCCAGCGCCATTGCGGCCGATCAGACCGACGCGTTCGCCGGTTTCCAGGGAGAAAGTGGCGTGGTCCAAAAGGGCCACGTGCCCGAACGCTAATTGAGCGTCCAACAAAGTAATCAGTGCCATCGTGCGCGCATTATCTATGTACTGCATAGAGACAGAGGCCGCGAGGCCTCTGTCTCTATCGTCTATAAGGGCACCATCAGCAAGGAAGACCCTTTTAAGTCATGAAGCTTTGTCTCAAACTTGGCGAATCTAGGGTTTTACCTATGCTATAGTTCAGTCATTCGCAGCAAACAACTGCCTCGCAAGCTTCAAAAAGTCATTGCGAAGTAAGCAAAAAAGCTGTGCTAAAATATAAGGCTTCGCTGATCACAGCAAGCAACGAAATTCAAGTGGTTTTAAAGCTGTTTGAGTTCTCAGATCCTTAAAAAAATACAGCCGATAAGTGTGGGCGTTTGATGGCAAGCAGCCAGTTCTTCGGAACAAAACTCTTCGGAGTATCAAGCGCTCACGAAAACAGTAATTATGGAAGAATTTATTCTTCTTAATTCCGTCAAGTGAGTGAGCAGTCGAAAGACTTTAAATTCAAGATCGAACTATAGAGTTTGATCCTGGCTCAGATTGAACGCTGGCGGCATGCTTTACACATGCAAGTCGAACGGTAACAGGTCTTCGGATGCTGACGAGTGGCGAACGGGTGAGTAATACATCGGAACGTGCCTAGTAGTGGGGGATAACTACTCGAAAGAGTAGCTAATACCGCATGAGATCTACGGATGAAAGCAGGGGACCTTCGGGCCTTGTGCTACTAGAGCGGCTGATGGCAGATTAGGTAGTTGGTGGGGTAAAGGCTCACCAAGCCTGCGATCTGTAGCTGGTCTGAGAGGACGACCAGCCACACTGGAACTGAGACACGGTCCAGACTCCTACGGGAGGCAGCAGTGGGGAATTTTGGACAATGGGCGAAAGCCTGATCCAGCAATGCCGCGTGCAGGATGAAGGCCTTCGGGTTGTAAACTGCTTTTGTACGGAACGAAAAGCTCTGGGCTAATACCCCGGAGTCATGACGGTACCGTAAGAATAAGCACCGGCTAACTACGTGCCAGCAGCCGCGGTAATACGTAGGGTGCAAGCGTTAATCGGAATTACTGGGCGTAAAGCGTGCGCAGGCGGTTTTGTAAGACAGTGGTGAAATCCCCGGGCTCAACCTGGGAACTGCCATTGTGACTGCAAAGCTAGAGTACGGTAGAGGGGGATGGAATTCCGCGTGTAGCAGTGAAATGCGTAGATATGCGGAGGAACACCGATGGCGAAGGCAATCCCCTGGACCTGTACTGACGCTCATGCACGAAAGCGTGGGGAGCAAACAGGATTAGATACCCTGGTAGTCCACGCCCTAAACGATGTCAACTGGTTGTTGGGTCTTAACTGACTCAGTAACGAAGCTAACGCGTGAAGTTGACCGCCTGGGGAGTACGGCCGCAAGGTTGAAACTCAAAGGAATTGACGGGGACCCGCACAAGCGGTGGATGATGTGGTTTAATTCGATGCAACGCGAAAAACCTTACCCACCTTTGACATGTACGGAAGTTACCAGAGATGGTTTCGTGCTCGAAAGAGAACCGTAACACAGGTGCTGCATGGCTGTCGTCAGCTCGTGTCGTGAGATGTTGGGTTAAGTCCCGCAACGAGCGCAACCCTTGCCATTAGTTGCTACATTTAGTTGAGCACTCTAATGGGACTGCCGGTGACAAACCGGAGGAAGGTGGGGATGACGTCAAGTCCTCATGGCCCTTATAGGTGGGGCTACACACGTCATACAATGGCTGGTACAAAGAGTTGCCAACCCGCGAGGGGGAGCTAATCTCATAAAGCCAGTCGTAGTCCGGATCGCAGTCTGCAACTCGACTGCGTGAAGTCGGAATCGCTAGTAATCGTGGATCAGAATGTCACGGTGAATACGTTCCCGGGTCTTGTACACACCGCCCGTCACACCATGGGAGCGGGTCTCGCCAGAAGTAGGTAGCCTAACCGCAAGGAGGGCGCTTACCACGGCGGGGTTCGTGACTGGGGTGAAGTCGTAACAAGGTAGCCGTATCGGAAGGTGCGGCTGGATCACCTCCTTTCTGGAAAAATGCTGCTTTAAGTTGAACGTCCACACTTATCGGTTGTTGGAACAAGCCAAAACGGGTTTGTATTGAGAAATCGATGCGAGCAAGAAATTGGAATGGGTCTGTAGCTCAGCTGGTTAGAGCACTGTGTTGATAACGCAGGGGTCGTTGGTTCGAGCCCAACTAGACCCACCAGTACTTCGGTACTGAATCCAACATCTGGATTGACAATCCCGGGGGATTAGCTCAGCTGGGAGAGCACCTGCTTTGCAAGCAGGGGGTCGTCGGTTCGATCCCGTCATCCTCCACCAGGTTAAAAATGATAGCGTCCAGTGATGCTATAATCGTGGGCTCAGCAAGTGCTACAAAGCATGGGTTGAGAAGGCGAAAACAGAAATTCAATATAAAAGCAGTCTGAAGCAGACTGCTTTTATATTGATCTTTGATCAATAGGCTGTTCTTTAAAAATTCATAGAGTCGAAATCAGCGTTGCTGGTGGAAAGCATTAACCAAGGTTAATGCACCGTGCCATCAGCAACTTTTTGATTGCGTCAAAACAAATATTTTGCGAAAGCAAAGATATTTAGTAATGACGAATATTCTCAAAGCTGTGTCGAAAGATACAGCCAAAGATATTCACATTACGGCATAACGCGTGAGGTGTAAGACCTCACCAGTCTTTGAAGTTCTAGAGCTTTGTGTTTCGCAAGAGACGTCAAAGTTATAGGGTCAAGTGACTAAGAGCATATGGTGGATGCCTTGGCGATGATAGGCGACGAAAGACGTGATAGCCTGCGATAAGCTTCGGGGAGCTGGCAAATAAGCTTTGATCCGGAGATTTCTGAATGGGGGAACCCACCTAGCAATAGGTATCGCATACTGAATTCATAGGTATGCGAAGCGAACCTGGAGAACTGAAACATCTAAGTACCCAGAGGAAAAGACATCAACCGAGATTCCGATAGTAGTGGCGAGCGAATTCGGAAGAGCCTTGCAGTGATAGTCGACCGGTTAACAAAATGGCATGGAAAGGCCAACCATAGTGGGTGATAGTCCCGTATGTGAAAACCGATCGGTGGTACTAGGCTGCAGACAAGTAGGGCGGGGCACGAGAAACCCTGTCTGAATATAGGGGGACCATCCTCTAAGGCTAAATACTCATCATCGACCGATAGTGAACCAGTACCGTGAGGGAAAGGCGAAAAGAACCCCGGGAGGGGAGTGAAATAGATCCTGAAACCGTATGCTTACAAAAAGTAGGAGCCTCGTAAGGGGTGACTGCGTACCTTTTGTATAATGGGTCAGCGACTTACATTCAGTGGCAAGCTTAACCGAATAGGGGAGGCGCAGAGAAATCGAGTCCGAATAGGGCGAACAGTCGCTGGGTGTAGACCCGAAACCAAGTGATCTATCCATGGCCAGGATGAAGGTGCCGTAACAGGTACTGGAGGTCCGAACCCACTAATGTTGCAAAATTAGGGGATGAGCTGTGGATAGGGGTGAAAGGCTAAACAAACTTGGAAATAGCTGGTTCTCTCCGAAAACTATTTAGGTAGTGCCTCAAGTATTACCGTCGGGGGTAGAGCACTGTTTAGGCTAGGGGGTCATGGCGACTTACCAAACCTATGCAAACTCCGAATACCGACGAGTACAGCTTGGGAGACAGAGCACCGGGTGCTAACGTCCGGACTCAAGAGGGAAACAACCCAGACCGCCAGCTAAGGTCCCTAAAATTGGCTAAGTGGGAAACGAAGTGGGAAGGCTAAAACAGTCAGGATGTTGGCTTAGAAGCAGCCATCATTTAAAGAAAGCGTAATAGCTCACTGATCGAGTCGTCCTGCGCGGAAGATGTAACGGGGCTAAGCCAGTTACCGAAGCTGCGGATGTGCAATTTATTGCACGTGGTAGGAGAGCGTTCTGTAAGCCTGTGAAGGTGTCTGGAGACGGATGCTGGAGGTATCAGAAGTGCGAATGCTGACATGAGTAGCGTTAAAGGGGGTGAAAAGCCCCCTCGCCGTAAGCGCAAGGTTTCCTACGCAACGTTCATCGGCGTAGGGTGAGTCGGCCCCTAAGGCGAGGCAGAGATGCGTAGCTGATGGGAAACAGGTCAATATTCCTGTACCGATCAATAGTGCGATGTGGGGACGGAGAAGGTTAGCTCAGCCAACTGTTGGATATGTTGGTTCAAGCGTGTAGTCGTGCTCTTTAGGCAAATCCGGAGAGCTAAGATGAGGCGTGATAACGAGTGTGCTTGCACACGAAGTGAGTGATACCCTGCTTCCAGGAAAAGCCACTAAGCTTCAGCTATTGACGACCGTACCGCAAACCGACACTGGTGCGCGAGATGAGTATTCTAAGGCGCTTGAGAGAACTCAGGAGAAGGAACTCGGCAAATTAACACCGTAACTTCGGGAGAAGGTGTGCCCTAAGTCAGTGAAGTTGAACAAACGGAGCTAAAAAGGGCTGCAAAAAATTGGTGGCTGCGACTGTTTAATAAAAACACAGCACTCTGCAAACACGAAAGTGGACGTATAGGGTGTGACGCCTGCCCGGTGCTGGAAGATTAAATGATGGGGTGCAAGCTCTTGATTGAAGTCCCAGTAAACGGCGGCCGTAACTATAACGGTCCTAAGGTAGCGAAATTCCTTGTCGGGTAAGTTCCGACCTGCACGAATGGCGTAACGATGGCCACACTGTCTCCTCCTGAGACTCAGCGAAGTTGAAATGTTTGTGATGATGCAATCTCCCCGCGGAAAGACGGAAAGACCCCATGAACCTTTACTGTAGCTTTGTATTGGACTTTGAACGGATCTGTGTAGGATAGGTGGGAGGCTTTGAAGTGTGGTCGCTAGATCACATGGAGCCAACGTTGAAATACCACCCTGGTGCGTTTGAGGTTCTAACCTTGGTCCATTATCTGGATCGGGGACAGTGCATGGTAGGCAGTTTGACTGGGGCGGTCTCCTCCCAAAGCGTAACGGAGGAGTTCGAAGGTACGCTAGTTACGGTCGGACATCGTGACGATAGTGCAATGGCATAAGCGTGCTTAACTGCGAGACTGACAAGTCGAGCAGATGCGAAAGCAGGACATAGTGATCCGGTGGTTCTGTATGGAAGGGCCATCGCTCAACGGATAAAAGGTACTCTGGGGATAACAGGCTGATACCGCCCAAGAGTTCATATCGACGGCGGTGTTTGGCACCTCGATGTCGGCTCATCTCATCCTGGGGCTGTAGTCGGTCCCAAGGGTATGGCTGTTCGCCATTTAAAGAGGTACGTGAGCTGGGTTTAAAACGTCGTGAGACAGTTTGGTCCCTATCTTCCGTGGGCGCTGCAGATTTGAGGAAGCCTGCTCCTAGTACGAGAGGACCGGAGTGGACACACCTCTGGTGTACCTGTTGTCACGCCAGTGGCATCGCAGGGTAGCTAAGTGTGGAAGAGATAACCGCTGAAAGCATCTAAGCGGGAAACTCGTTTCAAGATGAGATCTGCCGGGGCCTTGAGCCCCCTGAAGGGTCGTTGTAGACCACGACGTTGATAGGCTGGGTGTGGAAGCGCAGTAATGCGTTAAGCTAACCAGTACTAATTGCCCGAGAGGCTTGACCCTATAACTTTGGGTTTAGCTCAGAAAATAAAAGACAGAATGAATTGTGAAAACGATCATTCAAGTTATGCCAAATAGGCGCAATCGAATAAGCTGATTAAGACTCTATGAATTCGTTGGATTGAAAGCAATCGATTAAGAAGTTAATCGAGAAAATAAGCGATCGATCTGACAAAAAGTTTATGCCTGATGACCATAGCAAGTTGGTACCACTCCTTCCCATCCCGAACAGGACCGTGAAACGACTTAGCGCCGATGATAGTGCGGGTTCCCGTGTGAAAGTAGGTCATCGTCAGGCTCTTACGCCAAAACGCCTGGCTCACGCCAGGCGTTTTCTTCTCTCTCTTCGCAAGAGGGGTGAGAAGAAAACGCAAAAACGTTTTAAAAGTACTGTGAAAACAGTGCTACAATCTAAGGCTTCGCTGATCACAGTAAGCAACGAAATTCAAGTGGTTTTAAAGCTGTTTGAGTTCTCAGATCCTTAAAAAAATACAGCCGATAAGTGTGGGCGTTTGATGGCAAGCAGCCAGTTCTTCGGAACAAAACTCTTCGGAGTATCAAGCGCTCACGAAAACAGTAATTATGGAAGAATTTATTCTTCTTAATTCCGTCAAGTGAGTGAGCAGTCGAAAGACTTTAAATTCAAGATCGAACTATAGAGTTTGATCCTGGCTCAGATTGAACGCTGGCGGCATGCTTTACACATGCAAGTCGAACGGTAACAGGTCTTCGGATGCTGACGAGTGGCGAACGGGTGAGTAATACATCGGAACGTGCCTAGTAGTGGGGGATAACTACTCGAAAGAGTAGCTAATACCGCATGAGATCTACGGATGAAAGCAGGGGACCTTCGGGCCTTGTGCTACTAGAGCGGCTGATGGCAGATTAGGTAGTTGGTGGGGTAAAGGCTCACCAAGCCTGCGATCTGTAGCTGGTCTGAGAGGACGACCAGCCACACTGGAACTGAGACACGGTCCAGACTCCTACGGGAGGCAGCAGTGGGGAATTTTGGACAATGGGCGAAAGCCTGATCCAGCAATGCCGCGTGCAGGATGAAGGCCTTCGGGTTGTAAACTGCTTTTGTACGGAACGAAAAGCTCTGGGCTAATACCCCGGAGTCATGACGGTACCGTAAGAATAAGCACCGGCTAACTACGTGCCAGCAGCCGCGGTAATACGTAGGGTGCAAGCGTTAATCGGAATTACTGGGCGTAAAGCGTGCGCAGGCGGTTTTGTAAGACAGTGGTGAAATCCCCGGGCTCAACCTGGGAACTGCCATTGTGACTGCAAAGCTAGAGTACGGTAGAGGGGGATGGAATTCCGCGTGTAGCAGTGAAATGCGTAGATATGCGGAGGAACACCGATGGCGAAGGCAATCCCCTGGACCTGTACTGACGCTCATGCACGAAAGCGTGGGGAGCAAACAGGATTAGATACCCTGGTAGTCCACGCCCTAAACGATGTCAACTGGTTGTTGGGTCTTAACTGACTCAGTAACGAAGCTAACGCGTGAAGTTGACCGCCTGGGGAGTACGGCCGCAAGGTTGAAACTCAAAGGAATTGACGGGGACCCGCACAAGCGGTGGATGATGTGGTTTAATTCGATGCAACGCGAAAAACCTTACCCACCTTTGACATGTACGGAAGTTACCAGAGATGGTTTCGTGCTCGAAAGAGAACCGTAACACAGGTGCTGCATGGCTGTCGTCAGCTCGTGTCGTGAGATGTTGGGTTAAGTCCCGCAACGAGCGCAACCCTTGCCATTAGTTGCTACATTTAGTTGAGCACTCTAATGGGACTGCCGGTGACAAACCGGAGGAAGGTGGGGATGACGTCAAGTCCTCATGGCCCTTATAGGTGGGGCTACACACGTCATACAATGGCTGGTACAAAGAGTTGCCAACCCGCGAGGGGGAGCTAATCTCATAAAGCCAGTCGTAGTCCGGATCGCAGTCTGCAACTCGACTGCGTGAAGTCGGAATCGCTAGTAATCGTGGATCAGAATGTCACGGTGAATACGTTCCCGGGTCTTGTACACACCGCCCGTCACACCATGGGAGCGGGTCTCGCCAGAAGTAGGTAGCCTAACCGCAAGGAGGGCGCTTACCACGGCGGGGTTCGTGACTGGGGTGAAGTCGTAACAAGGTAGCCGTATCGGAAGGTGCGGCTGGATCACCTCCTTTCTGGAAAAATGCTGCTTTAAGTTGAACGTCCACACTTATCGGTTGTTGGAACAAGCCAAAACGGGTTTGTATTGAGAAATCGATGCGAGCAAGAAATTGGAATGGGTCTGTAGCTCAGCTGGTTAGAGCACTGTGTTGATAACGCAGGGGTCGTTGGTTCGAGCCCAACTAGACCCACCAGTACTTCGGTACTGAATCCAACATCTGGATTGACAATCCCGGGGATTAGCTCAGCTGGGAGAGCACCTGCTTTGCAAGCAGGGGGTCGTCGGTTCGATCCCGTCATCCTCCACCAGGTTAAAAATGATAGCGTCCAGTGATGCTATAATCGTGGGCTCAGCAAGTGCTACAAAGCATGGGTTGAGAAGGCGAAAACAGAAATTCAATATAAAAGCAGTCTGAAGCAGACTGCTTTTATATTGATCTTTGATCAATAGGCTGTTCTTTAAAAATTCATAGAGTCGAAATCAGCGTTGCTGGTGGAAAGCATTAACCAAGGTTAATGCACCGTGCCATCAGCAACTTTTTGATTGCGTCAAAACAAATATTTTGCGAAAGCAAAGATATTTAGTAATGACGAATATTCTCAAAGCTGTGTCGAAAGATACAGCCAAAGATATTCACATTACGGCATAACGCGTGAGGTGTAAGACCTCACCAGTCTTTGAAGTTCTAGAGCTTTGTGTTTCGCAAGAGACGTCAAAGTTATAGGGTCAAGTGACTAAGAGCATATGGTGGATGCCTTGGCGATGATAGGCGACGAAAGACGTGATAGCCTGCGATAAGCTTCGGGGAGCTGGCAAATAAGCTTTGATCCGGAGATTTCTGAATGGGGGAACCCACCTAGCAATAGGTATCGCATACTGAATTCATAGGTATGCGAAGCGAACCTGGAGAACTGAAACATCTAAGTACCCAGAGGAAAAGACATCAACCGAGATTCCGATAGTAGTGGCGAGCGAATTCGGAAGAGCCTTGCAGTGATAGTCGACCGGTTAACAAAATGGCATGGAAAGGCCAACCATAGTGGGTGATAGTCCCGTATGTGAAAACCGATCGGTGGTACTAGGCTGCAGACAAGTAGGGCGGGGCACGAGAAACCCTGTCTGAATATAGGGGGACCATCCTCTAAGGCTAAATACTCATCATCGACCGATAGTGAACCAGTACCGTGAGGGAAAGGCGAAAAGAACCCCGGGAGGGGAGTGAAATAGATCCTGAAACCGTATGCTTACAAAAAGTAGGAGCCTCGTAAGGGGTGACTGCGTACCTTTTGTATAATGGGTCAGCGACTTACATTCAGTGGCAAGCTTAACCGAATAGGGGAGGCGCAGAGAAATCGAGTCCGAATAGGGCGAACAGTCGCTGGGTGTAGACCCGAAACCAAGTGATCTATCCATGGCCAGGATGAAGGTGCCGTAACAGGTACTGGAGGTCCGAACCCACTAATGTTGCAAAATTAGGGGATGAGCTGTGGATAGGGGTGAAAGGCTAAACAAACTTGGAAATAGCTGGTTCTCTCCGAAAACTATTTAGGTAGTGCCTCAAGTATTACCGTCGGGGGTAGAGCACTGTTTAGGCTAGGGGGTCATGGCGACTTACCAAACCTATGCAAACTCCGAATACCGACGAGTACAGCTTGGGAGACAGAGCACCGGGTGCTAACGTCCGGACTCAAGAGGGAAACAACCCAGACCGCCAGCTAAGGTCCCTAAAATTGGCTAAGTGGGAAACGAAGTGGGAAGGCTAAAACAGTCAGGATGTTGGCTTAGAAGCAGCCATCATTTAAAGAAAGCGTAATAGCTCACTGATCGAGTCGTCCTGCGCGGAAGATGTAACGGGGCTAAGCCAGTTACCGAAGCTGCGGATGTGCAATTTATTGCACGTGGTAGGAGAGCGTTCTGTAAGCCTGTGAAGGTGTCTGGAGACGGATGCTGGAGGTATCAGAAGTGCGAATGCTGACATGAGTAGCGTTAAAGGGGGTGAAAAGCCCCCTCGCCGTAAGCGCAAGGTTTCCTACGCAACGTTCATCGGCGTAGGGTGAGTCGGCCCCTAAGGCGAGGCAGAGATGCGTAGCTGATGGGAAACAGGTCAATATTCCTGTACCGATCAATAGTGCGATGTGGGGACGGAGAAGGTTAGCTCAGCCAACTGTTGGATATGTTGGTTCAAGCGTGTAGTCGTGCTCTTTAGGCAAATCCGGAGAGCTAAGATGAGGCGTGATAACGAGTGTGCTTGCACACGAAGTGAGTGATACCCTGCTTCCAGGAAAAGCCACTAAGCTTCAGCTATTGACGACCGTACCGCAAACCGACACTGGTGCGCGAGATGAGTATTCTAAGGCGCTTGAGAGAACTCAGGAGAAGGAACTCGGCAAATTAACACCGTAACTTCGGGAGAAGGTGTGCCCTAAGTCAGTGAAGTTGAACAAACGGAGCTAAAAAGGGCTGCAAAAAATTGGTGGCTGCGACTGTTTAATAAAAACACAGCACTCTGCAAACACGAAAGTGGACGTATAGGGTGTGACGCCTGCCCGGTGCTGGAAGATTAAATGATGGGGTGCAAGCTCTTGATTGAAGTCCCAGTAAACGGCGGCCGTAACTATAACGGTCCTAAGGTAGCGAAATTCCTTGTCGGGTAAGTTCCGACCTGCACGAATGGCGTAACGATGGCCACACTGTCTCCTCCTGAGACTCAGCGAAGTTGAAATGTTTGTGATGATGCAATCTCCCCGCGGAAAGACGGAAAGACCCCATGAACCTTTACTGTAGCTTTGTATTGGACTTTGAACGGATCTGTGTAGGATAGGTGGGAGGCTTTGAAGTGTGGTCGCTAGATCACATGGAGCCAACGTTGAAATACCACCCTGGTGCGTTTGAGGTTCTAACCTTGGTCCATTATCTGGATCGGGGACAGTGCATGGTAGGCAGTTTGACTGGGGCGGTCTCCTCCCAAAGCGTAACGGAGGAGTTCGAAGGTACGCTAGTTACGGTCGGACATCGTGACGATAGTGCAATGGCATAAGCGTGCTTAACTGCGAGACTGACAAGTCGAGCAGATGCGAAAGCAGGACATAGTGATCCGGTGGTTCTGTATGGAAGGGCCATCGCTCAACGGATAAAAGGTACTCTGGGGATAACAGGCTGATACCGCCCAAGAGTTCATATCGACGGCGGTGTTTGGCACCTCGATGTCGGCTCATCTCATCCTGGGGCTGTAGTCGGTCCCAAGGGTATGGCTGTTCGCCATTTAAAGAGGTACGTGAGCTGGGTTTAAAACGTCGTGAGACAGTTTGGTCCCTATCTTCCGTGGGCGCTGCAGATTTGAGGAAGCCTGCTCCTAGTACGAGAGGACCGGAGTGGACACACCTCTGGTGTACCTGTTGTCACGCCAGTGGCATCGCAGGGTAGCTAAGTGTGGAAGAGATAACCGCTGAAAGCATCTAAGCGGGAAACTCGTTTCAAGATGAGATCTGCCGGGGCCTTGAGCCCCCTGAAGGGTCGTTGTAGACCACGACGTTGATAGGCTGGGTGTGGAAGCGCAGTAATGCGTTAAGCTAACCAGTACTAATTGCCCGAGAGGCTTGACCCTATAACTTTGGGTTTAGCTCAGAAAATAAAAGACAGAATGAATTGTGAAAACGATCATTCAAGTTATGCCAAATAGGCGCAATCGAATAAGCTGATTAAGACTCTATGAATTCGTTGGATTGAAAGCAATCGATTAAGAAGTTAATCGAGAAAATAAGCGATCGATCTGACAAAAAGTTTATGCCTGATGACCATAGCAAGTTGGTACCACTCCTTCCCATCCCGAACAGGACCGTGAAACGACTTAGCGCCGATGATAGTGCGGGTTCCCGTGTGAAAGTAGGTCATCGTCAGGCTCTTACGCCAAAACGCCTGGCTCACGCCAGGCGTTTTCTTCTCTCTCTTCGCAAGAGGGGTGAGAAGAAAACGCAAAAACGTTTTAAAAGTACTGTGAAAACAGTGCTACAATCTAAGGCTTCGCTGATCACAGCAAGCAACGAAATTCAAGTGGTTTTAAAGCTGTTTGAGTTCTCAGATCCTTAAAAAAATACAGCCGATAAGTGTGGGCGTTTGATGGCAAGCAGCCAGTTCTTCGGAACAAAACTCTTCGGAGTATCAAGCGCTCACGAAAACAGTAATTATGGAAGAATTTATTCTTCTTAATTCCGTCAAGTGAGTGAGCAGTCGAAAGACTTTAAATTCAAGATCGAACTATAGAGTTTGATCCTGGCTCAGATTGAACGCTGGCGGCATGCTTTACACATGCAAGTCGAACGGTAACAGGTCTTCGGATGCTGACGAGTGGCGAACGGGTGAGTAATACATCGGAACGTGCCTAGTAGTGGGGGATAACTACTCGAAAGAGTAGCTAATACCGCATGAGATCTACGGATGAAAGCAGGGGACCTTCGGGCCTTGTGCTACTAGAGCGGCTGATGGCAGATTAGGTAGTTGGTGGGGTAAAGGCTCACCAAGCCTGCGATCTGTAGCTGGTCTGAGAGGACGACCAGCCACACTGGAACTGAGACACGGTCCAGACTCCTACGGGAGGCAGCAGTGGGGAATTTTGGACAATGGGCGAAAGCCTGATCCAGCAATGCCGCGTGCAGGATGAAGGCCTTCGGGTTGTAAACTGCTTTTGTACGGAACGAAAAGCTCTGGGCTAATACCCCGGAGTCATGACGGTACCGTAAGAATAAGCACCGGCTAACTACGTGCCAGCAGCCGCGGTAATACGTAGGGTGCAAGCGTTAATCGGAATTACTGGGCGTAAAGCGTGCGCAGGCGGTTTTGTAAGACAGTGGTGAAATCCCCGGGCTCAACCTGGGAACTGCCATTGTGACTGCAAAGCTAGAGTACGGTAGAGGGGGATGGAATTCCGCGTGTAGCAGTGAAATGCGTAGATATGCGGAGGAACACCGATGGCGAAGGCAATCCCCTGGACCTGTACTGACGCTCATGCACGAAAGCGTGGGGAGCAAACAGGATTAGATACCCTGGTAGTCCACGCCCTAAACGATGTCAACTGGTTGTTGGGTCTTAACTGACTCAGTAACGAAGCTAACGCGTGAAGTTGACCGCCTGGGGAGTACGGCCGCAAGGTTGAAACTCAAAGGAATTGACGGGGACCCGCACAAGCGGTGGATGATGTGGTTTAATTCGATGCAACGCGAAAAACCTTACCCACCTTTGACATGTACGGAAGTTACCAGAGATGGTTTCGTGCTCGAAAGAGAACCGTAACACAGGTGCTGCATGGCTGTCGTCAGCTCGTGTCGTGAGATGTTGGGTTAAGTCCCGCAACGAGCGCAACCCTTGCCATTAGTTGCTACATTTAGTTGAGCACTCTAATGGGACTGCCGGTGACAAACCGGAGGAAGGTGGGGATGACGTCAAGTCCTCATGGCCCTTATAGGTGGGGCTACACACGTCATACAATGGCTGGTACAAAGAGTTGCCAACCCGCGAGGGGGAGCTAATCTCATAAAGCCAGTCGTAGTCCGGATCGCAGTCTGCAACTCGACTGCGTGAAGTCGGAATCGCTAGTAATCGTGGATCAGAATGTCACGGTGAATACGTTCCCGGGTCTTGTACACACCGCCCGTCACACCATGGGAGCGGGTCTCGCCAGAAGTAGGTAGCCTAACCGCAAGGAGGGCGCTTACCACGGCGGGGTTCGTGACTGGGGTGAAGTCGTAACAAGGTAGCCGTATCGGAAGGTGCGGCTGGATCACCTCCTTTCTGGAAAAATGCTGCTTTAAGTTGAACGTCCACACTTATCGGTTGTTGGAACAAGCCAAAACGGGTTTGTATTGAGAAATCGATGCGAGCAAGAAATTGGAATGGGTCTGTAGCTCAGCTGGTTAGAGCACTGTGTTGATAACGCAGGGGTCGTTGGTTCGAGCCCAACTAGACCCACCAGTACTTCGGTACTGAATCCAACATCTGGATTGACAATCCCGGGGGATTAGCTCAGCTGGGAGAGCACCTGCTTTGCAAGCAGGGGGTCGTCGGTTCGATCCCGTCATCCTCCACCAGGTTAAAAATGATAGCGTCCAGTGATGCTATAATCGTGGGCTCAGCAAGTGCTACAAAGCATGGGTTGAGAAGGCGAAAACAGAAATTCAATATAAAAGCAGTCTGAAGCAGACTGCTTTTATATTGATCTTTGATCAATAGGCTGTTCTTTAAAAATTCATAGAGTCGAAATCAGCGTTGCTGGTGGAAAGCATTAACCAAGGTTAATGCACCGTGCCATCAGCAACTTTTTGATTGCGTCAAAACAAATATTTTGCGAAAGCAAAGATATTTAGTAATGACGAATATTCTCAAAGCTGTGTCGAAAGATACAGCCAAAGATATTCACATTACGGCATAACGCGTGAGGTGTAAGACCTCACCAGTCTTTGAAGTTCTAGAGCTTTGTGTTTCGCAAGAGACGTCAAAGTTATAGGGTCAAGTGACTAAGAGCATATGGTGGATGCCTTGGCGATGATAGGCGACGAAAGACGTGATAGCCTGCGATAAGCTTCGGGGAGCTGGCAAATAAGCTTTGATCCGGAGATTTCTGAATGGGGGAACCCACCTAGCAATAGGTATCGCATACTGAATTCATAGGTATGCGAAGCGAACCTGGAGAACTGAAACATCTAAGTACCCAGAGGAAAAGACATCAACCGAGATTCCGATAGTAGTGGCGAGCGAATTCGGAAGAGCCTTGCAGTGATAGTCGACCGGTTAACAAAATGGCATGGAAAGGCCAACCATAGTGGGTGATAGTCCCGTATGTGAAAACCGATCGGTGGTACTAGGCTGCAGACAAGTAGGGCGGGGCACGAGAAACCCTGTCTGAATATAGGGGGACCATCCTCTAAGGCTAAATACTCATCATCGACCGATAGTGAACCAGTACCGTGAGGGAAAGGCGAAAAGAACCCCGGGAGGGGAGTGAAATAGATCCTGAAACCGTATGCTTACAAAAAGTAGGAGCCTCGTAAGGGGTGACTGCGTACCTTTTGTATAATGGGTCAGCGACTTACATTCAGTGGCAAGCTTAACCGAATAGGGGAGGCGCAGAGAAATCGAGTCCGAATAGGGCGAACAGTCGCTGGGTGTAGACCCGAAACCAAGTGATCTATCCATGGCCAGGATGAAGGTGCCGTAACAGGTACTGGAGGTCCGAACCCACTAATGTTGCAAAATTAGGGGATGAGCTGTGGATAGGGGTGAAAGGCTAAACAAACTTGGAAATAGCTGGTTCTCTCCGAAAACTATTTAGGTAGTGCCTCAAGTATTACCGTCGGGGTAGAGCACTGTTTAGGCTAGGGGGTCATGGCGACTTACCAAACCTATGCAAACTCCGAATACCGACGAGTACAGCTTGGGAGACAGAGCACCGGGTGCTAACGTCCGGACTCAAGAGGGAAACAACCCAGACCGCCAGCTAAGGTCCCTAAAATTGGCTAAGTGGGAAACGAAGTGGGAAGGCTAAAACAGTCAGGATGTTGGCTTAGAAGCAGCCATCATTTAAAGAAAGCGTAATAGCTCACTGATCGAGTCGTCCTGCGCGGAAGATGTAACGGGGCTAAGCCAGTTACCGAAGCTGCGGATGTGCAATTTATTGCACGTGGTAGGAGAGCGTTCTGTAAGCCTGTGAAGGTGTCTGGAGACGGATGCTGGAGGTATCAGAAGTGCGAATGCTGACATGAGTAGCGTTAAAGGGGGTGAAAAGCCCCCTCGCCGTAAGCGCAAGGTTTCCTACGCAACGTTCATCGGCGTAGGGTGAGTCGGCCCCTAAGGCGAGGCAGAGATGCGTAGCTGATGGGAAACAGGTCAATATTCCTGTACCGATCAATAGTGCGATGTGGGGACGGAGAAGGTTAGCTCAGCCAACTGTTGGATATGTTGGTTCAAGCGTGTAGTCGTGCTCTTTAGGCAAATCCGGAGAGCTAAGATGAGGCGTGATAACGAGTGTGCTTGCACACGAAGTGAGTGATACCCTGCTTCCAGGAAAAGCCACTAAGCTTCAGCTATTGACGACCGTACCGCAAACCGACACTGGTGCGCGAGATGAGTATTCTAAGGCGCTTGAGAGAACTCAGGAGAAGGAACTCGGCAAATTAACACCGTAACTTCGGGAGAAGGTGTGCCCTAAGTCAGTGAAGTTGAACAAACGGAGCTAAAAAGGGCTGCAAAAAATTGGTGGCTGCGACTGTTTAATAAAAACACAGCACTCTGCAAACACGAAAGTGGACGTATAGGGTGTGACGCCTGCCCGGTGCTGGAAGATTAAATGATGGGGTGCAAGCTCTTGATTGAAGTCCCAGTAAACGGCGGCCGTAACTATAACGGTCCTAAGGTAGCGAAATTCCTTGTCGGGTAAGTTCCGACCTGCACGAATGGCGTAACGATGGCCACACTGTCTCCTCCTGAGACTCAGCGAAGTTGAAATGTTTGTGATGATGCAATCTCCCCGCGGAAAGACGGAAAGACCCCATGAACCTTTACTGTAGCTTTGTATTGGACTTTGAACGGATCTGTGTAGGATAGGTGGGAGGCTTTGAAGTGTGGTCGCTAGATCACATGGAGCCAACGTTGAAATACCACCCTGGTGCGTTTGAGGTTCTAACCTTGGTCCATTATCTGGATCGGGGACAGTGCATGGTAGGCAGTTTGACTGGGGCGGTCTCCTCCCAAAGCGTAACGGAGGAGTTCGAAGGTACGCTAGTTACGGTCGGACATCGTGACGATAGTGCAATGGCATAAGCGTGCTTAACTGCGAGACTGACAAGTCGAGCAGATGCGAAAGCAGGACATAGTGATCCGGTGGTTCTGTATGGAAGGGCCATCGCTCAACGGATAAAAGGTACTCTGGGGATAACAGGCTGATACCGCCCAAGAGTTCATATCGACGGCGGTGTTTGGCACCTCGATGTCGGCTCATCTCATCCTGGGGCTGTAGTCGGTCCCAAGGGTATGGCTGTTCGCCATTTAAAGAGGTACGTGAGCTGGGTTTAAAACGTCGTGAGACAGTTTGGTCCCTATCTTCCGTGGGCGCTGCAGATTTGAGGAAGCCTGCTCCTAGTACGAGAGGACCGGAGTGGACACACCTCTGGTGTACCTGTTGTCACGCCAGTGGCATCGCAGGGTAGCTAAGTGTGGAAGAGATAACCGCTGAAAGCATCTAAGCGGGAAACTCGTTTCAAGATGAGATCTGCCGGGGCCTTGAGCCCCCTGAAGGGTCGTTGTAGACCACGACGTTGATAGGCTGGGTGTGGAAGCGCAGTAATGCGTTAAGCTAACCAGTACTAATTGCCCGAGAGGCTTGACCCTATAACTTTGGGTTTAGCTCAGAAAATAAAAGACAGAATGAATTGTGAAAACGATCATTCAAGTTATGCCAAATAGGCGCAATCGAATAAGCTGATTAAGACTCTATGAATTCGTTGGATTGAAAGCAATCGATTAAGAAGTTAATCGAGAAAATAAGCGATCGATCTGACAAAAAGTTTATGCCTGATGACCATAGCAAGTTGGTACCACTCCTTCCCATCCCGAACAGGACCGTGAAACGACTTAGCGCCGATGATAGTGCGGGTTCCCGTGTGAAAGTAGGTCATCGTCAGGCTCTTACAGAGAAAAACCCCGTAGTCGAAAGATTACGGGGTTTTTTATTGGGCGATCCAAAAGTGATAGCAAAAGATCCGAGCGTTGAAAGCGTTAGGGTCTGAAAACACAAACATCAAATAAAAAGAGAGCGCTATGCGCTCTCTTTTTATTGGTGGAATGAACGCATCAGATATCGAGGCCCTGCCCTTGCTTGAAGACCTTCAGCTCACCCGAGCGGATAGGGGTCCAAGTTTCGTTGTGGGTTAGCGGGCTGGTGACGATGATGGCCACTTTGTCTTGTGGGGTGGTTTCGCGAGAGAAGTCGACGCTGAGGTCTTCATCGCAGAGTTGAGCTTGGGCAAAGGGGTGCTGCCGCTCTATATAGCAAAGGTGGGTGGTGGCGTGAGCCCACAGAGCCTCACCGTTGGAGAGCAGGAAGTTGAAGGTACCGTGGGGTGCAATCTTTGCAGCCAGCTCGCGCAGGGTGTGGGTGAGTTCTTCAATGCTGGGGATGCCGGCATGAGATTTCCACAGCTCTTGCATGATCCAGCAGAAGGCCAGTTCGCTGTCGGTACTGCCGATGGGCTGAAAGTGGGCGTGCAGCTTAGGAGCGAAGTTTTTGAGGTCGCCGTTATGGGCGAAGACCCAGTTGTGGCCCCAAAGCTCGCGTACAAAGGGGTGGCAGTTTTGCAGGCTGACCACGCCTTGAGTCGCCTTGCGGATGTGGGCGATGACGTTATTGCTTTTGATGGGGTATTCGCGGATCAGCTTGGCGATGGGGGAGTCGATTGCGCGTTCGTGATCGACAAAGTGGCGCAGGCCTTTTTCTTCAAAAAAGGCGATGCCCCAGCCATCAGTATGGTCGCCGGTGTTGCCGGCGCGTTGGGTGAAGCCCGAAAAGCTAAAGCGCACATCCGTTGGCGTGTTGCAGTTCATTCCCAGTAGCTGGCACATGCGATGCTTTCTCAAGGGCCGTAGCCCGTTAAACCTCAATGGCTTAATTATGCGCAACTTAGCTGGGGGTAGAGGCGCTTGGGGCTTGTGGTGAACGCAGCTGCGTTGCTGCAACCAGTGCAATCAAGCAAAGCAGGGTTAGCATGGCAAAGCACTCGTGAAAAGCAGCCAACTGTGCTGACTGAAGACTGAGGCTGCTATCAGTGGCATGAACTGCGATGCGCCACTGCAGCATGATCCCGGAGAGACCGACACCCGCAGCGCCGCCCAACATGCGGATGAAGCTGATGGTGCTGGAGCCTTGGGCGAGCAAAGAGCGATCCAACGGGCGCATAGCGCCCAGATTCAGGCTGGGGAGGATAAAGCCCAGACCAATGCGCCCAATGATGATGACGACGGCTAACCACCACAGGGGCGTAGTTGTACCAATCCAAATATTGAGAGCGAAGGACAGCGCCAGAAGCGCTACGCCCGTGCCAACCAGCCAGTGCACCGGGTGCTTATCTGCCATACGGCCCACTACGGGGAAGGTAAAGGCCAAGATCAGACCGGCAGGCACCAGCAGATTGCCGGCGTAGCTGGCTGACAGGCCCAACCCCATCTGGATAAACAGTGGCAGCAGGTAGGTGGAGCCATACATGGCAGCGCCGTAGATAAGGGAAACGATGCAGCCCATCACAAACGGGCGGCACTCGAACAGGCGCAAATCCATCAGTGGCTGCTGGTTCTGGCGCAGCAGCCGTCGTTGCCAGAGGACAAAGGAGACAAGCAGCACCGCAGAAGCGAGCAGGAGTGCGGCTGCGGCTAACTTTGAGGGGTTATGCAGTTGTGCCAGGCCATTGAGCAGGCAGACGGTGCCTGCGCCGCCTAGCGTGAGGCCCAGCCAATCCAGCGGTGTTTTTTGCGCGCCGGCTTCTTCACCGCCGGGGGAGGAAAGGGGAACGAGCTTGAAGCCCAACCAGATCGACACTAGTGCAAAAGGCACGACCATGAAGAAGGTGGAGCGCCAGCCCAGCCAGTCCGTCAGCACACCGCCCAGCGCGGGGGCGAGGGCCGGAGCCAGAACCACGCCCATGCCAAACAGCCCGCCAGCGCGGCCTTGCTCATGGGGTTTGAAGGCGCTCATCATGATGACAGCAGGAATGGGCTGGATGATGCCTGCGGCAATGCCTTCGGCCACGCGAGAAGCCAGAATCAGCGGGTAGTGCTGGGCCAGTCCACCTGCCACTGCGCCGAAGGTGAGCACAACGAGGGCGCCAACATAAGTGCGGCGGTAGCCAAACCGGTGCAGCAGCCAGGGCGTAACCAGCATGGCGATGGTGGATGCCACCATGAAGCCAGAAGTGATCCACTGGGCTTGAGCCGGGCCGATATTGAAATAAGCGCTCATGGCCGGAATGGCCACGTTGACGCTGGTGGAGGGCAGAACCGAGGCCACCACGCCGACCAGCACGGCCATCAGAAGCAGCCAGCGGTAGCGCTCTCCGTAATGGGCGCGAAGCTCGGCGGTGCTTGCTCCGCGTTTGCTTGCGCCCGTGTTCATTCTTGCTCCAGCCAGAGCTTGCCGCCCGTGGCCCAGTTCTCGCGCTTGATATCGGTGATGATGATTTCAACGTACTCGGGCGGGCCACCCAAGACATCAACGCTTACGCGCGTGATCTCTTCGACCAGCTTGCGCTTTTGCTCAATGGTGCGGCCTTCCATCATTTCGATGTGATAGGTGGGCATGTTCGAACTTTCTTGGTGGATTTTTAAAGGTCAATCATAAATGTGCGACTGCGGCGTGGCGCAAAAAAAGCAAGCCGCAGCCTGCTTGTTGCGCGATGCATGAGTGCTGAGTTTTGATGAGGCAAAACCGCCAGAAGGCGCATCAGGCCAAGACTGAGCCCCGCGATATGGGCTGGGCGCAGGCTGGGCAGATGCAGGCTTTGCCGCGCGCTTCAGGTGAGAGTTGCTCCAGTGCTTCTTTGGACACCGGTGTCTGCATGCACCAGCAGCTTTCGGGCGGCAGGCCCGCGCTGATGGCGCATTGATTGGCCTGACCGCATAGCGGGCAGAGGCTGGTGTTGACGGATGTATTGCTTGGCATGGCAGCAGTGTAGAAGCCATGCTGTATGCACTGCGCAAGGGGCAAAGAAAAAGCACTCCATGCGCAAACAGGAAGTGCTTTTTTGATAGCTAAGAGTCTTAGTAAATCAATGAATTAATGCATAAAACACAGTGAAATCATTGAATATTCGGGACTACCTGCTCTGAAACTAGGAGTAGCGAGATAGCGAATCTCAAGGCTCAAGCCATTAAGAGCCCGCCTTTACCTTTAAGCGCCAAGCGTGCAGCAAAGGCTCGGTGTAGCCGGAAGGTTGCTCCTTGCCCTTAAAGACCAAGTCCAGCGCTGCCTGAAAGGCTGCGCCATTGGGGTTGGCCACCAAGCTCTTGTATAGCGCGTCGCCTGCGTTTTGCTCGTCCACCACCTTGGCCATGCGGGCAAAGCTGTCACGCACCATGGCTTCGGTCACCACGCCATGCTGCAGCCAGTTGGCAATGTGCTGGCTGGAGATGCGCAGCGTGGCGCGGTCTTCCATCAGGCCCACGTTGTGAATGTCAGGCACTTTGGAGCAGCCCACGCCTTGATCCACCCAGCGCACCACATAGCCCAGAATGCCTTGCACGTTGTTGTCCACTTCCTGCTGTTTTTCCGCATCCGACCAGACGGGGTTGCTGGATACGGGCACTTGCAAAATCGCGTTCAGCAGCTCATCGCACTCGTGGTCGGCGTTGGGGCTTTCCAGCCCCTTTTGCACATCGGCCACGTTGACTTGGTGATAGTGCAGCGCGTGCAGCGTGGCGCCGGTAGGTGATGGCACCCAAGCCGTGTTCGCGCCCGATTTGGGCTGGGCAATTTTTTGCTCCAGCATGGCCTTCATCAAATCAGGCATAGCCCACATGCCCTTGCCAATTTGGGCGCGACCGCGCAGGCCCATGCCCAAGCCCACCAGCACATTGTTCTTTTCATAAGCGGGCAACCATGCGCAGACCTTCATGTCCGCCTTGCGCACCATGGGGCCGGCTTGCATAGCAGTGTGCATTTCATCGCCGGTGCGATCCAAAAAGCCGGTGTTGATAAACGCCACGCGCGCCGGGGCTGCGGCAATTGCAGCCTTCAGGTTGACCGTGGTGCGGCGCTCTTCATCCATGATTCCCAGCTTGACAGTGTTCTCGGGCAGGCCCAGCACCTTTTCAACGCGGCCAAACAGCTCGTTGGCAAAGCCGGCTTCGGCAGGGCCGTGCAT
Organism: Comamonas sp. Y33R10-2; assembly: GCF_019355935.1. Taxonomy (NCBI): domain Bacteria; kingdom Pseudomonadati; phylum Pseudomonadota; class Betaproteobacteria; order Burkholderiales; family Comamonadaceae; genus Comamonas; species Comamonas sp. Y33R10-2. The sequence goes on from NZ_CP079925.1 coordinate 3,053,551, forward strand.
TTTGGGCTTGACGATGTAGACGCTGCCGGTGCGCGAGTTGCGAATGCCGTTGGTGCCATTGCCCTTGAGGTCATGCAAGGCAATGGTGGTGGTAATCATGGCATCCAGGATGCCTTCGGGGATTTCCTTTTGCTCCGCGCCCCACAAAATGGCGGGGTTGGTCATCAAGTGGCCCACATTGCGCACAAACATCAGCGATCGGCCATGCAGCTTTACCGCTTTGCCGTCCGCTCCTGTGTATTCGCGGTCGGCGTTCAAGCCGCGTGTCACCGTCTTGCCGCCCTTGTCGAAAGACTCCGTCAGCGTGCCCTTCAAAATGCCCAGCCAGTTGCTGTAGCCCAGCACTTTGTCTTCGGCGTCAACTGCGGCCACCGAGTCTTCCAAGTCCAAAATGGTGGACAGTGCGGCTTCAACCACCACATCTGCCACGCCAGCGGCATCGGTGCTGCCGATGGGGGTGGCCTTGTTGATGATGATGTCGATGTGAATGCCGTTGTTCTTTAGCAGCACCGACTTGGGTGCCGCCGCATCACCTTGGTAGCCGGTGAACTTGGCTTCTTCTTTCAGGCCCGTCTTGCTGCCGTTCTTCAGCGTCACAACCAGCTTGCTACCTTGCACAGCGTAGCTGGTGGCGTCTGCGTGTGAGCCAGCAGCCAAAGGCGCGGCTTGATCGAGGAAGCTGCGGGCAAAGGCGATGACTTTGGCGCCGCGCACGGGGTTGTAGCCCTTGCCTTTTTCAGCTCCACCGTCCTCACTAATGACGTCAGTACCATACAGCGCGTCATACAGCGATCCCCAGCGAGCGTTGGCTGCGTTCAGGGCGTAGCGCGCATTCAGAATTGGCACGACCAACTGGGGGCCCGCTTGAATGGCTAGTTCTGCATCTACGTTCTCTGTCGTGGCCTTGGCGTCTTTGGGTACGGGCACCAGATAGCCGATCAGCGTCAGAAACTTGCGGTAGGCCACCATGTCGGTGATGGGGCCGGGGTTGGCCTTGTGCCAAGTGTCCAGCTCCGCTTGCAATCGGTCGCGTTCGACCAGCAGGGCAGCGTTTTTGGGAGCCAAGTCGCTGATGATTTGATCGAACCCTTTCCAGAAGACCTCTTGAGCGACACCGGTGCCAGGCAGCACTTGGGCGTTGACAAAGTGGTAGAGCTCGTTGGCGACTTGCAGTCCGTGGATGGGGGTGCGATCGGTCATGTGGAACCTCAGGGTTGATGTCTTTGGATATTCAGAAATGGCTGCCTTAGACAGCAGCGTATGCAGAGACTGTATTTGAATTTTTTGAGTACATAAAGAGCTTAAATAGATCAAAACTCATGATGTTTTTATACGGAGTCTCTGGGTTTATGACTCTTTCCGTGAAGAAATAGCGATGAATTCATCAAGGGCTGAGTTCTGAATCAGTTCTGACACTTCTGATCGATGTTTGAAACATTGCCTGAGCGTAGTGTCGAATCAGGTTTGAGCATCAATATGAAATTTCGCTCCTGAAAATATAGCTATAAGTCTATGTTTGCATTGGACTTTAGGCATATTTTTATCTTATTTCTAAGAATTAAAAGGTAAGTGATCACTACCATTAGACGGGAATTTGTCTGTCATAAATGAATGTAGTCAATCAGAAATGATTCGTTAGACTCGTAACCATCTGATCACGATTGATCTAAATCAGTTATTTTTAACTAGGAGCTCACATGGCAAATCTGAACGAAAGCTTGCAAGACCTGATGACTTTGGACGGCGCTTTGTGTGCGGCCGTGGTGGACTACAACAGCGGTATGTTGCTCGGTAGCATTGGTACGGGTGTGGATCTGGAGCTGGCAGCAGCTGGCAACACCGAAGTGGTGCGCGCCAAGATGAAGACTATGAAGTCTTTGGGTTTGAACGACACCATTGAAGACATTCTGATTACCTTGGGCAAGCAGTATCACATCCTGCGCCCTGCAGAGAAGGTCAACGGCATCTTCGTTTATTACGTGCTCGATAGCGGTCGTGCAAACTTGGCTTTGGCTCGCCGCAAGATTGCGGATGTGGAATCGAAGATCACCATGTAAGCCTTGCGTCACGCAAACAAAAAAAGGACCTGTCGGGTCCTTTTTTGTTTTTGAGGCGGTTCAGGCCGTCATTTCAAACGGCCATTTCAAGCCGAAATCAGCGGCGCGCGAAATTGGTAGCCCACTTTTTGATGCGACTGCAAAGGCACGGCCACCGGCGTGGCGCGCTCAATGCGGCGGCGCAGGCGGTAGATGGTGGCGTGCAAGCTGTTGTCTGAATCAGCGGCGCTGGTGTGAGCCAGCAGGTCGCGAATGTAGTCGCGGCTGACGGTTTCGCCTTGGGCCTTTAAAAAGCACTCCATCAGCATCAAGTCGGTGGCGCTGAGTTCTACGGTTTGACCGTCAGGGGCTGTGAGCACGCTGCGGTGGCTGTCCAGCTTCCAGGCGGTGGCTGTTTTGGCCGTGGTCATGATGCGGCGGTGCACGGCGCGTACGGCTAGCTCCACCTGCTCAAAGGTGACGGGCTTGGTCAAATACATGTCGGCGCCCGCGTTGATGACTTCGGCAAACACTTCGGGGCCAAGGCGACCCGAGACAATCAGCACACCTGCTTGCGTGCGCTTGCGGATGATGCGGATAAGCTCTGCACCATCTACGCCGGGCAGCATCAAATCGAGCACATAAAAATCAAAGCGGTAGGGCGCGACATCGGCCAGCAAGTCGCTGCTGTCGCTGTAAGCGGTGACATTCACCCCTTGATTGCGCAGGTGCTGGGCTAGAAATTCACAGTATTCGGTGTCGTCGTCAACCAGAGCAAGGGTGGCAGGCAGCATGGGCGGCGTTCTTATTCAGCAAGACCTTGAGGGATGACCAGACGCATGACTGTGCCATGGGGCTGGTTGGGCAGAGCCTCAACTGTACCTTGGTGCAGTTGAAGCACGGAGCGCACGATGAACAGGCCCAGCCCGGCTCCAGGGCGGTTGTGGCTGTGATTGCCGCGCGAGCCTTTGTCGAACAAGCGTGGAAGCAGCTCTGGCGGAATGCCGGGGCCTTGATCGATGACTTCCAGCATCAGCGCCAAGGGCTCATCAGACTCTGAAATGCGCAGTACTACTTGCGTGTCTGCCGGGGCATAGGCCAAGGCGTTGTGCAGCAAGTTGCGAATCGTCAGCCGCATCAGCGCCGGGTGTAGCTGTACCGTGCGCGGCGCGTTTTGCCAGTGCACATCAATGCGGGGGCGCAGGTCGGCTGCAATATCGTGTAGCACGAGCTTGATGAGGGTGGGTAAATCGGTTTCGCTGGCGGCTCCCGCCTTGCCGCCCACGGCCAAAATGGTGCCTGCGGTCAGCGTGTTGTCTAGCGTGCCAATCACTTGCTGCATCACATGTTCAGCGCGCAGCAAGGCTTTGGTGGCGGGCGTGGCATCGGGCAAATGCAGGTCATCAATGGCTTTGAGCGTGGCTTGCATGGCGGCGGATGCATTGTTTAGCGGCTGGCGAATTTCGTGCGACAGCAACTGCAGCATCTCGTTGTGCTCGGTCAGCATGGCGGTGCGCCAGTTCAGCAGGGTGCGCAGCTTGTCTAATTCGCCCGCATCATCGCGGCGGCTGCGCAGCTGCTCTTGCAAAGCCTGCAACTGCTCGTGCTGGCGGGTAATGACTGCGCCGCGTGCATATTCACGGCCCACGTCGGTGAGGGTCATCAGCACCTCATGGCGCCCCAACTCGTCAGCCGCGCCGGGGGTGAGTTGTATGCGCCGGTGGCGCTGCGCCCCAAAGTCATCTTGCCGGGTGTCGTCATATTCTTGGCGCTGGCCTTGGCCTGCCGCAGTAAAACGTAGGTTATGGGTTTGCCAAAATTCGGTGTGCAACAACTGCTGCAAAGCTTGGCCCACGGCGCTTTCCTGCGGCACATCAAACCAGTGACACCACGCGGGCGTAGCCATCAGCAACTGGCCTTGCGCATTCCAAAGCGCATAGCCTTGGGCGGATTGGCTTAATAAATCAAGCAACTGTGCGGGTTGTGTGCAGGGCGTGACAGCAAGAGAGGCAGAGTTCATGACTTCGGAAGCGAGCGGGTCGTGTCAATGGGTTGGGCAAATCATAGGTTTAAAGGTCTTCGCTGTGCGCGCTATTCACGCTGCGAGACCGAAGTGATCTCGGTGCGCAACTTTGCTTTTAGCGTCTATAAAACTCAAAATTTCCCTTTGATTTGTGACTTATAGTTTTGTTATCTTGAGGCCAATCCTGTGAAAGATGGACCTATGGCGCTGATGAATGACTGATTAATTCAATAGCAGCTAGTCCTTTTGCTTAAAGGGCTTTAGATAAAAATATTCCAACATTCAAGGATGCTTGCTCAGATGGTGCTCTTTTATTCATAGTGCACTCTGCTGACGCGAGCGCCAGTATGGACTTAACACGCATCAAACAGGAGCAGCGCGCATGGACAAACTCAAGGCGTTTGCGTCTTTTGTATCAGTAGCGACCCGAGGCAGCTTGACCGCTGCCGCCAAGGCCGAAGGCGTGGCACCTGCCATCATGGGGCGGCGCTTGGATGCGCTGGAAGAGCATTTGGGGGTCAAGCTTCTGGTGCGCACCACACGCCGCATTTCGCTCACCCATGAAGGCAGTGCGTTTTTGGAAAACTGCCAGCGTTTGCTCGCCGATGTGAGCAATGCGGAGGCCAGCGTTTCCGCAGGTGGCGTCAAGGCCACGGGGCATTTGCGCATCACCGCGCCTGCTGGCTTTGGCCGCCGCCATGTTGCGCCGCTGGTGCCGCTGTTTCGTGACTTGCACCCCGATGTCACCATCTCTTTGAACCTGAGCGATCGGGTGGTTGATTTGGCGGGTGAGGGCTTTGACTGCGCGGTGCGCGTGGGTGATATGCCGGACTCAGCCTTGGTCAGCGTGCGCATTGCCGATAACCGCCGCCTGTGCGTGGCCACGCCTGCCTATCTGGCACGCCGAGGAATGCCCAAACACCCTAGCGAGCTGGCGCAGCATGACTGCTTGACCTTATCGTCCGACGCATCGCAAACACGGGGCTGGGCCTTTAGCATTCCTCACTCTGAAAACGCGAGCAGCGAAGTGGTGCACTTTAAGCCGGGCGGCCCGCTGGACTGCTCAGACGGCCAAGTTCTGCACGATTGGTGTTTGGGCGGCTGGGGCATTGCGTGGCGGAGCACGTGGGAGGTGGAGGCAGAAATTACCGCAGGTCGCCTCGTGCCCGTGTTGGAAGACTTTGCGGCGCCGCCGAACGGCATTTTTGTCGTCTTCCCCCAGCGCAAACACATGCCGCTGCGCGTGCGCATGTGGATTGACTATCTCAAGCTCCACTACAGCGAGCCTGCGTTTTTTCGCAGCCGCTTGCTGGCATGATGGATAGCAAGGAGGGCGGAGCCTGAATTTGTCGCCTCTGCGGGCTATTCCGCCGGGGCTTGATAGGTAATGCTTCGCTGAACCATGACTCTTGAAGCGGTTCTTGCCAGCGTCCACCTGCTGGCCATTTTGACTTTGGTGGTGTTTCTCAGCAGCCAAGCTGCTTTGTGCCGGGTGGAGTGGATGAACGCCGCCGTAGTGCAGCGCCTAGCCAAGCTGGATATGATTTACGGCATCGCTGCAGTCGTGCTGCTGCTGCTGACCGGCATCGCGCGCTTGGTGCTGGGTGCTAAGGGGATGAGCGGCTATGTGTCCTCGCCACTGTTTCACCTCAAGATGACGCTGTTCATCGTCGCTGTGCTGCTCTCGCTCAAGCCAACTTTCACCTTCCGCCGCTGGAAGAAGGCGCTGGACGCCACCGGCCAGCTGCCCGCTGCGCAAGAAATCCAGCAAACCCGCAAGTGGGTGATGTGGCAAAGCCACTTGGTGCCAGTGATTGCCGTGGTCGCCGTTTTCTGGGCGCGTGGGATGTGATTTTGTGGGGGCTGCAACGCCTTGTTGCGACCCCGCAATCCAGCTTGGCTGCGCGGATCAGGGCAGCCACGTAAAATCGCGCCATGCTTTCAGTCAAACAAGAATTGCTCGCCGCTCTGGCCGCTGAGCTCGAAACACTCTCGCCCGGCGCTGGCGCACGCGCTGCGTTTGAAAATCCTAAAGTCGCAGCACACGGCGATTTCGCTTGTACGGCGGCGATGCAGCTGGCCAAGCCGCTGAAGGCCAACCCCCGTGCTTTGGGTGAACAGCTCAAAGCATCGCTTGAGGCTACAGCCCCGTTCCAGCAATGGGTTGATGCTATCGAAATTGCAGGCCCCGGCTTTTTGAACATTCGTCTGAAGCCCGCTGCCAAGCAAGAAATCATCCGTGAAGTGCTGGCGCAGGCCGACCAATTCGGCTTTCAAGCTGATCGTGGTGAGAATATTCTGGTCGAGTTTGTCTCCGCCAACCCCACCGGCCCCCTGCATGTGGGCCACGGCCGTCAGGCTGCGATTGGCGATGCCATCAGCAATCTGTACTCCACCCAGGGCTGGAAGGTACACCGCGAGTTTTATTACAACGACGCGGGCGTGCAGATCGACACGCTTACCAAGTCCACGCAATTGCGCGCCAAGGGCTTCAAGCCCGGTGACGAATGCTGGCCCACCGACAGCGAAAACCCGCTGGCCAAGAATTTCTACAACGGTGACTACATTGCCGACATCGCTGCCGCGTTCTTGAACAAAGAAACCATCAAGGCCGATGACCGCGAGTTCACCGCCAATGGCGATGTCGAGGATTACGACAACATCCGTCAGTTCGCCGTGGCCTATCTGCGCAACGAGCAGGACAAGGACTTGAAGGCCTTCAACCTGCAGTTTGACGAGTACTACCTCGAATCGAGCCTGTACGAAAACGGCCATGTCGAAGCCACGGTGAACCGTTTGGTCGCCAACGGCAAGACCTACGAGCAAGACGGCGCGCTGTGGCTCAAGTCCACCGATTACGGTGACGACAAAGACCGCGTGATGCGCAAGACCGACGGCGGCTACACCTACTTTGTGCCCGATGTGGCTTATCACATCCAAAAGTTCAAGCGTGGCTTTACCAAGGTGGTGAACATTCAGGGCACCGACCACCACGGCACCATTGCCCGTGTGCGCGCTGGTTTGCAGGCCGCTGATGTGGGCATTCCCGCTGGCTACCCCGACTATGTGCTGCACACCATGGTGCGCGTGGTTAAGGATGGCGAAGAAGTGAAGATCAGCAAGCGTGCGGGCTCTTACGTGACGCTGCGCGATTTGATCGAGTGGACCAGCAAGGATGCGGTGCGTTTCTTCCTGCTCAGCCGCAAGCCCGATACCGAGTACACCTTTGATGTGGACTTGGCTGTGGCGCAAAACAACGAAAACCCCGTGTACTACGTGCAGTACGCCCATGCCCGCATCCAGTCCGTGCTGCGCGCTTGGCAAGAAGCCGGCGGTGCTGGCGTGCCCGCGCTCAAGGATGTGGACTTGTCTGCACTGCAAGGCCCGCAAGCTCTGGCTTTGATGCTGCTGCTGGCCAAGTACCCAGAGATGCTCACCGCAGCAGCCGATGGCAATGCCCCGCACGATGTGACCTTCTACCTGCGTGACTTGGCTTCTAGCTATCACAGCTACTACGATGCGGAGCGCATCTTGGTGGACGATGAAAAGGTTAAGTTGGCCCGTTTGGCCTTGGTCGCGGCCACCGCTCAGGTGCTGCACAATGGTCTGGCCGTGCTGGGTGTGAGCGCACCTGAGCGTATGTAATCCAGTGTTCAATCCATCGCTGACGTTGTCTCGGTGGATTGGAAAGCGGAATAACTCAAGCAGAAAGCCTTTAGCGACTGATATGAAAAAACAGCAACGCGGTGGAACCATTCTGGGGATGATCTTTGGCATGGTCATCGGCTTGGCTGCGGCTTTGGCCGTGGCCATCTATGTGACCAAGGTGCCAGTGCCGTTCCTCAACAAAGGCGGTAACAACACTCAGCGCGATGCCGCTGAGGCCGAACGCAACAAAAACTGGGATCCCAACGCCCCATTGCAAAGCCGCCAGCCTGCACAGCCCCCAGTGGCCGCGCCTGCGCAGCAGCCCAGTGATGTGACCATAACACCGCCCTCACCAGCGGTTCAGCCCACATCAACGGGGGGTGTGACCACGCCTGAGGTCAAGCCCGTGCCCGAAAAGCCTACCAAGGCCGCCTCTGGCGACCCACTGGGTGATTTGGTGAAAGAACGCTCTGCCGCAGCCGATAAGGCTGAAAAAGCACGTGCTGATAAGGAAAAAGCGGCTGCGCAAGCATCCGGCACTTCTGACTCGGCTTTTAACTACTTCGTGCAGGCCGGCGCTTTCCGCGGTCAAGGTGAGGCAGAAGCGCAACGCGCCAAGCTGGCCATGCTGGGCTGGGAGTCGCGTATCAGCGAGCGTGAGCAAAACGGTATTACTGTCTTTCGCGTACGCGTGGGTCCGTTTGGCAAGCGTGATGACGCTGAGCAGCTCAAAGGCAAGCTCGACGGCGCGGGTGTGGACTCTACGCTGGTGAGAGCGGGTAAATAACACCCCCTGAGCCGCTTTGCGGCTTCCCCCTCTCTCTTCGGGAGAGGGACGACACCCTCGGTGCGGGGTGGCCCTTCCTCGGTGTCCCTCGCTTGGAGTGCGCCAGTGTTTGAGTGCTACTGAACTTTTTTTGATCTGCGGTCTCTGATACTGCAAACCTGATACAGGAGTTTGTTTAGATGAAACGTCGCGAATTCTCTTTAGTTGCTTCGGCAACTGCTGGTGCCTTGACCTTGGGCACTTCCTCTAGCTGGGCGCAAGGCGCAGGGCCCAAAGAAGGCAAGGACTACGTCAAGCTTGCCAAGCCCGCCAGCGTGAGCGCCCCTGCCGGCAAGGTCGAGGTCATTGAGTTCTTCTGGTACAGCTGCCCTCATTGCAATGTGTTTGAGCCCCAGTTTGAAGCATGGGTGAAGAGCCAACCCGCCGATGTGGTGGTGCGCCGCGTGCCTGTGGCCTTTAATGCCAGCTTCCTGCCCCAACAAAAGCTTTACTTTGCGCTGGAGGGCATGAACTTGCTGCCCCAGTTGCACGTCAAGGTTTTCCGCGCCATTCACGTCGAGCGCAACATGCTGAAAAACGACGAAGCGATTTTTGAGTGGATTGGCAAGCAAGGCGTTGATGTGGCTAAGTTCAAGGAGGTCTACAACTCCTTTACCGTGGCCAACCAAGCGCGCAAGGCGGCCCAGCTGCAAACCGAGTATGACGTTGAGGGCGTGCCTGCGATGGGCGTGGCTGGCCGTTACTACACGGACGGCACAAAGGCTGGCAGCATGGAAAACGTGCTGCGTGTCGTGAACGCCCTGATTGCTTCAAGCCGCAAGGCCTGAGAGCCGTGATGGAGGTCAAAATCTTTGACCGCCAGCAAGCCCGCCATTGTGCGGGCTTTTTTATGGGTGTTTTTTACGCAAGTTTCAAAAAGGGAATGACTACAATGGATGCAAGAAACGTGCCTTCCATGAAAAAATCACTCCTACCTCTTGCGCTGGCCTTTGCCCTTGCGGCAGCGACCGGCATGGCTCATGCCGAAAAAGCCGACAGTGCCAAGCCCATGAATATTGAGGCGGATGCGCTGCGCCACGACGAACTCCAGCAAACCAGTGTCTTCACTGGTAATGTGGTGATGACCAAGGGCACTATCGTGCTGCGCGGCACCCAGTTGGATGTGCGCCAGGACGCTGAGGGCTATCAGTTCGGCGTGATTAAGGCCGAAGCGGGCAAGCGTGCTTTCTTCCGCCAAAAGCGCGATAGCGTGCCGGGCCAGCCTGAAGAATTTATTGAAGGCGAAGGTGAAGTCATCGAGTACGACGGCAAGACCGACATCGTCAAATTCATTCGCCGTGGCGAGATGCGCCGCTATCGTGGCGGCCAGCTCAGCGACCAGATCACCGGCTCCATCATCATCTACAACAACATCACCGATGTTTACACCGTAGATGGTCAAAAGACCAGCGGCGGCTTGCCCAGCTCGTCCATTGGTCAAGGTGGTCGTGTACGCGCCATCATGGCGCCCAAGGAAGGCACGCCTGGCGCTCAGCCCAAGCCTGCGACTCCCGCGACACCTCTGCGTCAGAGCATGACATTGGGCGGTGAGAAGGCGGACGAGAAGAAATGATTGAGCCCACCTTCTCTCACAGCACCCGCACTGGCGAGTCCACAAGCCGTCTGGAGGCCAAGCACCTGGCCAAGTCTTACGGCAGCCGCAAGGTTGTTAAAGATGTGTCGCTGTCTGTGCAAAAAGGCGAGGTGGTCGGTTTGCTTGGCCCCAATGGCGCGGGCAAGACCACATCGTTTTACATGATCGTGGGCTTGGTGCGCAGCGATGGCGGCGAGATTTTCATTGATGGCCAGCCAGTGGGTGGTATGCCCATTCACCAGCGTTCGCGTTTGGGTTTGTCTTATTTGCCGCAAGAAGCTTCCATCTTTCGCAAACTCAGCGTGGAAGACAATGTGCGTGCTGTGCTGGAGCTGCAAAAAGATGAGCAAGGCAAGGCTCTCACACGTGAAGAAGTGGAAAAACGCCTGACTGGCCTGCTGCAAGAGCTGCGCGTGGAGCACCTGCGCCAGTCACCCGCGCTGGCGCTGTCTGGCGGCGAGCGTCGCCGGGTGGAAATTGCCCGTGCGCTGGCTACCCAGCCACGTTTCATCTTGCTCGACGAGCCTTTTGCCGGTATCGACCCGATTGCGGTGATCGAGATCCAGCGCATCATCGGCTTCCTCAAAGAGCGCGGCATTGGTGTGCTGATTACCGATCACAACGTGCGCGAAACGCTGGGCATTTGTGACCATGCTTTCATCATCAGCGATGGGCATGTGCTTGCTGAAGGTACGCCCGAGGAGATTGTGGAGAACGCCGATGTGCGCCGCGTCTACCTGGGTGAACATTTCCGCATGTGATGAGTGTGCGCTTTTGTACTCTCAACCTCGCCATACAGCTGGCTTTGGCCTGTTGTGTGGGCTTAGATATTCAAGCCGTTAGGCGGCGCCGCTTGAGCGGCAGAAGCATTTTCTGCAGCCGGCACCGGCAGAGAGTTAGTGAATGAAACCCGGCCTTTCGTTACGCGTTTCGCAGCATTTATCGCTCACGCCGCAGTTGCAGCAATCCATTCAGTTGCTTCAACTATCGACGTTAGAGCTGGCGCAGGAAGTCGAGCAGATGCTGGTCGACAACCCATTTTTGGAACGTACAGGCGATGAGGCTGATGGAGCAAGCGAGGGAGGGGTTGATGCTCCTCAAGAGATAGCAGTTGCTGCCCATGAATACACTGTTTCAGACAGTATTTCATCTGGAATAGAAACAACTTCAGGACAATCCGCTACTGACTCGATAGCGGAAACCCCCAGCGCTGAAACCCCAGAATCGCTGAACTGGGAGGCCGATGGCATTGACGGCCAAGATGGTGAATGGGGTGGAGAATCCAGCAGCGAATGGGATGGCCCCTCGGGCGGCGGCTCCAGCCGCAATCACGATGGCGACGGCGAGGCTGATGCCATCGATTTGGCTGGTGAGCATGTGGGCCTGACGGCTTTTTTGCATCGCCAAGCGCTCAGCCTGCGCTTGGGCGCCGAAGATACAGCTGCGCTGCGCTTTTTGATTGAGTCGCTCAATGACGACGGCTACCTTGAAGACTCGCTGCAAGAGCTGGCTCAAAGTCTGGCCGGTGATGATTTGGAAGACTGCGAAGAGCTAGAGCAGCGCTTTTGCATTGCGCTAAAGCTGCTGCAAAGCTTAGAGCCTGTGGGTGTCGGGGCGCGTGGTTTGGCGGAGTGCCTGCAGTTGCAGGTGCGCGATTTGATTCACACCGCTGAAGATGAGGGCACGACGCAAGCCCATATGAGTCGCTTGTTGTTAGCCCAGACCATTTGCAAACAGCCCATGGACTTGCTGGCGCGGCGCGATCTGCGCAAGCTCACCAGCCTGTGCGGCGCACGTGAAGAGCAGTTGCGCGAAGCCATGACCTTGATCGCTGGGCTGGAGCCGCGTCCTGGCCGGCGCTTTGTGGATGTGGAGCGCAACATCATCGTGCCCGATGTCATCGTGCGCCCGGTGCGCGCTAGTTCAGGGCGGGTCGATTTTTCCGTACAACTCAATGCCGATGTAATGCCGCGCCTTCGCGTACATGACATTTACGCCAGTGTGCTGCGCCGCCATAAAGGCAGCGAAAGCCATGCTGCCCTGCAGCAGCACTTGCAAGAGGCGCGCTGGTTCATCAAGAATATTCAGCAGCGCTTTGACACCATCTTGCGCGTGTCGCAAGCGATTGTGGAGCGGCAGAAAAACTTCTTTGTGCATGGTGAGCTGGCGATGCGGCCGCTGGTGCTGCGCGATATTGCCGACCAGTTGGGTCTGCACGAATCCACCATCAGCCGCGTGACTACGGCCAAGTACATGGCCACGCCCCAAGGCACGTTTGAGCTGAAATACTTCTTTGGCTCGGGTCTGGGTACAGAAACCGGCGGCAGCGCCTCCAGCACGGCAGTACGGGCGCTGATCAAGCAGTTGGTGGATGCCGAGAGCCCGAAGAAACCGCTGTCAGACGCAAAATTAGCTGACATGCTCAAGGAGCAAGGCATTGAGTGCGCCCGCCGCACCGTGGCCAAGTACCGCGAGCAGCTCAAAATTCCGACCACGACGCTGCGCAAGGCGCTGTAGTCATTGTTGGGAATAGAAAAGCCGCTGATGCATTGCTCAGCGGCTTTTTTGATTGGGTAGAGACCTCGGCAGGCGCGAAGCGCCTCAGCGGGTATCCATCAGTTCGGTATCAACCACCAGATGAACAGCGCTAAAACGCCAATCATCAGGCCAAACTTCAAAAATTTGTAGAACGTCGGATTCCAGTTGCGAAAGGCGCGGCGGTACTTGCCGGCGTAGAACGAAATTTTGAACAGCTTGCTGATCATGCCGCGCGGGTCGCCCTCGTTATTGGGCGAGCTGGCAGCGGCCACCACGTTGGTGCCCAGCCAGCGGTTGAGCCACTGAGCAAAGCCATTGGTCATCGGGCGTTCTACATCGCAAAACAGCACGATGCGGTTGCCTTGCGTGCCGTTCTCGGCCCAGTGCATATAGGTCTCGTCAAAGATCACGCCTTCGCCTTCGCGCCAGCTGTAAGGCGTGCCGTCCACTTCGATCAGGCAGCGGTCGTCATTGGGCGCCAGCACGGCCAGGTGGTAGCGCAGCGATCCCGCATAGGGGTCGCGGTGCAAATTGAGCTTGGCGCCGGGCGGCAGCTCCGCAAACATGGCGGCTTTGATGCTGGGGATGGACTTGACCAGCGCCGTGGTCTTAGGGCACAGCTCCATGGCCGAGGGGTGGGCGTCGCCGTACCACTTCAGATAAAAACGCTTCCAGCCGGTTTTGAAGAAGGAGTTAAAGCCGGCATCGTCATTGTTGGCGGCGGCTTTGATTTGCATGTTCTTTTGCAAATTCACGGCTTCTTCACGGATTTCACGCCAATTGGCTTGCAGCGTCGCCAGCTCGGGGAAAGTACTGGTGGGCAGGTAGGGCGTGCGCGGCACCTTGCTGAACATCAGCATGAAGACGTTGAGCGGCGCGGTGAACGTGGAGTGATCAAACAACTGCTTCAATAACTTGTGGCGCACCTTGCCGCGCAGGTGCATATACAGCGCGCAGCCAAAGAAAAGCAGCACCAATGCCAGAACGATGATTTTTGCCATAGCTTTCAATTTTACCGGGCGACCTTCAACTCAGTCTGCAGCAGGTCAAACGATGACGTTTGGTGTAGTGGGCGCATACCCTGCTACCCCCCTAGGTTTGGCACATTTGGGTATCGTTATGTCCGTAAAGCAGAACAGCACTTATATGCGACGTAACAAGAGCAGGGAGTTTTCCTACTTCTGTGTCGTGTGGCTCCGGCCTATAAGAGTTGTCTGCTTGTTTTTTTTCCAACTGTGGGCTTGTGTGCCCGGGAGACAGATATGTTGCAACGTCGTCATGCTGTGAGTTCTTTGGGTGTATTGGCGCTGGCTGTGGCTGGCTTGTGTGCGCCTGCGGCGCAGGCTCAAGACAAGCCCAAGGTCGCACTGGTCATGAAGTCGCTGGCCAATGAGTTCTTTCGCACAATGGAAGATGGTGCCAAGGCTCACCAAAAGCAGCACGCCTCTGAATACGTGCTTTTGAGCAACGGCATCAAGAACGAAACTGACACTGCCGCTCAGATCAAGATGGTCGAGCAGATGATTGCCCAGAAGGTGGACGCTTTGGTGATTGCGCCAGCGGACTCCAAGGCTCTGGTGCCCGTGCTCAAGGCTGCGGTAGACAAGGGCGTGCGTGTGGTCAACATTGACAACCGTCTGGATGCAGACGCGCTCAAGGAAAAAAATCTGGTGATTCCTTTTGTCGGCCCTGACAACCGTGTGGGTGCCAAGCTGGTGGGTGAGTATTTGGTCAAGCAACTCAAGCCTAGCGACAAGGTCGGCATTATTGAAGGTGTGTCCACCACCACGAATGCTCAGCAGCGCACGGCGGGTTTCAAGGACGCAATGGACGCCGGCAAGATGAGCGTGGTGGGTGTGCAGTCTGGCCAGTGGGAAATTGCCCAAGGCAATACCGTGGCTGCCGGCATGCTGCGTGAGAACCCCGATTTGAAGGCCTTGCTGGCCGGTAATGACTCCATGGCTTTGGGCGCAGTGGCTGCGGTCAAGGCTGCAGGCAAGGCAGGCAAGGTGATTGTGGTGGGTTACGACAATATCCAAGCGATTCGCCCCATGCTCAAGGATGGCCGTGTGCTGGCAACTGCAGACCAGTACGCCGCCAAGCAGGCCGCATTTGGTATTGATGTTGCTCTAAAGGCAATCAAGGCCAAGACTCCTCAGGCTCAGATGCCTGCTGAAGTTAAGACAGACGTTGTACTGGTGACCAAGTAATTGCCATGAGTGAAGTGCATAGCACCGTGCTGACGCTGGAAGGCATGGCTAAGGACTACGGTCCGAGTACCGTGTTGGATGGCGTTACGCTGGATTTACGCGCAGGTGAATGCCTGGCGCTGACGGGGGAGAACGGTGCTGGCAAGTCCACGTTGTCCAAAATGCTCTGCGGTCTGGTGACGCCAACGCGTGGGCTGATGAAGCTCAGTGGTCAGCCTTTTGCTCCGCGCTCGCGCACTGATGCAGAAAAGCAGGGTGTGCGCATGGTGCTGCAGGAGCTGGGCATGGTGCCCACTCTCACAGTGGCTGAGAACCTGTTGCTGGACCGCCTGCCAAGACGTTTGGGCTGGCTCGATCGCAAGGCCCTGGTTACCCAAGCGCAAGAGCAGTTGGCCAAGATGGGGCTGGAGCATATCGACCCCATGACCCCCGTGGGCCAGCTGGGCATTGGCATGCAGCAGATGGTGGAAATCGCCCGCAACCTGCGAGACGGCAACCGTGTTCTGGTGCTCGATGAGCCTACAGCCATGCTGACGGCCAAGGAAATCGAGCACCTGTTTGTTCAGATTGATCTGATGAAGGCGCGGGGCGTGGCGCTGGTCTATGTTTCGCACCGCTTGGAAGAGTTGCAGCGCGTGGCAGAGCGCGTCGCCGTACTGCGCGATGGGCGGCTGGTCGATGTGCTGCCGATGAAGGGTTTGAGTGAGCCCGAGCTGGTAGAGCGCATGGTGGGCCGTGCGGTTGAATCCTTAGATACCAAGCCCCGCCGCAAAGCGGGCGAAGTGCTGCTGCGTGCCAAGGGGCTGCGCCGTGGCAAGCTGGTGCAAGGTGTAGACCTAGAGCTGCGCGCCGGTGAAGTGCTAGGCGTTGCGGGACTGGTGGGCGCTGGCCGCACGGAGCTGCTGCGATTGCTGTACGGCGCGGACAAGGCGGATTCGGGCCATATTGAATTGACGGGGAAGGCTGCTGGGCAACAGGCTTGCAGCGTTTCCCCCAACTGGAAGAGCCCCATGCAGGCCATGCGTGCGGGCATTGCGCTGGTCACGGAAGACCGCAAGGCGCAGGGCTTGCTGCTGTCGCAATCCATCCGCGTGAATACTTCGCTCAGCCATATGAAGTCGGTCTCGGGCGCTGGCTGGCTCAAGCCTGCTGTTGAGACAGAGTTGGCGCAGCGCATGGTCAAGCGCCTGCGTATTCGTTCGCGTGATGAAGAGCAGCCTGTGGGCACCTTGTCCGGTGGCAATCAGCAAAAGGTGATTTTTGCGCGCTGGCTGCACCGTGACTGTCCCGTGGTCTTGCTCGATGAACCCACGCGGGGCGTGGATGTTGGGGCTCGCGCGGATCTTTATGCCGAGCTCAACACCATGACCGATCAAGGCAAGGCGCTGATGGTGGTGTCTAGCGACTTGCGTGAATTGATGGAGCTGTGCGATCGCATTAGCGTGATGCATGACGGGCGCATTGTTGCCACCTTTGAACGGGGGCACTGGAGCGCGCAAGCCATGCTGGAAGCTGCATTTGGTGAGGCTTCAGCAGCTTCATCAGCGGCAAAGAGTCGTCAGCTTGCAGAGAGTGAAATGTAATGAACAATAAAACTAATACTTCTTCCGTCAGCGTTGACGAAATGACCCCGGCGCCTCGCAGCGCATGGCGCCAAGAGCTAGGAACCTACCTTGGTTTGACCGTGGTGCTGATCGCCATGGTGGCGCTGTTTAGCAGCCAATCTGAATACTTCCTCACCAAAGAGACGCTGCTTTCTATTGCCAACGAAATCCCGGCTCTGGCCGTGATGGCGGTGGGCATGACCTTTGTGCTCATCATCGCGGGCATTGACCTGTCGGTGGGCTCGGTGCTCGCGCTCAGTGCGGCAGTCAGTGCGGCAGCGATTTTGCAGGGCGGCATCAACCCCTGGGGCGCAGCAATGCTGGGCCTATTGGTCGGCTTGGTCTGCGGCGCTATTACAGGCGGCGTGTCCGTGGCTTGGCAGTTGCCTAGTTTTATTGTGTCGCTGGGCATGCTTGAGGCGGTGCGCGGCGGTGCGTATTTGGTGACCGATTCGCGCACCCAATATGTGGGTGATGCCATGGGTGCCTTGGCTGCGCCATGGGTTGGTGGCTTGTCCACAGCGTTCTTCATCGCACTGGTGGTGGTCGTGATTGGTCAGCTGGTGCTCAGTCGCACGGTCTTTGGCCGCTATGTCGTGGGCATCGGCACCAATGAAGAGGCTATGCGCCTGGCAGGTGTGGACCCACGCCCCGTGCGTATTGCGGTATTTGCACTGATGGGTTTTTTGGCAGCGCTGGGTGGACTGATGCAGTCGGCTCGCCTTGAAGCGGCTGACCCCAATGCCGGCTCGGGCATGGAGCTGCAAGTGATTGCGGCTGTCGTGATAGGCGGCACCAGCTTGATGGGTGGCCGTGGCTCGGTCATCACCACCTTCTTTGGTGTGCTCATCATTGCCGTGCTGGAAGCAGGTCTGGCCCAGATCGGTGCCAGCGAGCCCAGCAAACGCATCATCACGGGCGCCGTGATCGTGATTGCGGTGATTGTGGATACGGTGCGTCAGCGCCGTGGTCAGCACAAGGCTTGAGGTAGGCATGCAAAAACAAGAGCAAAACAAGAGCGCTGCTGACGCCGCAACTCAGGCTGCGCGCGTCGTGGTCGTGGGTAGCCTGAACATGGATGTGGTGCTGTCCTTGGGTCGTGTGCCCGAAGCAGGTGAAACAGTGGCTGCGCAAAGTCTGAGCTATTTGCCAGGCGGCAAGGGCGGCAATCAGGCCGTGGCCTGCGCCCGCCATGGCGCGCAAGTCACGCTATTTGGCAGCGTGGGCGACGACCATCATGGCGAAAGCCTGTTGCAAGGGCTGCGCGTTGATGGTGTCGATGTGCAGCATGTCAGCGTGCATGACGGTGTGCCTACTGGCACAGCGGTCATCATGGTGGAGCCACAAGGCCAGAACCGCATTTGTGTGGTGGCCGGTGCGAATGCGCTGCTCACCCTTAATCAAGACAGCCTGCGCCCGGTGCTGGCGAAATCAGAATATCTGGTGCTGCAGTTTGAGACCCCGCATGACATCGTGCATCAGGCCATGCTGGCTGCTCAGGCGGTGGGCTGCAAGGTGGTGCTCAACCCATCGCCCGTGCGCGATGTGCCTGATGACTGGTGGCCGCTGGTCCACACGCTGGTGGTCAATGAACATGAGGCCGCCGCCTTTGCCGCTCAGCCGGTCCATAACTTGGCGACTGCACGGGCTGCTGCGCTGGCGCTGCTGGCGCGTGGCGTAAAGCAAGTGGTGGTGACTCTGGGCTCGCAAGGCGCGCTGGCTGTAGAGGTGCAGGGCGACTCGCCCGAGTTCAGCGAGCATGCTGCTCGCCGTGTAGAAGTGGTGGACACCACGGCAGCAGGCGATACCTTCCTGGGCGCAATGGTGACGCGTCTGGCGCAAGGCAGTACGCTGGCTCAGGCCGTGCCTTGGGGCATACGTGCGGCCAGCCTGTGTATTGGCAAGGCGGGCGCTCAGCCCTCCATTCCTACCCGTTTGCAAGTGGAAGAAATATTGTGAAAAAAGGCATGTTGCTGAACGCGCCGCTCTCGGCGGTCATTGCGACCATGGGGCATGGAGACGTGCTGGTCATTGGGGATGCGGGTTTGCCCATTCCTGCCGGGGTAGAGCGCATCGATCTGGCGGTGAGCCTTGGCGTTCCCTCCATCAACCAAGTGCTGCAGGCCATTGAAGCCGAAATGCAGGTGGAACGTGTGGTGCTAGCCGATGAAACGCTTGAGCGCAGCGCTCAAGCAATGCCTGACTGGCTGCCCGATGAATGGCATCAACGCCCGCTGGAAAAAATCTCTCACGAAGAGTTCAAACAGCGCTGCGCCAAGGTGCGAGCGGTGGTGCGCACCGGCGAATGCACGCCTTATGCCAATGTGATGCTGGTGTCTGGCGTTACTTTTTAGTTCTTCACTATTAAAAAAATAGCTTGAAGTCCTTTTGTAATAAGGACTTCAAGCTATTTTTTCTTGAAAATTGAGTTAACCGGGAGTGGTCGACCTTGCTCTGAGGCCGGGACGTCTCGCGTATCCTTGGCGGCTTGCTATGAACCAACTGCACTTATTTTTGCCTTGCGCCGCCGGCGTTGAGAGCTTCTTGGCCGATGAGGTCCACGCCATCACTGGCGCCACTGGGCAAGATTTGCTCGTGGGTCGAGGCGGCGTCATGCTGCGCGGCATGTGGCGCGATGCGCTGCTGCTCAACTTGCACAGCCGCCTGGCGCAGCGTGTGCTGATCGAGCTGTCGCACACCATGTACCGCAGCGAAAACGACCTGTACCGCGCTGCCAGCGAGGTGGCGTGGGAAATCTGGTTCTCGCCTAAAGAAACCTTCAAGATTGAAGTCACCTCCCAGCACAGCCCGCTGACTAGCCTGAACTTTGCGGCCCTCAAGGTCAAGGACGCGATTGCCGACCGCTTTCGCGAAAAGCGCCACGGCGTGCGCCCCAGCGTTGAGACGCATCACCCCGATGTGCGCGTGCACCTGCACCTGACCACCGATGGCGCCACCATCTACATCGACACCTCGGGCGAAGCGCTGTTCAAGCGCGGCTGGCGCGAGGACAAGGGCGACGCGCCGCTCAAAGAAACGCTGGCCGCCGCCATGATTGCCGCCAGTGGCTGGAACCCGCACGGCGACAACCCCCAAGCCCTGTACGACCCCTGCTGCGGCAGCGGTACCGTGCTGATCGAAGCCGCGCAAATTGCGCGCAAGATTCCTGCCGGCATCCTGCGCCGCTTTGCGTTTGAAAAGCTGGTTCCATTTCAGCGTCACGTGTGGGAAGCGATTCAGGATGAGGCCGAAGCCGCCATCCTGCCCGCCAGCCCCGTGGGTATTTATGGCTCGGACATTGCCTTCCGTATGGTCGACTTTGCCCAGCGCAATGCCGAACGTGCGGGTGTGGCCGAGACCATCAGCCTGCGCGGCGGCGATGCTTTGCAGCGTATGCCGCCTACCGATCAGCCCGGCATGATGATTTTGAACCCGCCTTATGGCGAGCGTATTGCCGCAGCTGGTAGCTATGGCCGCAATGCGGCAGAGCGTATGGACGAGGTCGATCGCGCAGGCCGCGAAACTGCACAGACCGAAGATGGCGGCGAGTTCTTCAACCAGTTGGCCAGCCACTGGAAGAAGAATTACAGCGGCTGGAGCGCTTACATGCTCACGCCCGACCTGAAGCTGCCCAGCCAGATGCGCCTCAAAGAATCGCGCCGCACGCCTATGTGGAACGGCCCGATTGAGTGCCGCCTGTTCCGCTTCGACATGATCAAGGGCTCGGCCAAGCCTCGCAAAAATGCCGATGGCGCTGCTGAAGGTAGCGAAAGTGGCGAAGGCCGCAAGGCATGAAGATTGCGCCCCTGCGCTGGCCGGCTTGTAACGCCGGCTACGAAGGCCCGTTGCCCCGCCCCATGATTTTGGACACCAATGTGGTGCTGGACATGCTTATCTTTGACGACCCGCATATCCCAGCTATCCGTGAGTTAGTGGCCAAGGGCGAGGTGCGCTGGATTGCCGATCAAGCCCAGCGCATTGAGCTGGGCCGCGTGCTGCATTACAGCCAGATCGCCCCACGTGTGAGCTTTTACGGCAAGACGCCCGAAGGCGTGATGGCTGCGTTTGATGCAGCGGTGGAATATGTGGCCGAAGCGCCCAAGATTCGCTTTACTTGCACAGATCCGGACGATCAGCATTTTCTGGACTTGGCCAGCCTGCACCAAGCGGTTCTGGTCAGCAAAGACCGCGCCGTTCTCAAGCAGCGTAAGCGCGTAGCAACCCACTACGGTGCGACGGTGGGAAATATCGTTTTGTTGGAAGAGGCTGTGACTGAGGTGACTGCTGAGGCGACCGTCGAGGCCTGACTTTTTCCATTAAAAATAGCTGCCAGCGCTTGCTAGATAAGCGCAGGCAGCTATTTTTTTGAGAGTGCTTATTTCTGTTTGGGCAACCAAGGCACACCATTGATATGGCTGCCGCCATCGACAAACAGGGTGTTGCCCGTCACATAGCAGCAGTCATCGCTGGCCAAGAAGAGCGCTGCGCCGCCAATGTCGCGTTCGGGGTCGCCCATGTAGCCCATGGGGTTCATGCGCAGCATGTCGGCCGCGTTATCGGGCTGAGCGGTGGCGAACTTTTTGTAGGCCTCGGTGGCTGCGCCGGGGCAGATAGCGTTGCAGCAGATGCCATGGGACGCCCATTCACGCGCGGCGGAGCGGGTGAGGGTGCGTAGCGCTTCTTTGGCCATGTTGTAGTCCACCGAATAAGGGTGGGCGTTGACGCCATTGAGCGAGCACATATTGATGACCCGGCCCCAGCCCCGCTCCTTCATGCCGGGAAAGACGGCCTGCATGGCCCACAGTGCTGACTGCGTACCAATGCGCCAAGCCCAGTCGGCATCCAGATCGCTGAGCGTCTCTATCTGCGCAAAGCCTGGCTTGGCGCCGGGGCGGCGCCCCCAGGCATTGTTGACCAGAATGTCCACCCGGCCAAAGTGCGCCAGCGCAGCATCGACCATGGTTTGCACGGCCGCATGTTCGCTGACATCCGCTGCTAAGTAGCCGACTTGCACGCCAAATTCTTCGCTGATTTCGCGCGCCGCTGCGGCGCAGGTTTCGGCATTGATATCGGCCAGCCACAGGCTAGCGCCCTCGGCGGCAAAGCGGCGGGCAACGCCTTTGCCAATGCCAGCTCCTGCGCCAGTAATCAGGGCGACGCGGTTTTGCAGTCGGTTCATTTGTCAGCTCTCCTTGTTGCTTGTCAGGCTCACTGTGCGTGAGCATCAGCGTGTCGGCATCGTTGAGTTGGACCAAGTATTTGCCAGAGCCAGTACCAGCCCCTGCGACGCCTAAACCACCCAAGGCTGGCCCGGGTTTGCCGCCCCCGGTTAGCATTCCATCAGCAGGGACGACCTTGCTTCGCTGTGTTGCACATGGCTTTTTCTTGCCGGGACGACCTGGCCATTCATCTCCAAAGAGGTTTGCTATGGCTTGGGTTTATCTGCTCATTGCCGGCGTTCTTGAAGTGCTCTGGGCCTTCACCATGAAGCAGTCCAACGGTTTCACTCACTTCAGATACAGCGCTGTCACCATCGTGGCAATGATTGCCAGCTTTGGCCTGCTGTCGATTGCCATGCGCACGCTGCCGCTGGGCACGGCCTATGTGATCTGGACGGGCATTGGCGCCGTGGGTGCCTTTGTGATGGGCATTACGGTGCTGGGCGAGCAAGTCAGTGCCATGCGCGTGGGCGCAGCCGTGCTGATCGTCAGCGGTCTGGTGCTGATGAAGCTCTCCAGCGGCGAATAACAGGTCTGAGCGCACAGCCGCCCGAGCAAGGTGACAATGGGGGATGAATTCCTCCACGCCTTCCACGACTGCACCGGCCCCGCGCAAGGCCGTGCCCGCTACCCCCAAGCTGACCACGCTGGACAAAACCCGCGTCGATGACACGCGCATCAAGATCGTGCGCCCGCTGCTCACGCCCGCGCTGCTGGAAGAGTGGCTGCCTATTACCGAGCAAGCCTACGCGCTGGTCGAATCCAGCCGCGCAGCCATCTCGCGCGTACTGCATGGTCAGGATGACCGTCTGGTGGTGGTGGTCGGCCCATGCTCGATTCACGATCACGATCAGGCCATGGATTACGCTCGCCAGCTCAAGGTGCAGGCCGATGCGCTCAAGGACGATCTGCTCATCGTTATGCGCGTGTACTTTGAAAAGCCGCGCACCACGGTGGGCTGGAAGGGCTACATCAACGACCCCTACCGCGATGGCAGCTTTGCCGTGAACGAAGGGCTGGAGCTGGCACGCCGTCTGCTGCTGGATATTCTGGAGCTGGGCCTGCCTTCGGGAACGGAGTTTCTCGATCTGCTTTCACCGCAGTTCATCAGCGACCTTGTCAGCTGGGGCGCCATTGGTGCGCGCACGACGGAGAGCCAGAGTCACCGCCAGCTGGCCAGTGGCCTGAGCTGCCCCGTGGGCTTCAAGAACGGCACGGATGGTGGCGTGAAGGTAGCCAGCGACGCCATCTTGGCTGCACAGTCCTCACATGCCTTTATGGGCATGACCAAGATGGGCCAGAGCGCCATCTTCGAGACGCGTGGCAACCAGGATTGCCACGTCATTCTGCGCGGGGGCAAGACGCCCAATTACGACGCGGCCCATGTGCAGGCAGCCAGCGAGATTCTGGAAAAATCCGGCCTGCGTCCGCAGGTTATGATTGACTTCTCGCACGCTAACAGCAGTAAGCAGCACCGTCGCCAGATTGACGTCGCTGCTGATGTGGCCCAGCAGGTTGCTGCTGGTGATGCGCGCATTACCGGCGTGATGATTGAAAGCCATATTCACGAAGGCCGTCAGGATATCGTGGAAGGCGAAGAGCTGGCCTATGGCGTGTCTCTGACCGATGCCTGCATCAGCATGGAGCAGACCATTCCTGTGCTAGCGCAACTGGCGGGTGCAGTGCGTGCACGCCGGGCGCACAAGGGCTGATCTGTTTTCATTCCTTGACTGCTTCTGAATCAGGAGCGGGGGCGTAAATAAAAAGCCACTTTCAGGAAAATATCGCCTGAAAGTGGCTTTTTCGCTTTCGCTCGCTGCTATGAAGTAGTGAAGCAATTTCAGTCTTTGAGGCGTATTTTCTTCACGACTTTGGCAGCTGCTTTCTCTTCGGTTTTGCGGCGGTTGAAGACCTGCTTCATATAGCGCACATCGGTATCGGACAGGTGCCGCTGTGCATGCACAAACTGCTCCTGCTCTTCTTCCTTGATGTGGT
Source organism: Comamonas sp. Y33R10-2 (assembly GCF_019355935.1). NCBI lineage: Bacteria > Pseudomonadati > Pseudomonadota > Betaproteobacteria > Burkholderiales > Comamonadaceae > Comamonas > Comamonas sp. Y33R10-2. Next base: position 3,077,244 of record NZ_CP079925.1, read on the forward strand.
GCAGGTATTCCTCATGCAAGCCGGCAAAGCGGCGCAGCCAGCCTGAAGAAGCCATGTCGCGCGCGGCCAGATCGTCCAGCATCTTGTCGATTTCTTTGTGCTCACCCACGGCGTGGCGAGCATCGTCTGTGGTCTTGGGGTTGCGCATAACGCTGGACCATAGGGCCTGCTCTTCGGCGGCAGCATGGCTTTTGAGCTCTTTCACCAGCTCCTTGAAGAGTTTTTTTCGCTCTGGTGATTCACCTTTGGTGGCAGAGATCATGGCCAGCAGAGCGCGGTGGCGGTCATGGTCTTCCACCAGGCGGCCAAAGATGTCGGGGTTACCTCGAAACTTGGTTTGCGGTGTGCTGCCAATTTTTGCAGGGACTTGAGGGGCTATCGCTTTGGCTTTGGCGATGGCGTTGGCGTTGGCGTTGCTTTTAGCTTGGGGGGCAGAAATTGCCTTAACAGCAGGTTTGCGAGTTGAGGTGTGAGGTGTGGGCATGGCATCTTGCTTGAAGTGATCGTGGTACAAGCGTTGTAGACCGATGCTGCAGACCTTTGTGTAGGCCATACGCTTTCATGAATGCCTTCCTAGCTAAAGCAGCGTGGGACTATAACTCCAGCGTCAACCTCAGCATGTCCTTGTGCTGCACGCCGCGCTCCCATAGAGGGGTGGTGTAGTTATGCAAAAAGAAGTCGGGCTCTATGTCGGTGACGCGAAAGCCAAGGCGCTGATAGAACAGCAATTGATCGCCGAAGCTGCCTGTGCCCACTTCTAACTGCTGTGCGCCGCGCTCGCGCATTTCACGGATGGCTCGGTTGAGCAGAGCGGAGCCAATGCCGTTGCACTGCCAAGCGGTGGCCACGGCGATATTCATCAGCTCCCACTGTTTTTGCTCCGTGTCTTTGGGTCTTAATACACAGACACCAATCAAGGTGCCTAGCCCGCTGGGTGTGAATTGCGTAGTGTGCCGGGCCGCAAAACAGGTGGAGTGGGGCAGGTAGCGTTTAATGCGCGCGCGTGAGGGGTCAGCCAGCAGTAGCAGATGCCAAGGGGCTTCTGCCGGGTTCATCGTGGTGATGTTCCAGGGCGCGGGCGTGCTGCCGCCTATCGATGTGGATTTCATGCACAGGCTCCACATGGGTGAAGCTCAAAGGCGAGGGTACCGACGCTCATACGATGAGCCGGAAGCTCGGCCATCTGCTGCAAACCCAAATCACGCGCCATGTCTATTTTCCGCTTGCGGGTGTTGTGAGCCCGCATTCAACATTGTCAACAAGCTATAGCGTAGCAGCCGACGCGAAAGCCCCACGCTGTACTGTTAAAAAGCACAGCGATTTTGGAAAATTCAGAGCATTTAATTGCAGAAGTTGAGGTTGAGTGGAGGAATTATGTTGAGCGAGATGTCTTTTTTTGAGCAACGCCGTGTTGTCCTACAAGACGAGCGTTTGCAAATGCAAAAGTAGTGGTTTATACTTATTTCAAGGGCTAACACTTAGGGGTTAACCCGGTGCTGGCAGTGTTTGAGATGCAGACTGTCCATCGCTTGAAGTGCATCTCTTGATTTCACAGAAAGTACATCATGCGCCAAGCCTTCAATTCCCTGATCGAATTCATCCAAGAAGCTCGCGAGTTTCATCTGGACCTGGCAAACCAGTAATCATTGAGCTGGTTAGAGAAACGCCGCCGTTTGAGGCGGCTTTTTTTCGCCTGAAATCAGGCCGCCAGCAGGCCCTGCTTTTCGATGAAGGCCACCACTTCATCGAGTCCGTCCAGCGTTTTGAGGTTGGTCATTACAAAGGGCTTGAGTCCCTTGGGCGTGGTGCGCTGCTTGATGGTGTCGCTGCGCATGATGTCCAGGTTGGCGCCCACATGCGGGGCCAGATCTGTTTTGTTGATGACGAACAGATCGCTCTTGGTGATGCCGGGCCCACCCTTGCGCGGAATTTTCTCGCCCGCCGCCACGTCGATGACGTATATGGTCAGGTCCGAAAGTTCTGGGCTGAAAGTTGCCGCCAAGTTGTCTCCGCCCGACTCGATGAACACGATGTCGGCATCGGGGAAGTCCTTGAGCATGCGGTCAATGGCTTCAAGGTTGATGGATGCATCTTCACGAATCGCGGTGTGCGGGCAGCCGCCAGTTTCCACGCCCATGATGCGCTCGGCAGGCAGCGCGCCGCTGACGGTCAAGAGGCGCTGATCTTCCTTGGTGTAGATGTCGTTGGTGATGGCGACCAAGTCCCATTTCTCGCGCATGGCCTTGCACAGCATTTCGAGAATGGTGGTTTTACCCGAGCCCACGGGGCCGCCAATGCCCACACGCAGGGGAGGCAGCTTTTTGGTGCGGTTGGGGATGTGGTGCAGTGCAGTGCTCATGATCGAAAAAGGCGTGAGTATTGGTGTTCATGCTGGGCAGACAGAATCGCCAACATGGGTGAAAAGGCTTGCCGCCCGCTGTCTGGCAGGGCCAGTGCGTAATCAACAGCTTGTGGAATTTCTTGCGTCAGCCGCGCCAAAATGCGCTGACCTGCGCTTTGGCCCAAAGGCACGGCTTTGATGGCGGCTTGCACCATGTTTTCTGCCCAGCCAAAGGCATAGGCCAGTAGCGCATCTTTGGACGCAGCGCCTGTGCAAAAAGCCGCAAAAGAGAAGGCAATGGGGTAGCTGGCATCTTGTTGGGCCAGCCAGGTGATGGAGTCCAAGCGTTCAGCTTCTTCGGCGTAACGGTTTTTGAGCCACTCCGTAAGTGACCTGCCCATTTGCTCGGTTTGCAGGCGCAGCTCGCTGGTTTCACGGGTAATTCGCACCCACTGGTTCAGTGCTGCTACATGGCTCAGGTCATTCTGCTGCCATGCTGCAACGGCCTGCGCAATCACGGCCATATCGCCGCGTGATTGGGTCAGATGCAATTGCTGCATCAGCCAGTCAGACGCTTGTATTTCTGTAGCGACAAGTTCAGCATTGATGGCGGCTTCAAGCCCCTCAGAGTATGAAAACCCCCCAATGGGTAGCGCAGGCGAGGCCAGCCACATCAGCTGTAAAAAGCTGCTGCTGTTAAGGCTCAACGAGGCGTTACTACTCACGCAGCATCCCCGCGCAGGCTGAGAAATTTCAGGCCCACAATGCCCATCAAAATCATGGCAAAACAGGCCATGCGCGGCAAGCTGCGATCCTCACCCAGAAACATCACGCCATAGATGGCCGTGCCCACCGCACCGATGCCGACCCAGACCGCATAGGCCGTACCCACGGGAATGCTGCGCGTGGCCAGAGACAGCAAATACATGCTGGCCGCAATAAAGGCGGCGCAAAACAGGCTTGGCCACAGGCGTGTGAAGCCTTCGGTGCGCGGCATGGCTGCGGCATAGAAAATCTCGCACAGGCCTGCAGCAATTAAATAGACCCAGCTCATCAGTGCTCGTGCTTTGCGTTGCAGTGGGCATGGTCGTGAGGGTGAGCATGGCCGTGCCCGTGGTGGTGACTGTGCCCATCGTTCGTCACATGACCACCATAAGCCCCGCCTTCGGGCTCAAATGGCAGATCGGCTTCGACCACGGTCATGTGCATGCTTCGCAGCATGTCGGCCAGCACATGGTCGGGCTCGATTTTCAGGTGATCGGGCTGCAGCTCAATCGGCACATGACGATTGCCCAGGTGATAGGCTGCGCGCATCAAATCAAACGGTGTGCCATGCTCGGCGCAGACAGTGATCTTCAGGATTTTTTGCGGTGCTGCCAGCACGCGAATAAGGCTGCCGTCTTCGGCCACAAGCACATCACCCCCGCGCACGGCTTGGCCGCGTGGCAAGAAGATGGCCAGCTCACGGCCTTGGCTGTCGGTGGCCGCAAAGCGTGATTTTTGGCGTACATCCCAGTCCAGCTCCATGGTTGTTGCGCGTTTGAGCAGCACGGAAGATAGGCCTTGGCCTTGTGGGAGTAGTTTGTTGGCAGTCAGCATGAAGTGATCAAAAAATAGGAGCGGGCGTCTCAGGATTTTCAATAGTTTGGCGTGATTTTTGCTGCAAAAAAACCTTGTGAAGAACTCTCTGGATGCAGGAATGAAAAAAGAACCTTCGACGGGCTGGCAAGCCTGCGGTGCAGCTTTTGTAGCGGTCTATGGCACTTTGCGCGCAGGTGGCGTTAACGACATCGCCAGACTGCAGCCGGGGATTGTCTGCATGGGCAAAGCGCAGCTGATAGGAAGTCTGTTTGACTTGGGCTGGTACCCCGGTCTGACGCTCAATGGAGCGCAAAGCGTGTTGGCCGAGGTCTACCCTATGAACGCTGCGCTGGAACAGGCAATGGACCGCATCGAAGGCCTGTGGCCAGAAGATGTGGGCGAATACCGCAAACGCATTCTGACGCTGCCCGTGATGCGGATCGATGGCAGTCAGCAGGCCATGACGGTGCTGGTGTATGAAGCCATGCCCGCCACCGTGCAACACGCGCCGCAGATTGTGGCTAGCGATTGGTTGCAGTGGTTTGCGGGCAAGGGTGTTCAGCATCCTGATAGTGCGTTTTCGCTGAATACCGTTCAGAACCAAACCGCTCAGAACAAAAAGTAGCGCTGCGCCATGGGCAGGCTGGTGGCGGGCTCGCAAGTCAGCAGCTCGCCATTGGCGCGCACCGAATAGGTTTGCGCGTCGATCTCCATGTGCGGCGCTAAATCGTTGTGAATCATGTGTTGCTTTTTCACGCTTCGAATGCCTTTGACGGCTGACAGTGTTTTGCTCAAACCGAAGCGCTGGCCAATGCCTGCGGCCAGACCGGCTTGCGAGACAAAGGTGAGCGAGGTTTTGGCAATCGCCCCGCCAAAGCTGGCAAACATGGGGCGGTAGTGCACGGGCTGGGGCGTGGGGATGGATGCATTTGGGTCGCCCATGGCGGCCATGGCAATGCTGCCGCCCTTCAAAATGCAAAACGGTTTGACGCCAAAAAACGCAGGCTTCCAGATCACAATATCCGCCCACTTGCCCACCTCCAAGCTGCCCACTTCATGGCTGATGCCGTGGGCAATCGCGGGGTTGATGGTGTATTTGGCGATGTAGCGCTTGACGCGGAAGTTGTCGTGGCGGGCACTGTCTCCCGATAGCTGGCCACGCTGCTGCTTCATCTTGTGCGCGGTTTGCCAGGTGCGCAAAATCACCTCGCCCACGCGGCCCATGGCCTGGCTGTCCGAGCTAAACATGCTGATTGCACCGATGTCGTGCAGGATGTCCTCGGCCGCAATGGTTTCCTTGCGGATGCGGCTTTCGGCAAAGGCCAAATCCTCGGCAATGCCTGCATCCAGGTGGTGGCAGACCATCAGCATATCGACGTGTTCATCGAGCGTGTTGATGGTGTAGGGACGCGTGGGGTTGGTGGAGCTAGGCAGCACGTTGGACTCGCCCACCACCTTCATGATGTCCGGCGCATGGCCGCCGCCCGCGCCTTCGGTGTGGAAGGTGTGAATGGTGCGGCCCTTGAAGGCGGCCACGGTGTCTTCCACAAAGCCGCTTTCGTTGAGCGTGTCGGTGTGGATGGCGACTTGGGTGTCGGTCTCCTCAGCCACATCCAGACAGTTGCTGATGGCCGCTGGCGTGCTGCCCCAGTCTTCGTGCAGCTTCAGGCCAATGGCACCGGCGCTGATTTGCTCGTGCAAACCGGCGGGCAGGCTGGCGTTGCCCTTGCCTAAAAAGCCAATGTTCATGGGGAAGGCATCGGCCGCTTGCAGCATGCGCTCCATATGCCAGGGGCCGGGCGTGCAGGTGGTGGCAAAGGTGCCGGTGGCGGGGCCTGTGCCGCCGCCAATCATGGTGGTCACGCCGCTGGTCAAGGCCTCTTCAATCTGCTGCGGGGCAATGAAGTGGATGTGGGTATCAATACCGCCTGCGGTGACGATATTGCCTTCGCAAGAAATGATTTCGGTGCCCGGGCCAATGATGATGTCCACACCCGGTTGGGTGTCTGGATTACCCGCTTTGCCAATGGCGCAGATGCGCCCGTCTTTGAGGCCGATGTCGGCTTTGACGATACCCCAGTGGTCGAGGATCAGGGCGTTGGTCAGCACGGTATCGACGGCGCCGCCACCGCAGGGGCCTGTTCCCGTCCCGTCCCGCGTGCGCTGGCTTTGGGCCATTCCGTCGCGAATGGTTTTGCCGCCGCCAAACTTCACTTCCTCGCCATAGCCACCGGCGTTCAAGGTGAAGTCTTTTTCAACCTCAACGATGAGGTCGGTGTCGGCCAAGCGCAGGCGGTCGCCCACGGTGGGGCCAAAGGTTTCTGCGTAGGCGCGTCGGTCCATTGTGGCCATTACAAGCTCCCTTGAATCAGGCCGCGAAAGCCGTAAATCTGGCGATCACCGCCGATATCTATCAACTCCACCGTGCGCTGCTGACCCGGCTCAAAACGCACGGCCATGCCGCTGGCGATGTTCAGGCGCTTGCCGTGGGCGGCCTCGCGGTCGAACGACAGGCCTGCGTTCGTCTCCGCAAAGTGATAGTGGGAGCCGACTTGAATCGGCCGCTCGCTGGCGTTTTGCACCACCAGCGTAGTGACCGTGCGGCCGGGGTTGAGTTCATGTGCGCCTGCATCCAGCAGTAGTTCACCGGGAATCATGCAGACCTCCTTACGCCAAGCGTGTCAACATGAATGCGCCAAAAGCCGCTGTAGCTGCGCCGCCCCACTTGGCAACCCATTGGTGGCGCTGCATGACGGCATGACCCAGCACCATGCCTGCGATATGCAGCGTGGCCGAGCCCAGTGCAATGCCCGCCAAGGCGCCGATTGCAGCCATGCCGCTGCCGCCAGCCAGCTCAAAACCGTGGGCTGCACCGTGAAAGAAAGCGAACAGGCCTGCCAGCGCGGCGGCTGCTGCCCAAGGCATTTTTTTCTGTACCAGCACGAGCAGGCCCAGCACCAGCACCGATGCGGCAATCATCGGCTCAACGCCCGGCACCCACAGGCCCGCAAAGCCTGCCAGCGCACCGGCAACCAGCAGCGCTACAAAGGCGGCAGGGGCGTGCCATGCGGTGCGCAGGCTGGGCGCGGTCAGCGCGCTCCACGCGCCCACGGCCAGCATGGCGGCCAGATGATCTGCTCCCGTGAAGGGGTGGGCAAAGGCATGCGTCAGGCTGTCCAGAAAATGGTGATGACCGCCGCCATCAGCACCCACATGGGCCAGTGCAGACAGGGGCAGGGCCGCCGCAGTGGCAGCTGTAGAAAGGAGAAGATTTTTGAATTTCATAGCTGTCTACGCTTGATGGATAAGGGCTTGAGGGCTGAATGGCTTGAAATGTGGCGAGGGCCAGGTTCAGGCAATGGGCTCGTGTACGGTGACGAGCTTGGTGCCATCGGGGAAGGTGGCCTCGATTTGAATGTCGGGAATCATTTCGGGAATGCCTTCCATCACATCGGCACGTGTCAGCACGCTGCGGCCCTCGCTCATCAGCTGGGCGACGGTGCGGCCATCGCGTGCTCCTTCCATCACAAAGGCGCTGATGAGCGCCACAGACTCCGGGTAGTTGAGCTTGAGGCCACGCGCCTTGCGCCGCTCTGCGAGCAGGGCAGCGGTAAAGATCAGCAGCTTGTCTTTTTCTCGGGGTGTGAGTTCCATGCCTTGTCTGTTAGCAAGTGCCATGCCAGTGGCGGGTCTTGCTGGGCTGCATGCTGGTGCAGATCTGGCACTGAGTTGGTGCGCACAAACTGTCTATCTGCACCGCAATGAAGATGTGATGGTGCTTTATCCACTTTTTGGTGCGAGTTTGGAGCCTTGATGGTGCATGGAGTGGCACGGACTTTGCTTTTTCAGAGGTATGAACAAGCGTTGGTTATCAATAAAAAATGCGCAGCCACTTAAGCGAGTGATGCTGCTCGAGGGTGGCTTAAGAGTGAAGGCTCAATCTCATGGCTATCTGGAGTTGCAGGTCGTGCAGCGTGCAGCAGGCTTGTCGTTCTCGCTATGAATTTTGGAGTTTTCATGTCTCAGCCCCTGACCCGTAAAAGCGTGATCGCACGCATTCTTTGCACCACCGCTGCAGCGTGGTTGCTTAGCGCCAATCCTGTGTATGCCCACAACGTGTGGTTGGAGCCTGATACCCAAGGCGGCTATGTCATGCAGTTTGGTGGCCATGAAGGCAAAACCGAAACCTTTGACCCGGCCAAGCTGCAGCGCGTGCATGCCTATGACCTGCGCGGGCGCGATGTGAATTGCGAGGTTCAGAACGTGCGCGGCGGAATTCGTGTCAAGCCCGATGCCAAGGCGGCGCTGATTGCGGTGGAGCTGGACAACGGTTACTTCAGCAGCGCCAAGCCCGATGGCGACATGCTGCCCCTATCCATGGATAAAAACCCCGGCGCGGTGCGCGGCGTGTATGCGCGCAAGTTTCACAAGACGGTGGTGCAGTGGGGCGCGGTGATGCAAAAGCCGCTGGGCCAGATGTTTGAAGTCGTGCCGCTGACTGGGCAGGCGCCGCACGCAGGCCAGCCGCTCAAACTGCAGGTGCTGCTTAACGGCAAGCCTCTGGCGGGCGCACGCCTGTCTTGGGGTGAAAGCGGCACGCCGACTCTGAGCGATGCGCAAGGCATGGCAACGATGAAACCTGCAGCGGGCAGTAATGCCCTGCAGGCTATTTGGCGCCAAGAGGTGCAAGGTGATGTCAAAACAACTCAGCACAGTTACGAATATCTGCTGAAATTTTCGGCGCATTGAGCGTGATGCATAGATCTGCACCTCAATGGGGCAAAACGCCGCTTTAAGTCTTTATGTGGTGCATCAATACGCGATTTGAGGCACTAAAACACTGGCACGGTACTTGCACTTGAGGAGATGCGGTCAATGTGACCGAACAACATCACCTGGGAGTGCTGAAATGAATCGTCGCGGAACCCTCACAACACTGGCTGCAGCTATGGCTTTGGGCCTTGGTTTGACTTCTCAGGTACTGGCAGCGGACACCATCAAAGTCGGCGTGCTGCACAGCCTCTCAGGCACGATGGCGATCTCTGAGACGGTGCTCAAAGACACGGTGTTGATGGCGATTGAGGACATCAACGCCAAGGGCGGTGTGCTGGGCAAAAAGTTAGAGCCTGTGGTGGTGGACCCCGCGTCGAACTGGCCTTTGTTTGCGGAAAAAGCCAAGCAACTGATCACGCAAGACAAGGTGGCCGTGGTGTTTGGCGGCTGGACCAGCGTGTCGCGAAAATCCATGCTGCCCGTGTTTGAGCAAAACAATGGCCTGCTGTTCTACCCCGTGCAGTACGAGGGTGAAGAGCTGTCGAAAAACGTGTTCTACACCGGCGCTGCGCCCAACCAGCAAGCTATTCCGGCCGCCGAATATTTGATGAGCAAAGAAGGCGGCAGCGCCAAGCGCTTTGTGCTGCTGGGCACTGACTATGTGTACCCGCGCACCACCAACAAAATTCTGCGCGCCTTCCTCAAGTCCAATGGCGTGAAGGATTCCGACATCATGGAAACCTACACCCCGTTTGGCCACAGCGATTACCAAACCATCGTGGCCGATGTGAAGAAGTTCTCCACCGGCGGCAAGACCGCAGTGATCTCCACCATCAACGGCGACTCCAACGTGCCCTTCTACAAAGAGCTGGGCAATGCCGGCTTGAAGGCCAAGGATGTGCCGGTTGTCGCCTTCAGCGTGGGCGAAGAAGAGCTGCGCGGTGTGGACACCAAGCCGCTGGTGGGTCACCTGGCTGCGTGGAACTATTTCATGAGCGTCAAGAGCCCCGCCAACACCGCTTTCATCAAGCAGTGGGGCGACTATGCCAAGGCCAAGAACATTGCCGGCCACAAAGACAAGCCTTTGACCAACGACCCGATGGAAGCGACTTGGGTCGGCATTCACATGTGGAAGCAGGCCGTTGAAAAAGCCAAGAGCACAGACACAGACAAGGTAATCGCCGCCATGGCCGGCCAGACCTTTGCAGCGCCTAGCGGCTTTACTTTGAAGATGGACGAGAAAAACCACCACCTGCACAAGCCCGTGATGGTGGGTGAAATCAAGGCGGACGGGCAGTTCGGCGTGGTCTGGAAGACCAAGGGTCCTATCAAGGCCCAGCCATGGAGTCCTTTCATCGAAGGTAACGACAAAAAGAAAGATGAACCGAATGGCAAAAGCTCTTGATTCAGCGCTAGCGTGAATCGTGGACTGGAGGGGTCTGGTGGGCTCTCCGGTCCTTAGAGTGGCTCTAGAGTGGCTTTAAAAAAGATAGCTACATGTGCTTGAAGTGAAAAGGCTTCAGCACAAAAATGATTAGAAATTAATATGAACCTTCTGAGCAAGCCATGGAGATGGGCACTGGCCGCAAGCTTAGGCGCGTTGCTGAGCGTTTCCAGCCACGCGCTGACTGCCGAGCAAGCCTATGCAATGGCTGCGGCCGACGACACCGAGCAGCGCGTGCAGGCCATCAATCAGGCGGTACTGGCCCCTGATGCTCAGATGGATGGTGAGCGCCTTGCGACTTACCTTCAAGCGCTTGCCAACGACGAGGTGCAGGTCGCACAAGGCAAGGCCTATGTGGTCAGCGGCGATGCCGCGATAGACCCGGCGACAGGGCAGGGCGCCAAACTGCCGGTGGATGCCGAAGAAGTCGTCAACAACAATTACATGCGCTCTGTCATCGACACAGCGCAGGCCGCGCTGGCCTTGGGTAGCCGCGATGTGGCAGCGCGCCGCATTGCGGCTGGCAAGCTGGCCGCTGAGCCCGATGTGCAGCGCCTTGCGCTGATTGACAAGGCGCTGGCCAGTGAGACGGATGAACAAGTCAAAGCGCTGCTGAGCCGCGTCAAAGCTGCCAGCTTGCTGCAAAGCGAGGACCCGCAGCAGCGCCTGCAAGCCGCGGCGCAACTGGCTCAGGCGCAGACGCCAGAGACCCAGCTTTTGCTCAATCAGCGCTTGGCCGACGAGACAGATCCTGCGGTGCAAAAAGCCATCAACGCAGCACTGGCAGGCATTGCCGAAAAGCTGGCGTGGGGCGAGCGGCTGGGCGCTGCGTTTAGCGGTATCAGTCTGGGTTCGGTGCTGCTGCTGGCTGCGCTGGGGCTGGCCATTACCTATGGCTTGATGGGCGTCATCAACATGGCGCATGGCGAGCTGATCATGATCGGCGCCTACGCCACGTACTTGGTGCAAGTCGCTTTTCAGCGATTTTTGCCTGAAGCTGCTTTTGGCTTGTATTTGGTGGCTTCAGTTCCAGTGGCGTTTATGGCTTCGGCTCTCGTGGGCGCGGTGCTTGAGCGCGGCGTGATTCGCTTTTTGTACGGTCGCCCGCTTGAAACTTTGCTGGCCACTTTCGGCATCAGCTTGGTGCTGCAGCAAACCGTGCGCAGCCTTTTCGGCGCGCAAAACGTGGGCGTCGAAAACCCGGCTTGGATGAGCGGCGGCATTGCGCTGCTACCCAACCTCACGCTGCCTTACAACCGCATTGCCATCATCGTTTTCGCCTTTGCCGTATTGGGCGCCGTGGCTTTCATGATTGCCAAAACACGTCTGGGTTTGTTTGTGCGCGGCGTCACACAAAACCGCGCCATGGCCTCTTGCGTGGGCGTCAACACGGCCCGCACCGACACCTATGCGTTTGCGCTGGGTTCGGGCATTGCAGGCCTAGCCGGTTGCGCCTTGAGCCAGATTGGCAACGTAGGCCCTGACTTGGGTCAGAACTACATCGTGGACAGCTTTTTGGTGGTGGTTTTGGGCGGTGTGGGCCAACTCGCAGGCACGGTGTATGCCGCTTTGGGTCTGGGCGTGCTCAGCAAGCTGCTCGAAGGCTGGACAGGTGCGGTGCTGGCCAAGATTGCGGTGCTGCTGTTCATCGTGGTGTTTATCCAGAAACGTCCCCAAGGAATTTTTGCTCTCAAAGGCCGCAGCGCGGAAGCCTGACCTATGAACACAAACACCTCTTTTCAACTCCCAGCGCCAGAGCGTTTGCTCAGCGGCAAAGGCTGGGCGGGTTTTTTGGTCGCGCTGATCGTGGTCTGCGCCGTGGCTCCCGCGCTGAATTTGTGGGTGCCTGAAGGCAGTGCGCTGCATCTATCCGACTACATGCTGGGCTTGCTGGGCAAGTTCATGTGCTACGCCATCTGCGCGCTGGCCATTGATTTGATCTGGGGCTATACCGGCATTTTGAGCTTAGGCCACGGCCTGTTCTTTGCGTTGGGCGGCTATGTGATGGGCATGTACCTCATGCGCGAAGCCGCGGGCCCCGATGCGCTGCCTGCCTTTATGAGCTTTCTGGACTGGAAGGCATTGCCTTGGCACTGGGCCTTGTCGCACAGCTTTGTCGCCACCGCGCTGCTGGTGTTGTTGGTGCCGGGGTTGATTGGCGGCGTGTTTGGTTATTTCGCCTTTCGCTCGCGCATCAAAGGCGTGTATTTTTCCATCATCACGCAGGCGCTGACCTATGCCGCCATGCTGCTGTTCTTTCGCAACGAGACAGGCTTGGGCGGCAACAATGGCTTTACCGGCTTTAAAACGCTGCTAGGTTTCTCGCTAAGTTCTCAGCGCATGCAGGTGCTGCTGTTTGCGCTGTCGGGCTTGGCGTTGCTGGGCTGCTTTTTGTTTTCGCGCTGGTTGATTCGCAGCAAGTATGGCCGCGTGCTGCAGGCCGTGCGTGATGCAGAAACACGCACCATGTTTTGCGGCTACAACCCGCTGCCTTACAAGCTGTCGATCTGGGTCATCTCGGCCATGATGTGCGGCTTGGCGGGGGCGCTGTATGTGCCGCAAGTGGGCATCATCAACCCCAGTGAAATGAGCGTGGGCAATTCCATCGAAATGGCGGTCTGGACGGCAGTGGGTGGGCGTGCTTCGCTAGTCGGCCCCATCATCGGCGCCTTTGCCGTCAACGGCGGCAAGAGCTGGCTTACGGTGGCTGCGCCTGAATATTGGTTGTACGTGCTGGGCGCGCTGTTCATCATCGTCACGCTGTTCATGCCCGGCGGCGTGATTCGCTTGCCCCAGCAAATTCGCGAGTGGCTGGACAAGCGCAAAGCGCAAGCGGTGAACCATCGCGCCGGTGATGCCCAGCCCGCTCAAGACGCGTCAGAAAACCTCAAAGGAGTCAGCGCATGACTCCCGACCTGATGCAAGAAGGCGCGCAGCGTTTGGCTGACTATCAAGCCGCACAGAACGCTGCACAGAGCGCCGCACGCAATACCGAATCCGGCGGCCGCAACGCCAGCATGGCGCGCCCTGTCATCTCGGGCGAGGTAGATGTGACCCACGGTCGCATCCTCTACCTTGAAGACGTGCATGTGAGCTTTGATGGCTTCAAGGCCATCAAGGGTCTGAACTTGGACATTGCGCCCGGCGAGCTGCGCTGCATCATCGGCCCCAACGGTGCGGGCAAGACCACGATGATGGACATCATCACCGGCAAGACCCGCCCGGATAGCGGCACGGTGTTCTTTGGCTCCACCATCGATTTGCTGCGCTACAGCGAGCCCGAGATTGCGGCCATGGGCATTGGCCGCAAATTTCAAAAGCCCACGGTGTTTGCCGAGCTGAGTGTTTTTGAGAATCTGGAGCTGGCGCTGAAAACGCACAAAGGCATCGTGGCGTCCATGCTGTTCAAGCTCAGCGGCGCGCAAAAAGATCGCATTGCCGAGGTACTGCACACCATTCATCTGGCAGACAGTGTGACGCGCCAAGCGGGCCTGCTCAGCCACGGTCAAAAGCAGTGGCTGGAGATTGGAATGCTGCTGGTGCAAGAGCCCAAGCTGCTGCTGCTCGACGAGCCTGTCGCCGGTATGACGGATGAAGAAACCGTGCGCACAGCCGAGCTGTTTCTCACGCTCAAAGGCAAGCATTCGCTCATGGTGGTGGAGCACGACATGAGCTTTATCGACACCATCAGCGAGAAGGTCACGGTGCTGTGTGATGGCTCGGTTCTGGCTGAAGGAACGCTGGCCGAGGTGCAAGCCGATGAGCGAGTGATTGAAGTGTATTTGGGACGATAGCTATTCATTTGATAGCTGCAAGTCATGATGAATAACTGACCAGAGTCCAAAAATGCTTAAAGTTAAAAATCTGCACCAGTACTACGGCGGCTCGCACATCTTGCGGGATGTGAACATTCAGGCAGAAGTCGGTAAGGTCACCGTACTGTTGGGGCGCAACGGCGTGGGCAAAACCACGCTGCTCAAAAGCCTGATGGGCTTGGTGCCCATCAAAAGCGGCAGTGTGCAATGGCAGGGCGTAGACATCGCCAAAAAAACGCCGTATGAGCGCGCGCGCAGCGGCATTGGCTATGTGCCGCAGGGTCGCGAAATCTTCTCGCGGCTGACGGTGGAAGATAACTTACGCATGGGTCTGTCCTACTGCTCGGCGCGCAGCAAAATTCCGGCTGAGTTGTTTGAGCTTTTCCCTGTGCTCAAGCAAATGCTGCACCGCCGCGGTGGCGATCTATCAGGTGGTCAGCAGCAGCAGCTGGCCATTGCCCGCGCACTGGCGCCGCAGCCCAGAATTTTGATTCTGGATGAGCCCACCGAAGGCATTCAGCCCAGCATCATCAAAGACATTGGCCGCGTCATTCGCATGCTGGCTGATCGCGGCTTGAACGGCGAGCCGGTGGCAATCTTGCTTTGCGAGCAGTACTACGACTTTGCCGAAGAATTGGCCGATCACTACGTGGTGATGGAGCGTGGCGAGGTGATTGCCTCTGGCCCGGGCAGCGAGATGCAGGCCAAGAATGTGCGGTCGTTGGTGGCCATCTGATCTCAAACGCAAACCTTTGGTTTGCCCGGTGGTGTTTGCCGCACTCATTCAACCTATAAGGAGAGCCTATGACTTGGAATGCGAAGTTGGCGCTGAATTACACGCATCAAGCGGATAAAACATCAGTGCACTTCACGCACGATGGGCCGCTGCGCATCCTTAAAAGCCTGTACCCAGAAGGCCATAGCATTTGCCACAACGTGCTGGTGCATCCGCCCGGCGGCTTGGTCGGCGGCGATGTGCTGGACATTGATGTGCACGTGAGCGAAGGCGCGCATGCGTTGATCACCACGCCCGGCGCCACGCGTTTTTACAAAAGCAATGGGCAGCGTGCTTTGCAGCGCACCAAGCTGCATCTGGAAAAAGGCTCGCGCTTGGAATGGCTGCCGCTGGAGGCTATTGCCTACAACGCTTGCGATGCCATGAACCATCTGGAGTTTGAGCTGCAAGAGGGTGCGCAGCTGCTGACTTGGGATGTCACTGCGCTGGGTTTGCCATTGGCGGCGCAGCCTTATGTTTCAGGCTCGTTTGAGCAGCATATGGAATGGCCCAACCGTTTTTTAGAGCGCGGCGTGGTCAATGCTCACGATGATTTTTTGCTCAATGGCGACTTGGGGTTGGCCGGCCATCGCTGTTTGGGCAGCTTGATTTTTGCCAGCGGAACCCCCATCACCCGCCAGCAGCGCGAGACCTTGCTGGAAGGCACGCACGAATTGCTCTCGGCAGGCCCTGCTGGAGTCTTTAGTGGTGTCACATCTCCCAATGAAAACATGCTGATTTTGCGCGGTGTATCACCTGTGGTTGAGCCTGTGATGATGCTGTGGAAAACTGTGTGGGATTTTTGGAGGAAAGAGCTCTGGAAGCTGCAAGGTGCAACGCCTCGAATCTGGGCAATGTGAGTGCTGCGATAGTCCCAGCCGTGCCCAGTAAAGGGCGAGCATGGCAGACTTGCGGCCATGTCCCAGCCCACACTTCTTGTTGCCGATGATCACCCGCTGTTTCGCGCCGCGCTGATTCAGGTGTTGCGCGACCGCTATCCACAATTTCGCATTGTTGAAGCGGCCAGTGCCCAGACCGTGGGCGCTGCCATGCAAGAACACCCTGAGATTGAGCTGGTGCTGCTGGACCTGGCCATGCCCGGCGCACGGGGCTTCTCGTCGCTGCTGCATCTGCGCGGCGAGTATGCGCAGGTGCCGGTCATCATCATTTCATCGAACGACGACTCACGCATCATCCGCCGCGCCCAGCAGTTTGGTGCAGCCGGTTTTATCTCCAAGTCCGCCGCCGCTGAAG
This sequence comes from Comamonas sp. Y33R10-2, assembly GCF_019355935.1. Classification (NCBI taxonomy): domain Bacteria; kingdom Pseudomonadati; phylum Pseudomonadota; class Betaproteobacteria; order Burkholderiales; family Comamonadaceae; genus Comamonas; species Comamonas sp. Y33R10-2. The sequence goes on from NZ_CP079925.1 coordinate 3,093,227, forward strand.
ACATGAGTGCGGCTATAGACGATGTGCTCGATGGTGATGTGAGCTTTCCTTCTATGGTGGCTGAGCGCTCTGAAGCTGACGCCAGCTTGGCAGCGCGGTTGGCCCAGCTCACGCCCCAGCAGTTTCGGGTGCTGCTGTGCATTGCTGATGGCTTGTTGAATAAGCAAATTGCCCATGAACTCGGCTTGGCTGAAAACACGGTCAAGGTGCATGTGACGGCGGTGCTGAAAAAGCTGGAGTGTTATTCACGCACGCAGGCGGCGGTGCTGGTGAAGAGTCTGGAGAACGATCACGAGGTGTGAGGGCTGTCTTTTTTGATAGCGGTTAGTGCAATATGTATAAGCACTAGAGGCTGATTTGACCTTATGCCTGATTTGCGGACAGGAGCCGGGTTTCGCCCCGGCGGGCAATCTACTTTCTGCTGCCAGAAAGTAGGCAAAGAGCCGCATCCCTACTATCCACGACCCTTCGGCTGCGCCTGCGGGCAACCTGCGCCGTCAAGCTCTTGGGGCTGCGCGGCCCAACTCACTGCGTGCCTGCGGCACTTCGTACAAACAAACGGCCGCAAGTCAGATGACGATGCAGTTGCACTCTGCGGTGCAACTGCCAGCCCCAAGAACTTGCCGTCGCAGACGTGGGCACAAGGGGCGAGATACCGAATGCGGGCAGCCAGATAGCTTCTTTATCGTTTTAATAGCTGCTACCCAAGGTGGAATAAGCACTAGAAGCTAATTTCGTCACAAATCAGGCAGGCCGTCCGTTCCCGGTTTCCACCCCTTGTGTCTGTGCCTGCGGCACGCGGTTCAGGCTGCGGGCAACGCTGCCGAAGGACAGCGTTGCTTCGTCATCTGAATTGCCGCCGTTTGTCTGAGCGAAGCGGCAAAGCCGCCCAGCGAGTTGGGCGGCACCGCAGACTGAATTGCGTGACGCAGGTTTGCCCGTAGCGCAGCGCAGGGACGCAGACAGTAGGGGGCGTGTTCTTTTGCCTTCTTTGCTTGCACGAGCAAGAAAAGAAGGTCGCCAGCCGGGGCGAGACCCGGCCTCTGTCGCTGGCGACATGGCAAGATTAATTTGCCGCCAGTCGCGCTTAAGAGTCGCCACCTTCCCGTCCCCGCAAAAACGTCTGACTCATCAACGCCCGCAGCGCAGGCGGCCTCACCGGCTTGGCCAAAAATCCCCAGCCGCGCTCTGCCGCTTGGCGGCGCAGGGTACTGTCGCCCTCGGCTGTGAGCAAGATGACGGGTGGCTGCTGGCCCCAGCGCTCGCAAAGTTGGGCGTAGACATCGGGACCATAGAGTTGGCCCAGATGCACGTCTAGCAGCACCAGTTGCGGCGCGTTGCCGGGCTGGGCAAACGCCAGTGCTTCTGGCGCATTGGCGGCCAGCGGTACTTCGCAGCCCCAGCGCTGCAGCAGGGCGCAGGTGGCGTCGCGTGTGGCGGGGTCGTCTTCGACGTACCAGACCGCAGCGCCTTGCAGGGGGCTGTCGCTGCGCGTGCTCGGCGATGGTTCTTGCAGTGCGGGTGCGACTGCCGCAGCGTTGCCCAAAGGCACGCTCACCCAAAAGACACTGCCTTTGCCAAGGGTGGAGCGCAGGCCAATTTCATGGCCCAGCAGCTTGCCTAGGCGCTCCACAATGGCAAGCCCTAAGCCTGTGCCGCGGTCGTCGGCGTGGCCTTCGTCTAGGCGGCGAAATTCTTCAAAAACTTCTTTTTGCAGGGCTGCTGGAATGCCGGGGCCTTGGTCATGAACTTCAATGCGGATATGGTCGCCATGGGGCCTGCTCTCACGGCGGCAGCCCACAACGATGCGGCCTGTGCGTGAGTAACGGATGGCGTTGGAGACAAAGTTCTGCAGGATGCGGCGCAGCAGGGCTTCATCGCTGCGCACGACAAGGCGGCTGGGCACGCTGTGCAAAAGCAGACCCTCGTGCTCGGCCTGCAGGACAAAGTTGTTGTGCACCACTTCCAGCAAGGAGCTCAGAGCAAAGTCGCGCACACGCACTTCAAGCTGGCCTGATTCCATGCGCGAGATATCGAGCAAGCTGGTGAGAATGGCGTCTTGCGATGCCAAAGACTTATCCACCCGCTGGGCTAGTTGGCGCCCGGCTTCGTCGTGCAAATGGGCGGGCAGCAAGCTGGTGAAGATGCGCGCGGCATTGAGCGGCTGCAGCAGATCGTGCACGGCGGAGGCGACAAAGCGGGTTTTGTAGCGGTTGGCGCGCTCTGCTTCTTGCTTGGCTTGGGCCAGATCGTGGGTGCGTTCGGCAATGCGCTGCTCTAACGTGTCGGCCAGATTGCGCAGCTCACGCGCCGTGTTTTTGTAGCTGGTGATGTCGGCATAGCTGGTGACAAAGCCGCCATCGGGCAGGGGGTTGCCGCGAATCTCCAGCACCGTGCCATCGCCCTTGGCACTTTCATGCAGATGGGCGTTGCCGCTGCGCAAATGCTCCAAGCGCCGCTGCACGGCCCGGTCCACATCGCCCTTGCCCAGCAGCCCGCGCTTGGCGTTGTGGCGTATCAGGGCTTCAATGGGCTGGCCCACGCGCATCAGGCTCGGTGGGTAGCGAAACAGCTCGACATAGCGCGAGTTCCATGCAACCAGCCGCAGCAGCGGGTCAACCACCACCACGCCTTGGGGCAGGTGCTGCAGGCTGCGCGAGAGGCCGGTGTCGGCCTGCTTGGCGGCTTGAACAATGCCGTCTTGTGCGGTGCGCAGCTCTTGGGCGTGCTGGTTGAGGACGGTCTCCAGCTCTTTGCGGCTGCGTTGGCGCAGGCTTGCCAGCCGCTGGCGCTGGCGGATGTAGAGCACCAGCAGCGATGCAGCCAGCCACAGCCCGCCAGCGCTTAGCGCGGCCCAGCGGCTGGCGGCTTGGCTTTGCGTGATGTCATGCAGCAGGTGCAACTGCCAAGCACTATTGGGCAAGTTGGTGCGCAGCCAGAGCACGGAGTCACTGAGCTTAGGTTGGCTAAAGGAGGCCAGCACGCCTTCATTGCCCTGTGCGGCGGGGCTGATGCGGTAGCTCAGCGCTTGCAGGGTTTGATCTGCGTATTGCTGCGTGTCTTGTATGTGCTGTGCGGCTTTGGCAGACAGGGGCTGGAGCAGGCCATAGCGCCATTCATCGCGGTTGGCGAGAAAGAGCACGCCGTTTTCGTCTGATGCAAGCACGATATCGGGTGACTGACGCCACTCACCTTCTAGCTCTTGGAGAATGATTTTGATAGCAATGAGCCCAATCACCGTGCCGTCATCTGCGCGAATGGCCTGAGATAAAAAGTAGCCGGGCAAGCCGGTCGTCAAGCCAATGCCGTAAAAGCGCCCGCTGCCTTGGCTTAGCGCCTGCGTGACATAGGGGCGAAAGCTGTAATCCTCGCCCACGTTGCTGCGCGCGTCGCGCCAGTTGCTGGAGGCTAGCGCCATGCCATGCTTGTCGATGAGGGTGAGGGTGGAGGAGTGGCTAGCGCCGTTGGCCAGCTCTAGCTTGCGATTGATGACATCCACATCGGCTGCGCTCAAGGGCTGGCTGAGGGCGTTTTTAAGCTCGGTGTCTAGCGCCAGCACCTTGGGCAGGGTGCGGTAGCGGTCCACGCGCTGCACCATGGCTTGGGCGTAGAGCGTGAGCTGGCGTTGCACGCCTTGACTTTCTTTTTGCAGCGAGGTTTGCAGCGCAATATGGCTGGCAGCCCACATGCTCAGCAGCATGCCGCTGAGCACGATGAATAGCGTCAGCAGCAGGCGGTGGCGCACAAGTCTTCGAAAAAATGGGGGCACAGAGCGAAGCAGTTGGGTGAGAGGGTGGGTCAGAGGGGCGATGAGGCAGAGATCCAGTGTGGGCGGCCAAGCGCGGCAGAGGTGATTGTCAAGCACTAGGGATTTCCCTAGGTTTGCGCTCGCTCTCCTAGGGAGTGAGGCTGCATCTAATACCAATGGGTTATCGGTAAAAAAGCGTTACGGACGTACAAACCGGGCATTGGCACCCAAGAGGTGCATTTGTTTTTGGACTCACCCTCCAGTTTTCCGGAAATTTTTGTATGCATGTACCTGCTCAGGCAATGACCAAGCTCAAGCTGCCGTTTTACCGCCAGCTTTACTTTCAAGTCGTCGCCGCCATCGTGGCTGGCATTTTGCTGGGTCACTTTGAGCCCGCTTACGGCGCGGCGATGAAGCCTTTTGGCGACGCTTTCATCAAGCTGATCAAGATGATCATTGCCCCGGTGATCTTCTTGACCATCGTGACCGGCATTGCTGGCATGACCCAGCTGAGCAGCGTCTCACGCGTGTTCGGCAAGGCCATGGCGTACTTCCTGACCTTCTCCACGCTGGCGCTGATCGTCGGCATGATCGTGGCCAATGTGTTCCAGCCCGGCGCTGGCATGCACATCAACCCCGCTGATCTGGATCAGAAGGCCGTGCAAGGCTTTGTGAACAAGACGCACGACATGACGCTGACCGCGTTTGTACTGGACATCATCCCCAAGACATTGATTAGCCCGTTTGTGGGTGACAACATCTTGCAAGTGCTGCTGGTGGCCGTGCTGTTTGGCGTGTCTCTGGCCATGGTGGGTGCGTCTGGCAAGCCGGTTTTGAACTTCCTCGAATCCCTGACCGGCCCCATCTTCAAGCTGGTCAACATCGTGATGAAGGCCGCTCCTATCGGCGCTTTCGGTGCCATGGCTTTCACGATTGGTAAGTTCGGTCTGTCCTCGCTGGTGAATCTGGCGGAGTTGGTGGCGGCTTTCTACATCACCTCGTTCCTGTTTATTACCGTGATCTTGGGCATCGTGGCGCGTGTGTGCGGCTTCTCGGTCTTCAAGCTGTGCCGCTATCTGAAGGCAGAAATTTTGCTGGTGCTGGGCACTTCGTCTTCGGAGTCGGCTCTGCCATCGCTGATGGAAAAGATGGAAAAGGCCGGTTGCAAGAAGTCGGTGGTGGGCTTGGTGGTTCCTACCGGTTACTCGTTCAACCTGGACGGCACCAACATCTATATGACGCTGGCTGCGCTGTTCATCGCTCAGGCTTGCGACGTAGATCTGAGCTTGGGCCAGCAAATCATGCTGCTGCTGGTGGCCATGCTGTCGTCCAAGGGCGCGGCAGGCGTGTCGGGTGCGGGCTTCATCACCCTGGCCGCAACGCTGGCCGTGGTGCCTGAAGTACCCGTAGCCGGTATGGCGCTGATCTTGGGTGTGGACCGATTCATGTCTGAGTGCCGCTCCATCACCAACTTCATCGGCAACGCTGTGGCGACTGTGGTGGTGTCCAAGTGGGAAAAGGCTGTGGACATGAAGCAGCTGAACGCGGTACTCGATGGCCAGGCTGTGCCTGAACCAACTGCTGTGAAAGCTTGATAAAGCCTCGCGCTGAATAACAAAAGCCCTGCTCGAAAGATCAGGGCTTTTTTGTTGCCTAGTCCAATCAAATAAAGGACATGTAGCTATTGTTTAAGAAGTTTTTGTGGGTTTTAAGCAGCCGTATTGAGTAACTCATGCGCCGCCAACACGCGCAGCGTGTCTCGTCCCAAACTCTTGCTGCGTGGCAAAATGCGCACCCAGCTCAGCTTTTTAACGGTGCCTGCCAGCACTTGCTGGGCATCGCCGGGCAGTTGCTTAACAAAGGCCAGCCAAAGCGCTTTTGCCTGCTCCATAGCGCCTGCTTGCTGCAAAAACAGCGCGGTGGATTGGGCGTAGTTCAGTGCATCACGCGCCATGCACACGGCACGGGGCAGGTGGGCAGCGGGGTCGTCTTCAAAGTCGATAAAGCCAATTACGCCATCAGCGCAGACCACCATGTTGCGCGCCACGGCTTGGCTAAGCACCTCACCTTGGTTGTGCACGTTGTGAATCGCATCCAAGCCCTGTTGCCACAGTTTGAGCGTGGCGCCAGCGCCTTGGGCAATGGCGTCTTCAATGGCATTGCTCAGCGACGGTGCTTCTTGGCCGGGGCGGCCTAGGTGGCGCATCACAAAGGCTTGCTGCGTCGTGGCCAGCACTTCTGGCACGCGCAGTCCCTTGGTTTTAAAGCTGCGCAAGCGGCGTGCCTCGGTCTGAATCGACTCGGAGCCGCCGGGGTTGGGTACGGGCTGCAGCACGGGGGCGCTAAAGAGCTTGGCCAGCGTGCTGAGCAGCCAGTAGTTGAGAGCTGGGTTGCCCTTGCCTGCGCACTTGACCCATAGGGTTTCATGCGCATTGTCATAACGCATGATGTTGTGCGGCTGGTTCAGATGATCATGCAAAAATGCTTCGTAATTGATAGCTGTCTGCGCTTGATGCATCTTGGCTTGAGCGGGAATCTTCTGAAATTTCACGGCAAAGGTCTGTGGGGGGAAGGTTCTGGCCCTCTTAGGTCCAAACTCCATTGCGCAAAGGCAAGGTCTGCGATTGTGCCGCGTTGTCGGCACTGCTCGGAGCAGATGGGCGAAGAACCGGCTGGTGCAGTGGCTGAAAGCTTTGCGCCGTAGCCAGCGGCCAGTAGCTTTGAAAGACTTTGTGCTGCTGGTCCAGGTTTTTCAGCAGGCCGCCTGGCTCCACACGCATGATGAGGTTGGATAGCAAGCTGACCTGCGTATCGTCGAGCCGTCGCACGATATGGTGAGCCGTGATCTCATTGGGGTGCTTGAGGCCCGCGGCCTGCACCAACTCTTGCAACGCGTGCAGCGTGTTTTTATGAAAATTGGCCACGCGCGTGGCTTTGTCGGGCACTACCAGCGCTTGCTGGCGCACGGGGTCTTGCGTGGTCACGCCCGTAGGGCAGGTGCCGGTGTGGCAGCTTTGCGCCTGAATGCAGCCCAGCGCCATCATGAAGCCGCGCCCAGAGTTACACCAGTCAGCGCCTAGAGCCATCATGCGGGCAATATCAAATGCAGTGATGACCTTGCCCGCCGCGCCAATTTTGATGCGGTGGCGCAGGCTCACGCCCAGCAGCGTGTTGTGTACCAGCAGCAAGCCTTCTTGAAGCGGCACGCCCACGTGATCGACAAACTCCACAGGTGCAGCGCCCGTGCCGCCTTCGGCCCCATCTACGACGATGAAGTCTGGCGTGATGTTGGTCTCCAGCATGGCTTTGACAATGGCAAACCACTCCCACGGGTGGCCCACGCAGAACTTAAAGCCCGTGGGCTTGCCACCCGACAGGCGCCGCAGCTTGCCTATGAACTGCATCAGCTCCACAGGGGTGGAAAATGCGCTGTGGCTAGAGGGCGAAATACAGTCCACACCCACAGGGATGCCGCGCGCTGCTGCAATCTCAGGAGTGACCTTGGCCCCGGGGAGCATCCCGCCGTGGCCGGGCTTGGCGCCTTGGCTTAGCTTGAGCTCAATCATCTTGACCTGCGGGTCAGCGGCGTTGGTAGTGAATTTTTCCTCGCTAAACGTGCCGTCCGCATTGCGGCAGCCAAAGTAGCCGGAAGCCACTTCCCAGATCAGGTCGCCGCCATGCTGGCGGTGGTATTGGCTGATGGAGCCTTCGCCTGTGTCGTGAATAAAACCGCCCATCTTGGCGCCTTGGTTTAGCGCCTGAATGGCGTTACCCGATAGCGCGCCAAAGCTCATGGCCGAGATGTTGAAGACGCTGGCGTGATAGGGGCGGGTGCTGGGCTCGTGGCCTTCTTGCGCCTGATCTGGCGTGCCGCCAATCCACACCCGAAAGTCGTGCGAGCCTAGCTTGCTGGGCTGCATGGAGTGATTCACCCACTCATAGCCTTGTTGGCTGACATCGAGCTGGGTGCCGAAGGGGCGGTTATCGACTTGGCCTTTGGCGCGTTGATAAACCAAGGAGCGCTGAGCGCGTGAGAAAGGTTGAGCCTCGTTGTCGCCCTCTATAAAGTACTGACGAATCTCAGGACGGATGAACTCAAACAAGAAGCGAAAGTGACCCATGATGGGGTAGTTGCGCAAGATGGCATGGGGCTTTTGCAGTAAATCCCAAATGCCCAGTAATACGAGTAAAGCCGAGGCAATCAGCCACCACAGGCCTTTGCCAGCCGTCATCTGCGTATACAGCGAGACCACTAAAACGAGTGCCGACGCGATGAGTACGCCGTAGCGCAAAGGCAAGCTATTGAGAACACGATTCACTGCAGATACTCCCTTGGCAGAGGGTGTTGATGGCAGCCCGCTAAAATTCAGGCCTGTCTGGGCACATCCGCATTGGATGCCTTAGCCCCTTATTCCATCGCCCGGTTCTGCTCTTCGATAGTGTTGAAACCAGTCCGGGCCATCATAAAAGCCTTTCCCTATGCAAGAACAAGCAAACAATCCCGCCGTAGAAGATGAGGCATCCGCCGACATGCCTGAGGGCGCACTGAGCAACGATCAGCTCGAAGAGCTGGATGCGCTGCTCGACGAAATGCGCACCCGTGGCGACGAAATCCCTCAGTGGGAGTTCTGCGATGGTTTCCTGACCGCGCTGGTGTGCACACGCCGCCCCATTGAAGCCGCTGAATACCTGCCCATGCTGCTGGGCGACGGCGAGTCGCTGGATGTGGCTGCTGGCCAGCCCCTGCCCAAGCTGGAAGCCTTCAAGGACGAAGCCCAGCAAGCCCGCTTCATGGAGTTGTTTGAGCTGCGCCTGAACGAAGTGCGCACCCAGCTCAACACCGACATCAAGTCTTTGGCTGACGACGTGGCCTTCCAGCCCGAAGCACTGGACACCCGCGGTGCTATCTTGATCCTGCCCGAAGCGGAGCAGGCCGAGCTGGCTGGCGAAGAGATCCCTTCCTTCTCACAAGTGTGGGCGCTGGGCTTTATGTTCGTGGTGGAAAACTGGCCAGAAGAGTGGGCCGCTCCCCGCGACAAGGAAGCCGCTCAGTGGCTGGACGCCGCCATGGAGTTCATCGTCAACCTGACCGAAGACGACACCGACACGCCTGCGCTGAATCTGTACGAAGAATCCGGCCCCGCATCGACCAGCCAAGAGCGTGTGGACGCCTTCGGCGAAGCTATCTGGGCCGTCTATGACCTGCACCGCCTGTGGAAGAGCATGGGCCCGCGCCAGGAAACCATCGTCAAGGGCGAGCAAATCGGCCGTAACGATCCTTGCCACTGCGGCAGCGGCAAGAAGTTCAAGAAGTGCCACGGTGCTTAACTAGAGCGACCCCCTGAGCGGCGTTGCCGCTTCCCCCAAGGGGGACAGCAGCATTGCCGCGGGGACGGCCCTTGCTTGCAGCCTCTGACGCGTCAGAGGTGCTGGCAAGTTTTGTGAGATGAGTTAGTTGAGTTAATGACGACGCATTTAGGTGAGCGCATACGTGCGCGGCGGCAAGAGCTGGGTTTGAGCCAAGGGCGGCTCGCTCAATTGGCGGATGTCACGGCTTCCGCCATATCGCAGATTGAATCGGGTGCCATTCGCACCCTTAAGAACGACACGCTTTCTCGTCTTGCCTTGGGCTTGCAGACCACCGCGCTGGAGCTGATGGAAGGCTTATATAGCGAGACTAAATCGCTGCCTACCGATGAGCAGCGCTTGCTGGACTGCTATAGAAAACTGGGGCCGCCTTTGCAAGATATTGCTATTAAATTGCTTAAGGCCTTGCAGTAAATTTTTGATTGCTGTGAGTTGAGTTGTGAATAAGATTTCTAAAGACCTGCAGCTGGCAGGTCTTTTTTTTTGTATTTGCTGTCGGAAGCGAGTTGGCTCGTTCGATTATGTAGGACTAAGCCTATAGTTATGTAGGATGGAAATGAAAACTGCGTAGCTTGAAATATCGCTACAGCGTGAGCCTTGTTCTGCAAGACACATTCCCATTAAGTGTGCATAGCGTAGGCCGTTGTTTTTATTGATTTTTATTGTTGTGATAATTGCTTATCAATGAAAACCAATGCTTGAAATCTATGCTAGATAAATGTTGATAGCTATTTCAAATATTTCAAGATGTTTCAGTCTGCGTAAGATCAATCCCGCGGTGGTCGAAAAGGTCGCCACAGCGATTCTTCAAACTGACTGTTCAAGGAGTTGATCATGAAAGAGCAAATCATTAAATTTTGGCGTGATGAAGAAGGTGCAACAGCTATTGAATATGGGCTGATTGCGGGGCTGATTGCGGTTGGATTGGTTGTTGCTTTAACAGCGCTTGGTGGAGACCTGAGTGCATTATTCAATCTGATCGGTACTAAGTTGCCTAAGACTTGATAGGAAATAATGTGGGAATAATTCTTCTCACTTGGCTATGCATTTCAGCAGTTTGCGATTTTATTTATCGAAAATGTTTTAACTGGATTGTGATTTTGGGATTTTTTGCGGCATTATCCAGCGCTGCGCTAATCTCAGAATCACATTCTTTAAATATCACTGTGCAGAGTAGAGTGTTTGGATTTTTATTGGCATTTATTATTTTTCTTGTATTTTATTTATTTCGGGTTATGGGTGCAGGCGACGTTAAGTTCGCTGCGGTGCTTGGTGCGTGGGTTGGTTGGGAATTAATTTTGCCAATTTGGGCTTTAAGTTGTGCTTTTTCAGTGATCCATGGGCTTGTTGTGCGCAGTAATTTGAAATACTTCCTTTCGCCTGTAATCAAGTGGCGAGATGGCTCTGAAGAGGAAGGGAGACGATTTATCCCTTACGTAACTTATTTGTCAGTAGCGGCAGTAATTGTTTTAATTCTTGATAAATAGCAGTTTATAAAGGGGGAGATATGCAATTCAAAAAACAAAAAGGCGCTGCAGCCATTGAATTTGCAATTATCTTTCCGATTTTTTTCTTGATTTTTTATGCCATCGTTACCTATGGTTTGATTTTTGCTGCGCAGCAGACCTTAACGCTGGCTGCCGCCGAAGGGGCAAGAGCCGCAGTGCGATATCCGGCACTAGCTTCAGGAAGCACCATGACAAAGCCTGCGCAACTGCAGGCCAGGCTGACTGCTGCATGTGCGAGCGCTAATGTCTCCACGGACTGGCTTAAAACAATGGGTGCAGGACTTGGTGCTACATCCTGCAGCACAGGAGTTAGTTCTGCTGCTGGGGTTTATGCAACCTCCGGTCAATGCGGCACAGGTTCGGCGAGTTTTACGGCCTCTACTGATGCCAGTTTGGTGAACTGCATGACCATGCAGGTGAACTACAACTACGCTGCTGCTCCACTGATTCCCAAGTTGCTAGGGCCTTTGTTGAGTCTGCCAACGCCTGATCTGTTGCAGGGAAAAGCAGTGGCGCAAATTAGCCTGATTGATTGACTGACTAAAACGATAAAGCCTTGTCTCAATAAGCAAGGCAAGAAGAGGGGACGTTATGGTGAATCTCGCAAAGATTGCGGTCGGGGTTTTGCTGGCGCTTGCGCTGGCTTTGGGTATTTATGGGTGGATGCTCGCCAAAGCGCCAGCTGCATCAGACCCACAGGCGCAAACATCAAGCTCAGGCACTCAATCTAGCGCAGCAGTGAGCGTCGTTGTGGCGGCAAAAGCGGTACCTGCTGGCCAGGCGCTCAAGGCGGAAGACTTGCAGGTCTCGGGCCTGCCTTCCAAGCCCGATGGCGCTTATGACGATGTTCAAGCTGCTGTGGGCTCTGTACCTGCTGTAGATATTCCCCAAGGTGCGCCAGTTCTTAAAGGGCAGATGGTCACCGGTCTTGCTCTCAAGGTGTCAGAAGGCGAGCGAGCGGTTGCCGTCAAGGTCGATGAAAGCATTGGCGCTGGCAATCGCATCCGCCCCGGTGACTTTGTTGATGTGTTCTTTGTGCTGCGCCGCGATGGCACTGAGATTGATCAGAGCCAAGCCCGCTTGCTGCTTTCGCGCAAGCGCGTTTTGGCGTATGGCGCGGCATCAGTGGATGCATTGACCACGGCCGATAAGAGCGATGGTAAACAAGGCAGTGGTCCTGACAACGCTCGTACAGCGGTGCTGGCCGTTCCTGTTGCAGAGGTAAGCCAGCTGGCCTTGGGCGGCTCCAGCGGCAGTCTGGTGCTGGCGTTGCGCAATCCCACAGATATGAGCGAGCCTGACCTTGAGAAATTTGCGCCACTGCCCGGCGTGCTGGCGGTTGCTCTGCCTAAGGGCACAGCAACCAATGCGCGCCTAGAAGGCGCTGACGCTGCGCAAGCTGGTGTGGCGATGGGTGCTTTGGCAGGCTCGACGCTTGCTTCAAGCACGCGCATGAATGCCGCTAAGCCAATGACGGCCGGTGTTGCCAAGCCAGTAGCACCGCGTGCGCGCACTGCCTCTGCAGATCCTTCTTTGTCCGTTGAATTTGTGCGCGGCGCTAACTCTCAAACAGTGCGGTATTGATCTATGCATCACAAGATTACTTTGACCTGCGCCCGTATCCTGACTATGAATCGTCTGTCTGTTCTTTGCAGCCTGTCGTTGATGGCTTTGGGCGGTTCAGCGTTTGCACAGCAAGCAGTAGACGCTTCTGAAAAAATAGCAAATCAAGCTGCTGGCGCCAAAGAAATCAAGCTCGTCATAGGTTCGCAGCATGAGCTGAATTTGCCCAATGGCGTAGAGCGTATTGCGATTGGCGACGATACGGTGGCGGGCGTGCATATCAAGCGCGCCGGTAAAGGGGCCGCCGCCAAAATTTTGCTCAATCCGCTCAAGCCCGGCTCCACCTCATTCATGGTCTGGCCGCGTGGCTCTGCGCAAGCGCAGACCTATGTTTTGAATGTGCAGCAGCGCGTGGATCTGCGCACGGCTAAAGCATCGAGTTTGATCGAGCAGCAGTTCGCGAATGAGCTGGCCAACGCTCAGTCTGGCGACAAAGTGAAAACTGTGGACCTCTCCAGCGTTCAGCTCAAGAGCAATGTGGTGCAGGTTGAAGTCAAGGTGGTGGAGTTCAACAAGACACAGATGAAAAAGGTGGGGCTGAACCTTTTCAACACTGCGCCCAATAGTTCAGGTTTCAGCTTCGGTATTTTTGGCCGCGGCTCTTACGGTAACAGTGGGGGGAGTTCTATCCCCGGATCTTCTGCGAATCCGCTGACTCAGGCCTTCAACTTGCTGATGCAGTTTGATAAGGCAGGTATTGGCGTGAACATAGGCATGCTCGAAGGCAATAACCTCGCGCGGGTGCTTGCAGCGCCTACTCTGGTGGCTCTGTCAGGTCAAAGCGCTAGCTTTTTGTCGGGTGGTGAGGTGCCCGTTCCTGTACCTGCAGGCACTGGCATGGTTGCCATTCAATACAAGCCTTATGGCATAGCCCTGACCGTGTCTCCAACGGTGCTGTCTAACGATCGCATCGTGCTCAAGGTCGCACCAGAGGCAAGTGAGCTGGACTATGCCAACAGCATTGTTCTCAACAGTGCGACTGTCCCATCTATTACGACTCGTCGTGCTGACACGACGGTAGAGCTGGGCGATGGTGAGAGTTTTGTGATCGGTGGCTTGGTGAGCCGAGCGACAATGTCTGGCACGGATAAAGTGCCTTTGCTCGGCGATATTCCCATCTTGGGTGTGCTCTTCAAGCGCCAAGAATTTCAGCAAAAGGAAAGTGAGCTGGCCATCGTGGTGACACCGCGTTTGGTCAAGCCGTTGGCTCGTGATGTGGATGTGGATGCGTTGCTGCCAGGGCGCACAGAGCAGCGTAATCCTTCCGTCTGGGGCCCGTGGGTGGCAGGGGGCCTGTCACGCAGCGTGGCGCCCGGCTTCTCGCGTTGAGGGTCAAGGTGTTTAGGCATGAATATGCGCACTGATTCTTCCTACCTCAACACTGCGCAGCCAAGCCCGGTTGCAGGTGATGCACGGGTGGTGCTGGTGACGCAATCGTCAGCACATGCTTTTTGGCTGGCCAGCGCTTTGAGCAATCACGCGCAGGTGATTCCCGTGGCCAACGATCTTGCACTGCTGCAGTCGACCATGTCTGCCCCCGGTATGGGTGTGGTGGTTGTGGACTTTTCTTCGCCCATGACTGACTCCGGAGTGAGTCTGGTGGGCGAGCTGCGCAGCGCTTTCCCCAGTGTCGTCATCATGGGTGCAGGGGCTGCTGCAGAGCCCACCTCCATGCGCGCAGCCTTGCGCTGTGGAGTGGTTGAATTTATTGACTGGGATGCGACGGAGAGCGAGGCCTGCAGCGCTGTTAAGCAGCAGCTTCATGCCCGCGCCCAAGTACAGGAGCCTGTGGCACTAGAGTCTGAAACACATGGCTTTGCGCTGCCCTTGCTGGGAGCACGCGCAGGCATGGGGGTGACGACGCTGGCCACGCATCTTGCAGTAATGCTGCAAGAGATGCAGGCCCATGATGTGCGCGGCGCAACGCGCAGAAAACAAGTTGCAAGACCTTTTGGTGCCAGTCAATTGCCGCAGGATGAGGCCGTACACGCCGCGCTGCTTGATTTGGGCTTGCCTGCAAGAGACGGCTTGCTGTATTTAAGCGTAGCAGGTGACTTCAATTTTGTGGATGCCGTGCAAGGCATGCGCCGTCTTGATGCAACACTGATTGATTCAGCCTTTGCCAAGCACTCAACCGGCACGGCAACCCTTGCGTGGCCCTCTGACTTGGGGCGGCTGCGCGAGGTCAGTCCGGCGGCTGCTGCCAACGTGGTGGGTGCGCTCAAGGATTTACTCAAGGCTCAGGTGATTGATTTAGGCGGAATGATGCAGGCCGATTTTTTGGCGCCGGTACTGCGAGAAAGCGGGCAAGGCTGGGTGGTCTGCGATCAGTCGCTGGGCGGCATTGTCTCTACGGCGCAGCTGCTCAAAGAGCTGGATTCCAAGGGCGTTGATCGCAGCACACTTAAGCTGGTGCTCAACCGCTTTAATGCGCAAGCGGGCCTGCCTGCCAAAGAGGTGGCGCAGCGTCTGGGGCTTGATTTGCTGCATGTGCTGCCAGATCGCTCAACGGCACTGCTCAATGCCGCCAGCTGCGGTCAGTTGTTGTCGCAAACCTTAAGGGGCGATCCGTACGTGACAGGTATTCGCAGCATGGCGCGAGACTTGCTCGGCGATGCCTTGGCAGGCGAGAAAGTCTTGGCGACACCCTCGCCAAGCATTCTGGGGCAATGGGCCAAGCGATTGAGGAGAGGTGAATGAGCATGGATGTCGTTTTCGCCGAAAAGGACAGTAACTTTTCGGACTCCAAACAGCTGCTGCTGATCAAAAACGTCGCGCATGAACACCTGCTGACAAGAGTGGAAGAGTTGGGCGCAGTTTTTGCCAAGTGGTCTAGCAGCCGTGTGCGCCAGTTTGTGCATCAGGAGCTGGAGCAGTTTGTGCGCCAGCAGCGCTTTCCTGTCAACGATGATGAAGTGCAATGGATAGCGCAGGCGCTGAATAAAGAGCTTTCGGGCCTAGGGCCGCTTGATGATTTGATGGCAGACCCTGAAGTCGAAGACATTCTGATCAACGGCTACAAGAGCGTCTTTGTCTCGCGCAAAGGGGTGCTGCAGCAAGAGACGCTGCACTTCACCGACAACGCCCATGTGCTGCGCATCGTGCGCCGCATTATTTCGCCGCTGGGGCGCCGTCTGGATGAGTCCAACCCTATGGTTGATGCACGTTTGCCGGATGGCGGACGTATCAATGTCGTGATCGAGCCGCTGTCGCTAGATGGCCCCGCAGTCTCCATTCGCAAGTTTCGCGACGACCCGCTGACGGTGCAGGATCTGGTCAGTTTTGGTACTTTGGATGAAGGCATGTCCCGCCTTTTAGAGCTGGCCGTGCGAGAGCGCTGCAACATTGTCATCAGCGGCGGCACCAGCTGCGGCAAGACCTCCATGCTCAACGCCATTGCGGGCTTTATTCCTGTGAATGAGCGCGTGGTGACCATTGAAGACACGGCGGAGCTAACGCTGCCGCACCCCCATGTGGTGCGCATGGAAAGCCGCCCCGGGGGCTTTGAAGGCGCAGGCGCTATCTCTATACGCGACTTGATGCGCAACAGCCTGCGCATGCGCCCTGATCGCATTGTGGTGGGCGAGGTGCGCGGCGCTGAAGTGCTGGAGATGCTGCAGGCCATGAACACCGGCCACGATGGCTCTATGGCCACGATTCACGCAAGCTCACCGCGTGAATGTCTGCATCGTATGGAAATGCTGGCGGGCTTTGCAGGCTTTCAGGGCAGCGAGGTGAGTTTGCGCCGTCAAATATCCAATGCGCTGGACTTTATTGTGCAAATCAGTCGCCTGCCCAATGGCAAGCGGCGCATTACATCGATCACCGAAGTCACCGGCATTACGGATAGCGTGATTGCCACGCAAGAGCTTTATCGACACGAGATTTTGCCGCAGACCGAGGGCGAAGACCTAGAGCGCTGGACAAGTTTGGGCATGGTGCCGCATACGCCAAAACTGACGCGTTTCAGAGCGCTGCTGCAACACGCAGGTAGCCAAACTGGCAATAACTCTGGGATGCGCCATGGCTAGTAGCGCCTTCTTGCTATTGAGCTTGGCACTGCTGATAGCCGCCGCCGCTGTGGCGCTGTGGATGTTTACCAGTCGCCAGCAAAAGACGCGCAAGATGGCGCAGCATCTGGAGCAAAGCCT
Source organism: Comamonas sp. Y33R10-2 (assembly GCF_019355935.1). NCBI lineage: Bacteria > Pseudomonadati > Pseudomonadota > Betaproteobacteria > Burkholderiales > Comamonadaceae > Comamonas > Comamonas sp. Y33R10-2. The sequence continues at coordinate 3,109,624 of NZ_CP079925.1, forward strand.
TGAGAAAAGCGCAGCCGCGTCCGCTGCTTCTGCCGCCTCTGCAGCTTTTACAGCCAGAGATGCCAATGCCTCAGCATTTGATACCTCCATTGCAGATGCGCTGCTGGCTAAAGAAAGAAAAGCAGGTTGGCCTGTTCCCGCCATCTTGCTTGGCACAGTCAGCGCCAAGCTGTTTTACGGGGGGCTGGCGCTGATTGCGGCCATGTTTATGGTCATAGGCCTTGCGGCCAGTTGGCTTGCTGCGAGTGCTGCCGTGGTGGTGCTGGGCATTGCCTTCTTCTTTTTTCTATATTCACGGGCGCAGAAATACCGCTCGCGGCTCACGCGTCAGTTGCCGGGTTTTTTAGATAACACCGTGCGGCTGGTGACGATTGGAAACTCCATACAAGCCGCTTTTCAGATAGCTGCCGCGACGACCAAAGAGCCGCTGCAGTCGGTGATGGAAAAGTCAGCCAGTCTGGCCCGCGCGGGCATGGATCTTGAAAACTCCGTCGCCCATGTAGCGCGCCAAACGCGGCTCGATGAGCTGCATTTGCTGGCGGCTATTTTGCGCATCAGCGTGCGTTATGGCGGCCGGGTCGATTTGCTGCTGGAGCGCGTTGCCAGCTTTATGCGCGACCGAGAGCAAGCGGAGCAGGACTTGTCCGCCATGACGGCAGAAACGCGCATGTCGGCTTGGGTGCTAAGTCTGCTGCCAGTCGCGGTATGCGGGCTGATTATTTCCTTTAACGCAGGCTATTTTTTGAAGATGTGGAACGACGCCAGTGGGCGCAACATCATCTGGGCTGCTGCGGCCTTGCAGGTGTTTGGCGTGGCTCTGCTCTACCGCTTGGCTAAGCTCGATGAGGGGGCTGATTGATGGAAACCTCGCGCCTTCTTTTAATGCTCAGCGTGGCCTTTTTGATGCTGGCGGCGCTGGTTGCGGCGGGTTTGATTGCCTATGCCCATCAGCGGCGTGAACGCAGCAGTCAGGTGATGACTGATGCCCTCAATCGCAGCGGTGTGACAGCCGCTGCAGTGCTCGGTAAACCAGTAAATATTCTCAAGGCCTTCAACGGCGGCGAAGCCCTGCCAGAGCATTGGCTCAACACCTCGTTTGGCAAGGCGCTGGTGGCTGAAGAAGACCGTATCTTGCTGGGTAAATGTGGGTGGGGCTCCACCCGTTCGCAGCTGCAATACTTGATAGCGCGCAGCGTATGTGCGCTAGTGTTGCCGCTGCTTGGCATCTTTGTTTTTTCGGGCAGTAAGAATTTTCTGTTCTACCTTTTTGCGGCGTTTGTCGTCGGTTTTCTGGCCCCTAAATGGGTGCTGCGTAGCGTGGCTGGCCGGCGCCGCGCCAGTGTGGCGCGAGAGCTGCCGCTGCTGGTGGATTTGCTGGGCTTGCTGCAAGGCACAGGTATGAGTCTGGACCAGACTTTGCAAGTCATTGGTTCGGACTTTGGCAACGTCATGCCCGTGCTCTCTAAAGAGGTAATGCTGGCCAACCAGCAGTACAGCCGAGGCAGCACGCGCGAGCGCTCTTTTGGCCGCATGAGCGAGGTTTATCAAAATGAGAATTTGGCCAACCTGACATCGCTGATGCTTCAAATCGACAAATACGGTGGCGCGGTGCAAGAGCCGCTGCGCGTGTTTGGCGAGCGCCTGCGCGAACAGCGCAAGGCCAAAATGAAAGAATTGATCGGCAAGATTTCGGTCAAGATGACAGGCGTCATGGTGGTGACCCTGCTTCCGGCCCTGATCATTATTACGGCCGGACCCGGCTTTTTAGCGGTAATCCAGGCGTTGGGAGAGATGAGCAAATGACGATAAAAAACCCGCATCTGATGCTGCCGCTGGCAGCCGTTGCCCTATCCATGCTGACAGGCTGCTCCAGCATGGGTAGCCTGATGGGGCAGAGCCAGCCGCAGCTGTCTCCCGCTGCCAAAGCCGCCGCTGAGATGCCGCTGGAAAAAGAAGTGGCAGTCAACACGCAAGAGACTTATCTTTCGCTGGTCAAGCAGATGCAGGCCAAGTCGCTTTGGTACGCCTCTATTGCTCACCTTGATGCGCTGGATAAGCAGTGGGGTGCTTCCAGCGACTCGCGCCTGATGCGTGCCGATGCTTTGCGGCAAGTCGGTCAGCTCAATGCTGCCGCCCTGATTTATCAAAGCCTGCTGAGCACGGCTAAAGATGGCGCTGCGCGCTACGGCTTGGGCCGTGTAGCCGCGCAAAATGGCGACTTTCGCTATGCCGCTCAGCAGATGGAGCAGGCGCGCATGAGCAACCCAGTCGACTCGCAGTTGTTGACGGATTTGGGCTACGTGCATCTGCGTGCGCGTGACCTGAATGCGGCGCGCATTCCCTTAATGCAGGCGGCACAACTCAACCCTGAAGATGCACAGGCCAATGTCAATCTGAGCTTGTTCATGATGGTCAGTGGCCAAGCTGCGCAAGCCGAAGAATTTATGCGCGACCGCAAGCTGGATGCGCAGACTCGGCAGGCCGTGAAAGAGCAAGCCGGCGAGTGGCTGCAGGGGGCCAAGCAGGCTGCTCAAGCATTGCCAGACCCCGCGACGAAGGCCACAGGAAAAGTAGTAAATCTCTCGCGCCAAGAAGTCGTGCAGCCTGCAGCCACCGTGGCTAAAACCGCTGAGCCCGTTGTTGCACCAGAAGCTGCCAAGGTGCAGGAGGTGCCCGCAGCAAAAAAATCTCTTCCGGAGCCTGAGGTGGCGCAGACTCCGGTAATCGTCTCAGCCCCGCCGCAAGTGACACCGGAGATCACGGCAGACGCAGCGCGTGCCAGCATGCCAGCGACAGCGCCGGCTGCGTTGGTTGAGCTGCCTTTGCCTTTGGCAAATTTAGCCCCGCCCATGCAGGCGCAAAGCGCGGCACGCGCTGCCAGTGGCGGCCAGTGGATGGTGTCTGGCGGCGGTTTTGACTCTGGGCGCTCGAGCTACCCCGGTCGCTTCATGCCTGCGACTTCTCAAACCTATGCTTATGCGGTTCCTGCGCCTGCGTCAGTGTATGTGCCTTCGCAAGCGGATCTTGCTGCTTCAGTAGTACCTGTGGCTAAAGCAGTTGTCGCCGGGCCGTCAACCTCTGTAGTTGCTGTAAGCCCTGAGCCGCTCGTAGTGCAGCAGCATTTGATGACAAATCAAGCTCTTGCGGCGGTGCATCAAGCACCAGCAGCTCCTTTATCTGTAGCAAATAAGGCATCGGTGCTTGCTCCTACTCTCGCACCTGCAGCGACGCCTGCAGCCGTACAGAAATTGCCTGAACTCCGTCAGCCCACAGGGCCTGCAAGATCGCTGCAAGAAGGTGCTGTGGTGATGGCTGTTGCGAATGTCACCAGCCCCGCTGCTGCGCGCGTGCGTCAGGCCAGTTCAATTAATGCCAGTCAGCAGGTAGTACAAGCCATGCTGCCGCGCCGCACAGCGCCTGAAGGTCTGTTTTTTGAAACCCCGGATGTGGAAACCAGCAGTCAGCCAGCCCCTTCAGCCAAGACAACCCCTCCCGAGCGTGTGTGGCCCTGATCCGCTGGCGTGAATTTCCAAGGAAACCTTATGAACACCCGAACTCTTTCCCTCACGCTGGGCCGTGCAATCACTCTGGCAGCGATGACTGCAGGCATGGCTTCGGCGGCCCTTGCACAGCAGGCCAATACCAGTACAGGCAGCAGCAACGGCGTGACCAATATGAGCGCTCCAAAAAGTGTTGCACCCGTATCAGTCACTGCAGCCCCAACGCCAACGGCTGCAGCACAGGCTGCGGTGACTCAGACGCAGAATCCCAGCAATGCATCGTTGACACCGCCGGCCACCAACCGTGTGGGGGACGCCACCAACTACTTGCTGAAACTGCAAGCGGACGGTCAGCACGCATCGCGCAATGCCTACCCTGTGACCAGCGACGTGGCGCAGCGAAGCTATACGCGCTATCTGGAGAGCTTCACCCACAAGATTCCCGAAAGCGCTGATTCGCAAGTGGGCAGCAAATCTGGCGGTAGCAAGTAAACGCCAGCAAAAGGTCCACTGCATGCAGTCTTCTGGAACAGGTCTTCACCGTGCCCGCATCCACAGCCAATCCGGCTCAGTGGCGATGCTGGGAGCGCTATGGCTGATGATTGCGGTGATCTGTTTGGCGACCATTGATATTGGCAATGTGTTTTGGCAGAAACGGGAGTTGCAGAAAATTGCGGATTTGGCTGCGCTGGCGGGGGCATCTGTCACGGCCATGAAAGACTGCAGCGCAAGTGCGCAACAAAACGCGTTAAAAAATGGAGCAGTTTCTCAGGAGGTTAAAGCTGAGTGTGGCAATTGGAATAAAACACGGGCGGGCGCTACAGCCAGCGATATGTTTGTTGCTGGCCAAGATCCATTTAATGCAAGCCGTGTACAGATCAGCCGTTCCGTTCCATTCCTTTTTGTATGGCAAGCGACGGGAGCCTCAGCTCGTACAGTGGATGCGAATGCCGTGGCATGGCGAGCACAGCCTGCAGCCGCTTTGACGATCCGCTCAACGCTGCTTAAGGTTGATACAAAACAGTCGCCAATTCTTAATGCAATTTTGGGCGGCTTGCTTGGTTCCAGCATCAGCTTGGATGCGGTTGGCTGGAATGGATTAGCGAATACTCAGATTAATCTGTTGCAGTTTCTTGATTTTCTGGCGCCTCGTATTGGATTAAATGTGGGTGACTATGACAAGCTGGTGAATGCTGATGTGTCTGTCGGCGTGTTGTTGCAGGTCATGGTCGATGCGGTGCAGCAAAGCGGAAATACCGCCTCCGTGGGTGTGCAAGCATTGAACCAACTGGTCACTGCGGCGCTGGGTGTGCCTGCGATGAAGCTCAAATTGTCGCAACTGCTGAATTTACAGTCGGGCTTGGACTCTTCTGCACTGGATCTGGGTTTGAATGTTTTTGACTTGGTGCAGGGGGCAATTCAGGTTGGTAATAGCAATAGTGCCGTATCTGCCGCAGTGGCGGTGCCACTTCCTGGACTACTGGACCTAAACGTTTTTCTTAAAGTGATTGAGCCGCCACAGTTGTCTTCTGTCGGTGACCCGCAACTGGCAAAGCTGGACCCTCTTGGACCTAATCGGATATATGTACGTACTGCGCAAGTTCGGCTTTTGGTGTCAGTTGAAGCCCCTGTCCTAGGTGGCCTGTTTCAAGTCATTGATGCTTTGCTGAAGCCGCTGTCGCCAGTCATTGCACTTTTGAATGTGTTGCTGGGCAATGTGGATGGATATGCGGATATGACTATCCTGCCACCTAATACTCGGCTGGATTTGAGTCTTGATGTTGGGGGGGGGCAATCCTATGTCACAGACTACGACTGCAATGCTGGAAGCAAAAAATTGGTGACTTCGACGCGGACGGCGCTAGCCGATATTCGTCTGGGCCGTCTTGGAAATTCTCTGGATGAGGCCAAGACTCAGGCGTTTGGAACGCGTGCTCCCGTCAGCATGGCACCCTTGCCGGTGGTTCGGCTCGATTGCATTGGATGTGACGGTTTTGGCAAACGTACTCCCCAGTATTTTGGTGGGTTAGGTCTCTTGGTTGATACGCCTGTCGCTGCAAACACGAATCCTCAATTCACATTCAATGACCCGCCAAGGCTACAGGACGAGCCGCAGTGGAAGGCGTTGTCCGCTAATAACATCGTGGGTAGCTTGTCGGCAACCGTTCAGAGCCTGAATGTTCTTAAAGAGTTAACGCCGGACCCTCGTGCCAAACCGGGTGGAATTCAGGCTTTGCTGAAAGTGGTTAATGATGTACTTGGATCATTGCTGTCGCTTCTGCAGACGATCATTTCAGGTTTGCTTTCACCGCTGCTAGACCCTTTGATCAACGTGCTTCTCAAAGCATTGGGGATTGATCTGGCTCAGACGGAAGTGGGTGCTCGACTAACTTGTGGTGTACATCCGGAGTTGGTTTATTGATAACTAGCGAGAGTTTTAAGCAGCTCCTGCAGAGCTGATTTCAAAGTAGCTTGGCGAATATGGTGGCGGCTTCCTTCTAGATGTAGCAGCGTGCTCAAGCATTTATTTCGCACACACAACCCCACCCATACCGTCCCCACAGGCTTCTGCACAGACCCGCCCCCAGGCCCGGCAATTCCCGTCACTGCAATGCTGACCTGAGCACGTGAGTGGCGAATCGCGCCTTCGGCCATCGCACGCACCACTTCTTCGCTGACGGCGCCGTGTTTGGCAATCAGCTCGGCGGGAACACCCAGCATTTCGGTTTTGGCCTCGTTGGAATAAGTCACAAAGCCGCGATCAAACCATTGGCTGGAGCCTGCGAGATCGGTGCAGGCTGCGGCGATCATGCCGCCGGTGCAGCTTTCTGCGGTGGCCAGCATCCAGCCTTCTTCGGTGAGCTTGGCAGCTAGTTGTTGCACCAGTTCTTCAATGCAGGGTTCTAGTTCGCTCATCGCCTTCTCCATTGCTTATTTAGAAGAAATGTCGCCACAGCGCGATTACAAGTAGCGTGCAGAAGGCCGCAACTAGGTCATCCCACATGATTCCCCAGCCGCCGCGCGGACCGAAGCCTTTGAACAGGCGGTCTGCCCACTTGACGGGCTGAGGCTTGACGGCATCGAAGAAGCGGAACAGCGCAAAGCAGACGAGTTGGCCCCAGAAACCCAGAGGTGTGCATAGCCACAAAATAATCCACATGGCGACGACTTCGTCCCAGACGATATGGCCGGGGTCGGCCACGCGCATGTTCTGTGCGGTGACGGTGCAGGCCCACCAGCCCACGGGGATACTGGCGGCAATCACCCAGCCGATCTGCGCTTTGTCCAGCCACTGCGCTAGTATCAGATAGGACAGCCAGGCCCATAGCGTGCCGAAGGTGCCGGGTGCTATGCGGGGCAGGCCTGAGCCAAAGCCCAGAGCAATCATGTGGGCCGGGTGCTGCAGCATGAAGCGGACCGAGGGGTGAGCGATGGGCGCGGCCCCTATATCGGGGCGCGCTTTGTTATTGATAGCTGCTTGCGCTCTATCTGCCTGCGCTTCAGAGGTATTTGAGGGTTCATCGGTCATGACTCGATGATACGCGTGGCCTTGGCGCTGCCAATACTCATCTTGTCAGGGTGTCACGCAGTCTTGCCCTTCTTGCGGGGGCAAGGCTGCGTGGGAGTCGCTTTTACTGAAGACCGCTGATGGGCAGGTTTTCGGGGAAGCGAATCTCGTGCGTGGCCTGAAATTGCGCCGTGCTGCGTGCGCCCAGATTCTGCTCCCAAGAAATCATGCCGTTTTGCGCATTCCAGCGGGTGCTGGTGGGCTGGGGTGCGTATTGCGATTGCACCTTGATCTGCTCATTGCCAGAGATGGGGGCCGTGTCCAGCACCTGCAGCGCAATGGGCTGGTCATGGCGGTTTTCTACCGCGTAACTGCGCACCAGCGTGCGTTCGGTCTTGCTGCTAGCCCAGCCGCTGCTGCCGGTATTGCTTTGCGCGGGCAGGCGGCGCACCACCACTTTTTCATCGCGGCCAAAAGACAGGCCTTGTGCCAGTGCTTGTGCGTTGCCAAAGTCCAGCCGTCCGTTGCCGACCAGTGCCTCGTCGCGGAATAAGGTGACAGGGCCTGCGGGCCAGATGCCTTGCGGCGCTTGCAGCGTGGCGATCAGGTAGGCGGCTTCTTCTGCAGCAGGGGCCGTGCGGGTGAGCAGGCTGGTGGCCAGATTTTCCTGCCCCAGCGAGAGCGTGGTGCGCTCTGCGCTGGATGGAACGGTGATCTTGTAGGGCACCACAAACTGCGTGCTGTATGCAGTGTTGATGCTGGAGACATCCAAATCTGGAAGAGCTGGAACGGCAGCGACTTCAGCAGTTTTACCGGCAGTCGTCCTGGCGCTGGCACGGGCCATCATGACGGGAGCTGGCGCAGGGGCTGCGAGGGCGATAGGCTGGATGACGTCGACCACCCAAGGGCGGGGCATTGCGCCTTGCGTGCTGCGTGTGGGCTGGCCGGTGGAAAGGCGCAGGCGCACATTGCTCCAGTCCTCGCCGCTGGTCTGCACCACCAGTGCCTGCCGCTCCAGCTGCACCTGATTTTTGGCGGTGTTCAGTTGCGCTCGGTAGCCGGGTTGCCAGCTAGGGCCGCGCACCTGATAGCTCAGGCGGACATTGGCCGCGCGCGGGCTGGCCAGTTGCACGGTGACTTTCATGACCTGCGACTGCTGGCCGCCGGTGCGGTCGCGCTCATTGCGCAGCGGCTGCAATTGCGCCATCAGGTCTTGCTTTTGCCGCTGAATCTGATGGGCGCGCACGCTGTTGTCGCGGCTGCTTTGGCGCAGGGCCTGACTAGTACTGACGATCTGCGCGGGCGTGACGCGAGCTTCGTCGCCGGGCTTGCTCACGCCTTGCAGAAAGTCGCCCACCAGCTTGGCGGCATTTTCTTCGGCGTCGATGCTGGCGAGCTGATCTTCTAGTGTACGAATTTGCTGGTCCAGCGGGCTGGTGCAATCTTTGGCCGCCATCTGGCGGGCTTGCATGAGTGTCTTGATCTCGCCCACGCGCACGCCTTCGTCGCCGCTAATCTGCAGGCTTTGGGTGTCCATACTGGCGGGCAGGCACTCAAAGCTGAGCTGGCGGGTCTGCGCTTCAATGCGGGCCTCGCGCTGCACGGCTGCAATGCCCGGGTAGAGGGTGACCTCAGTAATCGGCGCGCGGTTGCCCGAGACGCTGAGGCTGGTGTTGTCTGCGGCCGCTAATCCAGGCAGGGCAGCGGCAAGGCCGGCAAAGTACGCGGGCAGCAGATGGCGTGAATGCATGTGGCAGCTCTCGTTTGCAGTGAACAGGGTTTGAGCTTAACCGAGAGCCCTGTCAGCGCTGAACGAGTTCAGCTGCCAAAGTGGTCGAAAGACTTCCACTGGCTGGCCAGCAAAGCGCCATCTGCACCGATGACACGCAAGCCCTGCGCGGCATCAATGCGGCCTATACAGGTCACGGGCGTCGCGCTGGCAATGCCAGCGGCCAGAACGTCTGCGTGGCGCGCTGCTGGGGCGGTAAAACACAGCTCGTAATCGTCGCCCCCGGCCAGCGTGCATTGCTGCTGAAGATTGAAGTCAAATTGCCATGAAGCGCTTTGCGGATAAGCGCTGGCAGCTATCAAAGGCGTAGTAAGGCGGCTATCCACCGTGGCACCGACATTAGAAAGCTCAAGAATATGACCGAGGTCGCCTAGCAGGCCATCGCTCACATCCAGCGCGCTGCTGGCAATGCCGCGCAGGGCAAGGCCCAGGGTCACGCGTGGCGTGGGGCTTTCCAGTCGCTGGCGGGTTTGCTCAAGCAAGGTGTCTGGCAGCTGAATATGGCCTTGCAAGGCTTCCAGCGCCAGCCGCGCATCACCCAGATGACCGCTGACCCAGATTTCATCGCCAGCCTTGGCGCCGCTGCGCAGCAGGGCTTGGCCGGGGGGCACTTCGCCAAACACGGTGATGCAAATATTGAGCGGCCCGCCCGTGGTGTCGCCGCCGATGAGCTCGCAGTCATGCGCGTCGGCCAGTGCCAGCAGGCCTGCGGCAAATTCGCTGATCCACGCTTCGTCAGCGCGTGGCAGTGACAGCGCGAGGGTGAAGGCGAGAGGCTTGGCGCCGCTGGCAGCCAGATCGCTGAGGTTGACGGCCAGTGCCTTGTGGCCCAGCAGCCGCGGGTTGACGTTGAGGAAAAAGTGGCGGCCTTCGACCAGCATGTCGCTGGAGATGGCCAGTTGCATGCCGGGCGCGGGAGCCAGCAGCGCGCAGTCGTCGCCCACGCCTAAAGCGGCGCGGCGCACGGGGCGCTGAAAGTAGCGGCGGATCAGATCAAATTCACCCATGAAATCACTGGCCGCGGCAAAGGCGGCGCGTTGGGCCGCGAGTCAGGCGAAGACTGGCGGCGGTGGTTAAAACTGCGCAAGCGCCTCGGCGCGGGTCGCGGTGACGTTGAGAATGGCTAAAAAGCCACTGATGTCGAACACCTCGCGCACATGGGGTTGCATGCCGTAAATCACCAGCTTGCCGCCCGCTTGCTTGAGCCGTTTGGCCAGCACCAGCACCACGCGCAGGCCGGCGCTGGAGATGTAGCTCAGCTCAGTCATGTTCAGCAGCACGCTTTTGGCGCCTTGATTGACGACGGCCAAGACCTCTGTCTCAACGGTGGCTGCGTTGGAGCTGTTGACCTGACCTTGCAGGGCGATGATGTGCGCTTTGTCAGTGGGCTCAATTGCAATAGTCATGGCAGACACTCGTGATGAAATGCGTTGGGATGCTTTCGAGAATAACAGTCTGGTGGTGCTGAGTTATGTCACCAGCCAGTGAAAACAATTTTTAGTGATGAGCCGTTTGAAATTTCCGCCCTCTGAGGTACGCCGCCGTTCACCCAATTTGGTCTATGGGGCCGATGATCGCTTGCCGTGGTCTTCGCTTTGGGTGCTGGCAGCCCAGCACAGCGCTGCGGCGATTGCGTTTTTGTCTTATGTGCTGGTTGCCACCAGAGCCGCCGGGCTCGATGCCGCTGGCACCCAATCCATGCTGGCGATGACGCTTCTGGGCATGGCCGTTTGCATGGCTTTACAGGCTTGGGGCGGGCACTGGGGCAGCGGCTATTTGCTGCCCCATGTTCCCAACCCCTTTGTGATCTCTTTTGTGGCCGCTACCTTGAGCGCTGTGGGCCCCGGCGGCATGCCCTTGATTGCGCTGGTGTACTGCAGCGTGACTTTGTTGTTGGCGCCGCTGATTACGCGTATGCGCTCGGTGTTCCCGGCCTTTGTGGTGGGCGTTGTCATCATCATGGGCGGGCTGCTGCTGGTCGAAGGTGCCGTCAAGCATGCGCTGGGGTTAGATGCGCAGTGGCTGATTGATGGCGCCAGCGCGTTAACAGCGGCATGCACCTTGCTCACCATCGTGGTCGCTTCGGTCTGGGGCGGCAAGCGCCTGAGTTTGATGGCTTTGCTGCTTGGCATGGGCGTGGGCATCGTCGTCGCTGCGTTGACGGGAAACCTTCATGGCTGGGATGCCATCAAAGACGCAGCCTTGCTGCAACTGCCCGCCTTGCACATGCCTCAGTTCAAGGGCGACATGGGCACCTTGGTCGCCATCGGCCTGATCGCCATGCTGACCCAGCTAGACACCATGGGCAACGTCAGCCTGATGGACAAGCTGGAAGACGCCGACTGGCGCCGCGTCAACATGCGTGCCGTGGCAGGCGGCATGCGTGCCCATGCGATTGGCGACTGCGTGACAGGCATGTTTGGCGGCTTTCCCACCTGCACCAGCGCCACCAATATTGCGCTGGCCCATGCCACCCACGCAACGGCGCGGGTGATTGGTTTGGCCACGGCGGTGATCCTGGGCATTGCGGCCTTCATGCCCAAGGTCACCGTCGCAATCATGCAAATCCCAGAGCCGGTCTTGGGCGCGGTGGAGCTGTACGCCGCCGCCTTTTTGATCGTGGCGGGCATTGAGCTGATTGCTGCGCGGGCCATGGATAGCCGCTCCACCTTTGCTGTGGGCCTGTCGATTAGCGCGGGCATTGCCGTGATGGCCATGCCGCAGTTGATGAATTCGGTGCCGGCTTACTGGCGCTCTTTGTTTGGCAATGCGCTGGTGGTTTCGGGGCTGCTGGTCATTGTGCTGAACTTGCTGTTTCGCCTCGGAACCTCGCGCAAGGCCGAGCAGGCCTTGACTAGCGCGGCCACTTTGCACCACGACATCACTAATTTTGTAGAAGCGCAGGGCGGCGCTTGGGGCGCACGCCGCGACGTGGTGCAGCGCGCAGCGTTGGCGGCGCTTGAAGGGGCCGAAGGCATTCAGGCAGCAGGCAGGCAAGTCAGTGCCATACGCGGCAGTTTTGATGAATTCAATTTGGATTTAGAGCTGCTGCACACCGGCACTGCGTTGCCGTTAACGAAGGCTGGCGCAGGTGTAGCCAGTGCATTGCCTGCGCATGATTTGCTAGATGCGGATGACGATGCGTTTGAAGCGGCGCTTTCGCAAGTCTCATCACAGCTGCTGCGACATATTGCGGACCGCGTGAGTACTTATGATGGACAGGCAGGGCAGTCTTCTGGCTTGCAGCTGCACTTTGCCCACTGACCTTTTTTGAGCGTCCAAGCTCGTCTCTTAACGCATGGCACAAGCTCCCATCACTTCTTTGCCTTGGCCTGCACTGCAACTACTGGAGCAGCGGGCCATGCCTGCGCACTGCGAAGCCATTGCTGAAGTGATCGCGTGGCTGGAAGAGGTGAGCGAGCGCGAGAAATGGCCGCTTAAAACCGTCTTTGCGCTCACGTTGTGCGCGGATGAGGCTTTGACCAATATCGTCACGCATGCCAATCCAGCAGGCGATCAGCCGCTATCAATTCAGTTGCAACTGGGCACTCTGAATGATGGGGTCGGACTGTGCATTGCAGACAACGGAGCAGAGTTCGACCCCACGCTTAGAGAGGCTGCACCGCTGGCCAAAAAATTGGATGATGCCGAGATGGGCGGCCACGGCCTGCGGCTGATGCGCCACTATTTGCAGCGCTTTGAATACCGCCGAAGTGATGGCTGGAACTGGCTTTTGCTCGTTGTTGCTAGTGATCTTTAGCCCCGATACAGCAGGCTCACACAAGTAATGTCATCGGCCTGCGGCGCACCATCTTCAAACGCTCGCACGCTTTGCAGCACGGCTAGAGTGATGTCCTCGGGGCTTGATTGCTTTGCTGCCAGTGGGTTGAGCGTGGCCAGCAAGCGCTGATCGCCATATTCTTGCTGCTGATGGTTGAAGGCTTCGGTTACGCCATCTGTAAACAAAAAGAGCCGGTCGCCGGCCTGCAGTTGGAGCACAGCTTCTTGGTACACAAACTCTTCGCTTACGGCGACCGCCACGCCGCCTGTGCGCGCCAGCGTGCGCACCGGCTCTGCATCACCGGGCTGGGCGGGCAGTAGATAGGGTGCGTTGTGCCCGGCATTCACGTAGCGCAGCTGGCCGCTGGGCAGATGCAGCACGCCGTAGAAGATGGTCACAAACATCATCTGCTCGTTTTCTGCGGCCAGCAGGTCGTTGAGCCTGCGTATGCAGGAGCTGGGCGACATCACAAATGCGGCGGTGGACTTGAGCAGGGTGCGCGTAATGGCCATGAACAGCGCGGCAGGAACGCCCTTGCCGGAGACATCGGCAATCACCAGTCCCAAGTGATCTTTGTCTAGCCAGAAATAGTCGTAGAAATCGCCCCCCACCTCGCGCGCCGGGGTGATGTGGCAATGCAGCTGCAGGCGCGCATCGGCCGGCATTTGCTGGGGCAGAATGCTGCGCTGCACTTCAGCGGCAATCTGCAGCTCTTGCTGCAGGCCAGCGAGCTGGGTTTTGCTCACCAGTGCTTCGCGCAGCTCAACCACCATGCTGCTCAGGCTTTTGTGCTGCTCGGCAATGCGGCGCGTCAGGTCTGACATGACATGTGCTAGCTGGCGCAGCTGGCCGTCATCGCTTTGCGGGGCTGGGTCGCTTTGCAGCAGTTGCAAGACCTCTTCACGGCTGGTCATGTCGGTGGCATCGGCTAACTGCTGCAGCTGCTGGTGTATCAGTTGCTCTTGCCGGCGGCGCACGCGCTCGCGCTGGCTACGTGCGCGGGCTAACTCTTGCGCGCTGTGTCTGAAATGGGTGACGGCCTTGGCAATGCGGCCAATTTCGTCATTGCGCTGGTGGTTGAGTTGCACACTGGTATCGCCCTTGGCTAGCGCCTGCAGTGCGCTAATGGCCTGGTCTAGCGGCTCAAAGCTGCGGCGCAAATACCAAGACAGGCCCAGCAGGCCCAGCGCAATCAAAAACAGCGTAACGCCCGCCGCAAGTCGCGCTAAAAATAGGCTGGCCAATATCTGACTGGAGTCATCTTTGAGGGTGACAAGGGTGGCGACTTCATGCCCTGCCAAGTCACGCACTTGATGGCTAGTGACGGAGTAGATTTTTGAGCCGATAGGCGCTTGAAAATACTGCTGCTGCCTTGGTGAAATGAGCGGCGCAACGGCCTGCCAAAGCTCATGGTGAGTGGTCGCAAGCAAGGTGCCGCGCAAGTCCAGCAAGCTGGCTTGTAAGTGGCTTGGCTGCCTGTTTTGGTTTTGCTGATTTGCTTGCTTGTTTTGACTAAAGCGCTGCAGCGCACTGCTGAGGCTGCGTCCAGCCACCAAGACCACAGGCTCGCCATTGCCGGGCACAAGGCGTGCAGAAATCAGCATGGCGATGTTGCCGCTACCCAAGCGCAGGCCGTTGATGTCTTCGCCGCTGAAAAGTTGCTCTAGGCTACCCGCGTCCAGTAACGGAATGGGAGCGGTTTGACCGAGCGTCATGGGCTCATGGCCGGGGCGCAGCACCGCCAGCAGCTGCAGCAACTGCCCATCGCCGGGGACGAGATTTTCTGCGATCAATCTTTTTTCTAGCGCTTTGCTGTCTTGACTGCGTGCAGCGCTGGCAATAGCGGGCAGGGCGGTGAGTTGGTCTAGCGCCGCATCCATGTACTGTTCTTCAGCTGCCAAAACCTGCTTCCACAGCGACTCTTGCGCTTGCTGGGCCAGCGTAGCGATGCGCTCTTGCTGCAGTTGCTCACGTATCCAGCCAAAGCCCAGCAAGGCCAGAGTGGTTAACAGCAGTCCTGCTGCCACGATCGTGATGATGCGCAGCCGCAAGGTCATTGAGTGACTCCATTTTTAATAGCTGCTAGTTCAATAGATTCAATGGCTGCAAGCATTTTTTGATCAAAATCGACAGCTTTGATTTCTGCCGCGTAGTCTTGTACGGCTTGCTGGGCTTTTTGGTTGCGCTGCTGCAGCGTGGCCAAGGTGTGGATTGCGCCATGCAGATCGTCGCCCGCATGGCGTTCTTGCAGCGGCAACAGAGCTAGCGGTGTTGCGTCGCGCAGGCTGCTCAGCAGCAGCTCATGCCTAGCCTGCAGACGCAGAGCAGGGCCAAAATAAACAGCCAAGGCCATCAGCAGTGACGCCAATAAAACGATGAACGTGCAGGCCAGTGCCGGTTGGAGCAGGCCTTGCACTTGCGAGTTGCGCGCGCCTGCCTGAATCAGAGCCACGGACTGGCCTTTGACGACGACGGGCAGCGTCAGCAGAGATTCGGCGGTGCCGCGTGAGGCGGAGTACATGGGCTGGCCATGGGTATCCGCCACAGCAATGTAGGCCAGCTGCGGGGTGTTGTTGAGCGTTTGCTGCAGGTGGGCTTCTACCCCCGGCAACTTCTGCAGCGGAATGCCCAAGCGTGCGGCGCGGGCCATCTGATTGACCAGCGTCTGCGCGACGGAATGGGCAATGGCCTGTTGGCCGGCCAGCGCTTGCTGCTGATTGTGTTGGGCCAGCCCAATCAACAGCGCCGCGGCGCCTAAGCTGCCCACCAGCAAGGTGATGGCGGCGCAGCGAAGAGTCAGTTGCCGACGCAGCTTGAATGGCACTGCGTGCGCTGGCGCGTATTTACTGGCCACGGTCCAGCTCCTGCAACTGCTGCATGGCTTGCTGTGTTTGTGTGTACTCTTGCTCAAGCTGCTTGGCAGCTTGCGCGGCCCATGGTTTGAGTTCGCCGGCGCTGCCGGAGTCTGTTTCATGCACCTGCTCTTGCGCAAGAATGCGGCTGATTTGGCGATAGGGGCGCAGGCAGCGCAACAGCTCCCACTGCAGCAGCGCAAGGGCGGCAGCGCAGCAGCCGATGAACAAACCCACCCAGATGAGCGCTTGTACACCTGCGCCCTGCCATTGCGCCAGCGTCCATGCGCCGCCTGTGGGTTGCAGCGTCAACACAATGCCGCCGGCTGCGCGGCCTAAATCGTTTTCAAAGCGCATGCCCAGCTGGTCTTGCGTGGGGTCTTGGGTTTCCCAGCTGCCGCTTTGTACAAGCTGGCTCACCCAGTCTTGCGGCACCTGAGTGTGCAATGCTCCGGCATCGGTGCTGTAGCTGATGCGCCCGGCAGGGTTGAAGATATCGATGGCCATGATCTGCGCAAAGTTGGCCCTCTCGCGGTCGATGATGTCTTGCATGGCCGGCATTTGCTCAGGCGTCATGCCGGTGGCCAAAAAGTCTTCGGCAGTTTTACGCAGGCTTTGCAAAAGAAAATGATTGCGCTCTTGCGTCAAATTTCGCGTGTTGATCTGCGAAAACTGCCAGCAAACCATGCTGAGAACCGCCAGCAGCAAAGCCACACCTAGCGCGATAAAGCTAAAGAGCTGTGCTCGTGCGTTCATATTCGAATTCGCTGAGATGCAGTGGGCACGTAGCGCATGTATTCAATGCTGTGACCGGGCTGCGCGCCGCGCCAGCCTTGGCTCAAAAGCTCTTGCTGGCGCTTGATGTCGAGCGCATGAATTTCTTTGGAGAAATCGGGGTAAAGCGCATGCTCAGGCAGAGGCTCCAGCACCATCAAATAGCGTAAATGACCGCCGTAATGCTCTCCTATGTCACGCACATGAAAGCCGCAGGCAAGTAAGTTGTTCCAGCTATGCCAGTTTGCGGGTGCGGCGGTGGAAAACAGCAAGCACTGAGGTCCCGCCTGGCTCATGCGCTGCATGATGAGTCGCCGCTGCAAGCCAAGGCCTTGCCACTCGGGGGCGACGGAAACACCGGCTAGCATGAGTTGCGGGCGCTGTGGGTCTACAGCGATGCTAGGTGGAAGCTCTTGATGCTCCTGCAAATCGTGCTGTAAAACGCTATAGGCCACCAACTCATCTTGATCAAAAAGACCGCTCATATGGCTGCGCAGCAGCAAGCTTTGAAGCGAAGCCAAAGACTCTTTTCGTACCAGCGTTTCGCTCCAATTTTGCGTGCAGCGCAGATGTAAGGCGAGCGCGCTTTCAAGGTCGGAAGCTGTCAATTCTCGCTGCGCCAAATGCGATGGGGGCAGCATTGCCTTTGTGGTTTCGGCTTGGCTCAAGTTCTTGATTAAGGTGTGGCTCATGAGGTGCTTGCCCCCGATTGAGTGGCCACAACTTCGGCGTAGTTCAGTAGCGGTAGTGGTGGGTATAGCTCTAGCTGCTGCGCCATCTGCATATTGACCATGAGAGAGAAGCGTTTGAGCGATTCCACCGGCGTTTGCTGCACAGTTTTTTTGCCCTGCAAAATGTCTGCCGCTTTGGCTGCTGCCAACTGGCCTACCGAGTAGTAGCGGCTCACCACACCGGTCAATGCATTGCCGCTGCGCATGGCCAATTCAGTGGATGCAAACAGCGGCAGTTTGCGTGCCATAGCCAGTGGGGTAAGGCGCTCGTAAAGAGTGCCGAGGAAGGTGTCTGGCGGCAAATACAGCCACTGCGCACCATCGCTATGAAGTTGCTCGATGAGTGACTCAAGCCCTTGGGCAGTCGGTTTACCGTCTGCGCTTTGCTGCAAAGGGCTTACCAGAATTTGCTTGCCGTTGGCTTGCCCGTATTGCTGCAGGCCTTCAATCACAGCCAAAGAGTTGGCCTCTGCCGCGTTGTAGATGACGCCCAGCTTGTCAAACTCGCGGTAGCTGCGCATGTGCTGCAACTGCCGCTCTAGCGGTACAACGTGGATGGCGCCGGTGACATTGCGCTCGGGTGCATTGAGCGCATTCACAATGCCGGCTTTTTGCGGGTCTGCCACCAGCGCAAAAACCACGGGAATATTGCGCAGACCAGGATGCGGGTTGGGCTGCTCCACCGTGCCCGTGACCGCCAGCGTGACGGGCGTGCCCCATGTGTAGATTAAGTCGGGGGCGATTGTGGGAAGCTCATCCAAAATGGCAGCGATGCGGCTGGCATCTTGCTGCACATCGCGTACCGTGAACTCCACATTCAGACCGGCTTCTTTAAGGTGGTTTTGAAAGCCAATATCCACATCAGTGGTGCCGCGGTAGGTGAGCATTAGCACACGAAAGCGTTTGCCTGCGGTAGCTTGCAGGCGTGATTCAACCCCGACAGGGCGCATGGCTGCGCTACTGATACCCATGCCCGCGCCGGCAGTCGCGAGGCCGCAGGCCAGTAGCTGGCGTCGATTGAGGGTAGTTACTGGCTTGGGCATAGCTGCAATACTGTGGAACAGGCCCCCAAATTATGAGGATGCGAGGCTCCAGAAGTATTGCAGTTCAGACCCTGTGGCTGGCTTTTCGCTTTATGGCCAGAAAAAACTAAATGGCTTGCGCCACATGCGCTGGCGTATGGCTTTGTAGATGCGCGAGCGGTCTACACCGCTGACGTTGTGCGCACGCAGAGCGAGGCGGAAGGCCAGATAAAAGCTGACCCCCACGTTGAGCGCCGCATTCAAAGGCAGCATGGCGACGGCCCACCACAGCAAATCGTCATGCAGCACGCCCCAGCCCAGTGAAGCGACGGCCACGCCGATCTGCCCTGTGGACAAGGTGACGTGACGCACCTCTAGCCCCAGCCCGAAAAAGCTGGCAAAAGCAGGCACCAAACCGAGCATGAAGCCCAGTGAGATGTTGGACGACAGGCTGGAGATGTTGTTGCGCAAAAAGCTGGCCCAGCGATCCGCACGGCCGGCGCCCAATGCGCGGGTGATGCCGGGGTTATAGCGAATCACCGATTCGATATTGCGCAGCACAAACCAGTTTTCTGCACCGCCAGCAATCAAGCTGCTGACAAAGAGCAGCACGCCAGTAAAGGCGGCAAAGAAAAGCGATGGGCCCAGCAAACTCAGCGAGTCCAGCACTTGCTGTGCATGGTGGGTGCTCAGTGCAGGGTGTTCGACCAGGTGTGCGTAGCCTATGCAAAGCAGCAGTGCGGCCGGGAAGACGATGAGCACGTTGCCCAAAATAGCGGCCACTTGTGAGCGCACCAAGTGGGCGACCTCATCGACAAACTCTTGAATGGCCGAGTCGGTCTGAATGTCCTTGAGCTTGGCGGCCATGGCCGGCGCCGTCATGGCGGGCTGCTTGGTTGCCACCGTGAAGTGCAGCATCTGGATCAGCACAAAGCTGATGGCGTAGTTAAAGCCGGCAGCAAGTCCTGCCCAGAACACGGACAGACCCAGTGCATACAGCGCAAACTTGGCCAGCGTGGTGAAGGCCATTACAAAGCCACCGCCGACCGCCTTGGCCATCATGCTGCGGTATTCCGCACCGTCGCGGGTGATGTAGTGTTCGCCCGTTTCGGCGCTGCGCTCTGCCACTTTGGCTGCCAGCAGCGATGAGTTGGTGGAGACCAGCGCGCGCACGCTGCGCCGCTCGATGCCCACGGTCACGAGGTTGGAGAGCAGTTCAGACGTCTCGTAAGCACGGTCAGTTGCCAGCAAGCAGTCCAACAGACGGCGAATGCGCACAATGCGCGCGCGCACTTGGCGCAGCCTGAAGATCAAACCGACCGAAATACCTTCGGCTTCGACGTAGGTGTAGACCGAGGCGATGGCTGCGCGGCAGGCTTCTAAACGCTCGCGCAGTTGCGCGGCAGCGGCGTCGCGGCGGTCTGTGGTGCGCAGCGGCAGCATGATTTCTACACGCAGGTTTTCTACGTCATGAATCAGCGCGTGAAACGGCTTGTCATCGCGCGCCTGATCGCTCATGCGCAGGCGCAACTCAGGTGCAAAACCGGTGGAGAGAATCTGGCCCGAGCAATAGGTGATGGCGTCCAGCAGCGATCGCTCCCAAAAGCTGATGCCTTCTGCGCTGTCTTCTTGTTGCTGCGGGTTCAGGAGTGCCGAGATGCGGGCCATGAGCTGGCTGTCCAGCGCGTGCAGCCAGCGGGCGTCAAAGCGATCGGGAAAGGCCAGCATGAATAGCTCAGAGGCATCCACGGTCTCTGGCGTGCTTGGCAGCTTGTAGCGCAGGCGCTCCACCAGTTCACTGGCCATGGCGGTGCGCGGGGCAAAGCCAAAGTCGGCCAGTAAGGCGGTGATGTCCACCGTCTTCATCAGCGTCTTGGCCCACCGGCGCAGGCGCTCTAGCGCTTCGGGGTCGGTCTCAAAAGCGGTAACGATTTCTTCTACACGCCGTAGGGCACCATCCACGGATGGCTGGGCTGCGCGTATCCATTCGGCCAGATAAATCAGCCACAGATGGCGTTGCGCCAAGCCTGCATCGGGGTCTAACGACTCGAGCAGACCTGGCAGGTCAAGAGTGCTTTTTTTCATGCAGTAATGGTGTGCGTCTTAGTGCAAAACGCGTGTTTCAGGCATGGGTATAGGACCCCCGGATTCATTCATTTGTAGAACGAACAGAGGAATTTCGCACTCAAAAGTTTCACCTTCGTGATTCACACACAGGTAAGTGCCGCGCATAGTGCCTGTGGGCGTGCGCAACTGGCAGCCGCTGCTGTATTCAAAAGATTCACCGGGCTGCAGCAAAGGCTGGCGGCCGACCACGCCAAGGCCTTTAACCTCTTCAACATGGCCTAGCTCATTGCTAATCACCCAGTGCCGCGCAATGAGCTGCGCAGGCACCTCACCCGTGTTGGTCACGGTGATGGTGTACGAAAACACATAGACACCGGCAGCCGGGGTGGACTGCTCGGGCAAATAGGCGGGCTGGACTTGAACCAGAAACTCGTTCATTGGCATGGCCCAATGGTAACTGCGACAATCGCAGACCATGAGCCCTACCTATCGTATTGCCCCCTCTATCTTGTCAGCCGACTTTGCCCGTCTGGGTGAAGAAGTGCGAAACGTCATTGCTGCAGGTGCAGATTGGATCCATTTCGACGTGATGGACAACCATTACGTTCCCAATCTGACGTTCGGCCCCATGATCTGTCAGGCCGTGAAGCCTCACGCAGTAACGCCTGATGGCAAGCCCGTGCCCATCGACGTACACCTGATGGTGCAGCCCGTGGATGAACTGGCCACCGCCTTTGCCAAGGCCGGCGCTGACTACATTAGCTTTCACCCCGATGCATCGCAGCATGTGCACCGCAGCATTCAGAACATCAAGAGCCATGGCTGCAAGGCCGGCCTGACCTTTAACCCCGCCATGCCGCTGGACGTGCTGGATTGGGTAATTGATGATCTGGACCTGATTTTGCTGATGAGCGTGAACCCCGGCTTCGGCGGTCAAAGCTTTATTGATAGCACGCTGCGCAAGATTGAAGCAGTGCGCAAGCGCATTGAAGCCTCTGGCAAAGACATTCGTCTGGAAGTGGATGGCGGTATCAAAGAAGCCAACATCCGCGCCGTGGCCGATGCGGGAGCTGACACCTTTGTGGCGGGCAGCGCCATTTTTGGCAAGCCTGATTACAAGAGCGTGATTGACACCATGCGTCAAAACTTGGCGGCTTAAACCCTGCGGTGAACCCAAGGCCTGCATGCGCTTGTCATGCAGGCTTTTTTTAAGTCTTTTTGGCCGCATGTGCTTTAACTGATTGCACATGCAGCTATGGAATTGATAGTCTTATGAAGCTCAATCTTCCCGCTCCCGCCGTTGCTCTGGATGTGGATGCCGTCATGGTCGATCTCGATGGCACTATGGTGAACACCTTGGGTGATTTTGCCGAGGCGCTCAACCGCATGTTGGCTGATTTGTCTTTGCCCGCCATTGCGCCGCAGGTCATTGAGAACATGGTGGGCAAAGGCAGCGAGCATTTGATTCGCTCTGTGCTGAGTCATGTGGGCGCGAGCAATATCGACGCGATTTATCCACAGGCTTGGCAGCGCTACGAAAGTCACTATCTGGCAATTAATGGTCAGTTTGCGGACCTCTACCCCGGCGTGCTGGAGGGCTTGCAGACCTTCAAAAGCATGGGCCTGCGCATGGCCTGCCTGACCAATAAGCCGCTGTCTTTTGCCCAGCCGCTGCTAGCCGCCAAGGGGCTTAACGGCTTTTTTGACTGCGTGTTTGGTGGTGACTCCTTCCCCCGCAAAAAGCCCGACCCCATGCCGCTGCTGGAGACTTGCAAGGCGCTGGGCAGCGAGCCGGCCCGCACGCTGATGGTGGGTGACTCCAGCAACGACGCGCAGGCCGCTCACGCCGCAGGCTGCCCGGTAGTGCTGATGACCTATGGCTACAACCACGGCCAGCCGATTACGGAAGTTGAGGCCAAAGCCCATTTGCATTCGCTGGGTGAATTCAAGCGCGGTTAAGCTCATCGCCATGCACGGATTGCACCTGACCGCTGACCTTTACCAATGCCAAGGCTCGCCCAGCCTGATGCTGCAGGCCGACGCCATCGCCCAGCTGTGCCGTGCCGAGGTCGAAAAAGCGGGCTTGACTTGCATGGCCGATAAATGGGTCACCTTCCCCGGAAGTTCGGGTAGCCCCGGCGGCGTGACCGGAACGGTGCTGCTGGCGGAGTCGCATCTGGCTATTCATACTTGGCCAGAAACGGGCTCGGTCACCGTGGATGTCTATGTGTGCAACTTCTCGGCAAATAACTCCAGCAAAGCCTATGCGCTCATGGATGCGGTGCTTGCCGCGTATCAGCCAGCGCGTGTGATGCGCCAGCAAATTCAGCGCGGGGATATTCAAAAATAATAGCTATAAGTCTTTATTCAATAAGGACTGCAAGCCATTTTCCTTCTCGCCGAGTAAGGATTTTTTGAGCAGCGCATCTGCGGGTTTAGGCCCCAGCCAGATGCCAAGCAAAGCGTTGAAGAACTCTGGCTCTTTGAAGGCTTCACCTTGCTGTTGGCCCTTGACGGAGACGATGGCGCCCTGAGTGGGAATCCAGTCCACCGTAAAACTCTCGCCTTTGAGTAGTTTTTTGTGCTGGGTGAAGACATCGCTCATACGCATCACGCCGGGGATGAGTTTGGAGAATGTGGCCCTGTCCATGTTGTCTTCCATGCCCCGTGCAAATAGCTTGCCCAGCTCGGCGGAATCAATATCTCGCAGCATGGTCACGGAGATGCGCTTGGGGCCACCCAGTGCGGTCACTTCCTGAAAACTACGGGCAGGTTTTTCCAAATACAAACCGGCGGTATAGACCTTGAACACCGCCTTGTAGCGCGTTCCAGCTCCATTTAGCTCTAGTGTCTGCCCTTGCGACTGCACCGTTGGGGCATAAGTGACGCCATGGAGTTTAACGGGCTCTGTGGCTGCGGTTTGTGCCAGTGCTGTGCTACTAAAAGCGACGCCTGTGGCGCAACTGCCAAGCGCCGCTGCAAGCAGCAAAGCGCGGGCGAAACGAGTGTGGGGCATGGGTGTCTCCTCGCTGGTTTGGCATGGCAGCTTTGCTGATTGCCTAGGTGGCTTTGATGGGGGCGATAAGCGGTGCTGGGTATGTTTGAATTTGTAAGTGCTTGCGACAATCAGGATTCACCCGAGTATGTGAGCCTTTGCCTTGGGGTGTTTGCAGCAGCCAAATGGCACGAGGCTTTGGCCCGTCTTTGTATGCGCTACACTGCTTCAATCATGTTCATTCATCGCACGTTCAATGCAGGTTGTGGAGACCGGGGAGCCTGGCCCTGGCGTAAGCCTACGTATCTGAACTGCTAAAGCACCCGGCCGCGAGCCCGGCGTGCACTCGCGGCCCACCCTCGGGCCATGGAATGAACCGGCGCACCCCCAGACAATCAAGCGTCACCTGCCATCTCAAGCAAGTCAGAGCAGGTGAGCCATGCGCCATGTCTCCGGAGTTTTCACCGTGATCACGGAACTGGAATTCAAGTCTCTTGCGGCCCAAGGCTTTAACCGCATCCCTTTGTTGATCGAGGCGTTTGCCGACCTCGAAACCCCGCTTTCTCTATACCTCAAGCTGGCCCACGCCAATGGCGACGGCAAGTACAGCTTTTTGCTGGAATCCGTAGTCGGCGGCGAGCGCTTTGGTCGCTACAGCTTTATCGGCCTGCCCGCACGCAGCTTTGTGCGCGCATCGGGCTTTGGCGATGAAGCCAAGACCGAAGTAGTAACCGATGGCAAGGTGGTGGAAACCGCCAGCGGCAACCCGTTGGACTTCATCGCCGCCTACCAGCAGCGCTTCAAAGTGGCAATTACCCCCGGCATGCCGCGCTTTTGCGGCGGTCTGGCGGGCTACTTTGGCTATGACGCGGTGCGATATATCGAGAAAAAGCTCGAAAAATCCTGCCCGCCTGACAGTCTGGGCACGCCCGACATCATGCTCCTGCAGTGCGAAGAGGTGGCTGTCATCGACAACCTCTCTGGCAAGCTCTACCTCATCGTCTATGCCAACCCTGCCGAGGCCGAAGCCTTTGGCAAGGCCAAGAAGCGCCTGCGCCAGTTGAAGGATCAGCTGCGCTACTCAGTCAGTGCGCCGCAGATTCGCGCGGGTGAGAGCTACCCGGCCGAGCGTAGTTTTGACAAGCAAGACTATTTGGCTGCCGTGCAAAAGGCCAAGGATCTGATTGCGGCGGGCGACTTCATGCAGGTGCAGGTCGGTCAGCGCATTCAAAAGCGTTTCACCGCATCGCCGCTGAGTTTGTACCGCGCACTTCGCTCGCTGAACCCCAGCCCTTACATGTACTTCTACCATTTCGGTGACTTCCATGTGGTGGGTGCCAGCCCCGAGATTTTGGTGCGCCAAGAAAGCACGCCTGACGGCCAAAAAGTCACCATTCGCCCGCTGGCTGGAACCCGCCCGCGTGGCAATACGGTGGAGTTGGACAAGGCCATCGAGCAAGAGCTCATTGCTGACCCCAAGGAGCGTGCCGAGCACGTGATGCTGATTGACCTGGCGCGCAACGACATTGGCCGCATCGCTAAGACCGGCAGCGTGAAGGTGACCGAGGCTTTCTCGGTAGAGCGCTATAGCCATGTCATGCACATCGTGAGCAATGTGGAAGGCATCTTGCAGGACGGCATGGACAATATGGACGTCTTCAAATCCACCTTCCCTGCGGGCACGCTGACCGGCGCGCCCAAGGTGCATGCGATGGAGGTCATCGACCAGCTCGAGCCGACCAAGCGAGGTATTTACGGCGGCGCTTGCGGCTACCTGAGCTTTGCGGGCGATATGGATCTGGCGATTGCGATTCGCACCGGTGTCATCAAAGACAACATGCTGTATGTGCAAGCCGCAGCGGGTGTGGTGGCCGACTCTGTGCCCGAGATGGAATGGAGAGAAACCGAGCACAAGGCCCGCGCCTTGCTGCGTGCGGCTGAGTTGGTCGAGGAGGGGCTGGAATGAACAAGGCAATCGATTTGGTACAGCCCTGCACCAGCATGGAAGATGTGCGTCGCAATGTGAATGCACTGGACGATGTGCTGGTGCCGCTGCTGGTCACACGCATTGGCTATATGCAGCAGGCCGCACGCATCAAGGGCGATGTGAGCCAGGTGCGCGATGAAGATCGTATTGAAGCCATCGTCAGCCGCGTGCGTGAGCGCACGTTGCAGGAAGGCGGTCAGGCTGATGTGATGGAGGCCGTGTACCGCCAGCTGATGGAAGAGTGCATCGCCTATGAACACAGTGAATTCGCGCGTCTGCGCGGGACTCCAAAAACGCACAATCAGGAGTAAGACCATGAAGTTACTGATGGTCGATAACTACGACAGCTTTACCTACAACATCGTTCAGTACTTTGGCGAGCTGGGTGCCGAGGTGACCGTGGTGCGCAACGATGAAGCCACCGTGGCCGATGTGGAGGCGCTGATCGCACGCGAGGGCATTGAGCGCCTGGTGATTTCGCCCGGCCCTTGCTCGCCCAACGAGGCTGGAATATCGGTGGCTGCGATCAAGCATTTTGCGGGCAAGCTGCCCATTCTGGGCGTGTGTCTGGGCCACCAGAGCATTGGTGCAGCGTTCGGCGGCGACATCATCCGCGCGGGCCAGCAAATGCATGGCAAAACCAGCTTCATCCACACCGATCAGAAGGGCGTGTTTGCTGAGCTACCTCAGGCGTTTACGGTCAATCGCTATCACTCTCTGGTGATCGACAAAAACACGCTGCCGGAGTGTCTTGAAATCACTGCTACCAGTGAAGATGGTGAAATTCAGGGCGTGCGCCACAAGACGCTGGCGATTGAGGGCGTGCAGTTTCACCCCGAAAGCATCTTGACAGAGCACGGCCATGCCATGCTCAAGAACTTTCTGGATCAGAAGTAAACCGGGTTTCACTCATAAATCAGTAGCTGGTAGCGCTCGTCTTATCTGGGGTTGAGAATGAAAACCATAAGAAACCCAGAAAAGACAGGCGCAGGCAGCTCTTAAAAACATAGAGAGATATGGCAATGATTACTGCCCAAGAAGCGCTGCAACGCACGATCGAGCACCGCGAAATCTTCCACGATGAGATGCTGCATCTGATGCGCATGATCATGCGCGGCGAGCTGTCCCCTGTCATGACCGCATCCATCCTCACCGGCCTGCGCGTGAAGAAGGAAACCATTGGCGAAATCTCGGCAGCCGCCGAGGTGATGCGCGAGTTTTCGCTCAAGGTGAACGTGCACGACAAGACCCATCTGGTCGACATCGTGGGTACAGGCGGCGATGGCGCCAACACCTTCAACATCTCGACTTGCTCCACCTTTGTGATTTCGGCGGCGGGCGGCAAGGTCAGCAAACATGGCGGCCGCAGCGTCAGCAGCAAAAGCGGCAGCGCAGACGCGATGGAGGCGCTGGGCGTCAACATCAACCTGAACGCTGCGCAAATTGCTGATTGCATCCGCGACGTGGGCATCGGCTTCATGTTCGCGCCCAACCATCACCCCGCCATGAAGAATGTGGCACCCGTGCGCAAAGAGCTGGGCGTGCGCACCATCTTCAACATCCTGGGCCCGCTGACTAACCCGGCCAGTGCTCCCAATATTTTGATGGGCGTGTTCCACGAGGACCTGGTCGGCATTCAAGTGCGTGCGCTGCAGCGTCTGGGCGCAGAGCACGCGCTGGTCGTCTATGGCCGCGATGGTCTGGACGAAATCAGTTTGGGTGCAGGCACGCTGGTGGGCGAGCTCAAAGACGGCATGGTGCGTGAGTACGAAATCCATCCCGAAGACTTTGGCCTGCGCATGGCAGGCACCCGTTCGCTCAAGGTCGAGAACCCGGAAGAATCCAAAGCCATGCTGCTGGGTGTGCTACAAGGTGAGCCAGGCCCGGCACGCGATATCGTCTGCTTGAACGCAGGTGCAGCCCTGTATGCCGCCAATGTAGCCAGCTCGATTGAAGACGGACTGGAGCGTGCCCAAAAGGCCGTGGACAGTGGTGCGGCACTGGCCAAGCTCCAGCAATTGGTGGCTTACACCGCCAATCTGAACGCATGACGCAAGCTTCGCTGCATGATGCGTTGGCACCTTTGCAGCGAATGGTGGAGTCTGAGGCTGTCTGGGATCTGCCTGAGTACATACACCTCACCCCGCCGGCGTGGCTGGTCGTGCCTCAGGTGGTCGCTGCGGCCATTGCTGGGCTGATACTGCTGGCGTGGGTACAGTCCACCAGTGGCGCTGACATGTGGCTGCCTCCGGCATTGATCGCTGTAATCTGGGCTGTACGTCATGCTCGGAGTCGCAGGCTTAGCTGGCCTCTGGGTGAGGGAAGCCTGAAGTCCGACCAAGGCCGTGGCTGCCGGGTGGATCTGAGAGCGCGGCAGGTGAAGACTCTGGGTTGCGAGCCCGAGCATCAGTGGCAGCTCAATCCCGCGTTGGAGTGGAGTCTGGGTTGCATTGCATTTGCCGATAAGTCCCGCCGCTGCTATGGCTGGCGCATTGAGCTGCGCCATGTGCGCAAAGGCCCGGTGATGGTGCTGTGTACAGTGCTGCATGAAGGGCATGCGGTGCAGGGTCAGGAGGCGCTACATGCCTTGGTCCAACAGATGGCGGCGCGGTTGGGTATTCGCCGCTCAGGCATAGGCATCAGTACGGCGCCCCAAAGTTAACGAGAAAGATTTGAAATGTCCGATATTCTGAAAAAAATCTGTGACGTCAAAGTCCAGGAAGTGGGAGCAGCCAAGAAAGCTGTGTCGTTTGAAGAGATGCGCCGCGACGCGGAAAGCCGCATTTCTACACGCGATTTTGTGGGCGCTATTCGCGCAAAAATTGCCAAGGGTCAGGCGGGTGTGATTGCCGAAGTCAAGAAGGCCAGCCCCAGCAAGGGCGTGATTCGTGCTGACTTTGACCCTACAGACATCGCCCAGAGCTATATGGTCGGTGACGGCAAGGTCAGTGCGGCTTGTTTGTCGGTGCTGACCGATCGTCAGTTCTTTCAAGGCCAGCCCGACTACCTCAAGCAAGCCCGTGCCAGCACACTCCTGCCCGTGCTGCGCAAGGACTTTATGGTCGATCCTTACCAAATCTACGAGTCCCGCGTGATGGGCGCTGACTGCGTGCTGCTGATTGCCGCTTGTCTGGATGACGCGCAAATGGCCGAGATGGAGCAGATTGCTTTTTACTTGGACATGGCGGTGCTCGTCGAAGTGCATGACGCTGAGGAGCTGCAACGTGCGCTAAAGCTCAAGACACCGCTGGTGGGGATCAACAACCGCAATCTGCGCACTTTTGAGGTGGACATTCAGACCACGATTGCACTCAAGAACGATGTGCCTGCGGACCGTTTGCTGGTGACGGAGTCCGGAATTTTGACGCACACCGATGTGAAGACCCTGCGTGATGCCGGTATCGACGCGTTCTTGGTGGGTGAGGCCTTTATGCGCGCACCTGAGCCGGGTGAGGCGCTGGCCAAATTGTTTCAGTAACTGACGCGGCTGCGGCAGGTTTAGGTCAAAACCTGCACATCGGCATCCAAAAAGTAGCCCAAGCCACGCTTGGTCTTCAGTAGCGCTGGCGTGCGAGCCGATGTTTCTATCTTGCGACGTAGACGCAGCATTTGCACATCAATAGCGCGGTCAAAGACCTCGTCTTCGGCATGAGTCATGTCCATGATTTGCTCACGGCTCATGATTTGCTTGGGGCATTTGAGTAAAGCCAATAGCAGAGAAAACTCTGTTTTTGTGAGATTGACCTCGTCTCCCGCACCGCTGACGAGGCTACGCGAGCGCAGGCGTAGCTCCCAGTTGGCAAACTTAAAGCCTTGCGGCCCTCGATTGAAGGCGGAGCGGGGGGATGAAAAAAATCCCGTTGTGGCTGTGTTGCGTGAGGCAGTGGCGTAAGACGTGTACATGAATAACTCCTTGTAAGCCTGAACCGTCAAACGGTCGGCTGTATTGAAGTTAATTCTTTGCAATTTGTGACGACATGTCACTCACTGAAATCAGGTATTTTTAGTTAAAAATAAAGGGTTTACCCTTTGTTTTTTGCTATGCGTCATTGAGACAGGTGAACTTTTTATGAACTTGACAAGCCAGAGTTTGAATTGGGGCGAGCCTAGCGTCACGCAACTGCAAGGCTGTGACCCACAGGCTTGGCCAGTGACGTCAGGCTGGAAAGCGTTGGTGGATACTTTTTTTGAGGGCTCGACGGGCCGCACGCTGTTGGAGTTTTTGGAGCAAAGACTTGCTGCTGGCGCTGTAATCTTTCCCCCTGCGCCGTTGAGAGCCCTGGAGTTAACAGAGCCAGAAAATGTGCGCGTCGTCATCTTGGGGCAAGACCCCTATCACGGCCGTGGACAGGCAGAAGGGCTGGCTTTCTCAGTGGCGCCGGGTGTAGGTATTCCGCCATCGCTTAAAAATATCTTCAAAGAGATACAGCGAGATCTGGGGGAGCCGCTCCCCGCCTTCCCGGTGCCCGGCGGCAGTCTAGCGAGTTGGGCTGAGCAGGGTGTGTTGCTGCTCAATACTTGTTTGACGGTGGAAGAAGGCCAGCCAGCCAGCCATGCCAAAAAAGGTTGGGAGGCGCTGACCGACTCCATCATTTGTCACGTGGCTGAGCAAGGTCGTCCCAAGGTTTTCATGCTCTGGGGGGCTCATGCCCAAGCCAAGCGAGTGTTGATTCCTGAGGGTCGCGGGCACTTGGTGCTGATGAGCAACCATCCCTCACCGCTGTCGGCACTTCGCCCGCCCATACCGTTTATCGGTAATGGGCACTTTGGTGAGGCCAAGGAGTTTAGGCGCACGCACGATTAATAAAAGTACCAGTACTTATAAAAAAGCCCGCGAATATTATCGCGGGCTTGTGAGTGCGGTGGCTTGCTTTACCAGGGCATCGCGCTGCGAATACGGGCCAGTTTTTCTGCTTGCTCAGGCGAAGATTCTTTGGCCGCGCGTAGCGCTTGTCGGATGAAGACGAACAGCAGCAGAGCAAAGGCAGTAGCGACGGCTCCACCAATGGCCAGCAGTGATTTCTTGGGTTTGACCGACTGCTCAGGCAGAGTAGGCATCTGAATAATATCGTCCTTGTTCAAGCCTTCAAGACGGCGCTCCATGTCCAGAATTGCCCTTTGACGATTACTGTTGCCGGAAAGGAGCTCACCGTATAGGCGGCTAGTCGCTTCACTCACACTTTTGCCGGATGCAATGCTGGCGGAGGTGTCATGCTCGAGCTTGAGGGATTCCTGCAGACGTGCTTTTTCGCTGTCTAGTTGGATTTGAATCTGTTTCTTCTCCAGACCGCGCGGCTGGCTTAATGGGAAAAGTGTGTCCAGCAAAGCCTGATTCAACTTTTGAGCGGCTTCAGGTGATTTGGCTTGCGTCTCAATGTTCAGCAACTTGTCTTGCTTGCCGACGCTGACATTGATGCGCTTGCTTAGTTTTTTGTAAATTTCTTCAACAGTCAGGCCGTCGTCCAAGCCTGCAACGGGAGCAATCTGCTGAAGAACGTCCGCTGACATTGCCAAACTAGCGGCCATAGGTGCCAAAAAACTTGACCCAGGGCGCTCGACTTGAACGGAGGAGCGGCTTTCGAAAGTTTTTGGAATGACAAAACCAATGCCAAATGCCAAGATGCCTGCGATCAGTGGTCCAAAAATTAATAGCTTCCAGTTTTCTGCGAGTGTTACCAGCAGGTCCAGCAGATCAAGCTCTTCATCTTGTGGGTTTTGGTTTTGTATTTCCATGAGTTTCTATGTCTGAATAAACATTTTGGCTAAGCCGAGGAATCTACCACCAAGAAGTGATTCAAGCTGCATTTCATGTAACTCGATACTCCAAGCGGATGAAATGCAGGCTCACTCTGTAGTTAATCAGCGCTTGCGCTCCAGCAGCATCGAGTCGCCGTAGCTGAAGAAACGGTAGTGCTGGGCAATCGCATGCTGGTACATACCCATGATGTGCTCGTAGCCGGCAAAGGCGCTGACCAGCATCATGAGTGTACTTTTGGGCAGATGGAAGTTGGTAATCAGCATGTCTACCACCTGGTATTGAAAACCGGGGGTGATGAAGATGCTGGTGTTGCCCGTCACGTTGCCGTATTTAGCCCAAGACTCTAGGGTGCGCACGGTGGTTGTGCCTACGGCGATGATGCGGCCGCCGCGCTGGCGGCAGCGTTCCATGGCGGCGAGCGTGGACATGGGAATGTCATACCACTCGCTGTGCATGGTGTGCTCGGCCAAGTTTTCGGTCTTGACGGGCTGGAAGGTGCCTGCGCCCACGTGCAGGGTGACGCTGGCGCGCTCCACGCCCTTGGCTTGCAGGGCGGCGAGCACGGATTCGTCAAAGTGCAGGGCGGCTGTGGGAGCTGCTACTGCGCCGGGGTGGGCGGCAAACACGGTTTGATAGCGCTCGGTGTCTTGTGCCTCGTTGGGGTCGTCGCCCGTGCTTTGGTGGCGCTCGATATAAGGGGGCAGCGGCAGGTGGCCGAACTGATCGAGCAAGTCGTAAGGCGTCTCGCCGTTGTTGCCTTTGAAGGACAGGTGAAACAGCGGGCCGTTTTCATCAGGCCAGCGGCCCAGCAAAGTAGCCTCAAAGCCACCGTTTTTCAGGCCGCCGCACAAATGAATTTTTGCGCCGGGCAAGGGTTTCTTGCTCACGCGCATGTGCGCCACGACTTCGTTGTTCTGCAGTACGCGCTCCACCAAGAGTTCGATCTTGCCGCCGCTGGCTTTTTCGCCAAACACGCGGGCCTTGATGACTTTGGTGTCGTTGAAGATCAACAAATCGCCGCTTTGCAGCAACTCGGGCAGCTCGCGGAAGATGCGGTCAGTGGCGGGGTGGCTTCTCCCATCGAGTAGGCGGGATGCGCTGCGAACGGCGGTGGGGTGCTGGGCGATCAGCGACTCGGGCAGGTGAAAGTCGAAGTCGTTGAGTGTGAATTCACGGGTGCTGGAAGACATGCGGGGCTTGAGGGCCGAACGGGGCCCGTTCCAAGTTCAATCAAACAAGTGGGCGATTGTCTCAAATCGCCATTAGGGCTGCAGCCCTCAGGGCTGTGAATTGCTGTGTGTGCTGCTGAACCCGTGCCACAGCTCATCGAGATTTTTGAAAGGCCAGTCAGCCGGGTCTTCGCGCCCGGTGATACTGTTGTTTGCCTCCGGTAGCGCGAGGTCCACAATCCCAGGGGTGATTCGCCGCTGCTCGCGCAGGCAGTAAAAGCGCCTGACTTGCGGGGTGAGTAATCGGTTATCTGAGACATCGAGCACAATGGCCAGGTGCTCGGACTGCAGGCGAACTAAGGAGCCCAGTGGGTAGATGCCGACGGTTTGCACAAATTGTTGAAAGATACTTTTGTCAAACTGCTGGGGCGTCCACTGAGCCATGCGCTGCAGTGCGATAGCGGGTTGCCAGCCTTCCTTGTAGGGGCGGTCTGATGTTACGGCGTCATACACATCACATATTGATGCCATGCGCGCCAGCAGGCTGATTTCGCTTTGCTTCAATCCATCGGGGTAGCCAGAGCCATCAATTTTCTCGTGATGGTGCAGGCAGGCCTCGGCAATGGATTCATCCAGCGGCAGCGGCTGAAGAATTTCATAGCCCCACTGCGCATGCGATTTCATGATGGCCCATTCCTGCGGATCCAGCGGGCCAGGCTTGTTGAGTACGGTCAGAGGCACCCGTGTCTTGCCCACATCGTGCAGCAGGCCGGCCAGACCGGCTTGGCGAACCTGATTGTCGTCGTGCCCCATGCGGCGTGCCAGACCAATCATCAGCGCGCCAACTGCAATGCTATGCATATAGGAGTAGTTGTCCGCCGTTTTCAAGCGCGCCAAGCTGATCAGAGCATGAGGGTTGCGCTTGATAGAAAGCGTCATCTCATCAATGAGCTGCCCTGCTGCTGGCAAATCCGGAGGGCGACCTAGCCGCACATCGTGCAGCATGGTTTTGAGCGTTTCACGCGCTTGGCCAATGATGGCGCGGGCCTGATGCAGCTCCTTGCTTGTGCTACTGGGTTTGGCTTGCTGCGCCAGTTGCTTGTCTGTCTCCTCGGGTGGTGAATCGACTTCTTCAGCAGCAGTGACTTCGGCCGGAATGTCTAAACCCTTACTGGTATCAATCCACACCTGACGGATGGTGGTGGCGCGCAGTCGCTCCAAGTCGTTGGGCTCGTTGAGCAAAAAGCGGGTGCGCAGGAAGGGGTGCTCCATCCATGAGCCGCAAAACTCATGGACAAACATTCCTGGACACAGGTGCTCAACATCAACGCGCTTCAACATGGATTATCGGGAAGACAGAAAGTAACAATTTGCGATGGTAGTGATTTTGACAGCTGTTCGTTCGCCAATGCATGCTCGAAAACGTGCAAAATGCTGTATATAAATACACTACTTCCCGGTGAGCGAGTAGTGTAGCCAAGGAGTCTGCGTTGCCTGTGTCAAAAAAGCCTGTTGCTGAGCCCAAGCCTGCTGCCAAGGCAGTTTCCGCCAAGCGCGGTGCTGGTCGCGCCACAAAGGCTGCGCCAGACGCTGGCGCGGCACCGAAAAAAACCATCAGCCCGGCGCAGCAAGCCCTCATCAAGCTGGGGCTGACGCGTGATATTGATCTGGCCTTGCACCTGCCGCTGCGCTACGAGGATGAAACACGCATCACCCCTCTCAAAAATGCGCGTGATGGTGAAACCGTACAGATCGAAGCCACCGTCACGCACAGCGAGGTGCAGCTGCGCCCCCGGCGCATGCTTAAAGTGACGGTGGATGACGGCACGGGCACTTGCGTATTGAGTTTTTTCAGCTTCTACCCATCGCAGCAAAAAACCATGGCTGTCGGTGCGCGCCTGCGTATTCGGGGCGAGGTTAAGGGCGGATTTTGGGGGCGACAAATGATGCACCCGGCCTTTCGCGTTGCGGGAGGCGAGTTGCCCACGGCGTTAACGCCGGTCTACCCCGCTACGGCCACGCTGCCCCAAGCCTATCTGCGCCGTGCCGTTGTCTCGGCCTTGCTGCGGGCTGATTTGTCTGAAACTCTGCCGCCGGGCGAGCAGCCACCCGTGGCACATTTTTATAGCCAAAATGGCCAACAGTCCTTTTATGACCTGCGTAATGCGCTCACTTTTTTGCATCACCCTACGGCGGATGTTGCGTTGGCCACGCTGGAAGATCACTCTCACCCTGCTTGGCAGCGCCTCAAAGCTGAGGAGCTGCTGGCCCAGCAGCTATCGCAATACGAAGCCAAACGCGAGCGAGCCCGTCTTCGCGCCCCCGTGCTCAAACCGCTGCAAGGGATGCCAGACCTGAGTGAGCAATTTTTGGCTCAACTGCCGTTTGGCCTGACTGGCGCGCAGCAGCGCGTGGTGGGGGAGATTCGTGCGGATATAGAAAGCCACATTCCCATGCACCGCTTGCTGCAGGGCGATGTGGGCTCGGGCAAGACCGTGGTGGCGGCTTTGTCTGCAATGGCCTGTATTGAGGCCGGATGGCAATGCGCGCTGATGGCGCCGACTGAAATTTTGGCCGAGCAGCACTTCGGCAAACTAGTCGGCTGGCTGGAGCCAATTTTTGCGCCTTTGGGTAAAAAAGTGGCGTGGCTGGCAGGCGCGCAAAAGAAAAAAGAGCGTGCAGAGATGCTGGCGCTGGTGGCCAGTGGCGAGGCCGCGCTGGTCGTGGGCACCCATGCCGTCATTCAAGATCAGGTGCAGTTCAAAAATTTGGCGCTAGCTGTGATTGATGAGCAGCACCGCTTTGGCGTGGCACAGCGCTTGGCACTGCGGCAAAAGCTGGCGGCCACAGGGCTTGAGCCGCATATGCTGATGATGAGTGCCACGCCCATTCCGCGCACCTTGGCCATGAGCTATTACGCGGATTTGGATGTCTCCACCATCGATGAGCTGCCGCCGGGGCGCACGCCCATCGTTACCAAATTGATTGGCGACAGCCGCAAAGATGAGGTGATTGAGCGCATTGGCGCGCAGGTCGCCAGCGGCCGGCAGGTGTACTGGGTGTGCCCGTTGATTGAAGAAAGCGAGAGCTTGGATCTGTCTAACGCCACGGCAACGCATGAACACCTGAGTGAAATGCTGCCCGGCGTGATGGTGGGTTTGCTGCATTCGCGCATGCCAACGGCAGAGAAAAAAGCCGTGATGGAGCTGTTTTCTGCCGGCATCATGGGCGTGCTGGTCTCCACCACCGTCATTGAAGTGGGGGTGGACGTGCCCAATGCCAGCTTGATGGTGATTGAGCACTCTGAGCGCTTTGGCCTTTCGCAGCTGCACCAGTTGCGCGGGCGTGTGGGGCGGGGTGCCGCCGCATCAGCTTGCGTGCTGCTGTATTCGGTCAACGATAACGGGCGGCTGTCTGATACCGGCAAAGAGCGATTGCGCGCCATGGCCGAGACCAACGACGGCTTCGAGATCGCCCGGCGTGACCTTGAAATTCGTGGCCCCGGCGAGTTTTTGGGCGCCAGACAATCCGGCGCGGCCATGCTGCGTTTTGCGGACTTGGAGCAGGATCTGTTGCTGCTCGATTGGGCGCGAGAGTTAGCTCCACGCATGCTTGAGCAAAACCCACAATTGGCCGCGCGCCATGTCAGCCGCTGGCTGGGGGGTAAAGCCGAGTACCTCAAAGCCTAAAATGCTGAAAAAATGGGCATATCATCAAATGGTTACATTTAACTCAGGCAGTTTGTAATCGTTTGCTAATCTGAACTGTGTTTGAATGCGAGCAAAGAGATGAGTCAATACTTTTTTTGACAATCTCCATCACCAACTCTTTATGACTCTTACCGAATTGAAGTACATCGTCGCCGTAGCGCGGGAAAAGCATTTTGGCCGTGCTGCCGAAGCTTGCTATGTGTCCCAGCCTACGCTGTCCGTGGCCATCAAGAAGCTGGAGGAAGAGCTGGATGTCAAGATTTTCGAGCGAAGTGCTGGTGAAGTGTCGGTAACCTCGCTGGGTGAAGAAATCGTGCGCCAAGCGCAAAGCGTGTTGGAGCAAGCCAGCGAGATCAAGGAAATTGCCAAGCGCGGCAAAGACCCGCTGTCTGGCGTGCTGACGCTGGGAGTGATCTATACAGTAGGTCCTTACCTGCTGCCGGACTTGGTGCGCAACTCCATCAACATGACGCCGCAGATGCCGCTGATGCTGCAGGAGAACTTCACGACCAAGCTGCTGGAGATGCTGCGCACCGGTGAGATTGACTGCGCCATCATGGCCGAGCCTTTTCCGGATACCGGACTGGCGCTGGCGCCTTTGTATGACGAGCCCTTCATGGCCGCCGTACCTAGCTCTCACCCGCTGGCGCAAAAGAAAAGCGTCTCCACGACAGAGCTCAAGAACGAAACCATGCTGCTGCTGGGCGCAGGCCACTGCTTTCGCGACCATGTGCTCGAGGTTTGCCCCGAGTTTGCGCGCTACGCCAGCAACTCCGAAGGCATTCGCCGCACGTTTGAAGGCTCGTCGCTTGAGACCATCAAATACATGGTGGCTGCAGGCATGGGCGTAACGCTGGTGCCGCGCATGTCCGTGCCCGAAGAAGCTCTTGCCCCCACTGAGCGCCGTCGCCGTGTGGATGAGCCGCATATCCGTTACCTGCCCATTCACGAAGATGATGGCATTGCGCCGCCGACTCGCCGTGTGGTGCTGGCTTGGCGCCGCAGCTTTACGCGTTACGAAGCGATTGCCGCGCTGCGCAATGCCGTGTATGCCAGCCCGCTCACAGGTGTGAAGCGTTTGTCTGAATAAATCGATTCGCTGCGACAGACTCTGTCTTGAAGGCCGCTTGATGCGGCCTTTTTCATGCGCGGCACAATAAGCAAAGCCTACCTTTAAGATTTTCGCAATGACAGTCTCCGCACCCACCCCCAGCCCCGCATCTTCCTCAGCGCAGCGCAGCCGCCTGTCGCTGTATCTGGACTTGATTCGCTTTAACCGCCCTGCTGGCTGGCTGGTGCTGGTTTGGCCCACGCTGGTGGCCTTGTGGGTGGCGTCCAACGGCTTTCCGGGCTGGCATCTGCTCATCGTCTTTGTGCTGGGCACGGTGCTGATGCGCAGCGCGGGCTGCACCATCAATGACATTGCCGATCGTGACTTTGACAAGCATGTCAAGCGCACCACACAGCGCCCCATTACCAGCGGGCAGGTTTCGGTCAAAGAGGCGGCCATGGTCGGCCTGGTGCTCACGCTGATCTCGTTTGGTTTGGTGTTGTCCACGCGTTGGCAGGCCGTGGCGTGGTCGGTTCCTGCCGTTTTGTTCACCATCCTCTACCCCTTCACCAAGCGCTTTTTTGCCATGCCGCAGGCCTTCTTGGGCATTGCGTTCAACTTTGGCATCGTGATTGCCTTTGCCGCGGTGACGGGGGAAGTGAACGCCACCGCCTGGACGCTGTGGCTGGCCAATATGTTTCTGGTGCTGGCCTATGACACCGAGTACGCCATGGTCGATCGCGACGATGACCTCAAGATCGGCATGAAAACCTCGGCCATCACGCTGGGCCGCTTTGATGTGCTGGGCGTGATGGGATTTTTTGTACTGTGCTGGGGCTTGATTGCGTGGGTGCTAGCGCCTTACCAGCTGGGCTGGCCCTTCTGGCTAGGCATGGGCGTTGCGGCGGCGCAGATTGTTTGGCACTACACGCTGATTCGCCATCGCACGCGTGAAGGCTGCTTTGTGGCCTTCAGCAAGAGCCACTGGATTGGCGCTTCAATTTTCGCGGGCGTGGCTTTGGGCTTTGCTCTGAAGTAGTCCTATTTTGATAGCTACTAGTCAATTATTCATAAGGACTAGAAGGCTAAAAGACTTAAAAAAACCGGCCTAGGCCGGTTTTTTTATTTGCCAAACTCTAGAGCGAGTTCTTGTGCGCGAACCTGCGCTTTGCGCATGGCTTCGATGAAGTGCTCAGGCAGCTTTTGCTCTTGCATATGGGTGATGGCTGCATAGGTGGTGCCGCCCTTGCTGGTCACGCGCTGGCGCAGCACTTCGGCACTTTCGCTGGAGCGAGCGGCCAGCTCAGAGCCGCCTGCAAAAGTGGCAATGGCCAGTTGGTAGCTTTGCTCGGCAGACAAGCCCATGTTCACGCCCGCTTGCGTCATGGCTTCAAGAAACAAAAACACATAGGCCGGGCCGGAGCCGGAGAGGGCGGTTACGGCGTCGAGGTGCTCTTCCTTGTCCACCCACATCAGCTCGCCCGTGCTGCCAATGACGGATTCAATCAGCGCCTTGCCAGCTGCATCCACCTCGGGGCTGGCGAACAGACCCGTCATGCCCTTGCCCACTAGCGCGGGCGTGTTGGGCATGGCGCGCACGATGCGGTTTGATGCAACCCAAGCCGCGATGCTGTTGGTGGTGATGCCGGCGGCCACGCTCAGGTGCAGGGCGCTGCGAGTGTGGGCCGCGACGGGGGCTGCCGCATCCTTGAAGGTTTGGGGCTTGACGGCCCACACCACCAGTTGGGCGTTTTGCAGGGCTGGCGTTGCGGCTGGCAGAGAGTCGATGCCCAGATTCGCTTTGAGCGCCTCGCGTGCAGCTTCAAAAGGCTCAACCACGGTAATGGCGCTGGCGGGAACGCCTTGGCGAATCAGGCCGCCCATGATGGCGCTAGCCATATTGCCGCCGCCAATAAAGGCGATGGGCGGAAAAACGGTGTTGGAGGTTGGGGTCTGGCTCATGGTGATTCGATTCGGTCTGCAGGCAAGCAAGTGTGGAGCAATTGTTGAGCAAAGAAGCAGCCTGATTTCAGGTGCAGACCGGCACTATAAACCTGAGCCGCAACTGCCAAGCTCTTGGCGCAGGGCAATGAACTGCCTCACCTCGTCCGGATTGAAGTGTCTGACGCTGATCCGTAGCGCCACTTGGCTGCATGCCAGATCAGCCATCACTAACGAGGTAGTGCAGTCCGCTGCTTGCGCCGTAGTCAAACGATTACAGATCGTCGGAAAACAGCTTGTCGTGTTGTCAGTAACTTTCACCAGACAAGGGCCAAGGCTTGCCCTCAGGACCACGGCAAATAAGGCGTTTTGTATCGGGATTCGTCGTGCAGGCAGGCAAAGAGGCGCATAGCGTCAGCAGCCTTGTTTGCCAAACATGTCGTGGATTGTTGACATTTGTATCTTGTGCTTTGCACAAGCCCTTTCTTAAGATGCCTACGTCTCGTTCTGCGCTGCGTGGGGTGGCATGGACGGCATTCATCAAAATCAGGGGGCAATCATGGCATCCAATGTCAAAAAATGGTCGGCAGAGTTTCTGGGTACTTTTTGGCTCACCTTCGGCGGTTGCGGCAGCGCAGTGCTGGCGGCAGCTTTTCCCGGCGTGGGCATTGGCCTGCTGGGCGTTTCCTTCGCTTTCGGCTTGACGGTGTTGACGGGTGCTTATGCGTTCGGCCCCATTTCTGGTGGTCACTTCAACCCCGCCGTTTCGGTGGGGCTGGCCGTGGCCGGTCGTTTTAAGGTCGCTGAGTTACCTGGCTACATCATTGCTCAGGTGCTGGGTGCGATTGCTGCCGCAGCGACTCTGTACTTCATTGCCACTGGCAAGGCCGGTGCTAATGTGACGGATTTGGCTTCGAACGGCTTTGGTGAGCATTCGCCCGGCAAGTTCAGCATGGGTGCAGCTCTGGTGACGGAAGTGGTGTTGACGGCAGTCTTTTTGCTGGTCATTTTGGGCTCCACCACTAAGAAGGCCGCTGTGGGCTTTGCGGGCATGAGCATCGGCCTGTGCTTGACGCTGATTCACCTGATCTCCATCCCCGTAACCAACACCTCGGTCAACCCGGCTCGTAGCACGGGCCCTGCTTTGTTTGGCCCCGCTATCGCGATGGATCAACTGTGGTTGTTCTGGGTGGCCCCTATTGTCGGAGCCATCATCGGCGCGCTGATCCACAAGGCGCTACTGGGCGATGATGACTAATCAGCGCTAAGTACTGCAAGTGCTTGAATGCAAAAGAGATGCCTAGGCATCTCTTTTTTATGGTGCTTGACGCAACGTTAACTCAGTCAATGCTGATGCCGGATTTTTTCACCACCTGTGCATAACGGTTGACGTCATTGCGAATGATTTGCTCGAATTGCGCGGCACTTCCCCCGGCGACTGTCAGATAGCTTTTGCTCAAGCCTTGCTGCACTTCTGGCAGGGCAAGAACTTCATTCAATGCTTTGTTGAGGCGATCAAGAATGGCCTGTGGTGTTTTGGCTGGGGCTAGTACGCCGTACCAGACTTCCATGTCAAAGCCCGCGACGCCTTGTGCTGCACCAGTCGGAATACTGGATGCATAGCTGACTCGTTCGGGCGCCGCAACAGCCAGTGGTTTCAGGCGCTTGCTTTGCAGATGTCCTTGGATGTTGGAGTAAGAAATGAATAGCAAATCAACTTGCCCGCCCAAGACATTTGGCACCGAATCAGCGCAGCCTTTGAACGGGATATGGTTGATGTGGGCGCCTGTTGTCTGCTTGAAGTACTCGGCAGATAGATGCAGTGCCGAGCCCGTGTCACAAGCCGCAAAGCTGATGGTGCCGGGCTGTTTTTTTGCGAGGCTGACAACTTCTTGCAGGGTTGAGGCCGGGAAATCTGCGCGAGCAGCGACAAAGACGGGCGCTTTTGCAATCTGAATAACGGGCGCAAAGCTCGCGAATGTGTCAAACGGCAGGTTACGCATCAGGCTATGGTTGATCGTAAAGCTGTTGGGTACAAAGGCGAGGGTGTAGCCATCGGGTGTCGAACTCGCCAATTGGCGCAGGCCGATATTTCCTCCGGCACCAGGCTTGTTCTCCACAATAACAGCCTGACCCAGGCGACTTTTGAGCTGATTGGCAACGAGGCGGGCAGCCGTATCCACACCGCCCCCGGCAGTCACGGGAACAATGAACTTGATCTGCTTATCGGGGAAGGCTGGCGCAGGGTCTTGGGCGTACGCGGGGAGGCTGGCGGTCAATAAAGCCGCCACCATGGAAAACACTGCTTGCATCAATCGCTCTCTTTTTTCTCGATACGAAATGCTAAAAAGAGCGAGGTACAGAGCCGCTGCTTGTTTTCCCTGTGTTGGTGGCGTTTCCTTGAAACGTTGATATGCAAAAAACGGATGCAAGCCTGAGCGCGAGAAGGCTCAGGCAGGTTTCGTTTCTTGGATGAGTAGGATTGCTCTAGGCCTTCATAGCGCCGTAGTTTGGCGCACCGCCTGCTCCCAGCGCTGCATCAAGGTGTTGGCGCGGTCTTTGCTCAGCGTGGGCATGAAGCGGCGATCTGCCCTCCATAGCGAAGACAGCTCTTCGGTGCTTTGATAGACGCCGCTAGACAGCCCCGCCAGATAGGCGGCGCCCAAGGCCGTGGTCTCCACGCAGGCGGGGCGTACCACGGGAATGCCCAGCAGGTCAGCTTGGAACTGCATCAGCAAATTGTTCACGCTGGCGCCGCCATCCACACGTAGTTCGCTCACGGCGCGGCCGCCGTTGGCTACGGCGTCGCGGCTCATGGCTTGTAGCAGGGCGGCGCTTTGATAGGCGATGGATTCCAGCGCGGCGCGGGCAATGTGGGCTACGGTAGTGCCGCGTGTCAGGCCGGTAATAGTGCCGCGTGCGTCGGGTTGCCAATATGGGGCGCCTAGCCCGGTGAAGGCAGGCACCATCATCACACCGCCGCTGTCGGGCACGCTTTCGGCCAGTTGCTGCACTTGGCCGCTGTGCTCAATGGCTTGCAGGCCATCGCGCAGCCACTGCACTACGGCACCGCCGACGAAGACGCTGCCTTCCAGCGCAAACTGGGGGGTGCTGCTGGTTTGGGCGGCGCTGGTGGTCAGCAGGCCATTGGCCGAGGTTTGGAAGTTGCCGCCAGTGTGCATGAGCATGAAGCAGCCCGTGCCATAGGTGTTCTTGGCCATGCCAGCGGAAAAGCATGCCTGGCCGAAGAGGGCAGATTGCTGGTCACCGGCCACGCCGCCGATGTTGATGCTGCCGCCCAGCACATCATCAGCGGTCTGGCCAAAGTCGGCGGCTGATGCAAGCACCTCGGGCATCAGGCTGGCAGGAATGTCCAGCAGGGCCAGCAAGTCAGCATCCCACTGATTGCTGTGTACGTTGAACAGCATGGTGCGGCTGGCGTTGCTCACATCCGTCACATGGCGCTTGCCGCCTGTGAGTTGCCAAATCAACCAGCAGTCCACCGTGCCAAAGGCCAGCTCGCCCGCTTGTGCGGCGGCGCGTGCGCCGGGCACGTTGTCCAGCAGCCATTTGAGTTTGGTGCCCGAGAAGTAGGCATCAATGCGCAGGCCGGTCTTTTGCAAAATGCTATCGCTGTGGCCGGCTTCGCGTAGTTCTACGCAGGTGGGCTCGGCGCGGCGGTCTTGCCAGACGATGGCGTGGTGAATCGGCGCGCCGGTCTTGCGGTTCCAGACGATGGTGGTCTCGCGCTGGTTGGTGATGCCTATGCTGCGAATATCGCTGGCTTTTAGACCTGCTTTAGCCAGCGCCTCTTTGGCTGTGGCTTGCTGGCTGCGCCAGATTTCGCGTGGATCATGCTCCACCCAACCGGGCTGGGGGTAGATTTGCGGCAGCTCTTGCTGGGCAGAGGCCACGATACGACCTTGCGTATCAAACACGATGGAGCGCGAGCTAGAGGTGCCTTGATCCAGGGCGAGCAGATAGGTAGTCATGATGGGTCTGTCGTTGAGAGGGGGAGCACAAAGCGCGCCATTTCGGCTTGTTCGCTCCAGCCTTGTTGAGAGTAAAAGCCGCGCACATAGGATGAGCGCTCGCGGTTGTTCACCAGCCAGATGCGCACACAGCCCTTGTCGCGTGCCGCTTGTGTGGCGGCATCCAGCAATTGCTGGCCTAAACCTGCGCCGCGCGCGGCCTCAGCAATAAATAGTTCGCTTAAATAGGCCTCCCAGCCTTGAAGCACGGCAAGCGGGAGCCAATGCACGGCGCAATAGCCGTGGACGCGCTTCTGGCTGTCTTCAGCCACCAGTAATAGGCTTTGCTCAGGCGCGGTTTGGGTGCTTTGCAGCAAAGCTTCTACGGCCTGCTGGTTCTGGGCGATGCTGTGGTTTTCATAGGCCTTGAACCAGCCAATACCGTGCAGCAGCTCGGCAATGCCCGCCGCGTCAGCAAGCAGGGCAGGGCGAATGACGTAACTGGACGTGCTCATTGCGCAATCGTGCAGCGCACCTCAGCGTCGCGCAGCAGGGCGTCAAAGGGGGCGGAGGGCGGCACATCGGTAAACAGGCGGTCAATCTGGTTCAGGCGTGCCAGCTCAACCATGGCTTGGCGGCTGAACTTGCTGTGGTCGGCAGCCAACCACACTTCACGCGACTGGCCGATGATGGTTTGTGCCACCTTCACCTCACGCAGATCAAAGTCGCGCAGGCTGCCATCAGTTTCAATGGCTGAGATGCCGATGACGGCAATGTCTACCTTGAATTGGCGCATAAAGTCCACCGCCGCCTCGCCCACAATGCCGCGGTCGCGGGTGCGCACCACGCCGCCCGCCACGATGACTTCGCAATCCGCATTGCTGCTGAGGATGGCTGCCACGTTGAGGTTGTTGGTGATGACGCGCAGGCCTTTGTGATGCAGCAGAGCCTGAGCCACAGCTTCCGTCGTGGTGCCGATATTGAGAATAAGCGAGCAGCCATTGGGAATCGCCTCGGCAATAGCACGTGCAATACGCATTTTTCCGTCGGCGTGCAGCACCTGGCGTTGGGTGTGGGCCAAGTTCTCCACCGTGGCGCTGGGCACGCGTACGCCCCCGTGAAAGCGCACCAGCAAGCCTGCATCTGCCAGCTTTTGAATGTCGCGGCGCACGGTTTGCAGCGTGACTCCTAAAGTTTCGGCTAAATGCTCCACCGAGGTGGACTGGCGAGCGCGGACTTCTTCGACAAGCTGTAACTGACGGGGGTTGCTGTTCATGGCTTCTGACTAGTTATAGTGATTTACGACATTGCCGGCTGCCGGATTGTGGACGAATCCAAACGAACCTTGAATAGGGGGATTTTCTATGGATTTGCGCGAGAAGAAACAAAAATGAATGCGCGTTGCTTAGTTATCGCAAATCTAGATAGCTGAATGTGAAGATTTTCTGGCTTTTGAGCTACTTTGAAGTGATGGCGTGAAACCACAAGGTAGCCCTGTTTTTGAGCGAAGAAGGCATTAAATCGCGCAAAAACGAATCATTGTTTCTAGGGGTGAGTGCAGTGAAAACGAAAAAGAGCGAAAATACATGATCTGAAATTTGTTCTTTGCTTGGCTCTGCGTGACGCAACAGCGTGATATGGGCTGAAGTCAAACATGCCGCTGCAGAAATCTTCCATGAAACAGCCCACTCAACCCTTGACAACCACACGCGCGCAATTGCTGGAGCGCTTGGCCCAGCCTGAAACCTACGATCTAGCGATCGTAGGGGGCGGAGCTACTGGGCTGGGAGTGGCCGTGGATGCTGCAGCGCGTGGCTTCAAGGT
This sequence comes from Comamonas sp. Y33R10-2, assembly GCF_019355935.1. NCBI lineage: Bacteria > Pseudomonadati > Pseudomonadota > Betaproteobacteria > Burkholderiales > Comamonadaceae > Comamonas > Comamonas sp. Y33R10-2. Next base: position 3,154,054 of record NZ_CP079925.1, read on the forward strand.
AGTGTTGCTGGAGTCTATGGACTTCGCAAAGGGAACTTCCTCGCGAGCCACCAAACTGGTTCATGGTGGTGTGCGCTACTTGGCGCAGGGCAATATCTCGCTGGTGCGAGAGGCGCTACATGAGCGCACCACGCTGCTGCACAACGCGCCGCATTTGGCGCAGCCGCTGGCGTTTGTCATGCCCTCGTACAAGCTGCTGGATACGCCTTTTTATGGCATCGGCCTGAAGATGTATGACGCGCTGGCGGGCAAGGCGGGTCTGGGCTCTACGGAGTTTCTCTCCAGCGCCAAGACCATTCAATACCTGCCGACGGTGCAGCAAAAAGGCCTCAAGGGCGGCGTCAAATACTGGGATGGTCAGTTTGACGATGCCCGCTTGGCGCTGGCGCTGGCCCGCACGGCCGCTGCTAAGGGTGCTTTGCTTGTTAATTACTGCGCTGCTGAAACGCTGATCTACGAAGACAAGCAGGTTGCAGGTCTGGTCTGCCGCGATGCGGAGTCGGGCCAGAGTTACACCGTACGCGCCAAGTGTGTGGTCAATGCCACTGGTCCTTGGGTAGACCTGCTTCGCCAGCAAGATGCTGAGGCGCAGGGCAAGCCCGTCAAGCCGATGGTGGCGCCCAGTCAGGGCGTGCATGTGGTTGTTGATCGTGAGTTTTTGCCGTCGGATCACGCTTTGCTGGTGCCAAAGACGGCGGATGGCCGCGTACTTTTTGCGGTGCCGTGGTTGGGTAAAGTCATTTTGGGTACGACAGATACGCCCCGCCATGACTTGGCGCGAGAGCCTTTGCCTTTCCCTGAAGAGTTGAACTTCATCCTGAGCGAAGCCGGTAAATACCTGAGCCGCCAGCCGACTCTGGCGGATGTGCGCAGCATGTGGGTGGGCTTGCGCCCGCTAGTCAAGCCGCAAGACGATGACGGCGAGAACACCAAGAAGATCAGCCGTGAGCACACGGTGATGGCTAGCAAGACCGGGCTAGTCACGGTCACCGGCGGTAAGTGGACGACTTACAGGGCCATGTCCGAAGACGTGCTGGCTGAATGCTTCGAGATTGGCCGCCTGCCCATGCGCCCCGCAGGTGTGACCGTGAATATGCCCTTGGTCGGTGCACCATCAGAAGCTGAGGTGACACATCGTATGAATCAGCCTCAAGGCCTGCACTCTTATGGAACAGAAGCTGCCGAGGTCGCAGCGCTGCCTGGTGCGCAGAACTGGCTGGCGGATGGTTTGTCTGAAGCCATGGTTCGCTTTGCAGCTCGGTATGAATACGCGCGCACCGTTGAGGATGTGCTGGCGCGCCGTAGTCGCCTGTTATTCCTTGACGCCCGCAAGGCTGCCGAGATTGCTCCTCGTGTGGCCGTTATTTTGGTTGAAGAGCTGCAGCGTGATGCCCAACTCAATGACTTCATAGCACTAGCTAAGCAATATCTGCCCACTCAGTCGTAGTCGCTTGCATGGCTATAAAAGCGTGGTCGAGTTGCAACAGCAGCTTGACCAAGACCTCACTCTAAAACATGAGCGTAAAGCATCTGAATCTCAATGGTTTCAGGTGCTTTTTGTTTTCAAATCAATGATTTATAGATGAGCTCTGCTATCGTTTTGAGTGCATGGTTGAAGGGGTTGGAGCACGCTGCATTTATCGATGCAGCTGTTGCGGGTATTCCAAGCTAAGCGCTTGACGTACAAAGGAATTGCTGCGATAATCGCTGGCTTCACGTGTAAAACCGTGAAGTGTTCTGCCCAGTAAAAGCACTGCGAAATGGTTCGCGGTGTGGACGACGGGCCCAAGACTGACTGGCTGCTCGATCAGCCCTTGAGAAGACTCTGGGGCTGTCTCTTGTTTGCTGGAGCAAGTTGGGAATATTGAAATGATCCAAACAGAATCTCGATTAGAGGTTGCCGACAACACCGGTGCGAAATCTGTTCAGTGCATTAAAGTACTGGGCGGTTCACATCGTCGCTATGCGAGCGTTGGCGACATCATCAAGGTGAGCATCAAGGAAGCAGCTCCTCGTGGTCGCGTCAAAAAAGGCGAGATCTACAGTGCTGTGGTGGTGCGCACCGCTAAGGGCATCCGTCGTGCAGACGGTTCGCTCGTGAAGTTCGACGGCAATGCCGCAGTTCTTTTGAACGCAAAGCTGGAGCCTATCGGCACCCGCATCTTTGGCCCCGTGACTCGTGAACTGCGTACTGAAAAGTTCATGAAGATCGTGTCGCTGGCCCCTGAAGTTCTCTAAAGGAAAGCACCATGAACAAGATTCGCAAGGGCGACGAAGTTATCGTGCTGGCCGGCCGTGACAAGGGCAAGCGTGGCGTGGTTTCTTTGCGTAAGGATGACTCCCACGTTCTCGTGGACGGCATCAACCTCGTCAAGAAGCACACCAAGCCAAACCCCATGAAGGGCACCACCGGCGGTATCGTTGAAAAGGCTATGCCTATTCACCAATCCAACGTGGCTATCTTCAATGCAGCGACCGGCAAAGCTGATCGCGTGGGCATCAAGGTCAACGCCGACGGCGCACGTGTTCGCGTGTTCAAGTCCAGCGGCGCTGAAATCAAGGCCGCTTGAGGAGTAACACATGGCACGACTGCAAAAACTCTATCGCGAAAAGATCGCGGCTGAACTGAAAGAAAAGTTCGGTTACACCTCCGCTATGGAAGTGCCTCGCCTGAGCAAGATCACCCTGAATATGGGTGTGAGCGAAGCCGTGGCCGACAAGAAGGTGATGGACAACGCCGTGGCTGACCTGACCAAAATTGCTGGTCAGAAGCCTGTGGTGACTAAGGCCAAGAAGGCTATCGCTGGTTTCAAAATCCGTGAAGGTCAAGCAATTGGCTGCATGGTGACCCTGCGTGGCGTTCAAATGTACGAATTCCTGGACCGTTTCGTGACCGTGGCTCTGCCCCGCGTTCGTGACTTCCGTGGTATTTCGGGCCGTTCGTTCGATGGTCGCGGCAACTACAACGTTGGCGTCAAAGAACAAATCATCTTCCCTGAAATCGAGTACGACAAGGTGGACGCTCTGCGTGGTCTGAATATCAGCATCACGACAACAGCGAAGAACGACGAAGAGTGCAAAGCACTGCTCGCAGCGTTCAAATTCCCCTTCAAGAACTGAGGTGGCGCATGGCTAAAGTAGCAATGATTCAGCGCGAAATCAAGCGCGAAAAGCTGGCAGCCAAGTTTGCTGCCAAGTATGCAGAATTCAAGGCAATCGCCGGCGACGCAAAGCGTTCCGACGAAGAGCGCGATGCCGCTCGCTTGGGTCTGCAGAAGCTGCCCCGTAACTCGAACCCCACTCGTCAACGTAACCGTTGCGAGATCACTGGCCGTCCTCGTGGCACATTCCGTCAATTCGGTCTGGGTCGCGCCAAGGTGCGTGAATTGGCCTTTGCTGGCGACATCCCCGGTGTCACCAAGGCCAGCTGGTAAGCAAGCAGGAGAGATTAAACATGAGCATGAGTGATCCCATCGCTGACTTGCTGACACGCATTCGCAACGCACAAATGGTCTCTAAGACTACTGTGTCGGCTCCTTCATCCAAAGTGAAGGTTGCTATTGCGCAGGTGTTGAAGGAAGAAGGCTATATCGACGGCTTCCAAGTGAAGGCCGACGGTGGCAAGTCCGAACTCGAAATTACCCTGAAGTACTACGCCGGTCAGCCAGTGATCGAACGTATTGAACGTGTGAGCCGTCCCGGCCTGCGCGTTTACAAGGGTCGTCACGCAATTCCTCAGGTCCAAAACGGCCTGGGCGTAGCCATCGTTACCACACCTCAGGGCGTGATGACTGATCGCAAAGCACGTGCAGCCGGTATCGGCGGCGAAGTGCTGTGCTATGTGGCTTAACGGACATTAAGGAGAAATACTGAAATGTCTCGCGTAGCAAAAGCTATTGTGACCATCCCCGCTGGCGTGGATGTGTCTATCAACGCTGACTCCATCAAGGTTAAGGGTAAGGGCGGCGATCTGTCCCTGACTCTGAACGCCTTGGTGAACATCGGCAACAACGACGGCAAGCTGTCCTTCGCTCCCGCCAATACTTCCCGTGAAGCTGACGCTCTGGCCGGTACTTTCCGCCAGTTGGTCAACAACATGGTTAAGGGCGTGACTGAAGGCTTCGAGAAGAAGCTGACGCTGATTGGCGTGGGCTACAAGGCTGCTGCATCAGGTTCCAAGCTGAACCTGGCAGTGGGCTTCTCACACCCCGTCAACTTCGAGATGCCTGCTGGCATCACTATTGCTACCCCCACTCCGACTGAAATCGTGATTAAGGGTGCTGACCGTCAAGTGGTCGGTCAATTGGCTGCTGAGATCCGTGCCGTTCGTCCTCCCGAGCCCTATAAGGGTAAGGGCATTCGCTATGCGAATGAGAAGGTCACGATCAAAGAGACCAAGAAGAAGTAAGGAGCTGCATTATGTTGACCAAGAAAGAGCAGCGTCTGCGTCGCTCGCGTCAAACACGTATCCGCATTGCACAGCAAGGCGTTGCGCGTTTGAGCGTGAATCGCACGAACCTCCACATCTACGCTTCCGTGGTTTCGGAAGACGGCACCAAGGTGTTGGCTTCGGCCTCCACTGCAGAAGTCGAAGTGCGCGCCCTGATCGGCGCCGCTGGCAAGGGTGGCAACGTGGCTGCAGCCACACTGATCGGCAAGCGTATTGCTGAAAAGGCAAAGGCTGCTGGCGTTGAGAAAGTCGCTTTCGACCGCGCCGGTTTTGCATACCACGGCCGCGTGAAGGCTTTGGCAGAGGCCGCTCGCGAAGCGGGCCTGCAGTTCTAAGCGGAGCGGATTGAAAATGGCAAAATTTTCCCCCAAAGTGCAAGACCAGGGCAATGACGACGGTCTGCGCGAAAAAATGATCGCGGTTAACCGCGTCACCAAGGTTGTGAAGGGTGGTCGTATTCTCGGCTTCGCTGCACTGACCGTGGTTGGCGATGGTGACGGCCGCGTTGGCATGGGTAAGGGCAAGTCGAAAGAAGTGCCTGCTGCCGTGCAAAAAGCGATGGAAGAATGCCGTCGCAACCTGATGAAGGTTGCACTGAAGAGCGGCACCATTCACCACTCGGTGAAGGGCCATCACGGCGCAGCCAAGGTTGAATTGCACCCAGCTCCAAAGGGTACCGGCATTATTGCTGGCGGCCCAATGCGCGCTGTTTTTGAAGTGGTGGGTATCACCGATATCGTGGCTAAGAGCCATGGTTCGTCGAACCCCTACAACATGGTTCGCGCAACTTTCGACGCTTTGAAGAACTCCACGACCCCTGCGAACGTGGCAGCAAAGCGCGGCAAGTCGGTTGAAGACATCTTCACCGCCTGATCGGAGACCAGCACATGACAACACAACAAACTGTCAAGGTTCAGCTGGTTCGTAGCCCCATTGGCACCAAAGAGTCGCATCGCGCGACTGTGCGTGGCCTGGGTCTGCGTAAGCTGAACAGCGTCAGCGAACTGCAGGACACCCCTGAAGTGCGCGGCATGATTAACAAAATCGCCTACTTGGTGAAAGTTCTCTGAAAGGATTGATGATGGAACTCAATAGCATCAAGCCTGCAGAGGGCTCCAAGCACGCGAAGCGTCGCGTTGGTCGCGGTATCGGCTCTGGTCTGGGTAAGACTGCCGGTCGTGGTCACAAGGGTCAGAAATCGCGTTCGGGTGGCTACCACAAGGTAGGCTTCGAAGGCGGTCAAATGCCTTTGCAGCGTCGCCTGCCCAAGCGTGGCTTCAAGTCGCATCTGCTGAAGTTCAATGCAGAAGTGAGCCTGACTGAGCTGGATAAGCTCAATTTGGCTGAAGTCGATCTGGCTGCTTTGAAGCAAGCTGGTCTGGTTGGTTCTATCGCTAAGGTCGTCAAGATCATCAAGCGTGGCGAACTGACTAAGGCTGTCAAGCTCAACGGCATCGGCGCTACCGCCGGCGCTAAAGCCGCCATCGAAGCTGCCGGTGGCAGCATCGCCTGATTAAAGTTCTGAAAGAAGACATCCGTGGCTACTAGCGCAGCTCAAATTGCAAAGACTGGAAAATTCGGTGACCTACGTCGTCGTCTAGTTTTTCTGTTGCTTGCGCTGGTCGTATACCGTATCGGGGCTCATATCCCTGTTCCGGGCATCGATCCAGCGCAGCTGCAGCAGCTGTTCTCTGGCCAGCAGGGCGGCATTCTCAATCTGTTCAATATGTTCTCGGGTGGAGCGCTTTCGCGTTTCACAGTGTTTGCACTGGGGATCATGCCGTACATCTCGGCATCGATCATCATGCAGCTCATGACCTACGTGGTCCCTACATTTGAGCAGATGAAAAAAGAAGGTGAAGCGGGTCGTCGCAAGATTACCCAGTACACCCGCTACGGCACATTGGGCCTGGCACTTTTTCAGTCTTTGGGAATTGCTGTTGCTCTGGAAAGCTCGGCAGGCTTGGTTCTGAACCCTGGTTTTGGCTTCCGCATGACTGCGGTGGTCAGCCTCACGGCTGGTACCTTGTTTCTGATGTGGCTCGGTGAACAGATCACAGAACGTGGTCTGGGCAACGGTATTTCGATACTGATCTTCGGCGGTATCGCCGCAGGTCTACCGAGCTCCATTGGTGGTCTGCTGGAACTGGTGCGAACCGGTGCCATGAGCATTCTGGCAGCAATCTTCATTGTTCTCGTTGTGGCAGCCGTGACGTATTTCGTCGTGTATGTCGAGCGAGGCCAACGTAAGATTTTGGTGAATTACGCACGCCGACAAGTCGGCAACAAGGTGTACGGTGGTCAGTCTTCGCACTTACCACTGAAGCTAAACATGGCAGGTGTGATTCCTCCCATCTTCGCTTCGTCCATCATCTTGCTGCCTGCTACGGTGGTGAATTGGTTCAGTGCAGGAGAATCCATGCGCTGGCTGAAGGATATTTCGAGCACGTTGACCCCCGGTCAGCCAATCTATGTCATCCTTTATGCTGCCGCGATCATTTTCTTCTGCTTCTTCTATACGGCCCTGGTCTTCAACAGCCGGGAAACTGCCGACAATCTGAAGAAGAGTGGCGCTTTCATCCCCGGGATTCGTCCTGGTGAGCAAACAGCGCGCTACATTGACAAGATTCTGGTTCGCCTGACCCTGGCTGGTGCGATCTACATTACTTTCGTGTGCTTGTTGCCCGAATTCATGATCCTGAAGTACAACGTTCCGTTCTACTTTGGTGGTACATCGCTGCTGATCATTGTGGTCGTAACGATGGACTTCATGGCGCAAGTGCAGAACTACGTGATGTCGCAGCAATACGAGTCGCTTCTTAAAAAAGCGAACTTTAAAGCTGGTATTTGATGATAGGGCTGCCCCTCATGGGGCAGCTTGCCAAAAGTTAGTAGACACCCATCGTGCTATCGTGGGCATTGTTCCCCGGTCGATAGACCGATAGTGGATGGATAGTTTTAGGAGAATAAAATGAGAGTTTCGGCTTCGGTCAAGAAAATCTGCCGCAACTGCAAGATCATCCGCCGCAAAGGTGTGGTACGCGTGATCTGCACTGACCAGCGCCATAAGCAGCGCCAAGGTTGATTGAAAGCATAGAGGACTAATATGGCACGTATTGCTGGCATTAACATCCCGCCGCACAAGCATGCTGAAATCGGCCTGACTGCCATTTTTGGCATCGGTCGTACTACAGCTCGTAAAATTTGCGAAGCTTGCGGCATCGAATATTCCAAGAAGATCAAGGATCTGACGGACGCTGATTTGGAAAAAATCCGCGACCTGCTGAACCCCATGACTCTGGAAGGCGACCTGCGTCGCGAAACAACCATGAACATCAAGCGTTTGATGGACATCGGTTGCTACCGCGGTTTCCGTCATCGTCGTGGTCTGCCTATGCGCGGCCAACGTACACGCACGAATGCCCGTACTCGCAAGGGTCCTCGCAAAGGCGCAGCGGCACTGAAGAAATAAGGGATTGAGAGATCACTATGGCTAAGGCACAAAACAACGCTGCTGCTCGTGTACGTAAGAAAGTTCGCAAGAACATTTCTGACGGTATTGCACACGTGCATGCATCGTTCAACAACACGATCATCACTATCACCGACCGTCAAGGCAACGCTCTGTCGTGGGCTTCGTCGGGTGGTCAGGGCTTCAAGGGTTCGCGCAAGTCGACTCCTTTTGCAGCTCAGGTCGCTTCGGAAGTGGCTGGTCGTGCAGCGATTGAACAGGGCATCAAAAACCTGGAAGTCGAAATCAAGGGTCCCGGTCCAGGCCGTGAATCCTCGGTTCGCGCCCTGGGTGCTCTGGGTATCCGTATCACTTCCATCTCGGACGTGACACCGGTTCCCCATAACGGCTGCCGCCCTCAAAAGCGTCGTCGTATCTAATTATTATCAAGCCCACCGCCGCCCAGGTGCTTTAGCATCGCGGGCGGCTCCCGTGTTTGCGCACGGCAGATGACACAAAGGAAATCAAGTGGCACGCTATATTGGCCCTAAGGCAAAACTCTCCCGCCGCGAAGGCACCGATCTGTTCCTGAAGAGCGCACGTCGCTCCATCGCAGACAAGGCAAAGTTCGACACTAAGCCTGGTCAGCATGGCCGCACTTCCGGTCAACGCACTTCGGACTACGGTCTGCAACTGCGTGAAAAGCAGAAGGTCAAGCGCATGTACGGCGTGCTGGAGAAGCAATTCCGCCGCTACTTCGAAGCAGCTGATCGCAAGCGTGGCAACACCGGCGCTAACCTGCTGTCGTTGCTGGAATCGCGTCTGGACAACGTCGTGTATCGCATGGGCTTCGGCTCCACTCGCGCTGAAGCACGTCAGTTGGTTTCGCACAAGGCTATCACCGTGAACGGCCAGTCCGTGAACATTCCTTCTTTCTCCGTGAAGGAAGGCGACGTGGTTGCTCTGCGTGAACAGTCCAAGAAGCAAGCTCGCGTTGTCGAAGCTCTGCAACTGGCTGCTCAAGTGGGCTTCCCCGCATGGGTTGAAGTGTCTGCTGACAAGGCAGAAGGTACTTTCAAGAAGTCTCCTGACCGCGACGAATTCGCAGCTGACATCAACGAATCTCTGATCGTTGAGTTGTACTCGCGTTAATTCTTAGCAGCGACATTTCTGTTAAACGTTCCCACGGCGCGAGGCATCGCACCGTGGGTGCTTCACCAGCCTTACCGGTGTAACGAGCCGAGGGTATTGAGAGGAAGTCTGCATGCAAACGAATTTGCTGAAGCCCAAGACAATTAATGTCGAACAACTTGGCCACAACCGTGCCAAGGTGGTTCTGGAGCCGTTTGAGCGTGGCTACGGTCATACGCTGGGCAACGCCCTGCGCCGTGTTTTGCTCTCCTCCATGGTGGGTTACGCAGCGACTGAAGTGACGATTGCTGGAGTGCTGCATGAGTACTCCTCTATCGACGGCGTTCAAGAAGATGTGACCAACATCCTGCTGAATCTCAAGGGTGTAGTTTTCAAGCTGCACAACCGTGACGAAGTCACCTTGAGCCTGCGCAAGGATGGTGAAGGTGTTGTTACTGCCCGTGACATCCAAACACCTCACGACGTAGAAATCGTCAACCCTGATCATGTGATCGCTCACCTGTCGCAAGGCGGTAAGCTGGACATGCAGATCAAGGTTGAAAAGGGCCGTGGCTATGTCCCCGGCAACGTGCGCCGTTATGGTGACGAATCGACCAAGTCGATCGGCCGTATCGTGCTCGACGCTTCGTTCTCGCCCGTTAAGCGCGTGAGCTACGCAGTCGAATCTGCACGTGTGGAACAGCGTACCGATTTGGATAAGCTGGTTCTGGAAATCGAAACCAACGGTGCTATTACCGCTGAAGATGCAGTGCGCGCATCCGCCAAGATCTTGGTGGAACAACTGGCTGTGTTTGCGCAGCTGGACGGTGGCGATATCGCCAGCGTGTTTGACGCTCCTGCTGGTGGTCGTGGCGTTACTGCTACTTTCGATCCAATCCTGCTGCGTCCCGTGGATGAGCTCGAGCTGACCGTTCGTTCTGCTAACTGCCTGAAGGCAGAGAACATCTACTATATCGGCGACCTGATTCAGCGTACCGAAAACGAGCTGCTGAAGACTCCTAACCTGGGTCGTAAGTCGCTCAACGAGATCAAGGAAGTTTTGGCTTCCCGTGGTCTGACTTTGGGCATGAAGCTTGAAAACTGGCCACCAGCTGGCCTGGAAAAGCGTTAATTGCTATAATCATGGGCTTTGCTGGAATCACTTCTGGCAAAAGCCCAAGTGCATCGGGCAGTACCTGACACGGCTGCCTGATTTAATTTAGAAAACTTCTCGGTTAAAAACCAAGAAAACAAGGAAAAGCACCATGCGTCACGGCAACGGACTCCGCAAACTGAATCGTACTTCTTCGCACCGCAAGGCGATGCTGCAGAACATGATGAACTCGCTGATCGAACACGAAGCGATCAAGACCACAGTGCCTAAGGCCAAGGAACTGCGCCGTGTGATCGAGCCTATGATCACTTTGGCTAAGGTTGACACCGTGGCTAACCGCCGTCTGGCTTTTGACCGTCTGCGCGACCGCGACAGCGTGACCAAGCTGTTCAACGTGCTGGGTCCCCGCAACGCAACGCGTCCCGGTGGCTACACACGTATCCTGAAGATGGGCTTCCGCGTGGGCGACAACGCTCCTATGGCCTATGTTGAGCTGGTTGAGCGCGCTGAAGAAGCCGTCGCCGCTGCTGAATAAGCAAATAGCAGACTGAAAAGTCTGCTATAATTTGGAAATACCGCGCGATGGAGCAGTCTGGTAGCTCGTTGGGCTCATAACCCAAAGGTCGAAGGTTCAAATCCTTCTCGCGCAACCAAATTAAAAACGCCCGCTGACATCAGCGGGCGTTTTTGTTTTTGACTTTCATTTTTCAATATCAGCCTTCCCGTGCAGGGTGCTGGTAAAAATGTGAGCAACTGGCGCTTGATATTGATGGCTTTGAAGGTCAAAGTGATTCAAAGTCAAGAATTGATAGGCAGTTGCTGCTTCAAGTTTTGTACTCTCATGGCAAATGCATTGACTGTTCCCGGTACGCTGGGCATCGACTTTGGAACCTCGAACTCGGCTGCGGCTTACCGTGTAATGGGGGAGACGGCCCGTCTGCTGCCTCTTGAAGCTGCTGCGACGGGCATGCCCACAGCGTTGTTCTTCAATACTGAAGAGTTCAGCACGCATTACGGGCGTGATGCTATGCAGCAATATCTGGCGGGCGAAGAAGGCCGCTTGATGCGCTCGCTCAAAAGCCTGCTAGGCAGCAGTTTGCTGCTGGAAAAGACAGCGGTGCATGGCCAGTTGATGAGCTATCAGGACGTGATTGCTATCTTCCTTAAGCGTGTTGCGGATCAGGCGCGTGGATCGCTCAATGGAGCATTGCCCGAGCGTGTGGTGCTGGGTCGCCCTGTCCACTTTGTGGATGGCCATCCTGAACGTGACCGCCAAGCGCAAGATGCATTGGCCGCTGCAGCGCGCACTGCGGGCTTGGGTGAAGTGAGTTTTCAGCTTGAGCCAATTGCTGCGGCGCTGGACTATGAGCAACGCTTGAGCGCAGAGCAACTGGTGCTGGTTGTCGATATTGGCGGCGGTACCTCGGACTTTACCGTGGTGCGCTTAGGCCCAGAGCAGGCCAAGCACGAGGACCGCAATCAAGACATTCTGGCCACGACCGGCGTGCACATTGGCGGCACCGACTTTGACCACCGCCTGAACGTGGCCCAGGTCATGCCGCTACTGGGTTACAAGCACATTGGCCCTAACGGGCGTGAAGTGCCTAGCGGCGTGTTTTTTGATCTCTCAACCTGGCACCTGATTCAGTGGCTGTACACGGCCAAGTCTCTCGCGTCGGCGCGTAACCTCAAGCCTGATTACAGCGATCAGCAACTGCACCAGCGCTTGATGAAGGTGCTCGATTGGCGCGAGGGTCATCGCTTGGCTGATGCGGTGGAGCAGGCCAAGATTGCTGCGTCACAAAGTCATGCTGCCGCAGGCATTGCACTGGACTGGCTGGAAGATGGCTTGCCTGCAGAAATTTCGCCCCAAATACTAGAAGCGCAGTTGCAAGCACTTTTGCAGCAAGTGGTTGAGTGCGCGCAGGACTGTGTAAAGCAAGCCGGGGTGACGAGACCTGATGCCATCTACCTAACCGGCGGCTCGTCTGCCTTGCGTACTCTGCGCGATGCACTGCGAGATGCTTTCCCGGATGTGCCGCAAGTGGAGGGTGACTTATTCGGCGGCGTGGCGACTGGTTTGGCTTACGCTTAATATCAAAAAAGTGAGCGCCTAGTCCTTATTCATAAGGGACTAGGCGCTTTTTTGATGCTTATTCTTCTTCGGCCTCGCGCTTTAGGTCAAGCGCACGGTCATACAGAGTGTTGCGACTCGCTCCTGTAATCTCGGCTGCGAGTTTGACGGCGGCTTTGGTGGGCAGCTCTGCCAGCAAAAGCTTCAGGACGCGCTCCGCTTCAGAATCCAGTCCCTCGCCTTGCAACTGAGCCATAGGGTGCAGCACGATAGCGAACTCACCCCTCACACGGTTAGGCGATGCCTGCAGCCAGCTGGCCAGCTCGCTCGCGGGCATGGTGGCGATATCTTCAAACTGCTTGGTAATTTCGCGCGCCAGTGTCACGGAGCGGTCACCCAACAAGGCCAGCGCTTGCGCCATCTCGATAATGCGGTGCGGTGCTTCCAGCAGCACCGTGCAGCGCGGCTCGTCGATGAGCTTGCGTACGGCTGTTAAGCGCTCGGCATTCTTGGTGGGCAAAAATCCGGCAAACACAAAGCCGCTTTCGCCATGTGTGGGAGTCACCGCTCCGGCCACGCTGATGGCCGAGGTCACGCTGCTGGCACCGGGCAGGGGAATGCTGCGCAGGCCCACGATTTGTAGCGCTGCGCACAGACGTGCGCCGGGGTCGCTAACGCCTGGTGTGCCAGCATCGCTCACATAGGCAACGCGCTGGCCTTGCTGCAGGCGGCTTATGACTTGCTGCGCGGCTTCTGCTTCATTGTGCTGGTGTACGGCCAGCAACTGGCTGCCGTGGCGGTCTATGCCATAGCTGCGCAGCATGCCTTGCGTGTGGCGGGTGTCTTCGCAGGCAATGCAGTCCACCATTTGCAGCACATGCAAAGAGCGCAGGCTAATGTCGGCCAGATTGCCAATAGGCGTCGCCACCACATACAGGGCTGCCTGCGGATAATGCTGGGAAGCAGCCGCTTCATGTGCGGCAGTCAGTGCCGATGCGAAAGAGGTAGTCAATGGATTTCCTTGGAAAGCGGCCGCAAAGGCCTGCCGTCAAGCCTGTGGATAGCACCACCGCGCGAGGCCAGTTGGCCGAAGATGCGGCGCTGGCCTATTTGCAGGCTCAGGGCTTAAAGCTCGTTGAGCGCAATTATCGGACGCCGGGCCGTGGTGGCGGTGAAATAGATTTGATCGTGCGTGACCGTGACGGGTCTTTGGTGTTTGTTGAGGTCAGAAGCCGCAATACCGACCGCTTTGGCGGTGCCGCTGGCAGCATAGGCCAGACTAAGCAGCGGCGCATTGCGCTGGCCGCCGGGCATTACCTGATGCGCATGGTTGTGCCGCCGCCATGCCGCTTTGATGTGGTGTTGGTAGACAGCTCGCATAGCCCCGCAGCGATTGAATGGCTGAAAGCGGCCTTTGATGCGATGTAGTTAGTCACAAATTATGCACAACATAGGCGTGTAAATAACGCATTGCTAGCAAAGAGATAACAGCTGGCAGGTATCATCGGGCCTCCATGCTAGAGCAACGAATCCAACAGCATTTCATCGACAGTGCCGACCTGAAGTATCAGGCCGCCCAAGCGCTGAGCCAACCTATCGCCTTTGCCGTGCAAGCCATGTTGGCCTGCGTGACCGGGGGCGGCAAGGTATTGGCTTGCGGCGCAGGCGTTTCGGCCAGCGATGCCCAATTATTTGCTTCCCTGTGTGTCACAGGGTTTGAACGCGACCGCCCCGAGCTGGCTGCGCTGGCTTTGACGTCTGATGGTGGCCTGCTAGGCTCAGTCGGTATGACAGGCTCAGGCGGCAATGCCAGCCAATATTTGGCGCGACAGGTACGTGCGTTGGGGCAGCCCGGCGACTTGCTACTGGTCATGTCCGTGTCGGGCAATGACATTGCGGTGCAGGATGCGCTGGAGGCCGCCCATGAGCGCGACATGATGGCCGTGGTGCTGACAGGCCGCACAGGCGGTAATCTGGCCGCCGTGGTGCGCGAGACCGATGTACTGATCTGCGTGCCCCATGACCGCGCTGCCCGCGTGCGTGAAGCCCATACTTTGATCTTGCACTGTCTGGCTGACGGTGTGGACTCTCAATTGCTTGGTGATCAGGAGATGCCTTTATGAAGTTGCAGTGGACCCGCGTCGCTTGCGCCGCCTTGACCGTAGCCGCTTTGGGCGGTGCTTTGAGTGGCTGTGTGGCCTTGGTGGGCGGCGGTGCCGCCGTGGCCGGCATGTCGGCTGTTGACCGTCGCACGACGGGATCGCAAGTGGAAGATCAAGGCATTGAGCTGCGCGCAGGCAACCGCATCGGTGAAGTGATGGGCGAGAAGGCCCGCGCAAGCGTCACTAGCTATAACCGCATGGTGCTGCTGACGGGCCAAGCTGGCAACGCCACGGATAAGGCGGCGATCGAAAAGCTGGTGCGTGAGCAAGCGACCGTGCGTCAGGTGTATAACGAGATCGAAGTCGCGCCATTTACAGCTACGTTGGGTCAGCGCTCTAAAGACACCATGCTTACTGGCCAAGTTAAGGCGAGTTTGTTGAATGCGAAAGACATCACGTCGTCGGCCATCAAGGTAGTGACCGAGAACCGAGTGGTCTACCTCATGGGCATTGTTACCCCGCGTGAATCCAAGCGCGCTGCCGAGATTGCACGTGGTGTCAATGATGTCACCAAGGTGGTGCGACTGTTTGAAGTCATCTCTGAAGAAGAACTGGCGGCCATGAAGCCCGAGCCAGCGCCTGTGACTGAGGACAGGTCCAGCATGAATTGATGCGGCTTCGCCCTCAATAAAAAAGCCGGATGCAAGTCCGGCTTTTTTCATGGCCACGTGGCCAAAAAGCGGCTTAGCGCAGGCGTTGAATCAGACTTGATGTGTCCCAGCGATTGCCGCCCATGGCCTGTACATCGGCATAAAACTGATCGATGAGCGCAGTGACCGGAAGGCGTGCGCCGTTGCGCTGCGCTTCTTCAAGCACCAAGCCCAAGTCCTTGCGCATCCAGTCCACGGCAAAGCCAAAGTCGAATTTACCTACAGCCATTGTTTTGCCGCGGTTGTCCAGTTGCCAGCTTTGGGCTGCACCCTTGCCGATGACATCCAGCACCTTGCCCATATCCAGATCAGCGCGCAGGCCAAAGGCGACAGCCTCAGACAGACCTTGCACCAAGCCTGCAATGCAAATCTGGTTGACCATCTTGGTCAGTTGGCCGTTGCCCGATTGACCCATATAGGTGAAGGCGCGCGAGAAAACATCGGCCACGGGAGCGACCTGATCAAATACCGGCTGATCACCACCGCACATGACGGTGAGTTGCCCGTTGACGGCGCCTGCTTGCCCGCCAGAGACCGGTGCATCGATAAAGTGCAGACCGCGCTTTTGCGCTTCGGCATACAGCTCGCGGGCCACTTGGGCTGAGGCGGTGGTGTGATCGACAAAAATCGCGCCGCTTTCCATTCCAGCAAAAGCGCCATCATCGCCGAGCACGATGGAGCGCAAGTCATCGTCATTGCCCACGCAGCAAAACACCATGCGCGCGCCTTTGACAGCTTCACGGGGAGTAGGAGCTTGATGGCCGCTGGGAAATTCTTCCACCCATGCCTGCGCCTTGCTTGCCGTGCGGTTGTAGACCGTGACTTGATGGCCGGCCATGGCCAAATGCCCTGCCATGGGGTAGCCCATGACGCCCAAGCCCAAAAATGCCACTTTGGTGGCTGTTGAGGGGTTGTAGCTGCGGGAGGTGATGGAAGCAGTCATGAGGAGTCCTTGAATACTTGGCGGTAAGAAAACCAGTGGTCCACAGCATTGTGCGCAGACCCGAATTCAAAATAGCCACAAAAGATCAAAGCCGCCGCAAAGGCTATCTGTTGTCCCTTTGTGGGAAGGAGCACAAGCGCCTTAGTGGGTTACACAATCGTCAAATGCTCGGTACCGGCTGCCAAATCCAGTGTGCGCGCCCGCTGGCTGTTGAGCTTGATTTGCAGGCGCAGGTCGTTGACCGAGTCAGCGTTGCGCAAGGCATCTTCATAGGTGACGAGATTGGCCTCAAACAGGTCAAACAGAGCTTGGTCAAAGGTCTGCATACCTACGTTACGGCTCTTTTTCATGATCTCTTTGATTTCGGCTACTTCACCCTTGAAGATCAGGTCAGAGATCAACGGGGTGTTGAGCATCACCTCAATCGCGGCTACACGGCCCTTGCTGTCTTGCTTGGGCAGGAGGCGCTGTGACACCAGGGCCCGCAGGTTCAGCGACAAGTCCATCAGCAACTGTGGGCGGCGTTCTTCAGGGAAGAAGTTGACGATACGGTCTAGCGCTTGGTTAGCGCTATTGGCGTGCAGTGTGGCCAGACACAGGTGACCTGTTTCGGCAAAGGCCACGGCATGCTCCATGGTCTCGCGGTCGCGAATTTCGCCCATCAAAATCACATCGGGTGCTTGGCGCAGCGTGTTCTTCAGCGCAGATTCCCAGCCCTCGGTATCCAGGCCCACTTCGCGCTGGGTAACGATGCAGTTCTTGTGTGGGTGCACAAATTCCACCGGGTCTTCAATGGTGATGATGTGACCAAAGGAGTTTTCATTGCGCCAGTCCACCAAGGCGGCCAGCGTGGTGGATTTACCCGAGCCCGTGGCGCCAACCATGATGCACAGGCCGCGCTTGGTCATCGCCACTTCCTTGAGCACCTGAGGCACGCCTAAGCCATCAATCGTGGGCAAGGTGGAGGGAATGGTACGCAGCACCATGCCCACCTTGCCCTGCTGCACAAAGGCGTTGACACGAAAACGCCCCACACCAGCGGGCGAAATGGCGAAGTTGCACTCTTTGGTCAGCTCAAAGTCCGCAACTTGCTTGTCGTTCATAATTGAACGAGCCAGAGCCAAGGTGTGCAGCTGAGTCAGGGGCTGTGGCGATACCTTGGTTACCTTGCCATCAATCTTGATGGCAGGAGGAAACTCTGAGGTGATGAACAAGTCACTGCCTTTGCGGCTGACCATGAGCTTGAGCAGATCGTTGATAAATTTACTGGCCTGATCGCGTTCCATGATCACTCCTAATGCAGTGGTTCATAACCACTGTCAAAAAACTGGCGCGGCCCAAACGAGAAACACCGAGCAAGGGCCGCCCCGCTGCGAAGGTGTTGCCCCCACAGGGGGAAGCGGCAAAGCCGCTCAGGGGGAAGCCTTATCCAGGAAAGTTTTCCGGAATCTTGGCCTTGCCGCGTGCTTCGGCTGGGCTAATCAGGTTGCGGCGCACCAAGTCGGTCAGGTTCTGATCCAGCGTTTGCATGCCTACGCTCTGGCTGGTCTGGATGGTGGAGTACATCTGCGCCACCTTGGCTTCGCGAATCAAGTTACGGATGGCGGGCGTAGCCAGCATGATCTCGTGCGCAGCGACTCGGCCTTGGCCATCCTTGGTCTTGCACAGCGTCTGCGAAATCACTGCCTGCAGCGATTCGGACAGCATGGCGCGAACCATTTCTTTTTCTTCGGCCGGGAATACGTCGATGATACGGTCGATGGTTTTTGCCGCTGACGAGGTGTGCAGCGTGCCAAACACCAGGTGGCCGGTTTCGGCCGCCGTCATGGCTAGGCGAATGGTTTCCAAGTCGCGCATTTCACCGACCAAAATGGCGTCCGGATCTTCACGCAACGCAGATTTCAGCGCAGCGGCAAACGACAGCGTCATCGGCCCCACTTCACGCTGGTTGATCAGGCACTTCTTGGATTCGTGTACGAATTCGATGGGGTCTTCCACGGTCAGAATGTGGCCGTATTCGGTTTCATTCAGAAAGTTGACCATGGCCGCTAGCGTGGTGGACTTGCCCGAGCCGGTAGGGCCGGTTACCAACACCAAGCCGCGTGGCTTCAAAGCCAAGTCGCCAAAAATCTTGGGCGCGTTGAGCTGCTCTAGCGTCAGAATTTTGCTGGGAATGGTTCGAAACACGGCTGCCGCGCCGCGGTTTTGGTTGAAGGCGTTGACACGAAAACGGGCCAAACCTTCAATTTCAAACGAAAAGTCCACTTCCAGAAACTCTTCGTACTGCTTGCGCTGCGCATCACTCATGATGTCGTAGACCATGGCATGCACCGTCTTGTGGTCTAGCGCGTCGATGTTGATGCGGCGCACATCCCCGTGGACGCGAATCATGGGCGGCAAGCCTGCCGACAAATGCAAGTCGGAAGCCTTGTTTTTGACACTAAATGCCAGCAATTGCGTGATATCCACGGAGATCCCTCTCTAGTTTGATACTCTGGCGCCAATTATGACGACGATTGAACTCAATCTGGGGCAGATTCATGCCCGCATGGCTGCAGCTTGTGCTCAGGCAAACCGTTGCGTGACATCGGTACAACTGCTGGCCGTTTCCAAAACCTTTGGCGCTGATGCGGTGCGCGAGGCGGTGCTCGCCGGCCAACGCAGCTTTGGCGAGAACTATATACAGGAGGCGGTAGAAAAAATTGCAGCGGTGCGCGCCATGCAGTTGGCTGGCGCAGAAGCCTTGGAATGGCACTGCATTGGCCCCATCCAAAGCAACAAGTCGCGGTTAGTGGCCGAGAACTTTGACTGGGCGCAGACCGTGGACCGGCTCAAGATTGCCGAGCGCTTGTCTGCCCAGCGGCCCGAGGGTATGGCGCCGCTCAATATATGTATTCAGGTCAATGTGGATGGCGGCTCTACCAAATCGGGCGTAATGCCTGCGGATGTGCTGGCGCTGGCTGAAGCGATTGTGAAGCTGCCCCGTCTGGTGCTGCGCGGCGTTATGAGCATTCCGGATGACACTCCTGATTTTGAAGCGCAATGTGATCTACACAAAAGGGCTGCGGCCATATTTGATGCTATTAAAGCCAGTGCCATGCCGGGCTTGGAGCGCTTTGACACTTTGTCCATGGGTATGACGGGCGACCTAGAGGCTGCAGTAACAGCGGGCAGCACCATGGTGCGCGTTGGCAGTGGAATCTTTGGCAAACGCAGCTACGCAGCCGCAAGCCAATAAGCGCTCAGCGGCTATGTGGTAAGCGCTTTAAGCTCATGTTTTTGATAAAAAATCATATTTAACCTGATCTGAGATAGGCGCTCTTGCCGAATTTTCCCGCCGCTTTATGCAGCGCTTGCCTAAGAGCGGCTAACACAACCCAGTAAACCGAAGGTTTACGTTTGAGACGAGGCGCGAAGCCGCTGGCAGTACATTAGTACGACAAGGCAAAGCAACGACGTATCAAGGGTGGTGTTAGCGGCTCTAAAGGTGAAAATCCCCCGCCGCCTCCGGCTGGTAGAGCACCTTGTCGATGGAAATCCGACGGCAGCGGTTGGACACGCGCCAATCGATGGCATCGCCTTCCTTGTAGCCAAGGATTGCGGTGCCAAGGTCCGAGCAGACGGAGACATTGCCCGCCTGGCCATCGGCGTCTTCGGGGTAGACCAAAGCTACCTCGAGCGCTTGGTCGTCTAGCCTGAGTAGTGCCCGTGAGTTCATCGTGACCACGTCCGGTGCCACGCGCTGCGGCTCGACGAGGATTGCGCGCTCGACTTCATGCTCCAGGTCCACGACCGTGGGGCCACGTTCGACCCCGATCAGGCTCAGCAGCCGGGCCTTGTCGATCTCCGTGACGTACAGCGCTGACGTGTCTACGCCAACCCCTTCGCGCAGCAAGCGCAGGTAGTTGCCTGCGCTTAGCGATAGCGACTGGGTGGTACTCGACTCGCTGTCGAGCAGGAAGCCCGAGCGCATGAAGGCCTTGAGCGAGCGCGTGTTCTGTGTGTGAATTTTGGCGATCAGCCGCTCGGCGCGCATATCGAAGAAGGCCAGCTTCAGGCCTTCGCGCAAGGCACTGCTGCCCAGCTTGCGCCCCCAGTTGTCACGCTCGCCGATGACCAGCACGATCTCGCAGTCCGCGCCGGTCTTGATCAGCCGCACAAAGCCCACGGGTCGGTCATCGCCGTCGTAGGCCATGAAGAAGCGGCCACCGCGGTTGAACAGGTGCGTGAGAATGGGGAGTTGAACCCGCTGCAGCACTTGGGAGATGCTGCGCGAGACATCACGGGAATCGCTGAGGAACTGGACGACGCTTTCGTCTTCCAGCCAGTCCATAAGGTTTAGCGCATGGGTCCGCGTGATCTCCGGACACAGCGCAATGAAAGGCTTGCTCATCTTCACCACAATTGGTTGCAAGGATGAAAGCCCTTCATGGCCGCCGCGGCCATGACGGTTCTTTCGAGGAAGGATCAATCGTATCGGCCCTGCCGCCTCGCTGCACAGCCCGGCGCGCAAAGCCGCACTGTGGGGTGCGACAAACACCCGCAGTTACCTGCTCAAGAACTTTTGCATTAACTTCATTCGGACTGGAAAAATGGCGCAGCGCTGATCTTGCCGCGGCTCATCCATCTAAGCTGGTGGATGACATTTTCACTACCGCACTTCGTACTAAAGTCTAAGCTTTATTTTTAAGCGCATACCTATGAAAAAAATCGCATCCGCCCTTTGCGTCGTGTTTGCCATGATCTCGGGCGAAGCTGCTCAGGCTGCTCCAGTTACCACCGCTAGCGGCCTGATCTATGAAAGCCAGGTCGAGGGCGCAGGCCCCAGCCCCAAGGCAACGGACACCGTCAAGGTGCATTACCGTGGCTACTTTCCAGATACCGGCAAAGAGTTCGATAGCTCGTACGCACGCAAGCAGCCCATCGAGTTTCCGCTCAACGGCGTAATTGCTTGCTGGACTGAAGGTGTGCAAAAAATGAAGGTGGGCGGCAAGGCCAAGTTCACCTGCCCGCCAAGCATTGCCTACGGCGCCCGAGGCGCTGGCCGCGCTGTGCCGCCCAATGCCACGCTGAACTTTGATCTGGAACTGCTGGGCATTCAGGGGCGCTGATTTTTCAGGGGCTATTGATTTCAAGCCGCTTGGCCAGCCGCTGCAAATTGGCGCGATCCAGTTGCAGCTCACGCGCCGCCGCAGCCCAGCTGCCGTGGTGGCGCGTCAGACTGGCATTAACCAGTTCGCGCTCATAGGCGGTGACTGCATCTCGCAGGCCGGCTTGGGGCACGGGTAGCGGCAGAGCCGTCGTGGCTTGTGGTTGAGGCGCTGCCGCAGTGGCTTGTGGCTTGTCCCAGAGGTCGGCGACGCCCAAAGTCACAATGCGCAGCCTGCCGTTGGCTCGGCCCGCGCTGCCGTCGTTGCGGCTTAATGCCTTGAGCACGGCGCGGCTAATCAAGTGCTCCAGCTCGCGCACATTGCCAGTCCAGCGGTGGGTCAGCAAAGCCGCTTGCGCAGCGGCATCTAGACGCAGGCCGCCCAGTTTGAGTCGCGAGCGATTCTCTTCGAGAAAATAGCCGGCCAGCTGCAGCACATCGCTGTCACGCTGGCGCAGCGGCGGCACATTGAGCGGATAGACATTGAGCCGGTGATAGAAGTCCGCGCGCATGCGCCCGGCGCTGACTTCCGCTGCCAGATCGCGGTTGGTGGCCGCAATCACGCGCACATCCACATGGTGCTCCCGGTCCGAACCCAGGCGTTGCAGCTGCCCGCTTTGCAGCACGCGCAGCAGCTTGGCCTGCACAGGCAGCGAAAGCTCGCCCACTTCATCCAGAAAAAGCGTGCCCTGATGCGCCTGCTCGAACTTGCCGCTGCGCTCGGTCAGGGCGCCGGTAAAGGCGCCGCGCACATGGCCGAATAGCTCGCTTTCCACCAAGTTGTCTGGCAGGGCTGCGCAGTTGATGCTGACCATGGGCTTGCCCGCGCGGCCTGACTGTGCGTGTACGGCCTGCGCCACCAGCTCTTTGCCGGTGCCGGTTTCTCCGGTGATGAGCACGCTGAGGTCACTGGCCGCGACGAGAGCTATGTCTTTTTGCAGCTGGCGCATGGCGGGGCTTGAGCCCTGCAAGCCGCGTTCAGGCGCTGTTGGGGTGCTGGCGGTATGGCTGGCGCCACGTGCGATTTGAGACAGCTGGTGCACGCGCTCTGCCGTGGCCACGGTGGCTGCTGCCAGATTGCTGAATGCCTGCAGCATGGCCAGCGCCGCCGGGTCGGCAAAGCGCCCGGGCTCAAGCGCATCCAGCGTCAGCAGACCCCAGGGCATGCCGCCTAGCTGCAGCACGCAGCCCATGCAGTCGTGCACATGCAACTCGGTAATGGTCTGGCCTTTGTGGGCGATCAGACCGTCGTAGGGGTCGGGCAGGGGGCTGTCAGGCTCAAAGCGCATGGCCTGACCGGCGGCCAGCAATTGGGCAAAGCGCGGGTGCTCGGCCAGCCTAAAGCGGCGCCCCAGCGTATCGGGCATCAAGCCATCAATCGCCATGGGGTGCAGCCATTCGCCTTCTAGTTTCAGCAGGGCCACGGCATCGGCAGGCAGCAGATTGCGCAATGCGGCCAGCAGGCGGCGCAGGCGCTCGCGTTCGCTCAGGTCCTGCGCCAGATCGGCAATCAACGGGCTGACGGCATTGAGTATGTGGGATGTTGTCATAACGACATCAATGAGGGTCAATAAGACTGCTTTTGTTAGATGTCATATTGACTCATATTTTCACAAGCCATTATTTTACAGTGGTCTTGAAGCTGGCATGTAGCTTGCATAAATCAGATCAAACCTTGCAGATGGCAAGGCCGTCATCAGGAGATTTGCATGCTTACCGAACGTCAACGCGAGATTGTCAAAGCCACCGTACCACTGCTGGAAACCGGCGGCGAGGCGCTGACCACCCATTTCTACAAAATCATGCTGGCCGAGCACCCAGAAGTGCGCCCGCTGTTCAACCAGGCGCACCAGCAAAGCGGTGCCCAGCCACGTGCGCTGGCCCACAGTGTGCTGATGTACGCCAAGAACATTGACCGTCTGGAAAATCTGGGCAGCCTGCCCGCGCAAATCATCAACAAGCATGTGGCGCTGCAGGTGCAGGCCGAGCATTACCCGGTTGTGGGCGCCTGCTTGCTGCGCGCCATTCGCGAGGTGCTGGGCGCCGAGATCGCCACCGATGAGGTGATCTCCGCCTGGGCAGCCGCCTATCAACAGCTGGCCGATATTCTGATTGGTGCAGAGCGTGCGGTGTACGAGCAGACTGCAGCGGCCGAAGGCGGCTGGCGCGGTGGTCGAAACTTCAAGGTCGTGCAAAAACAGGCCGAGTCTGCCGAGATCACCTCGTTCTATCTGGAGCCCGTGGATGGTGGTGCCGTCATCACCCACCAGCCCGGCCAGTACATTGGCCTGCGCATGGTGGTGGATGGCGTGGAGCAGCGCCGCAACTACTCGCTGTCGGCGGCCAGCAATGGCAAGAGCTACCGCATCAGCGTCAAGCGCGAGGCAGGCGGCAAGGTCTCCAGCTATCTGCATGACAGCATTCACGTGGGCGATACGCTGGAGCTGTTCCCGCCCGCAGGCCACTTCACGCTGCAAAGCAATGCCAAGCCACTGGTGCTGATCAGCGGCGGCGTGGGCATCACGCCCACTCTGCCCATGCTACAGGCCGCGCTGCCCACGGGCCGCGAGATCACCTTCATCCACTGCGCACGCGATCGCGGTGTGCACGCCTTCCGTGAGAAAATTGATGCGCTGGTCGCAGCCAATGAGCAGCTGACACGCCGTTACTGCTATGACAAGGCAACCGCTGGCGATGAGGTCGATGCGCAAGGCCTGCTGAGCACCGAGCAACTGGCCGAGTGGCTGCCCGAGTCGCGTGATGCCGATGTCTACTTCCTGGGCCCACGCGGCTTTATGCGCAGCGTCAAGCAATCGCTGAGCACTCTGGGTGTGCCCGATGCACAGGTGCATTACGAGTTCTTTGGCCCCGCGGAGGCACTGGCCTGATCGACGGATTGCTCATTAAAAAAGAGCTGCTTGCGCTTGGTATTACTGGGTTTTGATACTTAAAGCATCTGAAACCTATGTAAATCCAGCGCAAACAGCTCTTTTTATTGATGCGGAGACTTGGCTAATTGCTCTTTAAATTGGGCGATCACCCAGTGAGAGACATTGAGCAAGGGCCGCCCTGCAGCGAGGGGGTCGTTCCCCTCCCGAAGAGAGAGGCGGGAAGGCGCGCAGCGCTTCTGGCGACTTAACGGTAATACGCTTCGACCGTACCCTTGATCTTGATCAGCAAAGGCTTGCCCTTGCGGTCGATGGCCTTGGCGTGAGGGATCTTGACCCAGCCTTCGCTGACACAGTATTCCTCGACGTCGAAACGGTCAGTGCCGTTGAAGCGGATGCCGATGTCATGCTCGAACACGGCGGCCACATGGTGGGGGCTGCGGGGGTCGATGGACAAGTGGTCTGGCAGTTCGGGGCGGGTTGCGTCGGTCATGGTTTTTGGAAAGTCAGGGAAAACAAGGTCGCTATTTTCGGCGTATTTGCAAAAGCCTGTCTTCGGCCTTTGCAATGCTGCAGGTCATAGGATGACTCTTACTCGGGCCGCACCGCATAGTCGCAGCCGCCTGACTCGCCTATGCTGGCGTTCATGCTGACCCAAGAACAACGCCTGTCATTGCAGCACGCCAAGCGGCTGCCGCTGATTTTGCTGCTGCTGGTGACGGCAGGTTTCATCATCACCGCTGCAGCCAGCTCGCGCTGGGGCATCGCCGGGCAGGCTGTGCCGCTGTGGCTGGTTTGCCTGCGCGGAATGTGCGAGGCCGCCATGGTGGGCGCGCTGGCGGATTGGTTTGCAGTCTCGGCCTTGTTCAAGCGCATACCGCTGCCGCTGGTGGGGCGGCACACGGCCATCATCCCGCGCAACAAAGACCGCATTGGCGAGAATTTGGCCGTGTTTGTGCGCGACAAATTTCTCGATGCCCCGTCGCTGGTCGCACTCATCGAGCGCAACAACCCCGCGCAGGTGCTGGCTGACTGGCTGACGGCCCCCGCCAACAACCAGTTGCTGGGCAAGCAGGTTGCGCGGCTGGCGCTGGCGGCGCTGGAGATGGTGCAAGACAAGCAAGTCGAGAAATTTTTGACCCAGTCACTCAAGGCCGTGATGGCGCATGTCGATCTGTCGCGCACGGCGGCATCGCTGCTGTCGGGGCTGACTGCGGGTGGTCGTCATCAGGAGGTGCTCGACGATGTGCTGGGCCGCATCAGTCGTGTGCTGCAAAAAGAGCAGACCCATGTGCTGATTGCGCAGACTATCGTCGTCTGGCTCAAGCGCGAGCACCCGATCAAAGAAAAAATGATGCCCACGGACTGGCTCAGCGACAAGGGCGCAAGCATGATCGCCAGTGCTTTGGACAGTCTGCTGCAGGACGTGGCGCACAACCCCGACCACCGCCTGCGCGAGGCGTTTGATGGCTCGGTGCAGCGGCTCATTGAGGGGCTGCAAAACGATCCGGCCTATGCCGAACGCGTGGAAAAGCTGCGCAACTATCTGCTGCACGACGAGAAGCTAGCCGCCTATCTGCGCGAGCTGTGGACAGGCTGGCGTGCCCGGCTGGAGCGTGATCTGGCGGATGAAAACTCAGCCCTTGCGCGGCGTGCTGCGGTGATGGGGCGCTGGCTGGGGCAAGCTCTGGCGCATGACGAGGAATTGCGAGACTCGATGAACGAGCGCCTCAAACGCTGGGCGACGACACTGGCACCCGATGTGTCTAAATTCATCGGCCAGCATATTGCCGACACCGTTAAGCGCTGGGATGCGGAGCAACTCTCAGAGCTGATCGAGGCGCATATTGGCAAGGATCTGCAGTACATCCGCATCAACGGCACGCTGGTGGGCGGCGCGATTGGGCTGTTGTTATTCCTTATCTCGCACGCAGGGAGTTTGTGGCAAGCCTTGAAGTGAGATCGTTAAATTGATAGCGGCATGTCTAATTGGGGAAAGCAGTTAAAGCTTGTTTGGCATGATGTTTTTGTTGCTTTTGCGCCTATGCGTAACAAAAAATCCGTTTTATTAGTAAGAGCGAATTAATTGTTATTTAGAATAATGAGAATTATTCGCAAATAGAAGACGCCTCGCGTATTCTTCCCCAGCCGCAGCAAGGCAGGGTGCAGTTTTGAGCTGCCCTGCTTGTCGTTGCCGCCATGTCTTGTGGGCATGGCTTAGCCAGGTATCAGCCATCTTTATGGCGTGATTGCAGTTTCTTCAAAGACCTGCGAGTACCTTTCGGGCCCTGTGATGCTTTGCCGCTGATCTGATGCTTCATCAGATCTGGTGCGCTGTGCATGGCCCTGTGTATTTCAACCTCAGAGCTAACTCATGTACCACCGTTCTACGCTAGTGGCCGCCCCTGCCGTGGCCTGTTCTTTGTTCACTTGTGCGACTGCAGCGATGCGTCGCCCGCGTAATTCGCTGGCGGCAGCCATGTTGGGTGCGGGTTTGCTGAGCCAAGGCGCTGCGCTTGCCGCAGATACGGAAATGGAGACTGTGGTGGTCACGGCTTCAGGTCATGAGCAAAGCATTGTGGATGCGCCTGCGTCGATTTCGGTGATCACGCGTGAAGAGTTGGAAAAGCAGTCCTATACCGATATTGCAGATGCTGTGCGCAATATTCCCGGTGTGAATGTGACCAATGGTGGCAACAACCAAGACATCAGCATCCGCGGTATGTCAGCGTCTTACACCTTGTATTTGGTGGATGGGCGTCCGGTCTCTACGGGTCGCTCGGTTAATACGAATGGTGCGGATGGCGGCAAGCAAATTGGCTTGCCTTCTATCGCCATGATTGAACGCATTGAAGTGATTCGTGGCCCTATGTCATCGCTGTATGGCTCGGACGCCATGGGCGGCGTGATCAACATCATCACGCGTAAAACGGCTGACAAGTGGCATGGTCAATTGGGTACCGAATTTACGAAGTCGTTTAACGACATTAGCAATGATGGCCGCCAAGTTGATGGCTTTGTCGCGGGTCCGATCATTCCTGGTCTGCTGGGTTTGAAGGCGGGCGGCGGCTACACAAGCTTTGATGAAAGCACCTACATCGGTGGCTCTGACGGCGCCGCTAGCCGACCTGAAAGCAAGCGCCAAAACGGCAATGTGGAGCTGACCCTGACTCCTGACAAGAACAATACCGTCAGGCTGGGTTACACCACAGCGCGCCAAGACACGACGCAGACGCCGGGCTTAAGCATTGCCCCCACCGCTACGGGTAAGCCAACGGAATATCGCTATGACAAGGAAGTGATGACGCTGTCGCATGAAGGGCGCTACGGCAACCTCATGACCAGTACTTATTTCCAGCGTGACGTATCTGAGAAAGTGCAGGAGTTGACGAAGAAAGAAACCGTCAATGTCCTCAACAGCCAAGGCACTTACGCCTGGGGCAAGCACCTGATTACCTTTGGCGGCCAGTACAAGACTGAAAAAGTTATCAACGAAACCAATGGCCTGCTGACGGCATTGCCCGGCGTGGGCGTGAGCAGTGCAGACCGCTGGATTGGTGCGTTGTTCTCTGAAGTGGACTGGAGCGTGACACAGAAGCTGTCCGTTACCACGGGTCTGCGTTATGACCGTGATGAGTTTTTTGGCGGCCACCTCTCTCCCCGCGTCTACGGTATTTATCGTCACACGCCGCAATGGACTTTGAAAGGCGGCGTCTCCACAGGCTACAAGCAGCCTTCGCTGGCGCAGTCTACGGCGGGTATTGGCTCAACCACAGGCGGTGGTGGCTGGCAAAGTTTTGCACCTAACAATCGTGCACTCAGCATTGGCAACCCTGACCTGAAGCCGGAAACCAGCACCAGCTTTGAAGTTGGCGGCATGTTCCAAAGCGTCGATAAAAAGCTCAATGCCAGTTTGATGGTGTTCCACACCAACTTTGACGACAAGATCGCTGAAGACCGTTATTGCACCAGCCCGAATGCGAGAAACAATAACGACTATGCCAACTGGGGCTGCAGCTATGGCGCCAATCGATATTACTTTTTGAGCACCAACAAGAACGTTGACAAGGCGCGTATGCAGGGCCTTGAGGTGACGGGTGATTACCGCTTCTCCCCGGCACTGAAGTTCAGCTCAAGCTACACCTACACACACTCTAAGCAGCTCAGCGGTGACTTTGCCGGTCAGCCATTGAACAAGCAGCCAAAGCACATGCTCAATGCGGTGCTGGACTGGAAGGTCAACGCCAAGCTCAATGTTTGGACGCAAGCCAACTACCGCGGCAAAACATCGGACTACCTCAGCCGCACCACCATGGCTGACGGCACCCCTGCTTATGCGCTGTTGAATATTGGCGTGGTCTATCGCCTGACAGGCAAAGCACGCGTGAGAGCGGCTCTGCACAACGTGACGAACCGTCAAGTCACCAACAGCGACTATGGCGTTGTGCTGGATGGTCGTCGCATGAGCCTTGGCTTGACCGTGGACTTTTAAGCATCGCGCTGATTTTTTGAGGAGATATACATGAATTTTTCTAACTCACGTCGCAGGACTCTGGGGTTGGCCCTTGCACTGTTGGCGGCATCTGGAATGTCTGCAGCTCAGGCTGCAGCCCCCACAACGATTACCGTGCAACACGCTAAGGGCGAAACCACGGTGCCGCTGGCGCCTAAGCGCGTAGTAGTCTATGACTTGGCCTCGCTGGACACGATGCAGGCACTGAGCTTGCCTGTGGCCGGAGTGCCCAAAGCCAACTTCCCCGCCTATATGGCGGGCTATGCAAATGCTAAGTACAAAGTGGTGGGCTCTTTGTTTGAGCCTGACTACGAGGCGCTGAGCGAGCTGCGCCCCGACTTGATCGTGGTGGCCGGCCGCTCTGCCAGCAAGTACGAGACGCTGAGCAAGATTGCGCCGACGCTGGATTTATCCACCTCTGGCAACAACTTGTTGGGTGATATGCAGCGCAATGTGAGCACGCTGGCCAGCCTGTGGGGCAAGCAGGCACAAGGCGAGAAGTTGATGCAGCAGGTGCGCAGTGATGTAGATGCGACCCGCGCCGTAGCTGCCAAGGCTGAGCAAGGCTTGCTGGTGCTGGCGGTTAACAAGAACATGAGCGCGCAAACACCCGGCTCACGTTTTGGCCTGTTGTATGACGTGCTGGGCGTCAAGCCTGCGCTGCCAGCAGACCCGGCTAAAACACGCGGCATTTCTTTGAAGATGGATGACATTGCCAAGCTCAACCCTGAGTGGCTGTTTGTGATCGACCGCAACGCAGGCACTGGCACGACCAAGGACAAGGATGGCAATCCTGTCCTGCCTTCCAAAGAGCTGTTTGACAATGACACCATCAAGCAAACGCAGGCTGGCAAGAAGCAGCAAGTGGTGTTTGTCGATCCACAGATTTGGTACCTGATGGGCAGCAGCGGCCCACTGTCCATGCGCGCCAATGCGCAGCAAATTCGCACTGCTTTGTCTCAGAGTGCGCGTTGAGTTGCGCTGAAATGCTCTTAATTAAATAGCATATAGTCCATATAAATAAATGGCTTCAGTGGGTTGAAACACTGAAGCCATTTTGTTTAGAGGACGATGTTCTGTGGAAATTTGCGCGCAGTCGCGAAGCCGCAGGCAGCCTATGCGTACGCCAAGGCGAAGCAACGATGTATCAAAAGTGGTGTTGCGGCTCTTAGTCGCTTTAGTTTTGCTCTTGCACAGGCTCTGGTGGCAGTAATTGCATGCCGATTTGCTGCCAAGCCTTGGCGGCATCGTTTTGGCCCGCAAACAGGTGGCAGCTGGCGGCGGTCATGGCCAGGCGGCCGTTTTCGGGTTCCAGGTCAAAAGCCAGTTCGCACTGCGCAGCGGCGTTGGCCCACATGACTTGGGCGTTGTTCGAGCCTTCTTTTTGCAGCGCGTGGGCCTCGGCCATCCATGCCTGAGCGAGGCGAAAAGCGGCTTCTGGCTCGGCTACATCGGCCTTGTGTGCCGAATAAAACTCTTTGCCAGCGGCTTGCCACAGGCCGCGGGCCTGCTCGAAGTCTTGCGTGGCAACCTTCTGGGCTTGCTGCACCAGTGCGTTGCCGGCCTGCAGGTGGGCCTGATAGTTGGATGCGTCTTGATCTTGGGACATGGCCGGTATTGTCCCCGGCAATCAATTCCCGCAGCGTGGCTCAGTTTGTCGAGAGGCGTTATATCGCTCTTAACATACGGGTTTTAAGAGAGCCCGTTATGCATCCCTCCTCCGCCCCCTCGGCTTTGCAAACCCACATCATTGAGTCCTTGCAGAGCGCCAAGCCCACGCTGTGGGCCGGGCGGAGTGCGAAGGAGCAATCCACCCACGACATCAGCGCACAGCAAGTGCAGCAGGCCGTGCAGCGCTTTGAGCGCTTTGCGCCGCTATTGATGAAGTTGTTTCCGGAACTGACAGCATCCAATGGCCGTATCGAGTCGCCCTTGTTGCAAGTGCCGCAGATGCAGCAGGCACTGCAGTTACCGCAAGAGGCGGGTCAGCTGTGGGTCAAGGCCGATCACAGCCTGCCGGTGGCTGGCTCCGTCAAGGCGCGCGGCGGTGTGCATGAGGTGCTGGAGCACGCTGAAAACATTGCCCTGCAGCACGGCTTGCTGGCCGATGGTGACTATCTGCAGCTAGCCTCAGCTGCGGCTCGCGCCCTGTTCGCTCAGCACGAGGTGGCCGTTGGCTCTACCGGCAATTTAGGGCTGTCGATTGGCGTGATGGCTTCGGCGCTGGGCTTCAAAGCCACAGTTCATATGTCGGCCGATGCCAAGGAATGGAAAAAGCAGCGCCTGCGCGCCCGTGGCGTGCAGGTGGTGGAGCATGCCGGTGACTACGCCCAAGCCGTAGCGGCGGGCCGTGCACTGGCTGAGCAAGATGCGCATTGCCACTTTGTCGACGACGAGCATTCCTTGTCGCTGTTGCTGGGCTATGCCGCAGCTGCTCCATATTTGGTAGCGCAAATTCAAGATGCCAAGCGGACTGCGGGCGAAAATCATCCTTTATTCGTCTACATCCCCTGCGGTGTGGGCGGTGCACCGGGCGGTGTGGCGCTGGGCTTGCAGCAGGCTTTTGGCCCACATGTGCATTGCTTTTTTGCCGAGCCTGTGCAGTCGCCTTGCTTCATCGTCGAGATGCTGGCCGGTGCGCAAGCCTTGCCGGGGTTGGAGGCGCATCCTTCGGTGTACGAACTGGGCTTGAATAATCAAACTGAAGCCGACGGTCTGGCCGTGCCCCGCGCGTCCGAGCTGGCCGCTGATGTGGTGCGCGGCTTCTTGGGCGGCGTGTTCACGGTGGAGGATGAAACCCTGTTTCGCCACCTGAACCTGCTACATGACAGTGAAGCGCTGAAAATCGAGCCCTCAGCCGCAGCAGGCTTTAGCGGCCCGCGTGAGTTGCTGCAAAGTGCAGCCGGTCAAGATTATTTGCAGCGCCAGAACCTGCTGCCGTACATGAGCAACGCCACGCATATCGTCTGGACCACGGGTGGCCTGTTTGTGCCCGATGAGGAATACACCAAGTTCTTGCAGCGCGGCGCTGCGCTGGTGTCTGCATGAGCGTGAATCACCACGGCCTGCCGTCTCGCGTACCGGCAATTGCAGAAATCGGGCGTCTGCTGGGCGACCCTGCTGTGGGTGAGGCCGACAAATGCGCCGCCCTGCAATTGGTGGTGCAAGACCACGCCGATCTGGATGAGGTGGAAGCGCAGTCTGCGCTGTGGGCGATTGCGCAAATGGGCATGCAAAGCGGAGCCGGTCATGAGCAGGCGCAGCAAGCCTTGCTGACCTGCGCGCCGCAGTGGCTGTCAATGGGTGATGTGGCCTTGTCCGTGATGGACTGCTATCAGGCCTTGTTTGGCCTGCGCAGAGTGGACGAGGCCCGCTTTGTTATTGCGCAGCTGAATGCACTGGCCTTGAAGGATGCAGAACTGGCCATGCGGCTGGCGCAGTTGCGTTGAGCGTTTAAAAGCGCGGCAGATCGGGGTGGCTAATCTGCCCGCCGCGCACCAGCATTTTTCCGTATTCAGCACAGCGGTTGAGGGTGGGAATGACTTTGCCGGGGTTGAGCAGGGCCTGCGGGTCAAACGCGGCCTTGAGGGCGAACATCTGGGCATTTTCTGCGGTGGTGAACTGGGTGCACATGCTGTTGAGCTTTTCCACGCCCACGCCATGTTCGCCGGTCACCGTACCGCCCATGGCCACGCTGGTTTCCAGAATATCGGCGCCAAACAGCTCGCAGCGGTGCAGCTCGTCGGGGTTGTTGGCATCGAACAAAATCAAGGGGTGCAGATTGCCGTCGCCTGCGTGAAAGACGTTGGCGCAGCGCAGGCCGTACTTTTTTTCCATCTCCTGAATGGCCAGCAAAATGTCGGCCAGCCGTTTGCGCGGAATGGTCGAATCCATGCACATGTAGTCGGGGCTGATGCGGCCGCTGGCGGGAAATGCGTTCTTGCGCCCACTCCAGAACCGCAGGCGCTCTTCTTCGCTCTCGCTCACGGTGATGGCTGTGGCACCGGCGCTGCGCAGCACCTCGCTCATGCGCTCGATTTCTTCTTCCACTTCTTCGGGTGTGCCGTCGCTCTCGCAGAGCAAAATCGCCTCGGCCGTCAGGTCGTAGCCTGCGCGCACAAAGTCTTCTACGGCGGCGGTCATGGGCTTGTCCATCATCTCAAGACCTGCCGGGATGATGCCTGCCGCAATCACCGCGGCCACGGCTGCACCGGCTTTGCGCACATCATCAAAGCTGGCCATGATGCAGCGCGCCAGCTGCGGCTTGGGGATGAGTTTGACGGTGACTTCGGTAACCACGGCCAGCATGCCTTCGCTGCCAATCATGATGGCCAGCAAGTCCATGCCGGGTGTATCCAGCGCGTCTGAGCCAAATTCGACGGGCTCGCCTTCAATGGTGAAACCTTTGATTTTGAGCACGTTGTGCACCGTCAGCCCGTATTTCAGGCAGTGCACGCCGCCAGAGTTTTCAGCCACGTTGCCGCCAATCGTGCAGGCGATCTGGCTGCTGGGGTCGGGGGCGTAATACAGGCCGTAGGGCGCAGCCGCTTCGCTGATGGCGAGGTTGCGCACGCCGCATTGCACCAGCGCCGTGCGGCTGTAGGCATCAACGTTCAGAATTTTGTTGAACTTGGCCAGCGACAGCGTCACGCCCATGGGGTGGGGCATGGCGCCGCCCGAAAGGCCCGTGCCGGCACCACGTGCAATGACCGGCGCGCCCACGGCGTGGCAGGCTTTGAGCACGGCCTGCACCTGTGCATAGGTCTCGGGCAGGCAGACCAGCAGCGGGCGCTGGCGGTAGGCGGTCAGGCCATCGCACTCATAGGGCGTGGTGTCTTCACTCTGGTAGAGCAGGGCGTGAGCGGGCACATGCGGGCGCAGGGCAGCCAGCACTTCGGCCTGCCGTTTGGCGCGCTCAGACAGTTCCGGCTGGCGGTGCGCGGCGTTGGCAGCATCGCTGGAGGTGGCGAAAAGATCCGTGAAGGTGCTGGCAGGCGTCATGCTTGCCAATGTAGGGCATGGGCGCGAGCAGCGGTGTGAGCTTTATTGCAAGCTTGCTTGAAATGCTTGCGATAAAGCGCGAGTTTGCTCATTAAATAATAGCTATTGGTCTTTTTAATATAAGCACCTGAGCCTGTTTTGCCTGAATTTTAGATAACTGCGCTTGGAGCGAGCGGGCCTATCTTCTTTCCAAGACCCACAGTCGCTTTTTGGCGCGGGTCATCGCGACGTAAAGCATGTTGCGCTGCGAGTCGCTGGCGTTGGATGAAAAATGTCTGGCATCGACGAAGGGCACGGCCACGTATTCGAATTCATGGCCTTTGCTGCGCTCCACGGTAAGCAGTTGCAAGCTGGGTTTTTCTTGGCGCTGGTGTTGGACAATGCTGGACTGAACCATGAGGCTGAGGCGGCCCAAAAATTCATCGACAGAAAGCCCGGTGCAGATGCGCGACAGCGCTTGCAAGCTGCGTAGGCACTGGCGCAACTCCTCTTGGCTGATAGGCGCTTGGGCGAAGAATTGCCGCAGCAAAGGGTGCTGGCACAGTTGCCCCGCATCGGCACATTGATCGGCAGGCAGTGCCAGCAGTTTGGTCGCGGCAGAGCCTGGCGTGAGGATGCTAGCGAAGAAACGGCGCATAGCTTGCTGCTGGCCTATGAGTTCAGAGGCAATGCGGCGGGTGTCGGATTCTGGCGGGGTATCGCCTAGCGCTTGCATATCGAATAGGCCGTTGGCCAGCAGGTCTTGGTCAGGAGGGCTGGCGTGGCGCACGTAGCGCATCAGCCCTTCTGCGGCGCTATTTAAGATGCCTTGCGTAAGCAGTGCGTCGCCGCTGCAGCCTTTCATGGCCCACAGCATGGCCAGTACCAAGGCAATCTCGCGGCGTTGGTAAAAGCGCTGCATGCCTTTGCAGGCATAGTGCACGCCTTCGTGAGAGAACAGCCACTCCAGCAGCACCGAGTCTTCGCTGGAGCGCAAGATGATGTGTAGCGCTGCAGGGCGATCTTGGGGTTGATGAGGCAGGCCGGCCACTGCGGCATGAATATCCAGTAACTGCCTAGCGCAGCTGTCATCATCGCCAAAGCGGTGCTCAAACCCCGCCGTGGCGTTGGGGTAGTGGGCGTCAAACTTCACGCCAAAGCGTTGGTTAAGCTCTTGGCAGATGACTGGGCCAAAGCGGTAGGTGGTGTTCAGTGTGACCTGAGCGGTATCGGCAGGTAGCTCTTGCAGAATGCGCTGGGCGCTGTCGCCAAAGATGCAGGAAGCTCCCGGCAGAATGTTTTGATTAAAGTCGCCCACGCCGATGAAGCGGCCGTTGCCGCGTGCCAGATGGCGCAGCACCAGTAATGCGGCTTCGTCTAGGTCTTGCAGTTCGTCGAACAGAACGGCGTCAAAGCGCTGATGCAGCAGGGGAAAGATGGCATCAAAGTCCAGCGCCGCGATTTGGCAGGCCAGCGCATAGGTGCAGTCGCCGGGCGCATAGAACAGCGGCTCTTGGGTAGGGCCTAAGCGCAGTCTCTCATAGCTTTGCAGCAGTCGGTACAGGCCGTAGTCCAAAGCGTTTTCGCGGCAATAGTCCAAAGCGGCAAGGCCGCTGTCATCGATGCTGCGCTCCAGCATGCGCTGCTTGGCCTGCGCTTCAAAGGCTAAAAAGGCGCTTATATCGAGCGGGCGGGCGAAGTAGTCGCTCAGCTCGGGAGGCTCGCTTTGCGCATGTCGTTTTATTCTTTGCGTCAGCGCTTTATAGGCTTGCTCAATGAGTAGATTTTTTTCCAGACCCGAAGCAAGCAGGGGCACGGGGTCGCCTTGCTCGCTGATTATTTGCGCGCACAGTTGCTCCAAAGTTAGGAGCTGAAGGTCTTCTGGCTGCAAGGTGGTGAAGCGGGTGAGCCGCGCTGCAATGGCTTTGATGCCGGCGTCTGAGTAGGCCAGCATCAGCACGCTGCGCGCGCCCTTGGTGTGGATCAGATCCGCAGCCTTGATGGCCAGCGTGGTGGTCTTTCCCGTACCGGCCAGAGCGCGGATGAGCAGGGAGGAAGATTCGCTGTTAAGGGCCTGATTTTGATCAATGCCGGGGTAAATCCGAGGCTGCGCGTTCATGAGATCGCTCCATTTAGGGTCTGTTGAGATTTGCTCGGAGTCGCGAAGGAGGCAGGCCGGTTGCCAATCTAGGCGTGCGACGCAGTGCGGGTGCTATCCCGCACAAGGAGTGCAACGACGAGTGGCGGCCGGCCTGCCTCCTTCCCTTCGGGTTGCGGCGGTAAGGGGCTGCCTGCGGCGTTGCCCACCTTTGCAAGGCATGAGCCTTGCTGCAGGCGTGCGCCTTGCATCCAACCCCTTGCCGCCGCAACGCGATCTTCGATCAATTCTCAACAGACCCTAGGTTATCCGCAGCGCTGGCGCCGGATTTTTGCATTACCCCATGGCTTTGCGCAGCCACTCGGCAAAGGCTGCGCATTCCCAACGGTCCATGATGCCGGTCTTCCAGCACAGGTAGTGGGCGTGCGGGCTGGGGGCATCGATGTCGAAGAGTCGCACCAGCGTGCCATTTTCAAGCCAAGGCGCGCCCAGCTTGTGGCGCACGAGGGCAATGCCCATGCTGGCTGCGGCGGCGTCGCACATCAGGCCAATGTCGTTGAATTGCGAGCCTTCGTTGGGCTCTGTCATGTCAAGCCCCGTGGCGGTAAACCAGGTGCGCCAAGGCTCCAGCGGGCTACGCAAGAGGGGCATACCTTCCAAGTCTTCGGGGCGCTCGAATGGGCCATGCTCACGCACAAAGCTGGGCGATGCCAGTGGCGTGACGGTGTCGCAGGCCAGCTCGAAGTGCTCCACATCGGCATAGTGGCCGGCGCCAAAGCGCACCATCAGGTCTGCGTCTTCGCCAATCACGTCCAGCAGCGGAATCGACACTTGCAGCGCAATGTCGATCTCCGGGTAGGCTTCGGTGAACTGGCGCAGGCGGGGGATCAGGATTGAGCGCGCAAAGGTAGGCGTTACGGCCAATTTCAGGCGTCTGCGCCCTGGCGACGCTGCTGCACCGGGAAAGCGCTGTAGTGCGCCAAGACCCTCGCGCACATGGGCCAGATAGGCTGTGCCATCTGTGGTCAGCGAAAAATCTGCCCGGCCAAACAGGCGCGCGCCCAGCAATTGCTCGAGCTGCTTGACACGGTGGCTGACGGCGCTGGGCGTAACGCACAACTCCTCTGCCGTTTGCGTAACTGAGCGCAGCCGCGCCAGAGCCTCAAAAGTCAGCAAGCATTGAATCGGCGGAATCCGCCGGGCGGTGATGCTGTTTAAGGCGCTGGGGCTGTGAGTCATGCAAAGTCCCAACGTTGGGGGGTTAGCGGAAGACGACGGTCTTGTGTCCGTTCAAGATCACGCGGCGCTCGCTGTGCCATTTCACAGCGCGGGCCAGTACTTGGCTCTCGGTGTCGCGGCCACGGGCCGTGAGGTCTTCCACGGTGTCAGTGTGGTCGGCGCGGGCCACGTCTTGCTCAATGATCGGGCCTTCGTCCAGATCGGCTGTCACATAGTGGGCCGTAGCGCCGATGAGCTTAACGCCGCGATCGTGCGCTTGGTAGTAGGGCTTGGCACCCTTGAAGCTGGGCAAGAAGCTGTGGTGGATATTGATCGCGCGGCCAGCCAGCTTTTTGCACAGGTCGTTGGACAGCACTTGCATGTAGCGGGCCAGCACGACCAGCTCTGCGCCTTCTTCCTGAATGATCTCGAACTGACGCTCTTCGGCCTGGGCCTTGGTTGCAGCAGTCACGGGGATGTGATGGAAGGGGATGTTGTAGCTGGCGGCGAGCTGATAGAACTCGCGGTGGTTGCTGACGATGGCCTTGATCTCGATAGGCAGCAGGCCCGACTTCCAGCGGAACAGCAGGTCGTTCAAGCAGTGGCCTTCTTTGCTGACCATGATCACGGTCTTCATACGCTCTGCCTTGGAGTGCAAACTCCACTGCATTTGATATTGATCAGCTAATTCGGCGACAGATGCTTTAAGGGCGGCTGGCTCTTTGCTGTCGCAGGCAAACTGCACGCGCATGAAGAACAGGCCAGTTACGGTGTCGTTGTACTGCGCTGCTTCTTCAATATTGCCGCCTTGCTCGAGCAAAAATCCCGAAACGGCGTGCACCAGACCCAGACGGTCTGGGCAAGATAAAGTCAAAATATAGGCTTGGGTCATAGCTCGGCAATTGTCGCAGCAAGGCGAGTACTCTGCGGACAAAGGAAATTCATGAAAAGCGATGGGGGGTATTCTCGCCTCACACCTTGGGTGGTCGTCACTCTCTATGTGTGTGCGGGAATGATGTGGTTGGCCGCGCAGGCAAGCGTACTTGACTATTTTGGGGTATCACTCAATCGCCAGTCCTTGCCTTGGCAGATGGGCTTGTTTCTTGTTTGGTTGCTGGTAACGGCGCTGGTCGCTTTTTGCTTTATGCGCAACAAGCAAAAGGCAGACCAGCGTAGCCGTGAAACAGCGCAGGAGCTGGACTTGATCGTGCGCTATGCACCAGCAGGCATGGCCCGCGTGCATGTCAGCAACGCTGAAATCATCTGGGCTAACCCCAAACTGGCAGGCTGGCTTGGCTGCACGACGCAATCGCTGTATGGCAAGGATTTTCGTGCGTTAGTGCCTGCTGACGATAAAGACGAGATTGCCTTGCAGCTGGAGCGCTTGCTCGACGGCCGCACGCATTACTTTCAAGTGCTGCGCAGCTGCGTCAATGTCAATACAGGCAAGGTAACGCCCGTGCTGTGTACCACCAGCCGCGTGGCTGATTCTGGTGTCGATGGCCCCATTGCCTTGGTCTGCGTGCTGCAAGACTTGAGTGAAATGGTCAACGCACGCAAGGCTATGGTGCGTAGTGAAACGATGCTGCGCATGGCGCTGGAAGGTAGTGGCAACGGCGTGTGGGAGTGGGATGCGCAGGAGCAGTGCCTGAATTTTTCTTCGGGCATGAGCGCCTTGCTTAAGTATCAGGGCCAAAACTTGGCCGATGACTTTGACTATCGCAAGCGCCTTCACCCTGAAGATGCGGCTGTTGTTCGTCAGCAGCTCGATCAGGCCTTAGCTCAGGGCAGCCAGCTGGTCGTATCGGCACGGCTGCTGTGCTTTGACGGCATGTACCGCTGGTTTCGTGCCCGGGGTCTGGCCCATAAAGATGTGGATGGCCAACTGTTGCGTATCTCAGGCCTGCTGTCTGACCAGACTGCCAGTCGTGAAGAAGATGAGCGCCGCCGGCTTGCCTCCACCGTGGTGGACAACACCATTGAGGGCGTGGTGGTCACCGATTCGCGCAGCCGCATTCTCTCGGTCAATCGCGCTTTTACACGGCTGCTGGGGTTTACCGAAGAAGAGATGCTGGGCCAAACCCCGCGCATGTTTAAGTCCGGCCATCACGACAAGGCTTTTTATGAAGCCCTGTGGGCCAAAATGCATGCTCACGGGCACTGGCAGGGCGAGATCTGGAACCGTCGCAAGAATGGGGAAGTTTTTCCCGAGCGCATGTCGCTGAGCGCAGTCAAGGATGCCAATGATCAGGTGACGCACTACGTTTGTATGTTTACCGATATTACGGCGGAGAAAGAGCGTGAGCAGCAACTGGACTTTCTCGAGCATCGTGACGTGTTGACTGGCCTGCCCAATCGTGCGCAGTTCACCTTCATGCTGAGGGAAGCGCTGGCGGACGCTCAGCGCACAGGCGCAGGTATGGCGGTCATTTTCTTCAATATTGATCGCTTCAAGGATGTGAACGACAGCTATGGTCACTCTATAGGCGATGAGGTGCTCAGGCATGTCGCGCTTCAGATGCAAGCCGCCTTGCGCAGCGGTGACATGATTGGCCGACTGTCTGGAGATGAATTGTGCGTGGTGGCCCCTTTGCTGACGGGGCGTCAAGCTGCGGTCGATATGGCAGAGCGCCTGATGGCTGCGGCGGGCAAACCTTGGGTCACACCCGATGGTTTGTCTGTGGTGGTCAGCGTAAGCGCGGGTATCAGCTTGTACCCCGAGCATGCGCAGACTGCTGACGACTTGCTGCAAGCCGCCCATGCCGCGGTGTATGGGGCCAAGAGCCGCGGCTCTAACGCATGGTGCTTTTTTCATGAGGATATGACACAGGCCGCGCGAGAACGCCTGAAGCTAGAAGCGCGTTTGCGTCGTGCGCTGGATTTGGGTCATATGCGTCTGTACTACCAGCCGCAAATTGATTTGCACACGGGTCGCCTGATCGGCGCTGAGGCGCTGGTGCGCTGGCAGGACCCAGAAGAAGGCTTGATCTCCCCGGCGCGCTTTATTCCTGTGGCAGAAAGCTCGGGCATCATCGGCCCGCTAGGCCTGTGGGTGCTGCGCGAGGCTTGTCGCCAAGGCCAAGCGTGGCGAAAAGCGGGTCTACCCGATCTCACGATTGCCGTGAATGTCTCGCTGCAGCAATTTTTGCTCACCGATTTGGTGGGGGCTACCAATCAGGTGCTGGCGGAGTCGTGCTTTCCTGCGGAATTTCTGGAGCTAGAAATCACCGAAAGCGCGCTGGCAGAAAAGCCCGAAGACACGCTGGATGTACTCACTCGCCTGCGTGGTCTGGGCTTGCGTCTGGCCATTGATGACTTTGGCACGGGTTACTCCTCACTGGCTCACCTCAAGCGTTTTCCGCTCGATATTCTCAAAATCGACCAAGGCTTTATCCGCGACATTCCCCATAGTGCTGACGATATGAGCATCAGCAGCTCGGTCATTGCACTGGGTCATGCCATGGGCTTGAAAGTGCTGGCCGAAGGTGTGGAAACACGCGAGCAGCTGGAGTTTTTGCAGCAAAAAGGCTGCGACTACTTCCAAGGCTACTTATGCAGCCGCCCGGTGCCTGTAGATGACTTCACGCGCCTGTTGGAAAAAGCACGTGATGGCTTGCCGCTGGTGGACATTGAAGTTGCCACCGAGCATGTGATGATTTGAGCGTCAGTCGCTGGTGGTTAGCCGTTGATGCTTCACCGTTGCCGCTTTAATTCGTGTAATCAGGGCTTGGGCGCAGCCCTGTTCTTCCACTGTGCGCCAAGCTCTGCGCAGTGATCTTTAGAGGCGGATCCCGCCAGAGTCAGAAGCTTGTCTGCTTTCATATTGATAGCTTCTAGTGCTTTATCTGATTGGGCTATAGCTACTTTTGGCGTGAATTCCGGGGCCAACCAGGTGGGTACGCCAATATCGCTGCGCACATGACCTCGCCCTGCAATCAGCAGCACGGTCTGGCCGGGCTTGGCCGCTTTTTGTGCTGCGGTGATCGCTTTGGCCATGGCTTCATCGCGCGCCAGCTGAATGCGTGCCATGGGGGTGAATTGCGACTCGGGCAGCAGGCCGCAATGCCCATCCCTGATGGCATCGAGCTGCAACTGCCAGCCGGCGGTAGGCAGGTGACTGTCATAACGGGCATCGCCCATGACCTGCTTCATCTGGGCGCGGGGTAAATTGCCGCCCAGCACAGGCACGCCAGCTTGCACAGCGGCCATCACCATAGGGCCATAGTCCTTCCAAGGCCAGCCGCCGGGGCCGCCGCCCTGTGCCCACAGCAGTGCGTTTTTCACCTCTTCATCGCTGGCACCGGGCTGCAGGGCGCGGGTATCACCGCCTGCAGGTGCCATCTCAATGACCAAGGCGGCAAGCTGCCCCTGCGCTGCCAGATGGCGCACAGTAGCCGCTTCCCACTGGTGGTGTGATGTCTGGTCATGCTGCTCACCCAGCAAGATGGCGGGGGCGCCTGACCAATTGGCCAGCGTCTGCTGCCACTGGGCATTGCTAGTCAGCTCTGTGCTTTGATGGGCGCAGCCGCCCAGCAGCAAGGCGGAGGCAAGAATGAGAGGTTTGAAGATAGGGCGAGGAAGCGCCTGCGAAAAAGTCCACATATTGACCAGTCCTGTTTTGAAAGACGGGGCATGGCTTCG
Source organism: Comamonas sp. Y33R10-2 (assembly GCF_019355935.1). NCBI lineage: Bacteria > Pseudomonadati > Pseudomonadota > Betaproteobacteria > Burkholderiales > Comamonadaceae > Comamonas > Comamonas sp. Y33R10-2. The sequence goes on from NZ_CP079925.1 coordinate 3,195,516, forward strand.
TACCTCAGAAAATCGCACCGGCTTTGCCCACCGTAATTTGATGCGAGGCAACGGGGTATTAGCCCCAACCTCCCAGCTATTGTCGTGCCTTGGCGGGAGTTTGTTCAGCGCAAGGCACCTCTTTTTTCAACAATGGGCAGATGGTGAAAGTGCTGAATATTGGTACGATCTTCGTTCCTAGATAGATAAAAACAGGAGGGGCATCGTGTTCAGGTTGATATTTTGGGCGGTTGTAGCTTTTGGTACATGGCAGGCATATACGCACTTTGATGGGAAACGAAAGCTGGCGCACAGCGTAGAGAGTGCTCCGGCATTGCTCTTGTCCGAGCCAAGGCCGCGTGCGGTAGATATGGGTGCAAGTATCTCAAAATTTAAATGTGATGGCCGTACGCATTGCTCGCAGATGAGCTCTTGCGAAGAAGCCACTTATTTTTTGCGTAACTGCCCCGGAACCAAGATGGACGGTGACAAGGATGGCGTTCCCTGCGAGATGCAGTTGTGCCGATGAGCGCATGAAAAAAGATCTGCGCTTGTTGCTTGTTTTTAGCGCCTTGCTTGGGCTGCTGCTGGGCGGCGCACTCATGTGGGTGTCTTGGCAGCACAACGCGCAATGCGAGATTCATTGCCCAGAGACGGGTGTGGACTGGGGCTACTGGCTGACACTAGGTGGGGCAGGGCTGGTGCTGGGTTTTACAGCCTGCATGGCGCTGAGTAGTCTGCTGCTCTGGCTGATGCGGAAGATGCAAAAAGCATAGCTGTAAGTGCTTATCGTATCTGCACGAACCAAGAAAAAAGCCACTCAGTTGAATGAGTGGCTTTTGTTTTTAAGCTGATCGCTTAGTGGATTATGACCGGTTGCTGGGCCAGGCCGGTGTACTTGTCTAGCGTTTCTTCCACCTCTTCTTCGGTGGGCGCGTCTTGCTGCCAAGCAAGAATAGTTTTTTGGAACATTTCGGCCCAAGAACCGTCTAGATAAACCTCTTTGCCTGAGCGTTTGTCCACGATTTCAAAACCGTGGCGTGGCAACTGGTGTTCACGCTCGGCCTTGGCGGGCGTGGTTCCCGCCGGAACGTTTGCTTCCATATCAGGACGCAAATGGAGCACCGCAAAGGATTCCGAGTCATAAAGCATTTGCATGGTGTTCCCCCTATATTTCCGTTATGAGCATGCCAGCCATAAACATGGCGACAGGATGCCGCATTTCAAGGTGGAAATGCCTGCTCTTGGCACCTGATCACAGTATTCCATGGATTAGGCACCGTTGTGCAGGCCCGGCTTTCGCTTGCGGTAGTAGGTGGGGCCTTGTCTAGAGAGCCAGTGCGCGGCTCTTTGCCTTGCAGGCAACAGGCTTGGCGGCGCTTACTGCGGTGCTGACGTGTATTTTTTTAGCTGCAAATCGACAAAGTCATCTTGAGCTTGGGTCAGTTTGATGCGTACCGGCAAGTATTGCATGGCGGGTGCTAGCCAGACGGAGCCGCGTTGGTCGCCGCTGCTTTTGCCGGGCAGCTTGTCAAGCCGCAAAGCCATGACGCTGCCAAATGGCAAGTCCAGCGCTTCAGCTGGGCCCACGCGAAATTGCCAGCGGGCGGCTGAGCGGGCGCTGCTGGCAGTCATTTCGATCAGCGTGCCGGGTGGGTATTTATCGGGCTGCGCAGCCATGAGGGCGGAGAGCTGCAAAAACACGCTGAGCCGGTCTTGCACGCCGCTGGCAATGCTTGCATCGGCCGTGCCGCCGCTGAAATGGGCTTTGCCATTCGCCACATCAAAGGCAGCGGACTGGGTTTTTCGCCCTTTGTCGCTGAAGTTCAGCGGCTGCAGGCCTTGGGGTGTTATCAAACCCTCGCTGGTCTGAGAGCGCTCGCCCAGCAAGAACATGCTAATGGACTGACGGGCGCTGTAGTACTGACCGTCATGCTGCCACTGCAACTGCGCTCCGGCGGAGTACTGAAAGCCTTTGACTTGACCGGATGCATTGAACTCCAACGTGGCCGAGTTGGGCAGAGCAACCGGCAGCACCGTGCCCGGCGGCAGTGGTGCGCTGCCAGCGGGGGTGACTTGAAGCGGCAAAGCTGTGCCTGCACTATTGGCCTCGGGTAGCTCGGAGATGGGCTCTGGCGGTGGAGTGGGAGCAGGTGGCTCAGCAGGCGTTTCTTTTAATGCTTCTGTTTCAGGAGCTGCCTGTCCTTGTATCTCTTCGGCTAGAGGTTGATTTGACTCTAATTGAGGCTCGGCAGGTGCTGCAGTGGGCGCTGGTGCAGGAGTTGGGGGTTTAGGCGCAGGCCGTGGTTTGGGTTTTGGTACTGGAGTCTGAGTCGGTTGAGGCTCCAGTGGTGCAGGCTGTGGCGTGGGGGCGGGTGGCGGCAGCGGTGCCTCCAGCACGCGAGTCTCCATCACGACTTGCGCATCTGCAGGCTTGGGCGGGTTCAGCTTGGGCAGACCCCACAGCGCCAGTGCATGGGCCACGAGCACCACGCCGGCAACGGGGATCAGGATGGTGCGGGGCTGATGAGGCTGAGTGGCTTGGCCCATGGGGGAAGGAGTTACTTAAAGCAGGTGGGTCTACTCGGCGCTGGCTGTGGCGCGCCAGCCTAGATCGCTGGAGAGCTGAAGGGCGGCGGCTTGTAGCGGCGCATCTATCGCACCACCATATTCGTAATCGAATGTGGCCAGTGAACCCAAGGTCATCAGCCCCAGCACGATGTGACCAGAGGCATCAAAGACGGGCGCGCAAATGGCGGCGATGCCGGGAAGCATGGAGTCAACCACACGCGCCGCGCCGCGTTCGCGCACTTCGGTCAGCATGGCGGTAACGGCGTCTCGGCTCAGTGGTAAATCCAAACGCTTGGCTTTGCGAGCGCGTTCGATCTCGGGCTCCAGCAGCGGCGATGTGACTTCACGCGGCAGCCATGCGCCAAAGCAGCGGCCCGTGGCCGAGGCCAGCATGGGCATCACATCTCCCAAACGCAGGTTGGCGGTGATCGACTGGGTCGATTCCTCCCAGTGCACGATGGTGGGGCCGTGATTGCCCCAGACGGCAATCGCCAGCGTATGGCGCAGGTTGTCGATCAGCTCGGGAATACGCTCGCGGGCCAGGCGCACCGGATCGATCCGGGTCAGCGCAGTCAGGCCCACCTTTAGCGCAGCAGGCCCCAAGTCATAGCGCGAGTTGCGTGCGTCCTGACTCACCATGCCTATGCGCTGAAAGCTGACCAAATAGCGGTGAGCTTTGGCCGCACTCATCCCTGCGGCGGCGGCGACATCTTTGAGCATCAGCGGGCCGCTGGCTTGTGCCAGGGCTTCGATGAGGGTGAAACCCACTTCGACCGACTGAATTCCTGCGCGTTCCTTATCCATTGCAATAGAATCGTATTTTGTTTAGTTAAATCAATTTAACCAATCATAATTTTGACTGGCGTTGACAGGCATTGTGCCAGCAACATAAGCAAAGCAGAGGGATAGAGCATGAAGTTGGCAACGTATAAGGATGGCTCGCGTGATGGGCAGTTGGTTGTGGTGTCGCGCGACCTGAGTCAGGCCTGTTATGCCACCGGCATTGCTAACCGCATGCAGCAGGTGCTCGATGACTGGAGTTATATGGCGCCCCAGCTGCAAGATCTGGCGCATGAACTCAATCAGGGCAAGGCTCGCCATGCCTTCCCGTTCGACCCGCAGCGCTGCATGGCGCCACTGCCACGCGCTTACCAGTGGGCCGATGGCTCGGCCTATATCAACCACGTAGAGTTGGTGCGCAAGGCGCGCAATGCCGAGGTGCCGGCAAACTTCTACACCGACCCGCTGATGTATCAAGGCGGCAGCGATGACTTCATTGGCCCTTGCGACGATGTGATCGTGCCCAGCACGGCCATGGGCATTGATTTCGAGGCCGAGATTGCCGTCATCACCGGCGATGTGCCCATGGGTACCGACGCCAAGGATGCACTGGACGATATTCGCCTCGTCATGCTCGTCAACGACGTGAGCCTGCGCAATCTGATCCCCAATGAACTGGCCAAGGGTTTTGGCTTCTTTCAGAGCAAGCCCGCCACCGCTTTTAGCCCCGTGGCGGTGACGCTGGACGAGTTGGGCGACGCTTGGAAGGGCGGTCGCTTGCACCTCGCATTGCAATCGAGCTGGAATGGCCGCAAGGTGGGCATGTGCGATGCCGGTGAGGACATGACCTTCCACTTCGGCCAGTTGATTGCCCATATCGCCAAGACCCGCAATGTGCGCGCAGGCTCCATTGTGGGCAGCGGCACGGTGAGCAATCGCGGTGTGGAAACTGGTAAGGGCAAAGACAAGCGCATGGAGTGGCCCAAGGGCTATAGCTGCATTGCTGAAAAGCGCTGCATAGAAACCATTCAAGACGGCGCGCCCAAGACCGAGTTCATGCAGTTTGGCGACACCATTCGCATCGAGATGAAGGGCAAAGACGGTCAAAGCATTTTTGGTGCGATTGATCAGAACATTGCGCCGCCCGGTGGCAATGGTGACGCGGCCGAAACTGTTGTGGCTGATGCCTCCAAGGTCTGAGACTTTGTTGAACCATCAACCTGCTTGCTTTGCGCTGAGGCGCCCCTTGCTGGCTCAGGCGCTGACTCTTGTCCTATCGCTGGCCGCAGCATGTACGTCTGGGTTTGCTCTGGCTGCATCGCCTGCGCATGGCGTGAAGTTGGGGGGCAAAGCGGCCGCCATCACCTGCCCGGTCAAGCCGCAAATGCCCACAGAGGCGGAGCTAAAAGTGCTGGCCGCACAAGCGCAAGACCGAGGCATGCTTTGGCGGGTGACGGATAGCAAAGCGAACGGCGCGCGTGCCAGTTGGCTCTACGGCACCATTCATGTGGGTAAGCGCGAATGGATGGTTCCGGGGCGCAGCATTTTGCGCGCTGTGCAGGGGGCAGATCAGCTGGCGCTAGAGTTGAACTTGCTAGATCCCAGCGTAGGTCAAGAGTTACTCCAAGGCTTGAAGGCTCAGGCGAGTGCACCGCCTCTGGCGACAGACTTGAAGCAGCGACTAGCCAAGCAGCTCAAGCTGGCCTGCGCTGAAGACTTGGCAGCAATGAGGCCTGAGGCGCAGGTGCTGGGCTTGCTCGCCAAAACTGGCAGCCGGCAAGGGCTGAATGCAGAGTACGGCGTAGACATCACGCTGGCGGGTATGGCTCATGCGCTGGGCAAACCGATTACAGGGCTGGAGTCCGTACAGGCTCAGCTCAAAGAACTGGTGTCCGATGACCCGGTAGAGATTGCCGAAACCGTGAGCGATGGACTCAAGCAGTTAGAGGGCGGCATGGCGCCCGAGATGATGCAACTGCTGGCGCAGGTGTGGGCCAGCGGCAATGCGCGCAAGCTGGAGAACTATGCCGACTGGTGCGATTGCGCCAATACAGAGCGCGAGCGAGCCCAGCTCAAGCGCTTGATTGATGACCGCAACCCCGGCATGGCCGACGGTATTGCGGCGCTGCTGGACCAAGGAAAGACCGTATTTGCTGCAGTAGGCGCATTGCATATGGTGGGGCCTGTGGGTTTGCCCGAGTTGCTGCGCAAAAAGGGATATCGAGTGGAACGCGTAGATTTCATGCCGTCTTCAGATCACAGAAAGCTCATCAAAAGCATGGAAGCCAAATAAAGATAAGCACAGGCTGCTATGAAAAAATAGAGCAAGCAGCTTTGCGAAGAGATACCAAGACTTCATCACCCAAAACATAAACCTGAGGAGACAAATGATGGACCGTCGACAATTTTTAGCCGCTGTGGCTGCCACTTCGGCTGCAGCAGCCAGCCCCTTTGCCATGGCGCAGGAATGGCCCGCCAATCCTGTGCGCTGGGTTGTGCCTTACCCACCGGGTGGCGGCACCGATGTGCTGGCCCGCACCTTGGCCGAAGCCATGCGCAAGACGCTGCAGCAGAGCATCGTGATTGATAACCGCCCCGGTGCCTCGACCAATATTGGCGGGCAGATGGTGGCTTCGGCCAAGCCTGATGGTTACACCATCATGTCGGCAGACAACGCGATTTTGGCTTTCAATGAGCACCTGTTCAGCAAGCTGCCCTTCAACCCCGATAAGGACTTTACCTATATCGGCGGTATCAGCCGCTTCCCAATGGCGCTGGTGGTGAACCCGGCTTTTGAAGCCAAGGATTTCAAAGAGTTTTTGGCTTACGCCAAGGCCAACCCCGGCAAGCTCAACTACGCCACGCCCGGCAATGGCTCACCCCACCATTTGGCCATGGAGCTGTTCAAAAGCCGCACAGGCACCCATCTGACCCACATCCCTTACAAAGGTGCAGCGCCCGCTGCTGCCGATGTGATGGGCGGGCAAGTGCCTTGCATGTTCTTGGACTTGGCTTCGGGTCTGCCTTTGATTCAGTCTGGCAAGGTGCGAGCCTTGGCCATTGGCACGGCCAAGCGCGTGCCTAACTTGCCCAATGTGCCCACGCTGGCCGAATTGGGTTTGAAAGACTCCGAGGTCTATGCCTTCCAAGGCATTTTGGGCCCTAAGAACATGCCGCCAGCAGTGGTGCAGCGCATCAATGGTGATCTGCAAAAAGCCTTCCAAGACCCTGATGTGCTCAAGCGCATGACCGATTTCGGCATGGAAGCCCTGCCTGGCACGCCTGAACAATTCCACCAACTGGCCCGGGCTGAAGCCAAGCGCTGGGGCGAGGTGATTAAGGTTGCTGGTGTGAAGCTGGATTAAGCGCAATCCGCATACCAAAAAAGGCCCGAGATGATCGGGCCTTTTTCATGAAAAACAGTCGAAAGTCCATGTGATGCATGGGCTGGCTGCTATGTATTGATGAGTGCTAGCGTTGTGCTTTGAGGCCATTAAAGATCTGTGCAAAGGCCGCCGCAAATCACTCCCCAAGGCTTCGGTGGGCGCTTGCTGATAATGGTGCATGCCCACCTCCTTGCAGTTTCGCGATTTTCAAGCTTCTGACCTTCCGTCCATTGCCATCGCCATGGGGGACGCTCAGGTCACGCAGTTCTATGGGCTGGAGACTCCCCATACCGATGCCCAGACCATTGCCAGCGAGCAATTGGACTGGTACACCGTGCAGACATCGGAAGGGGATGCCTGGTGGCAAGCCATCTGCATGGAGGGGAAGTTGATTGGGGCCATTGGCGTCTATGACCGCGACGAGGATGGTGACAGTGCCGAGCTGGGTTACTGGCTGCTGCCCAGCCATTGGGGGCAGGGCGTGATGCGCTGCGCGCTGCGGCAGTGGTTGCCCAGGGCCTTTGAGCGACTGGCGCTGCACAGTGTGGTGGCCTATGTGGAGCCCGATAACCAAGCCTCCATCAAGCTATTGACCCACACGGGATTTACCCAGGAAGGCCTGCTGCGTGAATGCACACGGCGCGGCACCCGCTATGTCTCGCTGCATCGCTTGTCGCTGCTCGTGCATGAGTTGTAGACATGGCCAAAGGCAAGGTCTGGTTGGAGAAGGTGTGGACGCCCCAGTGGGCGGTTGGGCGTTTATCTTGTGATGGAGTAAGGTAGCGCGCTATGAAAAGTGGCAAGCAACGCAAGGCGGAAATTCAGGCCCAGCGCACGGCACGGGCCAGCCAGAGTGCGGCAAGGGCGGCGGCAGTGCCCAAGCCCACAGCGTTGGGCACTGCGCCTTGCAACCCCGAGTTGCTGGCGCCCTTCAATAGCTATGGTGTGCCGGACTTTGTCGCACGCGGTTGCTATGCGGATCAGTCGTTTACCTGCAAAGACTGCGCCAGTGAAGAAGTCTGGCGTGCGACTCAGCAAAAGTGGTGGTACGAGGTGGCCAAGGGCTCCGTCTTTGCCAGTGCCATGCGCTGCAATGCATGCCGCCGCAAAGAGCGAGAGCGTGTTGAGCAAGCGCGCCGCGTGCAGCAGCAAGGCATGGGACCCAAGGATAAGGAGACGCGATGAAGCGCGATGTCTCCTGTTTGCATGGGTATGAGGTTGGGGCGGTCTTGGACGCTCTTTAATCAGCTCTCTGGCAATGACTCAACCCCGTTGACGGCTACCCGGTTGCGGCCAGCGCGTTTGGCGCTGTAGAGCAGAGCATCGGCTTGCTGGAGGACGGTCTTGATGTCGTCATGGCTCTGCGGCCACTGCGCCACGCCCAGCGAGATGGTGATGCTGCCGACCTGTGGGATCTCCATGACCTCCACCAGCTGGCGCAGGCGCTCGGCGGCGTTGGCTGCAGCTTCGAGCTGCGCGCCGGGCAGCAGCAGCAAAAATTCTTCGCCGCCCACGCGGCAGGCAACGTCGCCGGCGCGGGAGACGCCGCGCATGGTGTGTGCCAGTTGCCTGAGCACTTCGTCGCCGGTTTCATGGCCAAAGCTATCGTTGATGTGTTTAAAGTGGTCGATATCGATGGCAATCACAGAAAAGCTGAGCGCCTGGGCCTCAAAGGCGGCCACAGCGGCCTCCAAGTGGCGGCGGTTGCCTAGCTTGGTCAGCGGGTCGGTGTTGACGTCTTCGCGCAGTTTGGTGATGTTGCGTTGCAGCAGGTTCAAGCCCTTGAGCATGGCTTTTTTCAGCTCATAAGACTCGAAGTACCAAGATTTGACGGCCTGAATTTTTTCCGCAGTATCAGGCTTGTCCATATCGTGGGCACCATTGGCTAGCTGGCGCAGCGGGCTGGCAATGCGGTGTGCGCTCCACCAGATAAAGAGCAGCATGATGATCGCAATAGGCAGTGTTTTGTAGAGCACGGCGCCCATCAGCTTGTTGAGCGGCGCCAGCGTGGTGGCTTTGGGACGCTGGGCCACGATGCCCCAGCCGGCGACGGGAATGATGGCGTAGCCCGCCAGCATTTCCACGCCCTTGCTGTTGAACACGGTGGCTGTGCCAGACTCCCCTTTGATCACGGCGTTGATGACGTCGTTATTCATGATCGTGTCGCCTACGCGATGACTGTCGGGGTGGTAGATGATGTGCTTGTTCTTGTCCACCACATAGACGTAAGTGCCGTCTTGGTAGAAGTGCGAGCCCAGCAGGGTGTCGAGAATATTGTCTTCCTTGAGGTAGACGCTTCCGCCCACAGCCCCGAGGTATTGCCCGTCAGCGCTAAAAATAGGCTGCGAGATAAAGACGATGTAGTTACCCGTGACGGACAGATAGGGTTGACTGACCACCGGGCCGCGTTGGGTCAGGGTCTCCACCACACCAGCGCTTTGCAGCGTCTTGCCCTTGATTTGCAAGGTTTCGGGTGAGGTTGCCAGCACATAACCCGTGGGGTCGATGATGGTCACGGAGTTAAAGCTCTTGGTCTGCAGGCGCAGGCGTTGGGCTTCGTTAGCCAGATACTCGGGGCTCTGCATGTGAGAGGCCATGAGCTGAGCGCTGTACCCTAATTGCTGCAGGGCTGAGCGCAGAAAGTCATCCGTGCTCTTGGCCAGCTTGGTGGAGTAGGCGTGGTGGCCTTCGAGCGTGGTGTCTATCAACTGCTGGCGCTGCACCAGATAGCCGGCGTAGAAGGTGTTGATAAACGGAATCAGCGCGCTGGCAATGGTCAGAGCGAGGATCAGGCGCAGCAGGTCAAACCGGGAGGGCGCGAGGCTGCGGCGCCAGATGGAGGATTTCTTCACAGTATGTCTTGCGGTGACGCAGAGGTCTTGGGTCCTGAACTTCAGGGCGGACAGTCCCCTGTCACATGTTCATTGAGTACTTGCTCGCATTATGGTTGCTCGGGCTAGTGCCCTGTTCATGGTCAACCACGATACGGGGTGCGTCAGGCAGGCCCTATTCGCTGAACCTGTACCGCACAGTCGTAAAAGCAGGGCGCACGGCCAATGTCGGTGAGGTTTTGGTGCGTTAACTCATTTACATTGGTGCCGTTGAGCCCCTGTTTGCGCCACCAGATACCCAGCCCCACCACCAAGCCCAGACGTGCGCGGCCATTGATGCTGGCGTGGCAGATATGCTCGCCGCGGGCATTAAAGACGCGCAGCACATCGCCATCGGCAATGCCGCGTGCGGCGGCGTCTTCGGGATGCATCTCCAGCATGGGCTTGCCTTCCATGCGGCTCAGGCTAGGCACATTGGCAAAGCTGCTGTTGAGAAAGTTGCGCGCGGGCGGCGAGATCATGGCCAGCGGGTACTCGGTCGTTGGCGGCTCGTAATTGGGCACATAGTCAGGCAAGGTGCTGATGCCGAGTGCGGCCAGCGCCGGGTTGTCAAACTCACATTTGCCTGAGGGTGTGGCAAAGCCGCCTTGTGCAAAAGGTGCTTCTGGCAGCGGAATATGCGCAAAACCGCGTTCCATCAGTTCTTCAAAATTAATAGCGGTATGTCTAACGGCTGTGCGGCATAGCGTCTCATCTGATTCTGAGAAATGAGGCGCGGCAAAGGCTGGGTCAAGTGCAGCCATGTGCGCCGCCAAATCGCGAAAGATTTGCGCATTGCTCCGCGCCTGTCCTTCTGGCGCAATCGCGGCTCGGTTGAGCAGCACATCGGTATGGCCGTAGCTGCCATGAATATCCCAATGCTCTAGCTGGGTCGTGGCGGGCAGCACATAGTCGGCGTGGTCGGCCGTGTCGGTCATGAAGTGCTCAAGCACCACGGTAAACAGGTCTTCGCGTGCAAAGCCTGCGGCCACTTTGGCTGATTCTGGGGCCACGGCCACAGGGTTGCTGTTGTAGACAACCACGGCTTGTACCTGCGGGCCGAAGCTTGCATCGCCCTTGCGCAGCAGTACATCGCCAATTTGACTCATATTGAGAGAGCGCGGGCGGCGATCTCCCAATAGCTCAGGCATTTGCAGCGCAGCGCGTTTGAAGGGTGAGGCGCTGGAGCTTGATAACAACAAGCCGCCGGCGCGGTTGCGCCAAGCGCCAATCAAGGCGGGCAAGCAGGCAATGGCGCGCACGGCATTGCCACCGCCGCGCACGCGCTGCATGCCATAGTTCAGGCGAATGGCGGCTGGCTGGCTGGTGCCGTAGTCACGGGCCAGTGATTGGATTTGCTCCACGGTCAGGCCGCAAACCTCAGCTGCCCGCTTTGGCGGCCACTGCATTGCTCTTTCTTTGAGAGCGTCCCATCCTTGTGTGTACTGGGCCAGATAGTCGTGATCGAGCCAGTCGTTGACGATCAACTCATGCATTAGCGCCAGTGCCAGCGCGGCATCGGTGCCGGGCAGAAGTTGCAAGTGCTCGTGGCATTTGTCAGCGGTTTCGCTCTTGCGCGGGTCTATGCAAATTAGCTTTGCACCGTTGCGCTTGGCCTCTTGCGCATAACGCCAGAAGTGCAGATTGCTGGAAATGCTGTTGCTGCCCCAGATCAAAATAAGTCGGCTTTCGGCAAAAAACTCCACTCGCATACCCAGCTTGCCACCGTAGGTGTAAGTGAGCGCCTCGCTGCCAGCGCTGGCGCAGATGGTGCGGTCCAGCAGGCTTGAGCCGAGCTGGTGAAAAAAGCGCCGGTCCATGCTTTCGCTTTGCACCATGCCCATGGTGCCGGCGTAGCTGTAGGGAAGAATGGCCTCGGGGTTGTGCTGCGCAATGCGGTGCAGGCGTTGGGCAATATCACTCAGAGCCTCATCCCAGCTCACGGCAGTGAACTGGCCACTGCCCTTGGGGCCGCTTCGTTTGAGCGGCTGCAGAACACGGCCTGCGTGATAGGTGCGCTCTGTGTATTTGCTGACTTTGGCGCAGAGCACTCCGCCGGTGTGTGCATGCTCTGCATTGCCCTGAACCTTGATGGCTGTGCCGTCAACAACGGTGGTGATGAGGGCGCAGGTGTCGGGGCAGTCATGCGGGCAGGTGCCGCGAACTTGAGCGATATGAGGCATATTGAGTGAGAAAACCGAGGCAATTTGCGGGAAAAGCCGCTTTGTCAGCCTATTATGCGACTGGCATTAATGTCAAAAACGTGAAATGCGACATAACGAAGCGGGTGCATTTAGCTCCTAGCCATCAGCAGTCAGTTAAGAGATGAGAACAATGGAAGACAAACGAATGGGTTTGAATCGTCGTCAATTTGTGACCACCACTGCGGGTGTTACAGCTGGAGTTTTAGGCCTCAATAGCTATGCGCAAGAAGCGACAGGTCCCATCGTGCTGGGCCAATCTTGCGCGCTGACTGGGCCTTCTGCACAGCTGGGAATTCAGTTTTCTCAAGGCGCAAAGCTGTACTTCAATCAGCTCAATGCCCAAGGTGGCGTGGGCCGCCGTCAAGTGGAATTGCGCACGCTAGATGACGGCTATGAACCAGATCGCTGTGTGGCAAACACACAAAAATTTCTGTCCGATGATGTGACGGCATTGTTTGGTTATCTGGGCACCCCCACCAGCATGGCGGCCTTGCCCCTGCTGCAAAAAGCCAAGGTGCCGCTGATTGCTCCACTCACTGGTGGTGCTGGCTTGCGCGACCCCAAGTTGGCGCAGATCGTCTTTAATCTGCGCGCATCCTATGCCGATGAAACCGCGATGATGGTCAAGCAGTTGGTGGCGCTGGGGCTCAAGAAGATTGCGGTTTTCTACCAAAACGATGCTTATGGCCAGTCGGGTATGGATGGCGTGACGGTGGCGCTTCAAAGCCACGGTCTCAGGCCCGTGGGCGCTGCCACGGTAGAGCGCAACTCTACGGACGTGACCAAGGCCGTCAAGTCACTGCTCACACTGGGCTCGGATGTGATTGTGCAAGTCGGCACTTATGGCGCCAGCGCAGCCTTTGTGCGTGCGGCGCGCCAAGCGGGCTACGGCGGGCAGTTCTATAACGTCTCGTTTGTGGGCACATCGGCGCTGTCACAAGAGTTGGGCAAAGAAGCTGAAGGCGTGGTGGTCAGCCAAGTCGTTCCCTCGCCCTTTAAAACCTCAAATCCGCTCAGCCGTGAGTTTCTCGCAGCGCTGCAAAAAAGTGGTGAAGCGTGGCCGCCGAACTACTCAAGTCTTGAAGGCTATCTGGCCGCACGCGTTGTAGGCGACGCATTGAAGTCTGCAGCGGCTGCCAATCGTTTGCAGCGCGATGGACTGGTTGCAGCGCTCGACGCCATGAATGGCCAGCGTGTGGCGGGCTTCCCCATTGCCTTTCGCCCTCAAGCCGGAAAGCCCGGTTTTGTGGAGTTGTCCATGCTCACCGGCGATGGCAAGGTGCGCGTGTGAGGCTTGAGTGTGAGGCTTTGATGTAGCGAGGCTTCAGCCGCTTTGACTTTGGGTCATCATTGCGTTTTGCTAATGATGACCCCAAGGAGAGAGCGCATGGCCCTGCTGCCCGAACTTCAAAAAAGCGCCCCTTACATTGCCGCGCTGCGTCGCGATATTCACGCCCATCCAGAGCTGTGTTTTGAAGAAATTCGCACCTCTGATCTAGTCGCAGACAAGCTGGAGCAATGGGGCATTCCCACCCATCGTGGGCTGGGCAAGACCGGTGTCGTAGGCATCATCCACGGCCGCGATGGCGGCAAGAGTGGTCGCGCCATTGGCCTGCGCGCCGATATGGACGCCTTGCCCATGCAGGAGTTCAACACCTTTGAACATGCCAGTCGCCACGCCGGAAAAATGCACGCCTGCGGCCACGACGGCCACACCGCCATGCTGCTGGCTGCTGCGCAATACCTAGCTGCCCACCGTGACAGTTTTGAGGGCACGGTTTACGCCATCTTCCAGCCCGCAGAAGAAGGCGGCGGCGGTGCGCGTGAGATGGTCAATGACGGTCTGTTCACCTTGTTCCCCATGCAGGTCGTATACGGCATGCACAACTGGCCCGGCATGAAGGCCGGAACCATGGCTGTGGGTGCGGGCCCAGCGATGGCCTCGAGCAATGAGTTCAAGATCGTGGTGCGCGGCAAGGGTGGCCACGCGGCCATGCCCCATATGGTGGTGGACCCGGTGCCTGTGGCGGCCCAGCTCATCATGGCGTTTCAGACCATCGTTAGCCGCAATGTGAAGCCGATTGAAGCGGGCGTGATCTCTGTGACCATGATTCATGCAGGCGAGGCCACCAACGTGGTGCCCGACAGCGTAGAGCTGCAAGGCACGGTGCGCACTTTCTCGCTGGAAGTGCTGGATTTGATCGAGCAGCGCATGAAGCAGATCAGCGAATCACTGTGTGCGGCCCACGGCACGCAATGCATATTTGAGTTTGTGCGCAACTACCCGCCCACCATCAACACCGCACCCGAAGCCGAATTTGCGCAGAACGTGATGCGCGAGATTTTGGGTGATTCAGGTGTGGTGGCTCAAGAGCCTTCCATGGGCGCCGAAGACTTTGCCTTCATGCTGCTGGAAAAGCCCGGTGCCTATTGCTTTATCGCCAACGGCGATGGCGACCACCGCGCACTGGGCCACGGCGGCGGCCCCTGCACATTGCACAATCCCAGCTATGACTTTAACGACGAGTTGATTCCGCTGGGCGCTACTTTCTGGGTCAAACTGGCCCAGCGCTGGCTGGCAGAGCCGACGCGAAGCTAATGCATGCTGATGGTGCAAAGGCTGGCTTGATGCCAGCCTTTTTTTATGATCAGGGTTTGCATCTAAAAAAGAACGATCGTTCTAATTTGACCAAATCTTCGCTACACTGATCTGGATTTTTAAATCCCCAGGAGGCCTCACATGTCCGATCTGAACGCCACGTTTGAAGACGCAGTCAAGAATTCCACCTCGATCAGCGAGCGCCCCGATAACGCCACGCTGCTCAAGATTTATGCTCTGTACAAGCAGGCGACAGAGGGTGACAACGAAGGCAAGAAGCCCAGCTTCACTGACATGGTGGCCCGCGCCAAGTGGGATGCTTGGGCCAAGCTAGAAGGCACATCGGCCGATGAAGCCAAGCAGCTATACATCGATCTGATCACTTCCTTGAAGTAATCAAGTCTTTAAAACTGGCACGGCCTACATCGTCCCCCACCGGCGTAGCGAGAGAGGGGGGAAGGGGGTGTCAGTACCTGTTCGAGAAGTTCGCTGAGATGCGTTGACGCAAATATTCCGCCCCTGTGATGGGCGGATATTTTTTGGCCGGGCCTTCGATCACTGCATCTTCATTGGCCTGGCAAAAGAATGCCAAGCTGTAGCGCGAACCTTGATATTCATGCGGCAGCGGGTTGCGTACGCGGTGGAAATTGCTGGGCAACTGGTCATCGCTCCAGCGCATGAGCATGTCGCCGATATTGCAGGTGATGACGCCATCGACCGGCTTGACCGGCGTCCATTGCTGGGCCTCTGCCTCTTTGCCGGGCAGCACCTGCAGGCCGCCTTGTCCGTCGCGCTGGAACAGCAGGGTCAGGCAATCAAAGTCCGTATGCGCGCCAGCACGCCACAGGCCTGCTTCGTCTTTGAGTGCAGGGTCCACCGCAAAGTAATGCAGCATGCGCAGCGTGCTCTGGTAGCTGAGCACTGCCGGGTTGTGTGCGCGGGTAAAGAAGTCTTCATCAAAGCCCAGCTTGTACGCAAAGCAAGAAAGCAGTTGCATACCCACTTGCCAGCATTGCTGCTCAAACTCCAGCGTGGCCTGCTGAAAGCCTGCAAGCTCCTCTTGCGAGGGCCACAGCCCTTGCATGCGCGGGCGCGTTACTTGATAAGACTCTTTTTGGTCTGGCGTCTTGGTGGAGGGGCGAATTTGCGCTTTGTGCTCCCAGCCGGCATTGCGTGTCAGTGGCCATTGCGCTTTGACTGCTGCGGGCAGGGCAAAGAACTGCCGCGCCCGCTCGAAGGCCGCATCAATATCAGTTTGCGCAATGCCGTGACCTGAAACTTGAAAGAAGCCGATGTCTACCGCAGCGCTCCACAGCTGCTCGGCAATTTCTGGTTTGCGTGCTTCAAAGTTGCTGATATCGATTACGCGCACTTCACGGGCATGGGTCTCCGCGCCCTGTGCGCCCATGCGGGCTTCCTTGTCGAGTTCGCCCAGTGTGTAAACGGGTTGGCTGGCATTCATGGTTTGCATCCATTTTTCTCTTGCGATGACTTCAGACGCTCGCGCATGGATCGGCTTAGTGCGTCAGCGGGCCGCTGAAGTCTGATGAACAGGCGCGGCCAAAGTCGCGCCCACTTCAAGAGCAATGACCCGCGAAGCTGCTGCCTCCCTTTTGCCGGGAACAGTGCACCGTGCTGAACGCTTCTACTCTTAATTTGAGTGCAGCAAACCACGTGCCAGAAAGGATTTCAAGGGGGTGATGCTGTTTTTGGTGCATTGCTTCAACTTGGTGCGTAGCGGCGCTTGAAGGCATGCACGATGTTGTGCAGCGTGCACTGTTGTGAGTCGCAGGGGCTGTTTTTCAGGGTGGCGTTAAAAGCAGGCACGCCAATTGCTTAGTTGATGAACGCATTAAATTTTTATAAGCCACCGAGAGAGAGGAATCCGTCATGCAAAACAAGCGACTGTTCATGAAGACCGTGCTGGCTCTGGGCGCATACGCCAGTGCCACGGCAGCCTTTGCCGCCACGCCCATCAAGTTTCAGCTGGACTGGCGCTTTGAGGGACCTTCTGCCCTGTTTTTGCAGCCTGTTGCCAAAGGCTATTTCAAGGCAGCAGGTCTGGATGTGGTGGTGGATGCAGGCAGCGGCTCCGGCGGCGCGATTCAGCGCGTGGCTTCTGGCGCGTATGACATGGGCTTTGCGGATCTGGCGGCGCTCATGGAGTTTTACGCCAACAACCCAGACGTCAAAGACAAGCCCGTGGCTGTGATGATGGTCTACAACAGCACACCCTCCGCAGTACTGGCGCTGAAAAAAAGAGGTATCTCCAAGCCTGCCGATCTGACGGGAAAGAAGCTGGGTGCCCCGGTTTTTGATGGCGGTCGCCGTGGTTTTCCGTTGTTTGCCAAGGCCAACAAGGTAGGCGATGTGCAATGGACGACGATGGACCCGCCGCTGCGCGAGACCATGCTGGTGCGTGGTGATATTGATGCGATCACAGGCTTTAGCTTCACATCGATGTTGAATCTGGAGACGCGTGGCGTCAAGGCCGCAGATGTGGTGGTCATGCCTTATGCGGACAACGGTGTGAAGCACTACGGCAACGCCATCATTGCCAGTGCCAAGATGGTGCGCGAGAACCCTGAAGCCATTCGTGCGTTCCTTAAAGCCTTTGCCAAAGGCGCTAAGGACGTGATGGCGAACCCAGCGGCTTCCATCGCCTATGTGAAGGAACGTGACGGCATCGTCAACACGGCCATGGAAACCCGCCGTCTGCAGCTGGCGCTGGATGGTGTGGTCAACACTGCCGATGCCCGTTCTGAAGGCTTTGGACAGATCAGCCCCACGCGCATGACGCTGATGGCGTCGCAAGTGTCTGATGTCTATGCGACCAAGACACGCGTGAATCCTGATCAGGTCTGGAACGGCCGATTTCTGCCGCCTGCGGCCGATCTCGACGTTTTCCCGAAAAAATAATTGCTCATGGATTGATAGCGGTATGTGCTTGAATGATGAGCACTACCGCCCTGTTTTGTATGAATACTTCAGATACTGAAACGGCAGGGCCGTTTGTCGAATTCAAAGATGTTTGGCTGGCTTACAACGAAGAGTTGCTGCAGGCCAATCAATTTGCGGTGGAGGCTATTAATCTCACGGTGAAACGTGGCGAATTCATCGCCATCGTTGGCCCCTCGGGTTGTGGCAAGTCCACCTTTATGAAGCTCACCACGGGGTTGAAGATGCCGTCCATTGGGCGCATCACGGTTGCCGGTGAGCGCGTGACAGGGCCGCTCAAAATTTCGGGCATGGCGTTTCAGTCATCTTCTTTGCTGCCTTGGCGCACCACACTGGATAACGTGCTGCTGCCGCTAGAGATCGTGGAGCCGCACCGCTCCCAGTTCAAGAAAAAGCGCAAAGAGTACGAGGCGCGTGCGATTGCACTGCTGGCCAAAGTGGGCTTGGCCGGTTATGAAAACAAATTTCCGTGGCAGCTTTCGGGCGGTATGCAGCAACGTGCCAGCATTTGCCGTGCCTTGATTCATGAGCCGCAAATGCTGCTGCTCGACGAGCCCTTTGGCGCGCTGGATGCATTCACCCGCGAAGAGCTGTGGTGCATTTTGCGTGACCTGCAGGCCGAGCAAAAATTCAACGTGATCTTGGTCACGCACGACCTGCGCGAGAGCGTTTTTCTGGCCGATACCGTCTATGTGATGAGCAAGAGCCCCGGCCGCTTTGTGGTGCGCCGCGATATCGATCTGCCGCGCCCGCGTGATTTGGAAGTGACGTACACGCCAGAGTTTTCAGACATCGTTTATGAACTGCGCGGCCATATCGGCGCCATGCGCAAAGGTGGTGCGACGAGCAGCACTGTTATCAACCAATAAGGCGCACCATGAAGCATAGAAAAACCGCTGAACGTTGGGCGCCTTGGGTCTTGCTGCTGCTGATCGTTCTGCTGTGGCAGGTGATTTGCTCGGGCTTTGGGGTGTCGGAATTTATCTTCCCCAGCCCCTGGGCCATAGGCCAGCAGTTGTATGAGTTTGCCGGCACGATTGCCATGCACGCGTGGCGCACTTACTGGGTGACCATGGCGGGCTTTGGTCTGGCCATTGTGGTAGGCGTGCTGCTGGGCTTTTTGATCGGCTCTTCGCGCCTGGCGTATGCCGCTTTCTACCCGCTGATGACGGCCTTTAATGCACTGCCAAAAGCAGCGTTTGTGCCGATCTTGGTGGTCTGGTTTGGTATTGGTGCAGGCCCGGCGATCTTGACGGCCTTTCTCATCAGCTTCTTCCCCGTGATGGTCAATATTGCGACGGGTCTGGCGACTTTAGAGCCAGAGCTAGAAGACGTGTTGCGTGTGCTGGGTGCCAAGCGCTGGGATGTGCTGATCAAGGTAGGTCTGCCGCGCTCAATGCCTTACTTCTTTGGCTCGCTCAAAGTGGCGATCACACTGGCGTTTGTGGGCACCACCGTGAGTGAGATGACGGCTGCCAATGAGGGTATTGGCTACCTCTTGGTCTCTGCCGGTTCATCCATGCAAATGGGTTTGGCTTTTGCTGGCCTCATCGTCGTGGGCGCGATGGCCATGGTGATGTATGAGCTGTTCAATCTGGTTGAAAAGCACACGACTGGCTGGGCACATCGCGGCTCTCAAGGAGAGTGAACGACGAATAACATTGCTTTAGATTAACTGGATCAAAAAAGGCCTGTCGGAGATTTATCCGGCAGGCCTTTTTTGTTCTGAAGGGCTGAGATTTAGCTAGCGGTACGGCAGCTGGAGAAAGCATCCATAGGTCGCTGGTAAGTGGGTGACGTTACATCCACCAAGCCCAGCACCGTGTGGAACAGGTTGTCGTGCGAAAGCGGCTGATCGAGCGTCTTGCTCAGGCAGCTTTGGTCAAGCTGGGTGCGTGCGCCCAAGGTTCCAAGCCAAGCAATCATGGGCACATGCTTTTGATCTACAGGAGCCATGGCGTAGGGCATGCCGTGCAGGTACACGCCCAGCTCGCCCAGTGATTCGCCGTGATCAGACATGTAGAACATGCCGGTTTCGTATTGGTCTTGCTGCCCCTTGAGCCAGCTGATGGTCTGAGCCAAGAAGTGGTCGGTGTAGCGAATGGAGTTGTCGTAGACGTTGACCACACTTTCTTTGCTGCAGCTTGACAGGGCATTGGTGGCGCATTCGGGCTTGAAGGCCTTGAGGTCGGGCGTGGAGCGTTTGAAGTATTCGGGGCCATGGCTGCCCATCTGGTGCATGACCAGCACCAGCCCCTTGGCGCGGCGGACGGGGTCCAGCTTGGCGATGCGCTCGTCCAAGCCGCTCAGCAGCAGGCCGTCCAGACATTCGCCATCTTTGCCGCACAGCGCCTTGCCTGCAGGGGTGTTGATGCTGTCGGCGGTATCGGCCATGGGGATGCGCTTGCACACGCCCTTGCAGCCTGCCTGGTTGTCAATCCACAGCACGGCCAGCCCAGCGGCCTGTATGACGTCTAGCAAGTTGTCATGTTCGACCTTGGAGGCGTAATAGCCTTCGCGCCCCAGATTGGAGAACATGCAGGGAACGGACTCGCGAGTGCTAGTTCCGCACGAGCGTGCGTTGCGCCAGCTCAGTACGTCGAGCTTGCTCAGCTCAGGATTGGTGTCGCGCTCATAGCCGTTAAGGCTGAAATTCTTGGCGCGAGCTGTCTCGCCCACCACCAGCACCAGTAGCGGCGGCTTTGGCGCTGCGGCATAGCTTGTGCCCAGCGCTGCGCCCGTGGTGATGCTGGCAAAGGGCTTGGGCTTGTTAATGATTGGGTCTAGCGCTACCGATGCGGCTGAAAGCACGGGGTTGATCGGGTTGAACATGTAGCGCAGCCACAGGTTGTTGCGTACTACGGGGGCCAGATCTTTGTATGACACGGCAAGCGCGGCGGCGATAAGCGCTGCGCCAAGCACGAGCACGAGCACCGTACGCAGCATATTGCGCAGAATGCCTTGGGCAGGCTTAAGAGGTGTTTTCCACAGCCAGATGGCCGGCAGTATGGCGATCACCAGCATCTGTGCTATGAGCTTGATGTTGAATAGGTCGGCACTCTCACGCGCATCTGTTTGCAAGATGTTGTGAATCATGCCCTTATCCATTACGGTGCCGTAGCTGACCATAAAGTACTGGGCGCTGGCTGCCACTAGCAACAGTGCAATCCAAAAAGGCTTGGTAAAGCGCGGCCAAGCGAATAAGGCAGTGATCAGCAGGCTGGCACCCAGCACCAGCGGCAACACGCGTATGACCAGCAGGCTCAGGCTGCCGTGATAGCCCTCTAACTCAGGCAGGCGCAGCCACAAGGCCCAATTGGCTGTCAATGTCAGCCAAAGTGCCAGAGCCAGAGCGATGAACTGAGGGGTACGAGGCTGGAAAAATCGTTTGCGCGAAGGGGGAAGGGCGGAGTCTAGATGGGACACAACGGCAGCGAATAAATAGGTATCTAAGGAGTCTGGCTAGACTTTCTTAAAAGCCGCTGAAGCCGCATACGTGGCTAACCCTAGGGTGGTCTCACCCATTTATCGAGCAGCCAGTAGTCAATAAACAGGTAATCGCCACCCAGCGCAGCCGTAATCCCGAGAATTACGCTGCCAATTCTTGGCGCATCGTTAGGCTGACTACACTTATTCTTTTTCTCATTGCGCTTGTCTGCGTGCTTGGCTCTGTTTCATGGATTTTTTCACTCTCGTCATCATCGTCACTGCTGTGCTCTTTGTGCTCAAGAAGCAGGAGCAAAGGCAGCACACTCAGCTTCTCGCTCAGCATCTATCGCGCTTTCAGATTGAAAAGCTGATGGCCAATTTAATGGAGGGCTATCTGCGTGCCGCAGGCGAGCCTGATGCTCAGCGCCGTGCGCAAATTTGGCCTACGCTGGAGGGCAATGAGGGAAGTCTGGCAAGCCAATTTCAACGTTTTGCAGACGAGTTTGCTGCGCTGCCAGCTGAGCAAACGCGCGCCAGTACCTTGCCGCTGGCTCTGCCGTATATGACCCGGGTGATCCCATCGGCTACTGTAGATATGCGCGAGTTAATGAAGCTGCACGCCAAAGCCATTGCGGCGAGCCGCGTGAGCGAAGCCACCGATGATGACGATGATCGCAAACGCCGCGC
Organism: Comamonas sp. Y33R10-2; assembly: GCF_019355935.1. NCBI lineage: Bacteria > Pseudomonadati > Pseudomonadota > Betaproteobacteria > Burkholderiales > Comamonadaceae > Comamonas > Comamonas sp. Y33R10-2. The sequence goes on from NZ_CP079925.1 coordinate 3,216,979, forward strand.
CTTCACCATGACGGCTGAGCTCATGCTGATGCAACACACCTGTCATTGGTTTTGCCGTGGTCGTACCGTGGCATCTATGCGCCTGCTGGCACGTCACAAAACGGCTTACGAGCAGGTGCTGCAGTCGGTGGCCCCCGCTACTTTGAAGGCTTATCAAAAGCTGCTTAAGGCGTAAGCTTGATGAGCTTGGTGTGAGCTACGAAGTTAGGCACACTTCCAGCTACTAGGGTCTGTTAAGAATTGATCGAAGATTGCGTTGTAGCGCCACAGACGCCTTCTTCGCGACTTCGAGCCAACCTCAACAGACCCAAATTTATTGACCTATAAAGGAGCAGCGCCATGGCCTATAAATTCAAATCTCGCGCGACCGCAGATCTCATCATGCTGGATGCCAATGCCCGCAAGCTGCTGGAGATCATCGGCAAGTCCCCAGATGATGCGCAAGGCATCATTACCGTAGAGCAAATTCCTGCTGCGATTGCGGCTCTGGAAGCGGCAGCTGAACAAGAGCATCTCCAGCCAAAAGCACAGCCTGAGGATGAATCACAGGATGAAGATGCAGAGTCAGCGAGCCATGACAACGTTGGTCTGGCTCAGAGAGTGGTGCCACTCATCGATATGCTGCGCCGCAGTGTGGCTGAAGGCAAGGATGTGACTTGGTAGAGACACCAACTGCCCAGTAAAAACAAAAGCCTGCAAACGCAGGCTTTTGTTTTTGGCGCAAGCGCAGTATCAATCAGCGTAAATGCCGGCGGCCTTGATGACCTTGCCCCACTTGGCGATTTCAGCTTCCACAAACTTCTTGTGGCCTGCTGGGGTGATGCGGTCATCTGACGCAATCACAGCGCCCAGTGCTTCTTGGCGCTTGATGAACTCGGGGTCCTTCAGCGCAGTCTTCATCGCTTCATTGATCTTCTTGACAACGTCGGCAGGTGTGCCCTTAGGCGCGTACAGGCCGTGCCAGATGGTGACGTTGAAGTCCTTCAGACCCACAGACTGCAGTGTGGGCAGATCCTTGAGGGCAGGCGTAGTCAGCTGCTTGGTGGTGGTTACAGCATAGGCCTGCACTTTTTTGGCAGCGATCTGCGAGGTGGTGTTGGTGGTCTGGTCACACAACAGGTCCACCTGATTGCCCATCAGGTCGGCGATCGCGGGAGCTGCGCCCTTGTAAGGTACGGGCGTCATGTCTTGCTGCAGTGCCGACTGGAACATCAGGCCGCACAGGTGCGATGCGGAGCCTACGCCGGCGTTAGCCAGATTGACCTTGCCTTGGTTCTTGCTAACCCAGTCCTTGACTTCAGCAAAGTTCTTGGCGGGCAGCGTGGGGCGGCCGATCAGCGTCATGGGCACATCGTTGATGATGCCGGCGTACTCAAAGTCGGTGAGCACGTTAAAGGACAGCTTGCGGTACAGCGTAGGAATGGTGGACATGCCGATGTGCGTCAGCAGCAGCGTGTAGCCATCGTTTTTGGCACGCGATGCCTTGGCGGTACCAATGGAGCTGCCTGCGCCGTCGGTGTTGTCAATAACGATGGTGGCGTTGCCCAGCTGCTTGCGCATGGACTCAGCCAAGTCGCGAGCCACTTTGTCCGTAGGGCCTCCAGCCGTGAATGGCACGATGATCGTGATCGACTTGCCTGCGACAGGATAAGTGTCGGCATGGCTGCTGATGGCGGCGGTAGCGGCCAGAGCAACGGCGGCGATCTTGAAAATGGTTTTCATGGTGTTCTCCCTGTAAAAACGTTTCAAAGGGCCAAGACAGTTGGCAGCCTGTAACGTAGGAACGGATTCTAGGGAGCGTTAAACCGTAGGGGCTTAGGTTTTTTCTAGGTGTTATCCCTCTGGTTGGCGTGTGTTCACATCATGTTTGCGCTTGCGCAAATCGTGTGTAGTCGCGCATGTGACTCGTGCCGATTCCGGTTACTTAATGCGTTGAATGCACTTGATAATGAACCTTGAGTATTGGGTTGTCGTTGCCCAGTTACTCGTAAGAACGAGCGTCTTCGACCACCTTGCCGTCATTGGGCAGAGTGCCTGGTGCGACCATCTGCACCTCACCGCGAAGCTTGGTGACCTCGCGCAGGGCATCAATCACCTTCTGGGCAAAGCCACCGGCAGTTTCCGTGGTTTCGATCAGCAGCCGCATTTGATCGTTGGCCATCTCGCCGGTCACTACTAGACGGGCTTTGCCAATTTGTGGGAAGCGCTTGACCACTTCAGCCACCTGCTTGGCATGCACAAACATGCCGCGCACCTTGGTGGTCTGATCGGCGCGCCCCATCCAGCCCTTGATGCGGGCATTGGTGCGGCCTGTGGGGCACGGGCCGGGCAGATAGGCGGACAGATCACCTGTACCAAAGCGAATCAGCGGGTAGTCGGGGTTGAGTGTGGTGACCACCAGCTCGCCCACCTCGCCTTCAGTCACCGGGTCGCCGGTGCCGGGGCGCACGATTTCTACGATCACGCCTTCGTCTAGCACCAGCCCTTCGCGGGCCGAGGTTTCATAGGCGATCAGGCCCAGATCGGCTGTGCCATAGCTCTGATAAGCGTCAATGCCATGCTCGCGCATCCACTGGCATAGCGATGGAGGGAAGGCCTCCCCGCTAACCATGGCCTTGCGCAAAAAAGGTAGCTTGACGCCCATCTCTTGCGCTTTTTCAACAATGATTTTGAGAAAGCTAGGTGTGCCGACATAGGCTGCGGGTTGCAGGTCGAGCATGGCTTGCACCTGCTGCTCGGTTTGTGCCGTTCCGCCAGCAAACACGGTGCAGCCCAAGGCATGTGCGCCGGTTTCCATCATCGAGCCTGCAGGCACAAAGTGGTAAGAAAAGCAGTTGTGCACCAGCTCGCCCGCGCGAAAGCCTGCGGCGTACATGGAGCGCGCCATGCGCCAGTAATCTGGGCGACGGCTTTCGGGTTCATAAATGGGGCCGGGGCTGGCAAACAAGCGGGGCATTTCAACGCCCAGATGGATGGCGTTAAAACCTCCAAAAATCTGTACCGGGCGCTGTGCGGCCTGACGCTCTAATAGCTCGCTTTTGCGTGTCACAGGCAACTGAGCCAGAGCCGCGCGGCAGGTGATGCTACTGGCATCCACACCCTTGAGAATCTCCGCAAAAGCGCCAGAGCGCTGCTGCGCATGGGCGATTTGGGTGGGCAGCGAAGCCATCAATGCTGCTTCGCGTTCATCAGGGCTGCGCGTTTCCAGCGCGTCGTAGAAAGCACTCATGGCAAATCCTGTGAAAAGAAAAATTCAGGAGAAGGGCGAATCTTTAAAACTGGCGCAATCCAAAGTCAGAGACAGCAAGCAAGGGTCGCCCCGCAGCGAGGCTATCGTCCCCCTTGGGGGAAGCGGCAAAGCCGCTCAGGGGGTATCCATCAAGCCAACCAGCGCTTGCGCCGTTTGTAGCTTTTGACGTCCTTAAAACTCTTGCGCTCGCCACCGCCGACGCCGAGATAAAACTCTTTGACGTCTTCGTTGCTGGCCAGATCAGAAGCGGGGCCATCCATCACGATGCGGCCGCTTTCCATGATGTAGCCGTAGTCGGCATACTTCAGCGCCATATTGGTGTTCTGCTCAGCCAGCAAGAAGGTGACTTTTTCCTTGCTGTTGAGGTCTTTGACGATGTGAAACACCTCCTCCACGATCTGCGGGGCAAGGCCCATCGAGGGCTCATCGAGCAGCACCATGCGCGGGTTACTCATCAGCGCGCGGCCAATAGCGCACATTTGCTGCTCGCCGCCCGAGGTATAGGCAGCTTGGCTGGTGCGCCGGGTTTTGAGGCGGGGAAAGTAGTTGTACACCTTCTCTAGGTTGGCAGCAATCTCACCTTTGTCAGTTCGGGTGTAACTGCCTGTGAGCAGGTTTTCTTCAATGCTCAGGTGGGCAAAACAGTGGCGCCCCTCCATGACTTGAACAACGCCGCGCTTGACCAAGTCAGCTGGCGAGAGATTGGCAATTTGCTCGCCCTCTAGCGTGATGCCGCCTTTGGTGACTTCACCGCGCTCGCCCTTGAGCAGGTTGGAGATGGCGCGCAGCGTCGTCGTCTTGCCTGCGCCATTGCCGCCCAACAGGGCAACGATGCTTTGATGCGGCACCTGTAGCGACACGCCTTTGAGCACCAAGATCACGTGGTTGTAAATGACCTCAATGCCATTGACCTCCACCAGCGGCACAGGCTGTGTAGTGGCGGAGACTGTGGGAGCTGTATCACTCATGGCATCACCTGATGATCTCTAAATTGATAGCTGCTTGCGCTTGATTGCTAAGCGCTTGAGGCGTATTTCTCTTGAAACAGGTCCAGCCCGTAATGGACTGGACCTGTGGGCTGATTAGCTGCAGCTGCGAGCTTTCACGTTCTTTTCTTTGGCGTACTTTTCCGCAAACTCTTTGTAAAGCGGATCCACCATGGACTTGTCGGCCTGATACCAATCAGACGTCACCTTGAACTTGCTGCCGTCCCATGTCGCGATACGTGCCCAGTCGGCGCCCAAGTGGTTTTCACAGCTGGTTTTGAAGGGGCGAATGATCTTGCCAAAGCCCAACTCATTCAAGCGCTCTTGCGTCATGTTCAGGTTCTCCAGGCCCCAACGAACTTGCTCGGGTGTCATGGATTTACCCTTGCCGTATTTGTCTTGTGCAGTGCGAATGGCTTCGACTTGCAGCATGGCAATCATCATGCCGCGGGTGTGTGCCAACTGGCCCAGCTCTTTGGCGTCTTTGGCCGTGCCTTGGCCTTTGTCATAAAGCATGGCCTTGACGTCGGCATGCACCTTGTCGCTCTCTGCCGTGTTGTGGATGGTCACGGTGTTGTAACCCTTGGCACCAGCGCCAATGTCTTTCACATCATGGTCAGAGCCGCCCCACCACACGGCGTACATCTTCTCGCGCGGATAGCCGGTGGCCTGCGCCTCACGCACAGCAGTCGGCGTCATCACGCCTGCAGACCACAGCAGCACATAGTCAGGGCGGTTTTGACGAATCTGCAGCCAAGTGGATTTCTGCTCCACGCCGGGGGCCGTTACGGGCAGTTTGATCAACTCAAAACCATCCTTGGCGGCGCGCTTTTCAAGTAGAGGAATAGGCTCTTTGCCATAAGGCGAGTCGTGATAGACAAGGGCAATCTTCTTACCTTTGAGACTGCCTTTTTCCTTCTTCAAAATGTCTTGAATGATGGAGTCAGCGGCTGTCCAGTAGTTGCCCAGTAGTGGGAAATTCCACTCGAAGACCTTGCCGTCAACCGACTGCGACAGGCCATAGCCGGGCGTCACCACGGGCACCTTGTCGCCGGGGGCTTTGTCTGTTACGGCGAAGGTGATGCCGGTGGATTGGGTATCAAAGCCTGAAGCACCGCCGTCTTTGTTTTTCAGGCGCTCGTAACACTCCACGCCCTTGGCGGTGTCATACGCTGTTTCGCACTCTTCAAACTTGATCTTCACGCCGTTGATGCCGCCCTTGGCGTTGACCAGCTTCAGGTAGTCCTGCTTGCCATCAGCCCATGGAATGCCTAGCGGTGCAAACTGCCCCGTGCGGTACACCAGCAACGGCACAAACTGTTCCTGAGCCTGCACGGCGGGCGAGGCCACCAAGGCCCCCATACCTGCAGCCACGCAAGCGGCAGCAATCGCAACTTTCTTGAACATCATCGACGGTCTCCTTGGGTTGTATGGGACGCTGTCCCGGTTGCAGGCACTCTGCGGTGTCTTGAAGAAACGAAAAAAATCTTGATCAGGCATGAACCAGCTCAGAGGCACCAAGCAAGAGCCGCCTCGCGGCGATGGTGCCGTCCCCCTTTGGGGGAAGCCGCAAAGCGGCACAGGGGGGTTATTAATGCGGGAAAGGCCAGACGCGCAGTTTTTGTCTAGCGGTCGCCCAGAGTTTGGCTAATCCATGCGGCTCCACAATCAGGAAGAACACGATCAGCGCACCAAAAATCATGTGCTCCAGATAGGTGGCTGTAGCGGTTGAAAGCGGCAGGCCCAGCCAATGTGGAACTTGGTTGAGCAGCAGCGGTAGCAGCACGAAAAAGGCTGCGCCAAAGATGCTGCCAACGATAGAGCCCAAGCCGCCAATAATGATCATGAACAGCAGCTGCAGCGAACGATCCAAGCTGAAAGCTGCGGGCTCCCAAGCCCCCAGGTGCACAAAGCCCCAGAGCGCACCGGCCACACCCACGATGAAGCTGCTGACGGCAAAGGCAGAGAGCTTGGCGTAGGTGGGGCGAATGCCGATGACGGCGGCGGCCACATCCATGTCGCGCATTGCCATCCATTCACGGCCTACCGAGCTGCGCACCAGATTTTTAGCAGCCAGTCCCAGCACGCAAAGCAAGGCCAGGCAAAGCAGATATTTCTCCATGGGCGTGTCGATGGCCCAGCCCGCAATGGCCAGTGGTTTGGCGCTCACCGAGCCGGACGATGAGTTGTTCGTCACCCATGCTGCGCGGGTAGCGAGCCAGTCCACAAAGAACTGAGCGGCTAGCGTTGCCACAGCCAAGTACAGGCCGCGAATGCGCAGACTGGGTAGGCCAAAAAAGATACCAAAAACCATAGCTACCAGCCCGCCACCAATAAGGGCTACCAGCAAAGGCATGCCTTCAATGCGCGCTTGCAGGTTGTAGGCTGCATAGGCGCCGACGGCCATGAAAGCCGCGGTGCCTAGAGAGATCTGACCGCAGTAGCCGACCAGAATATTGAGCCCCAGCGCGGCCAGCGACATGATTACAAAGGGGATCAGAATGGCCTGAAACGTGTAGTCGCTGGCGATGAAAGGAATGGCCAGAAATGCAAAGGCCAGCACCAGCACAATCGCCCAGCGGTCTTGCGCCACGCCAAAGATCTGCTGGTCTGCCGCGTAGCTGGTCTTGAACTGCCCGTTTTCACGATAAAACATGTGTCAGTCCTTTTCGTTCAGACGCGGTCAATGATCTTGTCCCCAAACAAACCTTGGGGGCGTACAAGAAGAAAGCACAGAGCCAGTCCATAAGCAAACCAAGTCTCAATGCCGCCGCCCACCATGGGGCCGATATAGACCTCGGAGAGCTTCTCACCCACACCAATAATCAGGCCACCGATGATGGCGCCGGGCAGTGAGGTCAGGCCGCCCAGAATCACCACAGGCAAGGCTTTCAGCGCGACCAGTGACAGCGAGTACTGCACACCCAGTTTGCTGCCCCAGATGATGCCGACCACCAGCGCCACACCGCCAGCCACCGACCAGACAATGACCCAGATGCGCGACAGAGGAATGCCGATGGACTGCGCGGCCTGATGGTCATCCGCCACAGCGCGCAGGGCGCGGCCGGTCTTGGTTTTTTGGAAAAAGATACTCAGACAAATTACCAGCACAGCGGCAATGCAGGCCGCGTACAAATCTTCCAAACTGATCATCACGCCGCCGGGAATCAGTCCATCCATGATGAAGATTGGATCTTTGGGCATGCCCACATCAATCTTGTAGACCTCGCTGCCAAAAATCATGGGGCCCAGACCATCGAGCAGGTAAGCAATGCCCAGCGTAGCCATTAGCAAGGTGATGGGCTCTTGATTGACGAGGTGGCGCAGAGCCAGTCTCTCAATCAGCCAAGCGACCACCACCATGAGCGCCAGCGTGACGATGATGGCCAGTAGATTGCCCAGCCAGCCCGGCTCCATACCCAGCCAGCCGGGAATCCACTGCGAAAAACGCGCCATGGTCAGCGCTGAGAAAAGCACCATTGCGCCCTGCGCAAAGTTGAAGACGCCCGAGGCTTTGAAGATCAGCACAAAGCCAATGGCGATCAGCGCATACAGCGTGCCCACCATAAGGCCGCCGAACAAGGTTTCAAGGAAAAATCCCATGCTCTGCTCCTTTAGTGACTGGAGCCGAGGTAAGCCCGGATCACGTCTTCGTTGTTGCGTACTTCATCGGGTGTGCCGTCGCCGATCTTTTTGCCGTAGTCCAGCACCACCACGCGGTCCGAGATGTCCATCACCACACCCATGTCGTGCTCGATAAGAACGATGGTGGTGCTGAACTCTTCATTCACATCGAGGATGAAGCGGCACATGTCCTGCTTTTCTTCCACGTTCATTCCGGCCATGGGCTCGTCCAGCAGCAGCACCTGCGGCTCCATGGCGAGGGCTCGGCCTAGATCAACGCGCTTTTGCAAGCCATAGGGAAGCTGGCCCACAGGGGTCTTGCGCCAAGCCTGAATTTCAAGAAAGTCGATGATATGTTCAACAAACTCGCGGTGCTGCATTTCCTCGCGCTGAGCAGGCCCCAGTCGCAATGCCTGCATAAGGATGTTGCTCTTAATTTTGAGATTGCGGCCAGTCATGATGTTGTCGATCACGCTCATGCCTTTGAACAGCGCCAAGTTCTGAAAGGTGCGCGCCACACCCATCTCAGCCACCTGTCGGCTATTCATGTGACTAAAGGTCTGACCGCGAAAAGTGATGGACCCTTCGGACGGTGTGTAGACACCGTTGATGCAGTTGAGCATGGAGCTTTTGCCCGCGCCGTTGGGGCCGATGATGGCGCGGATTTCATGCTCTTTGACGTTGAAAGAAATATCGGTCAGCGCCTTCACACCACCAAAGCGCAGACTGATGTTTTTGATGTCTAAAACCACGTCGCCAGCCGTTTTTGTATTCATGACAATTCCTCTCAGGCGGCTGCTTTGGCGCTAGTGGGATGGATGCTCGCATCCACGATGGACAGCGTGGCACTGACGCTGCCCGTGCGGCCGTCTTCAAACTTCACCACGGTCTCGATGAACTGCTCTTTTTTGCCGGTGTACAGCGCATCAATCAGCACGCCATATTTATCTGCAATGAAGTTGCGGCGCACTTTGCGGGTGCGAGTCAGCTCGTCGTCGTCGGGGTCTAGCTCTTTATGCAGCACCAAAAAGCGGGCCACTTGGGTATCGGCCATGCCGGGCTCGCTGGCCAAATCGGCGTTGACTTGGCCAATGCAGTCGGCGATCAACTCAAGCACCTTGGCTTTGCTGGCCAGATCGACATAGCCGCCATAGGGCAGGCCTTGGCGCTCGGCCCAGTTGCCCACGGCTTCGTAGTCGATGTTGATGAAGGCGCAGACCTGATCTTTGCCATGGCCAAAGCACACGGCTTCTTTGATGTGGGGGAAGAACTTGAGTTTGTTTTCGATGTAGTTAGGCGCAAACATGGCGCCGCGACTGGTCTTGCCCACGTCTTTGGCGCGGTCGATGATGCGCAACTGGCCGCTGGCGTCGATCACGCCTGCATCGCCGGTGTGAAAGTAGCCGTTGGCGTCCATTACTTCGGCAGTTGCGTCGGGGCGCTTGTAGTACTCCTTGAGAACGGATACGCCCTTGACCAGTACCTCGCCGTTGTCGGCAATTTTGAGCTCGATGCCGGGTGCTGCTTGTCCGACGCTTGAGAGTTCAACCTGCCCATCGCGCTGCAGGCAGACATAGGCGCAGGTCTCGGTCTGGCCGTAGAGCTGCTTGAGGTTGATGCCGATGGAGCGGAAAAACCGAAACAGCTCGGGCCCAATGGCTGCGCCTGCTGTATAGGCAACGCGGATGCGCGACAAGCCCATAGCGTTGCGCAGCGGGCCGTAGATAAAAAGGTCGCCCAGTTGGTACTTAAGGCGCTCTATTGCGCCCACTCTTTTGCCATCCAGAATGTCCGAGCCCACGCGGCGGGCCACGCCCATGGACTTCGCGTACAGCCATTGCTTGAGCGGAGACGCGTCTTCCATGCGGATGGAGACCGAGGTCAACATGCCTTCAAAAATACGCGGCGGCGCAAAGTAGTAGCTGGGTCCAATCTCGCGCAGGTCGATGGAGATGGTGGCGGCAGATTCCGGACAGTTGATGGTGAAGCCCGCCACCAGCCATTGTGCGAACGAGAACAAATGGTCGCCCACCCAAGCCGGGGGCAAGTAGCAGATCACGTTGTCTGAAGCTTTGAGCTGATCGGTCTGCACCCCGCCGCGCGCTGATTCGCCAAAGCTGGCATGGGTCTGGCATACGCCTTTGGGCTTACCCGTGGTGCCTGAGGTGTAGAGGATGACCGAGACATCATCGGGCTGTACGGCCTGAACCATGGCCTCATAATCGCCGGCGTTTTGCGTATCCCATTCTTTGCCCTTGGCCAGCAGCTCTTCGGTGCTGATGAGGCCGGGCTGCTCGTATTTGCGCAGGCCACGCGGGTCGTCATAGATGATGTGGCGAATGCTGGCAACGCTCTCGCGCACTTCCAGCAGCTTGTCGACTTGCTCTTGATTTTCTGCAAAGGCAAACGCGATTTCTGCGTCTTCCATCACAAACATCATCTCGGCAGCGACGGCATCTTGATACAGAGGAATGGGCACAGCGCCGCAGGCCTGCACTGCCAAAAATCCCAAATAAACATGAGGACGGTTGTCGCTGATGAAGGCGAGGTTTTGCCCCTTCGCAAGACCCAGCGCGCGCAGGCCGCAAGCCATATGGCGCACGGTTTGCTCGGCTTGCTTCCAGCTCCACGTTTGCCAGATGCCGTACTCCTTCTCACGCAGAGCAGGCGCATCGGGGCGCTCTGTCGCGTGCTTGAGCAGCAGTTGCGGGAACGTGCTTGTCATGCCTGATCCTTTGCGTCTTTGGGGCGTGCTAGCGAGAACGCCCAGAACCTGAAGTCTTGCAGGCATGCTAGGGATGGCTTTGACGTCCTGATGTCTGTTGGGCGACAATTTGCGGGAAAGTCTTGATAGTGAATATCCGCTGTGATCAGGGTCTGTTGAGAATTGATCTGAGATCGCGTTGCGGCGACAAGGGGTTGGATGCAAGGCGCACGCCTGCAGCAAGGCTCATGCCTTGCAAAGGTGGGCAACGCAGCAGACAGCCCCTTGTCGTCGCAACCCGAAGGGAAGAAGGCAGGCCAGCCGCCACTCTTTGTTGTACTCCTTGTGCGGGATAGCACCCGCACTGCGTCGCACGCCTAGATTGGCAGCCGGCCTGCCTGCTTCGCGACTCCGAGCAAATCTCAGCAGACCCTAGGGCTGCGCAAGCAGCGCATTCGCTGCCTCGTGGAAATCCCGCTTTTGCAGCGGCCCCGCTTTGGCAATGCTGCTGACTATGAGTCATGAACTGTCATTGCACCAAAGGCGCCGCAAGCCTTTAGCTGCTGAACTAGAAGGTATCCCTTGGTGGCCGACTTTGCTACCGCTGGAGCGTGAAAACGTGCAGCGCGTTCTGGTCGTGGGTGATGCTGAGCCCGGCGACTATGTTTGCAGTACCGGCCACCCCGCGACCTACTGGTTTGGCGTGGTGGACGGCCTGCTCAAAATGAACACAGATAACGCCAACGGCGTAAGCATGACGCTGGCGGGCTTGCCGCCCGGTGGCTGGTTTGGCGAAGGCACGGTGATCAAGCGCGAGCCCTATCGCTACAACGTGCAAGCCTTGCGAAAAAGCGTGGTGGGCGGCTTGCCTATCGATATGTTTCACTGGCTGCTCGATCACTCCATCGGCTTTAACCGCTTTGTGATGAATCAGCTCAATGAGCGACTGGGCCAGTTCATCGCTGCGCGTGAGATTGACCGCATGAGCAACCCCGATCTGCGCGTGGCACGCAGTCTGGCCGCACTGTTCAATCCCTTGCTCTATCCCGGCGTGGGAAAAGTTTTGCGCATTACTCAGCAAGAGTTGGCTAATTTGGTGGGCTTGTCACGTCAGCGCGTGAATGAGGCGCTGGCCGTGCTTCAGTGCGAGCGAGTGATTCAGATCGAGTACGGCGGCTTGCGTGTGCTGGACTTGGATAAGCTGCGTTACGGTGAATTCAGCTCGCCACGCAAGGTGGCCGCCTGATGCTTGCTATGAAGTTTGCACTGACTTTAAGAATTTTTCGTAAGGTGTTGATTCCATAGAATTTGTTGGCGCAACAAAAAAGCAGCAGCACGTTCTGAGGCAAGCTGCTTTGGGCCCTTGCCCTAAAACCCAGCGCCACGCTGGAATTGTGGATAACCCTAGCCTTGCATGCCCGCCTTGCGCGAAAATAGCGGCCAAATGTCAGTCAATACCCCTAAAGATTCCTCCGTGCCCGATTCTTCATCGGCGCGCCCTGTTTTGCGTGCACCAGCCAAGGCCGAGAGGCCCGCTGAAGAGCGCAGCTATAGATCCGGCGGCGGCGACCGCTCCGATCGCGGAGCACGCCCCCAGCGTGATGACCGTGGCGACCGTCCACGCTCCTCCGGCTATGGTCGTCCTGAGCAAGGTCAAGGCCGTCCATCCCGCGATGACGGTGACCGCCGTGGCGGCTTTGCCCCGCGTGATGATCGTCCCCGCTTTAACCGCGATGAACGCCCCGCCCAAGGCGGCGAGCGCAGCTTTGGCGGTGGTGACCGAGGTTTCCGCCCTTACGGCGAGTCGCGTGATGGTGGTGATCGCGGTGGCGAGCGCCGTGAGTTCCGCCCTCGTGATGACCGTGGTAGCGATCGTCCTCAAGGTGGTCGTGATTTTGGTGACCGTCCACGCTCTTCCGGTTTTGGCCGACCTGACCAAGGCCGTCCAGAGCGCTCTGAAGGTGGCGAACGCCGCGAGTTCCGTCCGCGTGACGATCGCGGTGGCGATCGCCCTCAAGGCGGCCGTGACTTTGGTGACCGTCCTCGTTCTTCCGGTTTTGGCCGTCCTGACCAAGGTCGCCCAGAGCGCTCCGAAGGTGGCGAACGCCGTGAGTTTCGTCCGCGTGACGACCGCGGTGGCGATCGTCCTCAAGGCGGCCGTGACTTTGGTGACCGTCCTCGTTCTTCCGGTTTTGGCCGTCCTGACCAAGGACGTCAAGAGCGTTTTGAAGGTGGCGAACGCCGTGAGTTCCGTCCGCGTGACGACCGCGGTGGCGATCGTCCTCAAGGCGGCCGTGACTTTGGTGACCGTCCTCGTTCTTCCGGCTTTGGCCGTCCTGATCAAGGTCGTCCAGAGCGCTCCGAAGGTGGCGAACGCCGCGAGTTCCGTCCTCGTGACGACCGCGGTGATCGTGGTGGCGATCGTCCTCAAGGCCGTGACTTTGGTGACCGCCCACGTTCGTCCGGCTTTGGCCGCCCAGAGCGTTCCGAAGGTGGTGAACGTCGTGAATTCCGTCCCCGTGACGACCGTGGTGATCGCGGTGGCGACCGCCCAAACAATCGTCCTCAAGGTGGTCGTGACTTCGGAGATCGTCCACAGAGCCGTGGTTTTGGTGACCGTCCAGAGGGCCGCTCCTTTGACCGCAGCGACCGTGGTGGCGATCGCCGCAATGACGAGCGCCGTGGTGAACGCGGTGGTGACCGCCGTGACGACCGTGGTGGCGAGCCTGAAAAGCGCCATATCCCCGGTTCGTTCATTTCTGAAGCGACCCGCCGCCCCACAACCGGTATCCGCACTTACCGTCCAGCCGCTGATGGCTCGGACCGCGTGATTCCCGTCAAGCTGCCTGAAGTGGTGGAACCCCGTCAGGACGACCGTCCCGGCGCCGTTCGCATCAACAAGCGCATCGCTGATATGGGAATGTGCTCGCGTCGCGAGGCTGATGAGTGGGTGGAAAACGGCTGGGTTAAGGTCAACGGCGAAATCGCAATCATGGGCCAGAACGTAGTGCCCGGCGACAAGGTTGAGGTTGATCAGCAGGCTCAGGAGCGTCAAGAGCAGCAAGTCACCATCCTGCTGCACAAGCCCATGGGCTATGTGAGCGGCCAGGCTGAAGACGGTCACGAACCGGCTGTGGTTCTGTTCACCAACGAGAACCGTTGGAATGAAGACCGCAGCAAGACGCGCTTTAACTTCAGCCAGCTCAAGGGCTTGGCACCTTGCGGGCGTCTGGACATTGACTCTGTGGGTCTGTTGGTGATGACTCAGGACGGCCGCGTGGCCCGCCAGATCATTGGCGAGGACTCCGAAGTCGACAAGGAGTACCTGGTGCGCGTGACCTTCGGTGACCGCGATCTGGATATCCAGTCCGTCTTCCCCGAAGAAAAGCTGGAACTGTTGCGCCACGGCCTGTCGCTGGACGACCAGCCTTTGCAGCCCGCCAAGGTGGACTGGCAGAACCCTGAGCAGCTGCGTTTTGTGCTGACTGAAGGTAAGAAGCGTCAGATTCGCCGTATGTGCGAACAGGTCGGCTTGCGTGTGGTGGGTTTGAAGCGCATCCGCATCGGTGGCGTGACTCTGGGCAACTTGCCTGTGGGTCAGTGGCGTTACCTGGCTCCTCACGAGACTTTTTAATTACCCCCTGAGGCGCTTTGCGCCTTACCCCTCTCTCGCTTCGCGGGAGGGGAACGACAGCCTCGGTGCGGGGCGGCCCTTCCTTGGTGTCTTTGACTTGGAGCGTGAGGGTTTTTAGTTAAACAGGGCTATAGCCTTGATAGATAAGCGCAAGCAGCTATTCTTTTTGAATTAGCGCTTGCGCTTTTTTCTTGCCTAAATTTATAGCTAACTCCCCTTGAAATATCAGGGCCAGTCCCGAGTTATGAGCATGAATCGCCTTGAGTGCATCTCCGGGCGGCTTTTGATTTCAGTTTTTCGCTCACAAAGACATGACAAAGCAAACCCATTCCTTTCAGGCCGAAGTGGCCCAGCTGCTCCATCTGGTTACGCATTCGCTGTACTCCAACCAGGAAATTTTCTTGCGCGAGCTGGTCTCCAATGCCTCGGACGCTTGCGACAAGCTGCGCTTTTTGGCACTGAATGACTCCAGCCTGTATGGCGATCAGCCTAATCTGGAAGTGCGCGTGTCCTTTGACAAGACTGCCAAGACGCTGACGATTACCGACACCGGCATCGGCATGACCGAGCAAGAAGCCATCGACAACTTGGGCACCATCGCCAAGAGCGGTACCAAGGCGTTCATGGACAAGCTGTCTGGCGACCAGAAGGCGGATTCGCAGCTGATCGGCCAGTTCGGCGTGGGCTTTTACTCTGGCTTCATCGTGGCCGACAAGATCACCGTGGAAACCCGCCGCGCAGATGCTGCTGCGGCCGATGGTGTGCGCTGGATCAGCGGCGGCACGGGTGACTTTGAGATTGAGCAGATCAACCGCGCCGAGCGCGGCACCAGCATTACTTTGCACCTGCGTGATGACGCCGAGGAGTTCCTCAACGGCTACAAGCTCAAGCAAGTTATCAGTAAATACTCCGACCACATCAGCCTGCCCATCTTGATGGAAAAGGAAGAGTGGAAGGACGGCGAGAACGATCAACCCGGCGAGATGGTCAAGACCGGCGAGTGGGAAACCGTCAACAAGGCCAGTGCCCTGTGGACACGCGCCAAGAAGGACGTGACCGAGGAACAGTACAAAGAGTTCTACAAAGCCATCAGCCATGACTTTGAAGACCCGCTGACCTGGAGCCACAACCGCGTTGAAGGTAATACCGAGTACACGCAGCTGCTGTTCATTCCCGGCAAGGCCCCGTACGACCTGTACCAGCGCGACAAGCACGCCGGCATCAAGCTGTATGTGAAGCGCGTGTTCATCATGGATGACGCAGAAGCGCTGATGCCCCAGTACCTGCGCTTTGTGAAGGGCGTGATCGACTCGGCAAACCTGCCGCTGAACGTCAGCCGCGAGCTGCTGCAAGAGTCGCGCGACGTGAAGCTGATCCGCGAAGGCTCGGCCAAGCGCGTGCTGTCCATGCTGGAAGATCTGGCTCGCCACGACAAGCATGAAGCCGCTGCTGACGGTGAAGTTACCGACGTGGTGGATGCCGATGACAAGGCCAAGGAAGGCAAGTTCACCCAGTTCTACTCCGAGTTCGGTGCGGTGCTCAAGGAAGGTCTGGGCGAAGACATCGCCAACAAGGATCGCATTGCAAAGCTGCTGCGCTTTGCATCGACCACGCACGAAGGCCTGAACACCTCGTTTGCCCAGTACAAGGCGCGTATGAAGGATGGCCAGGACGCCATCTACTACATCACCGCCGATACGCTGGCCGCTGCCAAGAACAGCCCACAGCTGGAAGTCTTCAAGAAAAAGGGCATTGAAGTGCTCTTGATGACCGACCGTGTCGACGAGTGGGCACTGAACTTTGTGCAAGATTTTGACGGCACGCCGCTGCAATCCGTGGCCAAGGGCGCTGTCGACTTGGGCAAGCTGCAAAACGAAGAAGAAAAGAAGGCCGCTGAAGAAGCTGCTGAAGTCTTCAAGCCCGTGCTGGCCAAGCTCAAGGAAGCTCTCAAGGACAAGGCCGACGATGTGCGCGCGACCAGCCGTTTGGTGGACTCACCCGCCTGCTTGGTGGTCAGCGATGACGGCATGAGCCTGCAACTGGCTCGTTTGCTCAAGCAAGCTGGTCAGGCCGCGCCTGAATCCAAGCCCGTGTTGGAAGTCAATCCTGAGCACCCGCTGGTCAAGAAGCTCGACGGCTCCGTGCACTTCCACGATCTAGCGCAGATTCTGTTTGACCAGGCCGTGCTGGCGGAAGGCGGTATGCCTGAAGACCCCGCTGCTTACGTTAAGCGTGTGAACGCACTGCTGGCTTAAACGGCTTTCGCTTTCATTAAAAACCCCGCAGAGTGGTGGCTCTGCGGGGTTTTTATGCTTTATAGATTTATAGCCTTGTAGTCCTTATATCGTAAGGAGGTGTTGCTATCAAATTTGAATTTGGTTTAGCTGCGCGGCATTGGCAGCACACGCGCACGTATGCTGAAAATGCCAAGCGTCAGGGTCAGCAGGCCCAGGCAGCTGCAAAAGCCAATCAAAGCACCAGTCAAACCAATGTGATCAGACAGCCAACCCATACCCAAAATAGGCACGATGGTGCCTACATAGCCCACGATCAAATAGGTGGAAAACAAACCGCTGCGATTGTTGGGTTTGGATACTTTATTGACGATGGCCATGCCCGCCAAGTTGACCAGTGCATGGCCCAAAGCCATAGCCAGAACACTCAAGATAAACAGCAGGGCAGAGCCCACAAAAGTGTTGATGATGAGCAGCACGTTCGTTAAAGCAATTGAAAAGTGACCAACGATGGCCTGCTTCTTGGTTGCAATGTGGCGTGTCATCAGTTGTATGGCTGCAGACATAAAGAGAATGAAGCCGATGGTCAGACCAGATACAGCAGGCCCATGCCAAGGAACCATATGCTCCATAAAGCTGGGGGCCATGGCGGCAAACAGGCTGAACATGCCAAAAATCGAGAAGGCCGTCATACACGCCAGTGCGTAGTGCTTAAGAAACGGCTTGCGCGGAATCGAGATGGTGGGCAACACATCCTTGAGGGAAAGTTTGCTCATCTGCTGTTCTTGCGCCGCTTGCCCGTTGGCGACTGGTAGGCGCACTTGAAACAGTGCATAAATTCCAAAAAAGCTCAGCACAATAGGCGGTAGATACGCCGTGGTCAATGGGTATGGAACCCACTGGGCCATCAGCCCGCCAACGATGGGGCCAAGTCCAAAACCGAAGGCAATCGTCAGGCTGGTCATTGCCGCCGCGCGCTGCAAGTCCCCCTTGTTGTTGAGCTGGGTCATGCCAATAGAGGCTGACGTGGTGATCATCCCCGAGGCCAGGCCGATAACAAAGCGGCTCACACCTAAGCTGCTGACGTTCCAAGCCAAGGCGGAGCCTATGACGCCGAGAGTCATGAGGATGAGAGCCGAGCGCAGCACCTTCAAAAAACCGAAGCGATCAGTCAGTCGCCCCAGAAACAGCAAGCTGAGCAGGGCGCCCAGCATGTAGGTGACAAAAATCTGCGTGATGTGGCTGGGCTGCAGTCCCCAAGCTTGCTGGTAGAGGGGATAGAGCGGGGTGGCCAAGGCGGTGCCCATGACGCCGACGCACATGGAGAAACATACCCAGGCATAAGGGCTCAGACGGGATTGCATTGGGGGATTGTTCTGTGGGGCCGTCATTTTTTGCTTGTGCTTAGAGCCTCAAATGCAAACCCTTAGGCTTGCTTGGCGGTGTTAGCCGCTCTTAGGGAAATCTGTTTGACTTAAAATTCATAAAAATGACTAATTGGTCAACTTTATGAATTTTAGAAAAGGATTCCAAGGCATGGTTGAGGCTGAAGCCGCTGCCCCTTGTGCAGACTCGGATATTGGCAGTGCGGAGCAAGCCACACAAGTCAAACGCCGCAGGCGTGGCCCCAGTCTGGACAAAACGGCGCAGACCCGCCAGCAAATTGACGAGGCGGCGCTGGCCGAGTTTGTCGAGACTGGCGTGGCCCGCAGCACCATGGAGCGCATTGCGCGCCGCGCGCAGGTGGCCAAGGGCACGCTATACCTGTACTACCCATCTAAAGATGAACTGCTGCGTGGTGTGGTGGAGCATGCGCTCAGGCATTCAGTGGTAAACACGGCGCTTAAGCGCAAAAAGGGTGAGACCGTGCGCGCCTTTTTGCGCCGCAACTTGTTGCCCAGCATGGATGCAGTGGAAAACAGTGAGCGCGGTATGCTGGCGCGATTGGTGCTGAGCGAAGCCCGCCATGCCCCAGAGTTGGCGAGGCTCTACAAAGAGCTGGCCTTGGATGCTTGGAGTGCTTATATACAGGACTTGCTGACATTGGCGGTGAAAGAAGGAGAGCTTCAAACTCGCTCGGTCGCTCAAAGTGCTCAACTGCTGGCCAGCCCATTTTGGCTGGCGCTGGTGCACAACAGTCTGCTCGCTCCCGATGCACCGCAAAAGCTAGTACTGAAGCCTTTGATGGAGTTACTGATTGATAAGCTCTTTTCAAGCTCGGCGATTGACAATGCAGACCTAAATCAGTGAGTTGCTATGAAAACTGCTTTTAAAACGGCCGGTAAAACAGCTTTGAGCCGCTCGCTGGCCACGCCAGTCGCACTGATGCTGGTGCTGACGCTGGGTTTGCAAGCTTGCAGCTCTGTCGGTGCAGGCATCGGTGTAGGCATTCCGATTGGGCCTTTTTCTGTGGGCGTGGGCCTAGGCCGCGGCGGCCTTAGCGCAGGTGTTGGAACTGGTTTGGGCCCGGTGGGTGTAGGTGTGGGCGTTAACCAAAGCGGGCAGGTGCTGGGTAGCGCCGGTGTGGGCGCATCCACAGGCGTGGGCGCAGCGAGCGTGGGTGTTGGTGTAGGTACTTCGACGGTGTTGCATGACCCGAACCGCCCGCAAGTGGAAGTATCACCGGCGGCGCCTGTTGCAGCGCCTGCCCCGGGTGATGGCGCAGTGCAGTGGCGTGATGCGCAAGGGCAGGCCGTGCCGGAGTGCCGCGTGCAGGGGCGCTGCTAAGAGTCGCTAATACAACCCTTGATACGTCGTTGCTTTGCCTTGTCGTACGCTTGCACTGCCTGCGGCTTCACGCCTAGTCTCAATCGCAAATCTTCGATTTGCTGAGTTGTTTTAGCCGCTCTAAGCGTTTGATGAACAAAGGCCCAATCCGAGACTTGCGGACTGGGCCTTTGTTCATCGAGTTGTGCGCCAGGGTTCAGGCGTACAAGGGATCTTGCTGCATCGCTTCAATTTGCTCATTGAGCATGGCGACTTGGCCCAGCCAGTAATCCATGGAGCCAAACCAAGGAAAGTTGATGGCGAAGATAGGGTCTTGCCAGCGGCGGGCCAGCCAAGCGCTGTAGTGCAGCAGGCGCAGGGTACGCAGCGGCTCGATCAGTGCCAGCTCGCGCCGGTCAAAGCTGCGAAATTGTTCATAGCCTTCCAGCAGGGCAGAAAGTTGCTGGGTTTGCTGCCCTCGGTCGCCAGAAAGCAGCATCCACAGGTCTTGCACGGCGGGGCCGCTGCGGGCGTCATCCAAATCAACAAAGTGCGGGCCACCGTGGCCTTCGTCGTCCAGCGGGGTCCAGAGGATGTTGCCGGGGTGGCAGTCGCCGTGCAGGCGAATGTGACTTGCTGCTTGCAAGCCAAAACGACCTGCAGCGCTTAAACCATCAGCGGCGGGCGCTATTAAAGCCAGAGCCTGCTCGCAGGCCTGCTTCCAGCGGGTGCGTACTTCGAGCGCTACAACGTCATGCTCCAGCAGGTAGTGCATAGAGTCATGGCCAAAGGTTTTGAGATCGAGCGCCGGGCGGTGGGTAAAGGGCTGGGTCGCACCCACGGTGTGAATGCGCGCCAGAAAGCGGCCAATCCATTCCAGCACTTCCCAGTCATCAAGCTCAGGGCGGCGGCCACCGCGCCAAGGGCTGACGCTGAACAAAAAGCCGCTGTGCTCATGCACAGTCTGGCCTTGCAGCACCAAAGGCGCGACAACGGGCACTTCTTTATCGGCCAGCTCTTGAGAGAAGGCGTGCTCTTCCTCAATTTGTGCACGGCTCCAGCGCCCGGGCCGGTAGAACTTGGCCACCACCTTGCTGCCATCATCTTGGTGCGAGAGGTAGACGCGGTTCTCATACGAGCTGAGTGCTGTAAAGCGCCCATCCGGCACAAGCCCCGTGCTGCACAGCGCATCGATCACGCAATCAGGCGTGAGTTCTGCATAAGGGTGAGAGGGGTCTTGTTGGGTATCGCTCATGCTTGCATTGTCATGCCCAAACCTGCCCGCTCTGATTGGATGGGATTGAACATGTGGACCGCAGTTGCTTTTGATTTGCTAGCGGCAGGTCTATATAGATATTGGACTAGCAGGCAAAAAGACTATAGATGTGGGCTGAAGCTGGCACACTAGGATCTGTTGAGATTTGCTCGGAGTCGCGAAGGAGTCAGGCCGGTTGCCAATCTAGGCGTGCGACGCAGTGCGGGTGCTATCCCGCACAAGGCGCGCAACGACGAGTGGTGGCCGGCCTGCCTCTTTCCCTTCGGGTTGAGGCGGCAAGGGGCTGCCTGCGGCGTTGCCCACCTTTGCAAGGCATGACCTTGCTGCAGGCGTGCGCCTTGCATCCAACCCCTTTCCGCCTCAACGCGATCTTCGATCAATTCTCAACAGACCCTAGCGGACATGCAAGCGAGCCAAGAATTTTCACAACCCTGTGAGGACAGAGATTTTTCTGAGTGGCATCAGGGCTGCCCGTGGTGCGCCGTTTGGGTAGTGATGCTCGATGGCGCCGAGTTGGCGCAAACGATGCAGCAGGCCAGAACCAGGTTGGGCGACGCCTTGCTGCCGCACTATGCACGCCAGCCGCATATCACGCTGGCTTATCGCGGGCTGTGCCAGGGCGGCGCATGTCATGTGGCACAGGAGTATGACGAGCAGGCTTTGCAAGCCGATATCGCATTGCTGCAAAAACTAAAGCAGCAAGCCTTTACTGTGCAAGTGGCACAGGCCCATAGCTTTACCACCGTGCCCTATCTAAGTGTGAAGGGTGATGTACACGCTCTGCAGCGCCTGCATGCTGCGCTGGTGCCTGAAGAGCCTGCGCCGGACTGGCGTTATGTGCCTCATGTAACCATTGGCCACTATGCGCAGCAGAGGCCTTTACATGAGCTGGTGGAGCAGTTGGGGGCGTTGGGGCAAGACTTGCCGCAGATGATGGTGACACAGCTGGCGCTGGCCCGTTATGCAAGCGCTGATATTGCGGGGCCGCTGACGCTTGAGGGAATTTTTGAGCTAGATGCCGGGCGCTATGTTTCAGCACCCGGCGCTCTGTGGCCCAAGCTGACTTAGGTCACTGGTTTAGACGTTGGTTTAGGTCGTTGGATTAAACAATGCTGAGCGTCACATCAATATTGCCGCGTGTGGCGTTGGAGTAGGGGCAGACTTGGTGTGCTGCGTCCACCAATTGCTGTGCTGCAGCTTTGTCCATGCCGGGCAGGTTGACCTTTAGGCGTGCGGCAATGCCAAACACTTCACCCACGGGGCCTAGGTCGACCTCTGCATCAACCGACAGATCGGCAGGCAGTGTTAGCTTTTGGCGGGCGGCCACGGCCTTCATGGCACCAATAAAGCAGGCGGAGTAACCTGCTGCAAACAGCTGCTCTGGGTTGGTGCCTTTGCCTGCCCCGCCGGGAGAGCTGAGCTGAATATCCAAGCGACCATCATCCGTGCGTGAGGCACCTTCGCGCCCGCCTGTGGTGTGGGCGTGGGCCGTGTAGAGAACCTTGTCGAGTTGGGCCATGTCAGTCTCCTTGGGTTGTTGGAAGTCATACGCTACAGCAAGTCGATGACCACTGCATTTTGATGGGCTGCGAGCAAGATGCACCAGTCATGCCTCAAGTGCATTTCAGCCGCAGTCGCACCAGTGCAACTGCAGGGCAGAGTGAGCGTGAATGGGTTCGCAATGGGACTGCTTTAATGCAATGCCCAGCTAATCGCAGCGCTGGGTTATCGGGCCAGAAGTACCCTTTAAAGAGAAAAGCACCCTAGGGTGCTTTTCTCTTGATTCTCATTAAGTCTTCAAACCTAAGCGGGGGAAGAGTTGGGGAGTTGGTTTGTAGATTCCTAGTGCGGAATACACAGCACCTTGGGACAGTTGAACCAACCTAAAAATATGCTCGTATGCCGCTGTGTCAAAAGGTCTGTTGATACAAGACCACTCAATCATCTGTTTTAGCTTCTGGCAAAGCTGATCGAGTTCAACAAGCATCAAGTCTTTGGTGCGTCGGTGCCCTGAGTATTTGACTGCATCAAAGCAGACGATGACATCGTCAGCCTTGTGCCGCGCTTGCCAGTCCATCTCCTTGGTGGCACGTGCAAAAACACTTTTCTTGAACTCTACGTAAGCCTGATCGATAACGATCAAGGACTCTTCGATCATGTCGGTATCAATTTCATCGCTCATTTTTAAACCCATTAAAAAACGATTTTGGTGATACAACATCCACACACTAGAGCGATGCCTAACGTTGGCCAGGCAAAGATTAGTATGGGTTCCTGATGCCTTGGCGGAACAAATCATATGCTCAGAAATGATTTTTGCGCTAGCAATATTCTTGGTGATCTAAAGACCCATATGGACATTGGGAGACCCGCACCTAATGTCCACTGGCTCGGCGCTGTTGGAAAAATCTGCCGAATAAAATCCCGAACAAGCGCCGCAACTTTGGCGCTAGCTAGGCAATCGAAAAAACTGCCGCTGCGACGGTATAAATTCGCATTAAAAAAGCTGCCAGTGCTTATGGGTAAAGCACGGACAGCTATTGTTTTTGTGTTGGCGACTTGGCTTAGTAGGTGTAAACGCCTTGACCAGTCTTGCGGCCCAGACGGCCGGCAGCCACCATTTCACGCAGCAAGAAGCAGGGGCGGTACTTGCTGTCGCCAAACTCCTTGAGGTAGACCTCCATCACGGCCAGGCACACGTCCAAGCCAATCATGTCGGCCAAAGCCAGCGGGCCGATGGGCTGGTTGCAACCCAGCTTCATGCCAGCGTCGATGTCTTCTGCGGTCGCAGTGCCTTCGCTCAGCACTTGAAAGGCTTCGTTAATCATGGGCACCAGAATGCGGTTGACCACAAAGCCGGGTGCATTCTTTACGGTGATGGGCGACTTGCCCAGCGCAAGCGCCATGGCCTTGACGGCGTCGTGCGTGGCGTCAGAGGTTTGAAGGCCGCGAATAATCTCCACCAGCGCCATCATGGGGACGGGGTTGAAGAAATGCATGCCGATGAAACGGTCAGCACGCTGGGTGGCCGCGGCCAGCTGGGTGATGGAGATGGATGAGGTGTTGGTGGCAACAATGACGTCGGGCCCTACCAATGCATCGACTTGCTTGAGAATCTTGACCTTCAGGTCATAGTTCTCGGTAGCGGCTTCGATCACGAGTTGTGCGGCCTTCAGGTCGTCGTAGCTGGTCGAGATTTTGATGCGCGACAGCGCAGCTGTCTTGTCCGCTTCGCTGATCTTCTCTTTCTTGATCAGGCGGTCCAGGCTGCCGGCCACGGTAGCCAGACCTTTTTGCACGGCTGCATCAGAGATGTCGACCATCACCACATTGATGCCCGACACTGCGCACGCCTGTGCGATGCCATTGCCCATGGTGCCTGCACCGATGATGCCTACGGTTTGAATTGCCATCATTTTTTGTCTCCACTCAGATAAGTTTGATTGAACGGGAAAATGTTATCCCGGATCTGAGCGGGTTTGACCCTAGTCGGGCATCTACCGTGTGATAAGTCTCAAACAGGGTGCGTGGCATTTTTCTGCACGACCGTGTTATTGCTCATTTCAGCGCTTTGCGGGTTTGTCCAAAATGAGTTCCAAAAGCAGGGGACTCTATGCGTGACTATGTGGTGATCGGTAGCGGCTCGGCAGGCTCGGTCTTGGCGGCGCGTTTGAGTGAAGACCCCACAGTCAGCGTCACGCTGCTAGAGGCGGGGGACGAAGACAAAAGCGTGTTGATTCACTGTCCCGCAGGACTGGCTTTGATGGCCAAACAAACAGCGCTGAACTGGGCGATGGAGACGGTGGCCCAGTCCGGCTTGAATGGCCGAAAGGGCTATCAACCGCGCGGCAAGGTGTTGGGAGGATCTAGCTCCATCAACGCCATGATTTATGCGCGTGGTCAGCCTGCGGACTATGAATATTGGAGCGCTCAAGGTAATACTGGTTGGGGCTGGATCGATGTTCTGCCGTATTTTCAAAAGGCCGAATGCAACAGCAAAGGCGCAGATGCCTGGCATGGCGGCAGTGGCCCTTTGCATGTGTCAGACCTGCGAGATCCCAATCCTTTGGCGCAGGCCTTTGTGCAGGCGGGTGTGCAAGCCGGTCATGTACACAACCTTGATTTCAATGGGCCCAGCCAAGAGGGGGTGGGGCTGTACCAAGTCACCCATCACAACGGCGAGCGCTGCAGTGCGGCCAAAGCCTATCTGACGCTGGTGCGCAACCGGCCTAATTTGCAAGTCATTACCAGCGCGCAGGTGCTGCGGGTGCTGATGGAAGGGCGCAAGGCTGTAGGCGTGGAATATGTGCAGGGCGGCAAGGTGCAGCAACTCAGTTGCAGTCGTGAAGTCTTGTTATGCGCGGGCGCGCTGCAGTCGCCACAACTACTCATGCTCTCGGGCATTGGCCCTGCTGATCATCTGCAGCGGCAGGGTATTAACGTTGTTCACAACTTGCCTGGCGTGGGCGAGCATTTGCACGACCACCCTGATGTAATGCAGGTGGTGAGCGGCGCGCAGTTGACGGACAGCTTTGGTATCTCGCTCACAGGTCTCAAAAACGTCTGCAAAGGCGTGGAGCAATGGCGCAACGGGCGCAGAGGCATGCTGACCAGCAACTTTGCAGAAGCGGGTGGATTTATTCGCAGTCAGTCGCAAGAAGGGATGCCTGATTTACAGCTGCATTTTGTGGTGGGAAAGCTGCTGGATCATGGTCGCAAAACGGTACTGGGCCATGGTTACTCTTGCCATGTCTGCATCTTGCAGCCCAAGAGCCGTGGCCGGGTGCGGCTGGCTTCCAACGATGCGCGAACCATGCCTCTCATAGACCCAGCATTTTTTGCTGAGCCGGATGATATGCAGCGCATGGTGCGTGGCGTGCACCGCATGCGTGAAATTCTGAATCAACCTGCGTTAGCAAGCTTGGGTGGCAAGGAGTTGGCTCACTCAGCACGGGCGCGCAGCGATGCAGAAATTGAGCAATTCATTCGCAATTACGGCGATACCATTTATCACCCGGTTGGCAGTTGTCGCATGGGGCCGGGGCCGCTGGATGTGGTGGATGCCCAGCTGCGCGTGCATGGCGTGCAGGGGCTGCGCGTGGTGGATGCCTCCATCATGCCGCGCATTGTGAGCGGCAATACTAATGCGCCCACCATCATGATTGCTGAGAAGGCTGCTGACTTGATTAAGAGCCAGCTTTAAAGGCTAGGGTCTGGTGAGATTTGCTCGGAGTCGCGAAGGAGGCAGGCAGGTTGTCAATCTAGGCGTGCGACGCAGTGCGGGTGCTATCCCGCACAAGGAGAACAACGACGAGTGGCGGCCGGCCTGCCTCCTTCCCTTCGGGTTGCGGCGGCAAGGGGCTGCCTGCGGCGTTGCCCACCTTTGCAAGGCAAGAGCCTTGCTGCAGGCGTGCGCCTTGCATCCAACCCCTTGCCTCCACAACGCGATCTTCGATCAATTCTCAACAGACCCTAATTTCTCAAGGTTGAGGTGGAGTAGCAGGTTCTTGTGGCGCATTCAGGGTAACGAACTGAGTGTGGCCACTGCCTAATTTTTTGGCCTGCTCTAAGGCAATCTCCGCTTTTTGGCTCATCTCGCCCAAGTGCAAATCTTTCCATACGATGGGGGCAATTGCGCAGCCAGCGCTGAAGTCCAAATCAAGCTGCAGCTCATATTGCGCGCCCATTTTCATGGTTGATTTGATGCGGGTGAGCAAGGCGTTCGCCCCTGGTAAATCTGCGTGAACGATAAGACAAAAGGATTCGCCCTGCCATCGAGCAACCAGCTCATCGCCGCGCATTTGCTTTTTCAGTGAGCGTGATATCAGCTGCAATGCGTCATCTCCGGTGCTGTAGCCATGACGCTTGTTGACGCGGGAGAAGTTATCCATGTCGATAAAAATCAACGCAAGCGGCAGCTTTTCGCGGTGAGCGCGGTGCAACATAGACCGGGCCAAATTTTTGAGGTTCTGACGCAGCGGCAGGCCGGTCAGCATATCTTCTTGAGGCTTTTCACCGCTCAACTCTTCATCACGACAGGCCATCAAGATGGAGACGAAGGTAAGAGAGCTAAAGAAAGGGATTGCCCATGTCAGAAAGAGGTGTGGGCTGGGCTCTTGTGCAAAGGTGTAAATCCAGGGCGCTTCAAGCGTGAAGATGCCTCTTGCGATGAGTGTGGCGGCAATACACAGCGTGGAAAAAACGAACAAGTATCGCCAAGCTTTGGAGCATTGGGTGGACGTGTTGCGAGGAAAGAAAACCATTGCAACCAAGGCAAAAAGCGTCAAGCTATAACTGATGCTGAACCATGCCAGCCGGTAGGGCTGATAAAGCGCCAAGGCGGCAACGCCTGCCCATGTCAGCAGGCAAAGCATGGTAAATATGCTCGTCAAAACTTTGTGGCGTGGCCCCACCCAGCCTTTGATTGCTTTATGTAGCTGCCACAGTGCGCTTATCGCCGCACTAGTGCTGCAGACTGCTAAGAGCGCATTCCATGTCAAAAGGGTCGAGTAAAAATTTACTAAGATGAGTAGCCATGCAAGCCCATGCAGCAGCAGAAATTGCTGTGCATTTCGGGCGGGCCGGCTCATTTTTTTTCCCATGAACCACGGCAGAGCAAAGGCGACCGTCATGAGGTTGACGGCCGCCATTAGCGTTACTGAAAACTGATCGACATCTGGCATGGAAAGGGTGTCGCTTACTGGAAGGCCACTTCGTCAAAGCTGCGTAGTTTGCGGCTATGCAGTCGGTCGGAGCCACCTTCGCGCAGAATATCAACAGCCCGCATGCCAATGCGCAAATGTTGATCCACACGTTCGCGATAAAAATGATTGGCCATGCCGGGCAGCTTGATCTCTCCGTGCAGTGGTTTGTCGCTCACGCAAAGCAAGGTGCCGTATGGCACGCGAAAGCGAAAACCATTGGCAGCAATGGTGGCCGATTCCATGTCCAGCGCTACGGCTCGGCTTTGGCTAAAGCGGCGTTGGGGGCGGTTGTCCGGCAGCAACTCCCAGTTGCGGTTGTCGGTGCTGGCCACGGTGCCGGTGCGCATGATGCGCTTGAGCTCGGGCCGCTCCATCTGCGTAATGTCGGCCACCGCTTGCTGCAAGGCGACCTGAATTTCTGCAAGGGCCGGAATCGGCACCCACAGAGGAAGTTCTTCGTCCAGCACATGGTCTTCGCGCACATAGGCATGTGCCAGCACATAGTCGCCCAACTGCTGGCTGTTGCGCAGGCCAGCGCAGTGGCCCAGCATCATCCACGCATGGGGGCGCAGCACGGCGATGTGATCGGTGATGGTCTTGGCATTGGCCGGGCCTACGCCGATGTTGACCATGGTGATACCGCTTTTGTCGGCGCGCACCAAGTGGTAACCGGGCATTTGCGGCAGGCGTGGTGGGGCGGCACCTAACTCGTCCACCGCTTCAGGGGGTAGACCATTGCGGCGGGTGACCACATTGCCGGGCTCGATAAAGGCGATGTAGTCGCTGTCCTCTTTGGCCATCTCTGCATGGCCAAGGCGGATGAATTCGTCGATATAGAACTGGTAGTTGGTGAACAACACAAAGTTCTGAAACCACTCGGGTGCGGTGCCTGTGTAGTGGCGCAGGCGGTGCAGCGAGTAATCCACTCGCGGCGCGGTAAAGAGTGACAGCGGCAGAGCCTCCCCGGGCTGGGCACGCCAAGTGCCGTTGGCAATGCCGTCGTCCATGGCTTCCAGGTCCGGCAGATCAAACACATCGCGCATCAGCATGCGGCGCTCGGGGGATAACGAGCCTTCAATGTGATCGTTGTCCGCAAACGAGAAGTGAATGGGAATGGGCTTGTCGCTTAAGCCGACTTCGATAGCGACTTGGTGGTGCTCAATCAGCAGGCGCAACTGCTCGGCAAAGTAACTGGCAAACAGGTCCGGTCGAGTCAGCGTGGCTTCATAAGTGCCTGGGCCTTCGACAAAGCCGTAGGTCAGTTTGGTGTCGGCGCGCGCCACGGTGGTGGTCTTGATGCGCACAAACGGGTAGTAGGCGTGAACCGGGGCAGCGGGTGTTTCACCGGCTACAAAGCGCTGCATAGCGGCGCGTAGATGCTCAATTTGTTCCCGGTACAACTGCTGAACGTGGCTGAGTGCCTGAGTTGCATCGGTGTGAAAAATGCTGCTGCTTTTATGCGAGATGGTCGGTGTGTTACTTGCCATGGGTACTATTGTTTTTGTAGCATTTGATAGTGCTTTGACATCCAAGCGGCTGCGTGATCAGCAGGCATGGGCGCAGATACCAGAAACCCTTGCATCATGGCACAGCCCATTTTTTTGAGCATTTGCAATTGCTCAGCGTTTTCTACGCCTTCAGCCAAAATTTCTAGATGAAGGCTTTGCCCCATTTGCACGATGGCGTTGACGATTGCTGCTGCATCAGGGTTGTGGGGCAGGTCGGTGATGAAGGATCGGTCGATCTTGAGCCGGTCTATAGGGTGCTTGCGCAGATAAGCCAGCGACGAGTAGCCTGTGCCAAAGTCGTCAATCGCCAGCCCCACGCCCAGCGCCTTGAGTGCATGCAGGGTTTGCTGCATCTGCGTGCCTGAGAGCATCAACGTGGTCTCAGTGATCTCGATGTGTAGATAGCGGGGGTCTAGCCTTGTGTCCTCAAGCACCTGCGCTACTTCTTCAACTACATCGCGCTGGCGGAACTCCTGCGCAGAGAGGTTGACGGCTAAGGGCACGGGCGGGTAGCCCTCTTCCTGCCAGGCCTTGGCTTGGCGGCAGGCTTGGTTGAGTACCCAGCGGTCAACCGCGGCGATCAGTCCCCGGTTTTCGGCAAAGCCAATGAACTCATCCGGCAGCACAAGGCCACGGTGCGGGTGCTTCCAACGCACCAGCGCTTCAAAGCCGGCCAGCTCGCCGGTCTGCATCAAGGTTTGCGGCTGATAGTGCAACTCAAACTCGCCGCGCTCTACCGCGTCGCGCAGCATCTGCTCTTGCATCAGCATGCGCGTGGCACGCCCTTCTAGCGCCGGGGTGTAGAACTGCGAGAAACTGCGCCCGCGCCCCTTGGCCATTTGCAAGGCGGCTTCGGCATTGCTCAGCAGCGATTCGGGGCACTCGCCATCCTTGGGATACATGGCAATGCCCACGCTCAGCGATACGTTGAGCAGCGTGCCTTCGACCTGATAAGGCGCTTCCACAGGGGCACGCAGCTGTGCGACTAGCGCCTCAGTCTCCAGCAGGCTGGGGTTGTCGGGCAGGACGATGACAAAGTCGTCCCCACCGATGCGGGCCACGATGTCATGCGGGCGCAGGGCTGACTTCAGGCGCTGGGCCATCTCACACAGCAGCAAATCGCCAGCGCGGTGGCTGAGTGAGTCGTTCACGGCCTTGAACTGATCCAGATCCAGCGACAGCACGGCCAGTCTGGACTGCTGGCCCTCAGCCTTGCTAATGGCCTCGGTCAGTAAATGATTTAAACGTGCCCGGTTGGGCAAATGCGTCAGCAAATCATGCTGCGCCAGAAAATCAAGGCGCTGCAGGGTTTGCAGTCGGTCCGTGGCGTCGCGCAGCAAGACGATTCGGTGACCATCGTCCTCACCGGGCATGGTCTTGGCTTCAATCTCGACGGGAATATGCCGGCCGCTTTTGTGAATGGCGATGGACTCATAACGATCTTCACTCTCGCTGCGCAAATTTTGCAGGGCGCGCAGGCGTGCTGCTGGGGCCACATAGTCAAGAATGGCAGTGCCACGCAGCTCGCCTAAAGCGTAGCCCGTCAAGCGAGACAGAGCGTCGTTGCCATCCATGATGATGCCGTCGCGATGCAGCACGATGGCCTCGGTCGTGATGGCGGAAAATTTGCGCATGCGCTCTTCGTTGTCGCGCATTTTTTGAGTCACCTGATGATGGTGACTCACATCAGTCATCAACGTAACGACACCCTTGAGGACGCCGCTTTCTTCATGCGGGCGCAGCATGACCTCTAAATGCTGAGTTGCACCGGTGCTGGTCTTGATCTGGCGCGTGTAGCGCACGGTCTGGGTGTCATCTAGTGCGTTGGGGCTAAGGTATGGCTCAATTTCTGCCCAGGCAAGCGCTCCCACAATCTCGCGCACATCCAGACCAATAATGCTTTGCGGCGTGTAGCCAAAGTGCTGGGCATAGCGTGCATTGGCAAAGCGGCAGGTGTGCGTGTCTGCATCAAAATAAGCCAGCATGGCAGGCGCGGTATCTGCGACTAATCGCAAAATCCCATCCTCATCTTCCGACTGCCGAGCTATCAATTGGTCAGGCATGCACATCCCTCTTTTTGGGGAGTATTTATATAGGATTCAGCTTGATCTCAGTGCGTTCATCTCTTTAATAGTGAAAGATTTTTCATCTTTCAACATCATTGCTTACGTAATTTTTATGTGGTTACATGATTGTTGAACCTGTAAGAAGCTTGAAAACATGAACCATTTCAGCGCACCCGCCTCATCTCAATGGCTGCAGCCGCACAACCTGCTGAAAATTTCGGTGGCCGTTGCCTTGCTGACGATTGTTCTTAAAACGCTGGCTTGGTGGCTGACGGGCTCGGTCGGCTTGCTGTCTGATGCGCTGGAGTCTTTTGTGAACCTAGCCGGAGCCATGTTCGCTTTGACCATGGTGACGGTGGCCAAGCGCCCCGCGGACACCGGGCACCCTTACGGTCATCACAAGGCAGAGTACTTCTCAGCAGGTTTTGAGGGCGTGCTGGTCATCGGCGCCAGCCTGGCCATTGCTTGGGCGGCGCTGTCGCGGCTATCGAGCCCTCAGCCGCTAGAGCAGCTGAGCTGGGGCTTGCTGCTGTCTTTGTTGAGTACGGCGTTCAATGGTCTGCTCGCCTGGGTGATGTTGCGCTCAGCGCGCCAATATCGTTCTACGGCGCTGGCAGGCGATGCCAAGCATTTGTTGACGGATGTCTGGACTTCTGTAGGTGTGGTGGTGGGCTTGTTGGCTGCGGCGTGGACGGGATGGCTGTGGTTGGATTCCTTAGTGGCTTTGCTGGTGGCAGTTCATATCTGCGTGCAGGGCATGCAACTGGTCTGGCAGTCTTCGCAAGGCTTGATGGATCAGGCCTTGGATGCGCCGCAGCGCCTGGCAATAGACAACCTGCTGGGTAGCTACGCTCAGCGCAACCAAGGCGTGCTTTTTGACGGTATATCTAGCCGACAAGCGGGGGAGCGCAGCTTTGTCGATTTGCACATGCATGTGCCCGGTCAATGGAGTGTGCAGCGCGCGGCACAATTGCGCACCGAAATAGAAGCCGCGCTGCTGCAAGCCATCCCGGGCTTGTATGCCCGAATTGAGTTGTTGCCCACGGGCATGAGCACCGTCAGTGAAGGCGCCGGTACGCAGCTCTGTGGCGATTCAGCAAGCGCGACAAAGGAAGGTTTTCGAGAATGATGAGTGTGATTCAGCGTGTTAAACAAGCGCGTGTGGAAGTGGATGGCCGCATCACCGGTCAGATAGAACAAGGCCTGCTAGTGCTGGTCTGCGCCGAGCGCGGCGATACCGAGGCTGAGGCCGACAAGCTGCTGGCCAAAATGCTCAAGCTGCGCATCTTTAGCGACGCAGCCGGCAAGATGAACCAAAGCGTGCAGGATGTGGATGGCAAAGGCGGGTGTGGTGGCCTGCTCATCGTCAGCCAGTTCACGCTGGCCGCTGATACCAGAGGCGGCAACCGCCCCAGCTTTACCGCTGCTGCTGCGCCCGATGAAGGCAGGCGCCTGTACAACTACTTTGTGGACAAGGCCCGCGCCGCCCACCCCGTTGTGCAGACGGGGGAGTTTGCGGCCGATATGCAGGTGCACCTGCTCAATGATGGTCCGGTGACTATCCCCTTGCGTATGGAGCCCCAGACCGCCGCCTGAGGCTCGCTGCTCGGTCTTTTTATTGCATCACATTCATGACGGCCAGCGTCATGGTCTGAACACCGGTCTTGATGGTTGGGTCCACATCCGGTGCGAAGAAGGGGGAGTGGTTATAGGGCAGCGGCTTGCCACCGGGCTGGCTGGCTGCGGCAATCCGTTTGGGGTCATAAACGCCCAGAATGTAGAACATGGACGGCACGCCCTGATTGATGAAGTCAGAGAAGTCTTCGCTGGCGGACGCCGGGGGCACGGGAATCACGTTTTTGTCGCCCAATGCCGTCTTGAAGATTTTGACCGTGCGGCCTACCAGTGTCGGATCGTTGACCACGGCGTCCGAGCCCTTGAGCAGCTTGACTTCCGGCGCGGGCGCACCGGCCATGGCGGCTTGTGCCTTTGCCGTGCGCTCAATGCCTTCATGCATTTTGCTGCGCACTTCGCTCTTGTAGCTGCGAATCGTGCCCAGCAGCCGAGCCTGGTCGGGAATGATGTTGCCGGCGCTGCCCGCATTGAAAGCGCCCACGGTGACCACGCCAAACTCCGCCGGGTCTTTTTCGCGGCTGATGACGCTTTGCACATCGACGACAAAGCGAGAGGCCATCAGTACCGGGTCGATCGATTTTTCAGGCATGGAGCCATGGCTGCCCAGGCCGTGGAAAGTGATGTCCAGAGAGTCGGAATTGGAGGTGGCAGGCCCTGCCACATAGCCTACCGTGCCGTACGGCATGGGGCCGGTATGCAGCGCAAAGGCATAGTCGGGCTTGCCAAACTTCTTGAATAGGCCATCGGCCAGCATGGCGCGGGCGCCGGTCACGGTTTCTTCGGAGGGCTGGGCCACAAACATCAGCGTGCCCTTCCACTGGGCCTTCAGGGCCAGCAACGCCTGCGCCGTGCCCAGCCAGCTGGTCATGTGCATATCGTGGCCACAGCTGTGAGTGACAAAGCTCTCCTTGCCGTTGTACTGGGCTTTGGCCTTGCTGGCATAGGGCAGGCCGGTTTTCTCCTCCATCGGCAGGGCGTCCAGCTCGGTACGCACCATCACGGTGGGGCCCGCGCCATTGCGGTAAATGGCAACCAGCCCGGTCTTGCCAATGCCTTCTGTCACTTCAAAGCCCAGCTGACGCATTTCGGCGGCCAACTTGGCGGCGGTGCGGGTTTCCTCAAAGCCCAGCTCGGGGTGGGCATGCAGGTCTTCATAAACGCTGCGCAACTGCGGTGTCATTTTGTCGATCACCTGCTGCAGCTGGGGTTGTAGGGGTTGAGGGTCCAGTTCGGCGGCGTGGCCGGAAGTCAGCATGGCAGACAGAGCGGCACAGGCGCAGAGCGTGCGGGCAAAACGGTGTTGCATAGATGTTGTTGTGGTTCAGTGCAAAGGTCCAAAAAATGGCGATCTGTGTGGAGATCGCGCATTTCAGCCTAGAGGCAGTCTGGGGGCCCTCTTCAGAGGGGCAACCCGCAAAGAGCGCCGTGAATAGCGATGGCTCAAGGCTTTTCTGGCGCAGGCCCGGGATAATTGCATCCTATGAACACATCCATCAGCGCCGCCAAGGCCACAGATTCCTCCGCTTTCTCGGCGCTGCCCCTGTCCGCAGAAATGCTGGCCAACATCCAGCAACTGGGCTACACGCAGATGACGCCCATTCAGGCCGCCAGCCTGCCGCTGACGCTGCAAGGCAAGGACTTGATCGCCCAAGCCAGCACGGGCAGCGGCAAGACCGCCGCCTTTGGCCTGCCCATTGTTGACCGCCTCAACCCCCGCTGGTTTGCCGTGCAGTCACTGGTGCTGTGCCCCACGCGTGAGCTGGCCGATCAAGTGGCAACAGAAATCCGCCGTCTGGCCCGTGCGCAGGACAACATCAAGGTCGTCACTGTCTATGGTGGCGTGCCTTCGCGTAACCAAATTGCGTCGCTAGAAAACGGCGCCCACATCGTCGTCGGCACGCCAGGCCGTGTGATGGACTTGCTCGAGCGCGGCAAGCTCGACATCAGCAACCTCAAGACACTGGTGCTGGATGAAGCCGATCGCATGCTGGACATGGGCTTTTTTGCCGACATCGTCACCGTCGCAGAGCAGTGCCCCAAAGACCGCCAGACCCTGCTGTTCTCTGCCACCTACCCCGAAGGCATTGCCAACTTGGCCAACCGCTTCATGCGCGATCCGCAAACCGTCAAGGTGGCGGCACAGCACAGCGCTGGCAAGATCGAGCAGCGTTGGTACGAAGTCGGTGCTCGCGAAAAAGTGAGCACGGTTGCCAAGCTGCTGGCTCACTTCCGCCCTGAATCGAGCATTGCCTTTTGCAACACCAAGCAGCAGTGCCGCGACGTGGTAACCGCTTTGCAGGCTGAAGGCTTTAGCGCTCTGGCCCTGTTTGGCGAGCTCGAGCAGCGCGAACGCGATGAAGTGCTGGTGCAGTTTGCTAACAAGAGCTGCAGCGTGCTGGTCGCCACCGATGTGGCCGCGCGCGGGCTGGACATTGCCGACCTGTCTGCCGTTATCAACGTGGACGTGACACCTGACACCGAAATTCACATCCACCGCATTGGTCGCACCGGCCGTGGCGATGCCGAAGGCTTGGCCCTGAACTTGGTCAGCATGGACGAGATGGGCAGCGTGGGCAAGATCGAGCAACTGCAAGGCCGTGCTTCGCAGTTCTTCCCCGTCGATGAGCTGACTCCCGCTGCCGGTGGCGAGCTGCTGCCGCCCATGATGACCATCCAGATCATCGGTGGCCGCAGAGAAAAAATCCGCGCTGGCGACGTGATGGGTGCCATGTGCGCCGACTTCGGCTACAGCCGCGACCAGATTGGCAAAATCAGCGTGAACGACTTCTCCACCTATGTGGCCGTGGACCGCCAGATTGCCTCGGCAGCTTGTGCCAAGCTCAACGGCGGCAAGGTCAAGGGCAAGACGGTGAAAGCTCGTTTGCTCTAAAAATTTGGATCAAACCAGCCTCTGGTGCTTGTGTATCAAGCGCTGAGTGCTCACAAAAAGCCTTCTCAGTTTTGGGAAGGCTTTTTGTTTGGGTACAGCGCTATCTGAGCGGTGAAAAATGACCCGGAGCACGCTGATCGCGGTCATTGAGTTGTCCGCAGGCGGCTCATAGCAGTCTTCCCCCAAATGATCCCTTTGGAGCGAAATGGGCTAATTGGGGCGGCTGGTCGGGTGTGCGGCCTTGGCTTATCTTCTCCTGCTAGGAGTAAATATGACGGTAAGAATTGACTACAACACGGTTGCACCAGGCGCATCTGCTGCGTTGGCTGGTGTCTATGGTTATGTGATGAAAAGCGGGCTATCTGCTGAGCTGGTGGAATTGGTCTATCTGCGAGTTTCACAAATCAACAACTGCGCCTTTTGCTTGGACATGCATACCCGCGACTTGCTCGCTAAGGGTGTGAAGGTCGAGAAGCTGGCATTGGTTCAGGCGTGGAGTGAAGCAGGCAAGCTTTTTGACGAGCGTGAGCGAGCAGCTCTTGCATGGGCAGAATCGGTTACCAAGGTTGCTCAAACCGGGGTTCCC
Source organism: Comamonas sp. Y33R10-2 (assembly GCF_019355935.1). NCBI lineage: Bacteria > Pseudomonadati > Pseudomonadota > Betaproteobacteria > Burkholderiales > Comamonadaceae > Comamonas > Comamonas sp. Y33R10-2. The sequence continues at coordinate 3,252,782 of NZ_CP079925.1, forward strand.
GATAAAGACTACGCACAAGCTCAAGCTGTTTTTACCGAAAAAGAGCTGGTTGATTTGACTGTGGCGATTAGCCTTATGAATGCTTACAACCGGATGGCTATTAGTTTTCGCAACATTCCCAAAGCGGCTCAATAGCCTTGGATCTGCCGTAGAGGCTTGGCCGGTTGCGTAATTTAGCGGGGACTTTGGCGAGCTTGCAAAGGCTCAGCCTTTGATAAAGAACAACCCCGCCATCACCAGCCCCGTCGCCACAATCCCCCAGCGCAGCATAGGCGCTGGTATTTGGCGTGCCACGCGGGCGCCGAGATAGCCGCCCAGGGTGGCCGCCACCATCATGATCAGGGCCTGCTGCCACTGCACAATGCCGCCCACAGCGTAAATGACCACGGCAATGGCCGTGAGTAGGGCGGAAACCAGATTCTTCATGCCGTTCATGGCGTTCAACTGGGTTTGGCCCAACAGGCCAAACAAGGCCAGCAGCAAGATGCCCAGGCCACCGTTGAAATAGCCGCCGTAGATCGCCACCATCAGCATGCCAGCTGCAGCTTTGGCCACTGCCGGTGCCGTGTCAGCCGCTTGCTTGCCCGCCGCCCAAGCGCGCAACTGCGGGCCAAAGGCAAACAGGGCGGTGGCCGCCAGCAGCAGCCAGGGCACGACTTTGCGGAAGGTTGCATCGGGCGTGAACAAAAGCAGCGCCGCGCCTACCGAGCCCCCAATGAGTGAAAGCACCACGACTTGCTTCATGGACAAGCCCGGTGGCGGCGCCATATCGTCTTTAAAGCCCCAGGCACCCGCCAGATAGCCGGGAAGCAGCGCCACCGTGCCCGTGGCATTGGCCACGACAGGTGGCACGCCGGTAAAGACCAGTGCGGGCAGGGTCAGAAAGCTGCCGCCGCCGGCCACGGCGTTGAGTGCCCCAGCCGTGAATGCCGCAGCCAGCAGCAGGGCGAGGTGGCCCAGATTCTCCATGTGTGTGTCTCCTGCGTGTCGGTATGGGCTTTGCGCCCTTTTGTCTCCCGATCTTAGCGGCAATAAAAAAGCAGCCTGCTCAAGGGAGGACCTTGGCAGGCTGCTTTGGATTTGATAGCGCGAAGGATTACTGCGCGTAGGGGTCTTGGTAACCCATTTCCTTCATGATGTCGCTCTCGTAGGCTTCCATTTCATCGGCGTCTTCTTCGCTGGTTTCATGGTCCCAGCCCTGCGCATGCAGAGTGCCGTGCACCAGCAGGTGGGCGTAATGCTCTTCCAGTGTCTTGTTCTGCTCTTGGGCTTCGCGCTCCACCACGGGGGCGCAGAGCACCAGGTCGGCCTGCACAGTGGGTTCCTGCTGGTAGTCAAAGGTCAGCACATTGGTTGCGTAGTCCTTTTTACGGAACTCGCGGTTTAGCTTCTGGCCTTCTTCGGAGTCGACAATGCGCACCGTGATCTCAGCATCCACCGCCAGCGCGTGGCGAATCCAGGTCGTGACCTTGGCGCGCGTCAGCAGCTCACGGTGGGCTGTGGCCTCGGCAGAGGGGCCAAATTGCAGAGTCAGTTGCAGTTGATTTAAAGACATTTTGGCTTGTAGTCCATGTATTTCATGGACTCTTTGCTATTGAAATTGAAGCGGCTTACGCAAATCAGGTTCAAGCAAGAGACGCGCCTCATAGCAGCAGTCCTTGGCACATCCTTGTTTGCGTAAGTCATATTTGTTTAAAGCTCATCCGCCGAGGGCAGAGGGCGGCTGATGCGGGGCTTGGCGGCTTTGGGTGCGCTGGTGCCTTGGGTCACGCGGCCGTTGGCGTCGTAGGCGTCCACAATACGGGCGACGAGCGGGTGGCGAACCACGTCCACACTGGTGAAGTGATTGACGGAGATGCCTTTGACGCGGCGCAGCACGCGCTCTGCATCGACCAAGCCGCTGGGCGCGCCCTTGGGCAAGTCCACCTGACTGACGTCGCCTGTCACCACGGCCTTGGCACCAAAGCCAATACGGGTCAGGAACATCTTCATCTGCTCAGGCGTGGTGTTCTGGGCTTCGTCCAAAATCACAAAGGCATTGTTCAGCGTTCGGCCGCGCATAAAGGCCAGCGGCGCGATTTCTAGCACATTGCGCTCAAAAGCCTTTTGCACTTTTTCGTAGCCCATCAGGTCATACAGCGCGTCGTACAGTGGGCGCAGATAGGGGTCTACCTTTTGTGCCAGATCGCCGGGCAGAAAGCCAAGACGCTCGCCAGCTTCCACCGCTGGGCGGGTCAGCACAATGCGCTGCACGGCGCTGCGCTCTAGTGCATCGACCGCGCAGGCCACGGCCAGATAGGTTTTGCCAGTCCCTGCGGGGCCAATGCCGAAGGTGATGTCATGCTTGGCAATGTTTTCCAGATACATCGCCTGATTGGGCGTGCGCGCGCGCAGGTCGGCGCGGCGCGTGGTTAACTGGGGCGCGGTCAGGTCGGCTTCCAGCATTTCGGCGTCGCCAGCGAGCATCAGCTGCAGGGTATCTTCTGCGATCACGCTATCAGCCAGCTCATACAAGGCCTGCAGCAGCTCTAGCGCTTCATTGGCCTTGGCCTTGGGGCCGTCGATCTTGAACTGCTCGTGGCGGTGAGCGATCTTGACGCCCAGCGCAATTTCAATGGTGCGCAGGTGCGCATCCGCCGGTCCGCACAGGTGGGACAGACGGGTGTTGTGGTGGGGAGTGAAAGTGTGGCGCAGGATCACGCGGATAATTTCTCAAATAATCGCCGCACAGTGCGGCAAAGGATTTCAATGATAGGCAAATTGACTGGAACGCTGCTGGAAAAAAACCCGCCCGAGGTCTTGGTGGACTGCGGCGGCGTGGGCTACGAGGTGCAAGTGCCCATGAGCACCTTCTATAACCTGCCAGCCAACGGCGCCAAGGTGGCACTGCTGACCCATTTTGTAGTGCGCGAAGATGCCCAGCTGCTGTTTGGTTTTGCCACAGCCCGCGAGCGCCAGACGTTTCGCGAACTCATCAAGATCACCGGCGTGGGCCCGCGCATGGCGCTGGCCGTACTCAGCGGCTTGAGCATTGATGATCTCGCGGATGCGGTATCGCAGCAAGAAGCAGGGCGATTGGTGAAAGTGCCGGGCATCGGCAAAAAGACGGCTGAGCGCTTGCTGCTCGAGCTCAAAGGCAAGATTGGCTCAGACACTGGCGCGCAGTCACTGTTTGCCAATAACAATGACCAAAACGACATTCAGCAGGCGCTGATGGCGCTGGGCTACTCGGACAAGGAAGCGTCTGCTGCGCTGAAAAAGCTGCCGCCAGATGTGGGGGTGAGCGAGGGCATCAAGCTGGCGCTCAAAGCCTTGACCAAGTAGTTGTGAGGCCCTGCGCCAGCGCGGCGTCCCCCGCAATCGGGTAAGGGGCGAAGCCATCTCACCAGGGCGGCGCTTATCGTTGCTGCAGCTTTTTTACCGCAGCTTCGGTTTGCTGCACATGCGCCGTGGGGTCAACGCCCACATGCACAAACTTCACCTTGCCGTCTTGCCCGATGACGTAAGAGATGCGATCAGCCCGCGCCGGGTTGGCCCCAGCGCCTGCGTCATAGGCTTTGATAGTTGCGGCTTGCGGGTCAGATGCCACGGCAAACTGGTCGCGGCAGGCTTCGGTGGAAAAGCGTTTGAGGGTGTCGATGTCATCATGCGACATGCCCACCACCGTGGCGCCCATAGCCGCAAAATTCGGTGTGGCCTCGGCAAAGGCATGGGCTTCCATGGTGCAGCCTAACGTGAATGCTTTGGGGAAGAAGTACAGCACCACCGGCCCCTTTTTCAGCGCGGCAGCCATGTCAAAGTCAAAGGCTTTACCGGCCACAGCTGCCGGTGTTTTGAAGTTAGGCGCGGAGTCCCCCACTTTGAGGGCAGCTTGTGCTGAGCCAAGGAGCAAGAGCAGGGCGGCGGCGGTGGTCAGTGATTGAAAGCGCATGTGCAGACTCCTGAAGGGATGGTGCATTGTGCGCATAACTCTGTCGCGGGCTTGATTGGCCACGGAAGGATTTTGTTTTTACCTGTATTTTTAATCAGTGCTTGACGCGTGCTTAGGGCACAATTGCCGCCATGACGATTCATGTGGACGAATTTGCGGCCAGCCCCGCACCAGCACGCAAACCTCGCGCTTCGCGAGAACAGAGCGAAGCCGCATCCTTTGCAGAAGGCGCGCCGCGCATGGTTTCTGCAGGCGCTTCACCTGTGGGCGAAGAAGCAATGGAGCGTGCCCTGCGGCCTAAGGCACTTGATGAATACGTCGGCCAAGTCAAGGCGCGTGAGCAGCTAGAAATCTTCATTGGCGCTGCTAAAAAGCGTGGTGAGGCACTCGATCATGTGCTGCTGTTTGGCCCCCCCGGTTTGGGCAAAACCACGCTCAGCCACATCATCGCCGCAGAGCTGGGTGTGAACCTGCGCCAGACCAGCGGGCCGGTGCTGGAAAAGCCCAAGGATTTGGCCGCATTGCTCACCAACCTTGAGCCCAACGATGTGCTGTTCATCGATGAAATTCACCGCTTGAGCCCAGTGGTTGAAGAAATTCTCTACCCCGCGCTGGAGGACTACCAGATCGACATCATGATTGGTGAAGGCCCGGCGGCGCGCTCCATTAAGCTCGATTTGCAGCCGTTTACGCTGGTGGGTGCTACCACACGCGCTGGCATGCTCACCAACCCATTGCGCGACCGCTTTGGCATCGTGGCGCGACTGGAGTTTTATACGTCAGAAGAGCTGACCCGCATCGTGCGCCGCAGCGCAGGCTTGCTCAAAGCGCCGATTGATGAAGAAGGCTGCTTTGAGATCGCTCGCCGTTCACGCGGAACGCCCCGTATCGCCAACCGTTTGCTGCGCCGTGTGCGCGACTACGCCGATGTGAAGGCAGATGGCAGCATCACCCGCGAGATTGCGGATAAGGCGCTGGCCATGCTGGATGTGGACCCGCAAGGCTTTGACATCATGGACCGCAAGTTGCTTGAAGCCGTGGTGCACCGCTTTGATGGCGGCCCGGTTGGCTTAGACAATATCGCTGCCAGCATTGGCGAGGAGTCGGGCACGATTGAGGATGTGATTGAGCCTTACCTCATTCAGCAAGGCTTTTTGCAGCGCACGCCGCGTGGGCGCATGGCGACCAAGGCGGCATATTTGCACTTGGGTTTGCCGGTGCCGGACGCTGAGTAGTCCTGCTTTAGCCCTAAGCCCTCACCTTTGCCTTTATCCAGCCAGCGGGCTGGTATGCCAGAACGAGCCTTTCACACCGTTGAGTTGCTCCATCTCTTTGGTGATGGCGTTGAGCTGTTCCGACCGGGCAATGGTGGTCATCAGCAGCACCTCAATTTCTGTATCGTTAGCGCCCAGCGCATGCTTTTCTGTACTGCGTGCGGGGTAGCCTGAACTGTCCAGCAGATGCTGGAGCTTGCTCAAAACCTCGGCTTGGCCGGCGCGCTCGCAGACCACATACAGGTGGTAGTTGGATTCGCTGGCGTCAGTATTCGTGGGGCGAGTGTTGAGGTAGAGCACCAGATAGCGCAGCAGCGTATTGGCTGCCAGCACAAAGGCGGTGACCAAGCCCGCTTGCACGATGAAGTCTGCGCCGCACATTGCACCCACGGCCGCAGAGCCCCAGAGCGTGGCGGCCGTGTTCAGCCCCATGATGTTGGCGCCTTCCTTCATGATGGCGCCAGCACCCAAAAATCCCACGCCTGAGACTACGTATGCCGTAATTTGGACGGCACCCTGATTGCCTGAGAGTTGCAAACCCAAGTCAACAAAAGCGGCTGCGGCAATGGCGACCAAGGTATTGGTACGCAGCCCAGCAGCGCGCTGGCGCAATTGCCGCTCTACCCCGATGGCGGTGCCGAAGATAAAGGCAAAACTCAGGCTGAGTAATGAGTCGAATACGCTGAGCAGCGAAAAGTTTTGAAGAGCCTGCATGGGGGCGAGCTTAAGTGATTTGGGTGGCTGGAAATATTGCAGGCGGCACAGCAAGATCGGGTGTGGTGCGTGACTGGGCTTGCCCGCGCAGGCTGCCCTGCACAATCAGCGCCTGCGCTATGTAATAGCTAGCAAGCACCCAAATGGCAGACCACGGCAGCGGCTGCACAAAGCGGTTGATGGCCAAAAAACTGTCACTGACCATGAAGGCGCTGGCGCCTAAAGCGACTAGCAGTGACGAGCGCTCACGCAGCACCTGGTAGCGGCCCCAGGCTTGCGCTGCCATCAGTGCAATCACGCTGACGTATACCGCCACAGGCAGTCGTATGGCGCTTGGCAAACCATTCATCCATAGATAGGCGTACATGCCGGCGCCAATGGCCACAATCAGCCATAGTGCGCGGCGGTTGGCAAACCATGGGGCATCGGTTTTGAAGAGGGCGATGTAGCAGACATGGGCCAGCAAAAAGCTGATGAGGCCGGGGATGAACAGGTTGGCAAGCATCAAGCAGACATCGCCAGAGAGGGAAAAAACAATAGCTGCTAGCAGCAGAGATACCTGCTTTGTAGAGAGTTTTTTCTCTGTACCCATTGCATTTAGATGACTTGTAGCTATACAAACGAGAGCAAAAATCATGCTCAACGGTTTAAAAAACCAGTGCCATTGCTGCAGTCCAAGTGCTGCGGTGGCCATGGCCAGTGCGCCGCTTTGTAGCATCAGAGCCATCCACACGCTGATGCGCCCTTGCATGGCAGCAGACAGCGCCCACTGAGCGGTGAGCAGTACGCCAAACCACATTAAATTGGTGGCCAGCGGGGACTGGTCGGCATTCCATAAAAAAACCGTGGTGCCTGCAATCAAAGCTGCAAACTGCAAGGACACAAACCAGCGCAGCGGCGTATTCATGGGGGGCGCGTAGAGGATGCGGTGCTCATCCAGATTGAACTCAGGTTTAGGAAAGCGCTGAGCTACGTCTAAAGGGCGCCAGCCGGGAGGCTTGAACCAGACCTTGATTTTGTCCAGCCCGTTGCGAGCAAACCAGCTGTCATGGGCGAGTTGTCGATAGACGGTGGCATTGGCCCACAGGGGGTCCCAGCTATTGAGCAGGCCACGCGTTCCGTAGACGCAGGGCTCTTTGTCATCTTCTTCTTTAAACGTGCCAAAGATGCGGTCCCAGATGATGAGAATGCCGCCGTAGTTTTTATCCAGATACTGCTCGTTCACGGCGTGGTGCACGCGGTGATTGCTGGGCGAGCAAAACCAGCGATCAAACCAGCCCAGTTTTTTGACCTGCTCGGTATGCACCCAAAACTGATAGAGCAAATCGATGAGCCCGACCACGGCAAACACCAGCGGCGGCACACCCGCCAGCGCCATGGGAAGATAAAAAACCCAGCCCAGCAGCGCACCGGAGCTGGTTTGGCGCAGCGCCGTGGAGAGGTTGTAGGCCTGACTTTGATGGTGCACGACATGAGCCGCCCAGAGCACGTTCACCTCATGGCCCATGCGGTGCAGCCAGTAGTAGCAAAAGTCGTAGAAGATCAGCGCCAAAATCCAGCCCGGCAGACTCAGCCAAAAATGATCAGCCTGTACCAGTGCGATGTGGCTGGCTACAAAGGTGTAAATGCCCAGCGTCAGCAGCTTGGTAAACACCGCGCTGGTCTGGCTGAGGACGCCTAAATTTAAAGAGCTGACGGCATCGGCCAGCGCATAGGCGTTGCGCCCGCGTTTGAGGCTGATGAGCCATTCCACAACAATCAGTGCGAAAAACACCGGCGTGGCCAGAACAATGATTTGGCTGGGAGAGAGCATAGGTCTTGATTCTTGGCGCAGATACCAGAGCCAAGGCTTCGCAGGAACCCTATGGGCAGCCAAGGAGCGGGTTCAGGCGCACTGTTGCAAAGCAACAAGTCCGGTTAGTCTATGGACTGTTTTCTTTTCATACTTTGCATATGACGACTGTTTGCCTGAGCATTTTTGAGCACGCCGAGCCGCAGGTGTTGGCCAATCACCAGCATTACTGCTCTCGCATGGGCTATGTGCATGTGCAAGCGTCTATGCAAGGCTTGCAAAGTCGTGCGCACAAGCTGGTGTTCAAGTACGAGATGCTGCTGCATCAGCTGCGCAAAATGGCGGATGACGCGTTGTTGATTTGCGCCACGGATGACTGTGTGTTTTTAAACATGCTGCCCGCCGAGCCCATGCTGCAAGGGCGAGACCGCTTGCTGCTCGGAATCGATGGCGAAAACAGTGACAGACAGACAGCGATTCAGGTTTGGCGCAACACGGAAGAGGTACGCCATTTTGTGTTGGACTGCATTGCCCGCTCCAAGATCATGAGGGGCGTGGAGCAGGAGCTGGATTTGCACTTGGATCAGGACTACGTGAGTGCCTATACCCAAGTCGCTGGCAACTATGCCACTGTGAAATGCGGAGTTCGTTACGCGGTCAATTGGCTGGGGCACTCAAACGTGTGGACCTTGAGCCTGTATGAGGTGGAGATATACGCAGGCGTTCACCCCTTGTTCAGGCAGTCATTGTTTGAGCATATTAATGATTGGCAGCAAAAGGCCATGCCGCTTTTTGAGTTCTCCGCCTATGCGCATGTGCCGCAGGGCGGGCATGGCGTGCATCTGGGCAGCAAAGATATTGCTTTGGTCATGTACTACACACCCAATATCCGCAGCTTCTCTGCCATTGCAGAAAGCAATATTGAGCGCTATTGCAAGCGCCATGGCTACACGTTGTATGTACACCGTGAAACACCGCCAGATGTGGAAGAAGGTATTTCTGGAACCTGGCTCAAGCCGTGGCTGCTGCACAAGCACCTGCCCCAGCATGAATGGGTGATTTGGGTGGACGCCGATATGCTGCTGATAGACCAAAGCCAGCCGCTGGAGCCTTTGCTACAAGGGCGTGATATTTTGGCTGCGCACGATATTGGTGATTGGCTGATTAATGCAGGCATGCTGGGTTTTCGGCGAACCCAGAAAAATACCGCACTTTTGGCAGAAATGCTGGACGGTATTCGAGCCGTCAAGGACAAGTCCAGCACGTATGCCAGCGGGGGTGATCAGACCGTGATTGCCAATTTGCTGCAGCGCGAGCTGGGCTGGACGCTGGCTGATGGTCTCGATTTGATCAGCCTGAATACGCCTTGGTTTTTTCAGCAGGGCAGCAGCCAGCTGGTGCATTACTACGGCATGGTGAATGAGTTGCGCGCCACCATTATGGCGGCGCAGGATAGAAAGAGTTACCGTTAACGATTCGCTGCTGCATCTCAGATAGGCTCAGAAGGTGGGTAGGGGGAGGAGGGGTGATTCTTCTGAGTTTTTTCAGGAGCTATGTCAGCTCAGCGCGCCGCGCGCATCAACGCTCAAGATGCGTTCAACCACGCCTTTGAGCCTGCCGCCGCGCACGCCAATCATGTAATCGTGCAGGTTGACGGTGGGGTCGCAATGCCCAGGGATCAGCCACAGCGTCTCGCCTAAAGCAGGCAACCAGCCGCTGGTGTTACCGCCTTCTGCATCGGGGTGCAGCACGCCATGCTCGTCACCGCCATTGGCAAAGCGCAGCGCGTTCTCGTGCGGCAAGGCATGAAGCTTGGGCAGGCCTGAATCAATGGCGTGAGCCTTGTGACCTGCATCGCAAACCGCATGCTCTTTGCTCAGCGACATGACTTGGGTTTTGACGTAGAGCGCATGCTCGAATATGGGCTGGGCGGCATCGCGCTGGTTGGCGGCGTAGTCCGCGTCCATGAATAGAAACGAGCCGGGCTGAATCTCGCCATACACGCCACTGGCGGCTTCATTGACCATGGTGCCGGTGCCTGCGCCGGTGATGAGCGCAATGGCAATACCGGCGCGGTCAAACTCGTGTCGGGTGCGGTTGACATGCTTGAGTACTTCTTCAATGGCTGCCTTGCGCTCGGCAGCGGTGCGCAAATGCTGTGCCCCGCCGTGATAGGCCTGCAGGCCTGCAAAGCGCAGGCTGGGCTGGGCGTGAATGGCTTGTGCCAAAGCCACAGCATCTGGGCCGGGCTCAACCCCGCAGCGGTTTTGGCCCACATTGATTTCAACCAGCACATCCACCGCCGCGTCGCCCGCCTGTGCGTTTTGCAGGGCGTGTGCTAGGCGGCTGATGCCTTCTTCACAGTCCACGGCAATCGCAAGCCGGCCGCCTTGTGCGTTCAGCGATTTGGCTAATTGGGCCACGCGCTCTAGCTTGCTTGGGGCGATGACCTCGTTGCTGATAAAGAGGTTGCGGATACCGCCCTCGGCTAGTATTTCTGCTTCGCTTAACTTTTGCACGCAGTGGCCGCAGGCGCCGGCTTGCTCGAGCAGGTGGGCGATGTATGCGCTTTTGTGCAGCTTGGCGTGTGGCCGCCACAGCACGCCATGGTGCTGGGCAAAGCGCGCCATGCGCTCGATGTTGCGCTCCATGGCATCAAGGTCAACAACCAGCGCTGGTGTGTCTATGCGCTTGATGGCTTGGCCAACCAGTGTCTGTAAATGTTCAGGAATGTGCTTCATCTTGGCTGCCTTGCTGAAGGTGTGTGGTATCGGCCCAGCCTACCAAAGACAAGCCGTTTGGCGTCCAAAGCAAACGATTGATGGCGCAGTTGGTGAGCTCCCAAGTGCGCGGGGCCTGAAAGTCTTGGCGTGTGGCCAGTCGGTACAAAACATCCAGCACGCCGCCGTGGGCGACCAGCACAATCTGCTCGCCTTCATGCTGCTGGGCGATCTCGTCAACGGTGCTGGCAATGCGCTCGCGCAGCGCAATTAATGAGTCGCCGCCGCCGGGTGGCGCATAGCTTGGGTTGCGTGTGCGCCAAAGCTGGGCATCTTCGGGCTGCGTGGCTTCCACATCCTTGAAGGTGCGGCCCTGAAAGTCTCCAAAGCAGCGCTCGCGCAGGCCGCTGTTGGTGTGCAGCGATGCGCCGCAGACGCGTGCAATGGCTTGGGCCGTGACATGGGCGCGCAGCAAGTCGCTGCTGTAAACAGCGGCAATGCTGTTGCCAGCCAAAGCGTGTGCGGCTTGCTCGGCCTGCCACAGACCGGTTTCGTTAAGGGGAATGTCTAGATGACCTTGAATGCGTCCGTCGACGTTCCAGCTAGTCTCTCCGTGGCGGATGGCAATGATGCGCGTGGCGTGCATGGCGAAAGCTCGTACAGCATGAGTGGTTCTTAGCCTGTCATTGTCTTGCAAACAGCGTGTCTTCACTGCGCATCTGTGTGATCAATTGCTGCCGGGTTGCATGCGCCTCGGGTGTGGGCAGCAGGGGCCATGCATGGGGCATGCGCCTGCCGTGATGGATATGTATGTCGCAGCCCGCTTGCCGGGCTCGCTCGGCAAACGTCAATGATGCTGAGGTACACACATCATGCTGGGCGCACCACAGGCTTATGGGAGGCAGTTTGTGCAGATCGGCATAAGCGGGGCTGACCCATGGGTGACTTGTGGATAACTTGCCTGCGTAAAGGCGTCCGGCTTCCCGGGCACCATCGAGAGCGAGCATGGGGTCTCGCGCAGCGAGAGCGTTGCAGGCATCGCCTTGCAGCGTTACATCCAGCCAAGGCGTGATGAGTAGCAATTTCTCAGCCATAGCCAGCCCAGCATCGCGCTGAGCTAGTGTGAGGGCCACAGCCATGCCCGCGCCGGCAGAGTCACCCATCAAGCCCCAGCGAGCATGGGGTGCCAGCCATTGCGCCGCGGCCTGCAGCAAGTCGGTAATGGTGGCGCAGCAGGTGAATTGAGGCGCCAGCGGGTACTGCGCCACCAGAACGGTGCAGCCGCTGCCCAATACAAGCTCGCGCAGCATGCGCCAATGCCAAGGGGTGATGGGGCGCACATAAGCGCCGCCATGCAAGTAAAGCCAGCAAGGCAAAGTAGTAGTGGACGGTTGCTGCGGCGAAAGCTGCCAGCATTGCCAGTAAACAGGGGCGGTGAGTGGCTGCACTTTCAGCTGAGAATCACTCTTTGGGGCAGGGGCGGCTTGCACATTTCGCTCGAGCATGGTGTGCAACTGCGCGGCGCTGCGGTACATGGCATTGCGCTGGCTGATGCGCAGCCAAGACAGCAGCATTCGCATGGGAAAACTGATGGACAGGCTGGAGAGATCTGCGTTGGGCGAAGACATGCTGCATTTTTGGCATGAAAGAGTCGCTTTCCCATCGGCATCTGCCAGAGTGCGTGAGCATCTGTTGAGATTTTTTCGGAGTCGCGAAAGTGCCGTCTGTGGTCTTTGATTAACTCTCAACCGAGCCTAAAGCAAGCGCATGAAAAAAGGCCTGCCTTGAAAGTGGCAAGCCTTTTTGGTTGCATGACCGTGGCGATGAGCCGGGCTTGTTATCAGATAGCTTTCCAGAAAATGTAGTCAGCCTGGTATTGCACAATTTGCTTGCTGCCCAGATTGCCAGCCCCACAGGCCATGCTGGGTGCAACACCGCCCTTGGTGGCTACTCGCTGGATATAGCTCACGCCTTGCATGGCGCCCATGCCGCTGGCCGGGTTGGCTTTAACCAGTTGCAGGGGGATGTTGCCCGCACCGGCTGGAGCTACTGCTAACTGCATAGCGGTGAGTTTGGAGCCGTCATTGTTTTCCCAAGTAGCGGGTGGGCCCCAGTATTTGCCAATGACGTTGCCGCCGCGCGTTTGTAGCTTGGCATCAGGACCGACGAACACCCATTCATGCTCGGCAGCCATGTCCTTTTTAGCGCGACATTCATAAGTGATTTGGCCTATGCCAACGGTTTCCATGGCCACTTTGTGCCCGGCGGGTACTTGCACGGCTGCCGGTAAATCGGCCTGAGAGTACATGGCTTGTGAGCCCATGGAAGAGCAGGCAGACAAAGCCAAGCCAGCAGCTGAAACCATGGCCAAAGTGATAAGGCGTGAATGCTTCATGAGAGTGTCCTCAAATAGGTGGGAGAGAGAGGTCAATGCTGTATTTACGGCGCGATTCAGGCGCCAAAAGACAAGGCATTCGTGGGCAATGAGCGACCCAGAGCCGAGGTCAGCGCGGTGTAGTGCATGGTTTCGTCAGCAGCAAGTCGCCCGGCCACTTTTGCAAGGTCTCGACTCTCAAAGGCTGGGATAACGCCTAGGTAGGCATTGGTCGCGCCTAGCTCGAGCTTGGCTGCGAGTGCCAGAACATCGTTCTGATTTTTAAGAGTGCTTGCCTTGAGCGATTCGGCATAGATTTGCATGGCCGCTTCAGCCACTGGTTTGCCGCCCATCTTTTGAATAGTGGCAATCAAGGCATCGCGGTGTGCTTTGTGATGGCTTTGGAACAGCAGGGCCACATCTAGCAAAGGCTTTTGCAGCAAGCCGCTGCTGGCGCCAAGTTGATAGGCGTTGATGGCTTCATGCTCTAGCGCCAGTGCCACATTGAGGATGGAAACATCTTTGCTGGGGTCATGGCTCATGCCTTGAGCCAGTGACTCTTTGCTCGCCAGCATGGCGACTGCCGTGGCTGACAGCATACCCGTAGTGCTCAAAAATCCGCGACGCGAGGCCGTGTTGGAGGTGCGGCCTTCAAACATATTGATGTTCATGATGACTCCTAATTCGTAGTGGGGTGGTGTCGACGAATTGCGCTGTCCGACCTATGGAATACGCAGCGGCGGAGTCACTGGATTCAACTTTTTAACAATATTTTTTAAGGGGTTTCACCCATCATCTGAATCCATTAGCGAGGCTGCTGCGTATACAGGTTCATGAGAGGCAAGCAAATATCGCTTGGCAGCAATGCAACAACACCGTCGCAAGCAGGTTCGCCTGTTCACAATGGGGCATGAGCGCCAACACACCAGACAAAGACCTGATGGAATTACTAGACCGCGTAGCAGCCCAAGATGAGGCGGCTCTCAAACAGCTGTATGACCAGAGCGCCTCGCGGCTTTATGGGTTGGCGCTGCGTATCGTCGGCAACAAAGAATGGGCTGAGGATGTGCTGCAAGACAGTTTCTTGGGCATTTGGCGCAACGCCGGCCATTACCGCGAATCGCTGAGTCCGCCTCTGGCTTGGATGGGCATGGTGGTGCGCAGCCGGGCACTGGACTTTTTACGCCGTCGCCGGGCCGAGCGTTTGCATGTCAACGTACCGATTGACGATATGGATGAGCAACTGCCGGACAACGATGGCAACAACCCCCAGCAATGGGCGCAGGCCAGTGAACAGGCCGCCGCCCTGCATCAATGCTTGCAGCGACTAGAGCAGGCGCAAAGGCAGGTGGTGAGTTTGGCTTACCTCAAAGACCTGAGCCAAAGCGAGTTGGCCAGCTACCTCAAGCTGCCGCTGGGCACTGTGAAAACATGGATGCGCCGCAGCTTGGAGCAGCTGCGCAAGTGCATGGCGCGCCATGTTTGAGGGGCAGGAGCAAACACCATGAACCTGACTCAAAACCCTGAACTACTTGATCGCCTGGCGGCGGCCTACGCGCTGGGTCATTTGCGCGGCGGGGCCAAGCGGCGCTTTGAACAACTGGCGCGTGAATATGCACAGGTGCGCGCTGCTGCGCTGCTGTGGCAAGGCCGCTGGTCAGCCTTTGCTGAAGTGCAGCAGCCGGTGCAGCCCGATGCAGCCGTGTGGACACGCATCGACAATTTGCTGCAGGCGCAAAAGACCCATGCCAAGCTGCTTGAGCAGCGAGAGCTTGCTGCACCGAAGTCGCCAAACCGCGCACTTGCTTGGTGGCGTGGACTGGCGTTGGCTGGCAGCTTGGCGACGGTGGCGGCTATCTCGGTAGGACTTTGGCTCACAGACAGCACGCAACAACAAATGTCTTCGCTGCAAACCCAGCTGCAGACAACGCAGGCGGCATTGCAGGCTGCGCCGCAAATTCAATATGTGGCGGTGCTGGCCGATGGCAAGGCGGCGGCCTCCATGTTGGTCACGTTTGACCCTAGGCGCAATCAGCTGCAGCTTCAGCGCGTAGGTGGTTTCAAAGAAGCGAGCAACCGGTCGCTGCAACTCTGGGCATTGCCTCCGGAAGGGGCGCCGCGCTCTTTAGGTGTGATGGGGCAGGGAAAGCTCGAGCAGTTTGCGGCGCAAGAGGGCGATGTCAAAGCCGTGCCTGCGCTGGCCATCAGCCTAGAGCCTAAAGGCGGCGTGCCCAGCGAAACAGGGCCAACAGGGCCGGTGCTGTTCACGGGCGCTTTGATTCGGCGAGATTTATGAGCTGCCGCGACTGTTGAGACGCGCTCTTGTCAAAACAAAAAGGCTTGCATATTTGCAAGCCTTTTTTGCCTCTAGTCCTTATGTATTAAGGACTAGTTGCTATTTATTTGAGAGTTTTTAGAGCAGTGACTTGGCATTGTTCAGCACAAAGTCGCAGGCCTTTTCCTTCACGCTGCTCTTGACCTTGTCCAGACTGAAGCTCTTGCCGTCCGAGCCTGTGACCATGCCCAGCAGGCCGTTTTGGTAGCCAGTGTCCTTGGGTTCTTCTTTTTGCCCCAGTCCCAGCTTGCCCAGCAGCTGATCCTTGATCTGCGTGGCTTTGTCTGCATTCAGGTAGTTGTTCTTCATGCAGTAGGTCAGCACGCCTGCTGCATTGCTGACCGTGCCTGAGCCGCTGAGGCCGCCCAGACCCAAAGCGGCCAAGCCGGCGCCGGCAATACCACTGCCAGCACCACTACCAGAGCTACCGCCGCCAACCAGTCCACCCAAAGCGCCTAGGCCTGATGAGCCGCTGTCGCTAGGCGCGCTGCCTGCGCTGTTTGAGCCAGCACCCAGTCTGGAGGCGCCTTCTTTCAATGCATCACCCCAGCCAGAAGCTTGGGCTGAAAAAGTGGCGCCAGCCAGTGCGGCGGTGATCAAAGCGCTAGCGATTGTTGACTTCATGATGAATTTCCTTTCATGGATGAATGAGAGCCACGATGGACGCCAAGGTAACATGCTCTGCGCCCGGCAGGGCGGCGCAAATGTGGAAGTTTGCAACGCGCACAATGAGGCTGCAGCAGGAGCCTCAAGCCAATGCAGAGTCAGACTTTTGCTACGAAGTTATTGAGCGCTCTTTGCCGGTGTGGGTGATGTAAGTGGAGCCGGTGATACTGGTGCGGCTGTTGCGCCGGGAACTGCTGCTGGAGTTTTGGGCTCAGGCGGTTGAATGACAGTGCGCACATTACGCTGGCCTTGTGGCGGCTTGGGAAAGCCCGTTAACGCTGCATCAAACAAAATGCCGAACATAGCGGCATCGTCCGTCCACACATCTTGGCGCTGGGCCGAGGTTTCATAAACGATTTGCTGAGTTTTGATGTCGCGCATGACGATGCTCACGGCGCGGTAGTACTCCAGCGGCGGGCTATTCATCATCATGTTGCCGCCAAAGCCAAAACCCATACCGCGGCCAAAACCCATTCCCATACCCATGCCCCAGCGCGGTCCCCAGTAGGGGTCGTAATAAGGCCAACTGGCGTAGTCGCGCCCATGGCGGGCCGTGGCGCTGATTTGCACTACCAAGTTGGCGCGCGAGTCATCGCGCATCAAGCCGACGTGCGCCAGTGCATGCTGGGCCTGCGCCTCGATGGCGGGGAAGTTCATTTGCCCCTGCTGAGACGGCAGGGTCTCTAGCCGATAAGTGGCGGGAGTAGGGACAGCATTCAGCGACGAGAAGCTTCGCACCGAACTATTGACTTCACGCACGGTGGTGCAGCCGGTCAGCAGGGCGCTTGCCGCTAGGGCAGCGATGCCAATCCAGCGGTATGAAGTGTTGCGCAGGTTCATGGTGATACCTCTCTGATACGACAAAGGCCCATGCAATTGATTGCCACGGGCCTTTGATTGGACTGATGCGTCCCGGTTTAGTTCAAAAATCCAATTAGGACAGTTGTACCACTTGTAAGCCGCCGGGCAGGGTGGCCATGGTGGGCAGCTCTTCATGGTCAAACGCCATGTCACCGTTCGGGTCGGCAATGCCAGTGGCCTTGGCACCCTTGAAGTCGTGCAGCTGGGGGTCCATCATGTGCGTAGTCACGATGTTGCCCATGGCGCGGAACATGCTCTCGATGCGGCCGGGGAACTTCTTTTCCCACTCGCGCAGCATCTCGCCGATGACCACGCGCTGCAGGCCGTCCTGGCTGCCGCAGAGGTTGCAAGGGATGATGGGGAAGTTTTGGTACTGCGCCCAGCGTGCGGTGTCTTTCTCGGGCACATAGGCCAGAGGGCGAATCACCACATGCTTGCCGTTATCAGACACCAGCTTGGGCGGCATGCCCTTCATTCGGCCGCCGTAGAACATGTTGAGCATCATGGTCTGCACGATGTCATCGCGGTGGTGGCCCAGTGCCACTTTGGTGCAGCCCAGCTCGTCAGCCACCTTGTACAAAATGGCGCGGCGCAGGCGCGAGCACAGACCGCAGGTGGTCTTGCCCTCGGGCACCACGCGCTTGACGACGCTGTACGTGTCTTGCGTTTCGATGTGGTAGTCCACGCCCAGGCTCTTGAAGTACTCGGGCAGGATGTGGTCGGGGAAGCCGGGCTGCTTCTGGTCCAGGTTCACGGCGACCAGATCGAACTTCACGGGCGCACGCTTTTGCAGCTTGCGCAGAATGTCGAGCATGGTGTAGCTGTCCTTGCCGCCGGACATGCAGACCATGATCTTGTCGCCTTCTTCAATCATGTTGAAGTCAACAATGGCTTTGCCTACTTCACGGCACAGACGCTTTTCCAGCTTGATCTGCTCGCGCTCGATTTTGATTTTGCCGGGCTTGCCAGCTTCTTCGCCAGCATTTTGCGCGGCGGCTGCGTCAGCGGCTTCGGCCTCTTCGGCAATCCAGGGGTTGTCGTTTACTGCATTCATGGGGTTCACCATTGTCCGGTTTCGATGCGAATGGCTACTTCGCAGTCGTCAAAAATTTCTAGCTTCGCAATTTTCACACGTACGCCGCGCACGCCGGGCAGCTGCAGCAGGCGATGGGCCAGCTTGCCGATCAGGCTTTCGAGCAAGTTCACATGCTCAGCAGTGCACTCGTCGATGATGATTTGGCGCACCTTGCGGTAGTCCAGCACGTGAAGAATATCGTCATCACTGGGTGCTAGAGGCTGGGGGCCGAGGTTGAGTTCGGCATCAACCTGAATAGGCTGAGGCGTTTTTTTCTCATGCGCAAGAATGCCGAGGCTGGCGTCAAAGCGCAGCCCGGTGAGCGTGAGAATCTGTTGTCCGGAAGAGGAAGTCATGGAAAAGGGGGAGGAGTGCGGCCGGCTGGCCTCACATCATCGAAAAATCGCGCTCAAAGCGCTGTAAATGCTGGCCGCCATCGACCAGCAAGGTTGTGCCCGTCATCGAGCGGTTTTCCAGTGCAAAGCACACGGCAGCGGCAATGTCCTCGGGCGAGGACGAACGGCCCAGCGGGCTCATGGAATGCAGGGCTTCGAATTTTTCCTGGCTCAGCATATGGCTGGTCAGGGTCAAGCCGGGCGCCACGCCTACCACGCGGACCTGCGGCGCAAGCGCCAAAGCTAGCATGGTGTTGGCCGCTTCCAGAGCCGCTTTGGACAGCGTGTAGCTCATAAAGTCGGGGTTCTGGTTCCAGAGCTTTTGGTCCAGCACATTCACCACGGCGCCACTTGCCTCAGCATCTCCGGCTGCAATGCGCTGCAGCACATGGGCGTGCAGCGCTTGCGACAGCAAGATAGGTGCAGCGGTGTTGCTGCGCATATGCGCTTCTAGCGCCACATAGCTGAAGCTTTGGGCATCGTCATGCTCAAACAGCGAGGCGTTATTGACCACCGCATCAAGGCGGCCAAAACGCTCCACCACACGCGGCACCAGCGAGCGCACAGATTCCTCGTCAAAGAAATCGGCATCAAAAGCGGCGCTATCGCCCGAAATATCGGCACAAGCTGCTACGGTTTGCAGAGCTTGCTCTTGAGAATCACGGTAATGCACAGCCACTTGCCAGCCCGCGCGGGCCAAGGCCAGGGCCATGTCACGACCTAGGCGACGGGCAGAACCAGTCACCAATACTGTGCGTGTTCGGGCGGATGTGGACATTCGTGGAAAATGCGGGTTGTGACGACAGAATCCACCAGTTTAACTAGCGCCTTGCAATCTCGCATTGCCAAGGAAATTGCCGCCGTGGGCGGTTGGCTGCCTTTTGACCGATTCATGGAGCTTGCGCTCTATGCGCCGGGCTTGGGCTATTACGCCAATGAGACGGCGAAATTCGGGGCCATGCCAGAGTCGGGAAGCGACTTTGTGACGGCGCCTGAAATTTCGCCTATTTTTGGCCAGTTAGTGGCGTCCCAATTACGGCAGGCGCTACAAAAAACGAATACCAACGAGATTTGGGAGTTTGGTGCTGGCACCGGCGCGCTGGCTCTGCAAATTCTCGATGAACTGGCCTTGCAGGGCGAGTTGCCTGAGCGCTACACCATCGTTGATCTCTCCGGCACGCTGCGCGCACGCCAGAAACTGGCGCTGACAAAGTACGAGCATTTGGTGCGCTGGGTGGACAGGCTGCCGGATGCCATGGAAGGCGTGATCATTGGCAACGAGGTGCTGGACGCCATGCCTGTGCAGCTGCTTCAGCGCACTCAAGGCCAGTGGCACGAGCGCGGCGTGGTAGTGAATGGTGAGGGATTTGCTTGGGAAGACCGCCCCACGGAGTTGCGCCCTCCATTCGATATTGGCGGCCCGCACGACTATTTGACCGAAATTCACCCGCAAGGCGAAGCCTTTATTCGCACCTTGGGCGAGCGATTGACTCGGGGTGCTGCTTTTTTCATCGACTACGGCTTTGGTGAGAGTGAGTACTACCACGAGCAGCGCCACATGGGCACCGTGGTCTGCCACTACCAGCATCAGGTCGATAGCGACCCGCTGGCGCTGGTGGGGCTCAAGGACATCACGGCCCACGTCAACTTCACTGGCACGGCTGTGGCTGCGCAAGATGCGGGCTTTGAGGTGCTGGGTTACACCAATCAGGCCTACTTTCTCATCAACTGCGGACTGGGCCCCAAGATGGACGCCGTCGGCCTCAAGGCGCGCTCCATGGCATCCAAGCTGGTGATGGAGCACGAGATGGGGGAGCTGTTCAAGGTGATTGGCCTGTGCAAAGGCGTGGAGCCGTGGCTGCCGCAGGGCTTTGTGCAGGGCGACAGAACCCACCGTCTCTAACCACCGAAAGTAGTTCTGGTCCAGACACCGATTCACATTTCCATTGCCCGCTGGTGCGGGGTGTTTGCCATAGACGCCTTGCTTCTGGCCCTGCTTTGGTATGAGTACCTCGATCTCCGGGCGGTGACGTTTGGGCTCGGGCTGCTGCTGGTCGTATTGGTCACGCTGGTGGCCTGGGTCAGGCTGCTGCGGCGTGGCTGGTTGGTTTGGCGGGTGCGCAAAGTCTTTGGGGACTCCATCGCCCATTTAAGGCCACCGGCTTTGCCTTGGAACTATCTGATGGCAGTCAGCCTTAGTGATTTGCTGATTACGGCCACCTTGCTTATTCAGAGTCTGCACTCGCTGGCCGTGGCCTATGGACTGGCCGCCTTGGTGCACCACGGCTGGCAATGGCGTCTTGCCCTGAATCAGCCGACCTCATAACTCCAACTCAGAGGACCGTGAGGGGATTGGGGGCGATACGGCCTGCCGCTGCTCCCGGCTTCTACACTTCACACCATGATTCGCTGGTTGATCGTTATTTTTCTGGCCCTGTTACTCATTAACGGCCTGCACGGCTGGCTGCAGCGCATTGGGCTGGGGCGTCTGCCCGGGGACTTTCGCTTTCGGCTGTTTGGCAAAGAGATTTTTTTGCCCATCGCCAGCACCGTCGTGCTGACGGTGATCGCTGCGTTGATTGCGCGCTTTGTGAAGCTTTGAGTGGGCTGACTTGAATCAGCCGGCTTTGTCTGCACATATCGCCATGAATCCAACTTGTGCCCACTTGCACAAGCCATGCACCGTTACAGAAAGGTTGCTCTGTGTCTGAATCCTTGCATTACGTCTGCCCTCACTGCCACACCACCAATCGCATCGCCAAAGAGCAGTTAAGCAATCAGCCTGACTGCGGCAGCTGCCACAAGCCGCTGATAACGGGTGAGCCCGTGGCGCTGGATGACGGCAGCTTTGCCAAACACATAGGCCGCAGCCAGTTGCCGGTGGTGGTGGATTTTTGGGCACCTTGGTGTGGCCCTTGCCGCATGATGGCCCCTGCCTTTACCCAAGCCGCGCAGCAACTTGCGGGGCAGGCGCAGTTAGCCAAGCTTGATACCGAGGCTTATCCGCAGCCGTCTGCGCCGTTTGGCATTCGCAGTATTCCCACCATGGTGATCTTCAAAGAAGGCAAGGAGCTGGCACGAGTCTCCGGTGCCATGCCAGCGGGTGAGATCGTGCGATGGGTGCAGTCGGTGATTTGAAGGGAGGAGTCACCCCAGCGCTTGCAGCCGCAACGCCGCCATTT
Organism: Comamonas sp. Y33R10-2; assembly: GCF_019355935.1. Taxonomy (NCBI): domain Bacteria; kingdom Pseudomonadati; phylum Pseudomonadota; class Betaproteobacteria; order Burkholderiales; family Comamonadaceae; genus Comamonas; species Comamonas sp. Y33R10-2. The sequence goes on from NZ_CP079925.1 coordinate 3,274,101, forward strand.
CCTCATCGCTGAACACGCGTGATCGGGTCAGAAAGGCTTTGCCCTCTGGTCCCTCCAGCGACAGCGTGCCGCCTCCGTGGCCGTCGATCACGTCGATGATGAGTTGGGTGTGCTGCCAGTATTCGAACTGCGAGACGCTCATGTAAAACGGCAGGCCACCAATCTCGCCCAGCTTCACATCGCCGGGGCCGATGGTCAGCTCGCCCTCGATATAGCAGTTGGCAGCGCTGTTGTCGCAGCAGCCGCCTGACTGGTGAAAGAACAAGTTTGGCCCGTACTTGGCGCGGAGCACATCGATCAGCTCCAGCGTTGCCGGGGTGGCAATGACGCGATCGACCATGGGTGCTCCTTGCTATGGTGTTTGATGAGCTAGTCCTTTATTGATAAGGACTAGCGGCAGATTTCGTGAAAATTAAAAAGTTGTTGCGTGGGTGTGGGAGCGCCGCAGGCGAGGCGCAGACCCGAAGACAGTAGCAGCGCTACGACGAGGGTTTGCAACGAAGCATCCGGCGTTCCCACGACCACGCTTTAGAAGAAGCCTAGTTTGGATTCGGAGTAGGACACCAGCAAGTTCTTGGTCTGCTGGTAGTGGTTCAGCATCATCTTGTGATTCTCCCGCCCGATGCCCGATTCCTTGTATCCACCAAACGCCGCATGTGCGGGGTAGGCGTGGTAGCAGTTGGTCCACACGCGCCCGGCCTTGATGGCGCGGCCCATGCGGTAGGCCACATTGCCGTTGCGGCTCCAGACACCGGCGCCCAGGCCGTACAAGGTGTCGTTGGCCAGCTCCAGCGCTTCTTCTTCGGTTTTGAAGGTGGTCACGGCCAGCACGGGGCCGAAGATTTCTTCTTGGAAGATGCGCATCTTGTTGTGGCCCTTAAAGATGGTGGGCTGCACGTAGTAGCCGCCATCCAGTGCGCCGCCTAGCTGGGCCTGCGCGCCGCCGCACAGCACTTCGGCGCCTTCTTGCTTGCCTAGGTCAAGGTAAGACAGGATTTTTGTCAGCTGCTCTTTGCTGGCCTGCGCACCCATCATGGAGTTGGGGTCCAGCGGGTCGATCTGCTTGATGGCGGCCACGCGCTTTAAGACGCGTTCCATAAACTTGTCGTAGATGGACTCATGGATCAATGCACGCGATGGGCAGGTGCAGACCTCGCCTTGGTTGAAGGCAAAGAGCACCAAGCCTTCGATGGCCTTGTCGAGGAAGCTGTCGTCCTTGTCCATCACATCGGCAAAGAAGATATTGGGCGACTTGCCGCCCAGCTCCAGCGTGGCCGGGATCAGACTGTTGGCCGCAGCCTGCGCGATAACGCGGCCGGTACTGGTGGAGCCGGTGAAGGCGATTTTTGCAATGCGCTTGCTTTGGGCCAGCGGCATACCGGCCTCACGGCCAAAGCCGTTGACGATGTTGAGCACGCCCGGTGGCAGCAAATCACCAATCAGCTTGGCCAGTACCAAGATGGAGATAGGGGTGGACTCCGCCGGTTTGAGAACCACGCAGTTACCGGCAGCCAGCGCAGGCGCCAGCTTCCACGCGGCCATCAGGATGGGGAAGTTCCACGGAATGATCTGCCCGACCACGCCCAGCGGTTCGTGAAAGTGATAGGCCACCGTGTCGCCATCGATCTGGCTGATGCCGCCTTCTTGTGTGCGAATGGCGCCCGCAAAGTAGCGGAAATGGTCGGCCGTCAGCGGGATATCGGCATTCAGCGTCTCGCGGATCGCTTTGCCGTTGTCTATGGTTTCCACATAGGCCAGCAGCTCAAGATTGGCTTCAATGCGGTCGGCAATTTTTAGCAAAATGCCGCTGCGCTCGGTGGGGCTGGTTTTGCCCCATGCGTCGGCGGCGGCGTGGGCTGCATCTATGGCTTTTTCAACGTCAGCAGCCGTGCCCCGGGCCGCCTTGGTGTAGACCTTGCCGCTGATGGGCGTGATGACATCGAAGTACTCACCCCCGCTGGGCGGCACCCATTGGCCGCCAATGTAATTTTCATAGCGGTCTTGGTATGTATGCAGCGCACCGGGCTGGCCGGGAAGGACGTAAGCCATGAGGGAAACCTCCAGAGCAAGAAACAGGGGGAATATGCGTCGAGATGCAGAAGTGCTACGCGGTGGCCGTGCAGCCTGCAGTCCTACATATTCCTGCCTGATTTAAGGCGGGCGAGAGGCGGTTTTCCCTCTGCGGGTGTTCCCTTGGTGTGCTCTGGCTCAGGCGGTGGGTGCGGCGGGGGCGGGTAAATCTGTTGCAGACGTTTGTGGTTGTTGCAATTGAGATGGAGTTTGAGATTGCAACTGCAGCGCAACTGCCTGCTCGCGCGCTTGGCTCACTGCATCGCCAATGGCTTTACCTTTCAAGCCTCGCTGAGCGGCAGCTTGAGCGACGGGTGCCGTTTCAACCGCCAGCGCGGCGTTCAGTGCAGCACTCAGGCGTTGGCGCTGCGGGTAGGGCGCTTCCTCAAAGCCGAGGCGGCCGCGCGCATCGCATTCGCAGGCCAGCAGGGCTTGTTCAAAACGCTCTGGCTTGCGAATGGCGTCGCAGCGCTCAAGCAGTCGCAAGACAGCGGCGGCATTGAGCTCATTGCTGCGATGAATGTTGCCATGCTCGCGGGCCACGACTTCGGCCAGCTCTTTGCAATCGTTGGGCACGCGCCAACGCTCGCACACTTGCAGCAGCAAGCGGGCGCTGCGCTGCTCGTGGCCAATGTGGCGGGGCAGCACATCGGCAGGGGTCGTGCCTTTGCCAAAGTCATGGCACAGGCAGGCAAAGCGCACGGTCAGCGGCGTTTGCAGCTGTGCTGACATATCCAGCACCATCATGGCGTGCACGCCGGTGTCTATTTCGGGGTGGTATTCGGCCCGTTGGGGCACACCCCAGAGCTTGTTGAGTTCGGGTAGGAGCCGCTCAAGCGCACCACATTCGCGCAGAATGTTGAACATGCGGGACGGCTGCTCTTCCATCAGGCCGCGGCTGATTTCTTGCCACACGCGCTCTGGCACCAAGGCATCAACCTCGCCAGCGGCCACCATTTCGCGCATCAGCGCCATGGTTTCAGGGGCGACGGAGAAATCGGTAAAGCGGGCCGCAAAGCGGGCCAGGCGAAGAATGCGCACCGGGTCTTCGCGAAAGGCTTCGGTCACATGGCGCAGCACCCGATCTTTCAGGTCTTGCTGGCCGTTGTAGGGGTCTACAAGGTCTTTTGGCCCGCTGTCGCTTGTCCAATCTAGAGGTGCTGCTATGGAGTTGATAGTGAGATCGCGCCGCGCCAGATCTTCTTCCAGCGTCACATCAGCGGCGGTGTGCACCACAAAGCCGCGGTAGCCCATGCCTTGCTTGCGCTCGGTGCGGGCCAGCGCATACTCCTCATGGGTTTTGGGGTGCAAAAAAACCGGAAAGTCGCGCCCCACGGGTACAAAACCGCGTGCGGTCATTTGCTCGGGCGTGGCACCCACTACCACCCAGTCTGTGTCGTTGACGCTCAGACCCAGCAATGCATCGCGCACTGCACCACCCACCTTGTAAACCTTGAATTCGCTCATGCGCCAATGTTAGTGGCAGTGAGCGAGGTGTTGCACAGTTTTTGCCTTAGCGATGCGTGCGGTAAGGCTCTTCAAACGGCACAAAGTCGTGCTCGGCCAGTGCGCCCTTCACCCATTCTTGCGTAGATGGCAGCAAGCAGATGCGCTGCACATAGGCGGTGACAAGCTTGGAGGTGGGCAGGCCATAGCTGTTGATACGCATGCAGGTAGGGGCAAAGAAGGCATCGGCAATGCCGAATTGGTCAAACAACATGGGGCCGTTGGCCACTTCCAGCGCGGGTATCCACATTGCTTCAAGGCGGCGCACATCGGCGCGCAGCTCGGGGTGGCGCTCCCACAGTTGGGCGCCTATCGTATCCAGACGCGCTTCGATGTTCATGGGGCAAATGGTGCGCAGTGCGCCAAAGCCGCTGTGAATCTCAGCGACGAGGCTGCGCGCCCGGGCACGTTGGCCTGAATTTTTGGGCCAGAGGTTCTTTTCAGGAAAGCGCTCGGCCAAATATTCGCAGATGGCCAAGCTGTCCCAGATGATGAGGTCTTCATCCGTTAGCAGCGGCACCTTGGCCGTTGGTGACAGTACCAAGGCTTGTTTTTTGAATTCGGAGTTCGGCGCGAAGCTGTCAAAGCGTAGCTTGACTTCTTCAAAATGAATGCCGCTTTGGCGCATCAGCACCCATGGACGCATGGACCATGCCGAGTAATTTTTGTTGCCGATATAGAGCTTCAACATGGCGGTGCCCCTAGATTTCCCTAAATTTTTACGCTTTTGAGCTTAGGGACTTGAAGGGGCAGTCTGTAGTTCTGAGCGCCGCAGTGATGCGTAGGACTGTGCCAGTGATGATGTAATTACAAACATATGCCAAATACTTCCAATATTTCTAGCCATTGCACGGTGAATGCTGCGGGCGCGGGCCACCACAAGGGCGCGCTAGTGCTGTTTTCTGGCGGGCAGGACTCCACGACTTGCTTGGCGCAGGCGCTGGCCATGTTTGATCATGTGGAGACGCTGGGCTTTGACTACGGCCAGCGCCACAGCGTAGAGATGGAGGTGCGCGCTGGAGTGCGCGAGCAGTTGGCCAAGCGCTTTCCTGCATGGGCGCCGCGTCTGGGGGAAGACCATGTGCTGTCGCTCGATGTGCTCAAGCAGATTGGCGGCTCGTCGCTGACCGACGATGTGGCCTTTGCCATGCAAGCCGATGGTTTGCCCAACACCTTTGTGCCGGGCCGCAATCTGCTGTTTTTGACACTGGCCGGCGCGCTGGCCTATCGCCGTGGGCTGACGGTGATCGTCACCGGCGTGTGCGAGACCGATTACTCAGGCTACCCCGACTGCCGCGACGACACCATGAAGGCGCAGCAGCTGGCGCTGAACTTGGGGCTGGAGCGCCGCCTGCGCATAGACACCCCCCTGATGTGGCTGGACAAGGCCCAGACTTGGCAGATGGCTTATGACTTGGGCGGCGATGCTTTGATCGAGCTGATTCGCGTGGAGACCCACACCTGCTACCAAGGCACGCGTGATGCGCTGCATGACTGGGGCTACGGCTGCGGCAGCTGCCCGGCTTGCGAGCTGCGTGCATCGGGCTGGACGCACTGGCGCGCTGCGCAAGCGGCCAGTGCTGATTGAATAGCGCATTGGACTATTGAATTCATAGCAACAAGTCCATCAATAAAAAGGACTTCAAGGCATTTCTCCTTGAAGTCCTGGCTTCCTTGGTGAAGAGCGGCTCAGTCCTCGCTGGGTTCGCGGGCTTCACCTGGCAACTTGCTGGAGAGGGACGCCAGCAACGCCCTCGTTTTGCGCTGGCGCATCACGCGCAGCAGGTTAAAGAACACCAGCAGCGCCACCAGCATCAGCAAGAACAGCACTTCGCCGCTCCAGCACCACAACCCCACGAAGATGGCGGGCGGCACGATCTCTACTGCCAACAGGTGCAGCAGGCGGCCTTTGCCCGAAGGCAACTGCTGGTATTGCGCCAGCAATGCCTTCTCCTGTGCAGACAGTCTAGTAGGGAAGCTGTCCGCCTCCTTCATGCCCTGGCAGCGGGGCGCAAAGCGTTTTGCCCGGCCTGAATCTGGCCCGCCATGTGGCTGAGCCAGACCTTGCTTTCAGGCAGTTCATACAGAAAGTCCCAAATAGCATCGTGCTGGCGCGGCGTCAGGCTGCGGGGGCCGTGGCGGCGCATATGGGCCTGCAGTCGGTCCACCACTTCACGTGTGAGGGGTTGCTGCATCACGGTCAGAGGAGGGCGCGGGCGGTAGCGGCGCTGGGGGATATTCTTGTTCGGGCGACTCATGGCAAACAGTTCAAAAATTCAAACCAAAGGTTCAGACAGGCCAGACTACACCGTTGTCGTTCAAGATGGCGTCTAGGGGTAAATCATGGGTTTCAGGCTGGAAGTCATCCAGATAACCGTTGGTGTAACCCAGCCCCACGGTAAATGGGCGCGGCGTCAGCTCGGCCAGCGTGCGGTCATAAAAGCCGCCGCCATAGCCCAAACGGTAGCCACCAGGCGCATAACCCACGCAGGGCACAAACAGCAGCGTGGGCACTAGCAGCTCAGTATCTTTGGGTTTGGGGATGCCATAGGCGTCTTCCTCCATAGGGCAGCCGGGGTACCAAGCGTGAAAACTCAGCGTCTTACGCTGTTTGTCGATCACGGGCAGGCCAATTCTGCGTCGTTGTGGGGTACCCTGTAGCTCGCCATCTTCTTTCCAACGATGCAGGGCGGGCAGCGGATCGAACTCTGCCTTGATGGGCCAGTAAGCGCCAATCACGGTATCGGGTCGCTCCATCAGCCAAAAGCGCATCACCTGCTGAAGCGCATCTGCGCGCTCAAGGCGATTGGGAAGGTTGAGGCGCAGTTCAATCAACTTGCGGCGTAACGCTGCTTTGTCCATCGGGTAATTTCCTCCATGCACTGGCTGAAGATTTTGACACCGCTTTGTGCGGCTTCTGTGTTGACTGTAGCTGCTCCGTTTGCGCAGGCACAAAATTCCGGCGATGCCGTGTTGCTGGATATGCAAAAAGCATTCCGTGCACGCAGCCAAACGACACTGACCCAGCTGCTGCCACAGGCCAGCGGTCACCCCCTTGAAGCTTGGGCCGCTTACTGGGAACTCAAGAATCGCCTTGAAACCAGCGCGCCTGATGAAATCCAGGCCTTTCTCACCCGTTACGCCGGCAGCTACCAAGAAGACCGTATGCGCAACGATTGGTTGCTGCTGTTAGGCAAGCAGCGCGACTGGAGCACGTTTGGCCGCGTCTACCCGCAGTTTCGTATGCGCGACGATAAATCCGTCACCTGCTACGCCTTGCTGGCCGATGCCTTGCAAGGCCGTGCAGCTGCTAATGTGGGCCAGCAGGTGCGTGACTTGTGGATGTCGCAAAAAGATGCCGACGACGGCTGCACCACGGCAGCAGGACAGATGTACGCCAGCAAGCTGATCACCGAAGCGGACGTCTGGCGCCGCGCCCGGGTAGCCGCTGAAAACAACCGCCAAAAAGCGGCGCGTGATGCGGTAGCCATCGTTGCGCCGGAAGTCGCAGACCAAGTGGCGCTAGTCTTTGCCTCTCCCGCCAAATATCTGGCCGGCAGCAGCAAGGTGCGCGGGCGCGAGCGCAAAGAGCTGGCGCTGCTGGCCCTGATTCGCATGGCAGCCAATGACCCCGATGGCGCTGCAGGCTGGCTTGAAGGCGGCTGGGGCGCGCAATTGAATGCGGAAGAGCGCAACTGGGCGTGGGCCGTAGCAGGCAAGCAAGCCGCCTTCAAACTCTCGCCAGACGCCAACACCTACTTTGGCAAAGTGCGCCGCAATGAAGACCTGAGCGACGAGCTGCTGGGCTGGAAGGTGCGCGCCGCCCTGCGCGCCGGTGACTGGAAGGCTGTGCGCCGCGCAGTCGATGCCATGGGTGCTGAGCGACTTGATCCCGCTTGGGTCTACTGGAAGGCGAAGTCCATCTTGGCCAGCCGCCCCAATGCAGAAGAAAAAGCCGAGGCTCAGCAACTGCTGGAAAAAACGGCAGGCAGCGGCAGCTTTTACGAGCAATTGGCGCTGGAAGACCTTGGCCAGCGCATCAGCGTGCCGCCCGTGCCCGCAGCGCTTACGGCTGAAGAAAAAGCCGCCGCCCGCGCCAACCCCGGCCTGCGCCGCAGCCTGTATGCCATCAGCATCGGCTTGCGCAGCGAGGGCGTGCGTGAGTGGAACTACAGCACCAATTTGCACCAGTCTGGCGGTATGGATGACCGCGAGCTATATGCCGCTGCCGACTTAGCCTGCGAGCGCCAAGTGTGGGATCGCTGCATTAACACCAGCGAGCGCACCAAGTCGTTTGCCGACTGGAAACAGCGCTTTCCCATGCCCTATCACGACACGGTGCTCAGCAAGTCACGCAATATTGGCCTGGACCCCGCCTATGTTTATGGCCTGATTCGCCAAGAAAGCCGCTTCATCATGGATGCGCGCTCGGGTGTGGGCGCTTCCGGTCTCATGCAAGTCATGCCTGCCACCGCCACTTGGACGGCTCGAAAAATCGGCATGACCGGCTTTACCCCCGGCATGATTAACGACCGCGAAACCAACATCACCATCGGCACGGCTTACCTCAAGCTGGCGCTGGATGACTTTGATGGCTCTATGGCGATGGCCGCTGCGGGCTACAACGCAGGCCCCGGTCGCCCCCGCAATTGGCGCAACGGCCCCACGTTAGACGCTGCCATTTGGGCGGAAAACGTGCCCTTTACGGAGACGCGCGATTACGTCAAAAAGGTGCTCTCCAACACCACCAACTATGCGGCGTTGATTACCGGCCAGCCTCAGTCGCTGAGGGAGCGTTTGGGCACCGTGGGGCCACGCCCTAGCAATGAGCCAGCACCTATGAAAGACCTGCCGTGAGCAACGTCTAAACACTCATTAATAGATAGCAAGAAGCGCTCTATCCGAAAGGAGTTGAGCGCTTTTTCTTTAATAAATATGTAGCCAAAGCAAGTAGCGAAAGCCTGTATTTTTAATGCTATGTGCATAGAAAAAAGCAGAGAAAACGTAGGCAAAAAACTACATTCAAACAGCGAATGAGATTGGTTTGCGTTTACAAATCGTACATAATTGCAACCGTCAGAGCCCATAACTTTACATACAACCTCGGCTTTGTCTCCCATTAGCTGCTCCGCCAGCTGACGCTCAGGCCCCTCCTATCGGGCCGACTCATCTTTCCAATATCTAACAACGACCTGTTGATCACAGGCCGAGGAGTCATCATGTCCAACGCAGCCCAAAGCCGCGCTCGTCACACCACTTGGCAACCCCGTTTGCTGGCGCTGGCCGCAGCCGCTGTTTGCGCTAGTTCTGCTGCTTTTGCGCAAACTAAAGAGTCCACCATGGAAGAGGTGGTGGTCTCCGCCACAGGCTTTGAGCAAGAACTCAAGGATGCGCCGGCTTCAATTTCGGTGGTGACGCGCAAAGAGCTGGAGAGCAAGAATTTCCGTGATCTGGCTGAAGCACTGCAGGGCGTGGAAGGCATTGATGTCATGGGCGGCACGGGCAAGACCGGTGGCCTCGATATCAGCATTCGCGGCATGCCTAGCGACTACACGCTGATCTTGATCGATGGTCGCCGCCAGAACGTGGCTGGCGATGTAACTCCTAACGGCTTTGGCGCAGCGCTGACCAGCTTTATGCCGCCTGTTTCGGCGATTGAACGCATTGAAGTGATTCGCGGCCCCATGTCCACGCTGTACGGCTCGGACGCTATGGGCGGTGTGATCAACATCATCACCCGCAAGGTGGCCAAAGAATGGGGCGGCGAAGTCAGCGTCGGCATGGGCATTCCTCAAGACAGCGAATGGGGCAACCAGTACAAGAGCAATCTATATATCAACGGCCCTATCAAGTCAGACGTACTTGGCTTGGCCATTCGCGGCAGTGCCAGCGGCCGTGAGGCGTCAGACTGGGTGCTGGCCCCCAATGCCAATCAACCCGCTGGTGCCCGTAACCCGGCCCCTGCAGAAAGCCGCCAGCACAGCCTGGGTGCCCGCCTGTCTTTGACGCCTAACCGCTATCACGACCTGTGGCTGGATGTGGATCAGGCGCGTACTTGGTACAACAACGAAGATGGCCGTTTGGGTAACCGCGATGCGCTCAGGCCTGTTGATAAAAATGGTGACTTGGCCTTGCCTGGTTATCGTGATGCGATGCGCTTTAACCGCGATCAAGTCTCTATCGGTCACACCGGTCGACTGGGCTTTGGCACGTTGACAAGCAGCCTGATGCACACCGAAACCGAGACCATTGGTCGCACTATTCCCAGCGGTGCAGTACCTATTGGCGATGTGCGCGCAGGCACAGATCGTGAACTCAAAACCACCAACATGGTGCTGGACAGCAAGCTGGTCGCCCCTTTGGGTGACAAGCATGTTTTGACCGTGGGCGGCCAGTTCTGGGATGCCAAGCTCAAAGATGGTCTGCTGCCTAACAGCCATAAGCAAACCATGTGGTCGCTGTTTGTGGAAGATGAATGGCGTCTGCGTCAGGGCCTGACCGCCACGCTGGGCGGCCGCTATGACCACCATGATGCGTTTGGAGGCAACTTCAGCCCCCGCGCTTATTTGGTGTGGGATGCCGCAACCAACTGGACCTTCAAGGGCGGCGTGAGCCAGGGCTTTAAGGCCCCGCGTCTGAACCAGTTGATTGATGGCGTGAGCGGGATTAGTGGGCAAGGTGCCACGATCAATATCGGCAACCCCAACCTCAAGCCCGAAATCAGCACCAGCGTGGAGCTGTCGGCCCTGTTCGACAACAAGTCTGGCTGGACAGCAGGTGCAACGCTGTTCCATAACGACATCAAGGACAAGATTGCTTCTGGTGGAACCTGTAAGCGAGGCGGTGTTTACATTTCCAGTTGTGCTTACAGTCCGACGGCTAACTATTCCATCAACGTCGACAAGGCCAAGACTATGGGCTTGGAACTGACCACGCGTGCGCAGTTGAACAAAGAATGGGCAGTGCGTGGTGGCTACACCTATACGCACAGTGAAGTAATTGAAGGCGGTGTGAAAAATGGCCAGCTGGCCAACACTGCCAAGCATATTGCGAATGTGCAAATGGACTGGACGCCGGCTAGCCAGTGGCGCCTTTGGGCACGTGGCGAATACCGCAGCAAGAGCCCGCGTTTCAGCGGTTCTTACGCAAAGCTTGATGCTGATGATCAAAAGCCAATCTTTGATGCAGTAGGCGACCTCAAAGGCTATGCACTGTTCCACATTGGCGGTAGCTACCAAGTCAACAAAAACCTGAGCATCAATGCGCAGATCTTCAACTTGTTCGACAAAGATTTCCGCAAGTACAACCAAGTTAGCGTCAACGGCACGCCGACATGGGTGAACAGCTACTTCCAAGGTGGCTCTGGCGTCTCGGGAGTGACGCAAGCCGGTCGCACGTTCTGGATAACTGCGAACATGAAGTTCTAAGCCAGAACGCTTAAAGCGCTTCTGAATCAGGAGCTGCTAGTGCTAATAAATCAACGGTTTCAAAGGTAAATCCTTCTGAAACCATTGATTCAAAAGCACTGGCAGCTCTTTTTATTGATGTGCTCTAGTTTTTAATTGACAGACTGAGCGCTGCTCAAGGCCAGTTTCAGCAGCTCGCGCAGCTGCGTTTGCTGATCGGCGGGAAAGTCGCGCAGCAGCTCGGTGGCAATTTGCTCGCGCCGATTTTTGAGCTGGGTGAACAACTGCTGCCCTTGCGCGCTGAGTTGCAGGCAGCGCACGCGCTTGTCGGCTTGGCTGGCGGATCGGTCCAGCCAGCCCTTGTCTTGCAGCTGCGCCAGCGTGCGCGCCATCTGGGCCTTGTCGGTGTGGCTGTGCTCGACCAACTCTTTTTGCGTAATGCCCGGGTGGCGGCCTGCGTGCATCAGGATGCGGAACTCATTGAACGTCAGCCCCGGCTGAATGCGCTCCAGCGACTCAAGCAGGCGCGCGCGAAACTGGTGCATCAGGTCGTGCAGCACTTCAAACACATCGGCGGCAAGGGATGAACTCATGATCGAAAAGGGCAATTGTTGACTTAGTCAACTTATTGGTTGATATTTAGTGGACTTTATCAACTTCTTCAGAAAAATGTCCAACATCGAAGTAACCCCCATCATGCAGCGTGTTCGCCACCCCTTTCGCGCCCGCCATGTGCAATTGCTGGCGCGAGAGCAGGTCAGCCCCGGCTTTATTCGTTTGACCTTGGGCGGGCCTGAGCTGGAGGGCTTTGTCAGCGCTGGTTTTGACGACCACACCAAACTCATCTTGCCGCAGGAGAGTCTTGAGAAACCCAATCTGCCGCAGATGGTGGATGGCAAGCCGCACATCGATGGCGAACGCCCCACCATGCGCGACTACACACCGCTTCACTACGACGCAGCGCACAACACGCTGCAGATGGAGTTTGCCGAGCATGGCACCGGCCCCGCTGTGGAATGGGCGCGCACAGCCCCCATAGGCCAGTGGCTAGGGCTGGCCGGGCCGCGTGGCAGCTTGGTGGTGCCTGCTGATCTGGACTGGCATGTGCTGCTGGGCGATGAAAGTGCCATGCCCGCGATAGAGCGCCGTTTGGCCGAATTGCCTGCCAACAGCCGCGCCATTGTGCGGGTGCAAATTAGCAATCCCGCCGATCAACGTGCATGGGCCAGTGCCGCCGTGCTGGATTTGCAGTGGGTGACATCGCTGGCCGACGCGGCGGATGCGCTGGAGTTGCCTGCGGGTGATGGATTCATCTGGGCTTCTGGCGAGAACCGCGTGATGGCGGATTTACGCAAGCGCCTTCTGGCCAAGCCCGGCGCCAACCCCAAGCGCATGCGCATTGCCTCGTACTGGAAGCAGGGCGAAGCGGCTCACCATGAGGAGTTGAGCAGCAATGACTGAGATGAGCGAAAAAAGCCGTTTGCATCATCCGCCCCCAAAGCCGAGCCGCAAACTGCACAAACGCTTTACGCCGCTGGCGTTTGCCTTCTATATGGCGCTGATCATGGCGTTTTTCATGTGCTGCATCATCGTGGCCGTCAATGGCGGGCTGGGCGCGGGTTACTGGTGGACGGTGCTCAAAGCTTATGCCGTGGCCATGCCTTCGGCCTTTTTCTGTGTGGTGCTGGTGCGCCCCGTGGTGATGCGGATGGTAGCCGCCACTGTGCATCACTGATTGAGTAGAACAGGTGCGCCCGCTGCGCCGTGCTGCAGCTTGGCAGCGCCGCTGGCAATCAGACCTTCAATCAAGCTATCCAGCCATTGCTGCCATGTCTGCGTGCCGAAGTAGGTCTGGTGCAAGAGACCGAAATAGGACGTGGCATGGGTCCAGAGGCTGAGGTCTTGCAAGCTGATGCTTTGCCATTCCAGCAGCTTGTATTTGAGCAGTACCTTGGCCGCATAGTTGGCATGGCGCTCGGGTGACTGCACAAATGCTGCCAGCCGTTTGCGCGCAATGGCCAGCGCTGCAGGCGCATCGGTAAACACGCTGCCGTGGCCGGGCACAACGGTCAGCGGCTGCAACTGCTCAATCACATCCAGCGTGGCTGCCACTTCATCAAAAGCAGCAATGCCTTCAATCTCGGGGAAGACGACGCCAAAGCCGTTTTCCCACAGCGCATCGGCAGAGATCAGGGTGCGGCTCTCGGGCTCAAACAGAATCACCGAATGCGGATCGTGACCGGGCGCTGCATGAATCTGCCAATCGCGACCTGACAGACACACACTGGCGCCGGGCTGCAGCAAGCCGGTGATGGCAAAGCGTGGACATCCCTGCCCCGTGGGGGCGTAACTGAGCTTGGTTTCATCCCAAACGCGGATGTGCTCGGCCTCGCCGGGCGCGATAAAGGTCTGCACCTCTGGATAAGTTTGCTGCAGCAGCGCATTGCCGCCGCAGTGGTCGCTGTGCAGGTGAGTGTTGAGAATGCGCGCCAGCGGCTGGCCTTGCAGCGCGCTGTCGATTAAGTCCAGTGTCTGCGCCGAGTGGCTGACATAGCCGGTATCGACCACCGCCGAGCCTTGCGTATCACCGGAAGCCGCCGCAAACACAATGTTGTTGGCCGACAGCCAGCCGCGCTCCAGCACGGTCATGCCGGGGGGCAGGTGGGCGAGCGAAGCGGTGGGCACTCGAAGGCTCAGGCGTCGGCTTGGGAAAGGATATTGCGTTTGATAACCACGGGCTTGCCGCCAAAGCGCTGCTTGGACATCCAGTGAGCCAAGGCAGAGTCGAGATGTGTGGCGTGGCCTGGGAACCATTCGACCAAGGCTGTGATGAGGCGGCGGCAGGCATCGATGTTGCCTTGATTGAGTAAGTCACGAACTTCAGCGACTGACTTTAAAACGGCAGCATGTTCATCAATGTGGCAGTCACGCGGGGGGAAGCTTGTGGTGTTCATCCACTGATCTTCTTCGGCGAAGTGGTGCTTAAGGTGAACTTCCATCGCCTCCAGCAGCTGCGGCAGTTGTGCGTCTTGAGCCGTTTGCAACTGGGCAGCCAAGCCGACAAACTCTTCATGCAGCTCATCCATGGGCGCGTGTCCCAAAAGCAGTTGATCATCCCAAATCAAAGTGGTGGTTTCGCTCATACAGGTCTATTGGTTATTTTAAAAATGGGGTGAGCGCGCCAGTCTCAAGCGGCATTATGCCGGGCGCATAGGCGTAAGCCATTTGCATAAAGTGCAGTTAGCTATTGCTTAAGAACTACTGACACACATCCTTGATGCGTTGGTGTGAGATCAGGTGCTTCGCCTTGTCTCAAACGCAGACCTTTGGCTTATTGGGTTGTGATGGCCGCGATAAGTGTGCTCATTAATAGAAGTGACTCGTGTGACTACTCCCCGGGCATGAACTAGGTCTTTCCCTTGGTTGGTTTTTTGATTGTGAGTGCTTGCTGTTGTTTTTGGCTTTGATATTCCTACAGATGGAATATCTATTACGAAAAAAACTTTCTCAGACTTTGAATTTGCATAGCAGCCATGCATTCCCTGCGGTGGTTGGGGCAGTTAATGGAATCAAGAATGCGCGTACTGCTTGGAATTGCAGACAGAGTCAAGATGCTTTGGGTCGATTTGGACTCATGGCATGTCATTCGAAAAAGGACATCTCATAAGGTCCACCTATGCACATCAAGAAAAAAACTTTTAACCAGATAGCGGTGGTTGTTGGCCTAGTGCTGACGGCTGCTGTATGGCATCACATGGCTTCCAATCCACGCTGGGCGAACGACAACGGACCGGGTGTAGGCAAGCTGCCGCGTGAAATCGTCAGTGGCTTTATGAAGATGGCCTATGAGGATGGCAAGGGTGAGCAGGCCGTCAAGCTCTACATGAATGAGAAGTCTGTGGATTTGGCACCGAACGCCGCTGACCGCAAAGATGGAGCTCCGCTCAAGCACACGATTCGGCGCGTGGTTGCCGAAGGGGTGAATGTAGTGGTCTGGCATTGCATTGATGGCTCAGATGGCAAGAGTCAGGAAGTGGTGGATTTCTTCCGCACGCGAGATGGTCGGATTGTGGATAGAGCACGTCCGACAAGTGAAAGCGTGCCTGAAGGGAAAACCTGCGATCAAGTCACTTGGCCCAAGCCAAGCCGATGAATTCACGTTCGCCCCTCTCTTGCCTTTCTTTCAGTGAGCTCTGAGCTCACGCCGGTCAACAACGTATTCAATTCTCATTATGAAAACTGCTGAAGACTCCCAGTCGGAAAATATCAAAATTGATATCTGGTTCATCGGCACTCTGATCATTACCTTCTTTCGGGTAATGCTGGGTGCTTGGATGATCGTTAATGGCATCAACCATCTCTTGCCCATGTGGGGCTTCGCGAACGTTTACCCCCAGCCTCTGGGAACGCTGCATCTCTCGAACGTCATGTTGGTCAGCATGATCGAAACGGGAATGTTTGACTATGTGAAGGTTGCCGAGCTGGTGGTGGGCCTGTGCTTGGTCTTTAACCGCTTTGTTCCGCTGGCGCTGGTAATTGCCATGCCTTTGTCACTTGTGGTGTTCTACAACTCCATCGCTCTGAACCTGCGCTTTGAGCGGATTTTCAGCTTCTATATGGCCGTATGGTGCACGTACATGAACGTGGTGCTGCTGCTGGCATATATCAAGTCATATATGCCCATGCTGAAGTTCAAGACGCCAGTGGGAAAACTCTGCGACTTGCGCCTGCTTAAAAACATCTTCAAATCTGAAGATGCATCCGCCAAAGACTAGGAGCAGTCTGCGGCGCTGCCCGCCTTTGCAAGGCACAAGCCTTGCTGCGGGCTTGGGCCTTTCATTCAAGCCCTTGTCGCTGCAGCGCGATCGTCGAGCAATTCTCAATAGAGCCTAAGTGGCTTGGGGCAAAAGGGTTAGCTGGCCCTTGCTCATTTTTCTGATGAAGCTGGCCAAGGCTTCGTCGGATATCCATCATTTTTGGCAGATTCGAACTCCTCATGACAAGCGCACATGTTTGGGCGCTGCCTTGCTCAACGGGCAGGTATGAATACGGGCGCTAGGCATGCAGGTGTCACGGTACATCGTTCATAACTAGAGGAGACAGCATGGAAATCAATCGCAGAAGCTTGGGCAAGGCAGGTTTAGCAGGGTTGGCTGGCATGGGGCTAACTTCGGCTTTGGCGCAAAGCAAAGAGGCGACTGGACAAGCGCGGATGTCGCAGCGCCCGCCTGATGCTCCAGATGCGATTGTGGCGCTGGCAGATTACTGTCTTTCCACTCAATACGCGGACTTACCTGACCAGGTAGTCGAGGCCACTAAAAATCAAATTCTGGACACCTTGGGTGTTGCCATTGCAGGCGTCAATGAAGGTGGCGTTAAGGAGCTGCGAGAGTTGGCGCTGGAAATGGGCGGAAAGCCGGAAGCCTTGCTTTGGGGTAGTCGTCAACGAATTCCTGCTCATGAAGCAGTCAAGGTCAATGCCACCATGTCGCATGCACTTGACTATGACGACATGTATGACAAATCTTTCATGCATCCGGGCGTTGTCACGGTGCCTGCTGCACTGGCAGTAGCCGATATGCTGGGTCGTCAAGTAAGTGGCAAGGAAATCATTACCGCAGTAGCGCTGGGGGTAGACATCTCTTGTCGACTTGCCGATTCATCACAGCCAGGTGTCAACGGATTCAAGGTTGGCTGGCACAACACCACTTTGTATGGCTACTTCGCCTCGGCTTTTGTCGCAGGCAAGTTGATGGGGCTAACGCGTGATCAGATGGTGAGTGCGGCTGGCATCGCCTTTCATCAAGCCGCAGGAAACGCTCAAGCTCATGTGGATGGTGCACTGACCAAGCGCATGGGGCCGGGCTTTGCGTCATATACAGGTGTGTATTCCGCACGTCTGGCGCAAAAGGGTGTGAACGGTGCGCACCGTGTGCTGGAAGGAGTGCGAGGCTTTTATCACCAATACCATCAGAACCATTATTCGCGTGCGCTGCTGTTAGATGGTCTGGGTAAAGTTTTTGCAGGCTCACAGCTGACGTTCAAGCCCTGGCCTTCATGCCGCGGTAGCCACGGCGCGGTAGATGCCGCTTTAGGACTGTTTCGTGAGCATAAGATTTCCGCCGCAGATGTTGCATCGATCACGATTTACAACGGACCAGATGACTTTCAGCTGCTGGGAACACCTCTGGAAAAAAAGCAAAAGCCGGCATCAACGGTAGAGGCTCAGTTCAGTAACCCGTGGGTAGTGGCTGTGGCGCTGCTTGATCAGCAGGTAGGCTTGCGTCACTTCACGCCAGAGGCGCTGAGACGGAGTGACGTGCTGGCGGTGACACAGAAAATTAAAACTGAAATTGATACCTCATTGGTAAAGCCGGAAGGTGGACCTAGCGGAACGCGTGTGGAAGTCCGTTTAAACAATGGCAAGGTTTACAGCAAGACCGTTGACTTTGCCCGCGGTGCCCCGAGAAATCCTATGTCACGCGATGAGTTCTTGCAGAAATTTATGGACTGCACTCTTGCCGGGGGGATGAAAAAGGCAGACGCAGAGCGCCTAATGCAGCAGGTACTAAGCCTTGAGTCTGCGGCAGATGCCCGTGCTTTGATGACGGGCGCGGCAGTTAGTTGAGTGCTGCACCTGCTTTGCTATGCAAGTAGCCAAGCATTACCTCGTTGCCGCTAGAGCGTTGGGTGATAAAGGTAGCGCGAAGCGTTGCCTTTTCCTTTGAAGCCTCATGAAGGACCGCAAGTCCGACCTGGAAAAACAAAAAGGGTCTAAAGATTTATCTTTAGACCCTTTTATCCACGAATGGATTTTTGGTGCGCGATACATGGATCGAACATGTGACCCCTGCCGTGTGAAGGCAGTGCTCTACCGCTGAGCTAATCGCGCTTTAATTGGTGGGTAATACATGTTTCGAACATGTGACCCCTGCCGTGTGAAGGCAGTGCTCTACCACTGAGCTAATCACCCGAAGATCGATATTCTAGCAGCGAAAAAATCGCCTCCTCGGGAAAACGCGTAAATTTTCTGAAAAAACTTAGCTCGACCTGAGTTCGCGGCGCAAAATTTTGCCGACGTTGGTTTTGGGTAGCTCATCGCGGAATTCGATAAAGCGAGGGCGTTTGTAGCCAGTCAGCTGCTCTTGGCAGTAGCGCATGACGCGATCTTCGGTCAGAGATGGATCGCTGCGCACCACGTAGATTTTGATGGATTCGCCTTGCTGCTCGTCTTTCACGCCAACGGCAGCGCACTCCAGCACGCCGGGGCACATGGAGATGACGTTCTCCAGCTCATTGGGGTACACGTTGAAGCCGCTGACCACCATCATGTCCTTCTTGCGGTCAATGATGCGGGTGTAGCCCTCGTCATCCATCAAGGCAATGTCGCCGGTGCGCATATAGCCGTCTGCGGTGAAGGCCTTGGCCGTTTCTGCAGGCTGGTTGTAATAGCTATGCATGACATTGGGGCCTTTGATGCACAACTCGCCCGGTTGTCCGTTGGGTACGTCGTTGTCGTCATCATCTTTGATAGCAACCGAGATGCTGGGCAGAGGTAGGCCGATGGTACCGGTGAACTCTTTGTTGGTCACGGGGTTGTTGGTGCCAATGGCACAGGTCTCGCTCATGCCCCAGCCTTCAATCATGGCGCAGCCAGTCAGTTGCTGCCACTGCCTGGCCGTGCCTTCCGAGGCAGCCATACCGCCGGCCTGAGAAATAAAGAGCTGTGAGAAATCAAGCTGGCGAAACTCTGGGTTGTTGAGCAAAGCGTTGAACAAGGTGTTCACGGCGGGGAGCACATGAAAGGGCCGTTTTTTGAGCACTTTGACAAACTTGGGAATGTCGCGGGGGTTGGGAATCAGGCTCAGGCTGCCGCCCAGCCGCATGGAGAACAGGCAGACCGTGAGCGCGAAGATGTGATACAGCGGCAGAGCTGCGATGACATGGGTTTCATTGGCCTTGACGCGCCCTTCGAGTGCAGGGGTGAACCAAGTGTGCCCTTGCAGCGTGGCGGCCACGATGTTGCGGTGGGTGAGTACTGCGCCTTTGGATAGGCCGGTGGTGCCGCCTGTGTATTGCAAAAAGGCGATGGAGTCTTGCGTGGCGGTGCTGGGGATCAGTTTGCGATCAGCGCCCTTTGTGAGTGCTTTTTTGAATGGCGTAACTTGGCGCTGATGACTGCCTGTGCCAGAACCTGAGCCAAGGGGTAAATCAAAGGCCGGAACCATCTTGGCCATATGGCGCACGGCAAAGGTGATCCAGCTGCCGTACAGGCCGCCGAGCAAGTCGCCCATGCTGGTCAGGCAGATGTGGCGAATGCTGGTGTGCTCCAACACTTGAGACAGTGTGTGGGCAAAGTTTTCCAAAATGATGATGGCCGTGGCACCGGAATCTTTGAGCTGGTGCTCTAGCTCGCGCGGGGTGTAAAGCGGGTTGACGTTCACGCAGGTAAAGCCGGCTCGCAGCACGCCAGCCATGCTGACGGCGAACTGAGGGATGTTGGGCAGCATGATGGCCACGCGTACACCGGGCTCTAGGCCCAGACTTTGCAGCCATGCGCCCATTTGTGTGGATAGCTGGTCTAGCTCCGCATAGCTCATCCAGCGGTCCATGCAGACCGAAAACGGGCGGTCTGCGTGCTGGGTTAACGCCTCTTCCAGCAGGTGCACCAAGGATCGGTACTGCTCGGGATGCACATCGTGCGGCACATTGGGCGGGTAATTCTTGAGCCACGGAGCATCAGCGTTCATAGAGGGCACCTTCAAGAGGCCGCTCACGCTGTTTGGCAGCGGCAGGTTGAACAAAGTAAAGTGAGCTTTTACTGTGTCAATTCTGCTGATCACCTTTATCAGGGTCTACGAGGGCTTGTCCTAGGCGCTTTCTGAGGCGTACTGCTAGCCCACCACCTGCAACTGCGCGGGCCATTGCAGGTGGTTTTAGATTAAGGCGGCGGCGCTTGAGCGGGCGCTGGGCTGGGCGCAGCAGAGCTGGGCGTTGAAGGCTCGCCCGGGTCGCGTATCAAGTGGATATCGGTGGCAGATGCCAGCGCAATTTTTTGCTCAGCACAGCGCTGCAGCAGGCCAAACAGCAAGTCGCTGCGGGTGGTGTAGACATTGCGTGAGCTGGAGACATGGCCGTTACTAGCGATATTGATCACGCTGCCGCTCAGAGAGTCCACATACATGGCCGGGGCGGGTGTGGCAAGAACGGCTTCATGCTCTGCGTATAGACCTAGCAGCACGTCGCGCAGTTTGACGATGTCAGTGTTGAGCGGCACTGAAAAAGCAATGGAGATGCGACCCAAAGCGCCATCCATAGTCAGATTCTGCAGGGGTTTGGTGATGAGCTCTGAGTTGGGAACGATGATGGTCGATTTGTCATCGGTCTGAATCTCGGTCGCGCGCACGCTGATGCGGCGAATGTCGCCTACTTGATCGCCAATGCGTACGCGGTCGCCGAGTTTGACGGGGCGCTCGGCCAGCAAAATCAGGCCAGAGACAAAGTTCTGCGTAATGGCTTGCAGACCAAAACCAATACCGACTGACAGCGCACTGGCCAGCAGTGCGACCTTCTCAAAACCAATGCCCAGCGCCGCCAGCGTCCACAGCCCTGAAAGGATGATGCCGACGTAGTGTGCGACAGTGCTTATCGAGTTGCGTGCGCCAATATCGAGCTCGGTTTTAGGCAGGTACGTCTCGACCAGCCAGTGCTGCAGCGTGCGGAAAATAGTCAGGCCGACAACCAGCACCACAATGCCGCGCAGTATGGTCATGGGGCGCAGCACGGCGTCGCCAATGGGCAGGCCCTTGGTCAGGCTGTCGCTCAGTGCCAGCAAGGTGTTGGAGTTGCCAAAGGGCGCTGTGAGTGCCAGCAGGCCCAGCAGTAACAGGCACACGCGGCTGAAAGCGGAGAGCAGCACGCCGATTTGCTCGAGACGAGAGTGCTTCAGCCCTGTGCCCTGCGCAATGGCTTGGCCGGTGCGGCTTTCGGCTGAGAACATCCAGCCAAAAAAGTCATCGGCAAACTTCATCAGCAGCGTAGTCGCGAGCACCACCACGGTGATCCAGACCATTTGCGTTGCGACAAAAACGGAGAAGTTCAGATAACCAATCAGCGCGGCAATCAGCGCTGCCAGCACCGTGAAATGACCACCCAGCCAAGCAAACATCAACCAGTTGCTGGTGGTGGCGGGGCGGTGCTCTGCCGGGTTTTGGGCGGCCTTTTCACGGTCGATGATTTGCTGGCGATGCCTTTGCTGATTGATGACCACCAGCACCGACATGATGAGGGCGGCATAGGTCAGGGCGATCAAACCATCGATGGCGACGCTGCTGACTGCGCTGGTGCGCGCAGCGATATCAATCGCGTTGATCATCATGGATAACCATGTCAGTGCGGCTGCACCCCATGCCAGGCGAGTGAGCTTGGGCGCAGCTTCATCGTCAATATTCAGTAGCCGCCATGAGGGGCGCTTGGGCACCAGCAGGCTGGCGCTGACGGACAGGAAGAATGCCGCCACAAACATGCCCTTGATCCAAGCATCTGCCACTAAATCAAGTCGCGGTGCAATCGCATCGATGGAGCGAAGGCTTTCGATAAAGACCATTCCTGCGAGGCCGGGCAGGGCCGTGCCGACCACCAGCATCCACACAGCCAGACCCGAGCGGCGCAGGCGTCCAATCGGCGCGCGGTCAGACGAAGCAAACTTTCGCCCCAGGCTGCGCAGCCAGATGCGTAGCGGAAACATCAGCACCAGTGCGGCCAGCGCACCTAGCAGTGGCAGTTTCCAGCCATGCTCTGCAATCGCGGCGTTAAAGCTGGTTTTGCCTTGGCGAATCAAGCCATTGATGCGTTGCAGGTCTTGCGGAATGTCAGCGGCAAATTTTTTCCACAGCGATGGGGATAAAGGAGACGCGACCTTGCGCGTAATTTCCTCGTTGAACTGCTGGGTGCGGATTTTTTCAACGCTGTCGCCCGCTTGTTTGGCCTCCACCGACAACAGCTTGCCGCGCTTGATGGCGGAGTCCAGATCGCTGTGCTGTTGATTGAGGTCTTTGCGCTGCTGCTTGATTTCAGGGCTTTCCTCCACCCCTTCAACCACGGCTCCGAGCTGTGCGATGCGGGCGTCGAGTTGCTTGAGCAAGGGCTCCAGCGCGGTGACGGCGTTGTCCGCATCGCGTTTGGATTGCAATGCGCTTTCAGCCAGAGTTTGCAGCGTATCGGCGGAGTCCGTGTCGTCCAGCGCTGTGCGCATGGCTTCCAGCGATGTCGCGGCTTGTTCGAGCTGTTGAAGCGACGTCCTTGTTTGATCAGAGGAGGAGACCGGCTCTGCAGCAATGGCGAGGCTGATGAAGACAGGAAGCGCAAGAAGCGCTATGAACCAGCGCAGCAGTCGGATGCAAGGATGTTGCATGGCTTTGATTGGGGTAGAGCAGGGGGTAGCAAGGCGGCGCAGATTGACTGCTCAGAAATGCCTTGAGGGCAGTCAGCACGCTGCAACTATAGGTGCAATGCGGTGAGCAGGGTTTTCGCGCTATAGCTCAGGGTGCTATTTAAAATATAGCTACAAGTGCTTTAAATATAAAGACTAGAGGCGTAAAAGACTGTGTTTTTAGAGTGGCTGCTCGCCCGGCAGTAATTCCTTGGCGCCGATTGTCGGTTGCCGGCTGAGCTGCTCATACAACGGCGCAAATTCGGTGTTGGCCAGATCAAGAAGCTGCTGCATATCATCGATGACGAAATAGGTCTGCTGGTAGGTATCAATTTTGTAGAGCGTGCGCATGGCGCGCTCTAGCTGCAGGGGCAGGCGATGTGGCTCTGTGCTGTTGACGCTGTATTCCAGCTCGCCGACTGAGCTGAGAATGCCCGCTCCATAAGCGCGTACTCCGCCATCTTCACGAATCAGGCCGAACTCCACCGTGTACCAATACAGGCGCGAGAGCATTTCGCAGGCGCCTAGCTCGGCAGCTTTGAGTCCGCCTTGGCCATAGGCCTGAATGAAGTCCGCCATGACGGGGTTGAACAGCAAAGGCACATGACCGAAAAGGTCGTGAAAAATGTCGGGCTCGACAATGTATTCAAACTCTTCGGGCTGGCGAATCCAGTCCGTGACGGGAAATTTGCGCTGGGCTAGCAAAGAGAAAAAAGGAACCTCCGGGATCAGTCCCGGCACGCCCACAATCTCCCAGCCCGTGGCTTTGAATAGGCGCTCGTTGATCTCTTCAAAGCGCGGGATGCGCTCCTTGGCGCCGAGTGCGGGCAGGGCGTCGATGAAATGCTGGCTAGCGCGACCCGCTAGCAGGGCAGACTGGCGCTCATACAGCCGGTGATAGGTGTCGTGCTCGGCCTCGGTATAGGCTGCGTAATTTTGAGCGCAGATGTAGTCGCCCTTGGCTCGGCTGTAATCGCCGCGGGGAGGGCGTGTGGACTCTCCGTAAACAACAGGTGTCTGTCCCATCATGTGCTCCTTTATGCAAAAAAGCAGACACAGATCTCCCCACGGCTAGGCGACTTATCCGGCCTTAATCTTGGTTGCTCTAATCAAAAACTGAAATTTGCGACCTTCGCGGCTGACGAAATCAGAAAATGCCCGCAGCTGCATATCTTCTTGCGCGATGCCCATCTTGCGGTACTGACTCTGGTACAGCGGGTCATTCAGTGCTGCTTTAAAAGCCAACGCATAGCGCTGGGCATCTTGATCGGGCAGGCTGGCCGGCGCGAAGATGCCAAACCATGTGACCAAGTCAAAACCGGGCACTGCCTCATTCATAGGCGGGACCTTGGGCAAGGTCATATTGCGACCCAAAGAGGTCACTGATAAGGCCAGCAGCTTGCCGGACTCAATCATGGGCAAAGCCGATGCGAGGTTGTCAAACACCATGTCGACTTGCCCATCCAGCAAGGCTTTTTGGGTTGCCGTTGCGCCTTCAAAGAGCTGGTTATCAATACGCAAGTTGACTAGCGACTTGAACACTTCACCGGCGATGTGGCCAATACTGCCCTTGCCTGCCGAGCCCATTTTCAGCGCCCCGGGGTTGGCTTTGATGTAGGCGAGCAAATCTTGGGTGGACTGCAGGTTCAGCGCCTCGGCACGGGCCTTGGACATGACCAGCACGTTGGGCACGCGCGCGACCAAGAGAATGGGCTTGAAGTCTTTTTCTGCGTTGTAACTGATGCTGGAGTTCAGGTGGGGCAGTACCGCATGGGTGGCGACAGCGCCCATGACAATCATGTTGTCCTGAGGCTTAGCCTTGGCGATCAGATCAACCCCTTTCATGCCGCCTTCACCGGGTTTGTTCAACACCGTGATAGCGCCCAAGCTTTTTTGGGCGCTGCTGGCCAGAAGATGGGCAGAGGTATCAAGAGGGCCGCCTGCAGGGTAGGGCACTACAAAAGACAGTGCTTGGGAGGCGTTTTGCGCATGTGCGCATAACGTCGAGACGGAAAGCAAGGCTGCAAGCAAAAACGATCGATTCACAGATAAACCCCAGAGAGACCAAAAAGCACAGAGTCGTAAGTATAGAAACGCGCTGACTGTAAGCGGGGTCTTGCTGTCAATAAATTCAGAAAAATGCGCGTGGCTCTCTTTCGTCACTCTGTAGTGGCTCTGTTGCTTGCCCCATGTGTTTTTTCTATGAAAGCGGCGGCTTGTTATGACTTTGGCCATAGCCCCAGCCTTTTGCAGTCCTCGGGGTCGAGGGCCGCACCAAAAGTGGCTGGCGTGGAGCATGTGGCCGCTTAGCTTGGCAAGCTTATTGAAAAAGCCGTTTAAGCCTTGAGCACCCCACGGCGCATTTGGTCTAGCTCCATGGTCTCAAACAAGGCTTTGAAGTTGCCCTCGCCAAAGCCGCTATTGCCCTTGCGCTGAATGAACTCAAAGAAGATGGGGCCCAGCTGGTTTTCGCTGAAGATCTGCAGCAGCAACTCATCCGGTGAACCATCCACCAAGATATTGCGCGCCATGAGCTCGGGCACGGGTTCTTGCAAGTTCGGGATGCGTTTGGGCAGCAGCTCGTAATAGGTCTCGCTGGTGTTGAGCAGCTTGATGCCATTCATCTGCAAGCCATCCACGGTGTCGTACAGATTCGTCGAGCCCAGCGCAATGTGCTGAAAGCCCTCGCCGTGATACATGTCCAGGTATTCCTGAATCTGGCCGGCCTTGTCGTTGCCTTCTTCGTTGATGGGGATGCGAATCTTGCCGCAAGGGCTGGTCATGGCCTTGCTCTTGACGCCAGTGGACTGACCTTCGATGTCGAAATAGCGAATCTCGCGGAAGTTGAAAATGCGCTCGTAAAAATCGGCCAGTCCGCTCATGCGGCCCCGGTAGACGTTGTTCGTCAGGTGGTCGATATAGGTCAGGCCTAAACCTTCGGGGTGGAGGTTGGCTCCGGGCAGGGGCTCGAAGTCCACATCAAAAAAGCTGATGTTGCCCAAGTCACCATCTTTAGCTCCGTTTTTACCGCGCCATTTGTCGATGAAGTAAATCAGCGAGTCGCCAACGCCCTTGATAGCAGGAATGCTCAACTCGCCAGGAGCGGCATGCTCGGCGTAGCCCCAAGCGCCTAAAGAGGTAGCGCGCTCATAAGCGAACTTGGCGTCATCGACACGAATGGCAATGGCGCAAACGCTGGGGCCATGCAAGCGGGCAAAGCGCTGGGCAAAACTGTCGGGCTCGGCGTTGATGATGAAGTTGATCTCGCCTTGGCGGTACAGCGTGACGTTTTTGCGGCGGTGCTTGGCAATGGCGGTAAAACCCATGCGCTCGAACAGCGCGCCCATGGCCACAGGATCAGGGGCAGCGTATTCGACAAACTCGAAGCCGTCTGTGCCCATGGGGTTGTCCCAAGTTTGGGCGTTGCTGGTCTGGTTTTGGGCGAGGGGGGCGTTCATGGCGAGGTCTCCATCCGGTCAAGGGGTCAACACACGAAGAATAGGTGTCGAATAATGGAGTTACTTTAGGCCCGCGCATGAGCAGCCTTTATGCAAAAATACCGTGAAATAAAATCACGATAAGCATAAAAATTGCGAAAAATATTGATTTTGTGCAATTTAATTGATTATCAAGGGTTATCCCTGAATAAAAACTGCGCTGTTTTTATAATCTGCTGCTATGAGCCCTACGCACTCCTTAGACAAACTGGACAAGGCGATTTTGCGCCGATTACAGGCCAATGGCCGAGAAACTTATGACGTCATCGGCGAGCAGGTGGGCCTTTCGCCCAGCGCCGTGCTGCGCCGGGTCAAGCGGCTGGAGGAAAACGGCATTATCGACCGTTACGTGGCTCTGGTGCCGCCCGAGAGCGTGGGCTTGGGTTTGACTGCGTACATCAATGTTCGCCTTGAAAAGCACACCGAAACCAGCAAACGCAACCCCATGGATGTGTTTCGCGCCAGCGTGCAAACATGGCCCGAGGTGGTGGAATGCGTCTCCTTGACGGGTGAGATGGACTATTTGCTGCGCGTAGTCGTGGCAGATATGCAGCATTACAGCCGCTTCATCATGGATACCTTGCTCAAGCACCCCAGCGTGCAAGATTGCAAGACCAGCTTTGTGATGGACAGAGTGAAAGTCACTACGGCCGTGCCGCTCTAAATTGTTTGCATCAGTCCTTTGTTCGGACGATGAACTCAAGCGAAATCAACGCTAAGGTGTTGAAATCATGAAAAATCCTTACAAGATTGCTGCGATGCAATATGTGTCTTGTGAAGATTCGGGTTTTTACCTATATTCCATGTCATGAACCTCCCCAAAGACTGGTTGAAATCGCCTTGGCAGGCCGGCTCCGGCTGGCTGCGCGACATGGGCAAGACCCATGGCGATGAGCGTCGCTCGCCGTCTTTGGTGCCCATTCGCTCGCTCAGCCCGCGCCACCGTGATCGCATAGCCAAGCATTTACTCAAGCTCGATGCGCGTGACCGCTATCTGCGCTTTGGCTACGCTGCCAACGACGAGCAAGTCGCTCGCTATGTCGCGCAGCTGGACTTTGAACGCGACGACATCTTTGGCATCTTCAACCGCCGCCTTGAGCTGATTGCCATGGCGCACTTGGCGTTTGCGGGCCACCCTGAGTACGAAAAATGCGCTGAGTTTGGAGTCTCCGTGCTCAAAACTGCGCGTGGCAAGGGCTTGGGCGCCCGCCTGTTTGCACGTGCGGTGCTGAATGCACGCAGCAAAAATGTGAGCATGATGTTCATTCACGCGCTCTCTGAGAACACCGCCATGCTCAAAATCGCCCGCAATGCTGGTGCGACGGTTAAGCGTGATGGCTCGGAGTCTGAAGCCTACCTAGAGCTGCCGCCTGCCAATTTTGAGACCCATGTGAATGAGCTGGTGACTGAGCACTTGGGCGAGATGGACTATTTGCTAAAAAAGCAGGCCATCAATTTTTGGGCCTTTCTGGCAGGGGTTCAGGAAGTGCGCAAGGGTGTACAAGAAGGCCGCCACCAGTCTGGCGAGTAAACCGCAGCGCAGTGAGTTAAGGTTTAAAAGCAGCTCCAGTCCACGCTTGATGCGCACAAGCAGCTATGAAAAAGTGATTGACTGAGTCTGGTAAAAATATCGGCTCATGGCTTTTGTATTGGTGAAAGCTGACTGTCAACACAATCCGTTATTCTTCTAGACTTGTTTTACTACCGCACGTCCTGCATTCCAAGACAGTGTCTGACCCCCATTATTCGCGCCTTCCTGAGAGGGAAGACAAGCGAAGCTTCCTGCAAAAGGTGGCTGAGTTCATCCATCCGGCTCCGGAATCTGCAGATGAACTGATCGAAACCCTGGCCGAGGCCGAAGACAACCAAGTCATTGGCACCGAGTCCCGCGTCATGCTGGAGCGCGTGATTCGCATGGCCTATATGAGCGCTGGCGAGATCATGGTGGCTGCGCCACGCATAGACCTTGTCAATATTGACGCTCCCGTTGAAGAAATTCTGCACCAAGTCATCAGCACGGCGCATTCGCGCTTCCCTGTTTATCAGGGGGAGCGAGAGAACATCATTGGCATTTTGATGGCCAAGGACTTTCTCAAGCTGCAGCGCTCTCCCACACACAATATTCGGGCTTTGGTACGGCCTGCCTTGTTTGTGCCTGAGAGCAAGGGCCTGAACGAGTTGCTGCGGGATTTTCGTGCTAACCGCAACCATTTGGCCATCGTCATCGATGAGTTTGGCCGCGTGGCCGGTCTGGTGACGATTGAAGATGTGCTTGAAGAAATTGTGGGCGAGATCGAAGACGAGTTCGACATCCCCGAGGACGAGGGCGATATCTTCGCCTTGGGCGATAACAGCTACCGCGTGGCGGGTGATGCCAGCATCGATCATGTGAGCGAAGAGTTCGGAATTACGCTGCAGCTCAGTGATGCTGAGGAGCATTTCGACACTATTGGCGGCCTGATTGCCCATGAAATAGGTCATATGCCCAAGCGCGGTGAGCAATTTCATTTAGGTGGATTGGAGTTCACCGTGCTTCACACCAAGGGCGGCGCAGTTCGCTGGTTTAAGGTGGTGCGCGACTCATCTTCAGACAGTCTGGTGAAGAACTGATATCCCTTATGCTCGAACACACCCAGCCATTTGGTTGGGTGTTTTTTTGAGAGCTTGTCCATTCTTTTATGACTACCACCGCTTGCACCGTGAAGAACTCCGTAGCCCAGCCCTCAGGCTGGATAAGCGGGCTTTTGATGCTGATTGCCGGCGGTTTGCAGGCTTTTTCTCTGGCTTGGCCTTGGGCGCGTGGGCAGGGCGATGGCTGGCTGACCTTGGTAGGCGGCTATGGCCGGCCGCTGTGGTGGCTGCAAATTTTGTCGCTTGCTGTGCTGGCCTATGCCTTGTTGGCCGCTGACACAGCAAGGCAGGCTGCAGGCCGTGCGTGGCTGTTTGGCACGGCATGGCTGGCTGCTACCTTTTGGTGGCTGTTTATCTCCCTGCACACCTATGGCGGCCTGGCTGCGCCGCTGGCGGTGGCTGCGGTGCTGGCGCTGGCCGCGTTCTTGGGTGGCTATTACGCGGCAGTTTCATGGTGTTTTAAGCGCTTATCCAATATTCCATATGGACTTGTTGCTATTATTTTTGCTGCGTTATGGACGCTGGCTGAATTAGCGCGTGGTTGGTTGTGGACAGGCTTTCCTTGGGGCGCCGGCGGTTATGCCCATGTGGAAGGCCCGCTTGCCGTGCTACCGCGCTGGATTGGCGTGTATGGCACGGGCTTTGTGGCGGCATGGATGGCCGCGTGGCTGGCCGTGCTGGTTTGGCGCTGGCAGGCCAAGCAGCCCGTGCTGCATGCCAAGCCTGCATTGGCAAGTGTTGCCGCCCTGTCTCTGGCCTTAGGTGGCTTGTGGTGGCTGCGCCATCAAGCGGTTGAAGCCCCCAGTCAGCAGCCTGGCATGAGCGTGGAGCTGCTGCAAGGCAATATCCCGCAAGATGAAAAGTTTGAAATGGGCTCTGGCGTGGTGGTGGCACTGCGCTGGTATGCCCAGCAGTTGCACGATGCCCGGGCGCAACTGGTGGTGGCGCCTGAGACGGCCATTCCGCTGCTACCCCAACAACTGCCTGAGGAGTATTTGGACTTTGTGCGCCAGCCTTTTGTGGCTAAAGACTCCCAACGGGCCGCTTTGGTGGGCATTCCTCTGGGTAACTGGGACGAAGGCTTTACCAATACGGTAGAGGGATGGTTACCGGGACAAGCCAAGCCATATCAGTACGATAAACACCATTTGGTGCCGTTTGGTGAGTTCATTCCGCCCATGTTTCGCTGGTTTACCGAACTGATGAACATTCCGCTGGGCGACTTTAACCGCGGTGCTTTGGGTCAGCCGTCCATGATTTGGGCGGGGGAGCGTCTGTCGCCTAATATTTGTTACGAAGATTTGTTTGGTGAAGAGTTGGCCGCGCACTTCGGCAATGGCGCGACTGCACCGACGATTTTGGTCAACCTCAGCAATATTGGCTGGTTTGGCGACTCTGTAGCCATTGACCAGCACTTGTCGATTAGCCGCATGCGCACGCTGGAGTTTGAGCGCCCCATGCTGCGTGCTACCAATACCGGGGCCTCCGTAGTCATTAACCACAAAGCAGAAGTTGTGAGCGCGCTAGCGCCGTTTGATAGGGCTGTACTCAAGTCTCAGGTGCAGGGGCGCGATGCTTTGACACCCTATGCCCGTTGGGTGCATGCGCTGGGGCTGCTGCCTTTGACGCTGCTGTGTTTGGCGATCTGCGGTTTTGCTTGGTACAGAAAGCAAAGGGCTCAGGATTGAATTGCATGGGGGAGTCCCCCATATGGGATAAGCGCTTTTGTCATCACGCTTTGCCGCATTTGTGGCAGAGTTTCGACCCAGATAACGGGTATTTTGTCTCGGGTATGGCGGCTGGCTTGATAATGCCGGGTTATGTGCGCCCGTGTGGGCGTAGACCCACCCACCCAAATATAGAGTAACGGGTAGCTTGCACAGGCTGCCGTGGAGCAATTGAAAGAATGGCTGAATCTTTTTCCTACGAACAATTGATCGCATCCGGCGAAGGCAAGCTCTTTGGCGCTGATAGCGGACGTCTGCCCCTGCCTCCCATGTTGATGTTCGATCGCATCACACACATTGCTGAAGATGGCGGCGAGCACGGTCTGGGAAAGATTGTTGCCGAGCTGGACGTCAACCCTGACCTGTGGTTCTTCAAGTGCCACTTTCAGGGCGACCCCGTCATGCCCGGTTGCCTGGGCCTTGATGCCATGTGGCAGCTGATTGGTTTTTACCTGACTTGGCTGCGTCTGCCCGGCAAGGGTCGCGCTCTTGGCGCTGGTGAAGTCAAGTTCACCGGCGAAGTGGGCCCGGACGTCAAGCTGGTGACCTACGAAATCGATATCAAACGCGTCATCAAGCGTAAGCTGAACATGGCCATTGGCGATGCACGCCTGTTGGCTGATGGCAAGGAAATCTACGTGGCCAATGATCTGCGCGTGGGCCTGTTCCTGCGTGAAGATGCTGCCAAGGGAACGCCAGCATGAGCAAGAAGCGGGTAGTGATCACCGGCGCGGGCATTGTCTCGTGCATTGGTAATGACTTGGCAACGGTGGAGACCTCGCTGCGCGAAGGTCGCACCGGCATCAAGGCCATGCCCAAGTTCACCGAGCTGGGCATGCGCTCGCAGGTGGCCGGTATCCCTGAAATCGACATCGAAGCACGCATTGACCGCAAGCAATTGCGCTTTATGGGTGATGCTGCGGCTTATTCGCAGATCGCCCTGGAAGACGCCATCAAGCAAGCGGGCCTGACGCCTGAGCAGGTGAGCCACCCCCGTACTGGCCTGATCATGGGCTCGGGCGGCGGCTCGCCAGCCAACCAGATTGAAGCGGCAGATACGCTGCGCGAAAAGGGCATTCGCCGCGTGGGACCGTATCAGGTCACGCGCTGCATGAGCTCTACCGTGTCCGCCTGTCTTGCGACCAACTTCAAGGTCAAGGGCATCAACTACTCCATCACCTCGGCCTGCTCCACTTCGGCCCACTGCATTGGCGCTGCGGCCCAGCAGATTGCTTGGGGTATGCAGGATGTGATGTTTGCCGGCGGCGGTGAAGAGCTGTCTTGGGGAATGTCGCTGTTGTTTGATGGCATGGGCGCGATGTCCAGCAAGTACAACGAGACGCCCGAAAAAGCCTCGCGTGCCTACGATGCCAACCGTGACGGTTTCGTCATCGCTGGCGGTGGCGGCGCTGTGGTGCTGGAAAGCCTGGAGCACGCTCTGGCCCGTGGTGCCAACATCTTGGCTGAAGTGGTCGGCTTTGGCGCCACCAGCGACGGCGAAGATATGGTTGCACCTTCGGGTGACGGCGCCATTGCCTGCATGCAGCAAGCCATGGAAACCATTGACGCGCCAATCGACTACATCAACACGCATGGCACATCGACCCCCGTGGGCGATATGCAAGAAGTGCGTGCGATGAAGGCGTTGTTTGGCGACAAGGTGCCTGCGTTCTCGTCCACCAAATCGCTGACCGGCCACTCGCTGGGTGCAACTGGTGTGCAAGAAGCGATTTATTGCATGATCATGATGAACAAGGGCTTTATCGCCGGCTCCGTGAACGTGGACACCCCCGATCCGCTGCTGGGCGATATGCCTTTGGTCACCAAGACCCGTGATGCTGAACTGAAGACCGTGCTGTCCAACAGCTTTGGCTTTGGCGGCACCAATGCTTCTTTGGTGCTCAAGCGCTGGGAAGGTCAGTAAGCTCTCGAGCCTTGATCGCAAGCCCGCTTGACCTCAAGGCAAGCGGGCTTTTTTGTTACCGATATCACCGACGTCATTGACTAAAGCCTGCCTCATGAAGATCGCAATTCTTGACCGTGATGGCACCCTGAACGAATGGGGTGCGAAAGGCTTTATCGCAAGTCCTGATGAATGGGTCGCTGTACCCAGTGCGCTTGAGGCCGTCTCGCGCCTCAATCGCGCGGGCTGGCATGTGGTTGTCGTGACCAACCAGCCGGGGTTGGGGCGCGGGCTGTTTGATGTGATTGAGCTCAACGCCGTGCACGCCAAAATGCAGCGTGAGCTGGCGGCAGTAGGTGCGCGGGTTGAGGCTGTCTTTTTTTGCCCCCACGCCCCCGATGAAGATTGCCTATGCCGCAAGCCGGGCGCAGCCCTGTTTGAGCAAATTGCTGACCGCTATGGTGTGCAAGGCCAACAAATATGGGCCATTGGCAGCGGGGTGGAGCATTTGCAGGCAGGCACGGCGGTAGGTGCACATCTGGTGTTTGTGGAGTCCGCTGCGAGACCTGCGTTTTGTAGCGATGCCAACCTGCCAGAGGGTAGCGAGCGTTATCCTGATTTGGAGGCGGTGGTCAACATGTTGTTACCCCTTGGTGATGGCGCGGCAAAAGGCGTCGATTCAGAGCCTGCCAACCATTGATTTGCGCTTTTAGGTAAAAATAGCCTTAACTGCTTGAAAGATCAGCGCAAGCTGCTATGTTTCTTGCTGAATTTTGAGCCCCATTAACGGGTGCTTGTACTCAAGCCCTTTGATTGCTTTCATGTCCTTGATTCGCTCAGTCCTCCACATGCTGTGGATGGTCGTCACCGTCATTCCTTACACCATTGCTGTGCTGCTGACCAAGTGGATCAGCGGCTCATCCTCCAAAACCTATCGCGTGGCCCGTGCGTGGCTCAAGCTGTCGGTGGACAGCGCCAAGGTCATCATGGGCGTTCAGTGCCGGGTGCAGGGCATGGAGAACCTGCCAACTGACCCCAAGCAAGGCGTGGTGCTGCTGGTTAAGCACCAGTCCACCTACGAAACCTTTTTGATGCCGGCCATCATGCCGCGCCCACTGGCCTATGTCTTTAAGAAGGAGCTGCTCAAGGTTCCGTTCTTCGGTTGGTCAATTGGTGCGCTGGACATGATTCACATTGATCGCGCCCATGGATCGCGGGCTTTCCACAAGGTGGTGGAGCAAGGCAAGCGATTACTCGACCAAGGCACATGGGTCATCATGTTCCCGGAAGGCACGCGCATTGCTCGCGGTGAAAAGGGTGAATACAAGACCGGCGCTACGCGTTTGGCCATCATGACGGGCGCCCCCGTGGTACCTATTGCCGTGACTTCGGCCAAATGCTGGCCGCGCAAAGCATTCATCAAAAAGCCAGGCGTGGTTGATGTGTCTATTGGCAAGCCTATCCCTTCCATTGGCCGCAAGCATGAGGAGTTGATGGCCGAGGTGGAAGCTTGGATTGAGGCCGAAATGCAGCGCCTTGACCCTGATGCCTACGCTGACAAAAGCTAATGAAGCACTCAACTACCCATGTCCACAGGGAATAGCTTGCAGCAAGCTTGGCAATGGCTGGTGCCGCCTATGGTTGAAGATGGGCAGGGTGGCCTGATACCACGCGGGCGCTTGCGTGCTGTCGATGCGAAAGCTGAGTCGCTGGCTCATGAGTTAGATAAAAATATCGATCAACTGCATATAGATACTGCAGTTGATGCTATTGATTTTGAAGGTTCCGGTCTTGAAGATGCGGAGGAGCTCGCTGTAGCCACTTTGCCCAAGCACCCCGGTGCAAGTCATAACGCGCAGCTTCAGGGGCGCAGCGTTGCATATCTATTGCGCCGCTCTGCACGCCGCAGCATAGGCTTTAGCGTTGGAGTCCAAGGCCTTGAGGTTACAGCGCCACAGTGGCTGGGTATGGGCGATATCGAATCGGCACTGCAGACCAAGGCTGACTGGATTGTGCGCAAGCTGCAGGAGTCGGGTCAGCGTCAGCAAATCAGAAGCGAGGCACGAATCCTTTGGCAAGAAGGTGGGTTGCTGGACTATCTGGGCCAGCCAATGACGCTGCGCCTGACAGGCGAGGCAGCGCCGCCACTTCGTACCCGTCAAACCTATAGAGAGCAGGTACTAGATGGCGCGCAAAGCCTGCACTTGCCGTTGGGTGCTCAGGCATCGGCCGCGCAAATTCGCGCTGCCGTTCAGGCCTGGATTTTTCGAGAGGCCCGCACCCATTTCACCGCGCGCATGCAGTACTTCGCCGTTCAAATGGATGTGCGCTGGAGTGCGCTGCGTTTGAGTAGTGCCAGCACGCGCTGGGGTAGCGCCACTAGCGGCGGCGTCATCCGGCTGAACTGGCGGTTAATGCAGCACAGCCCGCAAATCATTGATTACGTGGTGGTGCATGAGCTTGCGCATCTGCACCACATGGACCACAGCCCGAAGTTCTGGGCCGTGGTCGCGCAGGTTCTGCCCGACTGGAAGCAGTTGCGCAAAGCACTAAGAAACAAACCTCTGCCCGCCTGGGAGTAGGCTGGGCGCAGCGGCTGTTAACAAAAAGGATTCAATATGAGCAATGCGACGCAAATTCATCCCGCAACCGGCTATGCCGGCGATGTGTCAGCGCAGTTGGCCTGGCAGTGGTTGCAAAACGGCGAAGCCGTGCTGGTCGATGTGCGCACCGATGCCGAGCGTGAATGGGTAGGCAAGGTTCCGGGTGCGATAGCGGTAGCGTGGAAGCAGTGGCCGGGCATGGCGGCCAACCCCAGCTTTGACGAGCAGTTGCGCGCCGCAGTCCCCGAAGGCCAAAAAGTCGTTCTGCTATGCCGCAGCGGCGTGCGCTCTGTTGCGGCTGCTCAGCGTGCGACTGGCTTGGGTATAGAGGCCTACAACATCCTCGAAGGCTTTGAGGGCGATGTAGATGCCAATGGCCAGCGGGGACAACTAAGTGGTTGGCGCAAACGCGGCCTGCCTTGGAATCAATGATGCTAGGGCAGCCGCAGGCTCAAGCCTCCCGGTAGCCGTTCGGGTTCTGGCTCTGCCAGTG
This sequence comes from Comamonas sp. Y33R10-2, assembly GCF_019355935.1. Taxonomy (NCBI): domain Bacteria; kingdom Pseudomonadati; phylum Pseudomonadota; class Betaproteobacteria; order Burkholderiales; family Comamonadaceae; genus Comamonas; species Comamonas sp. Y33R10-2. The sequence goes on from NZ_CP079925.1 coordinate 3,309,368, forward strand.
CCAAGTGTCGGCGCACATGGCGTCTAGATCATGCTCAGCCTGCCAGTCCAGTGTTTTCAGGGCGTGCTCAGGGTTGGCGTAATAGCTGGGTAAATCGCCGGGGCGGCGCTCAGCAATGTTGTATGCAATGGCCTTGCCGCAGGCCTTTTCGAAGGCATGAAGAACATCCAGGACGCTAAAACCTTTACCTGTGCCGAGGTTGACGGTCATAACGCCTGTGTGGAGTCTCTCTAGTGCTTTGACATGCCCACGTGCGAGATCTACGACGTGGAGATAGTCACGAACCCCCGTTCCATCAGGCGTGTTGTAGTCGCCACCAAAAATTTGTAGCTTGTCACGTTTGCCCACGGCGACTTGGGCGATGTACGGCAGCAGGTTGTTGGGAATACCTGCGGGGTCTTCACCAATCAAACCACTGGGGTGAGCGCCGATGGGATTGAAGTATCTCAGTACGGCCATTGACCATTGAGGTGCAGAGTTCGCGAGATCACAGAGCACTTCTTCCACCATGAGCTTGGTTCGCCCATAGGGGTTCATGGCTGAAGTGGGGTGCATCTCATCGTATGGCAAATATTGAGGTGTGCCATAGACGGTTGCAGAAGAGCTAAACACGAGCTTGTAGACCCCTTGGACTTGCATGGCGCGCAGCAATACCAAGGTTCCGTTGACGTTGTTGTCGTAATAATCTAGAGGCTGAGTTGAGGACTCGCCCACTGCCTTTTTGCCCGCAAAGTGCACCACGCTATCGATGGCGTGCTCTTTTAATGCTTGCTCCAGCGCACCTTGATCGCGGACATCGCCGTGTATGACGGGGATTGAGCGCCCGGCAATTTTCTCTACTCGCCGAATGGCTTCTGGATGGCTGTTGCTGAAGTTGTCAAAAATCACGACTTCATGGCCGTGGCTGAGCAATTCAATGGCTGTGTGACTGCCGATATAGCCGGCGCCGCCTGTGAGTAGCGTTTTCATGACTGGCAGTCTAGCGCTGGGCATATAAAAAAAGCGCTCGGATGAGCGCTTTTTTGGAGAGCAAATGTTTAAAGCGCAGGGATACGCAGCTTTTGACCCGGATAAATTTTGTCCGGGTTGCTAAGCATGGGCTTGTTGGCTTCAAAAATGGTGTTGTATTTGTTGGCGTCGCCGTAGTACTTCTTGGAGATGGCCGACAGCGTGTCGCCACGCACCACATCGTGGTACTGAGCTTCGGGCTCGGGGTTGGTGACGCTCATCAGGTTGTCCACAGATTGGACATTGGCGACGTTGCCGCAGCAAAGAGTGACTTTTTCCTTGGCGGCTTGTGTGGGGGCCGCACCTTGCACGGTCACTTTGCCCTGAGAGCCATCAAACTGAACCTGCAGGTCAGAGACACCCAAATTCTGCGTGCCGATGTAGTTGGCGATGGCCTGAGCCGCTTTGACATTCACATCGTCCGATGGCGCTGCCGCATGTGCATCGCTGCCGCCAAACAGCTTTTCGCCGGCTTCCTTGATGAAACTGAACAGACCCATGATTTTCGACTCCTCAAAGTGATGGAAGAAACAAGCGATTCACTTTACATGGAAATGGCGAAAATTCCTTGCAGGACAAAGACGCTGCGTTTTTTTGACAATTTCCTATCAATAACTAATGAATGCTGCAGTCGAGCGCCTGACGCGAGGAAAAGTACTGATAATCCGCCGCATGACATTTTTGGCCATAGACATTGGTAACACTCGCTTAAAGTGGGCCATGTATGAAAATCACCGCCCTGGAGCTGCGCTGTTAGCGCATGGCGCGGAGTTTCTGGAACATATTGAGCGTTTGGCGGAGGGCGCCTGGGCTGGTTTGCCTGCACCTGATCGTATGCTGGGCTGCGTTGTTGCTGGAGATACGGCAAGACTTCGCGTGCACGATCAAATTGAGCTTATGGTGGGTTGGGATTTCGAGCCGCAGTGGGTCGTTCCGTCGACGCAAGAGGCGGGTGTGACTAATGGTTATGACCACCCTTCTCGGCTAGGTGCTGATCGCTGGGTCGCAATGATTGGCGCACGCCACCACATGCTGCAACTGGGCGATGCAAGACCATTGATTACCGTCATGGTCGGCACCGCTGTCACGGTGGATGCTATGGATGCCCAAGGGCACTTCCTCGGCGGCCTGATTATTCCCGGCCATGGCATCATGCTAAAAGCTTTGGAAGGTGGAACGGCCGGATTGCATGTTCCCACCGGAGATGTCAAAAGCTTTCCAAAGAATACCAGTGATGCTTTGACCAGCGGCGGTACCTATGCCATTGCAGGCGCTGTAGAGCGTATGTACCAGCATCTGGCTGAGCACTGCGACTCTGAGCCCATGTGCATCATGGCTGGCGGCGCAGGCTGGAAGATGTCTCCCAGCATGACCCGGCCTTTTGCATTGATCAACAACTTGATTTTTGAAGGTCTGCTGGTGATGGCTGAGAAACGCTGGGGTTGAGACGTATCTTTGGTGTTCCTCTAGTGCTTGAATGATTTTGATTTTGATTTTGATATTGAATTGAAGGCGGTTTCCATGATTTTTGTGACTGGCGGTGCAGGTTTTATTGGCGCGAATTTTGTGCTTGATTGGCTAGCTCACTCCGATGAATCAGTCGTCAATATCGACAAACTGACCTATGCAGGCAATCTGGAAAATCTTGCCAGCCTGCAAGGAGATAGCCGCCATGTGTTTGTGCAGGCCGATATTGGCGACAGCGAAACTTGGACCCGTTTGCTGGCTGAGCACCAACCCCGCGCGGTAGTGAACTTTGCCGCTGAGTCGCATGTGGATCGCTCCATTCACGGCCCTGAAGATTTCATTCAGACCAATGTGGTTGGTACCTTCCGTTTGCTGGAATCTGTGCGCGCTTACTGGAATCGTCTGGAAGGCGAGGCCAAGTCGAACTTCCGCTTTTTGCATGTCTCTACCGATGAGGTGTATGGGACGCTTGCGCCCACCGACCCTGCGTTTACCGAGGACAACAATTACGAGCCCAATAGCCCGTACTCGGCCAGCAAGGCGGCGTCTGACCACCTGGTGCGTGCCTGGCATCACACCTACGGCTTGCCGGTGCTGACGACTAATTGCAGCAACAACTATGGCCCGCTGCATTTCCCAGAAAAGCTGATTCCGCTGGTCATTGTTAATGCGTTGGCTGGCAAACCGCTGCCTATTTATGGCGACGGCATGCAAGTGCGTGACTGGCTGTATGTGCGAGATCACTGCAGCGCCATTCGCCGCGTGCTCGAAGCAGGTCAACTGGGCGAGACCTATAACGTGGGCGGCTGGAACGAGATGGCCAATATCGACATCGTCAAGACTGTGTGCGGTTTGCTCGATGAGCTGCGCCCGCGCGCCGACGGCAAGGCCTATGTCGAGCAGATCACCTATGTGACCGACCGTCCTGGCCATGACCGCCGCTATGCCATTGATGCCCGCAAGCTCGAGCGTGAGCTGGGCTGGAAGCCTGCCGAGACCTTTGAGACCGGCATTCGCAAGACCGTGCAGTGGTATCTGGCCAACCCTGAATGGGTGGCTCATGTGCAATCAGGCACTTATCGCGACTGGGTGCAAAAGCAGTACACCGCAGAGGCTGCTGCATGAAGCTGCTGCTGCTGGGCAAGAACGGCCAGGTGGGCTGGGAGCTGCAGCGCAGCCTGGCACCCTTAGGCGAGGTGATTGCACTGGACAGGCTATCCGTCAATGTCTTGAGCGGTGATATCAGTGATTTGCAGACACTGGCGCAGACCATTCGCAGTGTGCGCCCGGATGTCATCGTCAATGCCGCAGCACATACCGCGGTGGACAAGGCTGAGAGCGAGCAGGATTTGGCCTTGCGACTGAACGCCGAGGCACCCGAGGTCATGGCGCTGGAGGCCAAAAACCTGGGTGCCCTGCTGGTGCACTACAGCACTGACTATGTGTTTGATGGATCGGGGAGCACTGCGCGCAAGGAAAGCGATGCGACGGGTCCGCTGTCGGTCTATGGCCGCACCAAGCTCGATGGCGAGCAGCGCATTGCAGCCAGCGACTGCAGGCACCTGATCTTTCGCACCAGCTGGGTCTATGCCGCTCGCGGCGGCAACTTCGCCAAGACCATGCTGCGCTTGGCGCAAGAGCGCGAACAGCTCAGCGTCATCAACGACCAATGGGGTGCACCGACGGGTGCTGACCTGATCGCTGATATCACAGCCCATGCCGTTCGCTATGTGGCAAGCCATGAAGATGGCTGCGGTCTTTACCATCTGGTCGCAGGCGGAGAAACCACCTGGCATGCCTACGCCAGCCATGTGATCGAGCAGGCTAAAAACCTGCGTCCCGATCTGGCCTGGAAGGTGCAAAGCATTGCTGCGGTACCCACCACGGCCTTCCCGACACCTGCCGCACGCCCCTTGAACTCACGCCTGTCTACGCAAAAGCTGCAGACCGCCATGCAACTGTGTCTTCCTGACTGGCAGCAGGGTGTGGATCGCATGCTGCGAGAAATTCTGTAGTTTTTAATAAAAATCCGCTTCAAGCCATTTATTGATAAAGGCTTGAAGCTATCAAGTTTGAATCATGACAACACAGCGCAAAGGCATCATTTTGGCGGGTGGCTCCGGCACCCGTCTGCACCCAGCGACTTTGGCCATTAGCAAGCAGCTGCTGCCCATCTACGACAAGCCCATGATTTATTACCCGCTAAGCACGCTGATGCTGGCAGGTATTCGGGACATTCTGATCATTAGCACGCCTCAGGATACGCCTCGTTTTGAGCAACTGCTGGGCGATGGTAGTCAGTGGGGTCTGAACCTGCACTACGAAGTGCAGCCTAGCCCTGATGGACTGGCTCAGGCTTTTTTGATTGGTGAGAAATTCCTCAACGGAGCACCCAGCGCTCTGGTGCTGGGTGACAACATTTACTACGGTCACGACTTCCAGCTGCTGCTCAAAAAAGCAGATGTGCGCCAAGAAGGTGCTACGGTCTTTGCCTATCACGTGCAAGACCCGGAGCGCTATGGTGTGGCCGAGTTTGATGCCAACGGCAAAGTGCTGTCGCTGGAAGAAAAGCCTAAGCAGCCCAAGAGCAACTACGCAGTGACTGGCCTGTATTTTTACGATGAGCATGTGGTGGAAATGGCCAAGCAGGTCAAGCCCTCGCCGCGAGGTGAACTGGAAATTACGGATCTGAATGCCATGTATCTGCAGCAAGGCAAGCTCAACGTAGAGCTGATGGGTCGTGGCTTCGCTTGGTTGGATACCGGCACGCATGACAGTTTGCTGGAGGCGGGGCAATTCATCGCCACACTGCAGCAGCGCCAGGGCCTGAAAGTGGCTTGTCCCGAAGAGATTGCTTATCGCCAGAAGTGGATTGATGCAGGGCAGCTGGAAAAGCTGGGTCAGGCCATGTCCAAGAACGGCTATGGCCAATACCTGCTGCAGGTTCTCAAAGAAAAGGTGAGTGCATGAAGTTCACCTCTTTGGCCATTCCCGATGTGTTCTTGATCGAGCCCAAAGTCTTTGGTGATGCGCGTGGCTTTTTCCTGGAAAGCTTTCGCCAAGACCAATTTAACGCGGCAACGGGTACCAACTACGAGTTCATCCAAGACAACCACAGTCGCAGCAGCAAAGGTGTGCTGCGCGGCCTGCACTATCAACTCCCGCCCCATGCACAGGGCAAGCTGGTACGCGTGACTGCTGGCGCGGTGTTTGATGTGGCGGTGGACATTCGCCGCAGCTCGCCCACCTTTGGCAAATGGGTAGGGGCAGGGCTGACTGCTGAAAATCATCATCAGCTGTGGATTCCCCCCGGCTTTGCCCACGGGTTCCTAGTACTCAGCGAGACGGCGGATTTTGTCTACAAGACCACAGCTTATTACGCACCTGAGTCGGATCGCGGCCTGCTCTGGAGCGATGCGGATATTGGCATCGCGTGGCCTCAGCTTGATGTGGCGTTTTCTCTGTCTGATAAGGATCAGAAGCAGCCGCCACTCAAAATGGCGCAAGTGTTCGATTAAGTATTGACTAATGCGCTATTGAATTAATAGTTGCCTGCGCTTGAATAGTATGAAGTTAATTCAATTAATGATCTGAAACCCAATGAAATCAAGCGCATGCAGCTATGAAATTAGCGCTGTACAAACATCGGTGCAATTAGCATCAACAGCACAAGCACCGCTAATACGGCGAATGTGATCTTCACCCAGCTATAAGGCCGCTCACCGGCAATCTGTCCGGTATAGCCATTGGCCACGATTTGGTAAGTTTTGCGGCCGTAGGTGTAGCCCACCAGCCAAGCGGGTACTAGCGTGTGCTTGAAAGTGCGGCCCGAGTACTGGCGCTGCACCTGCAGGTTGCGCTGGGTATCGCCGGGGACCTGCTGTGAGCAAAGGTTGCGCAGTTGGCTATCCATGTCCTCTTCATTGAGCTTGGCGGCTTTGCTTAAATCCACTTGGTAACGCTCCACTGTCCAGCCGCGCACAAATTCGGGGCTGTAGGGTTTGAGGTCAGTGGTGGTGGGGAAGGGCTCAATTTGGCGCAGCAGATTCGGTTGCACGCCTACCGTGCCGGGCACCAGCTCATCGTCAAAGAAATGCTGCAAGCTGCCAGATGCCGATTCCCAGCGCACATGCTGCACTTGGCGGGTTTGCACGTTGCCGTTGCTGTCGCGATACGACTCGGTGGTGTAGTAGTAGTAACCGGCTTCGGCGCTCCATTGTGCTGCGGCATGGGCGTCAAACGTCCAGTAGGGCAGGTAGACGCCGTGCAGGGTATCTGTCAGCGCCGCGCTTTTGAGTTTGCTGGGTGCAAACCAGCGGCTGCCATACCACTGGCGAATCTTGTCGCGAACTTGCCCGTCGCTGATCTTGAACGGCAAAATGCTTTGCGGCGTGATGGCGTCATTGCGCTCTTCGTGGGCGACGATGGCGGGTGAGCCGCAAAAGTCGCAGCGCTGGGCTGTTGTCTTGTTTAAAAAAACCGAAATGGCGCGGCAGTTCTGGCACTGCACCTCGTAGCGCTCATCCGTTCCCCAGCCCCGGCCGCTGGCGGGGTTGTGCAAGGCATCTGCCAAGTCTTGCTCTACGACGGCCTGCCCCAGCTCTGGCTGCGTTTCTTCACTCCATGGCACCACCGTTCCGCAATAGGGGCACTTGAGCGACTGGGCTTTGGCGTTCCACTCCAGATTGCCTGCGCATTCGGGACAGACATGCTTGCCGACCATGGAGGGAGGCGCTGCGTCAGGGGCAGGGGAGTAGCTGGAAGAAGTTGGGTCTGCGTTATCGGTCACAAGAGGAATTTCTCAAAGGCACTGCATCGAGCCCTGAATGCTGGCGCAACCTGGCAAAGAGACGCCAAGCAAGGGCCGCCCCGCAGCAAGGGCGTCGTCCCCCTCCCGCGCATCGAGAGAGGGGGAAGCCGCAAAGCGGCTCAGGGGGAGTATCTAATTACCCTCGCAGGAACTCGTCCAGTGCCGACTGCGCAATACGCCACTGGCTGCCAATCTGACGGGCTTTGAGGTTGCCAGCCTGAATTTCGGCCAGTACATCGGCCTCGGCTACGCCTAGCATTTGAGCGGCTTGGGCGGGGGTCAGAACTTGCAGGCCAGCAGCGGCAGGGGCTGCCGGAGTTTGTGTCGCCTGAGAGGCTGCGGGCGAGAACGGGTCTGCGGCAGCTGCTCCTGCTGCTCCTGCGGCGATAGCGCCGCCGCCAGACTGCATACCCTTCATCATTTCTTGAGCCATACCAAAGCCCATGGCCATGGTGGCGGGGATGGTGGCCGCCGCCGCGCCTTCGCCGCCGTTGGCCATGGCTTGGCCCATCTGGTACTTCACATAGTCGTTGAGGTTGCCAATGGCGCCCATGCTGGAGCGCTTGTCGATGGCTTGCTCTACCTCAGGTGGCACGGAGACGTTTTCCAGCAAGAAACTGGTGATCTCCAGACCGTATTTCTCTGAGACAGGTGGGTTGATGAGCTGCAGCAGCGCATCGCCCAGTTCGCTATAGCGCTGGGCTACGTCGAGTGCGGGAATCTGGGCCTTGGCCAGTGCTTCAGAGAAGATGCTGACGATGCGCGAGCGCATGGTGTCGGCAAACTCGTCAATGCGGAAGTTCTGGTCCGTTCCTGCCACTTCCTTGAGGAACTTAGCCGGATCGGTAATGCGGAAGTCATAGGTACCAAAGGCGCGCAGACGAATCACGCCAAAGTCCTTGTCGCGCATCATGATGGGGTTGGACGTGCCCCATTTGTTGCCTGTGAACAAGCGCGTGTTGATGTAGTAAACATCGCACTTGAAGGGGGAGTTGAAGCCGTACTTCCAGCCACGCAGTGTGGACAAGATGGGAATGTTCTGCGTGGTCAGCTGATGGCGACCCGGATTGAACAGGTCTACGAACTGGCCTTCGGAGACAAACTGCACCTGCTGCGACTCGCGAACGATCAGCTGAGCGCCGTTCTTGATTTCCTTGTCCTCATCAGGCCAGCGGTACGACAGCGTGTCGCGCGAATCATCGGTCCATTCGATGATTTCAATCAGTTGCTTGGTGATGATTTTCATGAAATCCATGGCGAGCTCCAGAAGTGGATGACGGGAATTGAAACATTCTAGGAGGCTGGCAAGTCTCCTAGGGCTGCTAATACCGAGAGATGGCAAGGAAATTGTTAAAAATGTGAGCGACTTATCCTTGATAAATATAGACGACAGGCTTAAATCACTCAATTCCAATCGAATCGTGCGGAAACGGCGATGTAAGAGTTTTCACATTTTGAAATTTCATGCCATATCGCTCCCCTTGAAAATGCATTTCGTGGGGCTGCGGATACAGCCTGTGTCCAGCCATGGTCGCTCAGACTTAGAATCACCCTCTACGCGGCTAGACCGCCCAGACACACCTATATATAGATAAGCGACAGATTAGCTCTGCCGCTCGAACGTACCTTTAGTCATGCTGACCTTCCAACAAATCATTCTGAAACTGCAGTCCTACTGGGCCGAACAAGGCTGTGCACTGCTCCAGCCCTATGACATGGAAGTCGGCGCCGGTACATCGCACACCGGCACGTTCTTGCGCGCCATTGGTCCAGAGCCATGGAAGGCGGCCTATGTGCAGCCCAGCCGCCGCCCCAAGGACGGCCGCTTTGGCGAGAATCCCAACCGCCTGCAACATTACTATCAGTTCCAAGTCGTTCTGAAACCAGCACCAGACAATATTCTGGAGTTGTACCTCGGCTCGCTTGAAGCGCTGGGCTTCGATCTGAAGAAGAACGACATCCGCTTTGTGGAAGACGACTGGGAAAACCCCACGCTGGGCGCTTGGGGTTTGGGCTGGGAAGTCTGGCTTAACGGCATGGAAGTGACCCAGTTCACCTACTTCCAGCAAGTGGCCGGCATTGACTGCAAGCCCGCCACCGGCGAAATCACCTACGGACTGGAGCGCTTGGCCATGTACCTGCAGGGCAAAGAGTCTGTTTACGACCTTGTCTACACCGACGGCCTGAAGTACGGCGACGTGTTCCACCAAAATGAAGTGGAGCAGTCCACTTACAACTTCGAGCACTCGAACGTGGTCTTCCTGTTCAGCGCCTTCACTGCGCACGAGGAAACTGCAGGCAAGTTGATTGAAGCTCAACTGGCGCTGCCCGCCTATGAGCAAGTCCTCAAAGCTGGCCACACCTTTAACTTATTGGACGCACGTGGCGCTATCAGCGTGACTGAGCGCGCTGCCTATATTGGGCGCATTCGCAATCTGGCCCGCGCAGTAGGTAAGAGCTATCTTGATAGCCGTGCGCGCCTGGGCTTCCCCATGGCACCTAAGCAGCACGCCGATGAAGTGCTGGCCGAACTGGCTAAAGCCGCTGAACAAGCCGCCAAGAAGGCCGCTTGAATCGGCTTTCGCGCTTTTACTGTCCCATTACAAGTAATTTCAGCTGCTAGCCCTTATTGAATAAGCGCTAGCAGCTATCAAAATCATCATGAACGCATCGAATTTACTGGTTGAACTGTTTGTCGAAGAGCTGCCTCCCAAAGCGCTGCAAAAGCTGGGAGATGCTTTTGCCTCCGTCATCTTCGATCAGCTCAAAGCCCAAGGCCTGCTGGCTTCCACCGAATCACGCCTGACTGCCTACGCATCGCCTCGCCGCCTGGCCGTGCATGTCACTGAAGTGCTGGCGCAAGCCGAAGACAAGGCCATCTCGCAAAAGCTGATGCCTGTGGCTGTGGCTCTGGACGCCGAAGGCAAGCCCACAGCCGCATTGCTCAAGAAGCTGGCTGCTCTGGGCGCCGATGAATCCGCAGTGGCTGGTCTGAAGCGCCAAGGCGAAGGCAAGGCCGAAGCCCTGTTCTACGAATCCACCGCTAAGGGCGTAATGCTGACCGACGGCGTGCAAAAGTCGCTGGACGAAGCGCTGGCCAAGCTGCCCATCCCCAAGGTCATGCGCTACCAGCTGCAAGATGGCTGGAGCAGCGTGCACTTTGTGCGCCCCGCTCATGGCTTGGTCGTGCTGCATGGTACTGAAGTGCTGATCGGTGTGAAGGCTTTGGGTTTGACGGCCGGATCTGCCACCCACGGCCACCGTTTTGAAGCAACTGTAGACCCCGTTGTTATCCAAAACGCCGACAGCTACGCTGAGCAACTGCGCAGCGAAGGCGCTGTGATTGCCAGCTTTACCGAACGCCGTACCGATATCGCGGTTCAGCTAAAAGCCGCTGCTGAGCGCATCGGTGGTGGCGTACGCGCTATCGAAGACGAAGCGCTGCTGGACGAGGTGACGGCCTTAGTCGAACGCCCCAATGTGCTGACCTGTGAATATGAGAAGGAATTCTTGGACGTGCCCCAAGAATGCCTGATTCTGACCATGAAGGCCAACCAGAAGTACTTTCCCCTGCTGAGCGCCGATGGCAAGTTGACCCACCAGTTCCTGGTGGTGAGTAATATCAGCCCGCAAGATGCCAGCGCCGTCACCGGCGGCAACGAGCGCGTGGTACGCCCCCGTCTGGCTGACGCCAAGTTCTTCTTCGACCAAGACCGCAAAAAGACTCTCGCCAGCCGTGTTGAGCAACTGGACAAGGTCGTTTATCACAACAAGCTGGGGACCCAAGGCGAACGTATCGCTCGCGTGCGAGACATTGCCAAGACCATTGCCCAGCAACTGGGCAACCCCGAACTGGGCCGTCAGGCCGACCAAGCCGCCATGCTGGCCAAGACCGACTTGGTCACCGACATGGTGGGCGAGTTCCCCGAGCTGCAAGGCATCATGGGCCGCTACTACGCCCTGAATGACGGACTCGACGTCGCAGTGGCCGATGCCATTGAAGATCATTACAAGCCTCGCTTTGCTGGAGACGAGCTGCCCCGCAACGATGTGGGCGTGGTCGTTGCCTTGGCCGATAAGCTGGAAACTCTGGTTGGCATGTTCGGTATCGGCAACCTGCCCACCGGCGACCGCGACCCCTTCGCCCTGCGCCGCCATGCGCTGGGCGTGATCCGCATGCTGGTCGAAAAAGATCTGCCACTGGAGCTGGAAACTTTGCTGGTCAGCACCTTGCCTGCCTTCGGCGACAAGGTTCAGGAGGCTACGTCTCAACTGGTTGAATTCATCTACGACCGCCTGGCCAATATGTTCCGCGAACAAGGCTATAGCGCCCAGGAAATCGAAGCCGTGCTGGCCTTGCGCCCCCAGCGCCTGTCTGACGTGCAAAAGCGCCTAGAAGCCGTGCGTGCATTTGCTGCATTGCCTGAGGCGCCTGCGCTGGCTGCTGCTAATAAGCGTGTGAGCAATATCTTGAAGAAGGCTGAAGGTGATGTGCTAAATCACGTAAATGAATCATTGTTGCTTGAAGCAGCCGAGAAAAATCTACACGCAGCATTAACGTGCATTAGCCCAATAGCAAAAAAACAATTTGATTTGGGTGACTATACTTCCAGCTTAAAAACTTTGGCCGCGTTGCGTTCGTCTATTGATGAATTTTTCTCAAAGGTTTTGGTGAACTCAGAGGACGAAAAAATCAAAAATAATAGATTGGCGATACTGTATGAAGTAAATAAAACGATGAATAGAGTTGCTATGCTGGAAAATCTGAATTGAATGCTTTTGAAAATAGATTTTTAGTGAATTTAATAAATGAAAAATTTTTATAAAAACATATCTATAAATCTATTTGGAACTGTTATTCCATTCTTGATAGCGATTCCTGCGATGGGCTTGGTTGCAAGGATAATTGGAGTTGAAGCATTTGGTCTTTTTACCCTTGCACTTGCAATTTCCGGGACTTCTAGTATTTTGGACATGGGGACTACGAAGGCTCTAGTACGAGAAGTTGCTATTTATGAAGAAGATGATGCACATGTAAGAAAAATATTTTATACATCATTTTTTGTTGTGATAATTATTTCTTTATTCGTTGTGCTTTTAGGATTTTATTTTTTAGGTGATTTTGTTGTTTGGTTAAACGTCGATGAGATAAAAAAATCTGAATTAAAAGCAGCAATAATTTTATTGTTTTTATCGGTTCCGCTTACTGTTCTAAGTTTGCTTTGTTTGGGATATTATGAAGGAGTACAAGATTTTTTATCTTTAAATAAACTGAAAATTTCAAATGGTTTATTAATTTCAGTCATGCCATTGATTGCTGTTTTTTTCTATGATAATATTTTTGGGGCAGTCCTTGGGATATTAGTGGCAAGATTTATTAGTTTTTTTATAAATATACGCACAATTTTTAAACGAATAGGATTTGAAATTTCTTTGGATAGCGCTATTGTTAAACGACTATTTAGATTTGGTGGGTGGTTAACAATTAGTAATATAATAAGTGTATTAATGCAGTATGCAGATAGATTTATTATTTCGAATTTATCGGGCGCAAAAAATATTTCGGCGTATACAGCCCCTGCTGAAATAATTTCCAGAATTACAATTATTCCAACGACTTTGGTAAAGGTGGCATTCCCTTCTCTTGTAAAAGAGAAAGAAGATGAAGGGATTTATGCAAAAACTCTATCATTACTTATTATTTTTGGAGTAGTTATATTGATCGGCGGCCTATTTTTGGGTGAGTGGTTTTTGAAGATTTGGCTGGGATCCGCATTTGATAGCCGCAGCGTACTCATATTTCAGATATTATTAGGCGGTGTGTTTTTTAATATATTGGCGCAAGCTCCATATTTGAAGATTCAAAGTAAAGGGTATTCAAATATTACTGCATATGTTCATGCATTTGAATTGATTCCATATTTTTTTATTCTTTTTATTCTTATAGATAAATACAGTTTGCTGGGTGTCGCGATTGCTTGGAGTATTCGTATGGGGGCAGATTTTTTAATGCTATTTTCAATTTCAAAAATGAAATTTTTAAGAGGTAATTGAAGTGCATTATTTGATAATTAATATATCATTATTATTTTTTAGTTTCATTAGATACAATAAAGCAATTGGATTTATTATTTTTTTATTGTTGGTTTATTACTTGTGTTTGATGTATCCAGGATCAAATGATTTTGTAGGATACTTTGCAAATTATGATTGTTTAATAAATGAAATTTGCAATGATGACAATGTAAAATTTGAGAAAGGTTACGAGTTAATTGTAATGGCTACTGGATGGGGAGGTTATCAATTTCTCCTTTTTTCAGTAGGACTTATTAATATATTTTCAATATATTTTTTCACTAGAAAGTTCGAACGCAGAAGCTTTTTTTTTCTGGCTTTTATGGGGGTGTTGGCTTGGACAATGTATACAGAGGCATTGAGGCAGTCATTGGCTTTTTCGCTATTAATAATAGGAGTTAGTTTCTTAATTGAAGGCAGCATAAAAAAATATGTTGTTTTTGTTTTTCTTGCCTCTTTTTTTCACATTTCAGCCATAGTTTCAATTATTGTATTAATTAATATTTTAGGAAAAAAATTTTTAAAAATTCTAGTTTCAATTTTATTACTCAGTGTCTTTTTGTTTGCTTACAATCCAGTCAATTTCATTGAAATAATAATTGCCTTCCTTCCTAAGGAGTCCATAGGGTATGAAAAATTATTGTTCTATATAACATCAGATATTTATAAACCAGTATTTTCATTTGGTATTGGCGCATTTCCTGATGTTTTATTGATAGGATACCTGCTGCTTAACCTTAAGCAAGCTAGGCTGGAGTATAGATATTTTTGGATTTATGGTGGTATTTTGTTGTTTGTTATTTTTTCAATTTTTGCAGGTAAATTTATGCCAGTATTTACGCGCTTGGGGTGGTATGGCCTCCCATTTTTGGCGATTTTCATGTATTCATCTATATGGCGTTCAAAATTAATGCCGAATTTTTCCATGAAATACAGAAATATTAATATCTTATTAATATATTTATGGATATTCTCACAAATGTTAAGGCCATTTGTATATGACCACAGTAATTTCAACATATTTAAGCAGGAATTATTTTTACAAAGAATAGATTTTGTGGATGATGCTGGTATGCGCAGTGCAGCAGAGCAAAAATGTAAAGATCTGATATCTCTAGGATATGATGAACTATGTTATCTGCAATGAATGAAATTTATGAATGAAAAAAATAAAAAAGTAGCTATTTTAATGGCGACATACAATGGAAGTCGATTTATTTCTGAGCAGATTGAAAGTTTAATGGAGCAGACTTTCAAGAATTGGATTTTATATGTTCGCGATGATTTATCTACGGATGAAACATTGAGTATTGTAGAGTCTTATGCTGAAAACGATAAAAGAATTAAAATTGTTAGAGATGGGAAAGGAAGATTGGGGGCTTGCCAAAATTTTGCAAGATTATGTCAATTTATTGATCGTGATGCATTTGATTATTTTATGTTTTGTGATCAAGATGACCGATGGAGATCCGAGAAAATTGAAATTTCTGTGTCGACATTGGAAAATCTAGAAGTAAACTATAAGAATGATTTTCTGTTGGCATATGGAACGCTACTATATACTGATAGCAAGGGCGTTTTATTAAAAATATCTTCTCCCGATTTTTCATCTACTCCAACGTTGGGGAAAATAATTGCTCAAAATTATATTTATGGTTGTACGATGATCATGAATAAAAAGTTATTCAACGAAATTGGGGTGATACCAGAAGCATCAGAAAATCATGACTATTGGATTGCGCTAGTTGCAATGTTTAACGATGCAAAAACTCAATATATAAGCCAGCCTCTTGTCTTTTATAGGCAGCATGATTCAAATGTAAGTGGAAGTTACATGAATTCAAGCCTATTAAATAGAATTAAAAGATTAAAAAATAAATCAATGGAGCAAAGTATTTTTAGAAGAAAGGCGATGATACAGGAAATATTTGTAAGATATCAAGAGGTAGAGAAGAATTTCAATATACTACTATTAACTAGATATCTTAATTTTTTGCAGTTTGGCGGGATTGCTAATTTTTATTATGTATTTGATTATGGGGTTAGGAATTTTAAATTTCATTCCAATATTTTGTATTATTACGCATTAATTGTTGTTTATTTAAAGCGAAAATTTAATTTTTATTGATATAAATCATGAATCAGCTTCATCTTGTACCAAGTATAGCGATAGACTTTGGGGGGCTGGGGGTGGCTGCTTTGCGTTATGCGCAGTCACTTGCATTGGCTGGATCAAATGTTACTCTTTACGTAATAGAGCGAAACAAAGAAGAAATAGAAATAAACGAATATAACGGTGCAATTCGTGTTGATGGAGGGCGGAAAGATAATATTTTTTCTCAGGCTTTAGCGCTGATTAAATATATAAATAGATACGAATTTGATGTTATTCACATGCATGGAACATGGAGCCCTGTTTTTGCATTAGTAAGTTATATTATTTTTTTAAAAAAAACACCTCTCGTGATATCTCCGCATGGCTGCTTGGAACCATGGGCGCTGCAACATCGTGGAGGAAAGAAGAGCTTGGCTCTTGCACTCTATCAAAAGAAAATATTTCAAAAATCAAGCATGATGCTTGCGACAGCCAAACAAGAGTTAGATAGCATTCGCCGTTTGAATATAGATGTACCAGTTGCTGTAATTCCTAATGGAGTGGATTTCCCGAAATCGACGTCACAAAGTACGAATTTAAAAAAGAGGATTTTATTTTTATCTAGAATTCATCCAAAGAAAGGATTGCCTGATCTTATTTCTGCATGGGCAATAGTTAGGCGACCTGGATGGAGTGTTGTAATTGCTGGTGCTGATGAAGGAGGACATATTAATGAGCTTTATAAGCAGATTGACTCCCTTGGATTAAAAGAGGATTTCATCTTTGCAGGATTGGTTGTTGGCGAGAAGAAGGAAAATTTATTCTCGGAAGCTGATATATTTATTCTTCCTACTTATTCAGAAAATTTTGGAATTGCAGTCGCGGAGGCTTTGGTCCGTGGACTTCCAGTTATAACAACTACTGGCGCTCCATGGCAGGATCTTGAAAGCTGGCAGTGTGGTTGGTGGGTCAACCCTGGAGTGGAAAGTGTTGCTGCCGCTCTGAAATCGGCCATGAGCTTACCCAAAAGTCTATTGAATGAAATGGGGCAACGAGGTGTCAGTTTGGTCAAGGAAAAATATGCATGGGATCAAGTTGGACGATCAGCAATTAAAACATATGAATGGATTCTAAATAAAGAAAAACTAGTACGCCCCGCATGCATTGATGTGAAAAATTAATTTTACGAATTAAATGGATATTTAATGAAAATATTGGTATTGGGCGCGTCCGGAATGTTGGGTAATGCTGTTTTTCGCTTCTTTAATGAAGATGAGAATTACGAAGCTTTTGGAACATTAAGAAGTGAGTATTCAAAGAAAAATTTTCCAATCTCTATGCATTCAAAATTAATGAGTGGTATTGATGTTGAGAATATAGAAAGCTTAATGCGTGCTTTTTCTGAGATAAAACCTGAATTGGTAATTAATTGTATTGGTCTTGTAAAGCAGTTGACTGCTGCAGAAGATCCTTTGATAGCAATCCCAATAAACTCGCTATTACCACATCGTCTCGCTATGTTGTGTGCGGTAGCAGGCTCTCGATTCGTGCACATGAGTACAGACTGTGTATTTTCGGGTTCTAAGGGAATGTACTTGGAGTCTGATATTCCTGATGCTAGAGATTTATATGGGCAAAGTAAGTTTTTAGGTGAGGTAGACTACCCTCATGCAATTACATTGCGGACTTCTATTATTGGTCACGAGCTAGAAGGTGGGCGAAGTCTTGTTGGTTGGTTCTTGGCCCAAGAGCAAGCAGTCAAAGGATACAAAAATGCAATATTCTCAGGGCTACCTACTGTGGAAATTGCACGTTTGATTCGTGATTACGTGATCCCTAATCCTCATCTTCATGGTCTTTATCATGTCTCTGCAAATCCAATTAGTAAATTTGATCTATTAAAAATGATATCAAAAGAATATGGGAGAAAAATTGAAATTAATCCTGATTTTGATTTTGTGATAGATAGATCGTTGGATTCTGGCATTTTTAGAAGTATGACAGGCTTCCTGCCAAAAACTTGGCCTGAATTAATACATGCTATGCGTATTTTTCATTAATCAAGGTGCATTAAAATGTCTATTTTTAAAGATAAAACTTTGCTGATTACTGGTGGAACGGGATCGTTTGGTAATGCTGTATTGCGCCGTTTCTTGAGCTCGGATATTAAGGAAATTCGCGTATTTAGCCGTGATGAAAAGAAGCAAGATGATATGCGTAAGCGGTATAGTAATCCTAAATTAAAGTTCTATATTGGTGATGTCCGCGATGCTCGTAGTGTGGGTCAAGCCATGCGCAATGTGGATTACGTATTTCATGCTGCGGCACTTAAACAAGTGCCTTCGTGTGAGTTTTATCCAATGCAGGCAGTACGGACTAATGTGCTAGGAACAGAGAATGTTTTAGAAGCAGCCATTCAAGCGGGCGTTAAACGCGTAGTTTGCCTGAGCACTGACAAGGCGGTGTATCCCATTAATGCAATGGGGATTAGTAAGGCTATGATGGAAAAGGTGATGGTAGCAACCAGTCGTAACCTTGAAGGCTCTGGAACAGTTATTTGTGGTACTCGCTATGGGAATGTTATGGCATCTCGCGGCTCAGTTATTCCTCTATTTGTAGGACAGGTGCTGGCTGGTAAAGAGATTACAGTGACCGACCCATCAATGACACGCTTCATGATGACTCTTGAAGATGCTGTGGACCTAGTATTATATGCCTTTGAAAATGGCAATAATGGGGATATTTTTGTGCAGAAGGCTCCTGCTGCAACAGTAGAAGTTTTGACGCAAGCAATTTTGCAATTGATGAGTCGGTCAAACCATCCTGTGAATGTAATTGGAACTCGACATGGTGAAAAATTGTATGAGGCGTTGCTCAGTCGAGAGGAAATGCTTTGTGCTGAGGATATGGGAGACTATTTTAGGGTGTCACCAGATGGCCGTGACTTGAACTATGGAAAGTATTTTGATGAGGGCGAGCCAAAGTTAACTCAGAGTACTCTGGATGAAGATTACAACTCGCACAATACAACACGGCTGGATGTGGATGGTATGAAGGCATTGTTGTTGAAACTTGAATTTATGCAGCGTATTGCTCGAGGTGAGAGCGCAGTTGCGGAGGATTGAGATGATGAATAAACTCAAAGTTATGACTGTAGTTGGAACGCGCCCAGAGATTATTCGTCTCTCGCGTGTGATGGCTCGACTCGATGAATATTGCGATCATGTTGTTGTGCATACTGGCCAGAACTATGACTATGAGCTTAATCAAATTTTCTTCGAGGACCTAGGTATTCGTAAGCCCGATCATTTCTTAAATGCTGCTGGTGGAGGTGCTGCCGAGACTATTGGTAAGGTAATCATTGCAGTTGATCATGTGTTGGCAACAGAGAAGCCTGATGCATTGCTTGTACTAGGAGATACCAATAGCAGCATGTCTGTATTGCCTGCTAAGCGCCGTAAGATTCCTGTATTTCATATGGAAGCCGGTAACCGGTGTTTTGATCAGCGTGTACCGGAAGAGATCAACCGACGTATAGTCGACCACACCGCAGATGTAAACCTTACCTATAGTGATATTGCGAGAGAGTGCCTTTTGAAAGAGGGTTTGCCGCCAGATCTAGTGATTAAGACAGGGAGTCCAATGACAGAGGTCCTTGCTCACTATAAGACGCATATTGATTCATCTAATGTTCTAGATCGGTTGGATTTAACAGCTGACCAGTTCTTTGTAGTTAGTACTCACCGTGAAGAAAATATCGACTCTGACATTAATTTCCGAAAATTGGTGAGCTTGTTGAATTTGATCGCGGAGCAGTATGGGTTGCCAGTGATTGTCTCGACACATCCACGGACACAGAAGCGAGTGGATTCGATTGGTGCAGTGTTTCATTCCAAGGTGCAATTGCTAAAACCACTTGGATTTAGTGACTATATCAAGCTCCAGCAATCAGCGAAAGCAGTACTTTCAGATAGTGGTACGATCACAGAAGAGTCCTCAATTCTGAATTTTCCAGCATTGAATCTGCGTGAAGCCCAGGAGCGTCACGAAGGTATGGAAGAGGCTGCGGTGATGCTGGTTGGTTTAGGTGAACAACGTGTGCTTCAGGGTCTGGCGATTCTTCAAAACCAACCTCGCGGTCATGAGCGACTTTTGCGTCAAGTGTCTGACTACAGCATGCCGAACGTGAGTGACAAGGTAGTCCGTATCATTCACAGCTACACGGATTATGTGAATCGGGTTGTGTGGAAGAAATACTGAAACTGGTCGTGAAGAATGAAAATAGCCTTGATCGCTGACACCTTTCCTCCCTTGCGGAACTCCGGGGCAGTGCAGCTAAGGGACTTATCGCGTGAATTTGTTGCTCAAGGTCATCAATTGACGGTAATTCTTCCATCATGGGAGATCAAGGAGGACTTTCTTCTTGAGGAGATGGAAGGTTTCCAGGTCTTGAGGCTGAAGTCCCCAAAAACCAAGGACGTCAATTACGCGAGAAGAACCTTGTCAGAATTCTTGATGCCATTTTTTATGAAAAGGGGCTATAGAAAGTCCACTTTGCGTCACGAAAAATGGGATGGCGTCGCTTGGTATGCCCCTTCCATATTTCATGCCCCTTTTGTCAAATATTTGAAGAAAGCCAGTGATTGTAAAGGTTATCTGATAATAAGAGATATTTTCCCTGAGTGGGCTGTTGATATGGGTTTGATGGGAAGAGGAATTATTTATCGTTTCTTCAGTGCAGTGGCCCACTATCAATATTCTGTGGCTGATATCATCGGTGTTCAAACTCCTGGGAATCTCTCATATTTTGAGGATTGGAAGAAGAACAAGAGAAAAAAATTGGTGGTGCTTCAGAACTGGCTTGCGGATACGAAGTCAGGTAGTTGCTCTATATCGATTAATGAAACGAAACTGGTCGGGCGAAAGATATTTGTGTATGCGGGAAATATGGGCGTTGCTCAGGGCATGGACATCCTGGTAGATCTGGCAGAAAAACTTAAAGATAGACGAGATATTGGATTTTTATTTGTTGGTCGCGGTAGCGAGGCCAAAAGACTCGCTGAGGAGGCGCGTAAAAGGTCCTTGGATAACATAGAGTTCAAGGATGAAATTCATCCTGATGAGATACCTGCACTTTATGCTCAATGCTCTGTAGGTATTGTTTCTTTGGATCAGAGACACAAATCCCACAACATTCCGGGAAAGTTCCTTTCCTATATGCAAAGCGGTATTCCCGTTCTGGCAAACATCAATCCTGGAAATGATCTTGCGGAGCTCATCAGGAGCGAAGGTGTTGGCGTGGTTTGCGAAGATGCTGACATCCAGGATATGGAGCACAAAGCAAATATCTTGATCAATTCTGTTGAGATGGATGCCGATTTCCAAAAAAGGTGCAGGGCAGTATATTGGAAAATGTTCTCGCCTTCTCAGGCGGTCAATCAAATCGTTCTGGAACTGAAGAGCTAATATATGTCAGCACGAGTTTTTTCAAGGGACTTGATGGACTCATTGGTAGAAGAGGCCCAATCTAATCCTCGAAGACGACAACACATGAACCTGCATGCTGACTACCAGGAGGCATGCCAGCGGTTCTTTAATGCGATTGAACCCAGTAGCTATCTAAGGCCTCACTGTCATGGACCCTGGCAAGGAGCAGAAACCTTGATTGCCATCAAGGGGCTGCTAGCTTTCATTGTCTTTGGTGGCGAAGGTGAGGTGCAAGCTGTTAACTTGTTCGGCGCGGGCAAGCATTTAAATGAGCCGGGAGTGGCTGTTGGGGTTGAGATTCAGCCGGGGCAATGGCACACCGTCGTTTCATTGGAAAGTGGCTCTATATTGCTCGAGATGAAGGGAGGGCCGTTTGACCCAGTGGCTCCAAAATATTTTGCACCCTGGGCCCCGGAGGAAATGACACAAGAAGGTGAAATTTACCTTCAAGCTTTAAAGATGCATTTTTCACTTCCTAGGTAACCATCTAAAGAGTACAAGCTTCCGATAAAACATCAAATAGCAGATGAAGCTTAATATAAAAGATATAGCAGTTAACAGCTTGCTTTGATATGTCAAAACACCTAGAGAGCAAGGAATTGCTGCATAAATCCAAAGAAATGGTGAGGTAAGTCCATTTTGCATAGGTTTTGAAAAATTAGAAAATAGTTTTCTTGCCCAGCGCTTGTTTGCAAGTGAATGCAGGTGAAAAAAATCTGGTTCTGTTGGACTGTAACCTTCGCGCATTGATCTTCGCAAAACACTGAAGCCGACCTCAATAATGGGGTAGGAGCAGATCAGTAAACTGGTCCAGGGTGATACGGAATGATTGCGCTCAGGTAAAAGTACGGCAATCCAGGCGAGCGTAAATCCCAGGAAGTAGGCGCCGCCGTCACCCAAAAATATTTTACCTTTGGGCCAGTTGACGAGAAAAAATCCGGCTACAGCACCAGCAATGATCATGCAAGTGAAAGCGAGGGGGATATCACCAACGTGCCGGGCGACGAAGCCGAAGGCAGCGAGAATAATTAAAGCTGTGCCAGCCGTAAGGCCATTCAGCCCATCAATAATATTGATTCAGTTAGCTACTCCTCCTACTGCAATAGCAGTAAAGATGACTGAGATGATGGTGAAGCTCAGTAAAAAATCAATGCCGGGCACATCAACATGGGTGAGTGATGTACCTGTAATTCCCCACCCTAGAACGCCTGAAGCCATTGTGGCCAGCAGTCGTACCTTGACGGAAACTTTTTTGGTCAAATCCTCAAGTAGTCCAAAAATGAAAGCGGGTATACCCGCCAGAAGAATTGTGCTGAGAATGGCTCTTTTTTCTGCAGCAGTAATGCCGTGGCTCGAGGCCGCAAAACCCGCAAAAACGCCGATTGCAATGCCAATGCCGCCGATACGCGGTGTTGGGTTTGTATGAACTTTTTGGACTCCGCTATTTGAATCCATAGATAAGCTGCCATGCCATTTTTGCGTGACAACCAGGAAAAGGCAGGTTGCAAAAGATGCCAGTAGGGCGACTGTTGCGTCATACCGTATTAATTCAAGAAGCGAAAATTGAGTTGAAAACATGCAACCAGTTCTTGTTTTGAGTTTTGATTACTGATCTCTAGAAGATCATGGGGAGCACTCAGTGCCTGAGCGGTGTTTGCGGCACAATGCACCATCTTTTGTGAACATTGTCCCACGGGACTGAGCTTTGATCTATGACCACCGTTGATCCCATCACCCACATTGCCCCTCGCGACAAGGCAGAAATTCTGGCTCAGGCGCTGCCCTACATTCGTAAGTTTCATGGCAAGACCATGGTAATCAAGTATGGTGGTAACGCCATGACCGACCCTGCGCTGCAGGCAGATTTTGCGGAAGATGTGGTGCTTCTAAAGCTGGTGGGTATCAATCCGGTGGTGGTTCATGGTGGTGGACCCCAGATTGAGGCAGCTTTGGGGCGTCTGGGCAAAAAGGGCGAATTCATCCAGGGCATGCGCGTGACGGATGAAGAGACCATGGAAGTGGTGGAGTGGGTACTAGCTGGCGAGGTGCAGCAAGACATCGTGGGCCTGATCCATCAGGCGGGTGGCAAGGCTGTGGGTTTGACGGGGCGCGATGGAGGCCTGATTCGCGCCAAGAAGCTCAAGATGGTGGACAACAAGGATTCAAGCATTGAATACGATGTGGGTCATGTGGGTGACATTGTTGCGATCGACCCGAGTGTGGTGAAGGCTCTGCAAGATGATGCGTTTATTCCTGTGATCAGCCCCATTGGTTTTGGCGAGGACAATGAGAGCTACAACATCAACGCCGACGTTGTAGCTAGCAAGCTGGCGACTGTGTTGCAAGCTGAAAAACTGGTGCTTTTAACC
Source organism: Comamonas sp. Y33R10-2 (assembly GCF_019355935.1). Classification (NCBI taxonomy): domain Bacteria; kingdom Pseudomonadati; phylum Pseudomonadota; class Betaproteobacteria; order Burkholderiales; family Comamonadaceae; genus Comamonas; species Comamonas sp. Y33R10-2. The sequence continues at coordinate 3,332,679 of NZ_CP079925.1, forward strand.
AACACTCCGGGCGTTCTGGATAAGGCAGGCAAGCTTCTGACTGATCTGACAGCGCGCGAGATTGATGGTTTGTTTGCGGATGGCACGATTTCTGGAGGCATGTTGCCCAAAATTGCGGGTGCGCTGGATGCCGCCAAAGCAGGTGTGAACGCCGTGCACATCATCGATGGTCGCGTGCCCCATGCCATGCTGCTGGAAATTTTGACGGATCAGGCTTATGGCACGATGATTCGTAGCCATTGATGAGCCTGTCTGGCCCTGACGTGTGGCTGCCTGTGTTGGGTGGCTTGGCGCATAAAGCGTTAACATCGTCACAGGGCTTTTCCGAGCGGGCCTGTGCTCAGGATCCCGTCGCAAGCCGCCTTTGGGCGGCTTTTGTTTTTGAGCTAGGTAGGACTTTATGCGTTTGCTTCTGGTAGAAGATGATGTGATGGTGGCCAGCGGTATCAAGCTGGGTCTGTCCGATGCAGGTTATGCCGTGGACTGGGTGGGCAGTGCTGAGCGTGCACTAGAGGTGTTGACTCAGGAAGCCTTTGATGTGGCTGTGATCGATATCGGCCTGCCAGGTATCAACGGGCTGGAGCTGACCCGTCGATTGCGTAGCAGCGAGGTGGAAAGCAAGGCAATGCCGGTGCTAATCCTCACAGCGCGCGATGCGCTGCAGGATCGCGTTCAGGGCTTGGACTGGGGGGCTGACGACTATATGGTCAAGCCGTTTGAGTTGCCTGAATTACTGGCCCGGCTGCGAGCGCTGATGCGCCGCTCTCAGGCTGCTACGTCTGCGGTGCTGAATTTTGGCGGCATTGAGTTGGATACAGCAGGCCGCCGTGCAGGTGCACGTCAGGCCCCGCTTGAGGGCGAGAGCGAAGGCAAGCTGCTGCCAATCGATTTGGGCCCGCGTGAATGGACAGTGCTTGAATATCTGCTGCTCAACGCACCTAAGCCTGCGAGTAAAGAGAAACTTTTGCAGGCACTGACAGGCTGGGATAGGGAAATTACACCGAATGCGGTGGAGGTTTATGTCTCCCGCCTGCGCAGCAAATTGGAGCCGCATGGCGTGGCTTTGCGCTCTATTCGCGGCTTTGGTTATCGTTTAGAGATGATGCCAGAGGCGACTTGAATGGCTTTTTGCATTCATTGAATTGATAGCTAATTTTCTTATATTCAAAGAAGTTTAGATATAAATTACTCTGAACTCATTGATTAATGAGGACTGCTTGCTATAAAAATAGAGTAGCCAGCCTCGGCATCTATATACGAATTAATGACCGCTAATCTGCGCTTTCGTTTGCTGGTTCTGCTTTTGGTGCCTCTGATGCTATTGGGCGCTATGGGGGGCTGGTTTAGTTACAGCGCAGCCGATGAAGCATCCACCCAGCATGACCAGCGCTTGCTGAGATTGCTGCCGGGTTTAGCGGATTCGGTATTGGCTCCATCCATTGCCGATGGCACGCCGCCTCTGGTGTCACTGACATCTTCGGTAGAAGATTTTTTGCGCAACCAAGGCGATGAAGTGGGCTATGCCGTGGGTGACTTGCAAGGCAAGGTGGTGGCGGGCGATGCCTGGATACGCTTTGATGTGCCAACCACCGGCACGGCGGAATTTCACAGCCAAGAACATGACGGTGTCACTTACCGCGTGGCTGTGCTCAAGGCTGAAACGTACGGCGCTGGTGAGATGGTTGTCATGCTGGCTGATAGCTCGGATGTGCGCCAGCAATGGGTGCGCCAGTTAATCATGCATGTATTGCTGCCCAACTTGCTGCTGATTGCCGGGGCTGCGGTGGCTATTTACTGGTCGGTGAGCCGTGCCTTTAAGCCGCTGCACAAGTTAACGCAGGCGGTTGAACGCCGCTCACCGCGAGATTTGAGTCCTATTGATGAGCAGACGTCGCCCGCTGAAGTGCGCCCACTGGTGCGATCACTGAACCGCTTGTTCTCTTTGGTGAATGCGCAAGCTGAAGGTCAGCGCCGCTTTGTGGCTGATGCAGCCCACCAGCTGCGCACGCCGTTGGCAGCTTTGCAAGCGCAAGTAGAGGCTTGGGCGCTTAGTGGGCAAGAGGCACAGCGCCTTGCCAAGCGCGATGGGCGGCAGGCTCAAATAGTGCTGAATGTGGAGCAGATTGAACAACTGCGCGATGCCACGCGTCGCACCTCTCAACTGGCCCGCCAGCTGCTGGCTTTGTCCCGAGCGGATGCTCGCAATGCTGAGGTGCAACCTTTGCAAAAGGTAGAACTCAAAGAGCTGTGCGAGAGTATGTTGGAAACCTTTATCGACCGAGCTTCAGCGAAGGGGTTGGATTTTGGTTTGGAGGTTAGCTCCGCAGCGGTCTGGGGCCATAGCTGGCTACTGCGTGAGCTGGTTTCTAATTTGGTGGAAAACGCTATTAAATACACGCCCCAAGGCGGCAGCGTTACGTTGTTATGTGGACTGCGTAGCACACCCATTGGCACGGATGATGTCAGTTTGCTCAATATGTCCGGCGTGACTCAATGGGCTTATGTAGAAGTCGATGACGATGGCCCTGGCGTGCCTGAAGAAGAACGCAGTCAGATTACCCAGCGCTTTTATCGCGCTCAGGGTGTTGTAGAAGAGGGAACAGGCTTGGGTTTAGCGATTGCGGATGAAATTACTCAACTCCATCAAGGAGTTTTGAGTTTTTCAGAGGGAAATTTTGGTAAAGGCTTATTAGTAAGGCTTGAAATTCCGGTTCAATCAGTTTTAGAAGGTAGTCATGATCTATCTGAAGGTTTGAGAAGATGATTTCTCGGTTAACCTACTGGTAGTGGTGAGAGCGGTGGGGTGAATTTTCGGGAGTGGAGACCTCAAAGCCGTATTAATTACGGTTTTGCTAGCCTGAAAACCTGCCGATTAGGGAGTCGTGTGCTTAACAGTGCAACTGGCTGTGAGAAAATTGCTAATAAATACTGAGTCGCTTATGTCTGAGTCTGAAGTCCTATCGCCTGTTTCCAATAACGAAAATCTAATTGAGGAGACATCCGTCACCCCTGCGATGGCTCCCGCGCGCAAGCGCCCCAAGCCGGGTGAGCGCCGTGAGCAAATTCTGCAGGCCTTGGCCTCTATGCTGGAAAAGCCCGGTGCTGATCGTATTACGACAGCGGCCCTGGCTGCCCACCTGAGCGTGAGTGAGGCGGCGCTGTATCGCCATTTTGCGAGCAAGGCCCAGATGTTTGAAGGCCTGATCGAGTTCATCGAGCAGTCCGTGTTCACCATGGTTCAGCAAATCGTAGGCCGCGATGCGCAAGATGCATTTCATGACCCTATCGAAGGTGCACGCAACGCCAATCGTGTGATTGCACTGTTGCTGCAATTTGGCGAGAAGAACCCCGGCATGGTGCGTGTGATGGTGGGTGATGCCATCGTGTTTGAACACGAGCGTCTGCAAACCCGTATCAACCAATTCTTTGATCGCATTGAATCGACTCTGCGCCAATGCCTGCGCCCTGCAGCGGGCGCGATGGGCTCAGCAGCCCCAACGGTTGAAGCGTCGGTGGCAGCCAGCGTGCTAACCGCTTTTGCACTGGGCCGCTTGCAGCGCTATGCCCGCTCGGGCTTCCGTCGCTTGCCTACTGAGCACTTGGACGCTAGCCTTGCCATGATGATTGTTGTGTAAAGAATCGATTTCGTAAGCTCATAAAAAACGCCGCAGTCTCAGGACTGGCGGCGTTTTTTGTTGCCGTGAGCGACTTAGCTAGGGAAATCCTTGGCAAGAAATTCCTAGTGTTTACCCTTGTTGATGCTGAGTTGAGAATGAAACTGTGCAAAATAGAACGATCGTTCGTTTTATTGAGAATTTCATGGTTTCGTCTTCCGCTCTTAATTCTTCAAAAAATCCCGCAGATAGGGATGTGGCGCATGTGGTTGGCCGCGTAGAAGGAAGCTCTGCATCGGGTGATGCTGAAGTGCATGAGAAGGCAGCAGCCAAGTTTCGCAAGGCGCAGCCTGCTGCGCAAGCTGCGGTTAGCACCAAGACTGATACCCCAGAGATTGTCGCCAAACCTTCAGGTCGTTCTCTGGCAAAAGGCCAGCAAACCAAGGCCACTATTGTGGAAGCTGCTCTTAATTTAGCAACCCATATTGGCCTGGAAGGCCTGTCCATTGGCGCGATTGCTGAACTCACAGGCATGAGCAAGTCTGGCGTATTTGCCCACTTTGGCTCGCGTGAAGAATTGCAGATTTCCGTGGTGCATGAGTACCACGACCGTTTTGAGCAAGAAGTGTTCTACCCGGCCATCGCCGCTGAGCGCGGCATTCCGCGTCTGCGTGAGCTGTTTGGCAACTGGATGAAGCGCACATCCATCGAAATTGATTGCGGCTGCATCTATATCAGCGGTGCGGTGGAGTTTGATGACCGCACCGGCCCTGTGCGCGATGCACTGGCTGAATCTGTCAGCACTTGGCTAGTTGCTATGCGGCGCACGATTGAGCAAAGCCAAGAGTGCGGTGACTTGCGTGCAGACGCCGATGCCAGCCAGTTGCTGTTTGAAATCCACGGACTGATTTTGGCTTTGCATTATGAAGCCCGCTTCTTGCACAGCGAAGGCTCGATTGATCGCGCCCACGCTGGCTTCAACAACATTCTGGCGCGATACGCCAGAGAACCTGCAGCGGCCTGATTTCCCTCATTGCTGATCCATCCTCCATCCATACGCCAACCCCATTACAGGAGAAGACAAATGCCCAGCTACAACCCACCACTGCGTGACATGCAATTCCTCATGCATGAGGTCTTCAAGGTCGCGGATGCCTATCAGCAGATGCCCAAGCACGCGGAGGTGGATGTGGACACCATCAACGCTGTGCTGGAAGAAGCGGGTAAGTTCGCAGCCAATGTGACTTTTCCGTTGAATATCAGCGGTGATGCTGAGGGTTGCACACTGGACAAAGCCACGCACGAGGTGACTACGCCCAAGGGCTTCAAAGAGGCTTATGCGCAGTTTGTAGAAGGCGGCTGGCCAGCATTGTCCTGTGATCCTGAATACGGTGGGCAGGGCTTGCCCATGGTGCTGAACTCTGCGCTGTATGAAATGCTTAACAGCGCCAATCAGGCGTGGACCATGTACCCCGGCCTCTCGCACGGCGCGTACGAGGCCTTGCATGCCTATGGCACGCCAGAGCAGAAAAAAACCTATCTGACCAAACTCACCAGCGGTGAATGGACCGGCACCATGTGCTTGACTGAATCGCATTGCGGCACCGATCTGGGCCTGCTGCGCTCCAAGGCGGAGCCGCTGGCCGATGGTACGTACAAGATCACCGGCAACAAGATTTTCATCTCGGCGGGTGAACACAATTTCACCTCGAACATTGTGCATTTGGTTCTGGCTCGTCTGCCCGATGCGCCTGTGGGCTCCAAGGGGATCAGTCTGTTTGTGGTGCCCAAGTTCTTGGTCAAGGCCGATGGCTCGCTGGGCGAACGCAACCCCATCTTCTGCGGCGCACTAGAGCACAAGATGGGCATTCATGGCAACGCCACCGCGCAGATCAATATCGATGGTGCCATTGGCACCATGGTCGGCGAGCCCAACAAGGGCCTGCAAGCCATGTTTGTGATGATGAACGCGGCCCGTTTGGGTGTGGGCAACCAGTCGCTGGGCCTGACCGAAGTAGCGTTTCAAAATGCCTTGGCCTATGCCAAAGACCGCCTGCAAATGCGCAGCTTGTCGGGCGTCAAAGCCAAAGACAAGCCGGCTGATCCCATCATCGTGCACCCCGATGTGCGCCGCATGCTGATGACGGCCAAAGCCTATGCCGAAGGCGGTCGAGCTCTGTCCACCTTCAGCGCTCTGCTGATTGATACCGAACTGAACCACCCCGACGAAAAAGTGCGCAAAGACAGCGCCGAACTGGTCGCGTTGCTGACCCCCATCGTCAAGGCCTTCATCACCGACAACGGCTGGATTGCCACCACCATGAGTCAGCAGGTCTACGGCGGCCACGGCTTTATCACCGAGTGGGGCATGGAGCAGTTTGTGCGCGACAACCGCATCAACATGATCTACGAAGGCACGAACGGCGTGCAGGCACTCGATTTGCTGGGTCGAAAAATTTTGGGCAATCAGGGCGCCACGCTCAAGAAGTTTGGCAAGCTGATTGGCAAGCTGGTGGAAGAAGAAGGCGTTAACGAAAAGATGAGCGAGTTCATTACGCCTATCGCCATGCTGGGCGACCAGATGACCAAGTTCACGACCGAAATCGGCTTCAAAGGTATGCAAAACCCCGACGACGTTGGCGCAGCATCGGTGGACTATCTTCGCGTGGCAGGCCACCTCGTCTTTGGCTACCTGTTTGCCCGCATGGCGCAAGTGGCGTTGCGCGAGATCAGCAATGGAAATGCAGACCCCTTCTACCTGGGTAAGCTGCAGACGGCACGTTTTTACTTTGCCAAGCTGTTCCCCGAAACACTGACGCTGATGAAGACAGCCCGCGCTGGCAGCCAGTCGCTGATGGATACCGACGCGGCTCTGGCCTGAGTCTCTGGTCGCCTGCCGCTCATAAAAAGTGAGCGGCATGTGCGGTTTCATTCTTTGGTTCGATATGAAAGGACTTGGATATGAAGACAGTTAAAGCGCTAGCAGCTCTGGTTTTGGTAGCAAGCAGCATGTCTGCCGCATGGGCACAGATGTCGCCGGTGGGCACCTGGCGCAGCATGGACGAGAAAGAGAACACGCCCAAGGCGCAGGTAAAGATCACCGAATCTGGCGGCGTGGTTAGCGGCAAGGTCGAAGCTTTGCTGCGAAAGGGCGCAGACCCCAATCAGCTGTGTGTCGAATGCAAGGATGAGCTGAAAGACAAGCCCATGGTGGGCATGACGTTGATCAGCGGCGTCAAAAAGGCCGAGGGCAAAGACGTCTGGGAAGGTGGAAAGATTCTCGACCCCGAAAACGGCAAGACCTACACCGTGCGGCTGACGCCCATCGAAGACGGCAAAAAGCTGGAAGTTCGCGGCTCCATCGGCCCCTTCTGGCGCACGCAGACCTGGATTCGCGTGCAGTAAAGATGCCCCCTGAGTCGCTGCGCGCCTTCCCCCTTGAGGGGGACGGCGCCAGCGCGGCGGGGCGGCCCTTGCGCGGTGTCCCTGAGTTGGAGCGCGCCAGTTTCAGCTCTGTGACCAATATGAATAACTGAAATGAATGCAACCATGTCCCGATCCAATGTGAAAAAAGTCGCCGTGCTGGGCGCGGGCGTGATGGGTGCGCAGATTGCCGCCCATCTGGTCAACGTCAAGGTGCCTGTCATTCTGTTTGACCTGCCTGCTAAAGAAGGTAGCAAGAGTGGTATTGCTGAAAAGGCGATTGCCAATCTCAAAAAGCTCAAGCCTTCGCCCATCGGTGTGGCCGACGATGTGGAACTGATCCAGCCCGCCAACTACGAAGAGCACATGAAGCTCTTGAAGGGCTGTGATCTGGTCATCGAAGCCATTGCCGAGCGCATGGACTGGAAGCTCGATCTGTATCACAAGATCGCCCCGTTTGTGGCCAAGCATGCGCTGGTGGCTTCCAACACTTCGGGTCTGTCCATCACCAAGCTGAGCGAAGCACTGCCTGATGCGATCAAGCCCCGCTTCTGTGGCATTCACTTCTTCAACCCGCCGCGCTATATGCAACTGGTGGAGTTGATCAACACCCCCACCACCGAGCCTGAAGTGCTGGATCAGCTGGAAGCCTTTGTCACCACCACGCTGGGCAAGGGCGTGGTGCGTGCACATGACACGCCCAACTTCATCGCCAACCGCATAGGTATTGCGGGCATGCTTTCCACCATGAAGCAGGCCGAGAACTTTGGCCTGAGCTTTGATGTGGTCGATGATCTGACTGGCAAAAAATTGGGCCGCGCCTCCAGCGGTACCTTCCGCACGGCGGATGTGGTGGGTCTGGATACCATGGCCCATGTCATCAAGACCATGCAGGAGAACCTGAACGAGCAGAGCGACCCATTCTTTGCCAACTTTGGTACACCCAAGGTGCTGCAAAAGCTGCTTGACCTGGGCTTTCTGGGCAACAAGACCAAGCAGGGCTTTTACAAGCGCGTGGGCCGCGACACCCTGCAGTTCGAGCTGGATAGCGAGGACTACATTCCCGCTGGTGGCAAGGCCGATGAGGTCTATGGTCGTATGCTCAAAAAGCCGGCTGCCGAACGCCTGAAACTGCTGCGCAACGCCGAAGGCAAAGAAGGCCAGTTCCTCTGGGCCATTTTGCGTGACAGCTTTCATTACGCCGCCGTGCATCTGGAGCACATTGCGGACTGCGCCCGTGATGTGGACCAAGCCATGCGCTGGGGTTACGGCATGCAGCAAGGCCCGTTTGAGCTGTGGCAGGACGCAGGCTGGCTGGACGTCGCCAAGATGATTCAGGAAGACATTGATGCAGGCAAGGCTCTTTGCAAGGCGCCGCTGCCAAAGTGGGTGTTTGAAGGCCCGGTGGCTGAATCCGGTGGTGTACACACCGGCAACGGCTCGTGGAGCGCATCGCAAGGCAAATTTGTGCCCCGCCGCGAGCTGCCTGTGTATGAGCGTCAGCTCTTCCCTGAAAAGCTGCTGGGCGAAACCAATCTTGCCGACTGGCAGACCGCTGGCACCACGATTGCAGAGACCAAGGCGCTGCGCACCTGGACACTCGATGGCAAGGTTCTGATCGCTAGCATCAAGAACAAGATGCATGCCATCAGCCCTGAAGTCATGGAAGGTCTGATGGAGGCCGTGGATGTGGCCGAGAGCGACTTTGATGGCATGGTCATCTGGTCGGGCGATACGCCTTTCAGCGTGGGTGCCGACTTGGAAGCTACCATGCCCGCCTTTGTGATTGGCGGTGCGGATGCGATTGAAAGCATCGAGCAAGAGCTGCAGAACTTGATGTTGCGCCTACGTTATGCACAGGTGCCGGTAGTGTCGGCCATCCACGGACTGGCGCTGGGCGGTGGTTGCGAGATGGCCGTGTACTCGGCGCGCCGCGTGGCCCATATGGAAAGCTATATCGGCTTGGTGGAGGTCGGTGTCGGCCTGGTGCCCGGTGCGGGCGGTCTGACCTATATCGCCCGCCGCGCTGCTGAAAATGCTGCCACCAGCACGGGCAAGGATTTGCTGCCCTTCCTCACCGAAGGCTTTACGGCTGCGGCCATGGCCAAAGTCGGCACCAGCGCGCTGGAGTCGCGCAAGCTGGGCTATTTGCTGGACAGCGACATTGTGGTGGCCCACAAGGACGAAGTGCTGTTTGCGGCGATCAATGAAGCCAAGTCCATGGCCGCCAGCGGCTGGCGTGCGCCGCTCAAGCGCAGCTTCCCGGTGGCGGGGCGCAGCGGTCAGGCCACCATCAAGGGATCGCTGGTGAATATGCGCGACGGCGGCTTTATCAGCGAGTTTGATCAGCATATTGCGGGTCTGATTGCCAATGTGGTCTGCGGTGGCGATGTGGATGCTGGCACGCTGGTCGATGAGGCCTATCTGATGAAGCTCGAGCGCAAGGCTTTCTGCCATCTGATTGCCCACCCTAAGACCCATGAACGTATCTTGGGCATGCTCAACACCGGCAAACCTGTGCGCAACTAAGGCGAAGCGAGGAAATTCAAAAATGAAACAAGTACAAGACGCCTATATCGTTGCGGCTACGCGCACGCCGATTGGCCGCTCGCACAAGGGCTTTTTCCGCAACTACCGCCCCGATGACCTGCTGGCCACCACGCTCAAGGCGGCTCTGGCACAGGTGCCTGGCCTGGACCCCAAGGCGATTGAAGACATCGTCTGCGGCTGTGCGATTCCTGAAGCCCAGCAAGGCCTGAACGTGGCGCGTATTGGCGCGGTGCTAGCGGGCCTGCCCACCAGCATTGGCGGCATTACCGTCAACCGTTTCTGCGCCTCTGGCTTGAGCGCCGTTGCCATGGCGGCTGACCGCATTCGGGTGGGCGAAGCTGATGTGATGATTGCGGCCGGCGTGGAAAGCATGAGCATGGTGCCCATGATGGGCAACTCGCCTAGCCTCTCGCCCAGCATCTTTGAGCGTGATGGCGACGTAGGCATTGCCTACGGTATGGGCCTGACGGCGGAGAAGGTCGCTCAGCAGTGGCAGGTCTCGCGTGAGGCGCAAGATGCCTTCGCGCTGGAATCGCACCGCCGCGCCATGGCTGCGCAGCAAGCAGGCGAGTTTGCCGACGAAATCACGCCGATTGAAGTCACCGACCGTTCGCTGAATATTGCCACTGGCGAGACCGTGGCCAGCACACGGACCGTGAGTCTGGACGAAGGCCCACGCCCTGACACCAGCATCGAAGGCCTGGCCAAGCTGCGCACCGTGTTTGCGGCACGTGGCTCGGTCACGGCGGGCAATAGCTCGCAGACCAGTGATGGTGCCGGTGCGCTGATCCTTGCCAGCGGCGATGCGGTCAAGCGCTTTGGCCTCACGCCTCTGGCGCGTTTTGTGAGCTATGCCAGCAAGGGTGTGCCACCCGCCATCATGGGCATTGGGCCTATCGAGGCCATTCCTGCCGCGCTGCGCTATGCCGGTCTCAAGCAGGACGATATTGACTGGTACGAACTCAACGAAGCGTTTGCAGCCCAGTCTCTGGCCGTGATCAACACGCTGGGGCTGGACGCATCTAAGGTCAACCCCATGGGCGGTGCGATTGCGCTGGGCCACCCGCTGGGTGCGACGGGCGCAATTCGTGCGGCTACCGTGGTGCATGCGCTGCGCCGCAAGCAACTCAAATACGGCATGGTGACCATGTGCGTAGGCATGGGGCAGGGCGCGGCGGGTATCTTTGAGCGGGTGTAAACCGCCAAGCATGCCAACCACGTCTGAGCATGAAGTGCAGTGGACGGAGATGCATCTGCCCATTTCCGTGGGATCTGCTTGTCTGTTGCTGCGCCAATGTCAGCCCACAACGGCAGCGGCGATGGCGCAGGTGGTGGTGGCCCCCGCCATGGGCGTGCCGCAAAGTTACTACCAAGCCTTTGCGCGATGGCTGGCAGAGCAGGGCTATGGCGTGACCACGTTTGACTATCGTGGTCACGGTCTGTCCTTGCAAGGTCGTCTGAAGGATGCCAAGGCAGATCTGCTGGACTGGGCCAAGGATTGCGAGCAGGTGGCAGCTCAGCTCAAAAAGCAATTCTCAAATCAGGCCTTGATCTGGATTGGGCACAGCGTGGGCTCGCAATTGCCGGGTTTGGCTTCAACACCTTTGCCCATCAATGGCTTGCTTTCCATTGCCAGTGGCAGCGGCTATTGGCGCGATAACGCTGCACCTACCAAGCGAGTGATACGTATTTTTTGGTGGGGTATAGCGCCGTTGGCGACTTGGTTGTACGGTGCCTTTCCGGGTCGCAAACTAGGCATGGTGGGCGACTTGCCGGCAGGAGTGATTTGGCAATGGCGGCGTTGGTGCCTGCATCCGCGCTATGCCATGGGCGTAGAAGGTGAATGGGTCGCAGATGCTTATGCCGCAGCGCACTACCCACTACACGCTTTGTATGTAGAAGATGACGAAATGATGTCACTGGCCAGTGTGCAGTCGCTGGTGGGCTGGTACCAGAGTGCTCCCAGCACGCTGGAGCATTTGAACCCAGCACGGGCTCCATCCGGGCACATAGGCCATCTGGGGTATTTCAGACCTGAGATGGCTGAGCAATTATGGCGACCTCTTTTGCCATTGCTGCAGAGCTGGGGCGCGGGTGATCGCAGTCCCGGTAAACCCTTGTACGAGCCGAAAGAGTCACCTTTTTGACGGCTTTCGTTGCTAGCCTTGGACAACACTGAGACCTATGAGCACAGACCTCCACCCCTTTGATCGTGCCGTGACTCTGACTGTCACGGGAGTGCCCAATCAGTACCAAGGCCAAGCTTCGTCGGATTACTGGAACATGGTCGGGCCTTATGGCGGCATCACGGCAGCCAGTTTGCTTCAGGCCGTGCAGCAGCACCCGCAATGTTTGGGTGATCCGCTCTCCATCACTGTCAACTACTCTGCTGCTGTGGGGGCCGGTGCTTTGGTGATTGATGCCAATCCGGTGCGTACCAACCGCTCAACCCAGCACTGGATTTTGACTGTGCAGCAGCCTGATGCAGATGGCCAAATGCAAGTGGTGACAACGGCCACCGCAGTAACCGCCGTGCGCCGCGATACTTGGAGCGCAAGTGATGTACCCATGCCCGCGGTGAAGCCTGCAGCAGATCTCGAGCGCGTGCCACCTTTATTCAAGGGCTCTGAATGGCTGAGTCGTTATGAGATGCGCTTTGCAGACGGAATTTTGCCCATGGATGAAGACGCAGCAGAGCGCGACTCTTTGACGCGGCTGTGGGTGAGAGACAATCCGCCGCGTCCGCTGGATTTTGCGTCGCTGGCTGCGGTCTCTGACATCTTCTTTCCACGGGCATGGCTACGTCGTGCCAAACGCGTGCCGGCAGGTACGGTGTCAATGACCGTGTACTTTCATGCTGGACGCGAGGATTTGGCAGCCGCCGGCGATGATTTTTTGTTAGCGCAGGCGCGCGGGCAAGAATTTCGCAATGGTTTTTTTGACCAGACTGCCCAGTTGTGGAGCCAATCTGGTCAGATATTGGCGACCAGCCACCAGATTGTCTATTTCAAAGAATAAGGCGCCGAATGTGGCGGCCTATTAAAAGTTCACACCATTCACACCATTCAACAAGGTAAGACCATGAGCAATACCCAAGATAACCAAGACATTCTGGTGCACACCGAAGAAGGTGTTTGCACCATCACGTTTAACCGCGCAGCGAAGAAAAACTCCTTCACTGAAGCCATGTACACGCAGATGGCAGATGCACTGGCATCCGCTAAGACCGACGCTGGCGTGCGCGTGGTGGTGTTTCAGGGCGACATTGCCATCTTCAGCGCGGGCAACGATATTGCAGATTTTCTCAAGCAAGCATCGACACCCGGCGCCATGGGAGCTGATGCTCCGGTGTGGCGCTTTCTGCAAGAAGTCTCGGCTTTTCCTAAGCCATTGGTTGCAGCCGTTTGCGGCCCAGCCGTAGGCATTGGTACCACGCTGCTGCTGCATTGCGACTTGGTTTATGCAGGTGATAACGCAGCCTTTTCACTGCCCTTTATCAACCTGGGCGTTTGCCCCGAAGCTGCATCGAGCCTGCTGCTGCCGCAAATGCTGGGCTACCACCGCGCAGCCGAAGCACTGCTGCTGGGCGAGCCCTTCTTGGCTGAAGCCGCACTGGAAGTGGGCCTGGTCAACCGCGTGGTGCCACCCAATGAATGCAACGGCGTGGCCCAAGCCCAAGCCAAGAAGCTGGCGCGCAAGCCCCTGTCATCGCTGATCGAAACCAAGCGTTTGATGAAGGGCGGCCAAGCCAAGGCTGTGAGCGAGCGCATTGTGGAAGAAGGCGCAGTCTTCGCCCGCATGCTGCGCGAGCCTGCGGCCAAAGAAGCCCTGACATCGTTTATGGAAAAACGTCATCCGGACTTCAGCAAGTGCTGAGGTTGGAGGCTGCGTAAGCAGCACGAGCGAAGCGAGAGTGACGCTTTCATCAAAAGCGGTCATCTCTCCTTCAGCAAGTGCTGAAATCCAGGCCGGCGAAGCTGGCTTGAGCGCAGCGAAGGATGACGCTTTCATCAAAAGCGTCACTTAATGACCAGATAAAAAATCGCCCTCTTTTGGGCGATTTTTTTATTGCATCAACAGCAAGTGCTCGAAATCACTCAGCTCAGATCTTTCCAATACCTAGGTGAATTAGCACTTCTTTGCTGATGAGTCGTTATCGGCAGATACCGTGATTTATCTCGTTTCTCCAAAGCTCTCCTAAAAAGAGAGCGCCTTATCCTTGTTGATCGTCGACCTGAGGCGTGAAATGCTTTAAAAATAGGCAACTTAACACTTACCTAGATGCAGCTAAATATTGCATGGTGTGAAATGAAGCAATGCATGAAAGTAACTGAAACTTGTGAAAGCTTTGCTTACTGTTCTTGCGAGATGACGGCAAATATAGTCATTGATGCTGCGTAGGATCGGCGTTTTCTGACAAGGAGGCTCCTGCCATGGCTGTGCAAAACCCGTTTTTCGGTAAACGCGATAACGATACTTTTTCTTCCCGCAATTCCGCGACGGGGCTTCCTTCGGTGGGTACGTTGAATAACTCCGGCCTGGGTGTACCGGCATCGAGCAATATGCGACCCGTAACACCGCCTGCTGCAACTGGAACTACGACTGAAGAAACTGTGGGCAGCCAGCTCACCGTGGGACCCAACATCAAGCTCAAGGGCGTAGAAATTACCGACTGCGACACGCTGGTGGTGGAAGGCACGGTTGAGGCCACGATGAACTCACGCGTCATCAAGATTGCGGAGCGCGGCGCTTTTCATGGCACGGCAGAAATCGATGTAGCCGAGATTCATGGCTGCTTCGAAGGCTCGTTGACTGTGCGCGAAAAGCTGGTGATTTACGGCACTGGCAAGGTCAGTGGCAATATTCGTTACGGCAAGGTTGTGATTGAAGAGGGCGGTGAGCTAACGGGTCAGATTGAAGCGGGCCCTGGTACTTCAGCACCCGTTAATAAGCCTAAATCGAGTATTTCGACTGGCGGCTTGAGCGCGGTAGCCAAGTCGGTTGAAGTCAGCAGCATTGCCTCTGTTGCCTAAGTAGCCTGAACTTCAGCGCACAGCCCACAAAAAAGCGACTCGTGAAGTCGCTTTTTTGTGGGCTGAAGAAAAGACTCAGCTTTGCTCAGGCGTGTTTTTTTCTTGCGCCAGCAACGCTTCGCGCCAAGCGCGCGTCTGTTCGGTGTCGGGCAGTTCTTGCGGCTTGCCGGTGGCATCAATGGCGACATAAGTCAGGCGGGCTTCAGTCACCTTGACGAACTTCCCTTGGTCGGAGAAACGTTCGGCAAACACTTCCACATTCACGGTTACCGAGGTGCGGCCCACTTTCAGCACCCCGGCGTAAAACGACAGAATGTCGCCCACACGCACGGGCTGCTTGAAGATGAATTCGTTGACTGCTACCGTCACCATGCGGGTGTGACTGATGCGCTGGGGCAGCACAGAACCTGCCAAGTCCACCTGAGCCATTACCCAGCCGCCGAAGATGTCGCCATTGGCATTGACATCGGCAGGCATGGGGACGACTTTGAGTACCAACTCTTTGTCTTCGGGCAAAGGCTGAGGGGGAAGGTTGGGACGAGGTGGCATGGATGTCGCGGGCACAGAGGTAAAGGTGGAATTGTGCTTCAACTTCGGGTTTCTACTAGGGCGCTGAAAAATACCAATGACGCCGGTTCAGGAAAGTGAGTAGGTGGTAACTATGAATCTGCTTTCGTGGTCGTTGTATGGGGTGTTGTGCCTAGTGCTGGCGGGCTGCGGCATTTCACCCGTCGTATATGACCAGAAAAATGATCCTGCACAGCAACTGTCGCAAGGATTGAGTGGTACTTCCGAGCTCTGTCATCCCGATCGATTGACAAACGCCCAGGCGCAGGAGCAGCCGGGGCCATTTTCGGCACTCATTCCCACGCAAGCACTGGCTGCCAGCGCAAACGGCAAGCGCGTTTGCTGGGGCGGTGGTTTGCGCACAATCGAGGCTGTTAAAGGTGAGCGTGACTGCGTGGTCATGCTGTATGCGGAACTCAGCCCCAAGATCATCTGGGGCTGGCCGCGTGAGGCATCGTTTTTCATGGCCTGCGGGCCGGGCCACTATGACAGGAAGCTGCTTCAGCCGTTTACCTTGGGTTTGATTAGCGGAAAAGTGATGGGGCAGGCAGAATTCGCAGGCGTTCCCATTCCCGTCATAGAAATAGAAGCCTTCTACCGAGCTTCAGACTGCCTGCAAGGCGATACCTCCCCACAATGCGTTCACGGTCACATACAACCCCAGAAGAAGCTGCAATAGCGGCGCCCAACCCCGACTCGGCCACGCTGCGCCGCCTCATCCCTTTCATCCTGCAATACAAGTGGCGCGTGCTGGCGGCGCTGCTGTTCATGCTGGGTGCCAAACTGGCCAATGTGGGTGTGCCTGTCTTGCTTAAGTATCTGGTCGATGCGCTGGACATGAAGCCCGGTCAGGCGCAGGCGGTACTGGTCGTGCCCGTGGGGCTGCTGCTGGCCTATGGTCTGCTGCGCTTTTCAACCACCATGTTTACCGAGCTGCGTGATCTGGTCTTTGCCAAGGCCACGCAGGGAACTTCGCGCTCGATTGCGCTGTCGACTTTTCAGCATCTTCATGCGTTAAGCTTACGCTTTCACTTAGAGCGCCAAACGGGCGGCATGACACGCGATATCGAGCGCGGCGTGCGCAGCACCGAATCGCTGATCTCGTATTCGCTTTACTCCATCCTGCCAACGCTGATTGAAATGCTGCTGGTGCTGGGCATTTTGGCGGTGCGTTTTGATGTCTGGTTTGCCATCATCACGCTGGCGGCGCTAGTTTTCTACATCACCTTCACCGTCACAGTGACTGAGTGGCGCACGCGCTTTCGCAAAGAAGCCAATGCGCAAGAGTCTGCAGCGCACACCAAGGCCATTGATTCGCTGCTGAACTACGAGACTGTGAAGTACTTCAACAACGAAGCTTTCGAGTCCGAACGCTACGACGAGAACCTAGAAAAGCTTCGCCGCGTGCGCCTGAAGAGCCAGACCACGCTGTCCATGCTCAATGCCGGTCAGCAACTCATCATTGGCACGGCGCTGGTCGCCATCCTGTGGCGCGCCACGCAGGGCGTGGTGGATGGTCGCCTGACGTTAGGCGATCTGGTCATGATCAACGCTTTCATGATTCAGCTTTATATTCCGCTCAATTTTCTGGGTGTGATTTACCGCGAAATCAAGCAGAGCCTGACCGATCTGAACCGCATGTTCACGCTGATGGATAAAGACCGCGAAGTCGCCGATGCACCCAGTGCGCAGCCTCTGCAGCTGAATGATCAACCGCCTGAAGTGCGCTTTGAAAACGTGCAGTTTGCGTACGACCCGGCACGACCCATCCTGCACGATTTGAGCTTCACCATTCCGGCTGGCAAAACTGTGGCTGTGGTGGGCCCTTCCGGCTCCGGCAAGAGCACGCTGGCACGCTTGCTGTTTCGTTTTTATGACGTGCAAGTCGGCCATGTGCGCATTGCGGGCCAAGATATTCGCGATGTGACCCAGACCAGCGTGCGCCGCACGGTAGGCATAGTGCCGCAGGACACCGTGCTGTTCAATGACACGGTGGAATACAACATCGCCTATGGCCAGCCGGGTGCTTCGCACGAGCAGGTCGTAGCAGCCGCTAAAGCCGCGCGAATTCACGACTTTATTGAGGCTACGCCGCAGGGCTACGCCACGCGTGTGGGTGAACGTGGCCTCAAGCTCTCTGGCGGTGAAAAGCAGCGCGTGGCCATTGCCCGTACATTGCTGAAAAATCCGCCCATCCTGATTTTTGATGAAGCCACATCGGCCTTGGATAGCGCCAACGAACGCGCCATTCAAAATGAGCTGCGCAGCGCTGCGCAAGGCAAGACATCGCTGGTCATTGCGCACCGCTTATCCACCGTGGTTGAGGCGCATGAGATTCTGGTCATGGACAGCGGCCGCGTCATCGAGCGGGGTACGCATGAGGAACTATTGGCTGCGGGGGGACGCTATGCCAGCATGTGGAATCTGCAAAATGCAGGTGAGGTGACAGACGCCTGAGCGGACTGCATTGAGAGCAAAAAAATAAAGGGAGAGATAGGTATGAACATCAAGGCCATGCAAAAAAGGCTGCGCGACTTTGCTGCAGCCAGAGATTGGGAGTCTTTTCACTCGCCCAAGAACTTAGCGATGGCCTTGATGGTGGAATCCGCGGAGCTGCTGGAGCTTTTCCAGTGGTTGACAACGGCGCAATCTCACACCCTGACCCAAGCTCCGGGAGATCGAGAAAAAGTCTCTGATGAAATCGCCGATGTGCTGCTCTACTTGCTGCAAATTGCCGATAAAACAGGTATCGATATTGAAGAAGCGGTCGAGAAAAAGCTCATCAAAAATGCGCACAAGCATCCAGCCAAGCACCCGCAGGCAGACCCACCTGCCCCCAAGGTGCATCTGTTGGTGGATTGGGAGAATGTGAAGCCAGACGCTGCAGCTTTGAAGCAGTTGGTGCCAGAGGGAACGGACGTTTGGCTATTTCATCCGCCGGCGCAACGCATGGATGTGGAGCAACATAAGAAAGTCTATGGCTCCAACAGTGTGACATTGGTCGAGCGCACAGGCTCTGGCAAAAATGCGCTGGACTTTCAGTTGAGCTATTACGCAGGCTATTTGATGGCTCGCCAGCCCGGCGCGCGCTTTGTGGTGGTGTCTAACGACAAGGGCTACGAGCCCATGCTGGAACATGCGCGAAAGCTGGAATTTCATGCGATGCGGGCTGAGTATTACAAGCCTGCCAAAAAGGTGGTTCCAGTCGAATCGAAGCCAGCCGAGCCGCTGAAAACAAAACCGCTAAAGCTCAAAACAGTCGCTTCGCGACCTGCGGAGTTGACGCCGCCTTTACCTGCAGCGGAGCCTACATCGGCGCGGATTGCTTTTCGCGTGAAGAATAGGCTCAGTTGGCTGCCCGTGGATCAGCGACCTGCGACTTGGACGGCGCTGCTTCTTTTGGCGCAAAGCCTAATTGTGGAGCGCGTTGCAAACAAGAGTGATCTTGCGGAAAAAGCCTGCAAAGTGCTGCAGCTCTATGGCACTGTCATGCGAGATGTGGATAACGGTGATGTGAAGTACCAAGGCATTGAGGCCACTATGTCCAGTGCGGCATTGGTGCCTGAGTTGGCAAAACCTGTTTCTGCCTCCCTTGTCTCCTCTACGCAAATCGCTCGCAAAAAGATCAGAAAAGAGCAGCCTGCCGTCAAACCAATATTGAAGACCGAAGCGGGTGTCGGGGCTAAAGCGAACAAAGAAAAGCGGACTCAACCAGCTGCGAAATCTCAATTCAAAGTTGCCGTGCAGACTGGCGCAAAGCCCAAGCAGGCAGTCAGTCATATTGCAAAGAAAGTAGAGGCGTCGCTGAAAAAAATGTCGCCCAACTTGCCTTCGCACCGCGAAGGTTTGATGAAGGTGATTGCAACGCATTTCAATCCTTCTACGGCTCAGGATATGACGCCCCAGCAAGTCTGTGTCGTTTTGCAGGCAAGACAGGTGGTGAAGATTTCACCTCAAGGCGTGGTTCTATACTTTGGCGCAGCTAAGTCGATCAAGCCTCTGTCGTCGGTAGTCCCGCAGCAGGCTTGATGGTGAATGTGCTTTTCACGAATGTTGCGGCTGCGCACGCATTCACAATGTGGGTTTTATTGTTCACAGGTGTTGCCGTTCTGAGGGAATGCCTGCATCTTCGTCCGTCATGAAGCCTGTTCTGCTCGTTCTCAATCTGCAAGTTCCTGTCCATCTCCAACAGATGGAGCAAACGTTTCCCGCTTTTGATGTGATCTACGCGCCCGAGGCTGATCAGGCCGAAGCTGCGATTGCGGCGCACGGCGCACGCGTGCAATGCGTGTGCACGATTGGTGCTTCTGGCCTGTCTGCGGCGCAGATGCAGCGCATGCCCAAGCTGTCGCTGGTGTGCGCCATGGGCGCGGGTTACGAAAACATTGATGTGACCTATGCCAAGGCGCATGGCATTGCCGTGGGCAACGGCGCAGGAACCAATGATGAATGCGTGGCTGACCACGCTATGGGTTTGCTGATTGCCGCCGTGCGCGGCATTGTGAAGCTGGATAAGGCCACGCGCGCTGGTGTTTGGCGCTCGGCCTTACCGCTGCCGGCCAATGTGTCTGGCAAGCGTTTAGGCATTGTGGGTCTGGGTGCGATTGGCACAAAAATAGCGAAACGTGCAGCGGCGTTTGATATGCCGATTGGTTATCACAATCGCAAGCCTAAAGAGAGCGTCAGCTATCCGTACTTTGACGATGTACTGACGTTGGCTGCTTGGGCTGATGTATTGCTGGTGGCTACGCCCGGCGGCGCGGGGACTCGGCATTTGATCAATGCGGAGGTGCTCAATGCGCTGGGTGAAAAAGGCGTGTTGGTGAATATTGCACGCGGCTCAGTCGTGGATACCAAGGCGCTTGCCGATGCTGTGCGCGCAGGCCGCGTGGCTGGTGCCGGCCTTGACGTATACGAGAGCGAGCCGCTGCCGCCGCAGGAGTTGATAGACCTAGACGCTGTTGTGCTGACCCCGCATGTGAGCGGCTGGTCGCCTGAGGCGGTGCAGAACTCTGTGGACCGATTCATCGCCAATATGCGCTGCCATCTGGAGGGTAAACCACTGGTGTCGCCGGTTGCATGATGCTATTGATTTAGAAGCTACTTGTCACGAATTTACATTGAGTTTGAATGAATTTTTTATTGAATCCATTGAATATTCAGGACTTGTAGCTATCATTTAAGTATCAAAAAATCCCCACCGGAGTGATCCGAACGGGGATTTTTTCATTCTGCGATCAGAACTAACGCGTTTTAGCAAGGGCCGCCCCGCCGCGAAGGTTTTGTCCGCCTTGGGGGAAGGCCGCCTAGCCGCTCAGGGGGCTTACTTCTGGCTTGCAGCAATGGCTTTTTCAGCCTTTTCGACCAGCGGTGCACCGATCTGGCTCTTCCACTTGTCAAACACAGGGCGTGTGGCTTTCACAAAGGCATCGCGCTCAGTGACTGTGGGGGTGGTGACGGTCACGCCCAGTCCGGCCAGGTCTTTGAGCAGAGGCTTGTCGGCCTCAATCAGGCCCTTGCGGGCGATGGCGATTTCTTCCTTCGCTGCGTCCAACGCGGCTTGCTTGACGATGGCTTGATCAGCAGGCGTCCAGCTGGCCCACACGTCTTTGTTGACGACGAAGATCAGTGGGTCGTTCATGTAGCCCCACATGGTCAGGTGCTTTTGGCCCACGGACTGCAGCTTGGCGGCCATGTAAACGCCCAGTGGGTTCTCTTGACCATCGACGGCGCCGCTGGCCATGGCCGGTTGCGCATCAGCCCAGCTCATTTGCGTGGGGTTGGCGCCCAGCGCGGTGAAGGTGTCTAGGAACAGAGGCGAGCCGACGACGCGAATTTTCATGCCCTTCAAGTCGGCAGGCGTCTTGATGGCGTGCTTGGAGTTGGAGATTTCGCGGTAGCCGTTTTCACCCCAAGCCAGTGGCACCACGCCAGCTTTGTCCAGTGTCTTGAAAATTTCTTGGCCGACTTCACCCTGCGTTACCGCATCCACCGCCTTGAAGTTGGGGAAGAGGAAGGGCAGGGAAAACAGGTTCAGCGACTTTACCTGAGGCGACCAGTTGATGGTCGAGCCCACAGCCATATCAATCACGCCTTGGCGCAGTGCGGAAAATTCACGCGTTTGGTCGCCTTGCACCAGCGATGTGCCGGGGTAGAGCTTGATGTTGATGCGGCCCTGAGTGCGCTCGCGCACCTTGTCGGCCCACAGCTCGCCGCCCTTGCCCCATGGGAAGGCGGTGCCCAGCACCAGCGACATGCGGTATTCGCTCTTGTACTTGGTTTGGGCCATGGCCATAGGTGATGCGAAAGCTAGAGCGGCAGCAGTCGCCACAGCGGATGCGAGGAAGGTGCGAAGTTTCATGGGGTTTGTCTCCTTTTAAAAAATCTTGCAGTGCTGGCTTGCCTGAGTGCACTGCGTTTTGAATAGGCATGATTCATGTCAGCAGACACCGCGCAAAGGGCCGCCCCGGCGCTCTGGTGTCGTCCCCTTTATCGAAGGACTAAAGGGAGGCGGCCAAGCCGCTCAAGGGGTTAGTAACCAAGCTTTGCGGGTAACCAAAGCGCCAGTTGCGGGAAGGCGATGACCAGAATCATCACCATGAACATGGACAGCAGCATCCAGCCCACCCAGCGTACGGTGGATTCCATGCGCACGCCGGCAATGCGGCAACTGACCATCAGGTTCACGGCCAGCGGCGGGGTGAATTGGCCCAGCGCGACCTTGAGCGTCAAAATCACGCCGAACCAGACAGGGTCCCACTGGTAGTGATTCATGATGGGCAGCAGCAGCGGCACAAAGATCAGGAAGATCGAGATGCCGTCCAGAAACATGCCCACGGTGATCAGCAGCAGGATCAGCAGACCCAGCACGCCATACTCGCCGAGGCCGGAGTTGACGATGGCGTTCGCCACCGGGTCAATTACGCCCAGAGTGGACAGCGAGAAGGCAAAGATGCCGGCCAGTGAAACCACCAGAAAAATGATGGCGGACAGCTCGCCCGCCTCGCGCAAGATGGGGAACAGGTCGCGCACGCCGATGGTGCGGTGAATCACCATGCCGACGAACAGGCCATAGAACACTGCCACCACGGCAGCCTCTGTCGGCGTGAACCAGCCCATGCGCATGCCGCCCAGAATCAGCACCGGTGCAGCCAGACCCCAGGCCGCTTCGCGCAGACTTTTCCAGAATTCTGGGCGAGGCATGGACGCTTCAAGAGCGCCCATCTTGTGCTTGCGCGCCATCCATACGGCGGGAATGATGAGCGCCACACCGGCCAGAATGCCGGGGATCATGCCCGCAGCAAACAGCGCAGGCACTGAAGCGCCGGGTACCAGCACGGAGTAGATGATGAAGGCAACCGAGGGTGGAATCAGGATGTCGGTGGCTGCCGCTGCGCCAACCACGCTGGCCGAGAAGCTCTTGGGGTAGCCGGCGCGACTCATGGCCGCAATCATCACGCCGCCGACAGCCGCTGCATTGGCCGGGCCAGAGCCCGAGATGCCGCCCAGAAACATGGCCACGGCAATGGCGACCAGCGGCAGCATGCCGGGGCCACGCCCCACGATGGCGACGGCAAAGTTCACCAGTCGCAAGGCCACGCCAGAGCGGTCAAAAATCGAGCCCACCAGCACAAACATGGGAATGGCCAGCAGCGGATATTTGCCCAGACCGGCATAGAAGTTCTGCGGCACGGCCAGCAGGCCAAACCACTGGGTATCCGCATTGGCCAGCGCAATAGCGGCGGCCCCAGCCAGCCCCAGCGCCGCGCCAATGGGAACGCCAATGAACATCAGGCCCAGAAAGGCCACAAACAGCAAGGTAGCAATCATGCGATCTCCTTGCTATGGTCTTTTTCAACGGGCTCTTCGCTGAAAGCGCCGCTCTTGCCTTGGCGAATGAACAGACCCAGAGCGCGCAACGTAATTAGCGCAGAGACGACGGGCAGCCAGATGGAATACCACCACTGCGGCAAGCCAATGCCGGGTGATGTTTCTTCATAGCGGAAGTCATCCCAGACCACGCGCACGCTAAGCACGGCGATCAGGGCAAACAGCAGCGCCATCATGAGCGAGCCAAAGCGGGCCAGTGATTTACGGCGGGCCGCAGAGCCGCCTTCGGCAAAGAATTCGATGCGAATGTGCAGATTGCGCGCCACGGCGGCAGAGCCTGCAACCAAGGCCAGCAAGATCATTAAAAAGACGGAGATCTCTTCGGTCCAGGCAAAGGAGGAGTTGGTTAAATAGCGCACCAGAACATTGGCGAAGGTAATCAGGGCGAGGGCCGCCATGATGATGACCGTCAGCCAGTCTTCGATGCAAAGGGAGCGGGGCTCATTGGAGGCAGCGCCAGTGCTGGCAGCAGCATCGGTCTCGGGAGGAGTGGAGGACATGAACGCAGGAAGTCAGAAAGCACATAGGGATCAGGGCAACTCATTGAGATGGCGTGATCTGCGCGTATTCAATGAAATGCTCTTAATGTTGTCCTTGGCCTTCACAGCGTTGTGCACCGAGATGGTATGGAGAAGTCAACACATCGGTTAGATGCAAGGAAGATTATCAAGTGATCTGTATCTCCAGACTTACATCGGATGGCAGGCATTACCCTAGTGTTTGTTGGAGTCGCTGAAGTAGAAAAGAAAGGCAGGAGTTTTGTGATGGCTGAAGGGCATTGACTGTGTTGACTGCGCTAACTAGCTCATAAGGATTAACTCAGTCGCACGACTTTGGTGCAGGGCAGCGGATAATGGGGGACTATGGAAACCAAATGGCTTGAAGATTTTGTCAGCCTTGCTGAAACGCGCAGTTTCAGCCGCTCGGCCCAGTTGCGCCACGTTACGCAGCCCGCTTTTTCACGCCGCATTCAGGCGCTGGAGGCTTGGGCGGGAGCGGATCTGGTTGACCGCAGCTCCTACCCCACTCGCCTGACACCTGCAGGCAAGACCATGTATGAGCAGGCGCTAGAAGTACTGCAGTCCCTGCAAAGCACTCGCTCCATGCTGCGCGCTCATGTCAGCGCGGGCAAGGGTATGGTGGGCTTTGCTGTGCCACATACATTGGCGTTTACCTTTTTCCCCAATTGGGTCTCAGCGGTACACGAGAAATTTGGGCCGTTCCGCAGCCGCTTGTTTGCGCTCAATGTGCATGATGCGGTGATGCGATTGGTTGAAGGCGGTTGTGATCTGCTGATTGCGTACTACCACTCTTCCCAGCCATTTCAGCTCGACCCTGCGCGCTATGAAATGGTCAGCTTGGGCCATGAGGTGCTGGCTGCCTATTCCAAGCCTGACGCGGATGGCAACCCCATTTTTACGCTGCCGGGCCAACAAGGCCAGCCTTTGCCTTATTTGGGCTATGCCGCAGGTGCATATTTGGGCCGTGTGACGGAGCTGATTCTTAAAGAGTCTTCTGAGGCCGTTCACCTTGAGCGCGTCTATGAAACCGATATGGCCGAAGGCCTCAAGGCCATGGCGCTTGAAGGCCATGGCGTTGCTTTCTTGCCTTACAGCGCAGTGCGAGGCGATCTTGAGGCGGGCCGTTTGGTGCGAGCTGTGCCAGAGGGCATGAACGGCTTTCAAATGGACATGGAAGTGCGTGCCTACCGTGAAAAGCCTCAGGGTGATGCGCCTCAGGGTGGGGCGGCTGCACTTTGGGCCTTCTTGAAGGAACAAAGCGAGACAGCCAACGGTGACGTTAAAGCGGTATAGCTGTATAGCGCTTGGCGCGTTTTATTCAACTGGGCCTTTAGGCCCTTTTGTCATTTTTGGAAAGCTGAAGCTGTAGGTTGTTAGTTTTGTAAGTGTTAACCCGTACTTCATGCATGCGGTTAACCCTAAATATGCAAGTAGAACATAAGGATTTTTGCCATCGGCATTAGCCATCAAAGTGGCTTAAGGATTAGAGTTCGCACCTTGCGCAAAAAGTGGTGTTGCTTTGCAAGCTTGATTTTTCCGATAGTGAGTGCGTGCATATGCATTCTCCATGCGGGTAAAGTCTTAGAAATTTTTGTATTGCAGCCCTCTTCATGACTGCACAATGGGTGCGAAACGTTCATTAATATTGCTTGTCTCCCCCCAAAAAGGGCAGGACGTTAATGAATGACAAGCATTTTTGATCCTTACCAATAGGAGATTCATATGAAGAAGCAATTGTTAGCCATCGCAGTAACCGCACTGGCCGCTGGTACCGTGTTTGCACAGGCCAACGACACACTGGCCAAGATCAAGTCTTCGGGCAGCGTCACTCTGGGCGTGCGTGAGTCGTCCGGTCTGGGCTATACCCTTGGCAACGGCAAATACGTGGGCTTCCACACCGAAATGGGCGAGCGCATTCTGAAGGACGTTCAGAAACAATTGGGTTTGACAGCTTTGGAAGTGAAGTACCAGCCTGTGACCTCGCAAAACCGTGTTCCTTTGGTGCAAAACGGCACCGTGGACATCGAGTGCGGCTCCACTACTAACAATACAGCTCGTCAGAAAGACGCAGCTTTTGCTGTCACCACATATGTGGAAGAAGTGCGCATTGCTACACGTGCAAACTCCGGCATTACCAGCATTAAAGATCTGAACGGTAAGACCATCGTCACAACGACTGGTACTACTTCCGTGCAGACCCTGCGCAAGAACAAGCGCGCTGATGGCCTGACTTTCAAGGAAGTTATGGGCAAGGACCATGCGGACAGCTTCTTGATGCTGGAAACCGGTCGTGCCGACGCCTTCATCATGGACGGCTCCATCTTGGCTGCCAACATCTCCAAGTCCAAGGCTCCGGCCGACTACAAGGTTGTGGGCGAAGTGCTGTCGGTGGAACCCATCGCCTGCATGATGCGCAAGGATGACCCTGCTTTCAAGAAAGCTGTGGACGAATCCATCGTGCGTCAGATTAAGGATGGCTCTTTGACCAAGCTGTATGACAAGTGGTTCATGCAACCTATCCCACCGAACAATGTGAAGGTTGGCTTGCCTTTGTCGGCTGCAACTAAGGATGCATGGGCGCACCCCAATGACAAGCCCATGGAAGCTTACGAAGTTAAATAATCTCACCTGATTGGTGAACCGCCCCTTCTGCCACGCGGTTTGAAGGGGTTTTTTTGTTAAGAAGAGTGGTGTGAGTGTTTGCCCTCATTAACTAACAATAGAAAGAGGTGCTCGTATGAGTTGGGATTGGCAGGTGTTCTGTCAGGACACCATTACCCAAGAGGTCGGGCAGAGCTGTTTTGGTAAAAACGGCGACATCACCTACTTGGATTGGATGATGTCCGCCTGGGGCTGGACAGTGTCAGTGGCTTTGCTGTCGCTGGTGATTGCACTGGTCTTGGGCGCTGTGATTGGTACTTTGCGTACTTTGCCTGATCGCCCGTGGATCGTGCGCCTAGGCAACGCCTGGGTGGAGCTGTTCCGCAATATTCCTTTGCTGGTTCAGGTGTTCATCTGGTATCACGTGATTCCGGCCATGGTGCCTGCGCTGAAGTCATTACCTGGCTTTGTGCTGGTGGTGTTTGCGATTGGCTTTTTTACGTCGGCGCGTATTGCAGAGCAAGTGCGTTCAGGCATTCAAGCTTTGCCGCGTGGCCAGCGCTATGCGGGTTTGGCAGTGGGCTTTACTACGTTCCAAACCTATCGCTATGTGCTGCTGCCAATGGCGTTTCGCATCATCATTCCGCCGCTGACTAGCGAAGCGATGAATGTGTTCAAAAATTCTTCCGTAGCGTTTGCTGTGTCGGTGGCTGAACTGACCATGTTCGCCATGCAGGCACAGGAAGAAACTGCGCGTGGCGTTGAGGTCTACCTTGCTGTCACGGCTCTGTATATGATTTCCGCCTTCGTCATTAACCGCATCATGGCTTTTATTGAGAAGCGCTCACGCGTTCCCGGCCTGATTACAGCTAGCGGTGGAGGCCATTGATATGAATCTCAACCTCGACTGGTCGTTTTTCTCTTGGGATCTTTACACCAATTTTGTGGCCAAGGGCCTGGTGTTCAGCTTGACCCTGACAGTGATTGCCACACTGGGCGGCATTCTCTTTGGTACGTTGCTGGCGCTGATGCGTTTGTCGGGCAAGAAGTGGCTGGAAGTTCCGGCTGTAATCTATGTCAACGGCATGCGCTCCATCCCGCTGGTGATGGTGATTTTGTGGTTCTTCCTGCTGATGCCAATGATCATTGGCAAGCCTATCGGCGCAGAAACTTCGGCCATCATTACCTTTGTGGCGTTTGAGGCGGCGTATTTCTCTGAAATCATGCGCGCCGGTATCCAGTCCATTCCACGCGGTCAGGTCCATGCGGGTCAAGCTATGGGTATGACCTACGGCCAGAACATGCGTCTGGTGGTGCTGCCTCAAGCCTTCCGCAACATGCTGCCCGTGCTGCTGACACAGACCATCATCTTGTTCCAAGATACCTCGCTGGTCTATGCCATTGGCGCCTACGACATGCTCAAGGGCTTCGAGATTGCGGGTAAGAACTACGGTCGCCCTATCGAGTCCTATCTGGCAGCCGCCGCGACTTATTTTGTGATCTGCTTTGCACTGTCGTGGATCGTCAAGCAGTTGCATAAAAAAATAGCGATTATTCGATGACACCCCCTGAGTCGCTTCGTGCCTTTCCCTTGAAGGGGATGACAGCCTTTGCTGCGGGACGGCCCTTGCTGGGCGCCCGTATAGATGGCTCCGCTGCTGCGGGCGTTGTGATGGATAACTGACACGAGTCGGAGTTAAAAAATGATTGAACTCAAGAACGTTTCTAAGTGGTACGGCAGCTTTCAGGTGCTGTCCGATTGCTCCACCAACATCAACAAAGGTGAGGTGGTGGTGGTTTGCGGACCTTCTGGTTCGGGAAAATCCACTTTGATTAAGACCATCAACGCGCTGGAGCCCTTCCAAAAGGGGGAGATCTTTGTGGACGGCACTGCGGTGCACGACCCCAAGACTAACCTGCCCAAGCTGCGCAGCCGCGTGGGCATGGTGTTCCAGCACTTTGAGCTGTTCCCCCACCTGTCGGTGACAGAGAACCTGACCATCGCGCAGATGAAGGTGCTGGGCCGCAGCGCAGCCGATGCGAAAACCCGTGGCCTGAAGATGCTGGACCGTGTGGGCCTGACCGCTCACAAGGACAAGTTCCCTGGTCAGCTGTCGGGTGGCCAGCAGCAGCGTGTGGCGATTGCCCGTGCGCTGTCTATGGACCCTATCGTCATGCTGTTTGACGAGCCCACTTCCGCGCTTGACCCTGAAATGGTCGGCGAAGTGCTGGACGTCATGATGGGCTTGGCCAACGAAGGCATGACCATGATGTGCGTGACCCACGAAATGGGCTTTGCCCGCAAGGTGGCCAGCCGCGTGATCTTTATGGATGTGGGCGGCAAGATTTTGGAAGACTGCAGCAAGGATGAATTTTTCGGTCACCCCGAAAACCGCCAGCCGCGTACCAAAGAATTCTTGGCCAAAATCCTGCAGCACTAATGCAGTGAACAGGCAGCAAAAGGCGCTCGAAAGAGCGCCTTTTTTATGCCCCAAAACTGACGAAATTCAACCCAGAGACAGTAAGCAAGGGCCGCCCCGCAGCGATGCTGTCGCCCCCCTAGTGGGGAAGGCGCGAAGCGCCTCAGGGGGTGTCTCTCATCAACACACTTTGGCCAAATAGACTCTGCACCAAATCCACCACCAGCTCGGCCGTCTGGTTGCGTAAATCAAGGGCAGGGTTCAGCTCCACAATGTCTAGCGACGCTAGGCGACCCGTGTCGGCAATCATTTCCATGCACAACTGGGCCTCACGGTAAGTGGGGCCCCCGCGTACCGCAGTGCCGGTGCCGGGCGCAATATCGGGGTCAAGAAAGTCCACATCAAAGCTCAGATGCAGGTGAGTGTTTTCGCCTTCGCTGCCTAGCAGCCCATCCAGCGCGCGGCGCATGACTTCACGCATGCCCAGCTCATCAATGGCACGCATGTCGTAAACCTCCAGCCCCAGTTCGCGAATCATCAGTTTCTCACTGGTGTCAACGCTACGCAGTCCAATCTGGCAAAAGGCCGAAGCGGGCAGAGCTGGCACTACGCCTGACAGTGATGCCAACTCCGCAGGCCCCAGCCCGCACAGGCTCGACACTGGCATGCCGTGTAGATTACCGCTAGGTGAGCTTTCGGGTGTGTTGCAGTCCGAATGCGCATCAAGCCATAGAACGCGCAGGCGCTTGCCCGTGTCGCGGCAGTGCCGTGCTACGGCGCTGATGGAGCCTGTGGCCAGCGTATGGTCGCCGCCCAGCATGATAGGTAGGCGGTTTTGTTGCAGCACATCGAGTATGGCGTCATGCGCGATCTGGTTCCAGCACAGGCATTCGGCCAAGTTGCGCATTCCCTGCGCATCGCGCTCGCCACGCGGGTTGGCGGGGCCGGCAAGATTACCTACGTCATTAACGGCAACCCCTAGCCGCTCAAGCGCAGGGGCCAGTTGGGCAACGCGCAAAGCATCAGGCCCCATAGCAGCGCCCAGCCGCGATGCACCCACATCGGTGGGGATTCCAATCAAAGTGGCTTGCATAGCTTGGCTTTCAGAGGTGAACGATGGGGTGTGGTTCATGGTCAGGCGGATTTACGTTTCGCCAAGTTGATGACTTGCGCGCCTTGTTCTTGGCGCACCATGGCGAATAAATCCTTGGGGTCGGCCAGCGATGGCACTAGCTCAATTTGCGACAGCAGGCCGAAGCGATGGGCGAGGTCATGCATGGTGCGCAGGGCTGAATAGTCTTCGAGTGCAAAACCCACGGAGTCAAACAAGGTGATTTGTTCAGGCGTCGTGCGCCCTGATTCAAGCCCCTGAACCACGCGCCACAGCTCGGTCACTGCAAAGTCGGCTGGCATTTGCTGCAGCTCGCCTTCAATGCGTGTTTGCGGCTCGTACTCCACAAAGACCTGTGCACGCTGCAAGGCGGATGCATCGAATTCGGTTTTTCCCGGGCAGTCACCGCCCACGGCGTTAATGTGCATTCCGGGCTCCAGCAGATGACCGGAGATGATGGTGGCGCGGGTTTTGTCTGCAGTGACGGTGGTCACAATGCCCGAGCCTGCTACGGCATCTTGCACGCTGGTGCAAATGTGGACCGTGGCAGCAAACTGCGGCAAAAAAGGCTGGAGGTTGCGTAGCAGTTTTTGAGTGGTGCCAGGGTCAATGTCAAACAGGCGGAGTTCTCTCACCCCCAGCATTTCCATAAAGGCCAGTGCTTGGAATTCGCTTTGCGAGCCATTGCCGATCAGCGCCATGCTGCGGCTGTTGGCGCGGGCGAGGTGGCGTGCCGCCATGACCGAGGTGGCGGCAGTGCGCAAAGCCGTGGTCAGCGTGAGTTCGCTCACAAAGCGCGGCATGCCGGTGGCAACATCGGCCAGTGCGCCAAACGCCATCACCGTGGGCAGGCCGTGGCTGGGGTTGAGCGGGTGGCCGTTGACGTATTTGAAGGCGTAGTCTTGTGCATCCGCTACAGGCATTAACTCGATCACACCATACGCTGAATGAGCGGCGGTGCGCGCGCTTTTGTCAAAGTCTTGCCAGCGCCCAAAATCGGCTTCTATGGCCTCTGCCATCAGGCGCAGCACTTGGGTGATGCCAACGTGAGCGACGAGGCGCCCTGCATCGCTGGCGCTCAGAAAGTCGGTATGAATGGGCCCTGCTGGTTGGCGTTGAGGAATAGACATGCTGCATCCTCCTTTGCTCCATTCTTGAGGATTTTGGCCCTGAAAGCCAGCGGTCGCCAATAGAGAAGCCTGCACTGGCGTAAGCCAGAAGTTGCGGGCGGCGATGGTGGGAGAATAGGGCTCATGACTCAGACACTCACGATCACCCGCCCCGATGATTGGCACTTGCACGTGCGTGATGGCGATGCCATGCGCTGTGTGGTGCCGCACACCGCCCGCCAGATGGGCCGCGCCATCATCATGCCCAACCTTAAGCCGCCAGTGACTACGGCTGAGCTGGCCATTGCTTACCGCGATCGCATTCTGTCGGCCGTGCCCGCAGGCAGCCAATTCCAGCCTTTGATGACGCTGTATCTCACGGATAACCTGGGCCCCGATGAAATCGTGCGTGCCAAGGCTGCTGGTGTGGTGGCCTGTAAGTTGTACCCCGCCGGTGCCACGACGAATTCCGACCACGGCGTGACCGATCTGCGCAAAATTTACCCCACGCTCGAAGCCATGCAGCGCGAAGGTTTGGTGTTGCTGGTTCACGGTGAAGTCACCGATCAGAGCGTTGACTTGTTTGACCGCGAGGCCATGTTTATCGAGCAGCAGCTCATGCCCCTGCGCACGGACTTTCCTGAGCTCAAGATCGTCATGGAGCATGTGACGACCAAGGAAGCTGCCGAATACGTGGCAGCGGCTGACCAATTTCTGGCCGCCACCATCACGCCCCAGCACTTGCTGTTTAACCGCAACGCCATCTTTTTGGGCGGCGTGCGCCCGCATTTTTACTGCCTGCCAGTTTTGAAACGCGAAACCCACCGTTTGGCATTGGTTCAGGCCGCTACCAGCGGCAGCACCAAGTTCTTCTTGGGTACGGACAGCGCACCGCACGCTGCGCACTTGAAGGAAGCTGCTACAGGTTGCGCCGGTTGCTACAGCGCCCACGCCGCTATTGAGATGTATGCCGAAGTGTTCGATGCCGTCGGTGCGCTCGACAAACTCGAAGGCTTTGCATCGTTTAATGGCGCAGACTTCTACGGCCTGCCGCGCAATACCGACACCATTACCTTGATCAAAGAGAGCTGGACACCGCCTGTGAGCTTTGAGTACGGCGAAGGCGCCCAGCTCAAGCCGCTGCGCTTTGGTGATGCGTTGCCTTGGAAGATGCTGGATTAAAAAAGGTAGCAAGATGCCTTGAAGTCAGCTTGATTTCTAGGCGATCAGGCTGTGAAAATAAGAAAGGAGTAGGGCTGCCTGCTCCTTTTTTTTCATATCGGGAAGCCTTGTTGTTTGCAATCTGTAAATGTGAGTAGAAGTAAGCGCGTGAGGTGAATGGCAAGCATGCTTCTAAGATGCCGCGGTCGTGTAAGCAAATACGGCATGTATCTGATGAATCAACCATTTCTGGGAGGGATGTGATGACTGTTCGACACACTTGGGCTGTAGTGGCTGCTACCTGTTTTTTCACTGCAACCGCTGGCGCTGCACCATTGGATGAGAGCACCAAAAAACTGGTGGGCTTTGCCGCTTCCATGACCGAGATGGCCAAGGCCTGCAAACATCTGACTGCTGGTGAGATCGATGCCTCTCAGAAGCAGCAGCGTGAGGCGATGCTGGAGCAGGGCGCAGATGCTAAGGCCTATGACGCAGCTTACGCAGCAGCCCAGACCCAGTTCAGCCAGCGCTGGGCTGGTATGCCGGCCGCGCAGCAGAAAAGCTCGTGCGAGCAGGTGAAAAAACAAAGTGAGTTGGCTGCAGCACAAGTCAATAAGATGGGCAAGTAACGCTGCGCATTGCTGGCCCGTGGCCGCTGCTTCGCAGCGCTGGGCCGTATTGCTTGTACGGTATGAATGTGTGCCAAAGGGGAGAACCCATGACAGATGCTATTCAGTCTCGCATTGCCTTGTTGATCGACGCGGACAATGCGCCCGCAGAGATGATTGATGAAATCCTGACAGAGTTGTCCACCTTCGGCCTCATCAACATTCGCCGCGCCTATGGCAACTGGACTAAACCGGGCCTGAATGGCTGGCAGAGCAAGCTGCTGGAAAATGCCGTGCGGCCCATGCAGCAGTTCGATTACTCCAAAGGCAAGAACGCTACCGACATGGCGATGACGGTAGATGCGATGGAGTTGCTCTATACGGAAAAGCCGGACGCCTTCGGCATCGTCTCCTCCGATGCAGATTTCACTCCACTGGTCATGCATCTGCGCGCCAAGGGCGCTGCCGTCTATGGCTTTGGCGCCGCGCAGACGCCGCGCGCTTTTGTGAACGCCTGCTCCCGCTTTCTGTACTTTGATGCTTTGCTGGAGCTGGGCGATGGCATCACCAGCCGCAGCGATCGCCGCGATTCCCAAGACGCATTGCAAGAAGCCGATGCTGCAGCGCGCAAGCCTGCGCAGTCCACCAGCCATGCTATGCCTACAGGCGGTACAGACATTGAGCCACCAGCTTGTGCCAGTTTGCGGGTGCCATCACATCTGCTGCGTGAGGACCGGCCACTGATCGCCATGTTGCGCGACGCCATCAAGGCCATGCAAGATGAAACCGGCTGGGCACGCATCAGCGATGTAGGCACCCATATCGGTAACAAACGCTCTTTTGATGCGCGCAATTACGGCTATGCCTCGCTGACCAAGCTCATGGCCGCAACTCAGGTGTTTGAGTTGCGCGATGAAGGCACGGCCCGCGTAGCGGTGCGCGACAAACGGGCGACGGGTGATGAGGTAGCGCATTGACCGCTGTGGATAACTTGGCTGCTGAGCAGGCAACGGATTGGCGTATTGACTGGCAGGCCCCGTGGCTTGCTGCGCTGCGAGAGCTGGGCCAACAGGCGCATGGGCTGGTGCAGGCTGGTGCGACAGTGGCCAGCGGCTTGCAATATGTGAAGCAGGCGCATGGTTTGCTGCCGGGCTGGCAGTTTGTGGATCAGCAGCAGTTGCCTGTAGGCCAAGCGTATGAGGCCTTTATTTGCAACCAGCGCTGCATTCCCACTCGCAACAATTTGCATGACTTCTTTAACGGCTTAATCTGGCTGCATTGGCCTAATCTCAAGCAGCAACTCAATGCACTGCAGGCGGGCGAGATTGAGAGCCAAGGCGTGGGCGCACAGCGGGGCCGCTTGCGTGACTCGATCACGGTGCTAGATGAAAACGGCGGCTTGCTGCTGGCGCCACAGGCCTTGTGCGATGCATTGCGAGAAAAACGTTGGCAGGACTTGTTTGTGCACCAGCGCGAGCTGTGGGCGCAGGCTCAATTCTTGCCCATTGGCCACGCCTTGCTGGAAAAGCTGGTGCAGCCGCGCAAGGCGATCACGGCGCATGTGATTTGCGTGCCGATGGTGCAAGCACCAGCAATGTGTACGGTGGAGGCCGCGGATGCGTGGTTGAGCGAGCAGTTGCGCAGCGCATCTTGCAATCTGGTGAATAAACCCTATCTACCCATTCCCGTATTAGGAATCCCGGGCTGGTGCCTGCAAAACCAGAACTTTTCCTTCTATGATGACTCTTTAGTATTCCGAGCCTCGCGTACCGCATAAGCACCATAACAATCGGTACGGGCAGCAAAAAGCTGGCTTGATAAGCATTCGCTGCACACAGGCGAAGCATCAAGGGTTTGGGTCATTTTGTCCTCTGTGTGGAGTACATCCTCGATGAAACGTATTGCCTTATTTCTTTTGACCAACATCGCCGTTGTGGCGGTGCTGGGCATTGTCGCCAGCTTGCTGGGCGTCAACCGCTACATTGGCCCCAATGGCCTCAATATGAGCTCCCTGCTGGGCTTTGCCTTCATCATGGGCTTTGGTGGCGCGATTATTTCGCTGCTGATCTCCAAGCCCATGGCCAAGTGGACCTCGGGCGTGCAGATCATTAACGAGCCCCGCAATGCGGATGAGGCTTGGATCGTCAACACCGTGCGCGGCTTTGCGGACAAGGCCGGTATTGGCATGCCTGAGGTGGGTATCTATGAAGGTGAGCCCAATGCCTTTGCCACGGGTGCTTTCAAGAACTCGGCGCTGGTCGCTGTCTCTACCGGTCTGCTCGAAGGCATGACTCGTGAAGAAGTCGAAGCCGTGATTGCTCACGAAGTGGCCCACATCGCCAACGGCGACATGGTCACCATGACGCTGATTCAAGGGGTGATGAACACCTTCGTGGTCTTCTTGTCGCGCCTGATTGGCTACGCAGTGGATAGCTTTTTGCGCAAGAACGATGAAAACAGCTCTGGCCCCGGCATTGGCTACATGATCACTACCGTGGTGCTGGACATTTTGTTTGGCTTTGTCGCCGCCATCATCGTGGCCTGGTTCTCGCGTCAGCGTGAATTCCGTGCCGATTCGGGCGCTGCACAGCTGATGGGTAACCGCCAGCCCATGATGAATGCGCTGGCCCGTCTGGGTGGCATGCACCCCGGCGAGCTGCCCAAGAGTGTGGCTGCCATGGGCATTGCCGGTGGTATTGGTCAACTGTTCTCGACCCACCCCCCACTTGAAGAGCGTATTGCTGCGCTGCAAAATGCGCGCTAACCGCAGGTGAATTGCAAGCTGATATGTAAACGGCCCTAGCAGCTCTTTACGCAGCCTTCACAAGCCCCTGTCAACAAATGGCAGGGGCTTTTGCGTTGTAGATGTAGGCTTGTATCTTTAGGAGTGCTTATGCCTCTTCTGTCTCAAAATTCAACCCGCCGCCTGTTGCCCGCCTTGTTGCTGGGTGGGGCTGCGGCCTTGCTTGGCGGCTGTGTGGTAGCTCCGGCTTACCCTGGCTATTCGAGCTATGGCAACGAGGTCATGGTCGGCGATGTCTATGCGCCAATGGCACCGCCGCCTCTGCGCACTGAAGTGATACCGATTGCACCGTCGCCTGCCTATGTATGGATTGGCGGCTCATGGGGCTGGGGCGGTGGCCGCTACAACTGGAACCCCGGTCGCTGGTCTATGCCGCCTCGCCCCGGTTACGGCTGGAATGCCGGTGGCTGGAATCATGGCCCGCGTGGTTGGCATGGCGGCGGCGGTCGTTGGGGCCCGCGTCGCTAAGTCAAGATTGGGGCGCAGCGTTTGCGCGCCCCATCAGTAGGCGAAATGGCAGCAGCAGGCACACGCCCAAAGCCAGCTTGACACCTAGATCACCCAGTGCCCAAGTCACCCACGGCAGGTCTTCGCCAGCAAAGCCAATGCTCCAAAAGACTGCGGTATCCAGACAGGCGGCAAGCACCGTGGCAATCAGCGGCGCGCGCCACCAGTGGCTGTGGCGCAGCTTGTCGAACACTGAAATATCCAGCATCTGCGAGCAGGCAAACGCCAGCCCTGAGGCCGCCGCAATGCGCGGCGGAGCCAGCAGGGCCGAGGCGAGCACTGCGACCGCAAAACCTACCCATGCCACGCGCTTGGCTTGCGCCGGGCCAAAACGCCGGTTCACCAGCTCGCTGACCAGAAAGGCAAACGGGTAGGTGATGGCCCCCCAAGTCAGCCAGTCATTGATGGCGAACTGAACGAGGATGTTAGAGGCCAGCACCACAACGCCCATGGCCGATACCGCCAGCAGCAGGGCTGACTTATCGGGGCGCGGGTAGGCTGTGTGCAAACTCATTGGCGTGGAGTTTTACAAGGCCCCACCGGAGCCACGCGAGCCAGAAGATGGCACCGGTAGACCCAAAATGGCGCAGGCCACGGCCTCACCCACCTTGATGCCATCCACACCCGCCGACAAAATGCCGCCCGCGTAGCTGGCGCCTTCACCGGCAGGGTACAGACCGCGTGTGTTGTCGCTTTGAAAATCCGCGCCACGGCCAATTTTGACGGGCGATGAGGTGCGGGTTTCCACACCGGTCAGCACGGCGTCATTCATGTCGTAGCCGTGAATCTTCTTGCCAAAGGCGGGAAGGGCTTCGCGCATGGCTTCAATCGCGTAGGCGGGTAGGGCTTGGTGTAGGTCGCCCAGATAAATGCCGGGCTTGTACGAGGGCTCCACTGCGCCCAACTCTGACGATGGCGTGCCCGCCACAAAGTCGCCCACCAACTGGCCGGGGGCGCTGTAGTCTTGGCCGCCCAGCTCATAGGCTTTGGACTCTAATTGGCGCTGCAGCACCACGCCAGAAAGAGGGTGGAACTCACCTTTTTTCAGCTTTTCTGCGCCCAAGGTTTTGCCGTCAAACGCCCAAGCAAAGCTTGCTGCGTCTTGCGGGTAGTCTTCGGGGCTGATGGCGCAGACCATACCTGCATTGGCATTGCGTTCGGCACGCGAGTACTGGCTCATGCCGTTGGTGACCACGCGTCCGGGCTCGCTGGTCGCCGCCACCACGGTGCCGCCGGGGCACATGCAAAAGCTATAGACCGCACGACCGTTCTTGGCGTGGTGCACCAGCTTGTAATCTGCAGCGCCCAGCAGCGGGTGACCTGCATCTTTGCCCCAGCGTGCGCGGTCAATCACGCTTTGTGGGTGCTCGATACGGAAGCCGATAGAAAACGGCTTGGCCTCCATGGCCACGCCGCGCTCGAAGAAGTTTGTGAAGGTGTCGCGTGCGCTATGGCCTAGCGCCATCACCGCGTGGTGCGTGGGCAGGTAGTAGCTTTCCCCGGTGACTTGATTGAGTACTTGCAGGCCGGTTAACTGACGCTGGCCATCGACTTCCTCAATCTGCACATCGGTCACGCGCTGCTCAAAGCGGATTTCACCGCCCAGTCGCACGATTTCATGGCGAATACCTTCCACCAGCTTGACCAGCTTGAAGGTGCCGATGTGGGGGTGGGCGGCGTAGAGAATCTCGGGCGGCGCACCATAGGTCACAAACTCGGTCAGTACCTTGCGACCCAGATGGCGCGGATCCTTGATCTGGCTGTAGAGCTTGCCGTCAGAGAACGTACCGGCACCGCCTTCGCCGTACTGCACATTGGATTCGGGCGTCAGCTCGCGCTTGCGCCACAGACGCCATGTGTCCTTGGTGCGCTGGCGCACCGTCTTTCCGCGCTCGAGCACGATGGGCTTGAAACCCATCTGAGCCAGCACCAGCGCTGCAAACATGCCGCAGGGGCCAAAGCCCACGACCACGGGGCGATCTGCCATATCAGCAGGCGCTTGACCAATGGGCGTCCACCGCATGTCTGGCGTGGGGTTGACGTGGGAGTGGTCCGCAAAGCGCGCCAGCAGCGCGGCTTCCTGGCTTTCATCGGC
Source organism: Comamonas sp. Y33R10-2 (assembly GCF_019355935.1). Classification (NCBI taxonomy): domain Bacteria; kingdom Pseudomonadati; phylum Pseudomonadota; class Betaproteobacteria; order Burkholderiales; family Comamonadaceae; genus Comamonas; species Comamonas sp. Y33R10-2. Next base: position 3,370,692 of record NZ_CP079925.1, read on the forward strand.
CAGCGTGATGTCGACGATGTAGACGGCCAGAAGCTCAGTCTTGCGTGCATCAAAGCTGCGCTTATGCACTTGCAATGCGGCAATGGCCTTGGCGGGCAAACCCAAGCGCTCAGCAGCTAAGGCCGTGAGCTTTTCAATGGGTTGAAATTCGGTGTGGTTATCGGGGTGATATTCCACCGCCGACAAAGGGAGTTTGAGTTCTGCGATGCGGATCATGGCTTGTACCTATCAAGCAAACACAGATTATAATCAAATAATTATAAGAGAGGGTGTGATGAGGTTAACTGGATTGTTTTTTGCATTGGTGAATTTATTCTTTATATTTTTAGAATATATAGTAAAAAGAATTAACGGAGCAGGAGTAGATGAGTCTTTTTTTATTTTTTATTTTCTCAAGCTAAAGGCGCTGATGTAACGGGATTTTATAAAGAAATAATAATTTCTATTATTTTTATTGTTGCTGTAGGGGGTATTTTTATTGTTGCGTACAAAAACCTATCAAAATTTCGCAATCAGTTAATTTTTTTATTTTGTTCTTTGTTTTTTTTGCCGTTAAATGCAGGACTATTGAAAACAGTTAATCATTTTTATTCATTTGATATGAAGAAAATTCAATTAAATGTAGATGAGTTCTATGATTTGAAAGATGATAAATTTTCGAAAAACGAAAATTACAAAAATTTGATTTATATATATTTGGAAAGTTTTGATAATAAATATTTTAATGAGGATGTTTTTCCAGATCTTCTACCTAAGCTAAAAAATTTAAAGAAAAATGCATTTTCTGCGGAAGATGTTTACATGCCTTGGGGAACTGGGTGGACTATTGCAGGAATGGTCGCTTCTCAATGCGGAATCCCATTGCAAGTTAGTGGACGATCTGGTAATAGTTTGGGTAAATTGAATGAATTTCTACCTAATGCAGAATGTATGGGTGATGTTTTAAAACGTAGCGGATTCCAGAATCATTTTTTTGGGGGGGCAGATCTGGATTTTGCAGGAAAAGGTGATTTCTATAAAAATCATGGGTTTGATGATGTTTATGGATTGGCGGAGTTGACAGATCGGTCAAAAGAAAAAAGCTCATGGGGTATTTATGATGATGATTTATTTAAAATCATTAAAGAAGACTTTCATTTGATCAAGAGTAAATCACCTTATTCACTTTTTATGCTTAATGTAGATACCCATCATCCTGAAGGGATCGTTTCTCCTTCATGCAAAGATAAATTTTATAAAGATGGCGGTATTAAAGTTTTGAATGCTGTGCATTGCACAGATGCCATGGTTTCTGAATTAATAGAATTTTTTAGAGCAAAAGATCCAGATGCAATCATTGTTGTTGCATCTGATCACCTTGCCATGCCAAATGATGCTAAAAAACTTCTCGAGGGTGATGATAGAAGGAATACGTTCATGGTGTTGGGAACTGGTATTAATCCAGAAGTGTTTTCCGAAAAAATGACCACCTTCGACGCAGGGGCTACTGTTTTGGGTTTTTTAGGTTTTGATGTTCCAGGTTTGGGGTGGGGCAGAAATGTAAATAATTCGAGTAGCTTGCTTTCTGAATATAAAAACATTAATTATTTTAATTCTGCAGTCTCTAATATGAAGGATTTTCATTTTTCTTTTCAGGGTGATAATGCTTTTAATGGGTTCTTATATGCTGGGGGGGTCGCAAGATTTTCAGGCAGGGAGTTGACTCCTCCGATTTCAGTCGGTGTTGGTAAAACTGGAGAAATAAATAATTTATTTATTAATGAAAGAGGGCTTGTTATAAATGAGGTTCTGGAAAATTATGAATCTCTCGATGAGAATGTAATTTTAATAGATGAGTGTAAATTTTTTGGTAAATTGAGTGAAAGAAGAAATTACAAAAATGGATTTTGTTATATTGTGAGTACGAAGGAAGCTGGGGGTATTTTTGGTTATGCAGATAATGGTGTTGAGGTTGATTTGAATTTTAAGGTGAGCTCTGATAATAAATTTTATTTTTCTCTGTTGGAAAGTATTGATTCAATTAAATATGGGGAAGCTGTAGTTGAGACTATCAAATCTAATCATTTTTTTGATAAGAAAATAGAAGTTGATGTTAGTGCTGGATTTTTGTCTCCAAGTTATTTTTTTTATGATGGTGAAAAATATAATTTATCAAGAGGGTTGACATTTTATTACGCTAATTTTTTTGGTCAAATAAAAAAAATTGAACATAAGGATTTTTGCAGTGAAAATGAGAGTTCTGAAGTTGGCGTTGAATTAAATAAAATATTAAATGATGAAGGTTTTTTCTCAGGAAATCTATTTTATTTTGTGGATGATTCAGCATTTTGTGATCAAATAAAATTTGATGAATATGCCAGTAGACTCCCTTTCCAGTTAAAAGATTTGGCGTTTAGGGAACCAGCCTTTGGAAGATTTAGAAACGCAAATGAAGAATTTTTTCGAGGTAATGGAAAAGAAAGAATTGTTTTAAAATAAAAAGACGATTCATTGAAGAAGAAAGAGCTGAGAATACCCAACTCCGGCGCTTTTCTCCACCCTGATCTGCGCCGGAATGCGCTCTTTGAGCGCTTCCACATGGCTGATCACGCCAATCATCTTGCCGCTGGCGTTCAGGGCATCCAGCGCAGAAAGCGCCACCTCTAGCGTGTCGCCATCGAGCGTGCCAAAGCCTTCGTCGAGGAACAGCGAGTCGATCGAGGTCTTGCTGCTGACCAGATCTGACAGCGCCAGCGCCAGAGCCAGACTAACAAGAAACGCCTCGCCGCCCGACAGCGTGCGCGTGTCTCGCGCCACATCGCCTTGCCAGCTGTCCACAATGTCCAGCTCCAACTCGCCCGTGGTTTTGCGGCGCAGCAGGTAACGGCCATGCAGTCGCAGCAGATGCTGGTTGGCCAGATGCAGCAGATGATCGAGCGTCAGCCCTTGCGCAAATTTGCGGAACTTGTCGCCCTTGGCGGAGCCAATCAGACCATCCAGCCGTTGCCACAGGTCGCTGTCTTTTTCTTGTTCTGCAATCTGCTCCAGCAGCGCTTGCTGGCCGGCGCGGCGCTGGTCGTCGTCGGCCAGCCGGGCACGGTGAGCGCCCAGTTGCTCGGCTTGTTGGGCGCGTTGGGCTTCTAGCTGGGAGATTTGCTCGGTAATGGCTTCGGGTGGCTCATCGCTCAGGGCTTGCGCCTGTAGAGCCGCGAGGCGCTCAGATGCATCGGCCAGTAAAGCACTGGCGCGCTGCGCGGCAACTTGTAATTGTTCGCTGAGGGCTTGAAGGCGAATGTGTTCGGCGTCTGGCAGCAGGGCGGCGGCGTACTGCGCTGCATCGGCAAACGGGCTGCTTTCTAGTGCTTGAATCCATGTGGTGTGGGCAATCTTTTCCAATTGCTGCAGCTGCTCCAGCGTGGCTTTGGCGTGGGTTATTTGCCCTTGCAGCGATGCCAGCGTTTGCGCGCTGCTGTGCAATTGCGCAATGCAGTCGGCCAGTGTCGCAGCTGGAGTTGCCAAATAAGTGGGAGCATCGACAGGCAAAGCAGATAAAGCGTTATTGCGCTGCAGCCAGTGCTCTGCAACTTGAGCTGCTTGCTCGCATTCGCGCTGTTGTACTTCGATCTGGTGCGTTAGCTCTTGCAGCAGGGCTTGCTGGCTGCGCCATTGCTGCGCCTCGTGCTGGCGAGCGGTGAGCCAGTTCGCCGTGTCCGGCGTTGCAGGCAAGTCATAGCCTGCAGACTCAATAGCTGCTTGCAAGTGGGTTTGCAGTGCTGCGGCTTGTTGCTGCAAGGCCTGCCGCGCGTGCTGGGTTTGCTGCTGCTGATCGGCATTGCTGTGCAGCGCTTGCTGAGTGCTGGCCTGTGCATGGTCTGCTTGCTGTTGATTTTGCAGGGCGCTTTGGGAAGCGTTCTTGGAGGTTTGCACAGCCTGCTCGCCAGCATCAGTGGCGGCTTGCAGTTGCTCCAAGTCGCTGAGCTTTTGCTGGGCTTGGTCGCAGGCAGTCTTCAGTAATTCGGGCTGCAGCCATGCCGCTTTATCCATCACCTCAGGGCTGGCTTGGCGCAAGTCATTCCAGCGTGCTTGCCATTGTTCGATCTGTGCGGCAATGGCCTCGCGTTGCTCTTGCAGGTGTTGTTGTTGGCCTTGGGCTGTGGCTATCTTGGTATTGAGTTGCTCGCCTTGCTGCTGCAGGGCATCACGCGCTTGCTGGGCTTGCAGCAAAGCGGCTTCGGTGGCTGAGACATTGAGTGCGGCGTAGGCGGTGATAGCAGGGTGATCGAGCGAGCCACAAAGCGGACAAGCCTCGTCCGCTTGAAGGGCGGCGCGGTGGGCTTGCAGGCTTTGAATGCGCTGCTCTTGCGCCAGCATGGTTTGCTTGTCAGCGACTGTTTCTGCCAGCGCTTTGTACTGCTCGCGCAAGACTTGGCGTTGGTTTGTGTGCTCTTGAATGCTCGCAACGCTTGCGATGAATGCTTGCGCATTGGCTTGCTGTTTTTGCTCGAGTGGCTGGCGCAGCGCGGCATGGGTTTGCAGCAGTTGTTGGTGCTGCAACTGCAGCTGCGCGGTTTGCCAGCGGCTGCGTAACTGGGGCAAGCTGGCACCGGCCAGCAGTTGCTGCTGAAACTGCTCTGCCGCTTGTTGCTGCTGCAGCGTTTGGGCTACTTGCTTTGCCGCTTGTGCGCTTTGCTGGGCTTGCGCCAGTGCTTGCTGCTGCAATTGCTCGGCGGCGTGTTGCAGCTGGATCAGTTGCTTTTCTGTGTGCGTGGTTTGCTGCTGCAGTTGCTGGCGCTGCTGCAGTTGCGCGTGCCAGCCACTCAGGTTCTCGCCCAGTTGGGCATGGCTGGCGTGGGTCTGGCTCCATGTCGTCAAATCAGCCTGCCGTGCGCTTGTGGCTTGCAGTTGCTGCTTTGATTGTTGTAGCGCTTGGCAGCTTAGTTGCTGGGCTTTTTGGTGCTCGTGCCACTGCGCTACCTGCGCTTGTAGCAGGCGCGCTTGCAGGCTTTGGAGCTGCTGATCTTCTGCCGCCCACTGCTGCTGCGCTTGCTGCCACTGGGTGTGCAAGGGGCGAATTGCCAAGGCGGGCGCATGGGCTTGCAGGCGTTGCAAGTCAGGTGCTGCGTTGATAGCTGCCTGCTGCGCCGCGGATTGTGCGCTTCGTGCTTGATCTAGCTCTGCGCTGGTGCGGGTGGTTTGCGTTTGCCACTGCTGCACGGTGTGCAGCTTGGCGTGCTGCGTTTGCAGTTCAGCCTGCGCGCTATGAAGTTGCGCCATCTCCGCTTGCAAATCGCTGCGCGTGGCAGCATCGAGCAGTTGCATGCCTTGGGCTTGGGCTTGCTGCTTTTCTAGTGCTTGCCTAGCGTCGCGGGCGCGCTCAAACACGGCTTGTGAGATTTGGCTGTAGATGTCGGTGCCGGTCAGTTCTTCCAGCAGCTCGGCGCGTTCGTTGGCGGTGGCTTGCAGAAAGGCCGCAAAGCCGCCTTGGGCCAGCAGCATGGATTTGGTAAAGCGGGCAAAGTCCAGCCCGGTGATGTCAGCGATGCGCTTGGTTTTGTCTTTGACGTGGGTGGTGAGGATGCTGCCATCGGCAACCAAAGCGAGTTCCACCTTGGGCGCTTGCAGCGCGGCATCGGACTTGTTGCGGGCGCGGCGCTGGCTCCAGAAGGCGCGGTAGGCCACGCCTTTGACCTCAAACTCCACCTCGGCTTCGCACTCGCCGGTGTGGCGGGTCATGATGTCGTTTTGCCCGCTAATGCTCTCCAGCCGTGGCGTCTGGTGGTATAGCGCCAGACAAATCGCATCGAGCAGCGTAGATTTACCCGCACCCGTGGGCCCGGTGATGGCGAACAAGCCGTTGTCGGCAAACGGAGCAGCGGTGAAGTCAATACTCCACTCGCCTTTGAGTGAGTTCAGATTTTTAAGGCGCAGTTTCAGAATTTTCATGCTGCGTCTCCTGTGCTTGAGTTCAAGCTTTGCAGCACTTGCTGGTAGCGCTCGGTCAAGGCTAATTGCAGGGGCGGCTCCAAACTTTCTTGCGCTAAGCGGCGCTCAAATACCTCAAGCGGGCTGAGTTCATCCAGTGATTCATGTGCATCACTCACCAGTTGCGCAGCAGCCAGTCCGCGCTGGCGTTTGATGCGCAGAATGTTCAGTGGCATGCCTTCAGCCATGGCTTGCACCCGGCTGGCAATGTCGGCCAGGTAGTCGTCTTCTTGCACGGTCACTTCCACCCAGACAGGCGCATCGCCAATGGCTTTGGCTGCAGCTTCTTGGAGCAAGGCGGACAAGTGCTTCAAGCTGGCTCTGAGTGCGGCCATGGGCTGGAACACCGGCACAGGCAAGGCGGTGACGGACTGCAGGCCACTGGCATCCAAGTCGACCAGCAGCACTTGCTTGGTTTGTTTGGCTTCATCAAAACCCAGCGCAATGGGCGAGCCGCTGTAGCGGATGTGCTCCAGCCCGCCCACAGCCTGTGGCTTGTGGATATGGCCCAGCGCGATGTAGCTGGCGGGCGGGAAAGCGTTGGTGGGAAAGGCTTCGAGCGCGCCCACATAAATTTCGCGCACCGATTCATTGCTGCTGGCGCCCACGGTGGTCAGGTGGCCAGTGGCGATGATGGGCAGATGCTGGCCCGTGTTGGTCAGCCAATCGGCCTGCTTTTGCAATGCCGCCGCATACACGCGCTGGTAGGTGGCAGCAATGGCGGTTTGCAGCGCCTGCTGTTTTTCTTGCGCGCTTTGCCCGGCTTGGCTTTGCTGCACATCGCGCGGGCGAATAAAGGGCAGGGCGCAGACGATACAGCCAGGTGTTTTTTGTCCACCGCGCAGTGCCAGCGTGACGACATGCTGGTCATCGTCTCCGGTGGAGCTGATGACTTGGGTGCCTAGGTGCGAGAGCAGATCGCGGCTTTCATCGAGCACGCTGACCGAGTCGTGGTTGCCAGCCAGCAGCAGTAGGGCCACGCCCGCCTCGTGCAGGCGAACAATCAACTGGTTGTAAAGCTCGCGTGCATAGCTGGGCGGCGCGCCGGTGTCGAAAATATCGCCAGCGATGAGCACTGCATCCACCGCTTGGCTCTGGACTTGGGTGAGCAGCCAGTCGATCAAGGCCTGATGCTCGGCCTGGCGGCTGTAGCCCATGAAATGCTGGCCCAGATGCCAGTCGGAGGTGTGGAGGATGCGCATGTGCTGATGTTACGAGGCCTGACTAGGGCAAGAAGCGCTCATCGGCGTTCATCCAAACAAAAACAGCCTGACAGGGGATGTCAGGCTGCGCGGGCGGGGAGGGGAGAGACGGCGAGCAGGGGTTTATCGGCGCGCTGGGCGTTTGGCAGTCCAGTAGCCAAACTCTTCCTTGCCCACTTCATAGTCCAGCTCTTGCAGGCGGGCCTGCATGTTCTCCTGAACATCGGCGATGGCCTTGTTGTAGATGGTTGGGCCAATCTCTGCGAGAAAGAAATTGAGCAGCGCGCCGGACTGCATATTGCCGATGGGCTCGTCCATGTTCTCGCGGAAATAGCGTTCGATGGATGTGATGGCCTGCTGCTGTGCGTGCTTGGGGAGTTCGATGCTCATGGTGATCTGTGTTGCTGGGTTGTCTGCATTTTTGCAAACCGGAGTTGCAGCCGCTTGGTGCGAGTGGACTAGGGCTTTCTCATCCACTTGCATCAAGCTATTTTTTTGCTATCAAAAAGAAAGCTGATAGTGCTTATATATAAAGGACTGCAGTCTGTTTTTCTTGAATTTTTTGCTGATTGAGATCAAAGAATCGAGTTGTCAGCTTCAGCCAGAAAACCGCCGCTTTGGTGCGCCCACAGCTTGGCGTAGATACCGCCCTTGGCCAGCAGCTGCTGGTGCGTGCCTTCTTCTGCGATCTGGCCTTCATTCATCACGATGAGACGATCCATAGCCGCGATGGTGGACAGACGGTGGGCAATGGCAATGACAGTTTTTCCTTGCATCAAGCCATCTAAGCTTTGCTGAATGGCGGCTTCGACCTCGCTGTCCAGCGCACTGGTGGCTTCGTCCAGCAGCAAAATCGGTGCGTCTTTGAGCATCACGCGGGCAATGGCCACGCGCTGGCGCTGGCCGCCAGAGAGCTTGACGCCGCGCTCCCCCACTTGCGCGTCGTAGCCGCTGCGGCCTTTCAGATCGGTCAGCGTAGCGATGAAGTCGGAGGCTTCGGCTTTGTCGGCGGCGGCCAGCATCTGCGCTTCGGTGGCATCGGGGCGGCCGTAGAGAATGTTGTCGCGCATGGAGCGGTGCAAGAGCGAGGTGTCTTGAGTGACCATGCCGATGGCGCTGCGCAGGCTGTCTTGCGTAACGTGGCGAATGTCTTGGCCGTCGATGGTGATGCGCCCGTCTTGCACTTCATGAAAGCGCAGCAGCAGATTGACCAGCGTGGATTTACCGGCGCCCGAGCGGCCAATCAGGCCAATGCGCTCGCCGGGGCGAATGTTCAGGTTGAGCTGGTCCATCACCTTTTTGCCATCGGCCTTGTAGCCAAAGCTCACGTTTTCAAAAGCAATGCCGCCTTGGGCGACTTGCAGTGGCTTGGCGTTGGCGTCATCCACAATCGTGCGCGGTTTGGTTAGCGTGGTGATGCCGTCTTGAATCGTGCCCACATTCTCAAACAAGCCCGTCATCTGCCACATCACCCAGTGCGAATATCCCATCAGGCGCAGCGCCATGGCAATGACGGCAGCCACCACACCGGCGCTGGCTTGGCCTTGCGTCCACAAATACAGGGCGGTGCCGCCGCTGCCCAGCAGCAGCAGGGCAATCATCAGGTGGTTAGTGATCTCGAACAGGCTGACCAGGCGCATCTGCGCATAGCCGGTAACCTTGAAGGCGTCCATGGCATTGCGGGCGTATTCTGCTTCGCGGCGCGTGTGAGCAAACAGCTTGACGGTGGCGATATTGGTGTAGGCATCGGTCACGCGGCCGGTCATCATCGAGCGGGCATCGGCCTGGCTTTTACCGATCTTGCCCAGACGTGGCACAAAGTAAAAGCAGGCGCTGGTATAGGCAACGAACCACAGTGCAAAGGGCACCATTAGCCGCCACTCAAAGCTGGCGGCCAAAATCAAAATGCCGATCATGTAGACGCCCACGCCCACAAACACATCGACCACCATAAACAGCACTTCACGCACGGAAAGTGCGGTCTGCATGATCTTGGTGGTGATGCGGCCCGCAAATTCGTCCGCGTAGAACGACATGCTCTGGCCTAGCATCAGCTTATGAAACACCCAGCGCAGCCGCATGGGGAAGTTGATGGCCAGCACCTGATGCATGACAGTGGTGTGCAGGGCCAGCAGGGCCACGCTGCCCATCAAGATGGCGGCAATACCGATGAGAGTGCCGCGTTGCGCTTCCAAAAAATCGGCGGGTGCAGCAGCGCTGAGCCAGTCAACTACGTGGCTCATGATGGCGAAAAGCACAGCCTCATACGCGGCCAGCAGGGCGGATGTGAGGGTCAGCAGCCCAATCCAGCCGCGCATGCCCTGTGTACAGGCCCAGACAAAGGCGAAGAAGCCCACGGGCGGAACCTTGGGCTCTTGTGCGGGATAAGGGGGGACTTGTTTTTCAAAAAATCGGAACACGATGGCAATACTCCCGGTACCAGCTAATGGCACTTTTGTTCGTCATGGTAGGGGAGTGGGCGGCACAGGTGTGATGATGCTGGCAAGCCCGCCCAGACCATGGGCTCATAACTCTGTCGTTCTCAAAGCCATGAAAATTTCTGCTGTACGCTCTTCGCTTCATCACGGTTTTACATCCCGCAGATGGCGCTGGACAGCATCTATAGCTGTGATTGTGTTGGCGCTGACGCTTGGCATCAGCGGCTGCGTGATTTCTCAGCCGGTGACGGGTTTTGCGCACACAGCCATTCCTGATTTTCAAGCATCACCAGACCGGCTACGTAAACATGTGCGCGTGCTGAGCGAGGATTTTCTAGGGCGAGGGTTTGATCAGCCGCAGACGCTGCAACGCGCTGCTGATTACATCGTGGCGGAACTGGCTCAATCAGGAGTGACGGCAGAGCGCCAGCGTTTTGAAGTTGGTGGTCAGAGCTATGAAAACTTAATAGCGCGCTTTGGCCCAGTAGAGGGCGCTAAGCCGCTGCTGGTAATGGGTGCGCACTACGACAGTGCGCTCACGCATGAGGGCGTACCTACGCCCGGTGCGGACGATAACGCCAGCGGCGTGGCAGGTTTGCTGGAGTTGGCGCGCCTGCTGGTAAACAAGGCTCCTAGCCAGCCGGTAGAGCTGGTGTTCTATACCCTGGAGGAGCCACCCAACTTTCGTACCGACGATATGGGCAGCTACCGCCATGCGCTTTCTCTGCAGCAGCGTAACCAGCCCGTGCGGCTGATGCTGTCCATCGAGATGATTGGCTACTACAGCGATGAGCCGGGAAGCCAGACTTATCCACTGGCTCCGCTGGGCTGGATTTACCCGGACAAGGGCAACTTCATCGGTCTGATTGGGGAGCTGAAGAATTTTGGTGAGATGCGTCGCACTAAGGCTGTCATGCGCGCTGCAGGCGGTGGGCAGAATCCACTAGAAGTGCATTCACTCAATTCCCCGCGCTTTGTGCATGGGGTGGATTTCTCGGATCACCTGAACTACTGGCGGCTGGGCTATCCGGCCATCATGGTGACGGACACCTCGTTCATGCGTAACCCGCACTACCACCAGCGCACAGACACCTGGGAGCGGCTGGATTACACGCGCATGGCGCAGGTGGTGCGCATGCTGGCTGCGGTGGCGTTGGCTACTCCTTGATTGATAGCTGCAGGCGCTTTTATTGATTGCGCTATAAGCATTTTCCAATCAAAAAAACGCCGCTGAGTTTGCGGCGTTTTTGATGGGGGATGTGGCAATCAGGACTGGGGCAGGAAGCCTTCAACCGACAGATAACGCTCGCCCGTGTCATAGGCAAAGCCCAATACCTTGGCGCCAGCGGGCAGCTCAGGCAGCTTTTGTGCAATGGCCGCCAGCGTAGCACCGGAGGAGATGCCGACCAGCAGGCCTTCTTCAGCAGCCATGCGGCGGGCGTATTCGCGGGCGGGCTCGGCCTCGACCTGAATCACGCCGTCCAGCAAGCTGGTGTCCAGATTTTTGGGGATGAAGCCTGCGCCAATGCCCTGAATGGGGTGGGGTGCAGGCTGGCCGCCAGAGATCACCGGTGATGCAGATGGCTCCACCGCATAGACCTTGAGGTTGGGCCACTTGGCTTTGAGCACGCGCGCCACGCCGGTCAGGTGACCACCCGTGCCCACGCCGGTAATAAATGCATCCAGACCATCGGGGAAGTCGCGCAGAATTTCTTGCGCCGTGGTGGTTTCATGGATAGCCACGTTGGCGGGGTTCTCGAATTGCTGGGGAATCCACGAGTCAGGCGTTTGCGCGGCCAGTTCTTGGGCGCGGGCAATGGCGCCCTTCATGCCTTTTTCCTTGGGCGTCAGGTCAAACGATGCGCCATAGGCCAGCATCAGGCGGCGGCGCTCGATGCTCATGCTCTCGGGCATGACCAAAATCAGCTTGTAGCCTTTGACGGCTGCGACCAGCGCCAAGCCCACGCCTGTGTTGCCGCTGGTGGGCTCGATGATGGTTCCGCCGCGCTTTAAGGCGCCGGATTTTTCCGCGTCTTCCACCATGGCCAGTGCAATGCGGTCTTTGATGGAGCCGCCGGGGTTGCTGCGCTCGGACTTGATCCACACGTTGGCGTTGGCGCCAAACAGGCGGTTGATGTGAATGACGGGCGTGTTGCCAATGGTTTGCAGGACGTTGTCGAACTTCATGAAGCCTCCGGTGTGGAAAAGTGCTCTGAGGAGGGCACAGCTGTGCCCGACTCATGCATTGTGGCGTAGTTGTTCTAACGCATAGGTATATGAATATGCTTGTTGCAGATCAAGGCCGAGCCGCTTGCCTGCACGCCGCAGACGGTGTTGGGTAAGAATGAATTCAATGGTTATTGGGGCATTTTTTGATAGAGGAAAAACACGATGTCTTTCAATGCAACGTTGATGCTGCTGGCAGCTTGTTGCGTGCTGCTAATGGTTGGTTTTTCTTATCGCGAGCAGCGCTGGGCACCTTGGTTGATGCTGGCGGCCGTGGTCAGTTTGCTGTCTTTGATGAGTTACAGCATCGTTAACTTGCTGAGCTAGAAGCAGGCTTGAGCGTTTTATTGCGCAGCGACCAGAGAGTTTTGATGTCAGTTCAGTACAAGCTCTTTGCGAACGGGAGATAATACGGATCGTGAAGTGCGCCAGACCGCCGCTGGTACTAGCCGAAAGGCCAACGCTTGTCGTTGGGTCGAAAGATCGTACTGGAGGAACGTCCGGACTGCATAGGGCGGCGTAGCAGCTAACGGCTGTCCACCGTGAGGTGAGGATTAGAGCAACAGAGACGAGTCTGGCAGGAGTGCCGCAAGGTATACCGGCTGGGGTGAAACGGGCAATCTCTACGCGCAGCAATACCAAGTAGGCACACGTTGACGGGGCCCCCGGAGTGTGCGGGTAGGTAGCACCGAGCTGTCAGGCGACTGGCAGCCAAGATTAATGGCGGTCACATGGCGGGAAACCGTTGTGCACAGAATCCGGCTTATCGGCGCACTTCACACTTATTCCAAATAAAAAGAGCTGCCAGTGCTTATGTTTAAAGCACTGGCAGCTCTTTTTTTGATAGTAATCTGACTTGCAAAGCCGCTAGCGCGAGCCAGTAAACCAAAGGTTTACGGTTGAGACGAGGCGCGAAGCCGCAGGCAGTACATGAGTACGACAAGGCGAAGCAACGACGTATCAATGCTTGCGCTGGCGGGTCTTAGAAGCGTTCCCAAGGCATCAGATAACGCCACTGTCCTTCTGGCACCTTAGCCAGAGACACGCGGCCCACGCGCAGGCGGCGCATGCTGGTCAGAGTCAGGCCAATGGCTTCGCACATCTTTTCAATCTCTTCGGGCGCAATGCCTTTGAGCGCAAAGCGCAAATGGCCTTCGTTTTGCCAGCTGACATGGCAAGGTGGCATGCGGCGGTGGCCGTTGCCGCCGGGAATGGGCAGGCCTTCGCAGAGGATCTCGAGGCCATCTTCAATGATCTGGCCTTCTACGCCGACGATGATTTCCTGCTCCAGCCATTTACCTTCTTCGGCCAGTTTGCGGATGATGCGCTTGTCTTGCGTGTAGATGATCAGGCCGCTGGCAGGCAGGGGAATCGTCAGAAACGACTCCAGATTTTTGAAGTGATGGTCCAGCACCAGCTGGGGCATGGGCGTATCCAGCTGGGCCTTGGTAGCTTCGCCCAGGAGCGAATGCGCGCTGCGCACGCGGCCATAGGCCTTGCCTTGTGTCATGCCCGAAGGCTTGTTCATCAAGATGGTCACGGGCGGCAGCGCTTCAGGCTTGGCGCCGGCGCGCACGGTCACGACCTGCTCGGGGCTAACGCGTGTCTCGGGCACTTGCACGACTTTGCCATCGACCTGGACATTGCCCGCTTCGATATGCAGTTCGGCCTCGCGACGCGAGCATTTTTCTTGCTCTGCCACGCGTTTTGCGAGGCGGATGCTTTGTTGTTCAGGCAGGGATTCAGACATGGCGATAGCTTAATGCTACGGCCATGTCCTAGTTGTCCACAGGTCTAGCAGGGCAGCGGCGGGCTTACCTGCCCAAGCAGAGCTTCTGAATTCGCTCCACATGGGCCAGCAGCGACTGCTGGGCTACGGGCCACAGCGCGGGCGGCGTGTCGGCGTAGACAATGGCCACCCAGTCCTGAATGCTGCCGTCGGGCTTGCTGCGCATGGCGTCGTGTACCTTGGCCTCGCGCGCCAGTCGATGCGCTTTGAGTTTGGTGATCTGATGGCGCGCAAAGCCCAGCACATAACCGTGGGCGGGCAGGATGTAGCGAATGTCTCGTTCAAGGCACAGCGCATGAAGCTTATCCAGCGAAGCCAGGTAATCGATCATGTTGCCGTCTGGCGGGCTGATAACGGTGGTGCTGCCGTTGAGGATGTGGTCGCCGCTGAACAGCAGGGCATCTTCTTGCAGTAAAAAACACAGGTGATTGGCCGCATGGCCGGGCGTGAAGATGGCTTGCAGCGTATGCGTAATGTCACCGTCTGGCCCTTGCCCAGTCAGCGTAATGTGCTCTCCATCACGTAGCGAAACATCAGGCTTGAAGCGGCTGTGGGCCCGCGCCGTGGGGGCTGAAGCCATGCCCATTATGGGTGGCTTGCCTTGGCTTGATTGCTCCACCAGCGCCTGCAGCGGCGCGGCGCCCGGCGAGTGGTCGGGGTGGGAGTGGGTGCAGACGATAAAGCGAATATCGCCCCCGGTGGCCTCATGAATGCGCTGTAGGTGCACCGACTCGTTGGGACCTGGGTCGATGACGATGTAGCCGCTGCTGGCATCCCCCACCAGATAGGTGTTGGTTCCGGGGCCGCTCATCATGCCGGGGTTGGGGGCCGTCAGGCGCATTAGGTTTTTGCGCAGCGGCACAGCCTTTTCGTTTTGCCAGTCCAGGTGATGAATACCGTGGCCGTCGGGCAGCACCATTTCCAGCTCGCCATAGGCCATGTCGGTTTCGGTGTGACGAGTGTCCTTACCCTGTAGATGCCCCCCACGCGGGCTGGCTTGCCACAGCGGTTTTTCGCTTTGCAGCGTGTTGATGAGCGCATGCGTATCAGGCAGTGCAGAGATTCGCTTCAACGTGCTCAGGGTGGGGAAGAGGATGAACAGATTTTTTTCTTCAAAGCGCTGCACTGCATCTTGTGGGCGAATCCAGGTGGGCTCGAACTGCTCGGTTTCATCGGCCACCGGAGTTTGCCCATCAGGCGTACGGGCTACAAAAAACGGTACGTTAAAGCGCTTAGGTAGGTCAAAAGGAGCTGTCCAGTTTGCTAGGTACCAAAGCTGATCGACTGCCAGCGTCCACCCACGTTCGCGGCATTGCTCATACAGCGATGTATGGCGGTCGAGTTGCTGCACCTGCGCAGGTGCGACGGGCTGACCCGTTTCGTCATAAGCCAGCAAAATGCCCAGCTCTTCGAATGTTTCGCGAATGCCGGCTAGCGCCTGTGTGATGCGCTTATCGCCGCCCACCTCAACCATGCTGGAGCGCACGCGGGCCAGCGCGTGGTTGCTGGGGTCGGCATCCTGAGCTTCCAGTCCGCCGCCGGGGAACACATAGGCGTTGGCAAAAATACCTTGGTCGGCGCGCCTTGTCATCAGTACTTCAAAGCCATCGGCTCCATCATTGCTATCGCGCAGCAGCAGGACGGTGGCGGCTTCACGGGCAGGAGCTGGATCGAGCTGGGGGTACAGAAGCTGGTTGGGGCGGGGCTGGCTGGGTGGGGTCATGGAATCGAATTATGCGAAATACGTAGTGCCATTGGATGTCATCTCTGGACTATTAGCGTCGTTGCCGCGCGTCAAATCGGGGAAATCACTGAGAGTAAACCGCGTTCAGTTGCTTGCATTTGATTATTCAAAATAACAATAATGAAGCAAAGGAATGGTTATGAATCATAAAGAAATTGCAGTTGAATTTCGTGGTGATGCCCAGCAGGTGGCGGTCATTCGCCTGATGCGTTCTGTCAAGCGCAATGCCTTGTCGGATGGGTTGGTGCTGGGGCTGCGCGATATTTTTATGAACCTGCCCGCCAGCGTGCGCGCAGCGGTGGTGGATGGTGATGGCCCGCACTTTTGCGCGGGGCTGGACCTGAGCGAGCTGGGCGAGCGCGATGCCTCGCAAGGCGTGTTGCATTCACGCATGTGGCATGAAGCCTTGCGTCAGGTGCAGTTTGGCGCTGTGCCTGTGGTCGCGGCTTTGCATGGCGCGGTGGTGGGAGGTGGGCTGGAACTGGCCAGTGCCTGCCATATCCGTGTAGCAGACAGCAGCACGTTTTATGCACTGCCCGAAGGCTCGCGTGGCATTTTTGTGGGCGGTGGCGGCTCGGTGCGCATTCCACGCCTGATTGGCGCGGCGCGCATGGCCGACATGATGTTCACCGGCCGCGTCTACAAGGCTGAAGAGGGCGAGCGCATTGGCCTGTCGCAATATTTAGTGCCAGAAGGTCAGGCTCTTGATAAGGCGGTAGAGCTGGCGTTGCGAATTGCCGAAAACGCCCCCATGACCAATTACGCGCTGGTGCATGCGCTGCCCCGCATTGCCGAGCAGCCGTCAGACCAAGGCCTGATGACTGAAGCACTGATGGCCGCCGTGGCGCAAAGCGCACCCGAAGCGAAATTTCGCTTGCAGGAGTTTCTGGCTGGACGAGCCGCCAAGGTCAGCAAAGACTAGAAAACCTAGCGCATCAAAATAAGAGGTGGAGACAAAGACCATGCAAGAGACCAATACAGCCATGCACGTCATCAGCCAGGCAGAACAAGGCAAAGAACAAGACCAAAACCCCAAGTACCGCGCGCTGGAGTTTGGCGTGTGCAGCCTCCAAGTCGATGAGAGGAGTGACGGTACGAGTTATGTCCGGGCCGATCAGGAACTCGCCCCTTATGCAGCACGCATGACGGATCGGCTGGTGCATTGGGCGAAAACCACGCCCGATCACACCTTTATCGCCCAGCGTGAGCGGCTGGCCGATGGCAGCACAGGCGACTGGAAACACGTCAGCTACGCACAGACTCTGGCCGCTGCGCGCAGTATTGCGCAGGCGTTGATTGATCGCAAGCTGTCGGCAGAGCGCCCTGTCATCATCCTCAGCGAAAACGATCTCGATCACGCCATGCTGGCCATGGGCTGCCTGTATGCGGGTGTGCCGTATTGCTCGGCTTCCACCGCGTACTCGCTGATCAGCACTGATTACGCCAAGCTGCGCCATGTGGTCGATACGCTCACCCCCGGTCTGATCTTTGCCAGCGATGCCGCGCGCTATGAAAAGGCTGTGCGGGCCGTGCTGCCGCAGGGCTGCGAAGTGGTCTATGGCAAGCCTGCTGTGGGTGCCGCACAGCACACCTTGTTTGCCGACTTACTGGCGACACAGCCCACACCCGCAGCCGACGCCGCCATGCAGGCCACAGGGCCAGAAACAATCACCAAATTTTTGTTCACATCGGGGTCGACCAAACTGCCCAAGGCGGTCATCAACACCCACGGTATGTGGTGCGCCAACCAGCAGCAAATTGCGCAGACCATGCCCGATATGGTCAAAGGCCCGCCCGTGCTGGTCGATTGGCTGCCGTGGAACCACACCTTTGGCGGCAACAAGAACATTGGGCTGACGCTCTACCACGGCGGCACGCTTTATATCGACGAAGGCAAGCCCACAGCGGCTGGCATTGGCGAGACGCTGCGCAATCTGCGCGAAATATCGCCCACGGCCTACTTCAATGTG
The DNA here is from genome assembly GCF_019355935.1 of Comamonas sp. Y33R10-2. Classification (NCBI taxonomy): domain Bacteria; kingdom Pseudomonadati; phylum Pseudomonadota; class Betaproteobacteria; order Burkholderiales; family Comamonadaceae; genus Comamonas; species Comamonas sp. Y33R10-2. The sequence goes on from NZ_CP079925.1 coordinate 3,388,022, forward strand.
CCCACCGGTTTTGAATATATTGCCGCTGCGATGGAGGATGACGCCGTGCTGCGCCGCAGCCTACTCAAGCGCCTGAGCATGTTTTATTACGCCGGCGCATCGCTGGCGCAGTCGGTGTGGGACAGCCTGTACCGCACGCAAGAAAAAGAGCTGGGTCACCGCGTGGTGATGGGCACGGGGCTGGGCATGACGGAGTCATCGCCGTCGGCACTGTTTGTGAACCGTGCCGATGTGCGATCCGGCGATCTGGGCGTGCCTGTGCCGGGCTTGGAGTTAAAGCTCGTGCCAGTCGATGGCAAGCTGGAAGTGCGCTACCGCGGCCCCAACATCACGCCCGGCTACTGGCGTGCGCCAGAGGCAACGGCCGAAGCGTTTGATGAAGAAGGGTTCTTTAGCACTGGCGACGCCGTGCAGTGGCGCGATGCGCAGGACCACAACCAAGGCCTGCGTTTTGATGGCCGCATTGCCGAAGACTTCAAGCTGGCGACCGGTACCTTTGTGAACGTCGGCCCGCTGCGCGCCAAGGTCATTCATGCGGGGGCGCCCTACATTCAGGATGTTGTGGTGACCGGGCTAGACCGCAAAGAGGTGGGTGTCATCATCTTTGGCACACCGGCCTGCGCAGCGCTCAGCGGCTTGGGCGCTGGTACCACGCAAGAGCAAATCATGCACAGCGCGCCCGTTCAGCAGCATTTGCAGAACGTGCTCAACCAGCTGGCGCAAACCGCCACCGGCAGTGCTAGCCGCATTGCGCGTGCCGTGGCTGCTACGCGTGCGCCATCGCTGGACTTGGGTGAAGTGACAGACAAAGGCTCCATCAACCAGCGCGCCGTGCTGCAGCATCGCGCCGATGTGGTGGCGGGTTTGTATGACGAGACGCTGGCCTTGATCTTGAAGCCGAATGTTTAAGCTGAATTTTTAAGCCAAATCAGGCTTAAACCTAATAGCAGCAGGCAAAAGCAGCTTTAAAAAGGATAGTGAAATGCAAGTTCAAGATCAGATAGCCATCGTCACTGGCGCAGCCTCGGGGTTGGGTGAAGCCACGGCCCGCGCTCTGGCGGCGGCCGGGGCCAAAGTGGCAGTGCTGGACCGCCAGCTGGACAAAGCCAAGGTTGTGGCGGCTGAGATTGGTGGCATGGCCCTGGAGTGCGATATCTGCGATACGGCCAGCGTGACGGCGGCGCTCGATCAGATCAAAGCGCACTGGGGGGCAGATGTACGAATTTTGATGAACGTAGCGGGCATTGGCACGGCCAAGCGTGTGATCAGTCGTGACGGAGAGCCTGCGTCGCTGGATGATTTTGAGCGCGTGATTCGCGTCAACCTCATTGGCAGCTACAACATGACGCGCCTGTTTGCGGCGCGCTGCGCCAAGCTGGCTGCGCTGGAGGATGGCGCGCGGGGCGTGATTGTCTACACCGCATCGGTTGCGGCTTTTGATGGGCAAGTAGGCCAGCAGGCATACAGCGCATCCAAGGGCGGGCTGGTCGGCATGACGCTTCCAATGGCGCGTGACTTGGCCCAGCACGGCATTCGCGTTTGCACCGTGGCCCCCGGTTTGTTTGCAACGCCGTTGATGCAGGAGTTACCTGAGGCAGTGCAGCAGTCGCTGGCGGCATCCATCCCATTCCCATCGCGGCTGGGCAAGCCTTCGGAGTTTGCTGAGCTGGCTTTGCATATCGTGCGCAACGATCACCTGAATGGCGAAGTGATTCGCCTTGATGGTGCGCTGCGCATGGCGCCGCGTTAGAAAAGGCACCCCCTGTGGCGCTTTGCGCCTTCCCCAAGGGGACGACACCATTGCTGCGGGTCGGCCCTTGCTGGGTGTCTCTGGCTTGAGCCAGCACAGTGCTAAAGATTGAGACAGGTATTGATTTCACAGGACCGGAGAGTCCGTCATTTCTTAAATAGGAGACAAACCATGCAAGATCGTCGCAATTTCGTCAAAAGTCTGAGCGCAGGCGCTGCGCTGGCTGCGTTCAGCTCTATCGCCAGCCGCAGTGCTTATGCACAGGGCAGTGCCCCGTTGGAGCAAGTTCGCATTCTTTACGGCTTCCCGGCGGGCAGCGCCGGTGACTCGGTGGCCCGCCGCGTGGCGGAGAAGATTGGTGGCACCAGTTACACCAAGAATATGGGCGTGGTGGAAAACAAGCCTGGCGCTGGTGGCCGCATTGCGCTGGAAAGCCTGCGCGGCTCTGTGGGTGATGGTTCGGTGATCGTGCTCTCGCAGGTCTCCGCCTTCTCCATCTACCCCCATATTTATAGCAAGCTGCCCTATCAGGCAAAGGACTTCGAGCCGATTTCGATTGGTGCCATCATGCACCACGGTCTGGCAGTTGGCCCGGCCGTGCCTGCTGAGGTCAAGACGCTCAAAGACTTTTTGGCATGGTGCAAAAACAACCCCGATAAGGCCAGCTTTGGCAGCCCCGGCGCTGGCACCCAGCCGCACCTGATTGGCGCACTGCTCAGCCTGCGCTCCGGTGTCAAGCTCAGCCATGTGCCTTATCGCGGAACGGCCCCTGCGGTTGCTGATTTGGCGGGCGGCCAGATTGCGGCGGTCATGGGCCCCAGTGGAGATTTCTTGAGCTATTACAAGGCAGGCAAGTTGCGCGTGCTGGCCACCAGTGGTCAGCAGCGCAACCCCTACCTGCCCAATGTGCCCACGTTTGCAGAGCAGGGCTATAACGACCTGATTGCTGAAGAGTGGTTCGGCTTCTATGCGAACGCCAAAACGCCTGCCGATGTGCGCCAGCGTGCCCATGCCGCCATCACCGCGGCACTCAAGAGCGATGCGGTCAAGGAGAGTGTGGGCGTGGTGGGCCTGATTGCGACCAGCTCTACGCCTGAGGAAATGGCTCGCTCGCAGCAGGCTGAGTTTGAGCGCTGGGGGCCGCTGGTCAAGCAGATTGGCTTTACAGCAGACTCCTAACCTCCCCCTGAGCGGCTGCGCCGCTTCCCCCGGAGGGAGACGGCGCCCTCGCCGCGAGGCGGCTCTTGCTGGGCGCCTCTGGTTTTTGGGACTGTGCTTCTTGCACAGTCTGTTTTCGCTTCAGTTTTTCGCTGCGTTGGCAGCTTGCCTTGTATGTCCTATTTGCCCAGCTGCGCTGATAACGCGTTTCTTTTGTTTGATGTGCTCAAGGCTGATGAGCAGTTGCAGCGCCTGCCTGCCCATGCGGACACAGATCAGGCTTTGATGCAGCAGGTGCTGGATGAGGCTGGCAAGTGGGTGGGCGATGTGGTGGCACCGCTGTCGCGCAGCGGCGATGAAATAGGGGTGCAGTTTGACGCGGGCCGTGTGACTACGCCGCCGGGTTTTGCCAGTGCATATCAGGACTTCTGGCAGGCCGGTTGGCCTGCGCTGGCCTGTGCTGAGGAAGATGGAGGGCAGGGCTTGCCTTGGGTGTTGGAGGGGGTTCTGTATGAATGGCTGAGTGCTGCCAATCATGGCTGGACCATGGCACCGGGCCTGCTGCACGGCGCATATGAATGTCTCAAGCATCACGGTAGCGATGCGCTGAAGACGGCTTACCTGTCAAAAATCGCCAGCGGCGAATGGCTGGCCACCATGTGCTTGACGGAAGCGCATGCGGGTAGCGATCTGGGCCAAGTGCGCACGCAGGCCGTGCCAGCAGGGGTGACTGCGCTGGGTGAGAGTTACGCCATCAGCGGCGGCAAGATTTTTATCTCGGGCGGTGAGCATGATTTGACCGAAAACATTGTGCATCTGGTGTTGGCACGCCTGCCCGGTGCAGCGTCTGGACCTAAGGGCTTGTCGCTGTTTCTGGTGCCCAAGGTGTTGCCAGATGGCGAGCGCAACGCCGTGGTTTGCGAGCGTATTGAAGAGAAGATGGGCCTGCACGGCAGCCCTACCTGCGTGATGCGTTTTGATGCTGCCACCGGTTGGTTGATCGGCCAGAGCGACGCAGGCCTGAACGCCATGTTTGTGATGATGAATGCCGCACGCCTGCATGTGGCGCTGCAAGGCATTGGCCTGCTGGATGCGGCATGGCAAAAAGCCCACGCCTATGCGCTGGAGCGACGCCAGATGCGAGCGCCGGGTGCGGTGCCTGCATCGCGCGGTTTGGGCGACGCAGCGGATTTGATTATTGAGCACCCGATCATTGCCCGCACGCTGGATGTGCAGCGCGCATGGGTGGATGGTGGGCGTGTGCTGGCCTACCAGACCGGCGTGTACCTCGATGTGGCGCGCCATTCTGAAAGTGCGAAGGAACGCGAGCAGGCGCAGCAGTGGTGCAGCTTGATTACGCCCGTGCTTAAAGCTGCGTGGACGCAGCAGGCCTTTGAAGGCGCCAGCGCCTGCCTGCAGGTCTTTGGCGGCCACGGCTATATCCGTGAGTGGGGCATTGAACAAATCGTGCGCGATTCTCGCGTGGCCATGATTTATGAGGGCACAAACGAGATTCAGGCCATTGATCTGCTGGTGCGCAAAGTGCTGCCCGATGGCGGGCAGGCCATGGGCCAGTGGCTGCTGTCGCTGCGCAAGTCGCTAGATGCTGGCCGCCCGCTGGATGCCGAGGTTTTGCGCGGCCTGGCGCAACTGCGCTACTTCACCACCGCGCTGGCGCAGGCCTGCAAGGAAGACGACACATTGGCATGGCGGGTGGCCGATGACTACCTGCGCTGCGTGGCCGTGCTGCTGCTGGGCTGGGCCTGGGCGCGAATTGCAAACACGCCGGGTACAGACAGTGCGCGCTGGAAAGGCCCGCTCAAACAGGTGCAGCAGCGCATCTTGCCCGAAATGGACTGGCGCATAAGCCTGATGAAATCGCAGTGGGCGCAGGCTTCTGTGGTGCATGGCAACCAACAGTATGTGTCGATGAATTGATTCAATAAGTCTGAAGGGTGCAGGAAAAACCCGCAAAATCACGAGCTTTTGTGGGATCCCCCGCCCTGAAGGCTCGCTTTTTTACGGCGCACGCTGTTTGTTTTTTACCTACTCTTTTGCCATCTCCCATGCTCTCCAACAAGACTGCCCAAGCTGCGGCTAAAGAAACAAAGACATCGCCTGCAAGCGCGGATGCTGCGAGCCTTGAAGCTCAGAGTCGTGAAGTGCATGAGCGTGAAACGACAGAGCCTGAAGCAACTCAGCGTTTAGTCGTTGAATCTGTAGACGCCAGCTTTCTCGAATCACTGCTGGGCTACAACGCGCGGCGTGCGTCGCTGTTGCTGGTGGGCGTTTTTGTGCAAAGCATGGAACGCTTTGATCTGAAAATTGTGGAGTTTTCCGTGCTGTCGCTGGTCGCTAGCAATGCCGGTATCACTTCGCGCCAGCTTTGTCAGCAACTGGCGGTGCTGCCGCCCAATATGGTTGGAATGATTGATGCACTGGGCAAACGCGGCTTGCTTGAGCGCCGTCCGCACCCGCGTGACGGGCGGGCGACGGGCCTGTATTTAAGCGCTGCAGGGCGCGAATTGGTCGATATGGCTCAGTCAGAACTTAAAAGCCAAGAGGCGCAAGCCGTTGCTCATTTGAGCGGGACGGAGCAGGCGCAACTGATGGAGTTGCTGCAAAAGCTGTATCGCTGACGCTTGTCTATGCCTTGTCTATGGCGCATGCCGCGTGCTGGGCGCGATAATGGTCAGCATCATGCAGATTCGCTTTACCAAGATGCAAGGTGCGGGCAACGACTTTGTCGTGCTCGACGAAACCCAGCAACGCCTAGGCTTGAACGCCGCCCAATACCGTTATTTGGCCAATCGCCAGTTTGGCGTGGGTGCCGATCAGATTTTGACCGTGCGCCCCGCCCCGGCGCAGGGCGTGGATTTTGAATACGTTATTCACAATGCCGATGGTGGTGAGGTGGAGCAGTGCGGCAATGGCGCGCGCTGCTTTGCCCGTTATGTGCATGACAAGGGCTTGACCGATAAAAGCGTGATCCGCGTGCAGACGCTCTCGGGCATCATCGCCCCCGAAATTCACAGCAACGGCCGCGTAACCGTAGACATGGGCGCGCCGCAGCTTGAGCCCGCCAAGGTCCCCTTCACCACCGAGGGTTTGCAGCCTGAGATGCTGGGTTTTGCACAAAAATGGCCTCTAGTGCTTGATGCGTCTGGACAATCTGCTACGGATTGGATAGCGCCTGTCTCCATGGGCAACCCCCACGCCGTGCAACTGGTGGACGATGTGAACACTGCGCTGGTTGAGTTGCATGGACCGTTGATTGAGCACCATGCGCGTTTTCCGCAGCGCGTGAATGCAGGCTTTATGCAAATCATCAACCGCAGTGCCGTGAATCTGCGCGTCTATGAGCGAGGCTCAGGCGAGACACTGGCTTGCGGCACCGGCGCCTGCGCAGCGGTGGTGGCCGGCATTGGTTGGGGGCTGCTGGACAGCCGAGTGGATGTGCAAACCCGCGGAGGTTTGTTGACCATTGAGTGGGCGGGTGGCGCGCAAGACTGCGTGCGCATGACCGGCCCTGCCGAGTTTGTTTTTGAAGGCCAAATCGACATACCCGATACGTTATGAACAGCTTGACCGACATCGCCATTACCGAAGAGTCGATTGCCGACTACCTTCAGCACAACCCCGAATTTTTTGAGCGCAATGCACAGATGCTGGCCAACGTACGCTTGGTCAGTGGCCACGGCCCGCGTGCTGTGAGCCTGCAAGAGCGCCAAGCCGAGATGCTGCGTGAAAAGCTCAAGGGGCTGGAGCACCGCATCATGGACATGGTGCGCCACGGCAGCGAGAACGCCAGCATCGCCAACAAAATTCATCAGTGGACGCATGCTCTCGTCAAAGTGCAAGACCTGCGCGAGCTGCCTCATGCATTGACTGCGAGCTTGCAGCATATTTTTGATGTGCCCCAAGTGGCGCTGCGCCTGTGGAATGTGGCGGGAGCGCACAGCGGCACGGTCTACACCATGGGTGTGAGCGAGGATGCCAAGACCTTCGCTTCATCGCTGACCATGCCGTTTTGCGGCCCGAATATGGGTTTTGAGGCGGCCAACTGGCTTCATCAACCCCATACCGTGCAGTCTATGGCGATGCTGACGCTGCACGACGGTGCGATGGACAGCACCTCCAACGTTTTTGGCATGTTGGTGCTGGGTTCGCCCGACCCCACGCGTTTTGACGCGACCATGGGGCTGGAGTTCCTTTCGCGCATCTCTGAGCTGGCTAGCGCCTCTTTGTCACGCATGCGCCTGCCTGCGCTGACACTGGCGCACGGCTGAACCTGCGCCAAATAGCGCTGCCTTCATTGATGCACGAGCAAGAACGTGAAGATGGACAGCGCTCTTTTGAGGAGCAGTGCGCGCAACTGCCCGCCGTTGTCCACAGCTATTTAGAGCATGTGCGCGTGCAAAAGCGCTTGGCAGACCGCATGCATACGCTTTACGCGCTGGATTTGATCAAGCTGCAAAACTTTGCACTGCTGATTAATCAAGAGCTTTTAGCCTTGCAGCCCATGCATATCCGCCGTTTTGCTGCGCAAATGCATAGCGCAGGCCGCAGCGCACGCGGCATTGCGCTGATTCTTTCGGGCTGGCGCAGCTTTTATCGCTGGGCAGCCCAGCAGTCTCTGGTGCCCTTCAACCCGGTAGAAGGCGTGCGCGGCCCCAAGGCTGCCAAGCCTTTGCCCAAGGCACTGCCGGTAGATGACGCTGTGCAACTGGCGAGCTTTCAAAATCCCGAAGCCGACCCTTGGATTGAGGCGCGTGATGCCGCCATGACTGAGTTGCTCTACAGCTGCGGCCTGCGCGTGGGCGAGCTGGTCGGGCTGGATGCGCGAGCGGATCAGCATACGCAAAGCCAAGGCCGGGGCTGGATAGATCTGGACGCGGGCGACGCCCATGTGCAGGGCAAGGGCAGCAAGCGCCGTATCGTGCCTGTGGGCCGCATGGCGCTGCTGGCGCTGCATAAGTGGCTGGCGTTGCGCAGCAGCGCTTTGGCCGGGGCTGCGCAGATGAAGGCGCAAAGTGAAGCGGCGTTGTTCATTGGCCGCCGCGGTGAGCGACTGTCAGCCCAGTCAGTCTGGCTCAGGCTTAAGCAGCGCGGGCAGCAGGCGGGCTTGGCATCGGGCGTACACCCGCATGTGCTGCGCCACTCTTTTGCCAGCCATATGCTGCAGTCAAGTGGTGATTTAAGGGCGGTGCAGGAGCTGCTCGGGCATTCGAGCATTGCCACTACGCAAATCTATACGCGGCTGGATTTTCAGCATCTGGCTCAGGCTTACGAAAATGCCCACCCGCGTGCGCAGCGCCATCGCGGGGATGAAAAGCCCAAGCCTCGGCGCAAGCTGCCAAACTCCAGTGGAGATGAGGCTGAGGATTAATGAGTCCTAATTTGATAGCTGCTAGTGCAATTGCAATAAAGGCTAAAGACGTATTTCATTTGTTTTTTTTGCAACCCTTGCAGTCCGTGAGCGCTTGAAAGCGCAGCTAAACTCCCCAGCTGTTATCACCAAGGCGAGTCGTTTGGACTGCGCCGGCGTGTTTTTTGGGCAGCGGCATGTAGCGGCTGCCCCAGCAAGAGGTTTTAAAGCATGGCTCTCATTCCAGTCACCATCCTCACGGGCTTTTTGGGCTCTGGCAAAACCACGCTGCTCAAGCGCGTGCTGCACGAGTCGCACGGCATGAAGATTGCCGTGATCGAGAACGAGTTTGGTGAAGAAAACATCGACACCGACATTCTCAAGACCGAATCCAAAGAGCAGATTTTGCAAATGAGCAATGGCTGCATCTGCTGCACCATCCGCGAAGACCTGCGTGAAGCCCTGCAACTGCTGGCCGCCAAGCGCCGCAAGGGCTTGGTGGAGTTTGATCGCATCGTGATTGAAACCACCGGTTTGGCCGACCCCGGCCCCGTGGCTCAAACCTTCTTTATGGACGATGAAATTGCCGAGAGCTATCTCATTGACTCCATCATCACGCTGGTTGATGCCAAGCACGCCAACCAGCAACTGGACACGCGCCAAGAAGCACGCCGCCAAGTGGGCTTTGCGGACCAGATGTTCCTGTCCAAGACCGACTTGGTAACCGCTGCCGAGACAGATGCGTTGACCCACCGCCTCAAGCACATGAACCCGCGCGCGCCCATTCGCGCCGTGCATTTTGGCGATGTGCCTCTGAGCGAAGTGTTTGATCTGCGCGGCTTCAACCTGAATGCCAAGTTGGACATTGACCCCGACTTCCTCAAGGAAGATGAGCACGCGCACGATCACGCACATGACCATGGTGATCACAGCGCCTGTGATCACGATCATGGCAAGTGTGAGCACGAAGGTCACGACCATGAGCACAAGCATGTGCACGATGAGCATTGCGGCCACGAAGCGCATGACCATGAGCATGGCGAGCACTGCAACCACCCACACCACCATCACTATGACGATGATGTGAAGAGCTTTGTTTATCGTGCGGACCGCCCGTTTGACCCCGCCAAGCTGGAAGATTTCTTGGGCGCCATCGTCAACATCTACGGCCCGAAAATGCTGCGCTATAAGGGTGTTCTTGACATGAAGGGCACCAGCCGCAAGGTTATCTTCCAAGGCGTGCACCAATTAATGGGCAGCGACTTGGGTCCTGAATGGGAAGAGGGCGAAAAGCACATGAGCAAGATGGTGTTCATCGGCATCGACCTGCCTCAAGATATCCTGCGTCAAGGGCTGGATCAGTGCTTGGTGTGATTGCTTGAGCGCGAGGCTGATCCTGAGGTCTCGCATTGCTGACAATGACTGACGGCCTGTGTAACAGGCCGTTTTTTATTGGAAATTCCTCGCAAACTGCGCTGGCTATGACTGACGTCATTTTTCAAGTTGTGGGATATGTACAACGATTAAAGGGGCAAGCCAGCGGTCATCGCTACAATGCCGCCCCTAAAGAGGGTGTTAGTGCGATCTTGCTGAGCAAGGACACAGTACTGTGAGGAGACAGGACGTGAATACTGTAAAAGGTAAGCAACCCAAGGCCTCGGCCAAAGCCGTAGCTACTGCTTTGAGCGCGGATAGTGCCGGGTCCTCTTTGGCGGGTAAGGCTGTTAAAAAAGCGCTGCTCAAACCTGGGGTGCAGGAAAATACCTCCGCCTCGCCCAAACCTAAACGATCTGCAACGCCTATTGCGCGGCAGCCTAAAACAGATGTTCCGCCCCTGGCGCCTAGCAGCGTCAAGGAAGCGATAAACCAAAGTGATAAGAAAGCTATGACCAACACAAAGCAAGCCGGGATCAAGAAGGATCCAAAGCTGGCCAATGCCTGGAAGACCAAGTCGGTGGAGGAATTGACCGATGCTGAGGTGCTGGCCATGTCTGATGACGATTACATGAACGATGCCCAGATGGCGTACTTCCGTCGCAAGCTGGTCACGCTCAAGAACGACATGCATGCAAATGCCGGTGAAACCGCAGAGAACCTGCGTGAAGACACCGTTGTCGTGCCTGACCCTGCTGACCGTGCCACTATCGAAGAAGAGCATGCTCTGGAGTTGCGCACTCGTGACCGCGAGCGTAAGCTGCTTAAGAAAATCGATCAGTCGATTACTCGCATTGATGCAGGCGATTACGGATACTGTGACGAAACGGGCGAGCCTATTGGTGTAGGACGACTGCTTGCACGTCCCACGGCTACGCTGTCGCTGGAAGCTCAGCAGCGCCGTGAACTTAAGCAAAAAATGTACGGTGACTGATCTACATCAAGTGTTAATTGGGCTGTAGGCATCAAAGTGGAGAATCATGGTTAAAGAAGAAAACAAATCGGGAGGATTACTGTCCAAGGTGGCGCGTTTTGTGCGTCACCCGACCGTCAATTGGTCCGAATTGGAGAATCTGAACCAAGATAGCGAAGAGAGCCAGTACAGCAAGCAAGCGCTCAAAGAGATGCTGGAGCGTAAGCGCCAGAATGACTTTGTGCGCAAGCGCGAATTTGATCAGCTGCGCAAGATACGGCAGGGGCAGCTGTCTAAAAGCTTGACGACCGTCAGAGCGCCGCTTGATACGCCCATGCCCGTAGCCTCATCGTCGTTTTTGCAGACTGCACACAGCACGATTCTTGGGGAACGTGCAGACACCATCAAAAAAATTGATGAAATCGAAGCGCAGATGGCGCAGCAATGGTGGCGGGGCAAACAGGTCGCAGACGCGGCCACCATGCCGCTGCAGTTGCCAGAAGGCGGCAACGCCATGCCTTCGACTTTCAAGGCGACGCCGCCCTTGGTGCAAAACACGCTGCCCATGCTCAGTGATGCGCTGCCAAGTGAGCAGCCACAGCCCGCTACAAGAGCAGCTGTCAAGCCTTTGCGCGGTGACACAGATTTCACCCCAGGCTTTGCCTCCACGGAGACCTCATCCCCGCTAGACGCCGGGATGATTCCGCCTTCCTTTGTGCGTTTTGAGCATGATGCGGAGCTGGAAGACGCGGCCATTATTTTTACCAGCGGCGATAACGATGGGGCTGAGGCCAGCCTTAAGGCGCTGATTGCCAAGCGTGCTCAGTCGACTTCGGCCCAGTTGCCGGTTTGGCTAGCTTTGCTGGATATGTACCGTGCAGCGGGCATGCAGGATCAGTTTGAAGATGCCGCCATGGACTTCGTGGCGCGTTTTGGTCGCTCTGCCCCGCAATGGTTCTCCATGCCGCAGCAGGCCGGTAAGCTCAGCGTAGCTGGGGCAGATGCGCCCTTAGCCGGTTTTCGCTGGTCTGCTCCAGTGCAGCTCAATGACTCGAGTCTCAGAGCGTTGCTGCTGAGTAAGAGCCGCAGCGCCGGCCCGTGGGTCATGGACTGGAGCGCCCTAGAGGTGCTTGATCCTGCAGTGAAAGACTCGCTTTTGGAAGCCGCTGAGCAATGGGCGGCTCAAAAGGGTCAGTTGATTTTTGTCGGTCATGAGCGACTGCTTTCGGTGCTGAGCAAACATGCACCCTCTGGTGATCGTTCGGTTGATCAGGACTGGTGGCATTTGCGTTTGGCAATGCAGCGTTTGATGCATCTGCAAGATGACTTTGAGCTCACAGCGCTAGATTATTGCGTGACCTATGAGCTGTCGCCGCCGTCTTGGGCTGACCCCGTTTGCGGCTTTGCGAATGAAGGTCAAGACCAGACAAATGCCTTCAAAGACAGTCTGCTTCGGGGACCGGAGACGGTTCAGACGAATGCACTGTGGAAGGAGCGCAAGCCACGCTTTGCTCTGCAAGGTGTGATCGATGGTGATGCGCTGCCTTGGCTCAATGAAGTGCAAGATAAAGCCAAACTTGGCGAAACCCTGATCATTGACTGCGCATTGTTGGTTCGTATGGATTTTGCAGCCGCTGGCTCGGTCCTGAACTGGGCGGCGCAGATGCAGGAGTTAGGCCATGTGCTGCAGTTCAACCAGTTGCACCAGCTGCTGGCGGTGTTCTTTAATGTCGTCGGCATTCAAGAGCATGCACAGGTGATCCCAAGAAAAGACTGATGCCCCAGAGGCGCTTTGCGCCTTACCCTTCTGTGCTTCGCGCAGGGGGCGACGTCATCGCCGCGAGCCGGCGCTTTCTTCAAATTTAATTTGCTTTAGCTCTTGAGGTCGCCCTAGCTTGCCCCATCTGTAAAAGATGGAACAGTTTCACGGTACCACCATCATTAGCGTGCGCCGCCAAACCCCTGAAGGCGTGCAAGTCGCTATCGGTGGGGATGGTCAGGTCACATTGGGTCACATCGTCATCAAGGGTACGGCGCGCAAGGTGCGCAAGCTCTACCACGGCAAGGTGCTGGCGGGTTTTGCAGGCGCAACTGCAGACGCTTTCACGCTGTTTGAGCGCTTTGAGGCTAAGCTAGAAAAGCATCAGGGCAACCTGACCCGCGCGGCCATTGAGCTGACCAAGGAGTGGCGCACCGACCGCGTGCTGCGCAAGCTCGAAGCCATGCTGGCTGTGGCGGATGCCACCACCTCTCTCATCATTACCGGTAATGGCGATGTTCTGGAGCCCGAACAAGGCATTGTGTCGATTGGCTCCGGCGGTGCTTATGCGCACTCTGCGGCCAAGGCCCTGCTCAACAATACCGAGTTGTCCGCTGAAGACATTGTGCGCAAGTCGCTGGAGATTGCGGGCGAGCTATGCATTTACACCAATATGAATCACACGATTGAGACCCTGTAAGCGTTGGATCAAAAGCGCTGTCTCTAAAACGTTGTATTTGAAACTTTTATTCATCTAATTTAATAGCTGTTAGTCCTTTATTCATAAGCACTATTGGCCTATTTGACTGAGAAAATTCAATGTCCTCTGCCATGACTCCCCAGGAGATCGTCTCCGAGCTGGACAAGCACATCGTTGGCCAAAACGGTGCCAAGCGCGCGGTGTCGATTGCATTGCGTAATCGCTGGCGCCGTCAGCAGGTGCCTGATGGCCTGCGTCAAGAAATCACGCCTAAGAACATTCTGATGATTGGCCCCACTGGCGTGGGCAAGACCGAGATTGCGCGCCGCCTAGCTAAGTTGGCTGATGCGCCCTTCATCAAGGTCGAAGCCACCAAGTTCACTGAAGTGGGTTATGTGGGCAAGGATGTGGATGCCATCATTCGTGATCTGGCCGAGGTAGCTGTCAAGCAGACCCGCGAGTCGGACATGAAGAAGATGCGCGCCCGCGCCGAAGATGCGGCCGAAGATCGCATTCTCGATGTACTGGTTCCCCAAGCGCGCACGGCTGAGGCGGCTCCCGATAACACGGCTCGTCAGGTTTTCCGCAAAAAGCTGCGCGAAGGCCAGCTCGATGACAAGGAAATCGAGATCGACCTTGCCGAGCAACTGCCCCAAGTGCAAATCATGGGTCAGCAGCCGGGCATGGAAGAGATGGCTGAGCAACTGCGCGGCATGTTCAGCCATATGGGTCAGGAAAAGCGCAAGACCCGCAAGCTGCCTATTAAAGAGGCGCTAAAGCTGCTGACCGACGAAGAAGCTGCCAAGATGGTCAACGAGGAAGATGCCAAGACCCGCGCCATAGCCAATATGGAGCAAAACGGCATTGTCTTCATCGACGAAATTGACAAAGTGGCCACCCGCCAAGAAAGCAGCGGCTCGGACGTCTCGCGTCAAGGCGTGCAGCGTGACTTGCTGCCCTTGGTGGAGGGCACTGCTGTGTCCACCAAATACGGCGTGGTCAAGACCGATCACATCTTGTTCATTGCCTCGGGTGCTTTTCATCTGTCCAAGCCCAGCGATCTGATTCCCGAGCTGCAGGGGCGCTTCCCCATTCGCGTGGAATTGGAATCGCTGTCGGTTCAGGACTTCGAAGCAATTCTTATGCAGACTCACGCCTCGCTGGTCAAGCAGTATCAGGCGCTGTTGGCAACCGAGGGCGTGACGCTGGAGTTCAAACCAGATGGCATCACCCGTCTGGCCTCCATTGCGTTTGATGTAAACGAACGTACTGAGAACATTGGTGCGCGCCGCTTGTCCACTGTCATGGAGCGTTTGCTGGATGAGGTCAGCTTTGATGCCGTCAAGCTTGCTGGGCAGACCGTGACTATTGATGCTGCTTATGTAGATCAACGTCTACAGATGTTGAGTCAAGACGAAGATCTCTCGCGCTTTATTCTTTAAGATTTTTAGCGTTTGATACTGGCTGCCCGCTTGTGCGGGCAGTTTGCATTTGTAGGAGAGGGCGCTGACTTAAATCAGTTCTTTCCATTGAATTGCTTGGTTTCAATTGACCGCAGCTAATGAGAGTCCACATGCATAGGCTTTGCTAAGTGCTTGTAAAGGAAGGATATTTTTTTAATATCTCCTTCATTTCTGATTCTAAGTGCTTGATTTCATTGCAAATAATTGTTCGGTCACGTTTGAAGCCCCCTGAAATTGCTGATACAGTGCAAAAAAGTGCAATTAAGTGGTGAAAGTTGCCCTCATGCCTATTTTTTAGGAATGAGTGGCTCCAAATGACCGGAGTAATTAGCCGTGTTTCAAGGGGCGTCTTCGTTAAATATCGATGGAAAGGGGCGGCTGTCTGTGCCGACCCGGCATCGTGACGCGCTTTTATCCATGGCTGAAGGCCAAGTCACTTTCACCAAGCATCCCGATGGTTGCCTGTTGCTGTTTCCTCGTCCTGAGTGGCTGCAGTTTCGCGAGCGTGTCTCCAAGCTGCCGATTACTGCTCAGTGGTGGAAGCGCATTTTTTTGGGTAACGCGATGGATGTAGACATGGACGCGACCGGCCGACTGCTGATCTCGCCCGAGTTACGTGAGGCTACAGGTCTGACCAAGGAGGTCTTGATGCTGGGCATGGGGGCGCATTTCGAGGTTTGGGATAAGACCACCTATGAGATGCGCGAAGCGGAAGCACGCCAGCAACCGATGCCGGCGGCTTTCCAAGATTTTGTTTTGTAGGAAGAGCTTGTGAATCAGCCGTTGCAACATATCACCGTCTTGCTTGACGAGGCCGTAGATGCCTTGTTGGGGGGCGCTGCCCAGCCGCCTGCGGGCCAATGGGTGGATGCAACGTTCGGTCGGGGAGGTCATTCCCGGCTCATATTGCAAAAATTAGGGCCGGATGGCCAGTTGATTGCGTTCGATAAAGATCTGGACGCAATCGCTGAAGCGGCGCGCATCACCGATGCGCGTTTTTCGATTCGGCATCAAGGGTTTAGTCACCTCAATGAACTGCCCGAGGGCAGCGTGCAAGGAATTTTGATGGATCTGGGGATCAGTTCACCCCAGATTGACAACCCAGACCGGGGCTTTAGCTTTCGCTTTGATGGCCCTCTCGATATGCGCATGGACACTACCCGTGGCCAAAGCGTTGCCGAGTGGCTGGAAGAAGCTGAAGTGCAGCAAATTGCGGAGGTGATACGTGACTACGGCGAAGAACGGTTTGCTGGCCCTATTGCAAAGGCGATTGTTGCTAGGCGCGAAAGCCAGGGCCCATTGCGCACCACCGGCGAGCTTTCCCAACTCGTGGCTGGTCAGGTCCGCACGCGTGAAGCCGGGCAGAACCCGGCGACACGGACCTTCCAGGCTCTTCGGATTTTCATCAACGCTGAACTCCAGGAGCTTGAACAAGCGCTAGAAGCAAGCCTGCGCGTGCTGGCTCCCGGTGGGCGTTTAGCGGTGATTAGCTTTCACTCGTTGGAAGACCGTATCGTCAAGCAGTTCATCGCCAAGCACTCCAAAGAGGTCTATGACCGCCGTGCTCCGTTTGCCCTGCCCACGCCCATGCGCTTGAAAGCGCTCGATCGCATCAAGCCCAGCGCTACGGAAGTGACAGGCAACCCGCGTTCACGCTCTGCGGTGATGCGTGTGGCCGAGCGCACCGAGGTGCCTGCATGATGCATCGCCATGCCGCTATGTGCATGGCTGCGGGAGGGCTGCCTTGCTGCGCGTAAACCTGCTGCTGCTGCTGGCGGTGATGGTGAGTGCCATTTTTCTGGTGCACACCCAGTATGAGTCGCGTCGGCTTTTTACGGAGCTTGATCGTGCCGAGACTGAGTCGCGTCGTTTAGCGACGGACCAGTTGCGGCTGCAAGTAGAAAAACGTGCGCAGGCCACGCCCCAGCGCATCGAGACGCTGGCGCGTGACAAGCTGCAGATGAAGCAGGCGTCGCCTGCGATTACTCAATATGTGCAGGAAAGCTCCGCTCAAGGAGCTGTAGTGCAATGACGCGCAGTGTTCTCTACACCACCAGCCCTTTGCTGGCATCCAAAACCCCTATGTGGCGCAGCAAATTTATTGTTGCGGCTTTGGCTGTGGGTTTTGTGGGGCTGGGCGCGCGCGCGGCCTATGTGCAGGTGTTTGCGAATGATTTCTTCAAGCGTCAAGGCTTGGTACGCTTTGCGCGTACGCTTGAATTACCCGCTAACCGTGGCCGTTTGCTGGATCGCAATGGCTTGATTTTGGCCTCTAGCGTGCCAGCTGCCAGTATCTGGGCTATTCCTGAAGATCTGGATCTGAAGGATCCCGAGATTCAGGCCAAGCTCAAGGATGTGGCCAAGCTCATGGACATGCCCATGCGCGCTTTGATGGAGAAGCTCGACGTTGAAGACAAGAGCTTTGTCTGGGTCAAGCGTCAGCTGGACTGGGATGTAGGTCAGAAGATTGTGGCGCTCAACATCAAGGGCATCTACAACCGCAAAGAATACAAGCGCCAGTATCCAGAAGGTGAGTCCGCTGCGCACATCGTGGGCTTTACCAATGTGGAAGACCATGGTCAAGAAGGCATGGAGCTGGCTTTTGATAAGGAGCTGGCAGGCAAGGCTGGGTCACGTCGCGTTATCAAGGACCGCATGGGGCGCGTGGTTGAAGGCGTGGGCGAGGAAGTGCCGCCGCAGGATGGTCAGGACATTCAGCTGTCCATCGACAGCAAGGTTCAGTACTACGCCTACCAAAAACTCAAACAGCAAGTGCATGAGCAAAAGGCCAAGGCAGGCAGTGTGGTGGTCATGGATGCCCATACCGGCGAGCTGCTGGCGTTGGCCAACTACCCCAGCTACGACCCAGGCCACCGCAAGAATTTAACGGGTGAACAGCTGCGCAATCGCGCGCTTACCGACACGTTTGAGCCCGGCTCGACGATGAAGCCGATTACCGTTGCTGCGGCGCTGGAGCTCAAGCGAGTCAAGCCCTCCACCATTATTGATACCGCACCCGGCCGCTATACGGTGACGGGCTCCACCATTACCGACACGCATAACTATGGCGCGTTGTCGGTGGAAGGTGTGATCCAGAAGTCCAGTAACGTGGGCGCGACTAAGGTGGCGCAAAAGCTCTCATCGCAGGAAATGTGGGAGTACTTCAGCGCACTGGGATTTGGTCAAAAGCCGCAAATTCAGTTCCCCGGCGCTGTATCCGGTCGCCTGCGAGCTTGGAAGACTTGGAAACCTATCGAGCACGCCACCATGTCTTATGGCTATGGCCTGTCGGCTTCGCTGTTTCAGATGGCGCGTTCGTACACAGTGTTCTCCAATAATGGCAACGTCATTCCATCCACAATTTTGAAAACGGCTGATTTGCCTGTGGGCGTGCGCGTGATCTCCAAAGAAAATGCAGCCGCTGTGCTGCATATGTTGCGTTTGGCGGCTGGTCCCGGCGGTACGGGACAAAAGGCTCAGCCAGAGGGCTACACCATTGGCGGCAAGTCAGGTACGGCCCGTAAGCAAGTGGGTAAAAGCTATGCCGCAGGCAAGTACCGTGCTTGGTTTACTGGCATCGCCCCCATCGACAAGCCTCGCATCATCGTGGCCGTGATGGTCGATGAGCCCAGTGCAGGCTCTTACTACGGCGGCACTGTGGCCGGTCCCGTGTTTGCCGATGTGGTTCAGCAAACCCTGCGTTTTATGGGCGTTCAGCCTGACAAGGAAGTGAAACCTCTGATTGTGGCTGCGCCACCTGAGGAGCCTGTGCTATGAGCACTTTGATTCAAACATTGAACAATGCAGCCGAGGCCGTGGCCTGGCTGCGCGCCCGTGTGCAGGGCGATCTGCAAACGGATAGCCGTAAAGTCAAAGCGGGCGATGCCTTTATCGCTTGGCCCGGCGCTGCCACTGATGGTCGTGCCTATGTCGCCAAAGCGCTGGAGCTGGGCGCTGCCGCTGTTTTGGTAGAAGCTGAGGGTCTTGAAGCCTTTGATTTGAGTAGCGACAAGGTTGCGGGTCTCAAGGGATTAAAAGCCGCAACTGGCCTGATTGCTGACGAATGGTTTGCCCACCCCAGCCGCGAGCTGGATGTGTTGGCCGTGACGGGTACCAATGGCAAAACTACCACGGCTTGGTGGCTGGCTCACGCACTATCAAAAGTGAAGCTGAATGCCCGCGCAGGTTGTGCGCTAGTGGGTACTTTGGGCGTGGGCGTGCCGCCAGCACTCGAATCGACGGGTATGACCACGCCTGACCCGGTGCTGTTGCAGCGCGTCTTTCGCAGCTATGCCGATCAAGGTTTGGCTGCTTGCGCGATTGAGGCATCGTCTATTGGCATTGCAGAGCACCGCATGGATGGCAGCAAGATCCGTGTGGCGCTGTTTACCAACTTCACGCAAGACCATCTGGACTACCACGGCAGCATGGATGCTTATTGGCAGGCTAAGGCCCAGTTGTTTGAATGGCCAGGTCTGCAGGCTGCGGTTGTGAATATTGATGATGCCTATGGCGCCAAGCTGTGGGCTAAGTTGCAGGCCAAGCCGCTCGATGTGTGGAGTGTTTCCATTCAAGGTCCGGCGCGCCTGCAGGCCAAGGATATTGGTCTGGGCTCTCAAGGCTTGAACTTCACGGTGCTGGAGGCGGGTCACAGCTTGCGCATGAATACGCGCTTGGTGGGGCAATACAACGTCTCTAATTTGCTGGGCGTGCTGGCTACCTTGCGCAGCCTAGGTCTGTCGCTGGAAGACGCTGTGGCCGCCTGCGCGGATCTAGAGCCCGTGCCCGGGCGCATGCAGCAAATTGCCAAGCCCGGTCAGCCGTTGGTTGCCGTAGATTACGCACACACGCCAGACGCGCTTGAAAAAGCTCTGCGGGCACTGCAGCCAGCGGCGCAGCAGCGCCAAGGCAAGCTGTGGTGCGTGTTTGGCTGCGGCGGTGACCGTGACAACAGCAAGCGTCCCTTGATGGGACAAGCCGCGCAGGCGAATGCCGACAGCGTGCTGGTGACCAGCGATAACCCGCGCAGCGAGCACCCCGAAACCATCATCGAGCAGATTTTGAGCGGTATGCAGCCAGGCGCTGCATTGCATGTTAAGGCCGACCGCGGGGCGGCCATTGCCCACGCTATTGCTCATGCTGATGCGCAAGACGTGGTGCTGATTGCAGGCAAGGGCCATGAGGATTACCAAGAGACGAATGGCGCTCGCCAGCCGTTCTCTGATATGGCTGAAGCGCAAAAAGCGTTAGAAGCCCGTGAAGGAAAGATACGGTCATGATGACCTTGCAAAAAGCGCTGGAGCTGATCCAGACGCATATCCCCCAAGCCCGCCTGATTGGCGACGGCAAGATTGCGCTGGCACGCGTGCATACCGATACGCGCACGCTGCAAATCGGGGATTTATTCGTGGCCCTGAAGGGTGAGCGCTTTGATGCGCATGACTTTTTGCCGCAGGCGCAAGCCTCGGGCGCAGTGGCAGCTCTGGCCAGTCATGGTCTGGCGCAAGCAGGCTTGTCCGGCATCGAAGTGCCAGATACCTTGCTGGCGCTGGGCGCATTGGCCCGCGCATGGCGCGCCCAGTTTGAGTTGCCGCTGATTGCCGTGACGGGCAGCAATGGCAAGACCACCGTGACGCAAATGATTGCCTCCATTTTTCGCACGCATGTGGGCGGCGCGGGTGATGCGGCGCTGGCCACGCGTGGCAATTTCAACAACTCCATTGGCATGCCGCTGAACTTGCTGCGCATGTCGGGCGAGCACCGCATTGCCGTGCTGGAAATGGGCATGAACCACCCCGGCGAAATCGCCGAGCTGGCGGCTATTGGCCAGCCCACGGCGGCCTTGGTCAACAACGCCCAGCGTGAGCACCAAGAGTTCATGCACACGGTGGAAGCCGTGGCGCGTGAAAACGGCTCGGTTCTGAGTTTTCTGCCCAAGGACGGCGTTGCCATCTTCCCTGCAGGTGATGAATACACGCCGCTGTGGACGGAACTGGCTGCTGGGCGCCCTTGCCTGATGTTTGGTGAAGCCGCCGATGGCGCGCAGGTTTTTGCCACGGATGTGACATGGCAAAACGGTGCATGGAGCTTTGTGCTGCACACGCCGCAAGGCAGTGCTGGCGTGCAGCTGCATATTGCCGGTCGCCACAACGTGCTCAATGCACTGGCCTCGGCCGCTTGCGCCCATGCCGCAGGCGTGTCGCTGCTGGCGATTGCGCAGGGCCTGTCTGGTTTTGAGCCGGTCACCGGCCGCTCGCGTGCGCTGGCCGTACAGATCAACGGCCAAAGCGTGACTGTGGTGGACGACACCTATAACGCCAATCCTGATTCCGTGGCGGCAGCCATTGCCGTGCTGGCCGAGCTGCCCGCACCGCGCCTGCTGGCGTTGGGTGATATGGGTGAGGTGGGTGATAACGGCCCGCAGTTTCACTCTGAAGCCGGTGCTTTAGCCAAGCAGGCCGGTATTAAATATATGTACACGCTGGGCGCAAAAAGCGCATTTGCTGCTACTGCTTTTGGCAGTGGCGCTCAGCATTTTGAGAGCATGACGGCCTTGCAAAAGGCCGCGTGCGAGGTTTTGCCCCAAGTGGGCTCGGTGTTGGTTAAAGGTTCGCGGTTCATGAAGATGGAGCAAGTGGTGCAGGCTGTGCAAGCCTTTGCAGATAAAGAGCAGGGCGCCTGCAAGGAGAACACTCCATGCTGCTAATGCTCGCTCAATGGCTACAAGGCCTTTCGCCCGATTTCGGTTTTCTGCGTGTCTTCCAGTACCTGACGCTGCGCGCCGTGTTGGCCGCTGTCACGGCTTTGTTGATTGGTCTGATCGTCGGCCCCAAGGCCATTCGCATGTTGACCTCGCTCAAGATCGGTCAGCCCGTGCGCGGTTACGGCATGGAGACCCACTTGGTCAAAAGTGGCACCCCCACTATGGGTGGTGTGCTGATTTTGTTCTCTATCGCTGTTTCCACCTTGCTGTGGTTTGACCTGTCGAATCGCTTTGTCTGGATCGTGCTGCTGGTCACGCTAGGCTTTGGTGCGATTGGCTGGGTCGACGACTGGCGCAAGGTCGTCAACAAAGACCCCGAGGGCATGCGCTCGGGCGAGAAGTATTTCTGGCAGTCCGTCATCGGCCTGCTGGCTGCGCTGTATTTGGTGTTCTGCATTTCAGAGAACAACAACGCTGAAGTTTTCGGCTTGTTTGTCTCTTGGGTGCAGTCCGGCTTCTCCATGGATTTGCCGCCCAAGGCGGGCCTGATGGTGCCGTTCTTCAAGGAAGTCAGCTATCCGCTGGGCGTGCTGGGCTTTATCGTCATGACCTATCTGGTCATCGTGGGCGCCAGCAATGCGGTCAATCTGACTGACGGTTTGGATGGTCTGGCCATCATGCCGGTCATCATGGTCGGCACGGCGCTGGGGATTTTTGCCTATGTGACAGGGAATGCCACTTACGCCAAGTACCTGCTGTTCCCCAGCATTCCCGGCACCGGTGAGCTGATGGTGTTTTGCGGTGCCATGGCCGGTGCGGGTCTGGCCTTTCTCTGGTTTAACGCCCACCCCGCGCAGGTGTTCATGGGCGACGTGGGTGCACTGGCGCTGGGTGCGGCATTGGGCACCATCGCCGTGATCGTGCGCCAGGAAATTGTGCTGGCCATCATGGGCGGCATCTTTGTGGCTGAAGCCGTCTCGGTGATGCTGCAGGTGACTTACTTCAAATACACCAAGAAGCGCTATGGCGAAGGCCGACGCCTCTTGAAGATGGCCCCGCTGCACCACCACTTTGAAAAGAGCGGCTGGAAGGAAACGCAGGTTGTGACCCGCTTTTGGATCATCACCATGCTGCTGTGCCTGCTGGGGCTGTCTACCCTGAAGCTGAGGTAGTCGCCATGCAAGACGAAGACCTCAAGCTCAACCCTCAGTCGCCGCAGCAGCAGGCCGAAGATGCTATGCAAATGCAAGCGTCTTGTGCTGATGCGCAGACGTCTTCAGAGTTCATTGCTGTTGAAAGTAATGAAGTTCAGGCAGTAGTTGCTACTGAAATTGAAGCAGGCCTAGTGGCCTCTCCTATTTCTGAGGCTCCTGTGGCGGCTCTGGAAGCTGAGCCAATCCCTGATATCTCAACGCTGACAGCCGCTAAAGATGCAGCCGCTTTTGTGGCGCAAATCTTTGCCGACCCTAGCATCTCCGATGCGGCAGATGGTGAAGTCACGCAAGCTCAAGAGCAGCTTGAAGTGGCTGAAGTTGAAGTGGTGGAGCTGCCGCCCGTGCCTGCACTGTGGCCGCAAGGCGCAGCCCAGCATCTGCAGGGCCAGCGCGTGCTGATTCTGGGTCTGGGCATCTCGGGCATCGCCATGGCACGCTGGTGCGTGCGCGCCGGTGCCGATGTCACGGTGGCCGATACACGTGAGGCGCCTCCCTTCTTACCGGCTTTGCAGTCCGAATTGCCCAGTGTGCGCTTTGTCGCAGGCGAATTTTCTGCGGCGCTGGTCGATGGTCAAAGTCTGAGTTCTGTGTACCGCTCACCCGGCCTGAGCCCTGCAGACGTTGCTGCGGTTTTTAATGCCTCACGCAGCATTGGCCTGCCCACGGGCGGTGAGCTGGACTTGTTCGCCTTCGCCCTCAGAGGGCTGCGTGACTCTCACGGCTATGCCCCCAAAGTGCTGGGCATTACAGGTACCAATGGCAAGACGACAGTCACCTCTTTGACGGGCCAGTTGCTCGAACATGCCGGTCTTAAAGTCGGTGTCGCTGGCAATATTGGTCCGACATTGATGGATACGCTGTCGCAGCGCATTGATGCGAATGAGCTGCCTGATGCTTGGGTGCTGGAGCTGTCCAGCTTCCAGCTCGACGATTTGAACGTGGGTGGCAATGGCTTTGCGCCCACGGCCGCAACGGTACTCAACATCACGCAAGACCATCTGGACTGGCATGGCGGCATGCAGGCCTATGCAGATGCCAAGGCTCATGTCTTTGGCGAGCAGGGCCTGATGGTGCTGAACCGCGAAGACCCTGTGGTCATGGCCATGCTGCCCGCAGCCGTGCCTGTGCCCGGTAAGCGCGGCAAGACTTTTCAGCGCGCCTATGTCACCTTTGGTGGCGACATGCCACGCCGCCCCGGCGACTTTGGTCTGGAAACCGTTAACGGTATGACGTGGCTGGTGCGCGCCCATGAGGCTGACGAAACCAGCAAGGGCAAGCACGCCGATGACCTGCATATTGCCCGTCTGATGCCTGCGGATGCCCTGCGTATTCGCGGTCGTCACAACGCTATCAATGCCTTGTCAGCACTGGCGCTGGCAACGGGCGCGGGCTGCAATCTGGCTCCGCTGCTCTTTGGTCTGCGCGAATATCGCGGCGAACCGCACCGCGTGCAGCCCATCGGCCGCGTGAGCGATGTTGAATACTTTGACGACAGCAAGGGCACGAATGTGGGCGCCACCGTGGCCGCTCTCATGGGTCTTGGCCCCGATCACCGCATCGTGGTGATTCTGGGCGGTCTGGGTAAGGGGCAGGATTTTGCACCGCTGGCAGCTCCCGTCTCGCGCTATGTGCGCGCTGCCGTGCTGATCGGCCAAGATGCGCCTCTCATCCGTGAAGCACTTACCGACTGCGGTGTGACGTTAGTGGATGCAAGCACCATGCAGGACGCTGTGGAGCATGCAGCCCGTCTGGCCCACGCCAACGATGCGGTGCTGCTCTCGCCTGCCTGTGCAAGCATGGACATGTTCAAAGACTACGCGGACCGAGCCCACCAGTTTGTGGAAGCCGTGCGTGAGCTGGCCTTGGAAACAGGCCAGCAACTGGAGGAAGGTGCATGACTGCCACCTTCCTGACCAGCCTCTCAGGCCGCATGCGCTCGTGGTTTCGCAGCGCTGAGGACAAGCCCATCGACGTACTGCCTGTGCGCGTGGGTGGGCCGCTGTACGACCGCCCCACCCGCACGCCGGCTAGCGTGCTGGGGCTTGATCTGGCATTGATCTGGGTTGTCATCGCCTTGTTGTCCTGGAGTTTGGTCATGGTTTATTCGGCATCCATTGCGATGCCGGATAACCCGCGTTTTGGCAAGATTCAGCCCTATCACTTCTTGGTGCGCCACACCATGTCGATCGGCATGGCGTTTGTGGGGGCACTGCTGGCCTTTCAGGTTCCCATGAAGGTGTGGGAGAAGGTAGCGCGCAAGCTGTTTGTCGTCTCCATCATCTTGCTCGTGGCGGTGTTGATTCCGCATGTGGGCGTGGTGGTCAATGGGGCGCGGCGCTGGTTGTCGCTGGGCATCATGAACTTTCAGCCTTCAGAGCTGGCCAAGTTCGCCATCCTGATCTATGCCGCCGACTACATGGTGCGCAAGATGGAAGTCAAAGAGCGGTTCTTCCGCGCCGTGCTGCCCATGGGATTAGCTGTGGTCGTGGTGGGCGTGCTGCTGCTGGCCGAGCCGGATATGGGCGCTTTCATGGTAATCGTGGTGATCTCCATGGGCATTTTGTTCTTGGGCGGTGTGAATGCGCGCATGTTCTTCATCATCGCGCTGCTGGTGGTGGGGGCCTTTGCGCTGATCATTGCCACCTCAGAATGGCGCCGCGAACGCATCTTTGCGTATCTGGATCCATGGGATGAAAAGCACGCGCTGGGCAAGGGCTACCAGCTCTCTCACGCGTTGATTGCTATTGGCCGGGGCGAGATCTTTGGCGTGGGGTTAGGCCGCAGTGTAGAAAAGCTGCACTGGCTACCCGAGGCGCATACCGACTTTTTGTTGGCCGTGATTGGTGAAGAGTTGGGCCTGATTGGTTTGCTGGTGATTGCGGCCGTCTTCTTTTGGCTGACTCGCCGAATCATGTTGATTGGTCGTCAGGCCATTGCGCTAGACCGAGTGTTTTCCGGGCTGGTGGCTGAAGGCGTGGCGATCTGGATGGGCTTTCAGGCCTTTATCAACATGGGTGTGAATTTGGGTGCTCTGCCAACCAAAGGTCTGACTCTTCCGTTAATGAGCTTTGGTGGTTCGGCCATTTTGATGAATTTGATTGCGATAGCTGTGGTGCTCAGAGTCGATTACGAAAACAAGTTGCTGATGAAGGGAGGTCACGCATGAGTCTCCCCGTCTCAAAAACGACCTCTAAAAACAAACAACGTGTTGCGCTCGTCATGGCGGGTGGCACGGGTGGTCATATCTTCCCCGGTCTGGCTGTGGCGCAAGAGTTGCGCGCGCGCGGCTGGGTGGTGCATTGGCTGGGCGCCCCCGGCTCGATGGAGTCACGCATCGTGCCGCCGCAAGGCTTTGCGCTGGAGCTCATTGAGTTCGGTGGTGTGCGTGGCAAGGGCATCAAGACCCTGCTGCAACTGCCGCTCAAGTTACTCAAGGCTTTCTCTCAGGCACGTGCTGTGATCAAGCGCGTGCAGCCCGATGTCGTCATTGGTTTGGGCGGCTACCTCACCGTGCCCGGTGGTTTGATGGCCGCCATGTCTGGTGTGCCCGTGGTGCTGCATGAGCAAAACTCTGTGGCCGGCATGGCCAACAAGGTGGTGGCCAAGGTCGCTAAGCGCGTGTTCACCGCTTTCCCTCGGGTGTTTGCCAAGGGTGAATGGGTGGGCAACCCACTGCGTCAGCCGTTTTTGGAACAAGCTGCACCGGCCCAGCGCTTTGCGGGCCGCACTGGCACGCTTAAGCTTTTGGTCGTAGGCGGTAGCTTGGGTGCGAAGGCGCTCAACGAAATTGTTCCTCAAGCGCTAGCCTTAATTGCTGAGGATCAACGCCCTCAAGTCACACACCAAAGCGGTGCGGCGCAGATCGATGCACTGCGTGCCAACTATCAGGCTGCTGGTGTACAGGCCGAGCTGACCCCTTTTATTGATGACACGGCGAAAGCCTTTGCTGAAGCCGATGTCATCGTCTGCCGTGCCGGTGCTAGCACCGTGACCGAGATCGCTGCCGTGGGCGCCGCAGCGGTCTATGTGCCCTTCCCGGCAGCGGTGGACGACCACCAGACCAGCAACGCCCGCTTTTTGGTGGATGCCGGAGCTGGTTGGTTGATGCCACAAAGTACTTTAAGCGCCCACGGGTTGGCTGAAATGCTACAAAATATGCAGCGCGCTACGCTGTTGGAGCGCGCTGAACTCGCGAAGAAAATGCAAAAGATTGATGCCACCGAAAAGGTGGTTGCCGCTTGTGAGGAACTGGCCGTATGAAACACGCCATTCATCACATTCACTTTGTCGGTATTGGCGGA
Organism: Comamonas sp. Y33R10-2; assembly: GCF_019355935.1. Lineage (NCBI taxonomy): Bacteria > Pseudomonadati > Pseudomonadota > Betaproteobacteria > Burkholderiales > Comamonadaceae > Comamonas > Comamonas sp. Y33R10-2. The sequence continues at coordinate 3,414,785 of NZ_CP079925.1, forward strand.
TCCGGCATGAGCGGTATTGCAGAGGTTCTGCATAACCTGGGTTACGTTATTTCGGGCTCCGACCTGTCGGATAGCGCCACGCTGCGCCGACTGTCGGACCTCGGCATTAAGACCTATGTGGGTCATGCCGCCGAGAATGTTTCGGGCGCTGATGCCGTGGTCACCTCGACTGCGGTGCAAAGCGACAACCCCGAAGTCGTGACCGCCCGCGAGAAAAAAATTCCTGTCGTGCCTCGCGCACTGATGCTGGCGGAGCTGATGCGCTTTAAGCAAGGCATCGCCATTGCGGGCGCGCACGGCAAGACCACGACCACCAGCTTGGTGACCAGCGTGCTGGCCGAAGCCGGTCTGGATCCCACGTTTGTCATCGGTGGCAAGCTCAATAGCGCGGGTGCCAATGCCAAGCTGGGACAGGGCGACTACATCGTGGTCGAGGCTGATGAGTCCGATGCCTCCTTTCTGAACCTGCTGCCTGTGATGGCCGTCGTCACCAATATTGATGCCGACCACATGGAAACCTACGGCCACGACTTTGGCCGTCTGAAGCAGGCGTTTGTCGATTTTCTGCACCGCATGCCGTTCTACGGTCGCGCCATCCTTTGCTTGGATAGCCCCGCGGTGCGCGAAATTTTGCCCAAGCTGGCCCGCCCGGTGACGACTTACGGCTTTGCCGAAGACGCGCAGGTGCGTGCAGTCAACGTGCGCGCTGAGTCTGGCCGCATGTGCTTTACGGTCAAGCGCAGCTTGGGCGATCAAACCTATCCCGATCTGGATTTGGTGTTGAGCCTGCCCGGAGAGCACAACGTGCTCAACGCCCTGTCTGCCGTGGTGGTCGCCATGGAGCTTGAAATATCGGATGAAGCGCTGCAGCGCGCATTGGAGAACTTCAAGGGAGTGGGCCGCCGCTTTCAGCGCTATGGCGATCTGCCAGCCAGCAATGGCGGCGTGTTCACCGTGATTGATGACTACGGTCATCACCCGGTTGAGATGGCGGCCACGCTGGCTGCTGCGCGCGGAGCCTTCCCCGGCCAGCGCTTGGTGCTGTCCTTTCAGCCCCACCGCTATAGCCGCACACGCGACTGCTTTGAAGACTTTGTGAAGGTCATCGGCAGCGCAGACTCCGTGCTGCTGGCTGAGGTATATGCCGCTGGCGAGTCGCCGATTGTGGCGGCTGATGGCCGTTCTTTGGCCCGTGCTTTGCGCGTGGCGGGCAAGATTGATCCTGTGTTTGTGGAAGACATCGCCGATATGCCGGCGGCCATTTCGGCCAACGCGCAAGGCGGTGATGTATTGCTGTGCATGGGCGCCGGCTCTATCGGAGCTGTGCCAGCAAAGCTGGTTGAGATGCTACAAAAACAAGAGCTAAATGTCATTGCAGGGAGTGCGGTATGAGCACATTTGGCACAAATATTGATGTGAAGGCATTGGGCAAAGTCGCCGTGCTGATGGGTGGGCGCTCGTCCGAACGCGAAGTCTCGCTGATGTCTGGCGCTGGCGTGCTGGCTGCTTTGCAGTCGCATGGCGTGGATGCCCATTCGTTTGATCATGCCGAGCAGGCTTTGGATCAGCTCAAAGTGCAAGGCTTTGACCGCTGCTTTATCGCGCTGCATGGCCGTTTTGGTGAAGATGGCACGGTGCAGGGTGCGCTGGAGCTGCTGGGCATTCCTTACACCGGCTCGGGTGTGATGGCTTCTAGCATCGCTATGGACAAGGTCATGACCAAGCGCATCTGGCGCTTTGAAGGTCTGCCCACACCTGACTGGCGCATGGTGGCTTCGGCCGATGAAACCCGCGCTGCGTTTGAAGCGCTGGGCGCACCCATGATCGTCAAGCCTGCACGTGACGGCTCCAGCATCGGCCTGACCAAGGTGATGAATGCCGACGAATGCGCTAAGGCCTATGCGCTGGCAGCGCAGTACGACGCAGAAGTGCTGTGCGAGGAGTTCATCACCGGTGATGAAACCACTTGCCCCGTGCTGGGTACCGGTGCCAAGGCGGGCGCGCTACCCGTGATTCGCATCGTGGCGCCCGAGGGCAACTACGACTACCAGAACAAGTACTTCACCGATACCACGCAATATCACTGCCCAAGCGGTCTGCCTGCCGATGAAGAAGCCGCGATTCAGCGCATTGTGGAAAAAGCCTTCCGCACGCTGGGCTGCCGTGGCTGGGCGCGTGCCGACATCATGATTCGCGGCAGTGATCGCAAGCCTTTCTTGCTGGAGATCAATACCTCGCCGGGCATGACCGGGCATTCTCTGGTCCCCATGGCTGCGCGTGCTTCTGGTGTGAGCTATGAAAACCTGTGCCTTGGCATTTTGGCCATGAGCGCACTGGATGGAGATGCGGAGCAAGCATGAGTCGCAACCATCCCACATCTGTCGTTCCGTTCGACGTCAAGCTGATGAACATCACCGCTACGGTTATGTTCATGGGGTGCTTGGCGGCGCTCGTGATGACCGTGGGGTGGTGGCTGATGCGAACTCCGGCCTTCAATATTGGCCGCATCGTGGTGGATGGCGAGTTGGTGCACAACACGGCGCTGACGCTGCGGGCTAATGTGGCGCCCGTGCTCAAAGGCAATTTCTTCACCGTGGATTTGAAAGCCGCTCAACATGCTTTCGAGCAAGCGCCCTGGATTCAGGAGGCGCGTGTGCGCCGCGAATACCCCAACGGCTTGCGCGTCTCTCTCAAGGAGCATGTGGCAGAGGCCTTCTGGGGCCCTGAGACCGGCAGCGGTCTGCTCAATAAATCGGGTGAAGTGTTTGAAGCCAACTTGGGCGAGTTGGATCGCGAAGGTCTGCCTCGCCTGCAGGGGCCTGATGGATCTGCACCACGAGTTCTGCAGATGTACCACGCGCTCGCGCCGGCTCTGAAACCACTCAATGTTGAGCTAGATAGTTTGACGCTCAATGCCCGCGGCAGCTGGGATGCGGTGCTAGATAACGATGCCCAGCTTGAACTAGGCGGCGGCACGACAGAAGACGTACTGCTACGCGTGCAGCGCTTGGTGCGCACGTTGCCCAAAATTAGCTCTCAATACCAGCGCTCGGTTGCGGATCTTGCATCCGCTGATTTGCGCTACGAAGACGGATATGCCTTGCGACTCAAAGGCGTAACTACTGGATCCTCCGCGCCGGCACTCGCCAGCCCCAGACGATGAACCGCAGCAGGAAAGCAAATATGCAAGGCGCACATAAAGATAAGACGGAACTTACCGAGGGCGGACGCTGATATGGCAAGAGAATACAAGGATGTAATCGTTGGTCTGGACATCGGCACCGCCAAAGTCATGGCGGTGGTGGCCGAGGTCTTGCCTAATGGCGAGCTGAAACTGGCAGGCCTTGGTGTGGCCCCCAGCAATGGCTTAAAGCGCGGCGTGGTGGTCAATATTGATGCCACGGTGCAGAGTATTCAGCAGGCTTTGAAAGAGGCTGAGTTGATGGCTGATTGCAAGATTCAGCGCGTGTGCACAGGCATCACGGGCAGCCACATCCGGGGCCTTAACTCCAGCGGCATGGTGGCAATCAAGGACAAGGAAGTCACCTCGACCGACATGGCCCGTGTGATGGAAACCGCCAAGGCCATCAATATTTCGTCCGACCAGCGCCTTTTGCTGGTGGAGGCGCAAGAGTTTGTCATTGACGGCCATGAGGTGCGCGAGCCCATCGGCATGAGCGGCATTCGCCTTGAAGCCAAGATTCATATCGTCACGGGCGCGCAAAGCGCGGCTGAGAACATCATCAAGTGCGTGCGCCGCTGCGGCCTGGAAGTCGAGCAGTTGCTGCTTAACCCACTGGCATCCGCACACGCCGTGCTGACCGATGACGAGCGTGAGCTGGGCGTGGCGGTGGTCGATATCGGCGCAGGCGCGACGGATGTCGCTATTTTCACTGGTGGCGCGATTCGCCACACGGCGGTGATTCCGATTGCGGGTGATTTGATTACCAGCGACATCGCCATGGCGCTGCGCACGCCAACCAAGGATGCTGAAGACATTAAGGTTGAGAGCGGCTACGCCAAGCAACTTCTGGCGGATCCTGATGCGCAGGTTGAAGTGCCGGGCTTGGGTGATCGCAGCCCCCGCATGATTAGCAAGCAGGCGCTGGCCGGCGTGATCGAGCCGCGCGTTGAAGAAATTTTCTCGCTGGTGCAGCAAGTCATCCGCGAGTCGGGCTACGAAGAAGTGCTGTCCTCGGGCATCGTGCTCACGGGCGGCAGCTCCGTCATGCCCGGAATGATTGAGCTGGGCGAGGACATCTTCCTCAAGCCCGTACGCCGCGGTCTTCCCAAGTATTCGGGTGCGCTGGCCGACATGGTCGCCCAGCCCCGCGCCGCCACCGTGATGGGCCTGCTTGATGAAGCGCGCCTGGCACGTATACGTGGCTACAAAGTGGCTCAGCAAAGCGGATCGATGAAGACTGCTTTTGGCCGGTTCAAGGACTTTATTGTGGGGAACTTCTGATATGAGCACCTATCGCATGTTCATCACAGGCCCCCCGTTAATGGATTTTTTAGGGTTGCGAAGGCGAAGGCCTCGACGACCTCTGATTTCGATGATTTCTTTTCCACAGCAGCGACAGACCACCACTCAAGAACAGGAGCACCACTATGCCGATTGACATGATTGAAACAGAAGAATTCAACCAAGGTACGCAGATCAAAGTGATCGGCGTCGGTGGCGGCGGCGGCAACGCCGTTGACCACATGATTGAACGTAACGTGCAAGGCGTTCAATTCATCACGGCCAATACGGATGCTCAAGCCCTGCTGCGCAGCCGCGCACATCGCACGATTCATTTGGGTGGTAGCGGCTTGGGCGCTGGCAGTAAGCCAGACAAGGGTCGCGAGGCTGCGGAGCTGGCTGTGGAAGACATCCGCGCTGCAATTGAAGGTGCACACATGCTCTTCATTACAGCCGGTATGGGCGGTGGTACGGGTACCGGTGCATCGCCTGTGATCGCACGAGTGGCCAAGGAAATGGGCATTCTGACGGTGGGCGTGGTGACCAAGCCTTTCGATTGGGAAGGCGGGCGCCGCATGCAAAACGCTGACTCCGGCCTGGCCGAGTTGGAAGCGAATGTGGACTCGTTGATCGTCGTGCTCAACGAAAAGCTGCTCGACGTGCTGGGTGACGATATCTCCCAAGATGAGGCTTTTGCCCATGCCAACGATGTTCTGAAGAACGCCGTGGGCGGTATTGCCGAAATCATCAACGAGTACGGCCATGTGAACGTCGACTTTGAAGACGTGCGCACCGTGATGGGCGAGCCAGGCAAGGCCATGATGGGTACGGCCAAGGCCGCAGGCCCTGACCGAGCCCGTATCGCTGCTGAACAAGCCGTGGCTTGCCCACTGCTCGAAGGTATCGATCTGTCTGGCGCCAAGGGTGTGCTGGTGCTGGTGACTGCGGCCAAGGGTAGCTTGAAGCTGTCCGAGTCGCGTCTGGCCATGTCCACCATCAATGCCTACGCTTCGCCTGATGCACATGTGATTTACGGTGCTGCCTACGACGACTCACTGGGTGACGAAATCCGCGTGACTGTGGTAGCTACCGGCCTGTCGCGCCCTAACGTGCGTCGCCAGAACATTCAGGTGGTGCAGGGCGGTCTGCGCACTGGTACGGACAACGTCGCAGTGGGTCTGCCTCCTATCGGTGGTCTGGACTACGGCACGGCCAACACCAATGTGCCTAGCGTCTGGCGCACCAACCGTACCCAAGCTTCGGAGCGCGTGAGCGCACTGGCGTCTGGCGGTATGGATGATGTGGAAATCCCTGCGTTCCTGCGCAAGCAAGCTGACTAAGGCTAGCACCCCCTGAGGCGCTTTGCGCCTTCCTCCTCTCTCGCTTTGCGGGAGGGGGACGAAGCCATCGCTGCGGGGCGGCCCTTGCTCGGCTTCCCTGACTTGGCGCCTGCTTGTTCAAAGCAGGCAGCGGTTAGTAGCAAAGGCCTTTGCTTCGTTAAGGGCTCAAGGCTCATCAATTCGCTGTATCGCAGCGATTAAGACAACCCTAAGCTGGTATGCACCATCTTAGGGTTTGTCGCATTTAAAATAGACAGATGCTTCAGCAACGCACCATCAAGACTATCTCCCGGGCCGTAGGCGTGGGCATGCACAGCGGCCAACGTGTCGAGTTGACACTGCGCCCAGCGCAGCCTGATACCGGCATCGTGTTTCGTCGGGTGGATTTGCCTGAGCCTGTGGAAATTCCGATTTCAGCAGAGTCTGTTACCGATACACGCATGGCTTCCACCATTGGAACAGGCGGCGCCAAGGTGCACACCGTTGAGCATCTGATGTCGGCGATTGCTGGCCTGGGTATCGACAATATCTATGTGGATATCACGGCTGAAGAAGTGCCCATTCTGGATGGCTCGTCTTCGTCCTTCGTCTTCTTGCTGCAAAGCGCTGGGGTGGAGTTGCAAAAAGCGCCTAAGCGTTTTATCCGCATCAAGACCCCCGTTGAGGTGCGTGAAGGTGAAGGCCCCAACCTGAAGTGGGCGCGCTTTGATCCCTACCACGGCTTTAAGCTGCGCTTTGAGATCGATTTCTCTCACCCTGCGGTGGACTCCACCGGGCAGTGCGTTGAGTTCGATATGGGGCTGGATAACTACACCCGCGATATCGCTCGTGCCCGTACCTTTGGCTTTACCAAAGATGTGGAGATGCTGCGCAACAACGGCTTAGCGTTAGGTGGTGGCTTGGATAACGCCATCGTCATGGACGACTACAAGGTCCTCAACAGTGGTGGCCTGCGTTATGACGATGAGTTTGCCAAGCATAAAATTTTGGATGCTATTGGCGACCTGTATCTGATTGGCAAGCCGATTTTGGGCGCGTACAGCGCTTTTCGCTCGGGCCACGGGCTCAATAACAAGCTGCTGCGGGCCATTTTGGAGCAGCCGGATGCTTGGGAAATCGTGACCTTTGATAGCGAGCGTCAGGCCCCTCAGGGCTTTGGCATGCCGACCCAAGCTTGGTAAGAAAGCGCCCATGCTGATTTTTCGCTGGCTGGCCACACTGCTGATCTTGGCCAGCGCCGTGAGCTTTGCGTTTTACCTTGGCACCGGTAAGCAGTGGTACAAGCGCATGAGCTTTTTGCTGTTCAAGTGGACGGTCATTGCAGGCCTTGCATTTTTTGCCGTGATGTTTGTGGGACGTATCGTTTAGTGCGTTGAAAAGTCATATTGCGACGCTCTTTAAAACATAGCTAAAAGTGCTTGTGATAATTGCAGTTGCAGCCGTATTGGCGTTGTAAAGCATAGGCAAAAAACGGTAAATAACTTATTGCCGTACTTGCAATGGAGTGCGATTGGGTGAAGATGCGCACATGGCCTCGTAATTGGATGAGTGCCTTGCTTCAGAAAGGAAACCTATGTTTCGCCTGACCTCTCGCATTCTTTCTGCTTGCGTTGCTGCCTGCCTGGGTTTCGGTAGTCTGGCTGTTCAAGCTCAGCCAGGCCCACCTCCCGGTCATGGTCCGGGTGATATGCGTCATGGTGGCCGTCACGATGATCGTGGCCGCCATCACGACAATCATCGCCATGACGATCGCCGCTTTGACGACCGCCGGGGTGATAACCGCGGGGCTGATAACCGTTTTGACCGCCGCGATGATCGCCGTATGCGTGGTGCAGGCCCAGATCACAACTGGCAGCGGGGTTATCGCGTACCGCCTCAGTATCGCTCGCACCACTATGTCGTTAACGACTGGCGCGGCCACCGTCTCTCGGCGCCTCCGCGTGGCTATCAATGGGTACAGAACGGCAGTGATTATTTGCTGATCGGCATTGCCACGGGTGTGATCGCCACCATGGTGCTGGGCGGCTATTAATAGCCTGCACGAGCAAAAGAAAAGCCGTGGTGAGCCACGGCTTTTTTGCGTCTTGGTATGGGTATCCAAATCGCAGAGCCTCACTCAGAGGCAGCAAGCAAGGCCGCCCTGCGGCGGGGTTGCCGTCCCGCGTGGAGGACGCCGCAAAGCAACACAGTGGGTTAATAGACTCTTCCACCCTTAAACATGGCGTGCTGCTTGCGTTGCAGATCGGTGGATTTGGCCATCAAGCTCATGGCTGCATAGGCATGTGCATGAGTAATAGCCAGCCCCAGTGCATCGGCCGCGTCGGGGCCGGGCAGGCCGGGTAGTTGCAGCAGGCGTTTGACCATTTCCTGAATTTGATTTTTGGCGGCGCGGCCATGGCCGGTCACGGCTTTTTTCATTTGCAGGGCAGTGTATTCAGACACCGGCAAGTTGGCATTGACCAGTGCCGTCAGCGCCGCGCCGCGTGCCTGGCCCAGCAGCAAGGTGGATTGGGGGTTGACGTTGACGAAGACGATCTCCACCGCCGAGCAGTCTGGGCTGTAGCGCGAAGCAACTTCAGAGATGCCGTCAAATAGCACTTTGAGACGGCCCGGCAGGTCGCCTAGTTCCATTTTGTTGGTGCGGATAGTGCCGCTGGCCACATAGGACAGGCGCTGCCCATCCATGTCGATGACGCCAAAGCCCGTGGTCTGCAGGCCGGGGTCGATTCCTAAAATTCGCATGGTTTGAATGTAGCGCTTCTCAAGGTGCGGTCACCATCGGGATATATCGCGCAATAGTGCGTGCGCGTTGCGCCAGGTAGCGCGATTGTGGCGTTTTTTCAAAGCGTTTTGGTGCAGGCAGCATGGCGGCAAGGCGGGCTGCGTCGCTGGCGCTCAACTGGGCTGCACTTTTGCGAAAGTAGTGTTGGGCTGCAGCCTCGGCACCAAACACGCCTTGGCCCCATTCCACGTTGTTGAGGTAAATCTCCAAAATACGTTGTTTGCTCAGCATCAGTTCTAGCAATTGGGCCAGCAGCAGCTCTTGCGCTTTGCGCAAGAAATTACGCTCACCCGATAGCAGCAAGTTCTTGGCCAGTTGCTGGGTGATGGTGGAGCCGCCATAGACCTTGGCAGGCTTGCCGTTGTCAGCTAACTCGGCTTTAGCCTCTGCCTTTGCATTACGTTGGTAGGCTTTTTGAATGGCCTCCCACTGAACGCCGTGGTGATCTAGAAAGCCGGCGTCTTCTGAAGCAATCACCGCACGGGTGAGGTTGCTGGAAATTTGAGCGTAATCCACCCACTGTTGACGCCAGCGCAGGCCGTCTTGGCTGTTCGCCAACTGCCATGCTTCAGAGCGCTGATAGGTGGTAGATTCTGAGTCAAGCCAAGCCATTGCTGCGATGCGCGCTACAAAAAATAGCTGTAGCAGCACGCTGGCGCAGAGTACCAGCAAGAGCAGGCGAGCAAAGGCTTTCATGGCGAATAGGTGCAATGAACGGGCTGAATGAATGAGCTGTATTAATGAGCTGTTGTGGCTTGCAGCAGCTCGCGCAATTCAGCCAGTACTTGGGCCGACGGCGGGCGCACGCCGCGCCACAAGGCAAAGGACTCTGCGGCTTGCTCGACCAACATACCCAAGCCATCTCTAGCGACTGCGCCATGTGCGCTGGCCCAGTCCAAAAATGGCTTGGCTGCAGGGCCGTACATCATGTCGTAAGCCAGACTGCCTGCGCGCAGCACAGATGCGGGAGCCGGTACTTCGGCACCGCCGAGGCTGCTGGCGGTAGCGTTGATGATGATGTCGAAATTTTGAGTTAAATCGGCTTCTAGTGCTTGTTTATCAATGACTTGTAGCTCTACTTTATGTAGCAAAGCAATGTTTGCGTGTTGCTCGACTAGTGCCTGTGCCTTGGCATAGGTGCGGTTTACCACCACGATGCGGCGTGGCTTTTCCTCTAGTAGCGAGCCCAAAGCGCCAGCTGCTGCGCCACCAGCGCCCAGCAAAAGAACATCGCGCCCGTTGATCGTGACGCCTGCATTGCGGGTGATGTCAGCCACAAGGCCTAGGCCATCCGTATTTTCTGCATGAATGCCGCTGCCGCTAAAGATCAGCGTATTGGCGGCGCCGGCCAGGCGTACGCGTTCGCTGGCGCTGATGGCCAGCTCGGCTGCTTGCAGCTTGAAGGGCACGGTGACGTTACAGCCCTTGCCGCCGGCTGCGGCAAAGTTTTGCACAAAGGCCGTAAAGCCGTCGAGCGCGACCAGCGTGCGCTCATAGCTGAGTGCTTGCCCCGTTAACTGCGCAAAGCGGGCGTGAATCCAAGGAGATCGGCTGTGGGCAACAGGGTTGCCGGCAACGCAGTACGAGTCTGTGATGGCAGTCATGAAAGTCGGGGTTATTTAGCAGACCGCTGATAGCCCGCAGATGATGCAGCAAGAGCTGTTGCTAGGAATCAGTTCACGTTGGTTTTCAGCGTTAAGTCGCGATTGAAGCGAAAGCGTGAGACCACGGCAATTTGATCGGCCTTGGCGCGCATGGCCGGGCCAAAGTGGCCATAGGGGCCGGCAGCGCGGGCAATGGCTTCGGCACGCGTATCCAGCATCCGGTTGCCTGAGCCTTGTACCACCTCGGTCGAGAGTACGCGGCCATCGTGGTTCACGGTCAGCACGATGACTAGCTCGCCGTACAGTTTCTTGCCCTTGTTTTCTGGGAAGTTCTCTGTGCCCTTGTCTTCTACCTTGCGGCGTAGCGCGTCGTAATAGACGGCGTACACGGCTTCCTTTGTCGAGGGGCTGATGTAGCGCTTTTTGGGGCGTGCGTTCTCTTCGTTGATGCGCTTTTCAATCTCGGCGAGCATCTTGATGAGTTGCAGTTGCTTCTCTTCTTGCGATTCTTTGTCCGGGTTTTCGGTGCTCAGGCGCGGGTCAATGGGCGGCAGTGCAGCGACCTGCTGACGCAGCTGGGTCAGCAATTGGTGCTGCTGCTCCTGCATGGCGTCGAGCTGGTGCTGCTTGGTCTCAAAATCATCGCCCACAGCGGTCAGGGCTGAGTAGGGCAGAGGGCTGGTCGCCCGGCCTTTTTCAGCATCGCCGCCACCTGCCAACGAGGTCTGGGCAATGGCCGCAGCCTTGTCCGGTGTCTCGTTGGCGCGGGCGTTGACCAAAATCACTTCCAGCGGCGTGTCTTGAAACACGCGCTCAAAGCTTTCAGGATCGACAAACCGAATGGTCAGTAACACGGCATGCACCGCAATCGACACGCCCAGCGTTAGCTGCAGCGTACTCAGTCGTTTAAAAGAGGGGGGCAGTTTCACGGCGGCGTTAGTGCGTTATTGCTTCAATGCGGTGGTGTGTTTGTGCGATGTTGAGCAGAACTCAGGGCTGCGGCTTGTCAGCAGCCGGGGCTTCTGCGTCGTTCATATCCACTGCAATGGCAATGGGACCGGCTACGGCATCATCTTCATCATCTTCGCCGCTGTCGTCGCCTTCGGGCTGAGCCTGGGCTTCGGCATCCAGACGCTCGATGAGCGTGCCCGTGATGTCCAGCGAGATCTCGTCAATCTCGCCGAGCTTGATGCGGATATGCGCACCACGCGGCAGGTTTTGCGCACCCAGCACCGGTAGCACCAGCGGCAGATTGTCGGCGCGCACCAAGAAAGAACCATTGGGCCCTTCCTTGAAGACGCTGGCTGTCAGCTCGGTAATACCGTTTTGCTCCAGATACTTGAGTGTCCAGAAGCGCTCCATGCCGCCTTGATAGCCGTTGTAGGCGCTATAAGCACCGTCAAAGCTGCTGATGATGCCGAACAGCTCTGCATCCTTGGGCTTGAAAGGAGCAGCCAGCGCGGCAGTTTTTCCGTGGCGGGTGCAGGCAATGATTTGCCACTGGTTGACCAAGTCGGTATAGCGGCGCAGGGGCGAGGTGGCCCAAGAGTAGGCCTTTACGCCAATACCGGCGTGGGGCAGTGCCTTGGTGCTCATGCGCACCTTGACTCCCGGGGCCAAGCTGGCCTGGCTGCGGTAAATGCCGGGCACGCCGTGCTCGGCCAGCATCAAACCCCAAGTGCTGTTGGCCACAATTGCGGCCTCGGCCACGATCAAGTCCAGCGGCGCGCCGCGCTTGCGCACGGTGATTTGTACTTGCTCGCTGCCATTGGGCTCGGCACCGTCGTTGCCGACGAGGCGGAAGTTGTAGTCCGGGCGGTTGAAGTTCTCAGGCTTGCCGCGAACCACTTCGCGGTTGGCCTTGAGGAACTTGGACCAGCGCTGTAAAAAGGTGAGCTCTTCGCGCTTACCCAGCAAGGACTCAGGCGTGTTTTCGACCTCAATCGAGGTGTCGGTCAGCCATTCTTCGGTGACGATGTGGTCGAGCTTGTCGTAGCGGAAGTTGACATCCACGGGCACGCGCTCAAGGCGGGTTTCGCTGGAGACGGTCTCCAGCGTTTCCTCGTTGATGGTCACGTACAGCGACACGGCGGGGTTGGCGCGGCCTTCATCCAGCGTGTAGATCTGCACCACCTCATCGGGGAGCATGGTGATCTTGTAGCCGGGCATGTACACGGTGGACAGGCGATTGCGGCCCAGTTTGTCCAGATCGCTGCCGGGCGTGATGGCCAGACCGGGGGCTGCAATGTGAATACCCACGGTGACCGTGCCCGTCCCCAAGCCGGTGACGGACAGGGCATCGTCGATTTCGGTGGTGGCCGAATCGTCGATAGAGAAAGCATTGACCTCGGCCAGAGGCAGGTCTGCCGGTGGCTGGGGCGCTTCCAGAGCCGGGAAGCCCGTGCCCTTGGGGAAGTTGTCGAACAGGAAGCGCTTCCAGTGGAACTGGTAGGACGAGTCAATGGCGCCTGCGCGGTGCAGCAAGTCCAGCGGCGCCATCTTGGTGGCGCGGGTGGCTTCGACGACGGCCTTGTATTCAGCCGCATTCTTGTCGGGTCTGAACAGAATTTTGTAGAGCTGATCGCGAACGGCTTGCGGGCATTCGCCGCGGCCCAACTCTTCGGCCCAGCCGTCAATCTGGGCCTGAATCAGTTTCTTTTTTTCAATGGCGGCCAGCGCTTGCTGCAAAATTTCAGCGGGCGCCTTCTTGAAGCGGCCCTTGCCTGCGCGGCGGAAGTAGTGCGGTGCCTCAAACAGGCAAAACAGCGCGCCGACCTGCTGGGCCAGCGTGGCTGATTCCGAGAAATAGTCGCGCGCTAGGTCGGCAAAGCCGAATTCTTCATCCGACGCAAACTCCCAAGCCAGATCTAGATCGATCTCGCTTGCCTGCGCTTGGCCTTGAGCGATGAGCTCGGCAGGCGCTGGCTTCTCAAACTTGAGAAGAATGTTGGCGGACTTGACCTTAACCCGCTTACCCGAGTCCAGTTCGACTTGGGCAGAGGATTCGGCTTCAGAGAGGATGCGTCCGGCCAAAAATTTACCGGCTTCTTCAAACAGTGCGTGCATAGGCGCGCATTTTCCCACGAGCGGGGAACTTGTAGGCGCTAGAGTTTATGCAGCAGCTCACGCCAGCATTAAAAACTCGTCAATCCGGCCCAGATACTCAGGGAAATCCGTCAGTGCGTGGTCGCCGCCTTCTTGCACCAGTTGCAGCGCATGGGGGTAACGCTCACTCATCTCCGTCCAGCTCAGTACTTCATCACCTTGTGCGATGAGTGCCATCTCTGGTGCGGCTGGCGTCATGCTTCGTGTATCAAGCTGTCGCAATTCATCGATGTATTCAGGGCGAAAGAAGAACGTGTCCTCTGGGTCATGCCAGCTGGCTTGCTCGCCAATGTATTTCTCGAGGTCCCGGGCCGGGTTGACGGCCGGGTTGATCAGCACGCTCTTGCAGCGCGCCAACTGCGCCACCCAACTGGCGTAATAACCGCCCAGTGATGAGCCCATGACGGCCATGCTCTGGCGCGGCCAGCTGGCAATGCCTTCCGCAATTAAAGCCGCCGCATCGCGCGGAGAGGGCGGCAACTGTGGGCACCACCAGCGCACCTTGGAGTGCTGGGCGCCGACATAGTCCGCCATGATGCGGGCCTTATTGGATTGGGGGGAGGAGCGAAAACCGTGCAGATACAGCAGGTGGGTGGTTGTCATGGCGGCAATCTCCTCTCTTAAATAAAGCGGCTTTTCAGTTCTGATGATTGTGGACTGTTTGCAGCCAAGCCTATCAGCGGGAAAGGCCTGCGAGGGGCTCAAGAGGGGGGATCTATTTCAAGTCGTCAGAAAAGCTCAACCTTGTAATGAGCGCGGAGGCCCTCTCCCCCGATAATTGCCGCCCATGTCCGCCACCGAATTTGATAAGCCCTCTTTGCTGCAACGCATTGTTCCGCTGTTTCGCGGCTTTGACTTTTTGCTGCTTCTGTTTATAGCCATGCTGGCCGGGGCGGGGCTGCTGGCGATGTACTCAGCGGGCTTCGATCACGGCACGCGCTTTAGAGACCACGGGCGCAATATGTTGATTGCTGCCAGCCTTTTGTTCCTGCTGGCGCAGGTGCCGCCGCAGCAATTGATGAAGGTGGCGGTACCGCTTTATGTTCTGGGCGTGACGCTGCTGGTGGCCGTGCTCCTCTTCGGTATCACCAAGAAAGGCGCAACGCGCTGGGTGAATGTGGGGGTGGTGATTCAGCCTTCAGAGCTATTAAAGATTGCGACGCCGCTGATGCTAGCTTGGTGGTTTCAGCGCCGAGAAGGCAATTTGCGCGCCTCAGACTTTGCCGTCGCCTTTGTGCTGCTGATGCTGCCTGTGGGCCTGATCATGAAGCAGCCGGATTTGGGCACATCGCTGCTGGTCATGGCTGCAGGCCTGTCCGTCATCTTTTTTGCGGGTTTGCCTTGGAAGCTGATCGTGCCGCCGGTGATCTTGGCTGTGGTGGGTATCTTGCTGATCGTGTGGTTCGAGCCTCAACTGTGCCTTGATGGTGGAAGCTGGTATTTTCTGCACGACTACCAGCGCACCCGAGTCTGCACATTGCTGGACCCCACGCGTGACCCGCTGGGTAAGGGTTTTCACATCATTCAGGGAATGATTGCGATTGGCTCGGGCGGGGTTTGGGGCAAGGGCTTTATGGCTGGCACACAGACCCACTTGGAGTTCATCCCCGAGCGCACCACCGATTTCATCTTTGCCGCTTACTCCGAGGAGTTTGGGCTGGTCGGCAATTTATTCATCCTCGCCGGCTTTTTGCTGCTGGTCTGGCGCGGTCTGGCGATTGCCATGTACGCCAATTCATTATTTGGCCGTTTGATGGCAGGGGCCGTGGCCATGATTTTCTTCACCTATGCTTTTGTGAACATGGGTATGGTCAGCGGCATTCTTCCAGTAGTGGGCGTGCCTTTGCCTTTTATTAGCTATGGCGGTACAGCCATGGTCACGCTGGGGCTGGCGCTGGGGGTGTTGATGTCAGTCTCACGGGCGCAGCGCCAGTTGCCGGGTGGCGATGGGCATATTCCTCATGGTTAACAATCTAAAAATAAATTGCTATTAAAAATATAGCTATAAGTCTTTATTGATAAATGATCAAAGCCTGATTTGACTCAAATTCAATGAAGCTGCGGCGCACTTAGAGCGTGGAAAATTGTCAGTAGTTCCCTCTGATCTCTTGCTTAGTGTGTAAACAGCGTTTACAAATGAATCTGGAGGGGTCAGAAGACCGATCATGCGGGAGCGGCAAAGGCCTAAGAGGTTTTTGTGATGCATTGCGGGCAGCGCAAAAATCTGGCGAGTGAATAGAGCGGAATGTTGATCATCCTGGTGGGGTGACATTCCGCTCTTTTTTATGCTGCATCCACCAGCGAGTCAGGATTTGTAGCTATCTCTACAATGTCTACATGATTTCCCGCGAACCCACCATCGAACGCTTGGCCACGGCCCGTCAGTTGCTGCTTGAGCCTTTCGGCCTAGACGAAACCCATCTTGCGCGCGCGCTTGCCGAAATTCGCTCGCACCAGGTGGATGACGCCGACCTCTACTTCCAGTACACCCGAGCCGAAGGCTGGAGTTTGGAAGAAGGCATCGTCAAGACAGGCTCCTTTTCCATCGACCAGGGCGTGGGCGTTCGCGCGGTCAGCGGCGAGAAGACGGCGTTTGCCTATTCCGACGATATTTCTGAAGCCTCTTTGCTAGACGCTGCGCGCACCGTGCGCTCTATCTCTAGCGCAAGCCAGACGCGTCGAGTCAAGGCTGCTAAGCAGAAAATTACGCAAAGCCGCTCTCTTTACCCCGAGCTGGACCCTATCAGCACGCTAGACAGTACTGCCAAGATTGAGCTGCTGGGCAAGGTGGAAAAGCTGGCCCGCGCCAAAGATCCGCGTGTGGTACAGGTGATGGCCGGTTTGGCCAGTGAATATGACGTGGTGATGGTCGCTCGTGCTGACGGCACGCTCGCTGCCGATGTGCGCCCGCTGGTGCGCTTGTCGGTCACCGTTATTGCCGAGCAAAAGGGTCGTCGCGAGGTGGGCTCTTCCGGCGGTGGCGGACGTTTCGGTCTGGCTTATTTCAGTGACGAGCAAATCACCCAATATGTTGATGAAGCAGTGCACTCCGCACTGGTCAACTTGGAAGCACGCCCCGCACCCGCAGGCGTGATGACCGTGGTGCTGGGCTCGGGCTGGCCCGGCGTGCTGTTCCACGAAGCAGTGGGTCACGGCTTGGAAGGCGACTTCAACCGTAAGGGCTCTAGCGCCTTCAGTGGCCGCATTGGTCAGCGCGTGGCAGCCAAGGGCGTCACTGTGCTGGACGACGGCACCATCCCTGATCGCCGTGGCTCGCTGAATGTGGACGACGAAGGCCACGTAAGCCAGCGCAATGTGCTGATTGAAGACGGCATCTTGAAGGGCTACATCCAGGATTCGATGAATGCCCGCCTCATGGGGGTCAAGCCCACCGGTAATGGCCGTCGCGAAAGCTACGCCCACATTCCCATGCCGCGCATGACCAACACTTATATGTTGGGTGGCGATAAGGACCCGCAGGAAATCATCGGCTCCATCAAAAAGGGCTTGTACGCCAGCAATTTTGCGGGCGGTCAAGTGGACATCACCAGCGGCAAGTTTGTGTTCTCTGCAAGTGAAGCCTACTGGGTGGAAAACGGCAAGATTCAGTATCCCGTCAAGGGCGCCACCATCATCGGCAGCGGCCCTGAATCGCTCAAGCACATCAGCATGATCGGCAACGATATGCGTCTGGACTCTGGCGTGGGAACCTGCGGCAAAGAAGGCCAGAGCGTGCCTGTGGGCGTGGGCCAGCCAACGCTGCGTATTGATGGCCTGACGGTCGGCGGTACGGCTTAACGCTGTATTTTCGGCAGGCTTTCCTGCTTAAGCACAAACCCCGCGCTGCATAGCAGCCCGGGGTTTTGTTATTTTTAGCCCTTTAAAAGGGTTAGAAGTTGTGGCTGAGACGAATTTTTAACGCATTCATTGGCGAATAGATAAAAATTGCGGATGCGCTGAAAAATTGCATTGATTGTTTTTCAGATCATTTTTTAGTCAATAAAATTCTAAAAAAATATTAAAAACGCAAAAAAATTGCATATCAAATGCATTAAAAAATTCCCCTGTTCAGAGGAGAAGAGCTTTTCTGACAGCACTTTTGCATTGATGCCTGATGCTGCATTGCAAAAGAGCTGTGCTACATTGAAAGACATGCAAACGCAACGCGCTTATTTCTTTTACTTTTGGTTCTCACCCCCGGCGGCTGAGAGGTAATTGAGCGCACCCTGCACACACCTCCCTAAGAACCGCCGAAGCTGACAAGCCCGGCGGTTTTTTTATGCCCACGTTCCAGCTCCCCCGGTTTTCCAAAATCAAAGACTTCACGAAAGATCGCCATGACTGCTCTGAACACTTCAACCACTGATTCCTGGTATCGCTCTGCCTCCCCCAAGACAGGACAGACAGACGACGCACGTATCAAGGACATCACAGTGTTACCACCTCCAGAGCACCTCATTCGCTTCTTCCCAATCTGCGGCACGCCCGTGGAGACACTGATCAGCGACACCCGCCGCAGCATTCACAACATCATGCGTGCGCAGGATGACCGCTTGCTGGTGATCGTCGGCCCTTGCTCCATTCACGACCCTGCCGCCGCTTTGGAATATGCCCGCCGTCTGGCCGTAGTGCGTGAGCAGTACAAAGACACACTAGAAGTGGTGATGCGCGTGTACTTTGAGAAGCCTCGCACCACAGTGGGCTGGAAGGGGCTGATCAACGACCCCTACTTGGATCAAAGCTACCGCATCGACGAAGGCCTGCGCATTGCACGCCAGTTGCTGATCGACATTAACCGTTTGGGCGTGCCAGCGGCCAGCGAATTCTTGGATGTGATCTCTCCCCAGTACATTGGCGACTTGATCAGCTGGGGAGCCATTGGTGCTCGTACCACGGAAAGCCAAGTACACCGCGAGTTGGCTTCGGGTATCTCGGCGCCTATCGGCTTCAAGAATGGCACCGACGGCAATATTCGTATTGCAACGGATGCGATTCAGTCCGCCAGCCGCGGTCACCACTTTTTGTCGGTACACAAGAATGGCCAAGTCGCTATCGTGCACACCGGCGGCAACCAAGACTGCCATGTGATTTTGCGCGGCGGTAAGACGCCTAACTACGAGGCAGAGCATGTCGCTGCCGCCTGTAGGGATTTGGAAGCTGCTGGCCTGACGCCTACTTTGATGGTGGATTGCAGCCATGCCAACAGCAGCAAGCAGCATGAGCGTCAAATTGACGTTGCCCGTGACATCGGCGCTCAAATCGCTGGCGGTTCCAACAGCGTGTTTGGCGTAATGATTGAAGGCCACCTGGTCGGCGGTGCCCAGAAGTTCACACCCGGCAAAGATGAAGTCAGCAAGCTGACTTATGGCCAGAGCATTACCGATGCTTGCTTGAACTGGGATGACTCCGTCGCCACCATGCAAGAGCTGTCACAAGCGGTGCTCAAGCGCCGCCAAGCTGCTGCTGTTGGTAATAAAGAAGCGGCAGTTGCTGCCTGATTGAAGCTGAAGACCTAAAAAAACAGGCCACAAGGCGATTGCCCTGTGGCCTGTTTGCTAATTGACATAGATCGACTAGCGCTTTGGATTAGTGTGTGGAGTCCGGTGCTGAGTCAGGCGTTATATCGGATCCGTTAAGGCAGGCATCGATGCGGTTGATTAGACGCAGCAGATTGCTTTTATCGAAGTCTGTGCTTTGTTCCCACTCGTGGCTAGCCAAGGGGTAAACATGGCTTTGATGGGGGAGAGCCCCCTTGGCATCAATCACGGCGCGCAGACGCGGAATGTAGACCCACTGCAGCCATTGATGCAGTTTGAGGGTGTCATACATGAAAGGTGTGGTGGACTCCAGCGCCTTGGGGTCAGGCGCGACCGCAGACCAAAGCTTCTGGGTTTGCAGCTCTAACTCCAGTTGCTGCAGGCGCTCGCGTAATTCTTGATAGATGTTTTCAGCGGTCATGATGATGTGGTCCTGAATGCGTTGTGCTGCTGGCAAGTAATTTTTAAGTATGTAAGTGCTCTCGTTGAAATTTCAAGCCTAGAGAACTCTGACTTAGAGCGACTCACACCACCGAGCAAAGCTATGGTTTGTGTTTGAGACTAGGCGCGAAGCAACAACCTATCAAGGGTTTCGTTAGCGGCTCTTAATAACAACGAGGTTACGGTTTCTTAATGGGGGTTGAAAAAAGCACTTTCACCCCTATATTCATATCAAATGTGAATGTGCTGCTATCAAATTAATTGATTTTTTAGCGCTGTTCACGGTATGTTTCGGTAACCGCGGTGATGCTTGAATCGAATTTTCAGCCCTGCATAGGTTATCGCTGCTGTTTGCAAGCTGTCAGCTTGTAGCGTTTTCAGCCAAGAGGCCACTATTAAGCTGTGGTCATGACAATGAATGGTGCGACAGTCACCAGAAGTGAAAGGCGATTTATGCGTAGTGAAGTAATCGTGGTCTTAGATGGTGATCTTGAATACCGCGTGGATACTCAGTCTTTGCCTACAGTCAGTTCGGACGAAGGTCGTCGTTGGCTGGATCAGCAATTCACCTCGCTCGAATGCGAGCCTTTGCGCGCTACAGGCAAGGTTTTGCTCGCCGATAAATTGGTGGTCGTTGCGCGTGAAGCGCAAAATCGCCCTGAATTGTTTGAGAGCACAGACTGGCGCAACACTTATGCTGTGGCCGCGCAGGCCGTGTTGTCCAAGCCCCTGATTCGGGTGGATGTGCCTGCAATGTCGATAAGTTATTGAACACTGCCTGAGCCGCTGCGCGGCTTCCCCCAAGGGGGACGACAGCCACGCTGCGGGGCGGCCCTTGCTTGCTGTCACTGGCTTGGAGTTGTTCCAGTTTTAAAAAATGCCCGTTGATTTCTCAGCGGGCATTTTTGCTTCTGGCTTACTTCAGCGCTTCAAGCAGTTTGGCGTGTATTCCGCCAAAGCCGCCATTGCTCATGCAGACAATGGTGTCGCCGGGTAGGGCTGCCGCAGTGATTTGGGCAATTAATGTGTCGATGTTGTCTGTCGCTTGAGCACGTTCGCCCATGGGCTGCAGAGCTTCAGCGGCATCCCAGTCTAGGCCGGCGGTATGGCAGAAGGCCAAGTCGGCACTTTCCAGCGACCAAGGCAGCTGGCTCTTCATCGTGCCCAGCTTCATGGTGTTGCTGCGTGGCTCGAATGCAGCAAGGATGCGGGCTTTTGGGCCGATCTTGCGGCGCAGGCCGTCTAGCGTGGTGCGAATGGCGGTGGGGTGGTGGGCAAAGTCGTCATAAACCTCGATGCCGTTCACGGAGCCGCGCAACTCCATGCGGCGCTTGACGTTTTGAAAGCGCGAAAGGGCTTCGCAAGCTACTTCAGCGCTAACGCCTAAATGGTCCGCCGCGGCAATGGCAGCCAGAGCATTGAGCTGGTTGTGCACGCCGGTCAAGGACCATGTTAATTGGCCCACCTTTTTGCCATGGCGCAGCACGGCAAAGTCGCTGGCGTCGCCTTCTGCGCTGAAGTCGCTGACAGCAGAGCCGAAAGAGCGCACTTCGCTCCAGCAGCCCTGACCCAATACTCGGGTCAGGCTTTCTTCAAGGCCATTGGTCACCACGCGTCCGCTTGCTGGCACGGTGCGCACTAAATGATGAAATTGGCGCTCAATGGCTGCGAGATCATCAAATATATCGGCGTGATCGAATTCAAGGTTGTTCAGCACAGCAGTGCGTGGGCGGTAGTGCACAAACTTGCTGCGCTTGTCGAAGAAGGCCGTGTCGTATTCATCGGCCTCAATCACAAACACGGGCTCGTCCCCCGCAGGGCCGGGACCGGTTGCGGGGCGCTCTGGGGCACCTAAACGGGCTGAAATACCAAAGTCCAGCGGTACGCCGCCCACTAAAAAGCCCGGTTGCAGGCCTGCGCATTCCAGCACCCATGTCAGCATGGATGTTGTGGTGGTTTTGCCGTGTGTGCCCGCAATCGCTAATACATGGCGTCCGCGTAAAACATGTTCAGCCAACCACTGTGGGCCACTGGTGTAGGCCGCGCCGGTGTCCAAAATCGCTTCCATCAGCGGAAATTTTGGCGAGCCATCGGGCAGGTGTTTGCGGCTGACTACGTTGCCGATCACATACATATCGGGTTGGAGCGCTATTTGATCGGCGCCATAGCCCTCAATCAGCTCAATACCCAACTGGCGCAGCTGATCGCTCATGGGCGGGTAAACGCCCGCATCACAGCCCGTCACTTTGTGACCCGCTTCACGCGCCAAGGCGGCCAGACCTCCCATGAAGGTGCCGCAAATACCCAGAATATGAATGTGCATGGCGGGGGATTCTACGTTTACGTGTCAGGTCTGGGCGCAAGCGGTGAGCCCGGTAGGCGCTTGTAGCCATCTTTCTTACTAAAGTAATAGCTGGCAGTCCTTTATTTACATTGAGTTAATCGTATTTTTGCCTTGATCTTGAGGTCTACCTGTGACTAGTTGCTATCAAAAATATTTCATGTGCGAAATAGGGCGAAGTAGCTTCTCTTTCATGGGTCACAATGCTTTTTAATGCCCCGATGTAGCACATCGCTGTGGACTCAAAGGAAGCTTGCTATGAGTTTGGATAACGTGACGACTGAAATCGCTCAAACAGCGGCCCGCATCGTGGTTGAAGAAGGGCTGGATTGGGGGCCTGCTAAGCAGCGGGCCGTGCGCCAGTTGGCCTTGCCCAGTCGTACGGCACTGCCTGATAACGAGCAGCTTGAAGAAGCCGTGCGTGAATATATAGAGCTGTTCTGCGGCGACACCCAGCCGCAAGAGCTGCAGGCGCTGCGTGAGCTGGCGCTGGTTTGGATGGATCGGCTGCAGGAATTTCGCCCGCACTTGGCCGGGGCGGTTTGGCGCGGTACTGCGACCCGGTTATCTGATATTTATCTGCAATTGTTTTGCGACGACTCCAAGTCCGCTGAAATTGCCTTGATCAATAAGCAGGTTTCCTACGAAGCGAGTACGGTGAAGGGATTTCAAGGCAAACCGGTGGAAGCGCTATCAATCCACTCTCTGTGCAAACCGCTTAATGAAACTGTTGGCGTGCATCTGATGGTGTATGACCATGACGATATGCGCGGTGCCATGAAGCCCGATAGCCGTGGGCGCAGCCCGCGTGGTGATGCCAAGGCTTTGCGTAAGTTGCTTGAAGAGAGTCGTGATGAGTGAATTACCTAACCCCAAACCACAACACCAAACGGGCTCGCGCCGCCGCCTTTCGCTGATCGGGGCTGTGGCTGGCGTGGCCGCTGCTGCGGGCGCTGGCTTTGCATGGAAGCGCAGCCAACCGCAGCCCGTGGAATCAGGCGCTCAAGAACAGTTGTGGAGTCAGGTTTTTGAAACCCCGGATGGCAAACCATTTGCCATGGCAGATTTCAAAGGCCGCCCTGTGCTGCTTAATTTTTGGGCGACATGGTGCCCGCCTTGCATCAAAGAGCTGCCCATGCTCAGTGAATTCGCGCAAAAACAAGGCGCGCAGGGTATTCAAGTCGTTGGTCTGGCGGTGGATAAGCCAGAATCGGTGCTGCGTTTTTTGCAGCGACAACCGGTGAAATTCCCTGTAGGAATTGCGATTCAAGGAGGTTTGGGCCTGACTCGAAGCTTGGGGAATTTACAGGGAGGCCTGCCGTTCACAGTTCTGTTCGATGCCCAAGGCCAAGTCAAGCAGCGTAAAATAGGGGAGCTTTCCAGCGAAGATCTGGTAAGTTGGAGTCAATAGAGCGAATGAACATTGCTCTTGCCGTCAGAAAAGTGTAGGCGACTCCAATTCCCCGGTGGTGTTGTTGAAAATTATGCGCTAATGCGCGCAGAAGGCCGAATTTGAGGTAAATTCGCGCCCTGTTTAGAATTAAGTCGCTGGAGCTCCCATGGATTTGCGAAAACTCAAGACCCTTATTGATCTGGTGTCCGAATCGAATGTGTCGGAACTAGAGATCACCGAAGCAGAGGGCAAGGTCCGTATTGTTAAGAGCGAAGGTATCGTGCAGCAGTATGTTGCCGCTCCTATGCAAGCTGCACCCGTAATGGCAGCCCCAGTTGCAGCTGCTGCCGCGCCAGTCGCCGCAGCCCCTGCCGCTGCTGAAGGTCACGTCGTCAAGTCGCCCATGGTTGGCACTTTCTACCGTGCCTCCAGCCCAGGTGCTAAGGCTTTTGTGGATGTGGGAAGCCAAGTCAAAGAAGGCGACACGATCTGCATCGTTGAAGCCATGAAAATTCTCAACGAGATCGAAGCTGACAAGAGCGGCACCATTGTTCGCGTGCTGGGTGAAAACGGCCAGGCTGTGGAATACGGTCAACCCCTGTTCGTGATCGAGTAATAGGTCATGAGGCGTTGCATGCTGATTGCATTGCAGCGCCAAGGTGCGCTAGCCGTTGGCTGCGCGACTGGGTCATTGGCAGTGGTCTGTGCTGAGGCGCAGGCAACAAGCTGCGAGGAACTTCATGTTTAAGAAAATTTTGGTTGCCAATCGGGGCGAAATTGCCCTGCGCATCCAGCGCGCTTGCCGTGAGCTGGGTATCAAAGCGGTGATGGTTTATTCCGAAGCCGACCGAGATGCCAAGTACGTCAAGCTCGCCGACGAAGCCGTGTGTATTGGCCCAGCGCCCTCGGGACTGAGCTATTTGAATATGCCTGCACTCATTTCGGCTGCCGAAGTGACGGATGCTGAGGCGATTCACCCCGGCTACGGCTTCTTGGCTGAGAACGCTGACTTCGCCGAGCGCGTTGAAAAAAGCGGTTTCACCTTTATTGGCCCGACACCCGAGAACATCCGCATCATGGGTGACAAGGTTTCGGCCAAGCAAGCCATGATCAAGGCAGGCGTGCCTTGCGTGCCCGGCTCGGACGGTGAGTTGCCTGACGATCCTGCACTGATCAAGCGCATTGCCAAGGCCGTGGGATACCCTGTGATCATCAAAGCCTCCGGTGGCGGTGGTGGTCGCGGCATGCGCGTGGTACACACCGAAGCTGCTTTGGTGAACGCCGTGCAAATGACCAAGGCGGAAGCTGCTGCAGCTTTCGGCAATCCTGCGGTCTACATGGAAAAGTACCTGCAAAATCCGCGTCACGTGGAAATTCAGGTCATTGCCGACACCTTCAAGAACGCCGTTTATCTGGGCGAGCGCGACTGCTCCATGCAGCGTCGTCACCAAAAGGTGATTGAAGAAGCTCCGGCTCCAGGTATTCCTCGCAAGCTGATCGAGCGCATCGGTGAGCGCTGCGTGACTGCTTGCAAGAAGATTGGTTACCGCGGTGCGGGCACGTTCGAGTTCTTGTACGAAAACGGCGAGTTCTACTTCATTGAAATGAACACCCGCGTGCAGGTTGAGCACCCTGTCTCTGAGCTGATTACCGGCGTGGATATTGTTCGCACCCAAATCATGGTGGCGGCCGGCGAAAAGCTGCCCTTCACCCAGCGTCAGGTTGAGTTCAAGGGCCATGCCATTGAATGCCGCATCAACGCTGAAGATGCCTACAAGTTCACACCTTCGCCTGGACGCATCACCACATGGCATGCACCTGGCGGCCCGGGTGTGCGCGTGGACTCGCATGTGTACAACAACTACTTTGTGCCGCCTCACTACGACTCGATGATTGGCAAAATCATCACGTACGGCGACACCCGCGACCAGGCCATTGCGCGTATGCGCACTGCTCTGCTAGAGACCGTGGTTGAAGGCATCAGCACGAACATTGCGCTGCACCAGGATTTGATGGTGGACGCGAAGTTCCTAGAGGGTGGTACCAATATCCACTATTTGGAAGAGTGGCTGACACGTCGTAACCCGACCAAACGATGAGCTGGCCATTGCCGCTTTGATTTCTGATGCTGGCCTCTGGCAACGGAGACCAGCATTTTCGTTTTTCAGGAATATATGGTTTATGCAGCTAGATAGAGGCAGCGCCTTGTATCTATGCCCTGCATAGCCCCCATGAAAGGATTGGCCATGTACGAGCTGAGCCTAATGTGCCCGGAAGACCGGGTCGAGACCATGAGCGACGCGCTTGATGCATTGGATGCATTGAGCGTGTCTGTTGAAGATGCCGATGCACAGACGGATGCCGAGCAGGCCCTGTTTGGCGAGCCCGGTATGCCTGCGCCCAAGGAGGGCTGGAACCGTAGCCGCGTGATTGCGCTGTTCCCCACCCAAGCAGCTGCTGCAGAAGCACGTGACTTGCTGGTGCCCCAAGAGTTTTTTGAGGGCTGCAAAATTTTGGCCCTCAAGCCAGTGCCTGATCAAGACTGGGTGCGCCTGACGCAATCTCAGTTTGAGCCTGTGGACATTACCCCTGAGTTCTGGATTGTTCCCACTTGGCACGAGTTGCCAGAGCAAGCCAAGATCAGCATTCGTTTGGACCCTGGTCTGGCGTTTGGTACGGGTACACACCCCACGACCCGTATGTGCCTGCGCTGGATTTCACGCCAGCCTAAGGACACGCTAGGCCGCACGCTGGACTACGGCTGTGGCTCCGGCATTTTGGCCATTGGTGCTGCCAAGTTTGGCGCGACGCAAATCGATGCAGTGGATATTGATCCCGCAGCGGTGGAGTCCACCAACTACAACAGCAGCGCCAACCACGTTGAAGTGAAGGCAGGTCTGCCTGAAGCTGCGGGCGGCGAGTACAACACCGTGTTGGCCAATATTTTGGCCACCCCGCTCAAGGTACTGGCTCCGCTGCTGTGCGGACGTGTTCAGGCCGGAGGTAATTTGGTGCTGGCCGGTATTTTGGAGCGCCAAGCCGATGAGCTTAAAGAAGCCTACGCGCCTTACCTTAAGCTTGAAGTAGCTGACAGCCAAGATGGCTGGATCTTGATGACCGCCCAACGCGCCGCTTGATACAGGTCCGCACCTTAACGGGTGCGGGTTGTTGCTGCCTACATTTGCCATCCGATGAGCCAAGTTACCCGTTGCCCCTCCTGTGGAACCCGCTTCAAAGTGGTTGCAGACCAGTTGCGCATCTCGCAAGGCTGGGTGCGCTGCGGCAGGTGTCAAGGCGTATTTGATGCATCGCAGGATTTGCAGTCCGTGCCCGATGAATTGCTGGTGCCTAGAGCCTTGCAACCTATGGGGCAGACCCCTGTAGAGCGACAAGAATCTATTGCGCATTCAGATGAGCTTGAATCAACGCATGCTCCTGTTTTGGAAGCGGTAAGTGCTGATGAAGAAAAGGCTTTAGCCCAATCTGGTTCAAACTTGCCCGGCGAGAAATCTCTGGATGAAGTGCTTGAGGCGGCTGAAGATGAGGCGGCGCGCGCCGCTGATGCGGCTGATTTGAGCGATCAAATTCAGCCCGGCTCTTCACTTGCCTCTGTCGCAGCGCCGCAAGTCACAGAGCCTTCGTTTGTCGATCAGGCCCGCCCTTTGCTCGATAAGGATGAGCCTTTGGCTGCAGAACGTGAGGCTCAGACAGAGACCACTGTAGAAGTCCAATCTGCGGATGCTCCTTTGCCCATTCCTGCGGATGAGTCCAAACCCGCTGCACTTGCATTGCAGCTTGCTGCGGATGCGGATCGCGATGCAGATGACAACAAGGGTGACGAGGTCCAAGACGAACTCGAAAAAGCCGC
Organism: Comamonas sp. Y33R10-2; assembly: GCF_019355935.1. NCBI lineage: Bacteria > Pseudomonadati > Pseudomonadota > Betaproteobacteria > Burkholderiales > Comamonadaceae > Comamonas > Comamonas sp. Y33R10-2. Next base: position 3,441,661 of record NZ_CP079925.1, read on the forward strand.
ACCTGAAAGTGATGAGCTTGGCTTTATACGCGAGGCACGGCGTAAAGCTTTTTGGCAATCCACTGGCATGCGCATTGCGTTGGTCGTGGGCTCTTTGGCTGCCGCAGCAGGTGTTGTGAGTCAGCATGCATGGCAGCAACGCGATGCGCTGGCGGCGCAATATCCAGCGTTAACGCCGACTCTTACCAGCGCATGCAACTTGGCTGGTTGCGAGTTGCAGGCGCGGCGTCAAATTGCTGACGTGGTGATCAATGGCTCTGGCTTTAAGCAACTGGCCGATGCGCATAAGTATCAGTGGAGCCTGACGCTTGAAAACCGTTCTGATGTCGCCGTAGCCATGCCGATGGCTGAGTTGACACTGACGGATTCGCAGGACAAACCGCTGCTCAGGCGCGTGATAGATCTTCAATCTCTGGGTGCGCCAGCGCAGTTGCAGGCCCGCGAAGAGTGGAGCGTTAGCGTGCCTGTTCAAGTGCAGGAGCTTGATGCCCCCGTGGCCGGCTACCGTGCACTGGTTTTTTACCCTTAATCAATTTCTGAAAGAAAAAGCACCATGGCTGCTTTGATCTGTGGATCGCTGGCGTTCGACAACATCATGACCTTTGACGGTCGTTTTGCGGACCAGATTCTTCCCGACCAACTGCATATTCTGAATGTGTCGTTTCTAGTGCCCACGCTGCGTCGCGACTTTGGTGGTTGCGCTGGCAATATCGCATACAGCCTGAAGCTGCTGGGTGGCGATGCGCGCCCGATGGCGATGGTCGGCAGCGACGGTGCTGACTATGTTCAGCGCTTTAAAGATTTGGGCATTGAAACTCGCCACGTGGGTCAGCTGCAAGCTACGCACACGGCTCAGTGCATGATCATGACGGACCATGACAACAACCAGATCACGGCCTTCCACCCCGGCGCCATGATGCAGGCGCACGAGAACCAAATCACGGCGGATATGGCTGCCGAAATCAAGGTCGGCATCGTGGCCCCCGATGGCCGCCAAGCCATGATTGATCACGCTGCGCAGTTTAAGGCCGCAGGCATTGCGTTTGTGTTCGATCCGGGCCAAGGTTTGCCCATGTTCAATGGTGATGAGCTCAAGGCTTTCATCGAGCAGGCTGACTGGGTTGCAGTGAATGACTATGAAGGCAAGATGCTCAGCGAGCGTACCGGCCTGAGCTTTGCGCAAATCTCGCAGCAGGTGCGTGGCCTGATTGTGACGCTGGGCGCTGAAGGCTGCGAAGTTTGGCAAAACGGCGAGAAGACACTGGTGGCTGCTGTGAAACCAGCGGCTGTGGTTGACCCTACCGGCTGCGGCGATGCATGGCGTGGTGCCTTCCTGTTTGGCTTGGAGCGTGGCTGGGACCTAGTGCGCTGTGCCGAGCTGGGCAACCGCATGGGTGCGCTGAAAATTGCGAGCCGCGGCCCGCAAAATTATCAGCTGGACTTTCAGCCTTGATACCTTGATTAGCGTACTTGGTGCGCTGATCTGATGCATGTAAAAAAGCCCGACTCTCGCAAGCGAGATCGGGCTTTTTTATTGCGCGCCGGTCAGTAAGCTGATTAAGGCTTGTTGCCTGTGGGGAATGGCCATGCAGCTTGAGGTGCAAGGCGAGTTTGAGCCACAGGTGCAGCAGTTTCTGCCACGGGTGCAGGGGCAGCCTTCTTAGCAGGAGCAGCAGCCTTCTTGGCAGTCTTGGCAGGAGCAGCCTTCTTGGCAGGAGCAGCAGCCTTCTTGGCAGGAGCAGCAGCCTTCTTGGCAGGAGCAGCAGCCTTCTTGGCAGGAGCAGCAGCCTTCTTGGCAGGAGCAGCAGCCTTCTTGGCAGGAGCAGCGGCCTTCTTGGCAGGAGCAGCAGCCTTCTTGGCAGGAGCAGCGGCCTTGGCAGTAGTTGCAGCCTTCTTAGGAGCAGCAGCCTTGGCAGTAGTTGCGGCCTTCTTAGGCGCAGCAGCCTTGGCAGTAGTTGCAGCCTTCTTAGGAGCAGCAGCCTTGGCAGTAGTTGCAGCCTTCTTAGGCGCAGCAGCCTTGGCAGTAGTTGCAGCCTTCTTAGGTGCAGCAGCCTTGGCAGTAGTTGCAGCCTTCTTAGGCGCAGCAGCCTTGGCAGTAGTTGCAGCCTTCTTAGGCGCAGCAGCCTTGGCAGTAGTTGCAGCCTTCTTAGGCGCAGCAGCCTTGGCAGTAGTTGCAGCCTTCTTAGGCGCAGCAGCCTTGGCAGTAGTTGCAGCCTTCTTAGGCGCAGCAGCCTTGGCAGTAGTTGCAGCCTTCTTAGGAGCAGCAGCCTTGGCAGTAGTTGCAGCCTTCTTAGGAGCAGCAGCCTTGGCAGTTGTTGCAGCCTTCTTAGAAGCAGCAGCTTTCTTCACAACTTCAGCCTTGGGCGCGGCCGCCTTCTTGGCAGTTACTTTTTTCTCGGGTGTGGCCTTGGCGGCCGTCTTCTTCGCAGTTGCCATCATTTTCTCCTTCGTTGATTTGCATAAGACGTCCAGCTTTTTTGTGGCTGGACGATTCAAAGCGATGTGGAGTTACGTATCGCTAGGAACACAAATTTGCTTCACGTCAAAACTTCTATTTTTATAGCAATGAAGTGAAGCAAGTCATGACTCGCATTGTGCCTGCTTAGAAGCAATTAATCCCAAGAAAGTGCACCACCGGTTTGATACTCGATCACTCGTGTCTCAAAGAAGTTACGTTCTTTCTTCAAATCGATCATTTCGCTCATCCAAGGGAAGGGATTCTCCTCACCCGGGAACAACTCTTCCAGACCAATTTGCGTGGCGCGGCGGTTGGCGATGTAGCGCAGATAGCCCTTGAACATAGACGCATTCATGCCCAGCACGCCACGTGGCATGGTGTCTTCAGCGTACTGATATTCAAGCTCTACAGCCTTGATGAATAGCTCATTGATTTCTTGCTTGAACTCGGCGGTCCACAGCTGCGGATTTTCGAGCTTGAGTTGGTTAATCAAATCGATGCCGAAGTTGCAGTGCATGGACTCGTCACGCAGGATGTATTGGTACTGCTCGGCAGCGCCGGTCATCTTGTTTTGACGACCCAGCGCCAAAATTTGCGTGAAGCCCACGTAGAAGAACAGGCCTTCCATCAAGCAAGCAAAAACGATCAGCGACTTGAGCAAAGTCTGGTCGGTTTCGAACGTGCCGGTGTGGAAGTTGGGGTCACTGATAGCGTCGATGAACGGGATCAGGAACTCGTCCTTATCGCGGATGGACTTGACCTCGTTATAGGCGTTGAAAATTTCGCCTTCATCCAGACCCAACGATTCCACGATGTATTGGTAGGCGTGGGTGTGAATCGCTTCTTCAAACGCTTGGCGCAGCAAGAACTGGCGGCACTCAGGCGCAGTGATGTGGCGGTAGGTGCCCAGCACAATGTTGTTGGCGGCCAGCGAGTCGGCTGTCACGAAGAAGCCGAGATTGCGCTTGATGATGCGGCGCTCGTCTTCGGTCAGACCATTAGGGTCCTTCCACAAAGCGATGTCGCGCGTCATGTTCACTTCCTGCGGCATCCAGTGATTAGCGCAGGTAGCCAGATACTTTTCCCAGGCCCACTTGTACTTGAAGGGAACCAGCTGGTTCACGTCAGTCTTGGCGTTGATGATGCGCTTGTCAGCAGCATTCACGCGCTTGTGGGTGCTGGGGGATGCGCCGGCTTCTGCACTGGTGGCGGAAGGGGTGAAGGTGTCGTCGTCAAAGCTCAGCATTCTCGAATTCCTTATTGGAAAAAGCTGGGTGCAGTGCAATCAACATCCAGCCTTCTGATTTATCTATTTACTCAATGCCAGTGAAAACTGGCTCGGCCCAAGCGAGAGACATCAAGCAAGGGCCGCCCCGCAGCGAGGATGTCGTCCCCCTCCCGAAGAGAGAGGGGGAAGGCGCATAGCGCCTCAGGGGGTGCCAGTTAATTACTGACAGGCTTCGCAGCCCGGATCGTCAATCGCGCAGAACTTGATGTCTGTAGCAGGTGCCTGAGCACGTGCTGCAGCAACTGCTGCGTCCAGTGCGCTGACTGCAGGCTTTGCAGCGGGTGCAGCAGCAGCCGGAGCTGCGGAAGACACGGCATTCAGCGTGCGGCTTTGCACGGTAGATTTTTCAATCTGAGTCGCGCTGGTGGTGCGCAGGTAGTACGTAGTCTTGAGGCCACGAATCCAAGCGAGCATGTAGGTGTCATGCAGCTTCTTGCCCGATGCGCCAGCCATGTAGATGTTCAGGCTTTGGGCCTGATCGATCCACTTTTGGCGACGCGAGGCAGCTTCCACCAACCATTCTGGCGCAACTTCAAACGCGGTGGCGTAGAGGTCTTTGACCTCTTCTGGCACACGGTCAATGGCGCGCAGCGAGCCGTCGAAGTGCTTCAAGTCCATGACCATCACATCGTCCCACAGGCCCAGGCGCTTCAGGTCACGAACCAAGTACTGGTTGATGACGGTGAATTCGCCAGACAGGTTGGACTTCACGGATAGGTTGCCAAACGATGGCTCAATCGATGCATCCACGCCCACGATGTTGGAGATGGTGGCTGTCGGTGCAATGGCCACGCAATTGCTGTTGCGCATGCCATCCTTGGCGATTTTTGCGCGCAGAGCGTCCCAATCCATGGTGGCAGAGCGGTCCACTTCCACATAGCCGCCACGGGCTTTTTCCAGCAGCTTCAGAGTGTCGTGGGGCAGGATGCCCTGATCCCACAGCGAGCCCTTGAAGGTGGAGTAAGTGCCGCGCTCTTTGGACAACTCGGTCGAGGCCCAGTAGGCGTAGTAGCAGATCGCTTCCATGGCTTGGTCGGCAAACTCAACCGCACCTTCGCTGGCGTAGGACGTACGCATTTCATACAGCGAATCTTGGAAGCCCATCAGGCCCATGCCCACAGGGCGGTGGCGCAGATTGGATTCCTTGGCCTTGGGCACGGCGTAGTAGTTGATGTCGATCACGTTGTCCAGCATGCGCATGGCGGTGGTGACCGTCTTGCGCAGCTTTTCGTGGTCGATCTTGCCGTCCTTGATGTGCTGAACCAGATTCACGGAGCCGAGGTTACAGACCGCGGTTTCGGTGTCGCTAGTGTTAAGCGTGATCTCGGTGCACAGGTTGGACGAGTGCACCACGCCCACGTGTTGCTGGGGCGAGCGGATGTTGCAAGGATCCTTGAAGGTGATCCAAGGGTGGCCAGTCTCGAACAGCATCGAGAGCATCTTGCGCCACAGGTCGTTGGCCGCCAGTGTCTTGTGCAGCTTGAGCTCGCCAGCGGCAGCCTTGGCTTCGTAGGCCAGATAGGCCTTTTCGAATTCGGTACCAAACAGGTCGTGCAGATCTGGCACGTCGCAGGGCGAGAACAAAGTCCAGTTGCCCTTTTCAATCACGCGCTTCATGAACAGGTCTGGAATCCAGTTGGCCGTGTTCATGTCATGAGTGCGGCGACGGTCATCGCCGGTGTTCTTGCGCAGCTCCAGGAATTCTTCAATGTCCAGGTGCCATGTTTCCAGATAGGTACAGACAGCGCCCTTACGCTTGCCACCTTGGTTCACGGCCACAGCGGTGTCGTTGACGACCTTGAGGAAAGGCACAACGCCTTGCGACTCGCCGTTCGTGCCCTTGATGCGCGAACCCAGAGCACGCACACGTGTCCAGTCATTGCCCAGACCGCCCGCAAATTTGGACAGCAGAGCGTTTTCTTTGATGGACTCGTAGATGCCGTCCAGATCATCCGGTACGGTGGTCAGGTAGCACGACGACAGTTGCGAGCGCAATGTGCCGCTGTTGAACAACGTGGGGGTGGACGACATGAAGTCGAACGAAGACAGCAGCTCGTAGAACTCGATGGCGCGGGCATTGCGGTCATCTTCTTGCAGCGCCAAGCCCATGGCTACGCGCATGAAGAAGGATTGGGGCAGCTCGATGCGGGTCTTCTTGACGTGCAAGAAATAGCGGTCATACAGAGTTTGTAGACCCAGGTAGTCGAACTGTTCGTCGCGCTCGGCCTTCAGGGCCTTGGCCAGACGGGGTAGGTCGTAGTTCAGCAACTCAGGGTTGAGCAGTTCGTTATCGACACCCTTTTGGATGAAGCCGGGGAAATATTCAGCGTAGGCCGCTTGCATGTCCGAGGGCTGTACATCACGCAGCATGACTTCGCGCACGATGGTGTGCAGCAGCAGGCGGGCGGTGACGTAGGTGTAATCGGGGTCTTTTTCGATCAGCGTACGGGCGGCCAAGATGGACGCTTTGTGGACTTCAGCCAGAGGCACGCCGTCGTACAGGTTGCGTAGCGTCTCTGCCAAGACAGGGGCTGCCTGAATGTCGGCATTGAGGTTGCGGCAGGACGCCTGGATCAGGGTTTCGAGGCGTTCCATATTCAGAGGGATGCGCTGGCCGTTTTCGGTCACATGTAGCACGGGCTTGGCGGAAGCGGCCGCTGCAGTAATGGCGGCGGCCTTCTTTTGCTCGGCACGCTCTTGATTGCGGCGCTCGCGGTACAGCACATAGGCGCGGGCCACATCTTGGTGACCGGCGCGCATCAGGCCCAGCTCGACTTGGTCTTGCACGTCTTCAATATGGAAGGTGCCGCCATTAGGGCGCGAGCGCAGCAGGGCGCGAACAACGCCTTCGGTCAATTCGTTGACGGTATCGCGAACGCTGGCAGACGCAGCGCCTTGTGCGCCACGCACGGCCAGAAACGCCTTGGTCAGTGCCACGGCAATCTTCTGGGGAGTGAACGCCACCACATCACCGCTGCGGCGGATGATCTGGTAGTTGTCATTGGGGGAGGAAGAATCAGCTGCGCTGACAGGCGCGGCAGAAGGCAGTGAGTTCAACGCTTCTTGCATAAGTTCCTCGGAATTAATTTGTGGATAGCTGGCAAAGGTCTGCCGTCTGGGCAGGCCCTCAAAAACAAGAATTGGCGCCAAGGTTTACACATGGTTTGCACAGGGTGTACACAACTTGTAAACACTAGATGTGGGGTCTAAGGCGCTCTCAGACACTACCGGTAGTGTATCGCTGTTCAATCTTGCTGACTTGATGAAAGTACTGAAGCGGGCATTTTTGCAGTCGCTTGACAGCTTGAAAAAAGCCTTCATACCGCATGAAACAAGGGCTGTAGCGTGGTTGCAGTGCTGAAGCTTTCGTGTCGTTAATGTGTAAAAAATTTACGTGTTTGATGGAAGCGACAGATGTAGTCAATGTGCCATTGACAGCGATAACTTGCATGTGATTTCAAAAGGCACGGTCTTGGCTATAAAAACAGGAGCGCCTTGTCCAATTCATTGATGCGTTTCAGGTGCATATATGGCTGCAAGACGCTACAGGCAGGGACGGCATGCTCCTGATAAAGATGCGCACCTTAGAGCGGCTAACACAACTCAGCAAACCGAAGGTTTGCGTTTGAGACGAGGCGCGAAGCCGCAGACAGTACATGCGTACGACAAGGCGAAGCAACGACGTATCAAGCGTTGCGTTAGCGGCTCTTAGAGAAGGTAAGGGCGGGATAGCTTTAGACGCTGCGGGGCAGCTGCCATGCAAGCGTGCGGCTGTCTGCGCTCAATTTCTGCTGAAGTTGCGCCCAGTCAAAACCGGGGCCGGGGTCTTGCTTGCGCCCCGGTGCAATATGCTCGTGGCCCGCGATGTAGCGAACTGCGTATTGCGCCGCAATGCCTTGGCAAAGTTGCTGCAAGGCTTGGTACTGCGGGGCTTCAAAGCTCAGGCCTTCAAGGCCTTCGAGTTCTATGCCAATAGAGTCATCGTTGCAGCGATCACGCCCGCGCCATTGGCTGACGCCGGCGTGCCATGCGCGGTCATCGCAACTGACGAATTGCCAGATTTCGCCCTCGCGGGTAATAAAGAAGTGCGATGACACTTCCAGCCCGCGAATGCCTTGGTAGTAAGGATGTGCGTCCCAGTCCAACTGATTGCTGAACAGCTGCTGCACTGCACCCGTGCCGTACTGGCCTGGCGGTAGGCTGATGGAGTGCAGAACGACGAGATCGATTAGCGCTCCATCAGGGCGCGGGCCAAAGTTGGGGGATGCAAGCGGGCGTGCTCGCTGATACCAGCCGCATGTCCAGTTTGATGGCTGCTGTGTGTCGTGCTTTGCAGGGTCAGGAATTGTCACTTTGCGCCTTCGGCTGGCAGATCAATGTTGAGGCGCTCAATGCGATAGCGAATCTGGCGCAGGCTAATCCCCAATTTGGCCGCAGCGGCGGTGCGGTTGAATCCGTTGTCTTGCAGCGCCCTAATCAGAATGCTGCGCTCTTGCTCATCCAGCCAGCCTTGCAGGTTTTCGGGAATGTTGGCGGGGCTGTCAGCGGGGATATTTTGCTGGTCTGCCTGATCGACATTCACTGACAGCTTGGCAGCGCTGGTGATGCCGGTCACGCTGGCGGGGCTTTCGAGATTTGGCGCAAGACTGCTGGGCGGAATGCGCAGCGGGCCTTCGTCGCCTAGTGCAATGGCGCGGTGCAGCACGTTTTCCAGCTCGCGCACATTACCGGGCAGGGACAGCTGGGCAATTTGGGCGAGGCTGGTTTCATCCAGCGCTGGCGTGGCAAGCCCAGACTCTTTGGCCAGCTTTTTCAGCAGAGCTTGGCACAGTAAGCCGAGGTCTTCGCGGCGCTCACGCAGGGCAGGTAGCTCAATCTCAATGACGTTGAGGCGGTAGTACAAGTCTTGGCGAAAGTTGCCAGATTGCACTTCTGTGCCTAGGTGGCGGTGAGTGGCGCTGACGATGCGTACATCGACGGTCTCTTCTTGCGTGCTGCCCAGTGGGCGAATCTTGCGCTCTTGAATGGCGCGCAGCAGCTTGGCCTGCATGGCCAAAGGCAGGTCACCAATTTCGTCAAGAAACAAGGTGCCGCCCTGAGCGGCCTGAAAGTAGCCGACCCTGTCTTGCGTGGCGCCGGTATATGAGCCTTTGCGGGCGCCGAAGAATTCGGCTTCTAATAAGTTCTCAGGAATGGCGCCGCAGTTCACGGCCACCATGGGGCCATTGGCGCGCTGGCTGCAGGCGTGCAGGGCCCGGGCGACCAGCTCTTTGCCGGTGCCGGATTCGCCATGAATGAGCACCGGTGCCATGCCTTTGGCCACTTTGGCGATGCGCTGCTTGACCTGTTGCATGGCAACAGAGTTACCAACCAGTGCTTGCAGGGCGCTGTAGTTGGTGTCTTGGCCGCTGTTGACAGCTGCTGGCGTCGTGTGTGCGGTGCCGGGCTGAGGTACGGCGCCAATGCCTTGAATGGCAGAGGCAACGACTTGGCGAAACTGACGCAGATCCACGGGCTTGGTCAGATAGTCAAATGCGCCTGCGCGCAAAGCCTCAACAGCGTTTTCTGCCGAGCCGTAGGCGGTCATGACGATGCAGCGCTCAGTGCGCGACTGATCGCGCAGTTGCTGCAGCAACTCCATGCCTATGCCGTCGGGCAGGCGCATGTCGGTGATGACAACATCAAAGTGCTGATTTTGCAGCTGGGCTGAGCCTTCTTGCACTGATCCGGCCGTTTCCACGCGATAGCCTTCCCTGAGCAGGGTCAGCTCATAGAGTGTGCGCAGGTCAGGCTCGTCGTCGACCACCAAAATGGTGGCATTGGTGGATGCAGTAGGCAAAAAGTTCACTAGGCTTACACCATGATGGGGTCAAAAAGAGAGGGGCTTTCGAGGCTCAAGCGGCCGCTGCGCAGGGTTACGACAAATGCATTGCCATCCACATCCCCCTCAGGCGTGTTGCGGCTGAAGCGTAGGTAGCTAATGCTTGCATCGTAGCGCTGGCATAGCTCTCGGCAGATATACAGGCCGAGTCCGCTAGAGCGGCTTTGCGAGGAGAAAAATGGCTCGAACAAATGGCGCTCGACGCTGGCTTCCAGCGGTGCGCCATTGCTCCAGACCATAAACCAACAAATATCGTCTTCGGGCAGGCCGTGCATCTGGGTATTGAGCGGGCCACAGCCGCTGACCAGTTGTAGGCCTGCTTCATTGCCAGCATTGCTGCGGTGGCGCTGAGCATTGTCCAACAGGTTAATCAGCACGCGGCGCAGATGCTCTTCATCAAACACGATATGGCGTGCTGTTGCGTTGAGCTGAAGCAAAATTTGGCGAGGGGGAGTGGATTGTCCGCGCCACTCGTGGCTGATTTGGGCGAGCAGGAGGTCTAAGGGCAGCGATTGGCCGTGATAAGTATCAGCACCTTGCTGCACGCGTGCCAAATTGAGAATCTCTTCTGCAATGCGGGCCAGTCGGTCGGCGTTTTGCCCCACGATACGGCAAAGCTGCTGGGGCCCGGGCTGGCTCACCAGATCTTCGGCCAGCAGCGCATTGGCTTGTGTAATAGCGGCTAGAGGGTTGCGGATCTCGTGCGCTACGGCTGCGGACATACGGCCCATAGAGGCCAATTTTTCGGTGCGCAGTTGTGCTTCCATCTCGCGCAGGTCATGCAAAAACATGACGCACAGCGAATGGCTGGGCTCGGTTTGAGGCTTTTCATCCAAAAATGGCGCAGAAACTTCGGTGATGCGCGTGCGCACATTGATACCCGTGGGGCCGCTATGCTCAGTGGCTTGCAGATGAATCGTGGCTGACAAAGGGCGGGCGTGGGCAAAGCTGGCCTGTGCAGAGTCGGCCAAGGGTTCCCACCAGCGATAGGCTTGCAAAGAAAAAGGCTGAGTGTGCTCAGGCGGAAGGTTGAGCAATTGCAGGGCGGCTGGGTTGGCTTGCAGCACTTGCAAGCTGGAGTCAACCACCAGAACACCATCTGAGAAATGGTTGATCACCAAGCTGTTGACTTGCTCCTGAGTTTGGGTGCGCAGGCGATTAAACAGCGACTGAGAGCGCTCACGCCGCACGCGCTTGGCCAGCTCATGTGTGAGATAGGCCACGCAGAAATAAGCGGCGGAGGAAAATGCGGCCTGATAGTAGGCTTGGGCGGAGTCACTCAGGCCGCTGTGGTAGAGCCAGAAGGTATGGGTCAGTGTCAGCAGCGTAATGCAGGCTGTGGTGCCAAGCGCTAGCATCAGGCCGCCAAGCGCTGATGAAATCAAGATAGGAATGGCCAGCAAAGCGGTGTAATTGAGCGAGCCAACCTGAAATACTTGCAGCAAAAAAATGACTGCAATGTCGACACCAATGACGGGTAGCCATTGCATTGCTGCTCGCGGTGCGGGCAGTTGCTTGCCCGCGAGCAGGCGCAGCGCGGTGGTCAAGATCAGATAGGCAAAGCAAACTATCCAGACCAGTGGAGAGCTAATATTTTGCAGCTGCTGGTTGAGTGCCTGCAGCAAGATCAGCACTAGCGCCAGAAAAATGCGGCCGCTTAAAAATGCTTGCCACAGGCGCACAAACGGGGCGTTGAGGCTGGCATCGGCGCGGCGGCTGATGGCTGTGTCCAGCGGAATAGCGGTGTGTAGCCAAGGAGAGGCGGAATTCACCATCGCTTAGTGATCGCCTGTGTTTTGCGGCCCTAAACGGCGGTGCTCTGCGCTGCAGTAGTGCAGGCTATCGTGACCAGAGGTGGTCTTGGTCACGGCGTCAGCCTGAGGCAGGTGCAGGCCGCAATGGGCGCACTCCACCATGTTTTGGGGCTGCTGAAGGGTTGGGGTTGGCGTGGGGGTTGCCGCTTTGCGCTCAGCCACTTCGGCGCGTCGTTTGTTGCGCCAAATGCCGAAGGCCACCACGATGACCAGCAAGACGAGTAGGTACTTCATGCAGCGCGCTCCAGCAGAACTTCTGCGACAAAGCGCGAACCTGCATAGGCTAATAATAAAAAGATGGCGCCAATATAGAGAACGCGCACTGCGCTGTGCCCGCGCCAGCCAAAGCGGTTGCGGCCAAATAGCAAGACTGCAAAAGTTACCCAAGACAGTAGTGAGAAAACTGCTTTGTGATTCCACACCCAGCTTTTGCCGTAAAGCTGCTCACCAAAAAACCAGCCGGCTGCCAAAGTAGCCGTCAACAAAATAAAGCCTGCGGCTACAAAGCGAAAGGTCAGGCGCTCTAAAGTGAGCAGGGGCAGACCACCGTCATGGTCTGCACCTTGGCGCATTTGCCTTTCGGCATGACTCATGAGTGCACCGTGCACAACGGCTGCAGCAAAAAGCCCGTAAGAAGCAATACCAAGAGCCAGGTGCAAAGGCAGCCAAGGCGAGGCATCGACATGCAAAGGTGAGCCAGGAAAGACGGCGGCTAGCAAAACAGCCATGCTGCCCATGATGGACAGCGGCCAGCGCGAGCTGAGTTGAGGATACAACTGCTGCTCGACCACATAAACAGTCAGCACCAGCCATGCGGTGATGGAGAGTGCAGGCGCGAACCCGAAGCGCGGAAAACCGCCTAGAAGGCCCCAGCCTAAAAATAGGGCGTGCAAGCCCCAGGCCAGAAGCAGGCTGTGACGTGCGCCTTTTTCTTGCAGGCTTTTGGTGGCAAGAGCGGGAATGGCGTAGGCCAAGGCTGCCGCAATGGCCAAAATCCAAGCCATGGGGCTGGCTACGGTGAGCATTTGGGAGAGCATGCTTTCAATGATAGTGCGGCTGGCCGGCACTCATCTTTTGATGGATGAGTGCGAAAGAGTCAATTGTGCGTATAAAGCGCCGACTGAACTTGATTGCGACCTTCAGACTTTGCCTTATAAAGCAGTTCGTCGACTTTTTGCAGCCATTGCTCAAAGCTCTCAGGGCTTGGTTGTGCAATGGTCAGCACCCCGCAGCTCACCGTCAGATGCTTTGCCGTGCCAGATGCGCTATGTGCGATACCCAGCTCGGCCACACTTGCGCGAAACTGCTCTACCAGTGACTGTGGCTCTGTATTGCCGGGGAGGATGAGCGCAAACTCTTCGCCGCCAAAGCGCGCTGCAATATCGAAGGAGCGCCTGGCATGGCGCGCCAGCGTTGATGCTACAGATTTGAGAGCTTCATCTCCTTGTAAATGGCCGTAGTGGTCGTTGTACTGCTTGAAATGGTCAATGTCGATCAGCGCCAGCCCCAGCATCTCCCCAGTCCGCATACAGCGGCGGCTGGTACGTTGCAGCATGTCATCAAAGTGGCGGCGATTGGAGAGGCTGGTCAGTCCATCAACATGGGCTAGGCGCTCAAGCGCGCGTCGTTGCTGGGCCATCTGTATCTGGTTGCGTACGCGCACACTCACCACGGCTGGGCGGATAGGCTTTGAGACATAGTCGGCCGCACCAAGGCGCAGGCCGTATTCCTCGGCGGCGGCATCGCTTTGCCCGGTGATGAAAATAATGGCAATCCCGGCCGTGGCCTCATTGCTGCGCAGCTGGGCTAGAACCTCGTAGCCATCCATGCCCGGCATGCTGACGTCGAGCAAAATAAGCATGAGCCGGTGGGCCTCACGGCTGGCAATGGTCAGAGCGCTGTGGCCATCCTTGGCTAAAAGCACCCGGTATTGCAGTCCCAAAAGCTCCGCTAGCATGGTGCGGTTGACGCGCTCATCATCCACGATGAGCAGCGTGGGCAGTTCTTGTTCCTGTTCTTCCAACATAGGCGGTGCTTTACTGATAAAGGGACAAGTGCGCAGAGTCACGCAGTAGTTTGATGTAATTGTTGCTTGAGCAGGTCAAGGTCTTGCAAAGCGGCATCCGCCTCAAGGTCTTCGATGTTTCTGCGAATGCGCTGCAGCTGTACGCCATGCTTGCGTTGATCGAGCTGGCGCTGCAGGCGCTCAAAGCCATCCATGGCGGCGTAGTTGCCATCAGTAATTAGTTGACGCAACTCTTCAATGATGACTTTGGCTGCGGCAAGGCCGCTGTTAGAGGCCGCAGGCGTTTGCGTCGCTGAGGCGCTTGGATCTGCAGCGGCTTGCTGCAACTGCTTGAGTAACTGAGCCAGCTGTTCAGCAAAGATAGGCACGTGCTGCTGCAGATGCTGGTGTGACTCAGGTGTCAGGTTCACCATGTGTTGCGGTGTGCGGCAGGCAAACTCAATCAGGGTGGCTTGCTCTGTCAAGGCGGGAGTGCCTAGATAACCGAGAGAGCCTTTGAGGGTGTGAGCCAACATTCCCAAATCTTGCCAGCGACTTTGTGACAGGTACTCCTGTAGCTTGGCTGGGGCTGCGGCAAAGTCCCGCACAAAGCCATTGAGCACGCGGCTGATCAGATTGCTATTGCCGCGAAAGCGCTGCTGCATTTGCGAGAGATCGAACGCTGGGCTGGTTTGCGGTGATTGGGCTTGTGAGGCAGGTAGTGGAGATGCAGCGTGATGAGTAGCAGATGCATGAGGCGCCATCCATTGACACAGCGTTTCGTAGAGCAGCTTGTCGTCAATGGGTTTGCTCAGATGTGCATTCATGCCGGATTTTTCAATCGCATCACGGTCTTCCGTGCGGGCCTGTGCTGTCAGCGCAATCACTGGCAGGCCTCTCAGAGCAGGCTGTTGGCGAATGGCCTGTGTCGCTTGCATGCCATCCATATTGGGCATGTGCACGTCCATCAAAACCAGATCAAATGATTGCTTTTCTAACACTTTCAGTGCCTGCACGCCGTCCGTAGCCATCTCTACTTGAATGCCCATTAGCTCCAGAAAATCTGCGGCTACCTCGCGGTTTAAAGCATTGTCATCGACGACGAGTACGCGCTTGCCTTTGAGTTCTGGGTAGCGCCTGCTGAGGGAGATGTCTGCAGTGCTCGGCACTGCAGCGGCTTGATGGCTTGGGCTGTGTACTTGCAAAATTTCCAAAATGGAGTTGAACAGCACAGACTCTGTGACGGGCTTGGTTAGCAGGCCTTGCAGTCCTAGTTGCTCGGCCTGTCTTTGCACCTCATCGCGGCCGTAGGCGGTGACCATCAGCACGGCTGGAATGGTCGCCAAATGCTCTACCTCGCGAATGCGCCGTGCGACCTCAAGGCCATCCATGCCGGGCATGCGCCAATCCATCAGCACCAAGTCATAGGGCGAGCCGCTGCCCACCGCATGGTGCAGCGCGGCCAGTGCTTTGTCGCCGCTGTCGACAGCATCGGTGCGCATGCCAAAGCCGCGCACCATGCTGGCGAGAATGTCGCGTGCGCTGGCGTTGTCATCCACGATCAGCACTCTATTTGCTTGACCCACAGGGTAGATTTGTGGGCGCTTGGTGGGATGGCTGGTGGCCAGCATCTGCACCGCAAAGCGAAAGGTGCTGCCGCGCCCCGGAGCGCTGAAAACATCAAAACGGCCACCCATTAACTGCACTAAACGGTTGCAAATGGCCAAGCCCAGTCCGGTGCCACCGTAGCGGCGTGTGGTTTGGCTGTCAGCCTGTGAGAAAGGGCGAAACAGCTGCTGAATTTGCGCCTGATTCATGCCAATTCCGGTATCGCGCACCGTGATTAAAAGGGTTTGTACCTCGTCCACATCCGTGCTGGCGCGTGCAATAGCGGGGCGCTCTTTTTCAATCGATACGACCACTTCGCCCTGATGGGTGAATTTGATGGCATTGCTCACCAGATTGTTGAGAACCTGGCTCAGGCGCAAAGGGTCGCCGCGCAAATGCCGCGGCACTTCTGGTGATACGGAATACGCCACCTCCAGCCCTTTTTCCTCGGCTTGCAGCATGGTGACGGCGGAGACGGTTTCCAAAATATCGTCCAGCGCAAACTCCACACTCTCAAGCTCCAGCATGCCCGCTTCGATTTTGGAATAGTCCAAGATGTCATTGATGATGGACAGCAGCGCGTTGGCAGACAGCTCTACCTTATCTAAATAGTTACGTTGCTTGGGCGATAGCGGGGTTTGCTGCACCAGACGCGTCATGCCAATGACCGTATTCATCGGGGTGCGGATTTCATGGCTCATGGTGGCCAGAAACTCGGACTTGGTGCGCTCTGCCGTCTCGGCAGCTTCTTTGGCTTGTTGCAAAGCGATCTCGGCTTCGCGCTCGCGCGAGATGTCTAACAAAATACCGTCCCAGACGATGCCTGTTTCCGTCTGCTGGGGGGCACAGCGGCAGCGCAACCAGCGCATTACGCCATTGGGGCGGATGATGCGAAAGCTGTGGTCAAACACCTTTTTCTGCTGCTGTGCATCTTCCATCAAGAGCTTGTATTGCGTGACATCACTGGGGTGAATGCGATCCAGATACAGCTGCTGGCTGGCAGTCAGAACAGATGCCTTAATGCCGATGAGCTTTTCTATGCCTGCGCTGATGTATGTCATACGCGGCGATGCATCGTCACTTTGAAGGCGAAAGATGGCACCGTTGGGCAGGTTGTCTGCCACGGCTTCAAGCCGCTGTTTGGCCGCTTCGCGCTCAGTGAGGTCTTGCACCACACCGCTGATGCCGATGATGTTGCCTTCATCATCACGATCAGCTTGCCCAAGAATAGAGGCGGGAAAGCTGCCGCGTACAGGGTTGGTGTGAGTCACGTCCAGCGCATAGCCTTGTCCCGTCTGGGCGCAGAGGTTGATGGCAGCCGTTACGCGGGCGTGATCTTCGGGGGGCATCAGGCGGCGCAGATCATCAGGGGTCAACTGAGCGCCGCGAGGATCCGCACCATTCATCTCATACATCATCTCTGATGCCCAAAACTCGCCGGTTTTCAGATCCAGTCTCCAGCTACCAATGCGCGACAGCCGCTCGGCCCGGCGTAAAAAATGGTTGCTGGTGCGCATGTCTTTTTCAGTCGCGCGCAAGGACGTTATGTCTCGTGCAATTCCCAGCAGGCCAATGACGTCGCCGTTTTCGTTTCGGTAGGGGCTTTTGATGGATTGAAACAGACATCTCAGACCATCTTTTTGCAAGTAGGACTCGGAAATGATGGGCTGATCACTCTGGATTGCTTGAGCGTCATCGCTGGCAAAGTTATTGTTGCCACCCCAAATGTCTTGGTCCGTTTTGCCGATCATGGCTCCTTCCGGCACTCCCGCCATCTTGTCGGACGCCGGGTTGGAGAAAAGGTAGCGACCATTGAGGTCTTTGACAAAAACAATGTCTGAGGTGCCGCGCATGACAGAGTTCAGCAGCCGGCTAGAGTCTTTCCAGCGCTGCTCCAGCTCGGTGTTGAGCTTGCGGATTTCAGCTTCTCGCTGCACACGCTCAGAGATATCTCGGGCCATGGCGTAAAAGAGTTTTCGCCCTTCCACTAATTGGCAGGAAATTTTGACCTCAACGGGGTAAAGCGTTCCGTTCTTGCGAACGTGGCGGTCTTCTACGACGGTGTTGAAGCCAGGCTCTACGGATTTCCAGAGTGCGAGCAGTGCGGCGTCGTTATGACCTTCTGAGAAGTGACGTACCTTCAGCGCTAGTAGCTCATCACGGCTGTAGCCTAGGTTTTCGCAGGCTTGCATGTTGACATCGAGCAACTGGCCGCAGTCGTCGTGCAAAAAGAATGCATCGGCGAAGTGATCGAGGAATTGACGGTACAGCAACTGATCAGACATGACGCGCCTTGGGAATAGAAGGTGCCAGTGGTCAAGCGGCAACTCCTGAAGCAAAGTGATTGGGTTGATGTTACCTCTGTAGCACTTAATAACAAGCAGGCCTGAACCCTGCGAGCCTTGCGAATTGATGAATGTGCAGGTGTCAGAGCCTCTTTCCCGCCAGCTTAAACAGGCACCAAGCTCCTCTATAGAAGGGGTGCAGGTAAAATGCACTATTCACACAGCTTTGCCTTGTCTCGGTGATGGACGGCCCGGCAATGTTTGCAAGCGGTGTGGCGGCTGGCATACGCTGGCTTGCGCTCTGTTTCTTGTCTGTCCACAACTTTCGAATGCTTTTTGTCTATGGCCTCCGCACTGACCGATAAACTCTCGCGCCTCGTCAAGGAGATGCGTGGCCAGGCCCGCATTACCGAGTCCAACGTACAGGACATGCTGCGCGAAGTGCGCATGGCTTTGCTTGAGGCTGACGTGGCCCTGCCCGTGGTGCGAGACTTCATTGCCCGCGTCAAAGAAAAAGCGCTGGGGCAAGAAGTCATCAGCTCGTTGCAGCCCGGTCAAGTGCTGGTCTCTATCGTCAATAAAGAACTGTCGGCCACGATGGGTGAGGGTGTTGCGGACATCAACCTCAACGCCCAGCCACCCGCCATTATTTTGATGGCCGGTCTGCAAGGTGCGGGTAAGACCACCACCACGGGCAAGCTGGCTAAGCACTTGATTGAAAAGCGCAAGAAAAAAGTGCTGACTGTCTCGGGTGACGTGTATCGCCCAGCGGCGATTGAGCAGCTCAAGACCGTGACTGCACAGGCCGGAGCCGAATGGTTCCCGTCCACGCCCGATCAAAAGCCCCGCGACATTGCCATTGCTGCGCTGGACTACGCCAAAAAGCATTACTTCGATGTGCTGCTGGTGGACACGGCTGGCCGCTTGGCCATCGACGAATTGCTGATGGCCGAAATCAAGGATTTGCACGCCATCTTGAAGCCTGTCGAAACCCTGTTCGTGGTCGATGCCATGCAGGGTCAGGATGCGATCAACACCGCCAAGGCTTTTAAGGAAGCGCTGCCGCTCACAGGTATCGTCCTGACCAAGCTCGACGGTGACTCGCGCGGCGGTGCGGCGCTGTCTGTGCGCCAGATTACGGGTGCGCCCATCAAGTTTGCCGGTGTCTCAGAAAAGCTCGACGGTCTGGAAGTCTTTGACGCCGACCGCCACGCACAGCGCGTGCTGGGCATGGGTGACATCGTAGCCTTGGTGGAGCAAGTCACCAA
This sequence comes from Comamonas sp. Y33R10-2, assembly GCF_019355935.1. Classification (NCBI taxonomy): domain Bacteria; kingdom Pseudomonadati; phylum Pseudomonadota; class Betaproteobacteria; order Burkholderiales; family Comamonadaceae; genus Comamonas; species Comamonas sp. Y33R10-2. The sequence goes on from NZ_CP079925.1 coordinate 3,460,268, forward strand.
GGGCGTGGACATGGAAGCCGCGCAGAAGATGGCCGAGAAGCTCAAAAGCGGCGACGGCTTTGATCTGAACGACTTCTTGGCGCAGCTGCAGCAGATGAAGTCCATGGGCGGCCTGTCCCAACTGATGGACAAATTGCCAGCCGAATTGGCGGGCAAGGCGGGCTCTGTTGATATGGACAAGGCCGAGCGTGAAATCAAGCGCAAGGAAGGCATCATCTGCTCAATGACGCTTAAAGAGCGCAAGCATCCCGCTCTCATCAAAGCCACCCGCAAGAAGCGCATTGCTGATGGCGCTGGTGTGCAGGTTCAAGAAGTGAACCGCCTGCTCAAAGAGTTTGAGCAGATGCAAACCATGATGAAAAAGTTCAAGGGCGGCGGCCTGATGAAGATGATGAAGAAGATGGGCGGCATGAAAGCCATGAAGGGAATGATGGGCGGTGGCGGTATGCCAAAGCTGCCCTTCTGATGCGGATCACCGCCTGAGGCGCTTTGCGCCCTCCCTCTCTTTGCTTCGGGGATTCCCGATTTCGCCAGTTTAAAAAGTGAGCTGTTAGTCTTAGTCAAATCTTGGTTTAAGCGGTAAAACTGCTTGAAACCATTCATTTGCAAAGACTGGCAGCTCATTTTTTTGTAAAAACACTCAGCAAAGGTGGATGCAAAGATTGCTTTCTGAGAACATGCCTTCCTATGAAGTTAAAAGACTCGACTTTCGTGCAGGCCGCGTCACCTCAATTACTCGAGCGCCGTAAAGCATTCCTGCTCGCAGGCTCTGCGCTGGCGCTGCTAGCCGGTTGCTCCACCACCAAAGACAAGCCAAAAGCCGCAGCGCAAAGCAGCTCACCCGCCCGTTTGGCCGGGGCATTGAGTCTGGATGGCGATTTGCGCGAGTCTTTGCTGGCCCGCGCCATGCTGGTAGTCAACACGCGCTACACCTATGGGGGCAACTCCCCAGAGGGCGGCTTTGACTGCAGTGGCCTCATTCAGTGGGCCGTTAAAGGAATTACGGAAATCCGCTTGCCCCGCACCACGGCGCAATGGGCGCAGGCCAGCAACCCGGTGAATGGGCGCGAGCTGGCGCGGGGAGATTTTGTGTTCTTCAACACGCTGGGCGGGCGCTATTCCCACATGGGGATCTTTGTGGGCAACGGCCAGTTTGTGCATGCGCCCTCCAGTGGAGGGACGGTGCAGCGAGTGCGCATGGACAACGTCTATTTCTCCAAACGTTTCACAGAAGCCCGCAGTATTTTTGCCTGACTTGTCTGCTCTCGGAGGCGACTCTCTGGCGGAACGCTTATGGATCAGGCGGCGCTGACTGCGTGGGGCGCACTGTCAGCGGCCTCTGCTGCCAGCGGCAGATTCCAGTTCATGCAATGCCAGGGGTGTTTGTCTTCAGTGACCCATTGGGCGACTTCTTCGCTGGTGAAGGCGATGCCCCGCAGATCGCTGCGCCCTTGCGCCACCCACTGCGCACGGCCCTTGGAATAAGCCTGCCCAAAATCCAGCCAGCTGCCAAAGCATTGCTGGGCGCGTTGTGCGTTGAGCATGAGGAGCTGCCAATGAGGCTCCTCCTCGATCCAGTTCAATAGTCTTGCGCAGCGCACAAAGAACGTCACCCGGGCGCAGGCAAAAGCCATGGCCGCCTGCGGATCGTCGCTGCGCTGAAGCCGCTGTAAATCCAGCATGAACCAGCGCTGGCGCATGGCGTCCGGCAGTTGCTGGCGTATTTGATCGTCATTCAGATCGGTTCGCAGTCCCAGGTGGTGCAACACCATGGGACGCAATTGCTTGGCCAGGGTCTCATCGGCACCATTCAAATCGCAGGCAAAGCCGCCCTGCATGGCGTGGTAGGCCATAGGGTGGGCGAGGGCCAAGGCCCAATTGCGCTCAGGGCTACCCGCTTGGTAGCTGACCATGTCGCCCCTGGCTTTGGCGGCACTCAAACGCTTGAAACCGCCGCGAAACACCCAATACACCACGGCGAAGGTGATCAGGGCATAGGTCCAGCCGTTCATGCCCGGCCTCCGCTGCGGGCGGGACGCATTTTAGCCAGTCGCAGAGTCTCTTTCAATGCGGCAGATTGGGGCATGCGCTCCAGGATTTCATGGGGGATGGAGTCCTTGCGTGCAGCCACCATCCATTGCATCAAAGGGGTGCGCAGGTTCAGTTGAGGCAGCAACTCGGGGTGTTGTTGCATCAGCCACAGCTGTTCCGAATCCGACTGCAACTCTTGTACGGCACACCAAGCTGCTAGATGGGGTTGGGCCTCCAGAACATGGGGTGGTCTGCGCACAATGCCCATGGCAATGGCATCGTCGGAAACCGTGTCGTTCAGTGGCAGGTGATTGAGCAGTGCCACCACATCGGGGGCATAACGGGCAATTGGTGGGCGGTTTTGTTTGCCCTTGATCTGCTCGATTTTCAGGCTGCCATCTTTTTGCACATAGGCGTTGACGGTAATTCGGGGCTGGGCAGAGCCGGTGCGATAACTGAACAGCCGCATCCGTCCGGATTCCAGCCCTTCTGCGTAGTGCTCCCCGTAGCCGCCTTGAAAATTTTTACGGTCAGCGAACTGGCCCACGCAATGCCCCATCATCTGGCTTTCATAAGCCATCTCCTGACGCATATTGGGGTTCTTGCTATCAAATTCGAAAAATATGCCGTGCTGCCCGGGCAACAGACCACGCACGGCGTCCTTATGGTGCTCCACGCGACCGCTGCTTTGCTTTTTCTCAAACGCAAGGTGCTCCAGCGTCCAGCGTGCAAGCGCCTGGGGGGCGTTGATGCGCTGCAACTTACCTTCCAGTGAAGTGCCTTTGCGGGTAGAGAGGAATTCGACCAACCGACTCTCCAGGGTCGCAACCGCCGAGCTGTCTGGGTCCACCCACCAAAGGTCAGGCAGATTGATACCCGCCCCTTTTTTGGCAAGCCGCTCCAGAGCCCAGGCGGGTGGCTCTTTGCGTCCCATCAAGTCTTGCAATTCTTTGGCGTCGGTAATGCGCAACACGGCCGGCGCATCGGCCTGCACATTGCCTATGACATAGCGGTAGAAGTGATTGCCCATCCAGGCGGCTACATCGGAAGCATCACCACGCGCGGCGCTGCGGGTTTGGATGCGCTCCTTGATGGCTGGAGCGTTGACCACGTCACGTGCCTTGTAGGCACTGGCTGCGGCGGTGGGAGTGCTTGCCTGGTTCACCAGAATTTCCACCAGGCTTTGCGACCGGAGGACGCGCTGCCGGCTTCAGCATCACGCTCGCCAATCTTGCGTTCCGCACGGGCAATGCCTTCGCGGGACATGCGGCGCTCGTCTTCGTCGTCGTCCTTGTCGAGGAAGCTGTGGGCTTTTTTGTGTAGCTCCAGCGATTCTTCGAGGAGTTCCGGATAGGCCTCCAGAGCACAAGCCAGGCGGCGCAGCGGATAGCAATCACGCAAGGAGGTGACTTCAGCCTGATGGGCCCGCAAACGCGGCAGCACCAACTCGGGCTGGGTGCTGGACTGGAAGTCCAGCATGGACATCAGCGTCGCCAGGTAGTCGCGGCGCTCGCTGGCCTGATCTTCCTCATCCAGCTCTTCAAACCACTGGTCCAAACGCTCCAGCCAGATGCTGATTTCATCGTCGCGATCCAGTTTGTACAGCGACATGGAGACGGTAGAGAAATAGCTAGTCGGGTCATGGCGACCATAGCCGTGGTCCTGCACAAAATGCCACAGGCGCTCGGCCTCGGCCACGATCTCGCTGTCATCGTCCTTGAGGATGGCACACCACATCAGTCCATCCTGGTGCTCGGCAAAGGGGCTGCTTTCCAGTCCTTTGCGGTGCAGGACTGCGGCATCGTCATAGCGCTCGGCGAAGCGGTATTTGATGGCCAGGTTGTTGCACAGCATGGAGTACACATGCAGGTCCGCATCCTTGTATGCACCCTGGCCCGTGGCCCAGAATTGCTCGAAGCGGGCCAAGCCCATCTCGTAATAGCGCACTACCAGTGGCAGGCGTACTTCGTCGGAGGGAACTTTTTTCTTGCCACCCATCAGCGGGGCCAGGTCGTCTTCATCGTCCAGAACCACGCCGGCGGCATAGCACCAGTGGCCGCCATGGGACTCGGGGAAGGGGCGCGCAAGTGCCTCTTCCAGTGGCAGAGCGGCAAAACGAGCCGCCCACAGCGCGGGCAGCTTGTCGGAGTCGGCAAACTCCGGGTGTTGGCCCACGGACTGCTCCAGCAAGGGCAAAGCCAGCTCCATCTTGCGCTTCTCAGCCCATTTCATGCCTTCGATGACGGCCAGAACCGGGTGCTGTGGCTGGGCTGCGCGCACCATGTTCATATAGAACTCTGGTGGGTGGACTGCCATATCCTCTTGCGCCAGCAACTGGCGCATGTCCTCGTCGATGCCACCCATGGCCAGAATCAGAGCCCAGGTAATGGAGCGCTGAGGATCGGTGTCAATTCGCTCGCGTGCGAGGTGGTAGGCGGTGACGGCCGAGACGGGGCGGGCATGCAGCACGCTTTCCAGGGCCAGGTCGGCAGCGTCGTCCAGACGTCCTGCCTGTACCAGCCATTGCAGCTGCTGACTGGTGAACGGGTCACCATGGTCATCCGTCAGCCCGAAGTGGCCTTGCGGTGCCAGTTGCAGCGCCGCTTCGAGCTGCCCTGCTTGTGCGCAGGCCTGTGCCTGCAGGCGCACGATGCGTACTTTGCGGTGGGTCTTGATGGCCTGAGAGGGTGGGCTCACCTCTGTGCTGGCCAGTCTCTGCTCACAGGCCATCAGCAACGATGGCAGACTTTGTGGTGCCGCGCTCAGGACTTCGTCGGCCAGCGTCATCCAGCGGTCGAAATCGACCTCCTGATCGGCTGGAGCGTACCGCAATGTGCTGATAGCACTTTGCACCAGTTGCGTCGTCTGCGATGCGTTGCCGCTTTTCTGGGCCAGCTCGGCTTTTTGCACGAAGGCCATGGCATCCAGATAGGCATTGTCATCGGCCATGTCCGAGTTCTGACGCTGCTGTGCGCGCAGCATGTCCACGCCAATGGCGGCCACTTCCCATGCCTTTAGCTCATGGACCATGTCGCGCCAGATAGACCAGAAACTGTCGGCATCCTCATGATCTGTGAGCTGGGAAATGGCTTGGGCCGTAGGCAGCAGCAAGGCAATGGCAGAAGCCTTGTCAAAACCCATGCGACTTTGGATATCGCTCAGCGCCAGTCTTACGGCGCTGTCTTCGGCAAACTGCACCTGGTGGCGATGGGTCTGCAGCAGATGGTTGGCGCTTTCAGGTTTGCCCAGAGCAAGCCAGAAATCGTGCAGCCGCTCCAGCTCCAGTGCGGAGGTCGGAGCAAAAGTCTGCTGCTCCATCAGCTCCACAGCCGCCGCAATGCGGTCTTCGCGGGTGATGTGGCTGGGCTGTTCATCGTGGTAATCGTTGAGCAGCTCGTGTGCCTGATCCAGAAAAATGTAGAGCGCGTCGCCTTGCAGTGCAGCAGTTTGGTTCATGGTGTCCAGATGTCAATCCGAGGCTGAGCGCGCCTCAACAGCTCTCCATCCTAACGACTGATAGAGCGCAGGCGTTCATCTTTGGGGGCTTTCACCTCTTGTTACCAGAATGGCAAACCATGAAAAAAGCCTGCCTCTGCAGAGCAGGGCAGGGCAGGCAGGGTGTTAGCGCTCAGAGCGCTAGGAAGGCACTCAGTCCTTGACCAGCACTTCAGCGCGCAAGGTGTAAACCTTGGCTTCGGTGATCTTCACATCCACCATCTGGCCAATCAGGCGTTCATTACCGGGGAAGTTGACCACGCGATTGCACTCGGTGCGGCCCATCAGCTCGCTGCCGTCGCGCTTGCTCACGCCTTCCACCAGCAAGCGTTGCACGGTGCCCACGCGCTCGTTGCTGATGTCTTTGATGTTGTTGTTAATGACGGCTTGCAACTCTTGCAGGCGGCGCAGCTTCACTTCATGCGGGGTGTCGTCATGCAGATTGGCGGCGGGCGTGCCGGGGCGGGGGCTGAAGATGAAGCTGAACGAGTTATCAAAGCGCACATCGTGGATGAGCTTCATCATCTTTTGGAAGTCTTCTTCCGTCTCGCCGGGGAAGCCGACGATGAAGTCGCTGCTCATGGCCATATCCGGGCGAATGGCACGCAGTTTGCGCACAGTGCTCTTGTATTCCATAGCGGTGTAGCCGCGCTTCATGGCCATCAAGATTTTGTCCGAGCCATGTTGCACGGGCAGGTGCAGGTGGCTGACCAGCTTTGGCAGCTTGGCATAGGCCTCGATCAGACGAGGTGTGAACTCGTTAGGGTGGCTGGTGGTGTAGCGAATGCGCTCAATGCCAGGGATTTCAGAGACATATTCCAGTAGCAGCGCAAAGTCGCACATCTCGCTGGTGTCACCCATCTTGCCCAGATAGGCGTTGACGTTCTGGCCCAGCAGCGTGATTTCTTTGACGCCTTGCTCGGCCAGACCGGCTACTTCTACCAACACGTCTTCAAACGGGCGACTGACTTCTTCACCGCGGGTGTAAGGCACCACGCAGTAGCTGCAGTACTTGGAGCAGCCTTCCATGATGGAGACAAAGGCTGACGCGCCATCTACGCGGGCGGGCGGCAGGTGGTCAAACTTCTCGATCTCGGGGAAAGAAATGTCGACTTGCGGCTTTGCCTTGGCTGCGCGGGCGTTAAGTAACTCGGGCAGGCGGTGCAGGGTCTGGGGGCCAAAAACCACGTCCACATAAGGCGCGCGCTTGATGATTTCTTCGCCTTCTTGGCTAGCCACACAGCCGCCCACGCCAATGAGCACGCCTTTTTCTTTCAGGTGCTTGTAGCGACCCAGATCGCTAAACACCTTCTCTTGCGCCTTTTCGCGCACCGAGCAGGTGTTGAACAAAATCAGGTCGGCCTGCTCGGGGTCGTTGGTGGATTCATAGCCTTGGGCAGCGCCAAGCACGTCGGCCATCTTGTCCGAGTCGTACTCGTTCATCTGGCAGCCGAAGGTTTTGATAAAGACTTTTTTGCTCATGGGGCGCTCTTATAGGGAAAAGGCTTGCAAAAGCTGTATTCGCTGCAAGCGCAAAGTCATAGCGGCTAGTGCCTGCTATTACTAGGTTTGAATAGTTAAATGGCCTGAACTGCATGTACTTCTAGGACATGCAGCTTCAAAATTAATAGCGGCTAACTCAATAGCGAAGAGGGCGTCGAATCAGCTACCAAACACGCGCTGCAGCAAGGTGCGTGGCTGAATGGGCTTGTATTTTTCGATCTCGGCGGGCGTCAAAATCCACGCTGTGTGCAGGCCTTGGGTCTGAGGCTCAATCACATAGCCCACCAGCATCTTTTGGCCCGCGTAATTGTGGGCAAAGACGACGCTGCGCTCTTGGCTGAAAAGGCGAAAGCCCGGCGTGGTGCGAATGGCGCCGCCGTTGATCGCAACTTCAGGGAAGTTGGTAATCGTCAGCTCGCCAAACTGCGCGGTGGGCGGAAAGTTGCGCGCATCATTCGATGGCAGGCCTTGGGCCTGAGCCAGCAAGCTGGCGCTGCCTATGCAAGCCACAGCGATGGAGGCAAACAGACGGCGATTGAGCAAGGCGAGGCGAGTGGGGGAGACAGTCTTGCAGCGGTTCATGGTGTATATCCAGGGGCTGATCTAGGGGCGCTACAAAGTTTTGCAGCGCAATGCGGTGATTCTAGAGGCTAGCGGGCAGTTGCGCGCTTGCTCAAGCTTTGCCGCCGTTGGCATACAACACCGCCTTGGGCGGGCGGCACAGCCCCCAAAAGCGCAAACCTGTTAGATCGGCCATGCGCACGCCCATGACGGTAGGTGCTGAAATAGTGGCCAGCGCCGCAATGCCGACCTTGGCGCATTTGCGCACCAGTTCATGGCTGCCGCGGCTTGATAGCACCACAAAACCGGGCTCCCCAAGTCTGCCGGTGCGGGCGAGGCGGCCAATCAACTTGTCCAGCGCGTTATGGCGGCCCACGTCTTCCAACACATCGGTGATTTCGCCACTGAGCGTAGCCCAGCCAGCGGCGTGAATGGCGCCGGCTTTGGCGTTCAAAATTTGGTGCGGGGGCAGAGCGTCAATGGCTTTGAGTACGGTGGCGGCATCGACGTTCTCTAGCCAGTCATGCGCGGGCAGGGCGTCAAATGACAGATCAAGCGCGGCAAAACTCTCCACCCCGCAAACGCCGCAACCCGTGCGCCCCGTCATGCTGCGGCGCTTGTCTTTCAAGCGCGCAAAGCAGCGCGATGCAATGTCGAGTTGCACCTCAATGCCGTCCATACCTTCGGGCAGACCGGCCGCCGCTGCGCTGACTGGACTGACTTCAATGCTGTAGCAGTCGGCTGCGCTTTCGATGATGCCTTCGGTCAGTGCAAAGCCCAGCGCAAAGTCTTGCACATCGCCGGGCGAGCCCATCATCACCGCATGCGATATGCCGTTGAACACCAGCGCAATTGGTACCTCGGCCGCCAATACGCGTTCTTGCGGCTCTACTTGCTGCGCGTTGAAGAACGTCACGGCATGGCTTTGCAGAGCTGCTAGAGGCTTGGTGGCGGGCAGGGGGCAGGCGGATTCGGTCATAGCCTGATGATAGTGATCTGTCGTTTTCAAAGAGCAAGAACGGTCAAAACGGCCCTGGGCCCAACGAGGTGCGCAGCCGCTCAGGGCGGTCAATCTAAAAGTGCCATGCCCTTGATTTGCGCAAACAGTGGCATGCCCGGTTGCAGCTGCAAGGCATGAGCCGAATATTGGGTGATGCGCGCCAGCAGCCGGGTATTGCCCGCTTGCAGCGACACCATGACTTGGCCCGGCCCGTCTTGCCGCAGGCCCAGCACCTGCGCGGCAAGGATGTTGAGGATGCTGCTGCCTAAAGGCTTGCTAAGACTCAGGCTCACATCGCGGGCCTGCACGCGCAGCTGCACTTGGCTGCCCGCCGGTTTGGGGTGAGCCATAACGAGTTGTAATAGCCCGCCATCAAAGGTCAGCGTGCTCAGGTGGTTGGCTGCATCGTGGCTTTGCACGGTGGCGTGGACTACGCTGGATGCAATATCGCCATGGGCCAGCGGCAAATCAAGGCGGGACAGGAGATCGGTCACAGCACCTTGCGCCACCACCCGGCCTGCATCCAGCAGCACCATGTGCTGAGCGAGGCGCGCTACTTCATCGAGCGAGTGACTGACGTAGATCACGGGTATCTGCAAATGGCGCTGCAACTGCTCCAGATAAGGCAGCACCTCGGCCTTGCGCTGCGCATCAAGGGCGGCGAGGGGCTCGTCCATCAGCAGCACTTCAGGGCTGGTGCCCAGTGCGCGGGCAATGGCGACACGCTGGCGCTCGCCGCCTGAGAGCGTGGATGGCATGCGGTCCATCAAATGCGCAATGCCGAGCAGTTCAACCGCTCTATCGCGGGAGACTTTGCGCCGTTCGACTGGCGTGCGCTTGAGGCCGTAGTCAATGTTCTTTTGTACGGACAGATGCGCAAACAAGCTCGCTTCCTGAAACACATAGCCCAGTGCGCGTTGATGGGTGGGGAGCCATTGTTTGCGTGCATCGTCCTGCCAAATATTGCCGTTGACAGAGACCCGGCCCTGTGCGCGCTCCAGTCCCGCCAGACTGCGTAAGCAGCTGGTCTTGCCACAGCCCGATGGGCCAAATAAGGCGGTGACGCCGTGGCCGGGCAGTTGCAGATCGACATCGAGTGCAAAGTCTGAACGTATCAGCTTGAGCTGCGCGGAGATGAAGTGGTAGGTGCTCATGCGCGTTGCTCTGCCTTGGGTTGCAGCCAGTTCAGCGCCAGCAGCACCATGAAGGAGAACACCACCATGCCCGCAGCCAGCAGGTGGGCGTGGCCGTATTCCATGGCTTCCACATGGTCGTAAATCTGTACCGAGACCACGCGCGTCACGCCGGGGATGTTGCCGCCCAGCATGAGCACCACGCCAAACTCGCCCACGGTGTGAGCAAAGGTCAGCACGGCAGCGGTAATAAAGCCGGGGCGTGCCAGCGGAACGGCCACGGTTAGAAAGCGATCTATCGGGCTGGCCCCCAAGCTGGCGGCGGCTTCCATGGGGCGTGTGCCCAGCGTCTCAAAAGCGCGTTGTAGCGGCTGCACGGTAAACGGTAAGGAGTAGATCAGTGAGCCCACCACCAAGCCTGCAAAGGTAAAGGGCAGGTTGCCCAAGCCAAGGGCCTGCGTGAATTTGCCGATGGGGCCGTTGGGGCCCATGGTGATGAGCAAATAAAAGCCGATGACGGTGGGCGGTAGCACCAGCGGTAGCGCCACAACCGCCCCAATCGGCCCGCGCCAGCGTGAGCGGGTGTGGGCTAGCCACCATGCCAGCGGTGTACACATGAGCATGAGCAGCACCGTGGTCACACTGGCGAGCTTGAGCGTGAGCCAGATGGCTGCGTAGTCTTCGGCATTCAGTTGCATGGAATCAAAAAAATCCCTTACGGCCCCTTTTCAGGGGCAGAGGTGTATTACTGATTAAATCGACCGCCAGTCCTTATTGATCAAGGATTAGTTGCTATAGCCGTAGGAGTGAATGATGTCACGCGCCTTGGGGCTGCTCAGATATTTCATCAGAGCGGCTGCCGCTTCACTGTCTTTAGCGCTGTTCAGCACGATGGCATCTTGGCGAATGGGTTCATGCATGTTGCCGGGCACCTGCCAAGCCGATCCTTCGCGGATCTTGCCGTTTTCCATGACTTGAGACAACGCCACAAAGCCCAGTTGCGCATTGCCGGTGGCGGCGAACTGGTAGGTTTGGGCAATGTTCTCGCCCATGACCACTTTAGGTTGTACTTGCGCGGTCAAGCCCAATTTATTCAACACTTCCATAGCAGCTGCGCCGTAGGGCGCCAGTTTGGGGTTGGCCATGGCGATGTGTTGGTAGTCGCCAGTCTTGAGTACCTGGCCCTTGTCATCCACATAACCGGCCTTGGCGCTCCACAGCACCAGTGCACCAATGGCGTAGGTAAAGCGCGAGTCGGCCACGGCCTTGCCTTCTTTAGCCAGTTTTTCGGGCGTTGTGTCATCGGCAGACAGTAATACGCCAAAGGGCGCGCCATTGTTGATTTGGGCGTAGAACTTGCCGGTGGCTCCAAATGACAACGCGGCTTTGTGGCCTGTGTCCTTTTCAAACTCCAGCGCAATTTTTTTCATGGGGGCGGTGAAGTTCGCGGCGACGGCCACTGAGACTTCAGCGGCTTGAGCTTGCGCAGACCACAGGCTGAACAAAGTGGCGCCAATCACTGCGGCAGTGCGAATCAGTTGAAAGGGCAAACTGCGGCAGCGGGCTGTGATCGAAGTCATGGGGTTATCGCTATTCATTTAAGGAATAGCGAAGTGTAGCCCTTTTGAAAAGACGCGCAGCAGCTAGGAAAAGGCAAGGTGGGCATGATGGCGGCTTATGTCAGAAATCGATCATCCTAAAGAAGAACAATTTGATGCTTTTGACGACGAGGGAGTGCAAAGCCGCTCTCTGTCCTCAGACTCCGTATCGCAAGCGCTGGGCTACGACATGGCAGACCGGCGCATCGCCATCTTGCGCGGCATTGCGCAAAGCGGCTCTATCTCTCAGGCGGCCCGCGATGTGGGCGTGAGCTACAAGGCCGCATGGCAGGCCATTGATACGTTGACCAATCTCGCTGGCGTATCGCTGGTGGAGCGTAGCGTGGGCGGTGCCGGTGGCGGTGGAGCACAAATTACCCCCGCAGGTGAAGAATTGCTGCATGCGGCCGAAGCCATGATGCGACTGCGCACCGAGCTGATGCAGCGCATGAAGTTGGGCACGCCCGGCGGCACGCAGCCGAACTTGGGTTTGATGACCAGCATGCGCAATCAGTGGCCTTGCACGGTGCTCAAGGTGGAATCGATGGGCGGTCAGATTCGCGTCTGGCTGCGCGCGGCAATGGATGCGGGCTCAGACTGGACGATTGCTGCCCGCATCACCCCCGAAAGCTATGAGCTGCTGGGTTTGGCTCCCGGTGTGCAGGTGCTTGCGTTGTGCAAGGCCACGGCCGTTAAGGTGTGGGTGGGCGCCGAGCGCCCAGTTGCATCTACGCAGAGTATCAACCTCTGGCCCGCCGTGGTGCAGCGCGCAACCTACGGTGCGCAAACTGTGTCTGAAGAAGTGATTGCCTCTGATGAAGCCATTTGCCGCCTGAGCTGGGGCGCGCAGATTGTAGGCTTTGCAGCCGCCATGAGCGGACTAGTGGCCAACGACAACGTGTGGCTGGAAGTGCCTGAATCTGCAGTGGTTGTGGCGGTTACGGCCAGCTAAGTAACTACTCTTAATAAAAAAGCGCTGCAGTGCTTTGGCACTCCAGCGCTTTATTTATATGCACTAGCAGCTATCTTTATTGAAGTTGCTGCTAGCTTTGGAAAAGCGGGCCTGTCAGTCCACCTTCAGGCCAATTTCCTTGATCAGTGGTGCGAAGCGGACGCGCTCCTTGGCGTGGTGATCGACAAACTCCTGGCGGCTCATATTGGGTTCAGGCGTGGAGCCAAGTCCTTGCAGCACATCGATCACATTTTTTTGCTCCAGCGCCTTGAGCACGCTGGCGCGCACGGCCTCCACCACGGGCGCAGGCGTGCCTGCGGGAGCGTAGATGCCGAATAAAGTGTCGGCATCAAAGCCCGGCAAGCCACTTTCGGCCAGCGTTGGGACTTTGGGGTAGAGAGGGGAGCGCTGCGGGCTGCCAATGGCCAGCAGCTTGAGCTTGCCGGCCTCGACTTGCTTGAGGCCGGGGCCCGGATCAAACCAGTACTGGAGCTGGCCGCTGAGCACATCAGTCAAAGCCGGGCCAGCGCCTTTGTAGGGAATGTGACTGGCATCGACCTTGGCGGCGCGTTTGAACATTTCACCAGCCAGATGCGGCGAGCTGCCGGGGCCGGGCGAGCCGTATGACAATTTGCCGGGGTTGGCCTGCAGATGCTTGATGAAGTCCTGCACATTGCTCACCGGCAAGCTGGGGTTGGTTTCCAGAAAGACATGCACGCGCGCCACGGCGGCGACGGGGATCAAATCCTTCTCGGGGTTGAAGGACAGCTTGCTGTAAATCAACGGATTGATGCTGATGCCGCCGCCTGAGCTCAGCAGCAGCGTATAGCCATCTTTGGCTGCACGCACGGTTTCACCAATGCCGATATTGCCGTTGGCGCCGGGCTTGTTGTCCACCACCACGGACTGCCCCAGCACCTGGCTCATGGTGGGGGAGATGGCCCGCCCCATTACGTCGGCCGCGCCACCGGGGGCGAAGTTGACGATCAGGCGGATAGGGCGGTCTGGCCACTTTTCAGAAGCCACAGCAGTGGCCGCAAATACACTGCAAAGCAGAGCTGGAATAGCGGCCAGACTCAAGCGGCGCAGGCTGTTGATGACGTGTTTTGAAGGCATGTCTTGTCTCCTTGGATGGGTTTTTATCAATCCGCCTCGAACGGGCGGTAATTTTTGAGCTTCTTCAGGCCACTTCCACCTCAACCACGATGGGTCGAGGGTGGGCAATAGTTTCCTTGAGGATCCGGCTTAGCTGACTAGCGTCTTCCACATGAATGCCATCGCAGCCGTGGCCTTTGGCCAGAGCCACAAAGTCGAGATCGGGTAGTTCTGTGCCTTCTACCTTTTCACCTTCGCGGTAGCCAAAGACTTTGGAGAAGTCTTGCAGCGCGGCGTAGCGGCGGTTTTTGAGAATCACAAAGGTGATGGGCAGGCGTAGATGGGCCGCAGTCCACAGGGCCTGAATGGCATACATGGCCGAGCCGTCGCCAATCACGGCAATCACTTTTTTTTCGGGTTTGGCCAGAGCAATGCCGACAGCCGCAGGCATGCTGTGGCCCAGCCCACCGCTGCACATGGTGAAAAAGGTCTCGCTGTGAAAGATGGGCAGATAGGTCTGAATCGTTGAGCGTGAGCTGGGAGCCTCTTCCACGATGATGCTGTGCGGGTCACGCACGCTGGCCAGCGTGTGCATGGCAAAAGCGACCGACATGCGCTCACCTGCTGCAGGTGCGGCTGGAACGGGTTGTGTGGGCTTGCGCGCTGGTGTTGGGCGCTGCGCCAGTTGCGGGCGGCTCAGCAACTCTTCGACACCCAGCTTGATATTGCCCACGGCAGCCGTGCCCACGGGTGCCCATGCTGCAATGGCCGGGTCTTCAATCAGCTGGAACAGCTCGGAATCAACGGGGATGAACGGGCCAGCGCCTTCCACGTGATAGGTGAAAGCGGCAGCGCCAATGGCAAAAATAGTGTCATGTGGGGCCAGCAGGTCCACGATGCGCTCGCGCATGGCAGGCAGAAAACCGGCAAACAGGGGGTGATCTTCGGGGAAGCTGCAGCGCCCGCTCATGGGCGCTACAAACACGCGGGCTTGGTGGCGCTCGGCCAGAGCCACAACGGCATCCCACGCGCCAGCGCGGTCTACGGCAGCGCCCACCACAAAGGCTGGCGACACCGATGCATCAAGCGCCTTGCCAGCCGCCGTCAGCGTTTGCGGGTTGGGGCGGGTTTCAAAGCCAATGCTGCGCAGTGTGATGGGCTCGCAAGGTTTGTCCCAGTCATCGGCAGGAATGGAGACAAATACAGGGCCGCGAGGTTCTTGCATGGCGATGTAGTAGGCGCGGGCCAGTGCCTGAGGCACGTCTTCGGCGCGGGCTGGCTCGCAGCTCCACTTCACATAGGGCTTGGGCAACTCTGCGGCATCACGGGAATGCAAAAACGGGTCGAACTGCAGCAAGGAGCGCGCTTGCTGGCCGGCCGTGATGACCATGGGCGTGCGATTCTTGAAGGCGGTGAAGATATTGGCCATGGCATGGCCCACGCCTGCGGCTGAGTGCAAATTCACAAAGCTGGCGTTGCGCGTAGCCTGCGCATAACCATCGGCCATGCCGACAACCACGGCCTCCTGCAGGCCCAGCTCGTAGGAAAAATCCTCGGGGTAGTCCCTAAACAGCGGCAGCTCTGTGGAGCCGGGGTTGCCGAAGATGCGCGTCATGCCCAGCTCGCGCAGCATGGCGATTACGGCATGGCGGACGGTGTGGGTGTCTTGCGGGAGTGTGGTTTGCAAAGTGTGTTTCCTTGATCTGGCCGCTCTTCATGGGGTGGAGCGCTTCTGAAGGAATCTTGCATGGCCTCATAATTTCCAGCAATTGAATAAATCATCTAAGCAATATTCGTTTCATGGATATATCTGGTCTAGATCTCAACTTGCTACGCGTCTTTGATGCGGTGTTCAGGCATGGCAGTGTCAGCCGTGCGGCCCAGGAGGTGGGGCTGTCTCAGCCTGCTGCCAGTCAGGCGGTGACGCGGCTGCGCCAGTTGCTGGGCGACCCTCTGTTTGAGCGCATGCACGGCGGCGTGCGGCCCACGCCGCGTGCCGAGAGGCTGGCACGGGCAGTGCGTACGGCCTTGGCCACGCTGGAAGTGGCGCTGGCCGAAGCGCATACCTTTGATCCCTTGCAGGCGAGCCAGTGCTTTCGCATCCATCTCAGCGATATTGGTGAGGCCCGCTTTTTGCCGCCGCTGATGCAAGCCTTGCGAGAGCAAGCGCCGAACGTAAAGCTGGAGACGCTCCCCATGCCCATGGGAGAGATTGCGGATGCGCTGGACCGTGGCTCACTGGACATCGCCATCGGCTTCTTGCCCGGTGTAACGGGGACTAAGCAGCAGGTCTTGCTTTCGGATCACTATGCCGTGCTGCTAAGGCAGGCGCACCCGCTGCTCAAGGGCTTGAAAAACAAGCGGCTTGGCCCTGAGCATTTGCAGCGGCTGGACTATGTGGCGGTGCGTTCGCACTCAGAGACTTTGCGTATTTTGCGCACGCTGGAGCTGCAGAGCCAGATTCGCCTCTCGGCGGCGCACTTCATGGCCGTGCCCTCAATCGTGCGCCAGAGCGATCTGGCCGTCATCATGCCGGCCGAGATTGCGGACACGTTTGAGCAAATGGGCGGCTATGCGGTGCTGCAGGCCGATCTACCCGAAAGCGCGTTTGATGTTTCCCTGCACTGGAGCTGGCGTTTTGAGCGTGAACCCGCCAATCAGTGGCTGCGTGCGCTGGTGAGCGAGGTCTTTCAGCCGCACCAATAAATGCGAAAAGCCCCAAGAGCTTGCGCGCTTGGGGCTTCAATTTGGTGGTCGTAGCGGGACTCGAACCTGCGACATCAGCATTATGAATGCTGCGCTCTAACCAACTGAGCTATACGACCGACAGTGCGAATTTTAGAGGCAAAAAAGTGGCCCGGCGGCGAACTTGGGATTTTTTTTGCAGGTACGCATCTGAAAAAGAAAAAACCGCAGTGCTTTTGCAAACACTGCGGTTTCTTGTTTGGTGGTCGGGGCGGGACTTGAACCTGCGACATCAGCATTATGAATGCTGCGCTCTAACCAACTGAGCTACACGACCGAAGACCGCAATTATATACAGAAAAATCGACCCCAAACCAAAGTCGAAACTTTTGTGTGCGACAAGCGATTTATTGGTGGGTAAATTGAGCCGGACGCTTGTTGACGAAAGCGTCCATGCCTTCCTTCTGGTCTTGCGTGGCAAACAGTGCGTGGAAAAGGCGGCGCTCAAACATCACGCCATCGCTCAGGCTGCTTTCAAAGGCGCGGTTCACCGATTCCTTGGCGGCCATCACGGCCAGCTGCGAGAAGCCGCTGATGATGATGGCCGCGCCCAGCGCTTCTTCCATCAGTTTGTCAGATGCAACGACGCGGCTGACAAGGCCTGCGCGCTCGGCTTCGGTGGCGTCCATCATGCGGGCCGTGAGCGCCATGTCCATGGCTTTGCTCTTTCCCACAGCGCGGGGCAGGCGCTGCGTGCCGCCGGCGCCGGGGATAACGCCCAGCTTGATTTCAGGCTGGCCGAACTTGGCGTTGTCAGCGGCGATGATGAAGTCGCACATCATCGCCAGCTCACAGCCGCCGCCCAGTGCAAAACCGCTGACGGCGGCAATCACGGGCTTGCGGATGCTGCGAATGGTTTCCCAGTTGCGGGTGATGTAGTCGCCGCCGTAGGCATCGGCAAAGCTGTACTTAGCCATGGCACCAATGTCGGCACCGGCGGCAAAGGCGCGCTCGCTGCCGGTGATGATCATGCAGCCAATGCTTTTGTCCGCATCGAAAGTCTTAAGCGCATCGCCCAGCTCTTGCATGAGCTGATCGTTCAGCGCGTTGAGTTGCTTGGGGCGGTTCAGGGTGATGATGCCGACTTTTTCCGCTTCTACGCGGACTTCAATAGTTTCGTAAGCCAAGTTTGTCTCCTGCTAAAAATGAATTCTTATGCCAACAATAAGGGCTCAGCTGCACTTTGCTGGCGCGAAGCTGAGCGCTTTAAGCGGCATTTTTATTCAGCTGCGCCTTTGCTTTCGCCTTCTTCATTGCCCACGCCAGTGAGCCAGCGCTGTACAGCCGTTTTATCGCTGACCTCTAAGCCCAGATTGCTGATGGCTTGAGTGGCTGCGCCGCTTAAGTCTAGTGGCAACTCAAGAATCATCCTGTCGCGAGCGACCCAAGCCGTCACTTGATTGGCGGCACCGGCATACAAGGGTACATCGTCGAGCTTGTTAATGCGCCAGTACTGCTGGTCTGCTTTGATGGCCAGCCATTCGTCGCCCGCCATCATGCCCGCCTGCTCAGCAGGGCCGCCGCGCAGCACGGTTTTGATTTGAACGCTGTGGTTTTCTTGAACGCGCAGGCCCAGCTTTTGCGCCAGTTGGGCGGGCTCGGCCTTGGTGTTGATACCGTGTTGGCTCAGCAATTCGCGCAGGGGCAAGTCAGTGCGGCTATGCACCCAGCTTTGTAGCTGCTGGGCGATGTCGGCATTGCCCAGGTCGGTTACCACGGCCAGTACATCGGCTTCGCTGATGGGGCCGCCATCGCTCTTGCGCCACAGGCCGCGCATGACGTCGTCTAGGCTACTGGCATTGGAGCGCAGGGCCAGATCAAGGCACAGCGCCACCAGCGACCCTTTGGTGTAGTAGCTGACAGTGTGATTGGCCGTGTTCTCGTCTTGGCGGTAGTACTTGACCCAGGCGTCATAGCTGGATTCAGCCACGGACTGCACATGGCGGCCCGGCGTCTGCAGAACTTGGTTGATGGTGCGGGTAATGAGCTTGAGATACTGGGCGCTGTCGATCAGCCCGGCGCGGCGCAGGAACAGGTCGTCGTAGTAGCTGGTAAAGCCTTCAAAGAACCACAGCAGCTCGGTGTAGTTCTCTTGCTCATAGTCGTAGCGCGCAAACTCGGCAGGGCGCAGGCGCTTGACGTTCCAGGTGTGAAAGTATTCGTGGCTAATCAGGCCTAGCAGAGTGTTGTAGCCCTCGGCTGCCTTGGCTTCGCCTTTGCGCGGCAGGTCGCGCCGGCCGCAGATCAGGGCTGTGCTGTTGCGGTGCTCCAGCCCGCCGTAGTTGTCGTCCACCACATTGAGCATGAAGACATAGCGATCCATAGGCGGCTGGCTGCCGTCGGCGTGCCAGAAGGCGATTTCGGCTTCGCAGATTTTTTGGGTGTCGGCCAGCAGGCGCTCGCCATCAAAGCTGGGCGCGGCACCTGCCACCACAAACTCGTGCGGCACGCCGCCAGCGGTAAAGCTGCCGCGCCAGAATTGGCCCATTTCTACGGGGCAGTCGACCAGTTCGTCGTAATGGGCGGCGGTGTAGAGGCCAAAGCCGTTGGCATCGACTTGGGTGGCAGTCAAGCCGGTGGCGATTTGCCAATTCTGTGTGGCGGGGCTGCTCAAGACTTCGAGTGCGTGGGGCGTATCTTCTTGGCCGTGCACGCGCAGGCACAGGCTGGTGCCGTTGAAAAAGCCGCGGCGGCGGTCTAGCCAAGCGGTGCGCACCGAAGTGTCATAGGCGCAAACTTGATAGCTAATCGTGCAGGCAGTATCTGGACTGCAGCCGATTTTCCATTGATTTTTTGTGAGTTGCTTGGCGGCAGTGACTTGGCCGTTTTGTGTGGCGCTCAGCCCTTGCAGGTTCTTGGCAAACTCACGCACCAGATAGCTGCCGGGAATCCACACCGGCAGCGACAAGATTTGCTCGACTGCTGGCTGAGCGATGTGAAGCTGAACATCAAAAAGATGCGCATCGACCGCGTTGGCCTGCACGGTGTAGCGAATGCCGGGTTGGTTGCCGGTGGCATGGGAAACAGTCGTCATATCAGCTCCAAAGATGCAGGCCGGAGCATACGAACCTGTCGCAGCGCGCAAGAGCCGTCAAGGTCAGGCGCGCTGCTCCGGCGATGAAGGGGATTACTTGGCAGCGGCCAGATGCTTTTCGATCTCGGCGGCAGAAATTGCGCCGGGCACGCGAACATTGTTGGCGAAAATCACGGTGGGGGTGCCGGTGATCTTGTACTTGCGGCCAAAGGCCAAGTTACGCTGAATGGCTGCGGTGTCGCACTGCACGGCAGGGGCTGCTTTGTTGCTCAGCATCAGATCATGCCAAGCCTTGGTTTGATCTTTGGCGCACCAGATGTTGCGCGACTTCTCTGCCGAGTCGGGGCTGAGGATGGGGTAGAGAAAGAGGTAGATGGTGACGTTGTCTACGTTTTGCAGGTCTTTTTCAAAGCGCTTGCAGTAACCGCAGTTGGGGTCTTCAAACACGGCCAGTTTGCGCTCGCCCTTGCCGTGCACGATGGTGATGGCGTCTTTGAGCGGCAACTGCTTGAAGTCCACCGCCGTGAGCTGGTTCATGCGGTCTTCAGTCAGATTGCGGCGGGCCTTGGTGTCGATCAACTCGCCCTGAATGAGGTAGTTGCCCTTGGCGTCGGTGTAAAAAATATCGGTTCCAGCACGCACTTCGTACAGCCCGGACATGGGTGTGGAGCGCACCTCGTCGATTTTTTCGAGCTGAGGAATGCGCTCAGTCAAGGTCTTTTTGAGGTTGGCATCTTGGGCGTGAACATTCAGGCCAAAGGTCAGGCTGGCAGCAGTCAGCAGGCTAGCAACAAGTTTCATGGGGTGATCTGTCTGGCCGCTGGGCGGCTGGGGGAAGTGGTTTCTGCGGCACCCGGGAAAGCCGGGTGGCAGGGCTGTGGGGTTGGAGTCTGATGCTTCTCAGGGGTTCCCTAAGGCTGTTTTAGCGCAAACCTTGTCAGAGCAAACCCATGGCTTGCTTGGCCATCCAGGACTTGAGGGGGCCGCTGCGCTCAAAGCCTTTCATGCCGAGGTTGCGCAGCATTTGCATAGGCACTTCGGGGCGAGAAAACAGCTGCTGCAAGCCATCCATCGCCAACCCCATGGGAGCTAGAGATGCTTTGCGCTCGCGCTCGTATTGGCGCAGCAGCTTCAAGTCAGCGGGGCTGCGCCAGTAGTCACGCTCTTGCAGCACGCGGGCCAGCGTCTGAGCATCGGCCAAGCCTAGGTTCAAGCCTTGGCCTGCTAGCGGGTGCACATTGTGGGCGGCGTCCCCAGCTAGCACCCAGCTTTGGTTGCTCTTTGGCGTCAAATTTTGCGCAAATGGGCCGCACCAGCGGTTAGCCACGGCTTGCTGCAGCGGCCAAGTGGCGCGCTCAGAAATCAGATCTAGCTCGCCCAGCGCGTTTTGGCTGATGATTTGCAGGCGGGCGGTGAAGCTTTCTTCATCGCTGTCCAGCCATTCGGGCACCAGTGCTTGCTCAAGCGACCAGACCACGGCGACCTCATGACCTTCGGGGCCGCCCATGGGCAGCAGGGCCAGAATGCCTTCGGGTGTAAACCACTGGCGTGCGATACCGCCGTGGGGCATCTCGCAGCTCAGGCGCGTGGCAATCGCGTGCTGGGCGTAGGGTGTGATGGAGAAGTCCACGCCAAACTCAGCGCGTGTACTGCTGGCTCGCCCTTCGCACACGGCGGTTAGGGCGGCTTCTACCGGTTCTTTGACGATTTCGACCTGCGGCTGGTAGCGCACGGCTTCGGCCAAGCGCTGCTCCAAGGCGGGCACATCGACAATCCAGGCCAGCGCCTGCACCTCTTGCGAGGCGGCATCAAACTGAACCTGACCGTCCAGATCGCCAAATACCTGCATGCCGGTCACGGGCGTGGCATCTGCATCGTCGGGCCAGCAGCGCAAAGACTGCAGCACCGCTTTAGAGCTGGCGTTGAGCGCATAGGCCCGCACATCTTGCTGTGGTGATCTGGGCTGCGGCGGCGCCACGAGGGCGACACGCAGACGCTCACGCGCCAGCAAAAGAGCCAAAGTCCGGCCCACAATGCCGGCTCCACGAATACATACATCAAAGGTTTGCGCCATGCCTGTCATTGTAGGAGGCGCGGGGCGGACCTGCGTGCATAGAGGGAACCCCAGCCCCCACAGGCGTATCCGGCGAGAAACTATCTTCTTGATAGCGCCATGTCTATGTATTGAAAGGACTTGAGGTCAAAATGACTCTAAATTTAGCAAAGGATATGCGATGACCGATACCGCCTATGACGTGCAGGGCCAAATTGCCGGGCTCTGGATTTACCCTGTGAAGTCCTGCGCCGGCATTGCTGTGCAGCAGGCTCGCCTGTCGCGCCATGGGCTGCAGTGGGATCGGCACTGGATGGTGGTGGACGCAAATGGCGAGTTTTTGACCCAGCGCAGCCTCCCGCGCATGGCGCTGATTCGCCCTGAAATCACGGCGGATTCTTTGCTGCTGCACTTTGCAGGCCAGTCAAGCCTGCAGATTTCGCTGCTGGCGCAGGGCGGCAAATGCAAGGCCAGTGTCTGGAGCGACACCGTGCATGCTTGGGATTTGGGCGAGTGGGCTGAACCGGCTCGTGCATGGCTCACTCAAGTGCTGGGGGCGGATTGCCGATTAGTGCGCTTTGACCCGGCCCAACCGCGCCAAGCCAGCGAGCGCTGGGTGAGTCAAGGCCAGGCTCCTGTGCATTTTGCGGATGGTTATCCGCTGCTGGTACTGAGTCAGTCGGCCGTCGATGAACTCAACCACAAGCTGGAACAGGCTGGTGAAACGCCAATCGACGCCCGCCGCTTTAGACCCAATATCGTCATTGCAGGTATTGAGGCCCACGATGAAGACCGGGTGGAGCAGTTTGATTTGCTGGACGATCTACACAAGTTATCGGGTCTGAGTTTGCAGCCCTGCAAGCCTTGCACGCGCTGCCCCATTCCGGATATTGACCCGGACACAGCAGTGCAGGGGGTGGCGGTGGGTCAATCAATACGCCGCTATCGTCAAGACTCTCGTATGGATGGTGCTATCACTTTTGGCATGAACACCATCGTGCTGGGCCTGCCGGATGTTGAGGGTGCCAGCGTGCAGATAGAGCTGGGTCAATCACTGGCAGGTAATCTGCGCTTTGATTAAAGGCGCGCGCAATCTACGGCGAAGGAGCAGAGATTGCCGGGTCATTACAATCTAGGGCTTTCCGTGACGAAACCGGCACCAAACTCTGTAAGAGCAGAGCGCTTGGTCGTCACGCTCCCAAGATAACCAGATTCGCCTCAATGCGGATCGGGCACTTCGGCCACATTGCTGTGGTGCCAGCTAGTGCATTGATACATAAGGAAATTCCATGAGCCTCAAATGCGGCATCGTTGGCCTGCCCAACGTCGGCAAGTCCACCCTTTTCAACGCGCTGACCAAGGCTGGCATCGCTGCTGAAAATTACCCCTTCTGCACGATTGAGCCCAACACCGGCGTGGTGGAAGTACCCGATCCACGATTGGATCAGCTCTCCGAAATCGTCAAGCCCGAACGTGTGGTTCCCGCCATCGTTGAGTTTGTAGACATTGCCGGTCTGGTGGCAGGCGCCTCCAAGGGTGAAGGCTTGGGCAACCAGTTCTTGGCCCACATCCGTGAGACCGACGCTATCGTCAACGTGGTGCGCTGCTTTGAAGACCCCAACGTGATTCACGTGGCCAACAAGGTAGACCCCATTGCCGACATCGAAGTCATCCAGACCGAGCTGTGCTTGGCTGATATGGCCACGGTGGAAAAGGCGATTCATCGCTATAACAAGGCCGCTCGCTCTGGCACTGACAAGGATGCCGCCAAGGTGGTTGCCATCCTCACTCAGATTCAAGATGCCCTCAACGAAGGCAAGCCAGCACGTACCGTGCCCGTTTCCAAGGAAGACGCTCCCCTGATCAAGCAGTTCTGCCTGATCACAGCCAAGCCCGCCATGTTTGTGGGCAACGTGTCGGAAGACGGTTTTGAGAACAATCCTCTGCTGGACCAGCTCAAGGCCTATGCCGAAGCTCAAGGCGCGCCTGTGGTCGCCGTCTGCGCCAAGATCGAGGCAGAAATGTCCGAGATGGAGGACGCTGATCGCGATATGTTCTTGGAAGAGCTGGGTTTGGAAGAGCCGGGCCTGAACCGCGTGATTCGCGCTGGCTTTAAGCTGCTGGGTCTGCAAACCTACTTCACCGCCGGTGTGAAGGAAGTGCGTGCATGGACTGTGCCAATCGGTGCTACGGGCCCTCAAGCCGCTGGCGTGATTCATGGCGACTTCGAGCGCGGCTTCATCCGTGCCCAGACCATCGCGTTTGACGACTTCATCCAGTTCAAGGGCGAGCAAGGTGCCAAGGATGCGGGCAAGATGCGCGCCGAAGGCAAGGAATACATCGTTAAAGACGGCGACGTCCTGAACTTCTTGTTCAACGTCTAAAAGTTCGAATGCTCACCTCACGCGACGTCGTGAGGTTTTGGCTTAAGCCTGCAAGTCTTGGATTTGCAGGCTTTTTTGTTTTCAAGCTTCGCGTTGTCTTGCCCACGCTTGCTTTCGCATTGCGTGGCCATGCCTTCAAAGACTAAGTGGCGTAAGAAAAAGAAAAGCCCCACCTGCTTTCACATGTGGGGCTATCTATTTGGTGCCGATTGTCGGATTCGAACTGACGACCTACCGCTTACAAGGCGGGTGCTCTACCAACTGAGCTAAACCGGCGAATGCATGAATTCTAACGTAGAAATTTAGGCCGAAAAGAAGAAACCCGAAAAATCTTCAATTCAGGAGCACTTTTCAGAAATTTCTAGGGGTCTTCCACCTTTACTTCACGCGTGTCAGTGTGGGGCGTCCGCCAGCAGGCGGTGGGGTGCGGGGTGTGTCGTCTCCATCTGATCCATTGGCATCTGCCTTGACGGGCACCAGTTGCACCACACGATCATCCGTTGCCGGCTCAGCAGACTCATCGATCTGCTCTGCAGCCAGCTCTAAAGCGTCGGAGTCTTGCGCATCAGCATCTTCATCGAGCTCGTCGCCTTCTGGCTGGAACGCCATGCCTTGACCCGTCTCGCGTGCATAGATGGCCATCACGTGAGTGATAGGCACCATGATTTGTCTGGGCTTGCCGCCAAAGCGGGCGGTGAATTCCACATACTCATTGCCAATCAGCAGGCCGCTGGTAGCGTCATAGCTGATGTTGAGCACGATTTGCCCATCGCGCACAAACTCCATCGGCACTTGGGTGCTGCGATCTACGCGCACGGCAATGTGCGGCGTGAGTCCATTGTCGTTACACCACTCAAACAGGGCCCGCAGCAAATACGGACGGGTTGAAGTCGTTTCAGGGGCTGTCATATCGTTTCCTGACGAATCAATTCCAAAAGATTGCGAAGACAAAAAAGCGGGCAGATGAAGGAGTTTCCTTCAGCATGCCCGCTTGGCGCTCATGTGCAATTACTTGCGCATGACCTTCTCAGAAGGAGTCAGCGCTTCAATGTAGGCGGGGCGCGAGAAAATGCGCTCTGCGTACTTGAGCAAAGGAGCAGCGTTCTTGGACAGCTCGATACCGTAGTAGTCCAGGCGCCACAGCAGGGGAGCAATGGCGACGTCCAGCATGGAGAAATTCTCGCCCATGATGAACTTGTTCTTCAAGAAGATAGGGGCCATCTGGGTCAAGCGGTCACGAATGTGGGCGCGAGCCTTTTCGATTGCCTTTTCATTGCCCTTGACGTGACGCTCTTCCAGCGTGTTCACGTGAATGAACAGCTCTTTTTCAAAGTTCAGCAGGAACAAACGCACGCGGGCGCGATCCACGGGGTCGCCGGGCATCAGCTGGGGGTGAGGGAAGCGCTCGTCAATGTACTCATTGATGATGTTCGACTCGTACAAAATCAGGTCGCGTTCGACCAGAATTGGTACTTGACCGTAGGGGTTCATCACGGCGATTTCTTCGGGCTTGCTGAACAAGTCCACATCGCGGATTTCGAAATCCATGCCCTTTTCAAACAGCACAAAGCGGCAGCGGTGTGAGAAGGGGCAGGTCGTTCCCGAATAAAGCACCATCATGGTGGAGACTCCTAAAAATCAAAAAGAGTGGGTTGCCCACGGCATCCCACTCTGCACTAACAGGTTTGGTGCAGATGATATCTGCACGACAGCAAAACTTACTTCACGTCTTTCCAGAACGCGGCATTCAGGCGCCAAGCCACAAAGATGAAAAGACCCAGGAAAATCAGAACACCCACGCCGATACGGGTACGTGTGTTCTGGGCTGGTTCTCCCATCCATTGCAGGTAATTGACCAGATCGCCAACGGCCTGATCGTACTGCACTGCGCTCATCTTGCCCGCAGACACCTGCTCCCAACCCTTAAAGACTTGGGTTTTAGTGCCGTGGTCGTCATGCTCTTCAAAGATGGCTCGGCGCTCGCCTTGCAGCTCCCACAGGGCATGCGGCATGCCTACGCTTGGAAAAGCAAGATTATTCCAGCCCGTGGCCTTGGTGTCATCTTTATAGAAAGTGCGCAAGAAGGTATAGAGGTAATCCGCACCTGAGCCGCCCGAGCCTGCACGCGAGCGTGCAATCACGGTCAGGTCCGGTGGGTTGGCACCAAACCACTCCTTGGCTTCCTTCGGGTCAATGGCCGCCTTCATCGTTTCGCCCACCTTGGTGGTTGTAAACAACAGGTTGTCTTTGATTTCCTGATCCGTCAGGCCGATGTCTTTCAGGCGGTTAAAGCGCATGAAAGCGGCAGAGTGACAGCTCAGGCAGTAGTTCACAAAGATTTTGGCGCCGTTTTGCAGGGATGCCATGTCGCTGGTATTGACTGGAGCTTTATCCCAGTGAATGCCGCCCTCAGAGGCTTGAGCGCCGCCCATGATGCCCAAGGCCGTAACCAAGGTCAGAATCAGTTTTTTCATTATTGTTTTCTCCTGCTTTAGTGAGGCGTGAAGGTCACGCGATCAGGCACAGGCTTGGGTGTACCCAAGCGGCTCCACCAAGGCATGAGCAGGAAGAAGCCAAAGTAGAACAGTGTTCCGATTTGTGAGACGCGTTGGGCAATGTCTTGACCTGCAACCTCACCCCATACGCCGGGAGCCTGGATGCCGAGGTAGCCCAAGATAAAGAACATGAACACGAATAACGCGTACACATGCTTGTGCCAGCTTGGGCGGTAGCGAATGGACTTGACCGGGCTGCAATCGAGCCAAGGCAGAGCAAACAAGATGATGACAGCGCCGCCCATGACGACCACGCCCCAGAACTTGGCGTCGATGGACAGCATCATGGCAATCGCGCCGAGAGCGACGATCGCAACAGCGCCCTTGGCAATGCCGGGCAGACGCGACTTCAAGATACCGAAGCCTGCACCCAACACCACGCAAGCAATCAGAACGTACATCATCTCGCCGGTAATGGCACGCAACATCGAATAGAAGGGCGTGAAGTACCACACGGGTGCAATGTGGTTAGGTGTCTTGAGCGGATCGGCCGGGATGAAGTTGTTGTACTCCAAGAAGTAGCCACCCATCTCAGGCGCAAAGAACACTACCGCCGAGAACAAGAACAGGAAGATCGTCACGCCAAAGATGTCGTGTACGGTGTAGTAGGGGTGGAAGGGAATGCCATCCAATGGGTTGCCCTTGGCATCCTTGGGTGCGTTGGGGCCCTTGATTTCAATGCCATCGGGGTTGTTCGAGCCCACATCGTGCAGGGCAAGCAAATGCGCAACTACCAAGCCCAGCAGCACCAAAGGCACGGCAATCACGTGAAAGCTGAAGAAGCGGTTCAGCGTGGCATCGCCCACCACATAGTCGCCGCGAATCAGCAAAGCCAGATCAGGGCCGACGAAGGGAATGGCGGCAAACAAGTTCACGATGACCTGCGCGCCCCAGTACGACATCTGGCCCCATGGCAGCAGATAGCCCATGAAGGCTTCAGCCATCAGCACCAAGAAGATGGCGCAGCCAAAGATCCAGACCAGCTCTCGCGGCTTGCGGTAAGAGCCGTATAGCAGGCCGCGGAACATGTGCAGGTAGACCACAACAAAGAATGCCGAGGCGCCTGTGGAGTGCATGTAGCGAATCAGCCAGCCCCAAGGCACATCACGCATGATGTACTCGACTGAGGCGAATGCCTTGTCTGCATCTGGCTTGTAGTGCATCACCAGAAAAATACCGGTGACGATTTGGATCACCAGCACTAGCAGAGCCAGTGAGCCGAAGATGTACCAAAAGTTGAAGTTTTTAGGAGCGTAGTACTCCGACATGTGGACGCGGTAGGCGTCAAACGCTGTCGGAAAACGATTCTCCATCCAGTTCACAGCCTTCGCTCCGGTGGTGGAGTTCGGGTCAATTTGCTTGAATTCGTGGGCCATTGTTCTTGTCTCCCTCAGGCTGCCTTGGTGTCTTCACCAATCAGCAGCTTGGTGTCTGACAGGTACATATGTGGCGGCACTTGCAGGTTGTCTGGTGCTGGCTTGTTCTTGAATACGCGGCCAGCCATGTCGAAAGTCGATCCATGGCAGGGGCATAAGAATCCGCCCTTCCAGTCCGCAGGCAGTGATGGCTGTGGGCCGCTCACAAACTTATCAACCGGAGAGCAGCCGAGATGGGTGCAAATACCCACCACCACCAGAATTTCTGGCTTGATGGAGCGCACTTCGTTCATCGCATAAGGCGGTGTGAACTCCTCTGGGTGGCGAGCTGAGGCGGGGTCGGCCAGCTCGGCATTCAGCGCCGGCAACTCTTTGAGCTGCTCGGGTGTGCGCTTGATGATCCAAACCGGCTTGCCACGCCACTCAACGGTGAGTTTCTCACCCTCCTTTAGGCTTGATATATCAACCTCGACAGCGGCGCCTGCCGCTTTGGCTTTTTCAGAAGGCTGAAAGGAGCTCACAAAAGGGACGGCCGTTACTGCACCGCCCACGGCACCAGCACATGCTGACGTGATGATCCACGTGCGCTTGCTGGAGTCGACTGGAGAGTCACTCATGGATTTCCTCGAAGTACATCGCTTGATTTGGGGTCTACCGGGAATTCTAGCGGCGGGGTCATGGTTATTCCAGCCCCAGTCCGACGTTGACAAGTACCAAAGTCACGCAATACTGCGCTATCTCAAACTCTTAGTGACTGGACCTGCTTATGGGCATGATGCAAGAATTCCGCGAATTCGCAATCAAGGGAAACGTGATGGATTTGGCCGTCGGTGTAATCATCGGCGCTGCATTCGGAAAGATCGTGGATTCCATAGTCGCCGACCTCATCATGCCGCTGGTGGGGTTGATCTTTGGCAAGCTAGATTTTTCCAACCTGTTCGTTGTTTTGGGCAATATTCCAGAAGGAATTCCGCGCACCTTGGATGCGCTCAAGAAAGCTGGAGTTCCTGTTTTTGCCTATGGCAACTTCATCACCGTGGCCGTTAACTTCCTTATTTTGGCCTTCATCATTTTCATAATGATCAAGCAGGTCAATCGCCTCAAGCGCGAAAAACCTGCAGCGCCAGAAGAAGCGGCAGCCACGCCTGAAGACATTCAACTGCTGCGCGAAATTCGCGACAGCTTGAATCGCAAGCAGTAAGTGCACGCTCTTATGAAAAAAGCCTGCCTGAGTTGCCTCGGCAGGCTTTTTTGAGGTGAAAGCAGTCGAAAACTGCTGGGCCTAAGTGCTCTATCTGGGCTATGTGCGGCAAAGGCTGCGCGCCATGTGCACGGCCTCTAGCAAGCTGGCTGCATCGGCCAGTCCTTGCCCGGCAATATCAAAGGCTGTGCCGTGGTCTGGACTGGTGCGAATTAGTGGCAAACCAAGGGTGACGTTGACGCCTTTTTCCACGCCGAGATATTTGACTGGGATCAACCCTTGGTCGTGGTACATCGCCAACACAACATCGAATTCGCCGGGCTTGGCGGCCGTGCTGCGGGCGCGCATGAAGACGGTATCCGGGGCAAAGGGGCCGTGGGTGTCGATGCCTTCGGCTTTGGCCTGTGCGATGGCGGGGGCGATGATTTCGATTTCTTCACGGCCAAAAACGCCGCCTTCACCCGCATGAGGGTTGAGCCCCGCCACCGCAATACGTGGCGTGCGGCCCAAGCTTTTGCTGAGTGCTTGATGCGTGATGCGCAGGGTTTGCAAAACCTGCGCCTCGGTGACTGCATTGATGGCATCGCGCAGAGACATGTGGATGCTGACCAGCACGGTGCGCAGCTCGTCATTGGCAAGCATCATGCGAACAGGCATTTGCTTCAGGGCCACACCCGCATGGGCTGCAGCTTCGGCCTGTAGAAGCTCGGTATGGCCGGGGAAAGTCACGCCTGCCAGATGCAGCGCCTCTTTGTGTAAAGGCGCCGTGACCAGCGCTGCAATGTCACCCCGCAACGCCGCTTGCGCTGCCCAGACCACACACTGCGCGGCAGCTTTGCCTGCTTCGGCTGAAATTTGGCCATAAGGCTGCGGCCCGGCAAGCCCCGGCAGGTTCAGCAAAGGAATAGCACCTTCTGGCACAGACCAGGCATCCGCTGGCGTATTAATCACCGCAATCGGCTGGGCCATGCCCGGCTCTCCATTGGCTGCTCTGGCCGCCAGTGCGCTCGCCCGGCGCATTGTCTGCAGCTCGCCCACCACAAAGCAGCCGCGCATGGCTTGCGCAGCTGACTTGAAGGCTTTGGCAATGATTTCCGGGCCAATGCCAGCGCAGTCGCCTTGGGTGATGGCAATGGGTTTGCCGGTGCTGGGTGTAATAGAAGACATATCTATAAAAAGTGCCTGTAGTCCAATAGGTATATAGACATGAAGCTATCAAAAATGATCAATCAACCACGAACTTGTGCGCTTAGGCCGGGTTGTCAATTTCGATGAATTGATGCTCTAGCCCACACTCATTGGCCACATGAGCAGTCACAGCCGGGGCACCATAACGCTCGGTAGCGTGGTGGCCTGCGGCGATGAAGCTCACCCCCATTTCTCTAGCCAAATGCATCTGTGGCTCTGAAATCTCGCCGGTAATGTAGGCATCAGCACCTGCGGCGATGGCGGATTCAAAAAAGCCCTGCGCGCCACCTGTGCACCAAGCCAGTTTGCGAATGGGCTTTTGCAGATCGCCGCTGACCAGCGTGGCTTGACGGCCCAGCACCGTCTGCACATGCTCAGCAAGCACGGCTGCATTGGCAAACTCCACATTCGCCAGCCAGCCGAGATTTTGATCGCCAAATGTGGCTTGGCCTTGGACGCCGGCCTTTACTCCCAGCTTCAGGCCCAGCTTTAGACCCAATTGAGCGTTATTGCCCAACTCAGGGTGGGCGTCTAGCGGCAGGTGATAGGCCAATAGGTTGATGTCATGCGCCATTAGCAAACGGATGCGTTCTTTGAGCCAGCCGGTGATACGGCCGTCCATGCCCTTCCAGAACAGGCCGTGGTGTACAAAGATGGCGTCCGCCTTGGCGTCAATAGCCGCTTCAATCAAAGCGCGACTGGCCGTCACGCCGCTGACGATGCGGCGGATTTCGTTCTTGCCTTCAACCTGCAGGCCATTGGGCCCGTAGTCTTTAAAGCGTTCAGGCTGCAGCAGCCCATTGAAAACGGATAGCAGTTGGTTTCGCTCGATGCTCATGCGTCAATTGTGACTGACGGCATATAGCCCTGTCAGATGTCAAAGACGCCAAAGACGCCAAAGACGCAAAAAAGGCAGCCGTAGCTGCCTTTTGAATTGATTTTGAATTTAGCGAGTTTTCACGCGCTGCGTTAAGCCTTCTTGGCTTGCCAACCCTTGCTGGCCAGTGGCCAGAAGGCCATGGCAGCACCCAGCACGCCCATGGCGGCCACGTAATGGGCTGGGGCCATGATGTCCGCCTGTTGCCACACGGACACCAGCATCGGAGTCATGCCGCCAAACACGGCGTAGGCCATGTTGTAAGAGAAGGACAGGCCGGTAAATCGCACTTCTGCAGGGAAGGCACGTACACCCACTACAGGCAGCAGCGAGATGGAGCCCACAAAGAATCCAACCAGCGCATAGGTATAGACCAACGATGCCTCGGTGCCGGGCAGGCTCAGGTAGAACAGGTAGGCCGATGCCGTCATACCGCCCCAGCCGAAGATCATGGTCAGCTTGGTGCCGATCTTGTCAGACAACCAACCCCAGAACACGCAGCCAAGGGTCAGCGTCACTGTCGCCACGGCATTGGCTTTGAGCGCCATGGCGGGGGCAATCTGGAACACTTTTTGCAGATAAGCGGGGGCCATCAGAACCACCACCACAATGGCGGTGGACAGCACCCAAGTCATCAGCGCCACGACAACGCAGGCTTCGCGGTGATCGCGCAAGATGGTTTTGATAGGCATCTCGCGGTCAACAGCCTTGCGCGCTTGCATCTCTTGGAAGATGGGCGTTTCGTGCAAGAACTTGCGCAGATAAACGGACAGCAGGCCAAACACGCCGCCCAGAATGAACGGCATGCGCCAAGCCCAGTCGTGGATCTCCGCTTGGCTGTATGTGCTGTTGAGCCACACGCCGAAGATGGAGCCTAGGAAAATACCGCCGGTGATGCCGGAAGTCAGCGTGCCAATGGCCAAGCCGTAGTTTTTGGCGGGCGAGTGCTCGGCCACAAAAACCCAAGCGCCGGGCATTTCGCCGCCAATGGCTGCGCCTTGCAGCACGCGCATCAACAGCAGCAGCAGCGGCGCGGCGATGCCAATGGTTTCATAAGTGGGCAGCAGGCCGATGACCAGTGTGGGCACTGCCATCAAGAAGATGGACAGCGAGAACATCTTCTTGCGACCAATCTTGTCGCCGTAGTGGGCGATGATGATGCCGCCCAGAGGACGCGCCAGATAGCCGGCCGCAAAAATGCCTAGCGTTTGCAGCTGACGCATCCACTCTGGCAGGTCAGATGGGAAAAATAGTACGCCAATGACGTTGGCAAAAAATACGAATACGACGAAGTCATAAAACTCCAGCGTTCCACCCAGAGCGGATAAGCCCAAGGTTTTGTAGTCTTCCCGGGTTAACGGGCGATTCGTTGCAACAGCCGCAGCGGTAGCTGGCTTTGCTTGGTTAGGCGTAGTCATGGTGTTTCCTAGATCGAACAACAAGACTGCATAAATAAAGTCTCTATCCACGGGTCAACGTGTAGAGAGCAACCGATTGAGGTGGATTCCTAATACAGAGCCACACCCATCTGGCATGAGAGCGTTGTGCGCAATCACTTCAGAAAACGGCGACGTTAGAGCAGTCGAGATTCATTCTAGGGTTTACCTGTAGCGTGACCGCTGACATAAAACTTTATCCAAAAGTAACCCTATGCACTCATCTTGTGCAGGCTGCAGCGCTTTGGGGTAAGCAAATTAACAAGATTGAACAGCCTCGCTGTACTGTGGAGAGTGACCATGTCGCACAATATGGCCTTGTTCCCCTCACTCTTTAGACCCATTACATGAAACGCACTTGGTTGCTGTTTTCGCAGGTAGTCACCGCACTGTTTGCTATCTATTTTGTAGTAGCTACTCTACAGCCTACGTGGCTTCAGCGTGGAAATATTCGCAGCAATGCTGGCGTTGCGCTGCTGCAAGCTCCATCGCTTGCAGCTGGAGAAGATGCGCCCGGCAGTTTCGCTCCGGCTGCGCGTAAGGCATCGCCCGCTGTTGTCAGCATCAACACCAGCAAAGCAGTGAGGCACCCGCGCGCCAACGATCCGTGGTTCCAGTTCTTCTTTGGCGAGCAAGGCACGCAGGAGCAATCTGGTTTAGGTAGTGGCGTCATCATTAGTCAAGATGGCTACATACTCACCAACAACCATGTGGTGGAGGGTGCAGACGATATCGAGGTCACTTTGACTGACAGCCGCCAGACCAAGGCCAAGGTGATTGGTACCGATCCTGAAACCGATTTGGCCATTTTGAAGATTGAATTGGACAAGCTGCCCGTCATCGTGCTGGGCAACTCTGACCAAGTCGCCGTGGGCGACCGCGTTCTGGCCATTGGCAACCCCTTTGGCGTGGGCCAGACGGTGACCAGCGGCATCGTCAGCGCACTGGGCCGCAGCCAACTGGGCATCAACACGTTTGAAAACTTTATTCAAACCGATGCCGCTATCAATCCCGGCAACTCCGGCGGCGCTTTGGTGGATGCCAATGGCAACTTGCTGGGTATCAACACTGCGATCTATTCACGCTCGGGCGGCAGCATGGGCATTGGCTTTGCCATTCCAGTTTCCACCGCCAAGATGGTGCTGGACGGCATCGTCAAAGACGGTAAGGTCACCCGCGGCTGGATTGGTGTGGAGCCCAATGAACTCTCGCCCGAGCTGGCGGAGACCTTTGGTGTCAAGGCCGATGCTGGCGTCATCATCACCGGCGTGCTGCAAGCGGGGCCCGCTGCTCAGGCTGGCATGCGCCCCGGTGACGTGATTGTGAAAGTGGGCGAGACAGCTACCCGCAATGTCTCTGAATTGCTGACAGCAGTCGCATCTCTAAAGCCCGGCGAAGCCGCCCAATTCGATGTGCGCCGTGCAGATAGTGAAGTCATGCTGAGCATCACCCCCGGCACACGCCCTGCAGCGAATACACAGCAGCAAGGCCGCCGCCGCTAAGCATGGCGCTGCCTTCATAAAAAGCCAGCATGTTTTGCTGGCTTTTTTGTGCCCGAGTTCTGCCTAAAAATGCTTCAAGTCATTATCAGTAAAGGACAGGTAGCTATCAAAACAAAAGCCCTTGAATTGCTTCAAGGGCTTGTTGAGTCAGTCGATTTGAAGGCGACTAGAACTGTTATTTACTGTTTGCGGGCTTATCGACAGCGGAGCTTTCTTCGCTCTCATCTGTGGGAGCTCGCGATGACTTGCTAAACCATCCCGCGCCCAAAATGCCCACCTCGTAAAGCAAGCACATGGGGATAGCCAGTGCCAGCTGAGAGATCACGTCAGGCGGCGTAATCACGGCGGCAATCACAAAAGACAGCACGATAAAGTAACCACGGAAGGCCTTGAGCTTGTCAATCTCGACCAGGCCCAAACGCACCAGCAGCATCACCACAATCGGTACCTGAAAAGCCGCAGCAAAAGCGATGTACAGCGACAAGATCGCTTCGACATACGAGGCAATATCAGGCGTTGCCGCCACGCTGGCCGGTGTGAAGTGCTGAATGAACTTGAACATATTGCCAAGCACAAAGAACTGCACAAAGCCAATGCCTACATAAGCGAGCAAGCTGCCAAACAAAATCAGCGGCAGGGCAAACTTCTTCTCGTGGCTATACAAACCCGGGGCGATAAACGCCCAGACCTGGTACATCAGCCAAGGCAGCGCCATCAGCACCGCCACCATCATCAGCACCTTAAGCGGCACAAAGAATGGCGAGAAAACGCCCACCGCAATCAGCTTTGCGCCGGGGGGCATGTGTTCTTTGATTGGTACGGCGATGAAGTCAATCAGACCATCAGGGCCGGGCCAGAACATCAGCAAGCCAACACAAATCAGAACGCCATAAAGGCTGTAGAGCAGGCGATCGCGCAGCTCCATCAAGTGCTGCACAAAGGGCTGCTCCGTGCCGGCGAGTTCGTCTTCTTTAGAGGGTTCGGACATGGTGCAAAACAACCGCGCCAGAGCCTAAGCAGCTCTGCACGCTTGAAACAACAACGCCCGTAAACACGGGCAAGGGGCTACATACCCAATGCAAGCTTGCTGCCGTAATGGGCAACGGCCTTGCGGCCAGC
Organism: Comamonas sp. Y33R10-2; assembly: GCF_019355935.1. Lineage (NCBI taxonomy): Bacteria > Pseudomonadati > Pseudomonadota > Betaproteobacteria > Burkholderiales > Comamonadaceae > Comamonas > Comamonas sp. Y33R10-2. The sequence continues at coordinate 3,495,106 of NZ_CP079925.1, forward strand.
AAGCTGCAACTAGGCATGCTCAATGGAACTTCTTGGGCCGAAAACGGGCCACACGCGCTGCACCCGACTGAACTTTGCTGCGCACGCCTGCGCGTGACTTGTACCACTGGGGCACTGCACCGCGCTTCACACGCCAGTTCTTGCGCGGGTGGCTATAGCTTGGCACCACAGAGCTATGACTGCCATAGCTGCCGTTTGAATCGTAAGAGTCAAACGATGATGCCGAGGTCATGTTCGAGCCGTCATGCAAGTCCTTGGTCGCATCGCCCCAGTCTTTTTCAAAGTCTGAGGTTTGGTTGCGAACGCCGGACTCCACATCGCGCGCCGCAGTCTCGACGGACTCCTTCATCTTGCGAAGTTCATCGAGCTCCATGGAGCGGTTGACTTCGGCCTTCACGTCAGTCACATAACGCTGCGCCCGTCCCAACATGGTTCCTACCATGCGAGCCACGCGGGGTAGCTTCTCGGGGCCGATGACTACGAGAGCCACGGCACCGATCAGCGCCATTTTGGACAGGCCAATATCAAACATTCAATGTCAGTCCTGCAGCGCTTAGCTTTTTTGCTTGGCTTCCACGTCAATAGTGGTTTTTTCAGCGGCTTGCTGATTAGCGACTTGGCCTGCGGCAGTGTTGGCGTCAGCAGCGGTGCCGCCGTCCTTGATGCCGTCCTTAAAGCCCTTAACGGCGCCACCCAGATCGGTGCCGATGTTCTTGAGTTTCTTGGTGCCAAACACCAAAACTACGATGAGCAGCACGATAGCCCAGTGCCAGATAGAAAAAGAGCCCATGAGAATCTCCTAAGAATTGCAAACCATTTTAGACGGGGCTTTTGACAGATTGACCTCAATGCCCCAAAAAGCCTGAGGCTGGTGCATCTATCGCCCACTCAGAAGGGATTACCCGCAGGGCTGGTTTCTTAGCCTTTGAGCCAGGGGCGCGCACCGCCCATCACGTGCAAATGCAGGTGATGGACTTCCTGGCCGCCTTCCACGCCGGTATTCACCACAACGCGATAGCCACCCGCCGGATAAGGGTTGCAGCCTTGCTCTAGCGCCAGCTTGGGTGCCAAGGCCATCATGCGGCCCAGCAAAGGAGCATCTGCCTCACTCAGGTGCGCCATAGAGGCAATGTGTTTCTTGGGAATCATCAAGAAATGCACAGGGGCGGCTGGGTTGATATCGTGGAAAGCGAAGACTTCATCGTCCTCATACACCTTGCGCGAAGGAATCTCGCCCTTGGCAATACGGCAAAAAATGCAGTTGGAGTCGTAATGAGAAGCGTGGTCGTGCATGGTCAATCTGATCGAGTTCGATAAATAGAACACCCGCACCGTAAGCGGCTTGTGCACAGTCCTGCCCTGAAATAAGGGGCGCCGAGCATGAGCCGCCTTGCGGCGAGGTGTCGTCTCCTTGCCAGTCTTACCCAAGGTAAGGCGCGCAGCGCCTTAATGGGACTACAAGGGGGCAGCAAAGGAGCTACATATTCTCGTTGAATCGCAGCGTCTGCTTCACGCCTAAATGCTCGCGGTTGTCATGCAGCCACTGCTGACCGCGCTCGCGGCCCAAATCAAACAACTGGCGCAGCATCGCTGTATCAGCACGCGACTTGCTCGATGCCCCAAAGGGTTTGAGCACCGCACCGCCATCAATGCGGTGCATGAGCACATGTTTGTAGCGCTCAGGGTCCAAGCGCTTTTGCTCCAGCAGGCGCACCACAAACTCAATCGCTCGCAGCTCCGCCAGCAAGCAGGCGTTGAAAGTAATCTCGTTCATGCGATCCATGATCTCCGAGGCTGTATCTGGTGAGACATCAGACTCTTTGGGGTTGATCTGCACCAGCAAAATGTCGCGGCTTTTCGTTTGGTAGAGCAGTGGGTACAAGGCAGGATTGCCTGAAAAGCCACCATCCCAATAGCTTTCGTCATCAATTTCCACGGCTTTAAACATCTGCGGCAAGCAGGCTGATGCCATGACGGCATCTGCAGTCACTTCTTTGTCCGTAAAAATCTTTCCCTTACCGGTGCGTACATTCGTCGCACAGATAAAAAGCTTGGGCACGGCCGTGGGGTGCTCGGGGTTAGCAAGCGTTTCAAAATCCACTACTCCTGTGAGCAGTTGGCGCAGGGGGTTGATATTGAGCGGGTTGGTCTGATAGGGCGACAAAAATTGGTTGAGCACCCCCATGAACTGCTTGCTACCGGGCAGCGGTGCAGCCCAGAACATCTTGCCCACGCTACCCATGGAGCCCACGCCTTCCCACAGCTGCTTCAAGGCCTCACGGGCCAGTTGCCGGCCCAAGTTGCGGGCATCGTCCACCTTTTTTTCTTGAGCAGCTGCTTGCGCGAAGCCGTGGGCTAACACCACGGCGTTCATTGCCCCAGCGCTGGTGCCGCTAATGCCTTCAAAGATCAGGTTGTCGTCTTCCAGCAATGCATCTAGCACCCCCCACGTCAATGCGCCGTGCGAGCCTCCCCCTTGCAAAGCGAGATTGAGGGTGTGAGAGGTATCTGAGGCCATAGAGCGATCCTGTAAAGCGTTGATAACTGAGAGAACTAGCTTGCCCACGTCTTTTTAGCATCTCATAGTGTCCTTGCCACGAGGTGCTGCATCGTCAAGACAGGCAGGACAGCGGCTTGCCGCGACATGATTGCGGGCTTGATTTGCTGGCTCTGATGGTTTGAGGCGCCGACTCGGTGTCTGCGCACCGTAGAATTTGCTTTTACTCAGATGGGGCCTTGCCCTTCAATGCTTTGAGTGGTTTGAACAATTCCGAACTGCATTCCGTGCAGGCCGACCTCGTGGCAGTGCTGGTTGCTGTCACGGATGGACAGCCCCGCATCCTGACCACAGAGCTGGGGCGGATGCTGCCCGCTGGGCCGTTTACCAGCAATCACCGCTCCCTTCAAGCGAGCCTGCGGGCATGGGTAGAAAAGCAAACTCGCCTAGGCTTTGTGGAGCAGCTCTACACTTTTGCCGACCGCGAGCGTGCGCAGCAACTGGGTGTGCATGTCATCTCCATCAGTTATTTAGCGCTGACACAGGAGCAGGACGAGACAGGGGCTACCCAGCCCGGCTGGCAGGATTGGTACCGCTACTTTCCGTGGGAAGACTGGCGCGATGGCATGCCTGCTTTGATTGCCGATCAGATCGTTCCTGCCTTGAATGAATGGAGTGAGAGTGCTGCAGATAGCGTAGCTAGAAGTGCACGTTGGCAAAGGGCTTGCGTGCTTTTTGGCTTGTATGAAAATGAGTGGAATGAAGAGCTGGTGCTGCAGCGCTATGAGCTGCTGTTTGAAGCGAGTTTGGTGCCTGAAGCTATAGGTGAAGAAGCTAGTGCCGCCGCAGCCAAGGTGTTGCCGGGCGAGGCTATGAGCAATGACCACCGGCGCATTCTGGCCACAGGCATGGCACGCTTGCGCTCCAAAATCAAATATCGCCCGGTGGTGTTTGAGCTAATGCCTGAGGAGTTCTCACTGCTGCAGTTGCAGCAGACGGTTGAGGCTTTGGCCGGGCGTAGCCTGCATAAGCAAAATTTTCGCCGCTTGGTTGAGCAGCAGTCACTGGTCGAAGAAACAGGTCAGATGAGCGCTGCGGGGGCGGGCCGACCCGCCAAGCTCTTTCGCTTTAGACGCAATGTGATTCTGGAGCGCGCGATTACCGCCAACAAGCTGCCGCTGGCGCGCAGCTGATACGTTGCAACGAGAGACTGCACCTAGCTCGCAGCCGTTAATCCACTCATTATTCATGCGCTGATCAGCTGCCTGAGTTTGGCTTGACTCTAATAATGCTCAGGATTAGCATAAGTGCCCCGGGTGCGAGTCTCTGGAGACATTCGCACTTTTCTTTTGACTAAAAATACTCAAAATGAGCATTAAGAAAATTGCCGCACTCCCTGTTTCGCCCTTGCCAGATGTGATGCTCGAGCCGCTGGTGCGCATGGCCTTGCTGGAAGACTTGGGCCGTGCCGGAGATTTGACGACAGACACCATCGTCCCTGCAGATGCCACAGATGAGCTGCGCCTGATGGCCCGCCAAGATGGCGTACTGGCTGGGCTGGATTTAGCGCGTTTGGCTTTTACGCTGATGGATGCACGCATGGAGTTTGATGTCAGCTGCGCCGATGGCACCGTGCTGGTGCCGGGCATGGAGATTGCCCGCATTCGCGGCAAAAGCCGCGCCATTCTTTCGGCTGAGCGCACGGCACTGAACTACCTGTGCCACCTCAGTGGTGTGGCCAGCGCCACGCACTCGATTGCGCAAGCCATCAAGCCCTTTGGCACGCGTGTGACTTGCACCCGCAAGACCATGCCCGGCCTTCGCTCCTTGCAAAAGTACGCGGTGCGCGTGGGCGGCGGCAACAACCATCGTTTTGGGCTGGATGATGCTGTGCTCATCAAGGACAACCACATTGCGCTAGCCGGCGACGTAGCCACCGCTGTGGGCCGCGCGCGAGCTGGTGTGGGGCATATGGTCAAGATTGAGCTCGAAGTGGATACGCTGGCGCAGCTGGATGTGGCGCTGCAACTGGGCGTGGATGTGGTGCTGCTGGACAATATGAGTCTGGATGACCTGCGCACCGCCGTGGCCATGTGCAAGGGCAGGGCGGTGACGGAAGCCTCGGGCCGCATCACGCCAGAGACTGCGCCTGCGGTGGCCGCCACTGGCGTTGATCAGATCGCAGTGGGCTGGCTGACACACAGCGCCAAGGTTCTGGATATCGGTTTGGACGCATAAAGCGGGCTTGCTCTTAGGTTGCTTTCTTGTTTTGCGGTGGAACTTGGTAGATTTCGCTATTGAAACCATAGCGCGCTGTGCTTGTTGTTACATGGCTAGGCAGCCAAAACATTCAAATTCAGGATGCCCTGTCACATGGATGCGCTAAATTGCGGCCAAGAGTTGCGAGCTTCGCCTTGGCTGCATTGCACAAGCTTTGTCGATCAGTGCTAAGGCGTGGCTCTCACAATCCGTTCCAAAAAACATATAACAGGGGGCGTGTCCATGCCATTCAAGAAACCGCTGCTTGCCGTCTCGACGCTTTGCATCGCGCTTTTTGCCACCACTGTCTATGCTGCGCGTCCTATGAATACGGACGACGCGCGCATTGTTGACGCCAAGTCTTGCCAGCTGGAAAGCTGGGTGAAACACCCCAAGGGTCATACCGAGTTCTGGGCGCAACCGGCTTGCAACTTCACGGGGAATTTGGAGTTGACGACGGGTGGGTCTTTGACACGTGAAGATGGCAGCACCCGCGGCAGCGCCCAGATGCTGCAGGGCAAAACACTGTTCAAGCCGCTTGAAAGCAATGGCTGGGGCTGGGGGCTGGCCATGGGCATGGCCCGCGACCCACGCCGCGATGCGGGCGGCGGTCACGATATGTATGCCTATGTGCCGGTCAGCCTGTCATTGGCCAGCAACAAAGTGGTGCTGCACAGCAACGTGGGCTGGCTGCGAGAGCAAGGCTCGCGTAACAATCGCCTGACTTGGGGGCTGGGCAGCGAAACCCAGTTGCATGAGCGCACTTGGTTGATTGCGGAAACCTACAGTCAGGGCTCAGGCAAGCCACTGGTGCAAGTTGGCCTGCGTTACTGGCTGGTGCCTGATCGCGTGCAAATTGATGCTACTTATGGCAACCGTATTGGTGGGGCGGGCGGCAGCGCGCAGGCAAGCCAGAGTTGGTTCTCACTGGGTCTGCGTTTGCTGACGCCGGCTTTTTTGCCATAAACCTCGGTTGTGTAAGCCGCTCTAAAAGAAGCGCAAAAACAGTTGATGCAGTCCGGCAGTCATCAGCAAATAGCGCATGAATTTGCCAATCGCCATATAGAACACGCAGGGCCAAAACGGCAGGCGCAACCAGCCAGCGACGGCGCACAGCGGGTCGCCCACAATGGGTAGCCAACTGAGCAAGCAGGCTTTGGCGCCGTATTTGCGCAGCCAATAGCGGGCTACGCGGTGCCAGCGTGATTGGTTGAATGTGGTGTTTTTGGGGGGCGCAGCCGAGTCGCTGTTGTGGCGTAGCTTGCGGGCCTTGTTCCAGGCTTGGTGGGCTGCAAGCCCCATCCACCAGCTAATTGCGCCGCCAATGGTGTTGCCTGCGGTGGCCACCAAAATGGCAGGCCAAAAAAGCGAAGGGTTGGCTGAGACAAGCGCGGCAACCACGGGCTCGGACCCCAGCGGCAGCAAAGTAGCTGAAATCAGGGCGACGATAAAAACCGTGCTCAGGCCTAGCTCAGGCAGGGCGAGCCACTGTAGTAATTGATGAATCCACGCTTGCATAGGGCTGCTAGTTTAGGCGGGCTGCTCAATTCCCTGAGTTTTTCTGAACGATGAGCAGAGGCGTACTTAGCTGAGGTATGGTTTCTGGTCCAGATACATATTCAGGCACGTCACTGCTGCTACCCCATAAAGTCAAGTAAACGGGAGTAAAAATGGCTTCTAGTTCCCAGTTAATCACGAGAAAAATGGCATTGCTGAGCAAGTCAGCAGGCCTGACAGTTGCTTTGATTTTGATAGCTGGTTGTGCGCAGAACATGGGCGCTGGAGCATTATTGAATTCAAAACCGATAGCCAGCAAAGTAGCTGCAGATCTGGTGCCGTTGGCAACGCTGGCGCCGGGGATCAAACAAGACATGCGCTATGTCACCAAGCACAACTTCATGGGTCGCCCCATTGCAGGTTATGAGGCGGGAGTGTGCTGGTTGAGCCGCCCCGCAGCCGAGTCTTTGGCGGCAGTGCAAAAAGAGTTGGCGAGTCAGGGGCTCGCTCTCAAGGTCTTCGATTGCTACCGTCCGCAGGCCGCTGTAGATGACTTTGTGCGCTGGGGCCGCGATATGGGCGATCAGGTCAACAAAGACATGTACTACCCGCGCGTGGCCAAGAGCGAGTTGTTCAAACGCGGCTATATTGCCGAAAAATCGGGTCACAGTCGCGCTAGTACGGTGGATTTGACGCTGGTGGTGGTGAACTCTCAGCGCGCTAGCAAGCTGGCGCATGGCCCACTGGCTGATGGTATTGAGGTGGATATGGGCACGCCCTTCGATATGTTTGACGAGCAGTCGCATACCGATAATGCCCAGCAATCCCCAGATGTGCAGCACAACCGCCGCTGGCTGCGCAGCTTGATGCAGCGCCATGGCTGGAAGAATCTGCCCGAGGAATGGTGGCACTACACCTTGGTCAGTGAGCCTTATCCCGATCAGTACTTTGAGGTGCCGGTGCGCAAAAACTGAGGGCTGTGAACTAAATTTTGATAGCTCACCCCTCTAGAGGGTGATGCACAGAGCTTGGTTTTGCTGAAATTTTGGGCAGGTATAATTCACCCCTCTTTTCCTGCACCTAGTTTGCGCCGTGGCTGCCAGAGTTTGGCAATCCGCCGCAAAGCAACGCCCCCCTTTCCATGCCCGCCCTGCACATTGGTCATATTCCATTGGCAAATCGTCTGTTTGTTGCTCCCATGGCGGGAGTGACGGACAGACCGTTTCGTCAATTGTGCAAGGCCTTGGGCGCAGGTTATGCCGTCAGCGAGATGGTGACTAGCCGCAAAGATCTTTGGAACAGCCTGAAAACCAGCCGCCGCGCCAATCACGAAGGCGAGCCCGGGCCGATTTCGGTTCAGATCGCTGGTACTGAGGCGCAAATGATGGCCGAAGCCGCCATCTACAACATCGAACGCGGCGCGCAGATCATTGATATCAACATGGGTTGCCCGGCCAAGAAGGTCTGCAACAAATGGGCTGGTTCCGCCTTGATGCAAAACGAGCCCTTGGCTGTGGAAATTGCCCAAGCGGTGGTCGAAGCGGCTCGCCCCTTTAACGTGCCTGTCACGCTGAAGATGCGCACCGGCTGGTGTGATGAGCACAAAAATGCCATCGCCCTGGCGCGTCAGTTTGAAGATGTGGGCATTCAAATGCTCACCGTTCATGGCCGCACGCGCGAGCAAGGCTACAAAGGCTTTGCCGAGTACGACACGATTGCTGCCGTCAAGCAGGCAGTGAATGTGCTCGTGGTGGCCAATGGCGATATCACCAGCCCCGAAAAAGCCCGCGATGTGCTGGCCTATACCGGTGCGGACGCCATTATGGTTGGCCGCGCAGCGCAGGGGCGGCCATGGATTTTTCGCGAGATAGGTCATTTTTTGGCCACAGGCGAGCATCTAGCGCCGCCTTTGGTCAGTGAGTTGCGCAGCCTGCTGCTTGAGCATCTGCAAGATCACTACAGCCTGTATGGCGAGGGGACCGGCGTGCGCAGCGCCCGCAAGCATATTGCGTGGTATCTGCGTGCTCTGCCGGGTGGGGAAGCGTTCAGAAAACATATCAACACTATTGAGGACTGTGCGGTGCAATGGCAGGCCGTTGCCGATTATCTGGAGGCCTTGGGCCAGCAGATGGATCGGATACCGGCTGCCACCGCCGCTGCTGAGGACAGCAGCGAGCTGGAAGAACCGACAGAAATGACTGCATGAGCAATCAGAATTTAGAACAAGTCGTGCGCGCTAGCCTTGAGGGCTACTTTCGTGATCTCGAAGGCGAAACACCGGCCAATGTTTATGACATGGTGATTCGCCTTGTGGAAAAGCCACTGCTCGAAGTGGTGATGGCTCAAGCCGATAGCAACCAATCACGTGCTGCTGAATGGTTGGGCTTGAACCGCAACACCCTGCGCAAAAAGCTGGTTGATCACCAGCTGCTCTGAATCGATAAAGCTACCAAATCCATAGCTGCAAGTCATTGATAGATGGTGGCTTGCAGCTTGTTTTTATCCAAACTTTGAATGACGCCCATGAAAGCTCTGATCTCCGTCTCTGACAAGACCGGTATCGTCGAATTTGCGCAGGCCCTGCACGCCCTCGGTGTGCAACTGCTGTCTACCGGTGGCACTGCCAAGCTGCTGGCCGACAAGGGTCTGCCCGTGACCGAAGTCGCTGAAGTCACCCAGTTCCCCGAGATGCTCGATGGCCGCGTCAAGACCCTGCATCCCATGGTGCACGGTGGCCTGCTGGCGCGCCGCGACACACCTGCCCACATGGCAGCGCTCAAGGAACATGGCATCGAGACTATCGACCTGCTGGTCGTCAACCTCTACCCCTTTGAAGCTACCGTGGCCAAGGCTGGTTGCACGCTGGCTGACGCTATCGAGAACATCGACATCGGTGGCCCGGCCATGGTGCGCTCTGCTGCCAAGAACTGGGCCGACGTGGGCGTGATTACCGCCGCTGACCAGTACGACGCCGTTCTGGCCGAGCTCAAGACCGCCGGCAAGCTGAGCAACAAGCTGCGCTTTGAAATGTCTGTGGCTGCGTTCAACCGCATCAGCCAGTACGACGGCGCCATCAGCGACTACCTGTCTTCGGTGAAGTTTGAAGACGAAAAGCTGAGCGAAGAATACGTGCCAACGCGTGACCTGTTCCCCGGTCAGAGCAACAGCCAGTTCGTTAAGATTCAAGACCTGCGCTACGGTGAAAACAGCCACCAGCAAGCCGCTTGGTACCGCGACCTGTACCCCGCACCCGGCTCGCTGGCCACGGGCGTGCAGCTGCAAGGCAAGGAACTGAGCTACAACAACATCGCTGACGCTGATGCTGCTTGGGAATGCGTCAAGAGCTTTGACGTGCCCGCTTGCGTGATCGTCAAGCACGCCAACCCTTGCGGCGTGGCGATTGGCAAAGATGCGCACGAGTCGTATGCCAAGGCCTTCCAGACCGACCCCACCAGCGCGTTCGGCGGCATCATTGCCTTCAACCGCCCTGTGGATAAGGCCGCTGCTGAAGCGGTGTCCAAGCAGTTCGTTGAAGTGCTGATGGCTCCTGCGTTCAGCGCCGAAGCGCTGGAAATCTTCAAGTCCAAGGTCAACGTGCGCCTGATGACGATTGCTCTGCCCGCTGGCGGCGCAACCGACTGGGACAACGGCCGCAACGCGGTCGAATCCAAGCGCATTGGTTCTGGCCTGCTGCTGCAAACCTCGGACAACCACGAGCTGACACTGGCTGATTTGAAGGTCGTGACCGTCAAGCAGCCTACGCCTGAAGAGTTGAACGACCTGCTGTTTGCCTGGAACGTGGCCAAGTTCGTCAAGTCCAACGCTATCGTTTTCTGCAAAAACGGCATGACAATGGGCGTGGGTGCTGGCCAAATGTCGCGTCTGGACTCGGCACGCATTGCCTCCATCAAGGCAGAAGCGGCCAAGCTGTCGCTGCAGAACACTGTTGTCGCGTCGGATGCGTTCTTCCCCTTCCGCGATGGTCTGGATGTGGTGGTTGATGCAGGCGCAACTTGCGTGGCCCAACCCGGCGGCTCCATGCGCGATCAGGAAGTGATTGATGCGGCGAACGAGCGTGGTGTGGCCATGGTATTCACCGGCGTGCGCCACTTCCGCCATTAATCTTGGCTGCGGCGAATACAGTTCTTCATACTTCGTTGCACAGTCTCGTCGTAGCGCTGCTACTGCCTTCGACTGTGACGCCTCGTCTGAACCGCGAATCTGTTGATTCGCTGACCTGTCTTCACCGCTAAAGGCTGAGTTGTATCGGCCCGCCTTTGCGGGCCGATTTACATTGAAGAGTGATGCAATGACTAATCCCATCGACGACGAAGAAAACTACCCGCCCAAACCGCGCTGGATTGCTTGGCTGATTGGACTGGTGATGCTGGCTAGTGCTTTGGGCGTGGCCAATATTGGCTGGCGCATCATGCGGGTCAGCTCGGCGGAGCAGGCTGCGGACCATATCGTCTCCATCAAACCCGAGTTGGCTGCTGCGCGTAAGCTGGTGGAAGGCTCGGATTGCATGCGTTGCCATGGCTGGGATCGCACCTATGTGGGTCCTTCGTTTGTGGATATTTCGCTGAAGTACAATCTGCGGCGCGATACGGATGCTTTTCAATATCTGGCGGGCAAGATTCGCAGCGGTAGCGTGGGTGTATGGGGCAATGTGATCATGCCGCGCCACCCTCAGATCAGCGAGGCGGATGCACAGCAGATGGCCCGCTGGGTCATGGCGGCAGAGCCTGCCAGCAAATAAGGGCCCGATTTCAGGTCCTTGGCTCAAAGAATTCCAAGAAAAAGGCTGGTAGCACTGCGCGCCCAGCCTTTTTTGCATTCAGGCCTACGGCCAGTTTGGGGCTTGCGTTTGATAATTGCTGGCATGACCGAGCCCGTGAACGCACCCCGCAAACCACCATTCCCTGTCCACTCCCACCCCGCCAGCAAACAGCGAGGTTTTGTGTTCTGGGCCATCTGGGTGCTGATTGCATCGTATGCGGTGTATCCCACCGCCAATTGGCTGGCCAGTTTGCGAGCCAGTCGCTTTGACTTCATTACCCCGTGGGACGCAATGATTCCGCTGGTGCCGGAATTCATTTTTGTCTATTTCTCTTTCTTCCTGTTTTTGACACTGCCGTACTGGCTGGTAGATCAGCCCGAGTTGTCCGCATTGGGTAAACGCCAAATCCTAGGCACGCTGATTTGCGGCGTGGTTTTTGTGCTGTTTCCGGCCAATCTGGCGTTTGAACGCGTGATCCCCGAGGAAGAGCCATATCGCCGCATTTTCTCGCTGATGTTTCTGGTGGACAAACCGCACAATTTGCTTCCCTCGCTACACATCGTCTATAGCGCGCTGACTGGATTGGCGATCTGCCAGACGCAATGGCATAAAGGTCGCATTGGGCTGTGTGCGGTGATTGCGCTGTGGAGCGTGGCGATTTGCGCATCCACCATGCTGGTGCATCAGCATCATATTCTGGATGTGGTTACGGCGCTGCTGTTGGTGGCCGTGCTTTATGGCGTGATTCGACCATCACCACAGCCGCTGAATCATCCTGCTTAAGTGCTTGCTTACTTGCATTAGATAAGCGCCATTTATTAATGTCTTGCAGTCTTCGTGAGGCAAGAGGCTAGCTAATCCTTTTTGAGATTGATCTGCAGACGATTGCGCATAAAACATGCAAGACTGGCGGAGATGCTGCAGGGAATCTGCAGGTAATTGGTGAAATCCCTAGTATGCGTTTTTGACCAAACAAACTGGGCCACAAGTGCCGCGCCATAAGCGCAGTACAGAGCCCAAGGGATATGCATGCAGTGGCTAAAAACCAAAACCATTGAACAGGCGCTGGCCGATTCGGACGAGCCGGGCCGCCAGCTCCAGCGCACGCTGGGTGTTTTTGATCTGATGATTCTGGGTCTGGCCGTGGCCGTGGGCGCAGGCATCTTCTCGGTAGGGGCGCGCGCAGCGGGCAGCTTCGCGGGACCGGCGGTGATCTTTTCCTTTTTGCTGGCAGCCGCGACTTGCGCACTGGCCATCATGTGCTATGCCGAATTCGCCTCTGCCGTGCCCGTAACCGGCAGCGCCTACACCTATACCTATCTCACGCTAGGCGAGGGGCTGGCATGGATCATTGGCTGGAACTTGCTGCTAGAGATGATCTCGGCCGCAGCGGTGCTGGCCAAGTACTGGGGCATTTATCTGTCGGCTGTGTTTTCCACGGCAGGGTTGGATATTTCGCAAACCATTGAGCTGGGCAGCATTTCTCTGAACTGGGGACCGTTCTTTGTGGTGACGGCGTTTACCGCCTTGTTGATTGCGGGCACGCAGGTGTCGGCCAAGGTGAACAATGTGTTCACGATCATCAAACTGGCGATCACCGTGTTTGTAATTGTGGTCGGCTTCACTTATATGAACACCGACAACTTCACGCCTTTCATCCCCGCCGCGCAGCCGCCTGTGGTGGCGCATGGCGTGACGGCTGATATGTGGGGCCAGCCCATGCTGGCTTGGATGTTTGGCGCAGCGCCTAGCCAGTACGGCTGGCTGGGCGTGGTCAGCGGCGCATCGCTGGTGTTCTTTGCGTTCTTGGGCTTTGATGTGGTGGCCACATCGGCAGAAGAAGTGAAAGACCCGCAGCGCACACTGCCACGCGGCATTTTGGGTGGGCTGGCGCTGGTGACGGTGCTTTACATCTTGGTCACGCTAGCGCTGACAGGCATGGTTCCGTACACCGAGTTGGCGAAGGCCGAGAACCCATCGCTGGCCACGGCCTTCGTCGCTGTCGGTGCGGGCTGGGCTGCGCAAGTTATATCGGTAGGCGTGCTCATTGGGATGACGACGGTGGTCATGGTGCTGCTCATGGGTAGCTCTCGCGTGCTGTTGGCTCTGTGCCGCGACGGTCTGCTGCCGCGCAGCTGGGGCGTGACTTCGGCCACGCGCAAGACACCTGTGCGCTTGCAACTGGCGGTGGGTGTGGTCGTGGCTTTGCTGGCGGGCTTTACCAAGGTGGAGTTGCTCGAAGAGATGATCAACATCGGCACTTTGTCGGCCTTTGTGCTGGTCAGCATTGGAGTGTTGGTGCTGCGCAAAAAGCGCCCCCAATCAGCAGGCGGCTACCGCGTGCCATGGGTTCCTGTGCTGCCTGTGCTCTCGGCGCTGCTGTGTCTGTACTTAATGCTGAACCTCACAACGCTGACTTGGGTGCGCTTTATCGCTTGGATGGCACTGGGCGTAGCGGTCTATATGGCTTATGGAATGCGCCATTCACGCTTGGCACAAGCGAATAAAAAGTGAGCTATGAGTCTTTGACTTGGATGGAGTTCAATCAGTTTTATCCTTGAAAATGATTGAAATCAAGGACTAGCCGCTATCAAATTAAAAGCCCTGCAGTGCATCTGCCGCAGGGCTTTTTCATTGGTTAGAGTGCTATGCATGAGCACAAAAATCGAAGACAAAGTCGCCCCCCGATTACCCCCTGTGCCAGCCGAAGATGGCCAGCACCGCTGTACTTGGTGCCTAGCCACGCCGGACTATGTGCACTATCACGACCATGAGTGGGGCTTCCCGGTCGATAGCGATCAACGCCTATTTGAAAAGCTTTGTCTGGAAGGCTTTCAGTCCGGCCTGAGCTGGTACACGATACTGAAAAAGCGCGAGAATTTTCGCGCTGCATTTGCGGGTTTTGACTTTCACCAAGTCGCCCAGTTTGGCGAGGCCGATGTGCAGCGCTTGCTGCAGGACGCCGGCATCGTGCGCCACCGGGGCAAGATCGAAGCAGCGATCAACAACGCTCAGCGCGCAATTGAGATGGTTGAGCAAGAAGGCTCTCTGGCTGCCTTCTTCTGGCGCTTTGCACCGGCCAAGCCTTCTGCGGGCACGGATATTCAGGCCCAGACCGCTGAGTCACAAGCCATGTCGAAAGAACTCAAAAAGCGTGGCTGGAAGTTTGTCGGCCCCACCACCATGTATGCGCTGATGCAGGCCATGGGTATGGTCAATGACCATGCTCCAGATTGCGTGACCCGCGTGACGGTGGAGCAGGCTCGGGAAAAATTCCGCCTTCCTCGTTAGGCTCTACCTTTCGCGCTGCGCCTTTCATTCGGTTTTATATCTGCTGCACTGAACGGCTGAGCGCATGGCTAGTCCATGTAGTCTACGTAGCTCACCTGTTGTTGATGCTGAATAATTTCTCCACATTTCAAGATTGATGCTCGCCTTTGGGCGGGCTCCATCCACCGGCATCACAGGGAGTAGCGCATGCAGAAATTCACGAGAACGTCGCAGGTGTCTTCAGGGCGGCGCACATTGCTGCAATGCATACCTGCCAGCGTGCTGGGGCTGTTGTCGTCTTCTGTGCTGGCGGCATGGGGCGCCGAAGCTGCGGATAAAGCCTACCCCCAGCGCATGGCGGTCAGCGATACACCGCAACTCGCCTCGGTCAGCAATTTTCGGGATCTGGCAGGAGCCAGCGATGCCAAGGCGTACCAGACCGTTGAGGGCCTATGGCTGCAGCGGGGCGTGATTTATCGATCCAATGAAATGCGGCCCTTGCCGCAAGATCAGGCGGCCTTGGCGGCGCTGGGAGTTTCCTGGGTCCATGACTTGCGCACGCCGGGTGAAATTGCGCGCAAGCCTGACCTGTTGCCGCATGGCGCTCAATATGTGCAAAACAATATTCTGGGCCTGAAAAATATCGATATCGAGGACTTCAGGGTGGCCTCGTCGCAAGAAGCGGAGTCGCTGATGATCCGGGGGATTTAGGACAACGTGAACTCCGAACCCATCCGAAAACAGTTCAGTCTGCTGCTGCAGAGCTTGGCCAGCAATGCTGGTGCGCAGGTCTTTCATTGCTCTGCCGGCAAGGACCGGACAGGCTGGGCGGCGGCGGTACTGCTGCTGGTGCTTGGGGTTCCAGAGTCGGTAGTGATTCAGGATTACGCACTGTCCAATACCTATCTACAGGCCAGCATGGAAAAACAACACGCCGCGTTGGTCAAGCTGTACGGCCAGAAGCTGGCAGATGCATTGGTACCCACACTGGGCGTGAGCCCTGTTTTCATGGAGGCAGGCCTTCAGGCCATGAAGGCGAAGTATGGCGATGTAAACGGCTATGTGACGCAAGGGCTGGCGTTGTCACCGGCCGATGTACAGGCGCTGAAGGGCAGACTTTTGCGCACTTGAACGCCGCATAGTCAAAACCAAAGGCCTTGAGGCATTCGCACTCAAGGCCTTGGACGATGGCGCTTGCAGGTTTACAGCGTCTTGAACACTTCGCGCGCAGCTTCAATTGTGCAGTCAATATCGTCGTCTGTGTGCGCCGCGCTGACAAAGCCGGCTTCATACAGCGCTGGTGCAAAGTAATGGCCGCGCTCCAGCATGCCGTGGAAGAACTTATTGAAGACCTTGCCGTCCGTCTTCATGACTTGTGCATAGTCTGTAGGCAGCTCAGGCAGGAAATAAAAGCCAAACAGCCCGCCTTGCCAGTCAATGCTAAAGGGGATGCCCGCAGCATTCGCTTCGGACTTGAGACCTTGCATCAGGTGGCCGGTCTTCAGGTGCAGATCGGCGTGGAAGCCGGGGCGACTGATCAGCTCCAGCGTCTTCAAGCCGCAAGCCGTGGCAATAGGATTTCCCGACAGCGTGCCGGCCTGATAGACAGGGCCTAGCGGCGAGAGCTTTTCCATGATCTCGCGGCGCGCACCGAAGGCCGCCATGGGCATGCCGCCACCAATAACCTTGCCCATCACGGTAATGTCAGGGGCAAAACCAGGAATATCTTTGGCGTACAGGCTCTGAGCGCTGCCTAAAGCGACGCGAAAGCCGGTCATGACTTCGTCATAAATCAGCAGTGCGCCATGCTCTTTGGTCAGCTCGCTGATGCGGCGGGTGAATTCCACGCTGGCGCGCACAAAGTTCATATTGCCGGCGATGGGCTCCATGATGACGCAAGCGACTTCATGGCCGATTTTGGCGAATGCTTCTTCGAGTTGGGCCACATCGTTGTACTCCAGCACGATGGTGTCTTTGGCCACATCGGCAGGAACGCCAGCCGAAGACGAGGCGCCAAAGGTGGCCAAACCAGAGCCAGCCTTGACCAGCAGCGAATCTGCATGGCCGTGGTAGCAGCCGTTGAATTTGATGATCTTGTTGCGGCCGGTGTAGCCACGGGCCAAGCGCAGGGCGCTCATGCCGGCTTCGGTGCCGGAGCTGACCATGCGAACCATATCCATGCTGGGCATGAGGGCGCGGATTTTTTCAGCCAGTACCACTTCACGTTCGGTAGGGGCGCCAAAGCTAAAGCCTTCGAGCACGGCAGACTGCACGGTCTCGACCACTTCGGGGTGGCCGTGGCCCAAAATCATGGGGCCCCAGCTGCCGATATAGTCGGTGAACTGCTGATCGTTTTGGTCCCAAAAGTAAGCACCTTGAGCGCGTTTAACGAAGCGGGGCGTGCCGCCTACGGCCGCGAAGGCGCGCACGGGCGAGTTGACGCCGCCGGGGATGACTCCCTTGGCGCGTTCAAACAAGGCGAGATTCAAGTCAGTGTTTTGTGTCATGAGAGGGGATGACAAAGCCTTCGATAGGCTTCATCTCTGGTTCGTCATCGATTTCGTCGTCTTCTTCGCCTTCTTCAGGCTCAGCCTCTGACTCTTCGTCCTCAGTGGGCTGGGCCCAGAAAAGACGGTCGGGCAGGTAGTGGCCCATGCCGGGTCTAAAGCCAGCGTCTAGGCTGTGATCCAGATACTCCAGCGCTTCTAGCGTTGCAACGCCTAAGTCGTTGCCGGTTGCCAGCAGGGCTGTAATAGCGGCTGAAAGCGTATCGCCAGCACCGGTGAACGTGGTGTCAAACAACTCATATTTGCTATTGCCCAAAACGGTCTGTGCGGTGGTCAGAACGTTGTCAACAAATTGGTCTGGTAAGGGTATACCCGTAACCAAAACATAGGGTACTTCGAGCACTTCAGCGGCCATTGCAATGTCGCGAGCCGTAGGGGAGCGGCTTTGCTCCCAGTCTGGTAGCAGCCAGCGCCACAGGGTGTTGTGGTTTCCAACCAACACAGAAGTTTGGGGTAGAACAAGCTCTTTGAAGGCGTCCAGGTACTGATCTTGCTTGTCATCCTCCCACCAAGACAGGTCCGGCATGTAGCTAATGATCGGAATGTGCGGATAGTCAGAGGATATTGCGGCAATCGCTGCCAAGTTGGCGGGGGAGCCTGCAAAACCGACTTTGATGGCAGTGACAGTGATGTCTTCCAACACGATTCGGGCCTGCTCGGTGACGGCCTCATCGTCGAGCGAGAAGTGCTCGTGAATGCGGGCTGTGTCTCTGACGTAGGTACCGCAAGTGATGGGGAGGGCGTGGCCACCGACCGAGGAGATCGTGGAGATGTCTGCAGACAGGCCGCTGGCTCCACTGGGATCGCTGCTGTTGAAAGACAGCACGCAGACGGGAGCGGACTCAGTCGCTTCTTCCTGGCTGGTGCGGCGGGGGGCTGGGGGGGAGATGGGGTTGAATGCCATGGCGAACCTCAGTTTGCACCCAGTACGACAAGGGCGGGAGCGGAGGTTATGACTAGATACAATCGTTGCATTCTATGTGAACCCCCTATAAGCTGTGACTGACCCTAAAACTTGGATGTGTTTGACTTGTGGCTGGCTCTATGAGGAGTCTCTTGGCAGCCCAGAGCATGGTATTGCGCCAGAGACCCGCTGGGAAGATGTACCCATGAACTGGACCTGTCCAGAATGCGGGGCAAGAAAAGAAGATTTTGAAATGGTGGAAATCTGAGTGAGTAACGAACTCGATCCATCAACGACCGATTTAAGAGGAATTTCACAGATGACAGCATCTAGCGCGCCCTTGCGCGTCTTGGTGGTGGATGACAGCAACACCATCCGCCGCAGCGCTGAAATTTTCCTCAAGCAAGGTGGCTATGAAGTTTTATTGGCTGACGATGGCTTTGATGCCTTGTCGAAGGTCAACGACTATCAGCCCCAAATTATTTTTTGCGACATTCTGATGCCCAAGCTCGATGGCTATCAGACCTGCGCCATCATCAAGCGCAATGCGCGCTTTACCAATACGCCGGTGGTGATGCTTTCGTCCAAAGACGGTGTCTTCGATAAGGCTCGAGGCCGCATGGTGGGTTGTCAAGACTATCTGACCAAACCGTTTACTAAAGATCAATTGCTGCAAACCGTTCAACAGTTCGGCTTACAGGCGGCAGATGTGGGGGTTGAGGAATGACAATTCAAAAAGTACTGATCGTTGACGACTCAAAGACAGAGCTGATGGCTTTGACGGATATTTTGCAAAAGCAGGGTCTGCTGGTGCGTACTGCTGAGAATGGCGAAGACGCGATGAAGCGCTTGGCCGAAGAAAAGCCAGACCTGATCCTCATGGATGTGGTGATGCCTGGCCAAAATGGCTTTCAGCTGACTCGCGCTATCTCGCGTGATCCTTTGTATGCCGATGTGCCCATCATCATGTGCACCAGCAAAAATCAAGAAACAGATCGAGTTTGGGGTATGCGACAAGGCGCACGCGGCTACATCACCAAGCCGGTGGATGCAGCTGAGCTGCAAGCCAAGATCGCAGCTCTGTAAAGGTCGCGCTGCTTATGGCCAACCGCGAAGCCCTTAGAGACCTCCAATCCCGACTGGCCGGGCGCCTGCAAGCAGCGCGCACTGAAGGCATTAGTGTCGCCGCTTGGCTGGCTGTTCAAGCCGGCGGCCGGGACTATTTGCTGCCGCTCAATCAAGCGGGTGAAATTTTCCCTTGGAGCGGCGTTCAGCCCGTTCCTTACACACAGACTTGGTTTCTGGGCATCGCAAATTTGCGCGGCGCCTTGATGGGAGTTGTGGACCTGGCTCAGTTACTGGGTCATGGCAGTTCGCGAAATGAGCAAGAGCTCATGGATTGCAGCTTGCTAGCCTTCAATCCTGCGCTGGAAGTTAATGCCGCCTTGCTGGTGGATCATTTGCTGGGCCTGCGCGCCGCAGATGCGTTTTCTAAAACTGAGGCCGCGCCAGAGCACTCCCCGAGCTTCTTCGGTGCAGTGCATATTGATGCGAGTGGCCGCCGTTGGCAGGAGTTGAAGTTGCAGCACCTGTCTCAAACCGCTAAATTTTTGAGCATTCGTGCTTAAGGTTTCTGGATTCAGCACTATGTCTTTTGCACAAAAACTAAATCAATTGTTCCGACGCAACCCCGTTGCAGATGCTGTCCATGCCGATACCGTTGTACAAGATATGTATGACGGTGCGCTCAACAGTGTGCAAGGTGCGCCTTCCATTACAGGCGTAGAAGACATAGATCGGGAGTACGAGCTGGTTAATTTGCCGATTCTTGGCACCGCAACGGTGACCAAGCATCAGCGGACTTTGTTTGCTCTGCTCGGTGGCTCGGTACTGGTACTGGTGGTGACTGCGGCTTGGATGCTGCGCGATGCCAGCAACTCCAATCAACAGCTTGCAGCTACAGGCCAAGCACTGATGCAGTCGCAGCGTCTGGCGAAGTCGGTTTCTCTGGCAATGACGGGTGCAGCGCCCGCTTTTGATGACGTGAAGAACAGCTCGGATGTGCTGGCTCGTAGCGTGCGCGCTTTGGCGACGGGTGACTCTGCATTGGGCGTGAATGCGCTTAGCGCCAGCTTGCAAGGCGATGTCAGCAACGTCAGCACGTTGATGGAGCGTGCAGAAAAAAGCGCTAGTTTGATTTTGGGACAGCAAAAGACACTGACACAGGTGGGTGAAGCGCTGCGCGCCATTAACCGCCAGTCTGCTGACTTGCTGGAAACTGCAGAAACGATTTCTTCGCTGAAACTGCAGCAAGGCTCTGGCCCGGCAGAAATTGCCGCTGCTGGTCAGCTGGTGATGTTGACCCAGCGTATTGGTAAATCGGCCAACGAATTCCAGACTCTCGAGGGTGTGAGCCCTGAAGCCGTGTTTTTGCTGGGTAAGGATTTGAATTCCTTCAAGGAAATCTCGGAAGGTCTGCTCAACGGTAGCAGCGAGATGCGCTTGGCCGCTTCGCGTGACCCGCAAGTGCGTGAGCAACTCGAGACACTGATTAAGCAGTACGACGAAACACGTACTCAGGCCAGCGCGATTTTGGGTAACTTGCAAGGCTTGGTGTCGGCGCGTGAAGCACAGACCGGCATTAACAATGATAGCGAGCCACTGCGCCAGCAGCTGGAGAAACTGCAGGCTGATTTGCAAGGTGTTGGCGGCTCTAACATGCTGCATTTGGTCGTGCTGGCTCTGGCCATTTTGACCGCGGTGTTAAGCGGTATCGGTATTTCTCGCGTTCAGCTGCTGGACAGCCGAGCACGCCAGAAAGACGCGGAAGTTCACCAGGCTGATGCCCGCTCGCAGGAGCAGGAGGCCAAGCGCATCAACGACGCCAATCAGGCCGCTATTTTGCGTTTGATGAACGAGTTGCAGTCTGTCGCTGAGGGCGATTTGACTCAAGAAGCCACGGTGACTGAAGACATCACCGGCGCGATTGCTGACTCGGTGAACTACACCGTTGAAGAGTTGCGCGTGCTGGTAGGTTCGGTGCAGAACACGGTGACCCGTGTGGCGCAAACCACTGAACAAGTGGATATGACATCGACCGAGCTGCTGGCTGCATCGAACGAGCAGCTGCACGAGATTCGTGAAACCGGTAAGTCCATTTTGGATATGGCTGGCCGTATTAACAACGTCTCTACACAGGCGCAGGAATCGGCTTTGGTGGCGCGTCAATCGCTGCAAGCTGCTGACTCGGGCCTGAAGGCTGTGCAAAACGCCATCGGCGGTATGAACTCGATTCGTGACCAGATTCAGGATACGTCTAAGCGAATCAAACGTCTGGGTGAATCGTCGCAAGAGATTGGCGAAATTACCGAACTGATTTCTGACATTACCGAACAGACCAACGTGCTGGCGCTAAATGCTGCTATTCAGGCTGCGTCCGCGGGTGAAGCCGGTCGAGGCTTCTCGGTGGTTGCGGAAGAAGTGCAGCGCTTGGCGGAACGCTCTGCCGATGCGACGCGTCAGATTGCGGCGCTCGTGAAGGCGATTCAGACCGATACCCAAGATGCGGTGGCCGCTATGGAGCGCTCTACCCAGGGTGTGGTGGAGGGTGCGCGACTGTCTGACTCTGCAGGTACCGCACTGACTGAAATTGATAGCGTGTCTCGCCGACTGGCTGAGCTGATTGAGCAAATTTCTAACGCTACATCGCGTGAAGCCAATATGGCCAACGGCGTGGCGGAAAACATTCAGCACATTTTTGCGGTGACCGAGCAGACCGGTGAAGGTACTCGTACAACTGCCCAGCAGGTGCGCGAGCTCTCACACATGGCTGAAGAATTACGTCAGTCCGTTTCTCGATTCAAGATTGTCTGATTTGACTCGCTTCCCCTCTCATAAAAATGCACGACCCTCAGTGGTTAAGGAACTAGAGCATGTCAGTGGTTGACGACTCGCCAACACGTGCAGCTATGTCTGCACCTGCGGAGCAGGACCTGGGCCCATTGGCTTGGGTGCTTGATGAAGTGCGAAAGTCGCTGGAATCCGCGACTAAGGCAGTAAGCCGCTTCATGCGCGATGCCGATGCTGCCCGTTTGTCGGATCTGGAAGAGCTGGATACATCGGCGCTGCGCATTGCGCGCCAACAACTGCATCAGGCTTGTGGTGCACTAGAGATGGTGGGGGTCACCGCCCCCGCGCAGGTCATGCGGAGCATGGAAGCGGCGGTTAACCGTTTCCTTCAGCAGCCTGAGACTTGCACGCAAGAAGCAGCCAGTACGCTGGAGCGCACGCACTTTGCGTTGATGGAGTTTTTAGAGGCGGTGTTGGCCGGTCAGCAAGTCTCTGCCGTCGCATTGTTTCCTCAGTATCGTCAGACTCAGATACTGGCGGGCAACGATAAGTCTCACCCTGCCGATTTATGGCCTGCCGAGCGCAGAGCCCGTGAGCCGCGCTGGACAGGGCCTATGCCCGAGCCATTGGCCTATGGGCCACAGGCCCGCGCCATGCTCGATAGCGTGGTGCTGCGCATGGTCAAAAGTGATGACCGCGAAGCCGCTGCCCAGATGCGTGAGATATGTCTGAGCTTTGCGGCAGGTCTGCCTGAAGACGTCGCTTCACGTAGTTTCTGGAAAATTGCAGCCGCCTTTTTTGAAGGATTGGCTCGTGGACTCGTTACGGCGGACATTTACGTCAAGCGCATGGCTTCGCGTGTGCTTATGCAATATGCATCCATGGCCAAGGGCGAGAGCCTGCCGCCAGCACGTTTGCTGCAAGACTTGATGTTCTTTTGCGCGCAGGCCAAGCCGCGTGAGCAGGCGGGCGAGTCCTTGCAGGCTGTGCATGAAGCCTATTCCATGGAATTGATGCCCTTGGTGGATTACAACGTGGCCCGTTTTGGCCGCTTTGATCCATCGGTGCTGGTTATGGCCCGCAAGCGCATTGCTGCGGCTGCAGAAACCTGGTCAGCTTTGGCTGGCGGTGATCGCAGCAAGATTAAATCGATGACTGAGCAGTTCGCTCATGTCTCGGAGTCGCTGGTCAAATTGCAGCCAGCCAGCCATGGCCTTGCTCGCGCACTGATTCGTGTGGCTGAAACCGTGGAAAGCATTGGAGAGCCGCCACCTGCTGAGTTGGCTATGGAAGTAGCAACCGCTGTGCTGTATCTGCAAGCGAGCTTCATGACGGCGAGCCAGAATGATGAAGTGCATTCTGCTCAGTCCAGCGTGCTGGTGCACCGCCTTGATGCAGCGTTGAATGGTGCTGCACCTGAGCCGCTCGAAGTGTGGATGGAGGAGCTTTATCGCCAAGCCAGCGACCAGCAGACTATGGGGTCTGTGGTGGGCGAGTTGCGGGTGACTTTGGGCGAGTCTGAAAAACAGCTTGACTTGTTTTTCCGCAATCCTACGGACACCACTGTGCTGAACTCTGTGCCCGGCCAGATGTCGCAAATGCGCGGTGTGTTGCTGGTGCTGGGCTTTGACCAAGCGGCGATGGCCATGCAGCGCATGCGCGAGACCGTTGAGCACTTGATGCTCGGTGAGTTGAGTTTTGAAAGCTACCCCCAAGTTTTTGAAAAACTGGGTAGCACTCTGGGTGCCATGGGCTTCCTCATCGACATGCTCAGCTATCAGCGCCATATGGCACGCAAGCTGTTTGTTTATGACGAAGAAAAGCAGGAACTGCGCATCGCCATGGGCCATAGTCGCAGCCGTGGACCTGAGGCCTTCCGTCCCACCGTGGACATTCCTACGGATATTGTTCAGGCGCCTGAGTTCAAGGCAGCTCCTCCAGTTGTCGCTGCAGCAGTCACAGCCTTTGCTGCGACCGTTGCAGCCAATGCTGCGCCTACTACTTCTGTCAGCTGGGAGCATGCTGATCAGCCATTGATGGCTGCGCCCACGCTTGCGGGTGCAGTGTCCCCTGCGGTTGAAAATGCTGCTTTTGATGCGCTCTTGAGCTTGCCCGAGGTTGCGCCGGCCTCAGCGCATGACGCTGTAATTAAGCGTGCATCGGACTTTGAAGAAGAATCCTCGCCTTGGTCTGTAACGCAGCCGGGTGCCTTGCCTGAGTTCTCCATGGAGACCGTACCTGCGCAGCAGGATGCGACCTCTGTTGGCTCTGATACATTGGCTGATGCCATGGCCCAGGTGTTCAAGGACATGCATGTGGTGAAGCCTTCAGAGGCTGCAGATGCAGAGTTGGCTGCCGGTTTGAATTTTTCAGGTGATCTGGAGTTGGTGGCTGAGCCCGCAGCAGGCCCAGCACCAAGCCCCGCTTCTGTACCCGATCCTGTCCCTGCCCATGCTCCTTCCTTGCAGGCTCCCGTTCCTGCTAATGTTGCTCAGGCCATAGAGCTGAGCGCCGAGGATCTCGATGGCGATGAAGAGTTGCTGTCTATCTTCTTGGAAGAAGCTCGTGAAGTTGTCGATAACGGCCTGAATGCCTTGAAGGTTCTGGCTTATGAGTCAGGAAACCTGAGCGAGCAAACCACGCTGCGACGTGCTTTCCATACGCTCAAGGGTAGCTCCCGTATGGTGGGCTTGGATGAGTTTGGTGAAGCTGGCTGGTCCATGGAGCAAATGCTCAATGCATGGTTGGCAGAGCAGCAGCCTATGCCCGCGCCCATGCAGCTTTTGGCGCAGGATTCGCTCAAGGCCTTTGCGGCTTGGGCGCAGGATATTGAAAACCGTCAGGCAGACAACTGGACCGCCACACCTTTCAGAGCCGCGGCAGATGCCATGCGCTTGACAGGCGAGCGTGCCGAAATTGCTTTGGTTCCACGTCGCGGTCAGCGTGCTGCAGATCTTTTGGATACCGTTCAGGACATTCCCGAACGGATCGAGCCAGAGCCGGTCATGCCTGAACTCGACTTCCCAGAGGACGAGTCATATCTGGCTTATAACGCGGACCTATTGGAAGATCCTGAAGAGGAAGCGCCAGACTTTGCCATGACGGTGATTGACATCCCGGATGATCTGCTCGAGCAGATGGAGGCCATGGATGCAGCGGCGGCTGAGAAGTTGTACGGGGCTCCTGCTGAGCAGTTGAGCGATTTGGACTTTTCTGCTTTTGAAGCTGCCATGCACGAAAGCGAGCAGGCTGCGATTGAGGCACAAACAGCGACAGACCCAGCACCAGAGGTTGTGACGCAGGCCGCGACAGAGCCGGCCTTAGATCCTGCATTGGATGCTGCATTAGAGCCAGTGCTTGACTTAGACGCTGAGTTTGAAAAATTGTTGGCCGAGGCGCCGCAGGCTGCATTGCCTGAGGTGGCTCAGCCTGAAGTGACGCCTCAAGAGATAGAGGCTTTGCAAGCCTTGCTGGACGGCGCTCCTGTTGCATCTGTGGCGTCCGTGGAGACTGTAGCCTCTGAGGCTTCAGTAGTGCCTGAGCCAGAAATCGCTGCAGTCGAGGCGATGGCCCAAGAGACTTCAGGTGATGAAGATGGTTACCGCAATATTGATGGCTTGCGCATTAGCGCGCCGCTTTATAGCGTGTATCTCAATGAGGCCGATGAATGGTCTGAACGTCTGGGGACAGTGCTTCAGAACTGGTCGCAAGAGCCTGCTGGCGCGATTCCAGATGACGCGATCGCTTTGGCCCATTCACTGGCTGGAAGCTCAGGCACAGTGGGCTTTAAGGCTTTGTCAGAGTTGGCACGCCTGCTTGAGCATACGCTGATGCACCTGCAAGCTCAGGGCTTTGCTAGCGAGTTGCAGATTCTGCAATGTGTGACGGCTTCTGATGAAATACGCCGCCTGCTGCATCAGTTTGCGGCTGGCTTCATCAAGGATACTGTGCCCGCCGTTGAAGATGGCTTGCGCGAAATTCTGAGCACCTCCATTGATGCAAGCGTCTCTGCAGCCACTGCGGTGGTAGATGATGAGTTGGTGGACTTGGCCGATATCGATTGGCCATCGGCTAATGTAGTCGAGCTGCCTGCTGATCCCAAGGACTTGCCACTGGACTTCGCTGCCGAGCAAGAGCGGGCTGCACAGCCTCAGCCCGACGATTTGACGCCTGCATTGATTGAAGAATCCGCAGCTGATGACTTTGCTGCTGAGGCGGTATTAGCTGATCAATTCTCCGCTGATCAATTTTCTCCAGATCAATTGCTAGATGTGGCGCCAGGCACTGTTCAGGCACCTTATTCCATGATGCCTGTGGGCGGTAGTGTGGAGCATGAAGCCGACTTGCAGCGCCGCATCGATGAAGCGATTGCACTGGCCGTGCATGCGGGTGCTGATGAAGACGACATCGATGTGCTTGATCAGGTGGACCTCGACCTGTTCCCCATTTTTGAAGAAGAAGCCATCGAGCTGTTGCCCAAGTTGGGTGCTGCGCTGCGTAGCTGGCATAGCCGTCCCACGCAGGATCAAGCTCGCAACGAAGTTTTGCGCGCTCTGCACACTATCAAGGGTAGCGCTCGTTTGGCAGGCGCCATGCGCATGGGTGAGATGGCCCACCGCCTGGAATCTGCCGTTGAGCGCATTGACCAAGAGCGCCCTTTAGCCGAATCCATTGAGCCATTGTTGGCCAGCTTTGACGCGATTCAAACCAGCTTTGACGTGTTGCGCATGGCTGGCGAGCAAGAGCCTGAGCCGCCTCTGGATCAGATCGAAGGCGGCTTGGCGCAAGCGCCTTTGCACCTGAGCGTTGCCGCAACTGAAAGCGTGAGAGCTGAGGCTTTGGAGGCTGAGGCCGCCGAGCCACGCGCTGCGATTCAGATGCCCGCTCCAGTAGTGGCTCGTGCTTCGTCGCAGCAGACCGTTCGTGTGCGCGCTCAGTTGCTGGACCGCCTGATTTCTCAGACCGGCGAAGTGCTGATTGCCCGCTCGCGTGTAGATGCACGCCTGATGCAGGCGCGCACGGCACTCGGTGACTTGAACGGTAATTTGGAGCGTTTGCGCTCTCAATTGCGAGACATTGAAGTGCAGGCCGAAAGCCAGATGCAGTCTCGCCTGGCTTTGTCTAAAGACACGGCTGCTGGCTTTGATCCGCTGGAGTTTGACCGCTTTACCCGCGTGCAAGAACTCACGCGGATGATGGCCGAGTCGGTCAATGACGTGGCGACGGTGCAGCGCAATTTGCAGCGTGATTTGACCGCGGCTGAAGATGATTTGGTGGCTCAAGGCCGTCAAGCGCGTGATTTGCAACGTGATTTGCTGCGCACGCGCATGGTGGAGTTCGACTCGTTTGCCGAACGCCTGTACGCCGTGGTGCGCCAGACCTCCAAAGAGTTGGGCAAGCAAGTTCGCCTGAATATTTTGGGCGGCACTATCGAAATGGACCGCGGCATGCTCGAACGCATGATGCCGGCTTTCGAGCACATGCTGCGTAACTGCGTGGCCCACGGTGTTGAGCTGCCAGAAAAGCGCTTGGAGCTGGGCAAACCTGCCGTTGGCACCATTGAAATCGTACTGAGCCATGAGCGCAATGACGTGGTGCTGTCGGTTGAGGACGATGGCGCAGGCTTGAATTTGGAGCGCATTCGCGATAAGGCCATCAGCCTTAAGCTGTGGACGGATGAGCGGCATATGACGCTTGAGGACGCGGGTCGTCTGATCTTTGAGCCGGGCTTTAGCACGGCCACTGAAGTGACAGGCGTTTCCGGTCGCGGCATTGGTATGGACGTGGTGCGCTCTGAAGTGAACGCGCTGGGCGGCCGTATCGAAACCCATACGGAGCCTAACCGCGGTAGCGCCTTCCGTCTGGTGCTGCCGCTGACGACAGCGGTGACGCAGGTCGTCATGCTGCGCATTGGTTCTGCTTTCATGGGCGTGCCTGCCAACCTGATTGAAATCGTGCGCCGCGTGCCAGTGGATGCTTTGGAAGAGAGCTACCGCAAGCACGAGTTCCACGATGGCATTGAAGTGATGCCTTTCTTCTGGGCGGGGGCGCTGTGGCAAACCTCGCTGCACAGCGACGAACACGTGGGCCGCACACGCCCCGTGGTCATTGTGCGAAGCGCTTCGCAGCGCATTGCTTTGCACGTGGATGAAGTGCTGGGCAACCAAGAAGTGGTGATCAAGAACTTAGGCCCACAGCTCTCGCGTCTGCCCGGCTTGACCGGCATGTCCGTGCTGCCTTCAGGTGCGGTCGTGCAAATCTATAACCCGGTGGCTCTGGCTAACGTGTACGGTGAAAACGTGCGCGCCATGCTGGCCAAGGCTGAGCTGGATGCCGCCGAAGGTGGGCTGCTGAGCCAAGGCTCTGGTTTGCTGGGTGCAGAAGCGGTTCAGATCACCGTGCCGCTGGTGCTGGTGGTGGATGACTCTATTACCGTTCGCCGTGTCACTCAGCGTCTGCTGCAGCGAGAAGGTTACCGCGTTACTTTGGCGGCCGACGGCCTGCAAGCCATTGAGCGCTTGCAAGACGAGCGCCCAACCTTGGTGCTGTCGGACATCGAAATGCCGCGCATGGATGGCTTTGACTTGCTGCGCAATATTCGCGCAGACCAGAAGTTAGAAGGCCTGCCCGTGGTCATGATCACTTCGCGCATTGCCCAAAAGCACCGTGAAATGGCCCGTGACTTGGGCGCCGATCACTATCTGGGCAAGCCTTACTCGGATGAAGAGCTGCTGGGCTTGATTCAGCATTACGCCCTGCAGCGCAGTGGCCCGGCACCTGAGCGTAATCCGCTAAGCGGCCCTGCTGCGAGTGATTTGGGAGCGGCTGCCGAATAAGCGCTGCTACAAAAATAAAAGCGGCTTGTCTGCGTCTTTCATTGATCTGCGGTTCAAAACGACCTCAGATCATTGAAAGGCCGTGACAGGCCGCTTCTTTTTTAGCTGTTGCTTTTCAAAATGCCGTAGCGCGCCAGCGTCTTCTCGCGCGCCTGTGCATGGTCAACGATGGGGTAAGGGTAGTGGCTGCCTAAAGTGAGGCCTGCTTCAAGCCGGTCTAGCGGCTTGGCCAGCCACGGCGCGTGGCGCAGTTTGGCGGGCAGTTGCGCCAACTCGGGCACATAGCGGGCGATGAATTTGCCGTCGGCGTCAAACTTTTCGCTTTGGGTAATGGGGTTGAAGATGCGAAACCACGGCTGGGCGTCGCACCCTGTGGACGCCGCCCATTGCCAACCACCGTTGTTGGCGGCCAGATCAAAGTCGTTGAGCTTTTCAGCGAAATAGGCCTCGCCCTTGCGCCAGTCAATGCCCAAGTCTTTGACCAAAAAGCTCGCTACCACCATGCGCAGCCGGTTGTGCATATAGCCACTGGTGTTGAGCTGGCGCATGGCTGCATCAAGCAGCGGGTAGCCGGTGCGGCCCTCGCACCAAGCGGCAAACAGAGCGTCGGCCTCTGCACCGGTGTCCCATTCGATTGCGTCATAGGCCGGCTTAAAGCTGCGCTCCACCACATGCGGGTGGTGAGCCAAAATTTGAAAGTAAAAGTCGCGCCAGATCAGCTCGCTGAGCCAAGTGGCTGCGCCTTCGCGTGCGGCGCCAGACCAGTCTTCGTTATGCGCAGCTTCATGGGCAAGCCGGGCTAGTTCGCGAATCGATACGGTGCCAAAGCGCAGATGCACACTCAGGTAACTTGGGCCTTTGAGAGCCGGGAAGTCTCGCGCGGCCTTGTACTGCGGCAGGCGCGGCAAAAAGTCTGCGAGCAACTGGCGCGCACCACTCGCCCCTGTGGGCAAGCGTAAGTCTTGCAGGGTATCGGCGGCAAAGCCCAGATCAGCTGCGGTGGGCATGCTTTGGCGGTCTGCTTCGGGGCGGTCAGCCAGCTTGGTGGGTAGGTCGCGCTCACTGGGGTAGCTGGAGAGGTAAAACGGCGTAACCTTTTTAAGCCACGCATTTTTATAGGGCGTGAAGACGGAGTAGGGCGACAGGCTTTGTGTCAGTACCTCGTCACGCGCAAAAATGCGGTGATCTTTGCTGCGAAGCAGCAGGCGACCATCGGCCTTGAGACTGCGAGCCACCTGGGCATCACGCGCCATAGCGGCAGGCTCCTCATCGTCATTGCAGAAGACGGCGCCCGCACCTAGCTGGCTTGCCAGAGCAGGAATGATGTCCTGAGGCAAACCGCGCCGGGTGATGAGGCCAGCTTGCGGGCGGCCTGCGGCTTGGCGAATGGCCACATCTAGCTCGGTCACGCTCTGGCAAATGAACTCAATGCGGCGGTCAGCATGGGGCAGGGTGCAGAGGATGCTGTCATCAAAAACAAAGACACAGTACAGCTTTTCACAGTGCTTTGCTGCTTGGTAAATGGCGGCGTTATCGGCCAGGCGCAGGTCGCGCCGGAACCAGATCAAGCCCACTGGGTAAAAAGGAGTCATGGATAGCTTTAAAATCGCCGAATGTCTGCAGAATCTGCGCCTATCAATTTGACGCACCATTTCTTGATCGCCATGCCCGGTCTGGAAGATGAGTCGTTTTCGCGCAGCGTGGTTTACCTGTGCGAACATAGCGAGCGTGGCGCGCTCGGTCTCATTATCAACAAGCCCTCCAAGCTGAGCCTGCAAAGCCTGCTACAAAAAGTGGAATTGGGACTCAAGCGCGAGGACTTGCGAGAGGCGCAGGTCTTTACCGGCGGCCCGGTACAGACCGATCGCGGTTTTGTATTGCACGAGCCCATGATCATTGAAGGCGCACCCGAGAATGAATCGGCCTATGCCTCGACCATGACCATCCCCGGCGGTCTGGAGATGACCACCTCTAAGGATGTGCTCGAAGCCCTGTCCGATGGCGCCGGCCCAACACGTGTGCTGGTCACGCTGGGCTATTCGTCTTGGGATGAAGGCCAGCTCGAATCTGAAATTGGCGAAAACGCCTGGTTGACCGTGGAAGCCGACCCCGACGTAATCTTCAGCACCCCTGTTGATGAACGCTATGACCGCGCTCTGGGCTTGCTGGGCCTGCAGCGCTGGATGTTGTCTCCCGAATCGGGCCGCGCATGAACGATATTTCCTCTTCCAACAAGGCCGCCGATGCGGCCTTTTCCTCGGCCAGCGATCAGCCTGCCTCAGCGCCGCTGCCGCAAAAGCCCGAGGTTCCTGGGCATTTCCAGCAGTTTATGGGCTTTGACTTCGGTATCAAGCGCACGGGCTGTGCATCGGGCAACCGCGTGCTGGGCGGAGCCAACCCGCTGCCCACCATCAAGGCTGAAGGTGCCGAGGCTCGATTGCTTGCCGTGGACAAGCTTGTCCGCGAGTGGCAGCCCCATGCGCTGGTGATTGGTGTGCCCTATCACCCCGATGGTGCGGCGCACGAGAACACGGCGCGTGCCCTGAAATTTGGACGCCAGCTCAGAAGCCGCTTCAAACTGCCGGTGTATGAGGTGGACGAACGCTACAGCACGACCGAAGCCCTAGCGGGCGCCGCACGCGACGCCGACGCGGCTTCGGCCTGCATCATTCTTGAACAGTTTTTGAGGAGTCTCCCATGAGTGAAACCATTGCAGGAAACCAGCCAGGACAAGGCAGCCTGATTCTGGATGCCGAAGCCCTGTATAGCGAGCTGCTGCGCGGCGTGCAGCGCATCATGGGGCCCAACACCCGTCTGGCGGGCATCACCTCGGGCGGTGCATGGCTGGTCGAGCGTCTGCACAAGGACCTGAACCTTGCTGGCAAGCCCAGCGTGCTGTCGTCTTCGCTGCACCGCGATGACTTTGCTCAGCGCGGCATGGCTTCCAGCGCGCAGACACAGATTGATTTTGACGTCAACGGCGCTGATGTGCTGATTCTGGATGACGTGCTCTACACCGGCCGCACGGTGCGCGCCGTCATCAACGAACTCTATGACTACGGCCGCCCCGCTTGCGTGCGTCTGGCCGTTCTGGTGGACCGTGGCGGGCGCGAATTGCCCTTCCAGGCCGACTTTGCCGCAGCCCGCGTGGCGCTGCCGGCGGACCGCTCTCTGGCGCTGGCGCGCGACGAGGCCGGTGTTTTCCACTTCCGCATTCAAGAGGCCTGATCGTGCTGTACAAGCGCAACCCCCAACTCAACAAAAATGGCGAGCTGATTCACCTGCTCTCCACCGAAGGCCTGTCCAAGGACATCCTGACCCAGATTCTCGACACCGCCGGCAACTTCGTCAGCGTCAATGACCGTGAAGTCAAGAAAGTGCCTTTGCTGCGCGGCAAGAGCGTGTTCAACCTGTTCTTTGAGAACAGCACCCGCACGCGCACCACGTTTGAAATTGCGGCCAAGCGCTTGAGCGCAGACGTGTTCAATCTGGACATTGCCCGCAGCTCGGCCAGCAAGGGCGAGACCCTGCTGGACACCATCGACAATCTGAGCGCCATGGCGGCCGACATCTTTGTCGTGCGCCACAGTGAATCGGGTGCGCCCTATCTCATCGCCAAGCATGTGGCACCCCATGTCCACGTGGTCAACGCCGGTGACGGCCGCCACGCACACCCCACACAGGGGCTGCTGGACATGTACACCATCCGCCACTACAAGAAGGATTTCTCCAACCTTCGCGTGGCCATTGTGGGCGACGTGCTGCATTCGCGTGTGGCGCGTTCTGACATTCATGCCCTGACCACTCTCGGCGCTGCCGAAGTGCGCGTGGTGGGCCCTCGTACCCTCGTGCCATCCGACATGGCCAGCATGGGCGTACGCGTCTTCCATAACCTGGAAGAAGGCATCAAGGACTGCGACGTCATCATCATGCTGCGCCTGCAGAACGAACGCATGAGCGGCGCGCTGCTGCCTTCAAGCCAGGAATACTTCAAGAGCTTTGGCCTGACCGAAAAGCGCCTGGAGCTGGCCAAGCCCGACGCCATCGTCATGCACCCCGGCCCCATCAACCGCGGCGTGGAGATTGACTCCGCGGTGGTGGACGGCCCGCAGGCCGTGATCCTGTCGCAAGTCACCTTTGGTATCGCCGTGCGCATGGCCGTGATGTCCATCGTTGCTGGGAATGAGGCCTGATCCTGTTTTTATAGCTGCTAGCGCTTGATAGATAAGCGTTAGCAGCCCATTTGGTGCCAAACCATGAAGATTTTGATTCGCAATGGCCGGGTGATGGATCCGGCAAGCGGTTTCGACCAGCAGGCCGATATCGCCATCGACGGCAGCGTGATTGCAGCCATCGGCTCCGTGCCCGACAGTTTTGTGGCCGATCGTGAAATCGACGCTGCTGGCCAGTGGGTGCTGCCCGGTCTGGTCGATCTGGCGGTGCGCCTGCGTGAGCCCGGTCATGAGCATGAAGGCATGCTGCAGTCCGAAATGGCTGCAGCCGTGGCCGGCGGCGTGACCAGCCTGGTCTGCCTGCCTGATACCGACCCCGTGCTCGACGAGCAAGGTCTGGTGGAAATGCTCAAGTTCCGCGCCGAGAAGCAGCACAAGTCCCGCCTGTTCCCCATGGGCGCGCTGACGGTGGGTCTCAAGGGCGAGACGCTGACCGAAATGGCCGAGCTGACCGAGTCCGGTTGCGTGGCTTTTGGTCAGGCCGATGTACCGCTGTCCAGCATCACCACCATGAGCCGCGCGCTGAACTATGCCAACACGTTTGGCTATTCCGTGTGGCTGCGCCCGCAAGACAAAGACTTGGGCAAGGGCGTGGCAGCTAGCGGCGCATTGGCCACCCGCATGGGTTTATCCGGCGTGCCTGTGGCGGCTGAGACGATTGCGCTGCACACCATCTTTGAGTTGATTCGCGGATCGCAAACCCGTATTCACCTGTGCCGCATCGCTAGCGCTGCTGGCGTTGAATTGGTACGCCGTGCCAAGTCTGAAGGCTTGAACGTGACGGCTGATGTGTCCATCAACTCGCTACTGCTGACCGAAAACGACATTGGTTACTTCGACAGCAATGCCCGCCTGACCCCACCGCTGCGCCAGCAGCGCGACCGCGACGCGCTGAGCGCCGCGCTGGCGGACGGCACGATTGATGCATTGGTGTCTGACCACACTCCTGTGGATGAAGACGCCAAGGTGCTGCCATTTGCGGAAGCCGAACCCGGCGCCACCGGCGTGGAGTTGCTGCTGTCGATCGCCGTGAAGTGGAGCCGCGATCACAACGTGCCTTTGGGCCGCGCGCTGCAGGCCATCACCTCGTCTCCTGTCGCAGTGCTGGGCAGCGCTTTGGGCGAACAGCAATCGCAGCTGGGCAAGTTGGTCGAGGGCGGCATTGCTGACCTGTGCATCGTGAACCCTGATGCCGAATGGACAGTCGAGTCCAAGGCGTTGGTCAGCCAAGGTAAGAGCACGCCGTTTACCGGCTACGAGCTGCCTGCACGCGTGGTAACGACGATTGTTGACGGCGCTGTTGCATATCAACGATAGGCTCCCCCTGAGCGGCTTTGCCGTTTCCCCCTCTCTCGATGCGTTGCATCGGGAGGGGGACGACACCTTCGGTGCGCGTCGGCGCTTCCTTGGTGTCTCTGACTTTGCATTGCGCCAGTCTTAGGCGCTTGCCGGTTTCAAGTTGGTGCAACTTGTGCGGGGCGAGTCGCTAAACTCTTTGAGAATCATGGCAAACGGCTTGCAAAAAATCAAAACCAGCTTGCGTGCAGTGTGGCGCGGCATGCGCCTGCTGGCCCATATGGGCAAGGGCGTGTGGATTGTGGCTTTTCGCTTTCCGCAGCTGCACCACTTACAGCAGCACGCGCTGGTGCAGGCTTGGGCTGCGACCATGCTGGTACGCGCAGGCGTGCAGCTTGAGATCAAAGGCCAGCCGCCTGCCAAGGGGCCGGTGCTCATGGTCAGCAACCATATTTCCTGGCTCGATATTCCGCTGCTGCACGCAGCGCGCCATTGCCGTTTTATTTCCAAGTCTGATGTCAAAGGCTGGCCCATCATTGGCACGCTGGCCACGGCAGCGGGCACGCTCTACATCCAGCGCAGCTCGCGCCGCGATGCCCTGCGCATGGTTTCTGCCATGCAAGAGGCTTTTCAGCGCGGTGAGATTTTGGCGGTATTTCCCGAGGGCACCACAGGCGATGGTCGCAGCCTGCTCTCGTTTCACTCCAACTTGCTTGAAGCGGCGGTGCAATGCGATGCACCAGTCCAGCCCGTGGGCCTGCGCTTTGTCGATGGCAAGACAGGCAACACCAGCTACGCTGCCACTTATGTGGGTGATGAAAGCCTGCTGGGCTCCATCTGGCGGGTGCTCAGCGCCGATCAACTGCAAGCCGTGGTGCACTATGGCGAGCTGCAAAAAGCCCAAGGCCGTGACCGCCGCAACTGGGCCAAGGATTTGCATGCTGAGGTTGATCAGCTGCGTAAAAACTAAGAGTGTTGTGCCAAGTAAAACGCAGCCCGAGAGCTGCGTTTTACTTGGCTGATGTGCAACCTTAGAGAGTCATCTTGCTGTCGATAATCACCTTGCGCCAGCGTGCCAAATCTTTGCTGATCAGATCGGCAAACACCTTGGGCGTGCTGGGCATGGGTTGAGCGCCTTCACTTTGCAGGCGTTCCAGAATGGCTGGGCTTTTTAGTGATGCATTGATCTGGCTGTTGATCTTAGCCACCACATCGGCAGGCATATTGGCTGGGCCAACAACGCCATACCATTGGTCCGCTTCAAATCCGGGCAGGCCGGCTTCAGCCACCGTGGGCACATTGGGCAGCGCAGCAACACGCTGAGGAGATGACACGGCAATGGCTTTGATCTGCCCGGCACGAATTTGCGCCAGCACGGCAGGAATCCCCGTAAACAAAGCCTGTACTTGGCCTGCAACCAGATCATTGACGGCAGGGGCTGTGCCTTTATAGGGTACATGCTGCATTTTTAGGTCAGCTTGCAGGCTCAGGTAGGCCATGGTCATATGCGCGGCACTGCCGTTACCGCCCGAGCTGAAATTCACCGCGCCGGGGTTGGCTTTGACGTAGCCGATGAACGATGCCAGATCCGTAACCAGCAGCGAGGGGTGAACCACCAGCACATTGGGCACACGCGCTACCCAAGCCAGCGGGGTGAAGCTTTTGATGGGATCGTAGGGCAGCTTAGGGTAAAGCGTGGGGGTGATTGCAAGTGTGCCGACATGCCCCATCAGCAGGGTATAGCCATCTGCAGTGGCCTTGGCTACGCGATCGGCTCCAATGCTGCCGCCTGCACCGGCCACATTTTCTGGCACCACGCTTTGGCCCCAGGCCGTGGTCAGTTCATGGCCGATGGCACGGCCCAAAATGTCTGCCGAGCCTCCGGGCGTGAACGGAATGACCATGCGTATGGACTTGCTAGGGTATTTCGAATTTTGTGCCAGCGCTGCGCCAGACAGTCCGCTCAAACCAAGGGCTGCAGCCCATTGGCCCATTTGGCGACGGCTCAGAGTCATTTGATCAAGCTCGTTGAAAGTTGTCATGTTGTCTCCTTATTGTGTTTTTAGGCATTTTTTTCAGTCTATGACAATCGCTGTAATCATGGCTCAGACCTGATTGGTATAGCAGCTATGCAGTCCTGCTCACGCAGCTTATGCCTTTGCTAAGGCTGGCCTAAACTTCAGCCATGACTACACACATTGACGCCCCTGTGAATCGCCCTGACATCACCATCTTTCACAACAACCGCTGCAGCAATTCACGTGGCGCGCTGGCGCTACTGCGCGAGCATGGCATTGAGCCCAATATCGTGGACTACATTGCCACGCCGCTTACAGCCCCTGAGTTGTCTGAACTGGTGGCGCATTTATCCGTGCCTGTACGTGATTTGCTGCGCAGCAAAGAAGCGCAGTTCAAAGAGCTGGGCTTGGATAACCCAGCTGTTAGCGATGTGCAGCTCATTCAAGCAGTGGCCGCGCACCCGGCGCTGCTCAATCGCCCGATTGTGGTGACGCCTAAAGGCGCCAAACTCTGCCGTCCGCCTGAATTGGTGCTTGAGCTGATCTGAATTTTTCGCTTTGTGCAGGGCGTTATTTCAACGCCCTAAGTTTGGCCTAAGTCTGCACGTTCAAACTTCTCTTCAACAAGCACCGATACGGTGTTTTTTGAAAGGATTGTTATGAACAAGATTCTCTCCACTCCTCGTCGTTTGGTCATGGCTTTGGTTGCAGCGGGTGCCATTGGAGCACTGGGCGCGACCGGTGCAGGTCTGGTGGGCACGCGCAGCCCCGTACAAGCGCAAGTTTCACCGTCTAATCAGGCGATAGTCCAGAATCTACCTGCAGTTGGTGCTCCTAATTTTGCAGATATCACCGCACGCAATGGCGCAGCAGTGGTCAATATCAGCGTGGTGGGTTCCTCTCGTTCTATGGGTGCAGATGAGGGCGATCAGACCAGTGAGCGTCAGCAACACGGTCAAGATCAGGGCCAGGGCATCAGCCCCGATGACCCCTTCTTTGAATTCTTCCGTCAGTTTGGCATGCCCGGCATCCCTGGCTCTCGCGGTATGGGTCCGCGCGCCCAACAGCCGGATACCCCCATGCGCGGCGAAGGCTCAGGTTTTATCGTCTCTAGCGATGGCGTGATTTTGACCAATGCCCACGTGGTGCATGGCGCCAAAGAGGTCACGGTCAAACTCAACGACAGGCGCGAATACAGCGCCAAGGTGCTGGGCGCTGATACGAAGACGGATGTGGCAGTGCTCAAGATTGAGGCCTCGGGCCTGCCTGTAGTCAAACTGGGCCAAACCAGCCAGCTGCGCGTTGGGGATTGGGTGCTGGCCATTGGCTCGCCCTTCGGCTTTGAAAACAGCGTGACGGCCGGTGTAGTCAGCGCCAAGGGCCGCTCGCTGCCTGATGATTCTTTTGTGCCTTTCCTGCAGACAGATGTGGCCATTAATCCCGGTAACTCGGGTGGCCCGCTGTTCAATGCACAAGGTGAGGTGGTGGGCATCAATAGCCAAATTTACACACGCTCTGGCGGCTATCAAGGGGTGGCGTTTGCCATTCCGATTGAGCTGGCAACCCGCGTGCAGCAGCAAATTCAAACCACAGGCAAGGCACAGCACGCCAAGCTGGGTGTGAGCGTGCAAGAGGTCAATCAGGCCTTTGCCGACTCTTTCAAACTCGATAAGCCCGAAGGCGCCTTGGTTGCCAGTGTTGAAAAAAATGGCCCAGCTGCCAAGGCAGGGCTGGAGCCCGGCGATGTGGTGCGCAAGGTGGATGACAAGCCCATCGTTGCATCGGGCGACTTGCCGGCCCTGATTGGGCAGGCGTTGCCCGGCCAGAAGGTGATGCTGGAGGTCTGGCGCAAAGGTGAGTCCAAGACACTGAGCGCCACCTTGGGTGATGCAGGTGAGAAGCTCGCTAAGACGGCCAAAGCTTCTGCTGATGAAGGCCAAGGCAAGCTGGGTCTGGCTTTGCGCCCCTTGCAGCCTGAGGAGAAAAAGCAGATCGGTGTCGATGCCGGTTTGCTGGTGGCTCAAGCCAGTGGTCCGGCTGCTGCGGCTGGCATTACCGAAGGTGATGTGCTGCTGTCCATCAACGGTGTGACTGCTGGCGATGTGGATGCAGTACGTGCGGCGGTAGCCAAAGCCGACAAGACTGTGGCGGTGCTGATCTGGCGAGACGGCAACAAGATTTTTGTGCCTGTGCGACTGGGTTAAGTCACTTAAGTGAATGGCTTGGCGTGAAAGCAGCAGCCCTGAGCTGCTGCTTTTGCAGATGGCTTTTCTTGACTTAAGACAAGACCTGGTTGAAACGCCGCCGAATTGAAGGCTTCTTCTATCCGATTGCAGCGATTAAGAAAAAAACGAATCACCCAGCATGTAACGTTCGGGGCTTCGGCCTTTCGCATCCATTCGTCTGATGCAAGGCCTTTGAAGACGGCCCTCGGTGAAGGTGCTGCGAGGGAGACTTCTTTGGATCAGCAACATAGCCTGCAGGCTCAAGGCTTGGGGGCTTCTTATGGCCCGCGCGTTATCTTGGCCGAGGTGGACTTTGTGCTGCCAAAGCATGGCGTGACCGCATTGCTTGGACCGGCTGGCACGGGTAAGTCCACGTTGCTGCGTACTTTGGCTGGGCTGAATGCGGCCAACCCCCGATTTCGCTGCTGGGGGCAACTGTCTTATGCCCAGCAAGCACTGAATATCCCGCCAGTTGCGGGTGGCGCGCAGGTTTTGCCGCGACTGGTGCAGCAGCATGCCCGCCTGATGCGCGCCAACACACTAGATGCGCTGATTGAGATGGCAAGGCGGACTGAGCACCGATCCCCGCTGCAGTGGCGCAACTGGGTAACTGAGCAACTGCAAAGCTATGGGTTTGCCGAGCTGGCGCAGGTTCTGGATAAGCCAACCATCCAGCTCAGCCGCGTGCAACAACGCGCTGTGACCATTTTGCGTGAAGCATGGGCCAAGCCTGCGCTACTGATGGTGGATGAGCCCACGGCGGACTTGGATGGCTACGAGGCTTTTTTGCTGCTGGATGTGCTCAAACAGATTGGTCTGCACAGCAGCGTGCTGCTTGTCACGCACCAGCAGCAGCATGCTCAAGCGGCAGCGCAGCACATGCTGCTGCTCGCTGGTGGCTGCATTCAAGAGGCAGGCAGCATGGCCGACTTTATGCATCGCCCCAGCAGCGCAGCGGGCCT
Source organism: Comamonas sp. Y33R10-2 (assembly GCF_019355935.1). Taxonomy (NCBI): domain Bacteria; kingdom Pseudomonadati; phylum Pseudomonadota; class Betaproteobacteria; order Burkholderiales; family Comamonadaceae; genus Comamonas; species Comamonas sp. Y33R10-2. The sequence continues at coordinate 3,534,298 of NZ_CP079925.1, forward strand.
GCAATTTTTGCGCAGCGGCAGTTGCGCCGTACCCATGCCGGGAACGCCTTTGCAAGAACTGGCTGACGATGTTTTTCCGCCACCTCCTTTGCCTGCGGCGGCGTTGGCTGCCATTGCTGAGTTTGCGCAGCAGCCGGTTGCCGCAGTGACTGAGCTTGTTGCGTTGGCTGATGCCGTGCTCGAATCAGAGTCCGAGCGCGAAGCTGAGCCTGTGCTCACGAAGCCGGCGCAGCCTGAATTACCTGTTGCAAAAGTTGCAGTTGCAGCATCAGCTGCCGCCTATCAGCCGCGCCCGATCAACTCCGCCGTGCTAATGGAGATGCAGCCGCTGGTCGCTGCTCAAAATGCGGTTGCAGCCAGTCGTGGGCCCAATGGTTTTGCTTGGCTAGTACCGGGTCGCTTGGCTGGCACGCCATGGCCGGGCGTGGTGCATGACATGGACGCCGACCTTAAAGCGCTAAGCCGCTGCGGGGTCACCATGCTCATCACGTTGACGGAAAAAGACTTTCCGCAAGAGCCTTTGGTGCGTCATGGGCTTAAGAATTTTCACTTACCGGTCTATGACCATGAGCCGCCAACTGTCGCTCAGATACAGATGCTGCTGGCACGAATGTCAGCGGCTATGCGCCGCGGTGAAGTGTTGGCCGTGCACTGCCTGGCAGGCCTTGGACGTACCGGAACCGTGCTGGCAGCATGGCTGGTGCGCGAAGGCTTAACCGGCGAAGAGGCGCTGCGCCGAGTGCGCTTGATTGACGGGAAATACGTTCAGTCACAGGCGCAGGAAGCGCTGCTTTATGAATACGAAAATGCATTGCTGCTGAAGATGGGCTGATGCTCTAAGTGCCGCGAACAACCCCCTTGAGATGTCGTTGCTACGCCTTGTCGTATGCATGTACTGCCTGCGACTTAACGCCTCGTCTCAAACGCAAACCTTTGGTTGGCTGGGCGGTGTTAGCGGCTCTAAGCGCTTTGGCGTAGCTTACTTTGGCGTTGTTAAATTGAAATGAAAGAAGTGAGAAAAATGAGTTTGGATGCTGTTTTGGCGCAGGCCGTGGCCTCTGTTCCTGAATGTTTGGCTGCGGGCTATGTGGATGCTGCCTCGGGCATGCTGCTGTCGATTCGTACCGTGGATTCCCACCCACGTGAAGTGATTGATCTGGTGGCGGCTGCCACAGGTGATTTGTTCAATGGTCCCAACGTGTCCCTGATCGAATCCATGTTCAAGCGCTCGCGCGGCATTAGTGATGATGGCCACCACTACTTTCAAGAAATCATCATCAACAGTGACAACCTGATTCACGTCTTTTTGCGCAGCAAGAATGTGAGCGACTATGTGGCAGTGTTTGTTTGCCGTCGCACGGCTAATCTGGGTATGGCGCTGACCAAGGCGCGCATGGCCATGCCTGCGATTGAGGCTGCTGTATAACTGCAGTCTCCCCCTGAGGCACTTGCTGTCTTGCTTGCTGTCTCTTGGCTTGAGGGCACGTCAGTTTTTACTGCGTGCCCTTTGTTTTTGCTTGATTGCATTTGGCTCTGTCGCGACGCTATCCTTGCACCATGCGTTTACTGCTTGTTGAAGATGACTCCATGATTGGTCAAGCCGTGTTTAGCTTGCTGCGCGGTGATGGCTATGTGGTGGACTGGGTGCAAGATGGCGCTCAGGCGGATACCGCCTTGCGTGATCACCAATACGATTTGGTGCTGCTCGATCTTGGTTTGCCCAAGATGGATGGCTTGCAGGTTCTGCGTCAACTGCGTGCTCGCAAAGATGCAACGCCGGTACTGGTGGCGACGGCTCGTGATGCTGTGCGCGATCGGATTGCCGGCCTAGATGCAGGAGCCGATGATTACGTCATCAAACCTTATGACATGGACGAGCTGTTGGCCCGCATTCGAGCGCTGACGCGCCGCGCTGCGGGTTACTTAGATGCTGTCTATGAGCACGCAGGTGTCATGCTCAATCCCAATACCCGCGAGTCCAGTGTGAGTGCTCAGGCTGTCACGCTTTCGGGGCGGGAATGGGCGGTGTTGCAGGCTTTGCTGGCAAGGCCGGGCAGCACCTTGTCGCGTCAACAGCTGGAGGACAAACTCTACGGCTGGGGCGATGAAGTCAGCAGCAATGCGGTCGAGGTTTACATCCACGGCCTGCGAAAAAAACTGGGGGCAGCCGCCGTGTTGAATGTGCGCGGCCTTGGCTATATGGTGCCAAAGCCATGAAAAATTATGAGTAAAAGCATCTCAAAATCTCAATGGAGCTTGCCCAGCTCTTTGGGCGCCAGGCTGTTGCTTTTCATTGGCATTGCCATTGCACTCGTGGCGGTGCTGCAGGGCACGCTGGCCTATCGCAATGCGCTGGAGCAGACCGATACGCTGTTCGACTATCAGATGCAGCAAACCGCTTTTGCCCTGCGCGCTGGCTTGCCGGTCGATGCGAAGGGGCGTGCGCAAGGCACGCCGCCTGAAGATGAAAACAACGAATTCATTGTGCAGGTCTGGACCAATGAGGGTTTGAGAATTTTTGAATCCGCGCTGGGTGATGCGCTGCCGCAGATGGCGGTGCTGGGCTTTGCCGACGTACCGGCTCGGGATACGACTTATAGAGTGTTTTCACTGCAAACGCGCTCACAAGTGATTCAGATTGCGCAGGATATGCGTGTGCGCCAGCTGTTAGCGCGTGATGCTGCTTGGCGTAGCTTGTTGCCGGTGGTGTTGCTTTTGCCCCTGCTGGCGCTGGCTGTGTGGTGGGTTATTCGCCAGTCGCTAGCACCCGTGCAGCGTGTGCGCCATGAACTGGCTGGACGCAAGCCTCATGATTTGGCCCCTGTTGCCATGCACGGCTTGCCCGATGAAATGCAGCCGTTGGTGCAAGAATTCAATAACTTGCTGCAACGTGCGCAGCAGGCGCTTGAGGCGCAGCAGAACTTTGTGGCGGATGCCGCTCATGAGTTGCGCTCGCCTTTGGCGGCTTTGCAGTTGCAACTTCAAGCACTGCAAAAAGCGCCTGATGAAGCTGGGCGAGAGAGTGCTCAAGCGCAGCTGGCAGCAGGTATTGAGCGTGCCAAGCGATTGGTGGAGCAATTACTGGCGCTGGCCAGGCAAGAGGCAGCTCAGTCATCTTCTGCAGATGGCGCTGAGTTGGCTAATTTGCAAGCGCTGGTTGCGCAGGCGTTAGCCGATGCCGCGCCCGCAGCGCAAGCCAAAGGTTTAGATATGGGCTTGAGCGAAGACCCGTTGCTGCAAGCCGCATTTAGCGTATCTGCGGATTCACAGGCATTGGCTGTGCTGCTGCGCAATCTGCTAGATAACGCCATTAAATACGTACCTAAAGGCGGTAGGGTCGATGTGGGCTGGTTGCAGGATAGCAGTGGCCGCGCACTGGTGGTTGAAGACTCGGGGCCTGGTATACCTGTTGCCGAGCGTCAGCGTGTGTTGCAGCGTTTTGTGCGGGGAGTGGATGCAGGCGGTATGGCGGGTGGCAGCGGGCTGGGCCTAGCTATTGCTCAAAGTATTGCGCAGGGCTGCGGAGCGCAAATTTTGCTGGATGAATCCCCTGTATTGGGAGGGTTGCGCGTCAAAATTTGTTGGACTACGGCCTAGTCCGACAAGCGAATGTATGAAATTGAAAGATATTACATCTTGAGATGAAATGCCTCGTGGTGGGTCCGCTCAAGCAAGTTCATCCATTTCTACATCACCTATTTTGATTCTGACTGTATTAGAGGTCGTACGATGACATCGATTGTTCAGCGTCTTTCCCAAACCGTGACAGTTGCGCAGACTCTTTCTGAATTCACGCGGCCGCTGCTTGAGATCATTATCGACGTCACGGATCTAGAGTCGGCTTACCTCACCACCGTGGATGAGGCACGAGGAGTGCAAAGTGTTCTGTACTCCCTCAACAGCGCAGCAATGAACATCCCAGAAGGGCTGGACGTTCCTTGGTCAGACACCTTGTGCAAGCGCGCTTTGGAAGAGGGGCGCATCTTTACCGAGAATGTGCCCGAGTGCTGGAATGATTCTGAGGCTGCGCGAGCGTTGAACATAAAGACCTATGCGAGCACGCCAGTGCGCTTTGCCAATGGCAAACTCTATGGCACGTTGTGCGCTACGAGTAGCAAATCTCAGTCGATAAGTGACGAGGCTGCAGATGTGTTGCAGCTATTTTCAAAAATCATTGCTGGCTTTGTCGAGCGTGAGCAGTTGGTCAAATCGCTGCAGCGTGCCAATGAGGAGTTGGCATCGCTGGCCATGCTGGATGCTTTGACGGGCCTGCCCAATCGACGTTGCGTGACTGAAGAACTTAACCGGGTCATCTCTCACTGCCGGCGCACGCGTGAGTGGGTGCTGGTGGGTTTTATCGATCTTGATGACTTTAAGCAGATCAATGACCAGTTTGGCCATGAAGCCGGTGATGCGCTGATGCGTATTTTGGCGGAGCAACTGAGCAAAACCTTGCGCGGCCGTGACATGCTGGCGCGCTTTGGCGGAGATGAGTTCGTCATGGTTGGCGCGGGTCCCCTTTTGCAAGAAGATGGCGACCCCGTGCTTACAGATTTGCAAAACCGTCTCTCGCTCGCCTCGGTTGCGAGCGTCGTGTTGGCTGACGGTCGCAAGATTGACTACGCCGGCGCGAGTGTCGGCATGGTCTGCCTGATGCCGGACGAAACGGACGTGGGCGACGCTTTGCAAAAAGCTGATGCGGCTATGTACAAGGTCAAGGCTTCACGCAAACCGCAGGAAGTGGCCTAGACATGAAGTTCTCCTTCTGGGGGGGGGGGGGGGGGGGGGGGGGGGGGGGGGGGTGAGAATGGATCGAACATCACGTTGTGACAACCCATTGCCTTCAAGAAAATCTCAATAACCTCTAATCCAGGCAATAAAAAAGCACCTTAAAAGGTGCTTTTTTATTGGTATCCCGAAGTGGAATCGAACCACTATTTATTTCTTAGGAGGAAATTGTTCTATCCATTGAACTACCGGGACATCTATTAGTACCTGTAAGCACCGTTAGGGCTGCAAACAGAGTGCAATCTAGCCTGAATTCTACCCTGCGTTGCAGTGCTTCTGGATGCTTGGCAAAGCACAGCTCGATCAGGTCACCACTCCAGCGGTACTAGCCCGTAATGTGTGGCGATAGATGTATTAAAAATGATAGCTTTAAGTCTTTATAGATCAATGGCTATAGGCTAATTTGGCTTAATCTTTGCGTAGGGTGTAGACGATATCCATCGCGCTGGTCATGCCCGTCTGGGCTCGCAGGGTGACGCTGCGCGACAGGTCGTAGAAGATATAGATGATGCCCATGGCCCCTGACAGGCTCTGCTCATAGGTCAGGTACAGCTTGTCTGACAGGCGCTTGCCCATGGTCAGCGCAGCGCCTGATGCATTGCTGCCATCGCCGCCGCCTTTGAAGCCGACTTCATCAAGTCCTAGATTGCCAGCAATCTTGCTGCTGGAACTATTGCCACCGGCCAGCAAAGCCATAGCGGCTTGTTGCAGCAGGGCGCTGCTGGCACCACCAGTGGCAGGATCGCGGCCCATGACGACCCAAGAGAGTTTTTCTGCATCGGGCAAATCAGGGTCTGAGTACAGCAGCACGCGGGGCGCGCTGGCGGTGCCCAGCACCTGTACACCGGCCTTGACGGCGATGTTGGGGCGCAGGGCCAGAATGTCCAGCGATGGGTTGTTGTAGGGGCCGTTGAAGCGGATCAGTCCATTTTCTACATTCAGGGACTGGCCCCATGCACGGTAGCGGCCTTGTTCAGTGCGAATTTCTCCGGTCACGCTTGGCGGGCCACCCACATAGCTAGCGCCTTTAACCTCCAACTCACCGCGCAGACGGGTGCTGATGCCAAAGCCCTGCAGCGCAAAGTCGCGCCCCATGTTGAGCTTGACGAGTATGTCCGGCACTTTGCGCGGTGTGGCACGGGCCTGTTCTTTGCGGGCTTCGCGCTCGCTGCGCAAACGTTCTTCCTCTTCGGCTTTGCGCGATGCGGCGGAGCGCACGACTACGTCTTTATCGAGCGAGGGCGCAGACTCCTCGGGCAAGATGATGGAGGCGCGATCAACCGTGAGATCGCCGCGCAGCGTGAACTGGCCTTGCTCCAACTTGGCTAGTAAATCTCCAGAGACACTTACTTGTCGGTCTGCGCGCACCAGCACTTGCAGCTTGCTGGCCTTGGCCTGCAAGTTCATGCTCAAACCCGATTCGCTGTTTTTCCCGGCCGGCGTGAACTCGGCGTAGCCTGTACCCACTAACGTGCCGCCATCTTCAGGGGCGCTGGTCAGATTGCCGCTGTAGCCCAAAATGCGAGATTGGCTGCCCTTGCCGCCTTTGAAGCGCAGATCGCTAATGTCAAAGCGCGTGCCTTGCAGCTTGGCATGCATCAGGCCGTCGCGCAGATCGATCCCATCGAGCAATGACTGAATGCTCAAGGTATCGGCTTTGATATTGCCTTGCCACTGCGGATCTTGCACAGTGCCGCTGATAGTGGCATCCGCCGCCAGCGTGCCCTGAATGCGCCAGCCTGGCGGTGCAAACAAGGCCAAGATGCCAATGTCCGGCATGTTGGCGCGCAACTGACCGGTAAGAGCTGACGTGCCGGGCAACGCCCAGCCGCCTTGCTGGTAGCTGAGTTGGGTGCGTAAATCGGCATTGATGGTGCCTGCGCGTTCGCTGTCCCACAGTAGCTTGGCAGTGACTTGACTGCCTTGCGCCTGCACATTGAGGCTCACGTCTTTGATGCGCGCGCGCATGCCCGCGCCGCTGATCTTGCGGGTGCGTGTGCTGCCCGCACGAGTAGCGGTGGGGCCGGTGGTCTGAACGACAGTGGTGCCAGATCCATCGTCCACTGCCAGCCTCAGATCGCCTGCGGCGCGCTCTACCGTGATGTCGGCTTTGAGGTTTTTACCTAATGTGTCCAGATTCCAGCGTCCGTTAAAACTCAGGTCGCCAGACAAGCCAGCGGCTTCAAGTGGCGGATCATCGTCACCCATGCTGAACGCGTCTACCCAGGCTAAGGGAATGCCAAGCGCTCGACCTGCACTGCGCACACCCCATGCGCCGCTTGCGGTGCGAGTGATGGAGCTTTCGTCCCATGCCAGTTGCGCAGGGCTTAATGCTTCGGTGCTGGTGCGGCGCATCTCCAGCTTGGGCGGTGTAATTTGCAGCTTGCCAGCGCTGAACTGGTAGACGGTATTGAGTACGGTGTTGCCACTGGTGCGCTGCGTGATTTGCACTGGCGCGCCGGGTTGCAGTTGCACGGCCCACGGGCCGGGCTTGGCGCTGCCGGGTTTGAGCTGTGCTTGCAGCGTTTGAAGGCTGGCTTGCCAGTCCAGCGGGGCCATATCTTTGCCCGTTGCTAGGCCGGCTTGCACAGCGGTGTTGATCTGCACGCTTTTGCCTGCTTGTTGCGCTTGCGCAATGAGGTCAATTTTTGCGTTCTCAGGGCTACCGTTAAGAGCCAGTTGAAGGGCAGGAATAACAAGGGCCTGATCGGCGGCAGTGCCGGCTGCTTGGTAGCGAATTTTGTCGCCTTGCAGCTTTGCCTGCACTTGCAAGCCGCTGGCTACGATTGGACTGCCATGGGCGGCATTGAGGCGATTGAGCAGGTTTTGCCAGCCGCCTTGCAGCGCCAATTGCAGCTGGGCAGAACCGTCGAGTTTTGCACCCGCCAGCGGGTCTTTGATACCCGGCAGTTTGCGCAGCCACTGCGATACGCTGGACAAAGATGACAGCTGCAGCTGGCTTTGCACCTTGCCGCTGGTGGGCGCCATCTGCCCATCCAAACTCAGTTGTGCACCGGGGATAGATGCTTTGAGCTGCGCTTTTGCTTGCTGAGATTCGGTGTTGAACTCAATGCTCTGAGCATTCACCTTGGCCTGTAGCGCATCTAGTTCTAGTGTTTTCAACTGCAGCAGGGGGGCTTGCCACTGGCCGTTGGCGGCCAGAGTCTGAATGCGAAGTGCTTTGCCTGTCGGCTTGCCTGCGGCATGCAGGTCCATGGAGAAAGCAACGGCTGGTGCGGCTTGCGTTGCCTCTTGATCAGCGGGGTTGAGGGGGACTGGCAGCGTCAATGTCTCGGCTTGCAGCGAGCCGTTGAGCGGTGCGGCTTCTAGGTTGCTGAGGATGTCTGCGGGGTTGAGCTGGGTGACTTGCAGCTTGCCGTCGAACATTTGGCCCACAGGTATGTAGCGACCTGTCAGGTTGACTTGACCTTTGCCAATGCCGATCTGACCTTCATCAACGAGCCACTGACCACCGTCAAAGTTCAGCTTGGCCTGCAATTGCTGAAGTGGCAGGCGCTGTTTGTCCCAAGGGCCGGGCAGGGCGTTGGTAATTGCAGTGCTCAGAACCCAGGTCTGCTGGGTGTGATCGCTGCGCTGTGGCAGCTGATTTGCCGCACTGGCAGAGTCTGCCGTCAGTACCGGGCCGGGGCCTGCCGTCAGCTCGCCTGATAGCGAAGTGCGCGGGCCTTGAGGCAAGAAGGCGGCAATGTCTAGATTCTTGAGAAATGCCTTGGCAGACATAATAGGCTGTGTCTTCCACGGCGCAATACTGGCTTCAATATCGGCCAGCATGGCTTGCGCCTCAAGCGCTGGCTGCTCCTGTTTTTTAACCTCTGCCTCAGCGTGAGCGGTGATTTTGAGCTTTGCGGCTTCAGTCGCCAGCGTGCCATCAATCTGTGCATTGGCCAGCACATCGATCAGCGATGGGGCAGCGCTGCCTTGCTTGGCTTCAAGCGGGTTAGGCGTTTGAAGTTTTCCTTGCAACTCAATTTTGGTTTGCATGGGCGCCGCACCTTGAATGCGCGCCAGCATTTGGTAGTGGCCATCAGCCACTTGCAGCGTGTCAATTTTCAGCTCGTGGTGGCTGCCGGTGTATTGATAGTTGCCGCTCAGGTTCTGAACGATGGTCTCTGGCGGTCCTTGCCAGATGATGTTGTCGACCTTGAACGGCAGCTCAATCTTGACTGGCAGCGTCAGCGATTGCAGGGGCTCGCTGGGCTTTTTCTCGGGATCAGGCGTGCTGGCAATGCGCAGCTGGGCGATATGCACTTCGCCCAACTTCAGTGAGCGCGAAAAAATCAGTGGCCTGAACTGCCAGCCGATTTTGGCGTCATTCACTTCGACCTTCATGGTTGGGCTTTGCCATTGCAGCCAGCCGATATGCCCACCATTTTTGACGCTACCCGTGACCTCTTTGGCGACCAGTGTCTGGTTGGCCGGCAACCAACCTGCCACGCGCTGCAAAGTGTGGTGAAGGGAGTCGTCTTTGCCAATCCACCACAGCAGGCTGCCTATCGCCAAAATCACGGTGAGCAGTGCTGCTGCAAATGTCCAGCCTAAGGCGCGTAGCCAGCGGCGTCGCTTGGCAGGAGCCGGCGTGGCGGGGGCTTGGGTAGGAGGGGAGTTGTCTTGTTCTGCCATGCTTAAAACGTGAAGCCAAGGCGCAGGTGTAGGCGCAATTGTTGTGTCTGGGCGCCCCAAGCGATATCTGCTTGAATAGGGCCGACTGGACTTTTCCAGCGCATGCCGGTGCCCACGCCTACGCGTGTGTAGAGGCGGTTAATTTCATCGCCCACAGTACCTGCATCAATGAAGACCGTGTGTTCAAAATCTTGCGTGTTGCCTTTGATGGTGATGGGGCGCTGCCACTCCACACTGCCCATGGCCATATAGCGCCCTGCAATGACGCGGCTGTTATCGGTGCGCGCGCCAATGGATTGATAGCCGTAGCCGCGCACCGTGTTGTCGCCGCCGGTCAAAAACATGATGGTGGTGGGCAAGTCCACGTCGCTCTTGGCCAGCACGGCGCCCACGCCCGCCTTGAGTTGCAGGCGGCTGCGGCGACGCGTTTCCTCATCGCGCTCGCCCATCGGTATCAGGCTGAGCCAGCGCCCAGTGATGCGGCCAAAAGGCGAGCGTTGCGGGGTCAGCGTAGTGCCGGCTCCTAGCTCTGTGGCCAGCCCAAAGCCCGATGTGGGCAGCAAGTTGTTGTCAAAGTAGCGCGCCGTCCAGCCAAAGTTGGCCAGCAAAGATGAAGCGCCCGGCGGTGCGCCATCGCCCATTGTTTTGGCGTAGTCGTACTGCAGGTAAAGATTGCGTTCAATGCGGTCTTCTGCCTTGTTGCGGCCAAAGCGCAGTTGCGCGCTGTTGGTGTTGAAGTCACCCGCAGGTGCGCGCTCGAGCTTGCCGCTGGCAAACCAGCGCCACAGGTCTTCACCTGGCAAACCCATCAGCTGGGTTGAGATTAGAGGATTTTTTTTGTCGATCTGCAGCTTGCTCACGGCACGCCAGTCCAGATAGGGCACCTTGTTGTAAATGTGATCGATAGACAGGCGCGGCCCGGTGTCAGTGCTGACGCCCACACCAAACACCCATTTTTGTAGCTTGGCCTCGCGCACTTTGGCAATCACGGGTGAGGTGATATCTGCACTTTGCTGCTTGCGCTGCTCGTCGCTCTGCGCTGGTGTGGCGCTTGGCTTTGGAGAGTCCGCAAGGCTGAGAAAGACAGAGTCGTAGTAGCCGCTGCTCACTAGTCGCTGCTGCGCATCAATCATGCTTTGTTGGTTGTATTCCTCGCCCTCAGGCAGGCGCGCAATGCGGGCGGTGCGCACAGGGTCGTAGCGCTGGGAGCCTTCAATTTGCAGCGGCCCAAAAGTATAAGCAGGGCCGGGGTCGTAGGTGACGTTGACTTGCGCCTTGCTGGTGTCGGCATCCACGTCGGCCAAGCTGCTGTCTATGCGCGCCAGCGGGTAGCGGCGTTTTTGCAGCTCTTTAAGGCCGCCACTCTTAGCGCTACTCCAGGCGGATTGCGAGAACTGCTCGCCTGCTTGCAGCGGCCAAGTTTCTTCAATTTGCAGGCGCTGTGAGCGGCCCATATCGTCACTGGCGTTCATGCCAGTAAAGCGCACTTCAGACTTTTCAATCACGGTGGGCGGACCGGGCTCTACCTTGACCAGTACTTTGCGCGGTGTTTCTTCATCTGGGGTGTCGCTGAGCTCCACGGTGACGGTGGGGCTGAAATAGCCCAGCGTACCAATGAGCTCGCGCACATTGGCATCGGTTGAACCGAGCAAGCGCGTCAGCTCGCGGCGCTGCAGATCGGGCTGATGGCGAAAGCGCTTAAGTTCGAGGTGCTGCTCTAACAGGGCGCGAACTTCTTTAGGGGCATCGACTTCTAAGGAGAACGCAGGCGGGCCACTGGTGTCTATGCCCATGGCTTCTATTTCTGAGTCTTTGGAGGGCAGTAGGCTGCAGCCGCTGAGTATTAAGGCGGCTCCCAAAAGCAAAGCCGGCTTCAGGGCCGGCTTTTTGTTAAGCAATGTCTGGAGCATTACTTATTTTGACAGCATACGCATGGCATCTTCGAGGCCCTTGAGTGACAAAGGGTACATACGGTCACCCATGAGTTGCTGAATGATGCTGATGCTTTGGCGGTATTGCCAAACGCCTTGTGGCTCGGGGTTGATCCATGCAAAGTGCGGGAAGGCATTGGTCAGGCGCTGCAGCCATTCGGCACCGGCTTCCTCATTCATGTACTCAACGGATCCGCCCGGTTGCAGGATTTCGTACGGGCTCATGGTCGCATCGCCTACAAAGATGAGTTTGTAGTCCTTGTTGTATTTGCGGATGATGTCCCACGTTGCAAACTTCTCGGCAAAACGGCGATGGTTGTTTTTCCACATGTAGTCATAGACGCAGTTGTGGAAGTAATAAAACTCAAGGTGCTTGAGTTCGCCTTTGACGGCAGAGAACAGCTCTTCAACCTTTTGTACATGCTCATCCATGGTGCCGCCCACATCCATGAGCAGCAGCACTTTCACATTGTTATGCCGCTCGGGAATCATCTTGATATCCAGATACCCCGCATTGGCCGCAGTGGCACGAATGGTGTCTGGCAAGTCCAGCTCCAACTCACTGCCTTGACGCGCGAATTTGCGCAGGCGGCGCAGCGCTACTTTGATGTTGCGTGTGCCCAGTTCCTGCGTATCGTCATAGTCGCGGTAAGCGCGCTGCTCCCATACTTTGACGGCGCTCTTGTTGCGACCCGGCCCACCAATGCGTATGCCTGCGGGGTTGTAGCCGCCATGGCCAAAGGGGCTGGTGCCGCCCGTGCCAATCCATTTGTTGCCGCCTTCGTGGCGCTCTTTTTGTTCTTCAAGGCGCTTTTTCAGCGTCTCCATCAGCTCGTCCCAGCCCATTGCCTCAATCTTGGCTTTGTCCTCGGGGCTGAGTTCACGCTCCAGCAGTTTTTGCAGCCAGTCCTGCGGGATTTCTTTAGTCAAATCGGCCAGCATTTCCACGCCCTTGAAATAGGCGGAAAATGCACGGTCGTACTTGTCGAAATGCTTTTCGTCCTTGACCAAAATGGTGCGGCCAAGGTGATAGAAATCATCCAGACTCCAGCGGTCTTCGCTCTTGGGTCCGATGATGCCGGCATCCAGTGCTTCGAGCAGCGCCAGAAATTCTTTGACTGAGACTGGCAGCTTGGCGGTGCGCAGGGTGTAAAAAAAATCGATCAGCATGAAATATGCCTCAAGTCCTTATTCTGTCTTGACATGTTGCTCTAAAAGATAGAGCAACTGTGTGCGCACTTCTGGCCATTCGCCGCTGCGCAAGCTGTACATCACGGTGTCGCGAATCGTGCCATCGCGGCGCAGCGCGTGGCCGCGAATCACGCCATCTTTTTTAGCGCCTAGGCGCTCAATAGCGCGCTGGCTGGCGAAGTTGAAATTGTCCGTGCGCCAGCCCACGACATGGCAGGCTAGCGTGCCAAAGGCATGGGCCAGCAGCAATAGCTTGGCCGAGGTGTTGACGTGGGTTCGCTGCACGCTTTTGGCGTACCAGGTATAGCCAATTTCTACGCGGCCAATGGCGGGAACGATGTCGTGGTAACTGGTGGTGCCTAGTACTTTGCCGGTGGCATCATCAAGCACAGCAAAAGCAAAACGGTGACCTTGCTCGCGGCCCTGCAGCGCAGCTTCAATGTAGCTGCGCACCTCTTGCGGCTCGGGTACGGAGGTCACTCGAATCTTCCACAACTCGCCGTCTGTGGCTGCGGCGATCAGGCCTGCCTCATGGCTCAAAGCCAGTGGCTCTAGCCGAACGCCACGGTCGCGTAGGGTGACGGGTTCAACAAAGCTCATGATTGGCTCGCTCAAACAGTTTTGCTTTTGGGTTCGCGTTTGTTGCGCCATAGTCGGGCCAGTTTCAGGCCCAGCCCGCCGCCCAGACCAACGAGGACAATTGCCACAATGCTGCCCGCCCCGTAGCCAGTGGCAAACAAATCAAGGCCGAGCACATGCCCAACGCCCCAGCCCAGCAAAGCGCCGCCGACAAAACCGATGGCGTCAGAGCTGCCTTCTATTAAGAGTTTTTGGGGTGTGCTCATGATCTGTCTCCTTGATTTTTTGTAGGTTCAGTCTGTTTAGCGATTGCGCTGATTCATAAAGACCAGCTTCTCGAACAAGCTCATGTCTTGTTCATTTTTCAGCAGCGCCCCCACCATGGGCGGAACGCTCACCTTACCGTCTGCGGTCTGCAAAGCGGAAGCGGGAATCTCCTCAGCCACCAACAGCTTGAGCCAGTCGATCAACTCAGAGGTAGAGGGCTTCTTCTTCAGTCCGGGCAGATTGCGCACGTCGTAGAAAACCTTCATCGCAGCTGCCAGCAACTCGCCTTGCAACTTGGGGAAGTGAACGTCCACGATCTGGCGCATGGTGTCCGCATCTGGGAACTTGATGTAGTGAAAGAAGCAGCGGCGCAAGAAGGCATCTGGCAGCTCTTTTTCGTTGTTCGAGGTGATGAACACCAAAGGCCTGTGCTTGGCACGAATCATCTCGCGCGTTTCGTAGCAATAAAACTCCATGCGGTCGATTTCACGCAGCAAGTCGTTGGGGAACTCGATATCGGCTTTGTCGATTTCATCAATCAGCAGCACCACAGGTTCATCGGCGGTGAAGGCTTGCCACAGCACGCCTTTGACGATGTAGTTGTGAATGTTTTTGACGCGCTCGCCGCCTTCGATATCGGCCAGCTGACTATCGCGCAGGCGGCTGACGGCATCGTATTCATACAGTCCTTGCTGGGCCTTGGTAGTGGACTTGATGTGCCACTGCAGCAGCGGCATTTTTAGCGCCTCGGCCACTTCTTCAGCCAGCATGGTCTTGCCAGTGCCTGGCTCCCCCTTGATGAGCAGCGGGCGCTGCAAAGTTGCAGCGGCGTTGACGGCCAGCATCAGATCTTGTGTGGCAACGTATTTGTCGGAACCTTGAAACTTCATGGGCGGTATCAGCGTAAGTATTGATAAGCGTGGCAAATTCTCACTGCCATAATCGTTTGCACTGCAGCAAGGCTTTTGAGCACCCGTCTGAACTCTTGAAGGATTGTGCGCGAAAAATGATAAAAAATTGGACCACGGTAATGGCCGTCGTTGTCGCCTCAGTGACCGGCATGGCAAATGCAGAGGCTGTTAAAGGTGACGCCAAGGCCGGCGAAGGCAAGATCGCCATGTGCATCGGCTGCCACGGTATTTCCGGCTATCAGGCGAGCTTTCCTGAGGTGTACAAAGTTCCCATGATTGGTGGGCAAAACGAGGCATACATCGTCTCGGCCCTGAACGCTTATAAAAAAGGCGAGCGCAAGCATCCGAGCATGCGCGGCATTGCAGACCCGTTAACTGATCAAGATATTGCTGATGTGGCGGCTTTCTATGCGGGACACGGTAAAGCCAAAGAAGGCAAACCTAAAGAAGCCAATGCCGCAGTGACTGCGTTGCTGCAAAAAGGCGCATGCTTTTCTTGTCACGGTGATGGCTTTGCTAAGCCCATTGACCCCAGCTACCCCAAAGTGGCGGGTCAGTATGCGGACTATGTCTTTCGCGCCCTGCAGTCGTACAAAGTTGAAAACAACCCACATATAGGCCGCAGCAATGGGGTGATGGCAGGTATTACCAAGCAATTCAAAAACGATGAGTTGCAGCAGCTGGCCAAATACATTGGCAGCTTAGATAGTGAGCTGCAGGTGGTGACGCAGCCGCACTTCCGTTTTGGGCAGAAGTAAATTTTTCTTCTGCATAGAAAAAGCCCGTGAAAACGGGCTTTTGTTTTTGGTGAAAGCGACGGCTTAGTTGGCGCTCTTGAAACTGCCGTCAGTAGTGGCTAGGCGCTGCACGCCAGCCACATAGGCTTCGCCGTCGGGCTGGCGGCCTGAGCGCTGGCTTTCCCAAAGCATTTGGCCTAGGCATTCCATGGTCGCATGGTGGGCGTCATGCAAATCACGCTTGCGCGTTAGCAGCTCTACAGCCTGTCGAATTCCACGCGGTGAATCCACGCTGCACTGCTCGCTGATGGATAGGTGCATGGACAGGTGCAAAAACGGGTTGGTGCGCTCGGGCTCGGCGTCGTAGTTGCGCGCAAGGGCTGCATCTACGTCGGAGAGTTCGTCGAAGTATTCAGGATGCTCGGCAATCCACAGGCTGGCCAGCGTCTCTATGGCCTCCATAGGGCCACCGTTGATCATCTTGGCGCGGACACCGCAAAAAAATCGCCGTACGTCGGCTTGACTGGGGTTGAACATGATGGCGCGCAGCGTATCACGGCTGCTTCGAGCTGGCAGGGCTGTGGTTTTGCTTATTTCGATCAATGAAGGGTGAGTCTGAAAATGCACAGCGCAGCTTTTAAGATAGCGCCTTTGCAGCTTGGTATTTGGGACGGGTATGGATTTGCACACGTGGTTCGCGTTTTTTGTGGCGGCTTGGATCATTGCCGTGTCGCCGGGTTCGGGGGCGGTGCTGTCCATGAGTCATGGCCTGTCTTACGGTGTGCGCAAGACCAGCGCCACCATCATGGGGCTGCAACTGGGCTTGCTGCTCATCATGTTGATAGCAGGGGCGGGCGTGGGCTCGCTGCTGATGGCGTCTGAATGGGCATTCAATGCCGTCAAGGTTGTGGGCGCTTGCTACCTGATTTATCTGGGTATCAGCCAGTGGCGATCGAGCGGATCGCCATTGGCAGCGCAAGACGCCATGCCTGAGGTCAGCTTCAAAAAGCGCGTGCTGACGGGCTTTTTTACCAATGCCACCAACCCCAAGGGCATCATCTTTATGGTGGCGGTGCTGCCCCAGTTCATGACCACCAGCCGCCCCTTGGCGCCGCAACTAGCTATTTTGGCCGTCACCATGCTGGCCGTCGATAGCATCGTCATGCATAGCTACGCATTGGGTGCCAGTACCTTGCGCGGCTTGATGCGCAGCGCGCGAGCTATGCGTAACCAAAATCGCATTTTTGGCGGCTTGTTGATGGCCGTGGGCGCAGGCTTGTTTTTTGTGCAGCGCTCTAACGAAGCGGGGTGATCGAAGCTCGATTGCTTCTAAAACAATAGCTGAAAGTCATTGTGAAAATTGGACTTGAGGCGGTTTTTGCTTTAACTTCAGGGTAAGCCCCTTGTCCCGCGCCAGACATGGCACAGGGCAGGGGGCTTCTACATTGAGGGTATGAAAACCTTTCGCTCCTACTCCGAAGTGCTGGCCTGTATTGGGCAAGAAGTCGCTGTTAGCGACTGGATCACCATCAGCCAAGCGCAGATTCAAATGTTTGCCGATGCTACGGGCGATCAGCAATGGATTCACACCGACCCAGAGCGTGCAGTCCAAGGCCCATTTGGTGGGCCTATAGCGCATGGTTTTCTCACCCTGTCGCTGCTGCCGCAGTTTTTTGAGGGAACGTTCGAGATTGAAGGCTCAAAAATGGGGGTGAACTACGGCTTGAACCGGGTGCGCTTTATGGCTCCTGTACCCGTCAACAGTCGCTTGCGTGCACGCATGACGCTGCAAGCCGCTGAGCGAATTGAGCCCGGTGGCATTCAAATGACTTGGCTGGTTACCGTCGAGCGCGAGGGTGGCGACAAGCCAGTATGCGTCGCCGAGTCGCTGGCACGCAGCTTTGGTGCAGCGGCGTGACCGCTTTTATCAAGACCGTCTCATCAACAAAAAAGCCCCTAGGAAGTTGCCTTGGGGCTTTTGTTTCGATGCAGTCTTTAATCAGGGCGCAGGGATAGGCTCGGCCAGTGCTGCGCCGCCAAAGCCTTGTTGGCGCCAAGCTTCAAACACCGTCACCGCCACGGCGTTAGACAAGTTCAGGCTGCGCTGCGATGCCAGCATGGGCAGGCGCAGGCGCTGCTCGTTAGGGAACTGGGCGCGCACATCGGCAGGCAAGCCCTTGCTTTCAGAGCCAAAGACAAACCAGTCGCTAGCTTTGAAATTCATAGCGTGAGCGGGGCTGCTGCTATGAGTAGTCATGGCAAACATGCGCTCGCGCTGGGGCTGGCAGGTCGCGATGAACGCCTCCCAGTTGGCATGGCGGGCCAGATTGGCGTACTCGTGATAGTCCAGACCGGCACGGCGCATGTGGCGGTCTTCCATGGTAAAGCCCAGCGGCTCAATCAAATGCAGGCTGCAGCCCGTATTGGCAGCCAAGCGGATGATGTTGCCCGTATTGGGGGGAATCTCGGGCGCCACAAGAACGATATGAAACATGGGGCGCTATTGTGCAGGGGAGGCTTTACCCGTGCTGCCTGCCCCGGTAGTTTTTGAAATATCTCGTAAAGCGGCTTTTAGCGTGCATTACGGCGTGCGGGCCAGCACGGCGGCGCAGACAGATGCCGCTCCTGCCGCCAGCAGGCAACTGGCCAGCGCATCCAGCGTAGCGCCTGTGGTCATCACATCGTCAATCAGCAAGATATGGCGGTTTGCAACTTGCTTTACCTGCGCTGGCTCTATGCTGAATACGCCGCGCAGTTGGCGCAGGCGCTGCTCTCGCTTGGATGCATGCTGTGCTAACTCCAGATGTTTGCGCTGCACTACGTTGGTTAGCACGGGGCGTTTGATGCTCGTTTGCTTGGCCAGCGCGCGCGCCAGCAGCAAGCTATGGTCAAAGCCGCGCTCCTGTATGCGCTGGCTGCTGGTGGGTACTGGCAGCAGCGCATCGCAGGCCAGCAACTGCTCTGTGACCTCAGGGTGGCTGGCCAGCAAGCGCCCCAAACTGCGCGCCAGTCCTAAATCGGCCTGAAACTTGTAGTGGGTGATGAGGTCTTGCCAAGGGTAGGCATAGCTTAGCACAGAAGTGCAGCGCTGGAGCTTGGGCGGCTGCTTAAGACAAGCTCCACAGGTGCAGATCAAAGCCGGCAGTGGTATGGCGCAGGTCTGGCAGCGGTGCATGGGTGTGGCCCAACGCAAGCGGCAGTCACTGCAGATGCGTGGCCCCGGCCAGCGCCCACAGACGGCGCATTGGCTGGGCAAAGCGTCCAGCCAATTTTGTGGATGAAGACGTAGGTGAAGGCGAAGGCGTGAAAGCCATGACGCATGAAGGCCGGGCATGGAATCAATATACTCGCGCCGCAATGATTCCCTTTCAGGCTGAAGTTGAGACTCCATTTCGCTCTACTTCTGCCAGCTTTGACTGCTCATGTCCCACGCTCTGCCTCCCACTATTGATTTTGTAGCTGCAAACCATTGGCATTCGGCCGCTCCAGCCGAGTCGCCTTGGTTGCATGAGGAGGTGGCTAGCCGCATGCAGCAGCGGTTGGACTGGATTGTGAAGCCACCCGAGCAGTGGTGCCACTGGGAGCCGGTGCGCGGCGGCATGGCATCGCACCACTTGCTGCGCGAGCGCTATCCACAGGCCGAATGCACGATTTATGAGCCTGTGGCCCAGCGTCAGGCCATTGCGCAAGAAAAACTCACCAGCCGCTGGTGGCAACTCTCGCGCTGGAAGGGGGCTGCTGCGCAGGTGGCTGAGCCTGCGCAAGCGAGCTTAGACATGCTGTGGGCCAATATGGTGCTGCACACCGCAGCAGACCCGCAGACCTTGATTGAGCGCTGGCACAAAGCGCTCAAAGTCGATGGCTATGTGATGTTCTCGGGTCTGGGGCCAGATACGGTGCAGCAATTGCACCGCCTGTATGCCCAACTGGGCTTGGGTCCAGCAGGTCACGCCTTTACCGATATGCATGACTGGGGCGACATGCTGGTGCATTCCGGTTTTGCCGAGCCGGTGATGGATATGGAACGCATCACGTTGACCTTTGCTACGCCAGAGCGTTTGCTGCAAGAGTTGCGCGAGTTGGGGCGCAATCTGCACCCAGCTCGTTTTGCCGGTCTGCGCGGCAAGCGCTGGAAGGCGGACTTGCTGCAAAAAATGGCCGAGCACTGGCCCGAAAAGCAGGCTGATGGCCAGTTGTCGCTGACCTTTGAAATCGTCTATGGCCATGCCTATAAACCTCAGCCCAAGCTGCGCTTGGAGGCCAATAGCGCCGTCTCGCTGGAAGACATGAAAGCTATGCTCAAGCAGCCGCGCAACACGGGTTTGCGATAGTTCAAGTGTCGTTTTCTGGTCAGTGTTTTTGCCTCAATGCTGCCTACAATTTCCCCAAGTTATTTACTAAATAGCAGTCATCTTTCGGGCGCCTCTCCAGCCTGAAAGAAACAAAACAGTGCGGCTTGAGTCGCCGGGGGAGTGTCGGGTGTTTCGCTTTGCCAAGGGGAATGGCCAGCGGTTTTTTGAGCGGCCAGATCTCGTAGTTCATCGTCACCAAAAGCCAGTATTTCGCTGCGCTTGCGCATTCATGTGCTCTGCTTTTGCTGCAGCGTATGCGCGCACTTCTTTGCTTTGTTTTGTGGTGGCTGCCATGCCAGTTTTTGCCATGCCCGGTATATGCCGCGGCATGCCTTGTTCGTTGTGGTTTTGAGCTGGATAAGCGCTGCGAAGTGAGGGTGGGTTGGCACGGCTTTGCGGCACATGCATTAGTGAATGCGCGCAGACGGTGCTATCAAATTTTGGGGCATGCTGAGGTGTAGTTCGTAAGAATTGTGTGAGTGCACAGCCTTGCGACGCATGCAGCGAATGCGTTGTGCAAGCAGTCTGAGCAAGTGGACAAACTAAGGCTTAGAGGTAAGTGAAAACGATGAAAAACATTTCCACCAAGCTGGTTGCCCGGAGTTTGGCCTTGGCAGCGTGGGGTAGTTCCATGGCTTACGCCGCGCAGGATTTGCCGGGAGGCCCTGCCGTCAATCAGCTCAACCTGCACCCGCCTGTTACGCGTATTGCCGTAGAGCAGCACTGGTTGCACTGGATGATGCTCATCATCTGCACGGTGATCTTCTTGGGCGTGTTTGGTGTGATGTTCTATTCCATCTGGAAGCATCGCAAATCAAAGGGTGCCAAGGCTGCGAACTTTCATGAATCCGTCAATGTAGAAATTGCGTGGACGGTGGCTCCATTTCTCATCGTCATAGCAATTGCGCTGCCTGCCACCAAGGTGTTGGTCGCGCAAAAAGATACGACCAATGCAGACCTCACCATCAAGGCCACGGGTTATCAGTGGAAATGGGGCTATGACTACCTCAACGGTGAAGGCGAAGGGCTGGCTTTTATCTCCACGCTGGATACGGCGCACCGCCAAATGTCCAACAGCGGCGATGTGAGCAATGCGCCTAGCGACTATCTGCTCAAGGTAGACAATCCGCTGGTGGTGCCTGTCAACAAAAAAGTGCGCATCATCACCACGGCCAACGACGTGATTCACTCCTTCATGGTGCCTGCCTTCGGTATCAAGCAAGATGCGATTCCCGGCTTTGTGCGGGACACATGGTTTAAGGCTGAGAAGGTCGGTGACTACTATGGCCAGTGTGTTGAGCTGTGCGGCAAAGAGCATGCCTACATGCCCATCCATGTGAAGGTGCTGTCTGCCGAAAACTACAGCGCTTGGGTGGCGGCTGAGCAGAAAAAACTGGCAGCCAAGGCCGATGATCCGAATAAGGTTTGGGTGCTGGCGGATTTAATTGCCCGTGGCGAAAAGGTTTACGCTGCTAACTGCGCAGCCTGTCACCAAGCCAGCGGCAAGGGCGCTGGTGCGATCAAACCACTAGACGGCAGTGCGGTCGTTCTGGGCCCCATGGCTGACATGATGCATGCCGTGCTGGAGGGACGAGCTAACGGCGCTATGCCCGCTTGGAAACAGTTGAGCGACACTGATTTGGCTGCAGTCGCTACCTTTACCAAGAACCACTGGAGCAACCAAACCGGCCAGTTAGTGCAGCCTGCACAGTTTTTGGCAGCGCGCGGCGGCAAGTTCCCTGAAGGTGGTGGTGCAGCACCTGCAGCAGTTTCTCCCCAGGCGCCTGCAATCGCTCCAGCCGAAAACGCGCCCGCAGCAGCTAGCGCTGCAACCCCCTATCAAGTCTTTTTCGAAACCGGCAAGAGCACGCTGGATGACGCGGCTGTAGTTGCTGTGAAAAAGGCTGCTGAATACGGTGCTGCGCACAAGGACAGCAAGATTGCGCTGTCTGGTTTTGTGGATGCAACCGGCAACGCCGACAAGAATGCGGAGCTGGCTAAGGATCGCGCCAAGGCTGTTGCCAAATTATTGAGCGAGAGCGGTATTGCCGCTGACCGTATCGAGATGCGCAAGCCCGAGACCATTACCGCCGCCGCAGGTGCAGACCAGCAGGCACGCCGTGTTGACATTACGGTCGCCCCGTAAGAGCCGGGTATAGAGACAGATTGGAGAAAAGAATATGAGTGCCGTAGTTCCTCCCGTCCACACCCATGACCACAGTCATGAGAGCCATGGTCACGATGACCATGGGCATGACGACCATCATCACGCCATGCCCACGGGCTGGCGCCGCTGGCTGTTTGCGACCAATCACAAAGACATCGGCACGATGTATCTGTTGTTCTCCTTCACCATGCTGATGGTGGGGGGCGCTCTGGCTATGCTGATTCGTGCTGAGTTGTTCCAGCCGGGCTTACAGATCGTCAACCCTGAGCTGTTCAATCAGCTCACCACCATGCATGGCCTGATCATGGTGTTTGGCGCCATCATGCCGGCCTTTGTGGGCTTTGCTAACTGGATGCTGCCGCTGCAAATTGGCGCATCCGACATGGCTTTTGCGCGTATGAATAACTTCAGCTTCTGGCTGTTGATTCCTGCGGGTTTGATGCTGGTGGGCTCGTTCTTCATGCCCGGCGGCGCACCCGCGGCAGGCTGGACGCTGTACGCGCCACTGACGCTGCAAATGGGCCCCTCCATGGACACCAGCATCTTTGCGATGCACGTCATGGGTGCCAGCTCCATCATGGGTGCGATCAACATCATCGTGACCATTTTGAACATGCGCGCACCCGGCATGACGCTGATGAAGATGCCCTTGTTCTCCTGGACTTGGCTGATCACCGCATATCTGCTGATTGCCGTCATGCCCGTGCTGGCAGGTGCCATCACCATGACGCTGACAGATCGCCACTTTGGCACCAGCTTCTTTAACCCCGCAGGCGGGGGCGACCCGGTGATGTACCAGCACATCTTCTGGTTCTTCGGCCACCCCGAGGTCTACATCATGATCTTGCCGGCCTTCGGTATCGTCAGCCAGATCGTGCCCGCCTTCAGCCGCAAAAAGCTCTTTGGCTACACTTCCATGGTCTATGCCGTGGCGGCCATTGCCATCTTGTCTTTTATCGTGTGGGCGCACCACATGTTCACCACAGGCATGCCGGTCACAGGTCAGCTGTTCTTTATGTACGCGACCATGCTGATCTCCGTGCCCACAGCGGTCAAAGTGTTCAACTGGACGGCCACGATGTGGCGCGGCTCCATGACGTTTGAGACCCCCATGCTGTTTGCCGTGGGCTTTATCTTCGTATTCACCATGGGCGGTTTTACAGGGCTGATTCTGTCCATGGCGCCTATCGACATTCAGCTGCAAGACACCTACTACGTGGTGGCGCATTTCCACTATGTGCTGGTGGCCGGATCGCTCTTCTCGATGTTCGCCGGCTACTACTACTGGTCGCCGAAATGGACGGGCGTGATGTACTCCGAAAGACGCGGCCAAATTCACTTTTGGGGCTCACTGATTTTCTTCAACATCACGTTCTTCCCCATGCACTTCCTGGGCCTGGCTGGCATGCCGCGTCGCTATGCCGACTACCCCATGCAGTTTGCCGACTTCAATATGGTCGCGTCGATTGGCGGTTTGGGCTTTGGATTGATGCAGGTGTACTTCTTTGTCTTCGTGGTGTGGCCTGCCATGCGCGGTCGTGGCGAAAAAGCGCCGCAAAAGCCTTGGGAAGCCGCAGAGGGTTTGGAGTGGGAAGTGCCTTCACCCGCACCATTCCACACCTTTGAGACACCGCCTAAGCTCGATGAAACCGCCACCAAGGTGATTGGCTAAAAAGACGCATATGACAACGCAAACTAGACTGCAAGAGCAGCGCAAGGCAAACCGCAGGCTGGGGCTGATTCTGGCCTCCACCGCTGCCGTGTTCTTTATCGGTTTTATCGTGAAGATGGCCTTGCTGCACTGATGCGGCAGGCCTGTGCAGCGGATGCAAGGAGCGTGAAGTGAGCGTAGCCAAGGAAAACGCAAAAATGGTGGGCAAACTGGCGATTGTCGCGCTGGGCATGTTCGCGTTTGGCTACCTGCTCATCCCCATCTACAAACACATCTGCGAGATGACGGGCATCAATATTTTGTCGCTGTCTGAAAAGCAGGTGCCCGGTGCGGGAGTGGCCGGGCGCGATGTGAAGCTGCCCAGCAATAGCCAAATCGACACCACCCGCACGATCACCGTAGAGTTTGATGCCAACGCGCGTGGCCCTTGGGACTTCAAGCCCGCCAAGCGCACGGTACAAGTTCACCCCGGTGAGTTGGCGACTGTGATGTATGAGTTTCAGAACGTGCAAAACCGCCGCATGGCCGCGCAAGCCATTCCCAGTTATGCACCGCGTCAGGCCACCGCTTTCTTTAACAAGATGGAGTGTTTTTGCTTTTCGCAATACACGCTGGAGCCGGGTGAAAAGCGCGAGTGGCCGGTGGCCTTTGTGATTGATCCGCGCATCTCCAAAGATGTGAAGACCATCACCTTGTCGTACACGTTTTTTGAGGTGGGTGGCAAGGTGCCTGCCGCACCTGTTTCACCTGCTTCGCCAGTGGATAGCACGGCAGCCACCGATCTGGGTGTGGCTGCCTCGGGGAGCCACCTTTGACGGATGAGGGCAAAAAGTCTGGCTTTTGGCGCAGCATCGTTGCCGTGGCTTGGGCCATGCTGGGTGTGCGCAAGGGCAAGGAGTATGAAAAAGATTTTGCCAGCATCACCCCGCTGCACGTGATTGCAGTGGGGCTGGTGGCCATTTTTGTTTTGGTATTAGCGTTGATATGGATCGTTAACTTGGTCGTTTAGCTTAGGCTGAGGACGGTTGAGATGAGTGAGATCCACGTCATAAAGAGCAAGTGATAGTAGAGCGTCGGTAAAAACAACGATCAACAGCGTCAGGAGCCGAGTGATGAGTGCAACCCATAAGGGCGCGACCCCTTACTACTATGTGCCAGCCGAATCCAGTCATCCGGTGATGGCGGCCATCGGTCTGTTTTTCATGATTTTGGGTGCAGGCACCTGGATCAATGGCCACGAATGGGGAATGTATTCCCTGTACTTTGGGCTGATCTGGTGGCTGTCGATACTGTTTTTCTGGTTCCGCGATGCCGCGCGCGAAAGCGAAGCCGGGCTCTATAGCCGCAAGATTGATCTGTCTTACCGCTGGAGTATGAGCTGGTTCATCTTCTCTGAGGTAATGTTCTTCGGCGCCTTCTTTACCGCCCTGTGGTGGGCACGCTCGCACTCGGTGCCTACGCTGGGCAGCTTATCCCATGAGCTGTTGTGGCCTAACTTTCAGGCCGTGTGGCCTAGCGTGGCAGCCGGTGCCACGGCATCGCCTGGCAATATTGTTGAGCCCTTCAAGACGGTGGGCCCGTTTTGGCTGCCCACCATCAACACTGCGCTGCTGCTGACATCGGGCGTGACGCTGACCATTGCTCACCACGCGCTACAAGCCAACAACCGTGCCCGCTGCATTCGCTTTATGTGGATGACGGTGATTTTGGGTTGCATCTTCTTGGGCGTTCAGGCTTACGAGTACTACCACCTGTATACCGCGTACAACCTCAAGCTCAACTCGGGCGTGTTTGGCTCCACCTTCTACATGCTTACCGGCTTTCACGGCTTTCACGTGCTGGTGGGTATGTTGATGCTGTTCTTCATCACCATTCGCTTGATGAAGGGTGACTTCACCGACAAGCACCACTTCGGCTTTGAAGGCGCGGCTTGGTACTGGCACTTTGTGGATGTGGTTTGGGTCTTCCTCTACATCCTTGTGTACTGGATGTAAGCCGCAGCGCGGCAAAGCGCATTGCGTTTGATTCATGGAAGTTTCAGCCAAAAACTGGCTGAAGTCCATGCCAATCAAACGCAAGGCGCTTTAATTTTTGATGGTGATTATTGCCCTGGTTGCCAGCCTGTAGGTTGAATCCAACCCATCTTGGCGCTGAGCAAAATGCAGACAAAAAGCACAATAGAAATCGCCACGCGAATAGCCAGAGCGCGAAACATCTTTCGGCTGCGTTCGGCATCATCCGCGGCCGTATTGGCGCTGCCATCGCCTTTGCGCATCATGAAGAACAGGGCGCTGCCCAAGCTCGCCAAAATGGCGAGAAAAGCGAGAATGATGACGAATTTCATGAATGGATTATCTGGTGTCTAGCTTTCGAACTCCAGACCTCTGGCGGTTTTTACTGATCTCTTTTGCTGCCTTGATCTGCACAGGCATCACAGCGTCACTGGGTTTTTGGCAATTGGGCCGTGCAGCGCAAAAGCAAGAGATTTTTGATGCCATGGAGCGCCAGCAGGCACTAGCACCTTGGGGCAATGCAGAGCTTGCGTTGCAGGTTCCGGCAGTCACTCAAATCCTGACTGATTCAAAGCGCAAAGAGCTGTTGCACAGGCCCGCGCAACTGCAAGGTCAGTGGCTTGCTGAGCAAACGGTGTTTTTGGAAAACCGGCAAATGCAGGGCAAAGTCGGTTTTTACGTGCTCACGCCGTTTCGCCTTGCTGCGCCACATGAGGGCGCGATCATCATCGTGCAGCGCGGCTGGGCGCTGCGTAACTTCATGGATCGAACGGTTTTACCGGATGTGAAGACGCCTGCTGGCACCGTTACGATTGAAGGAAGGCTGCAAGCTCCGCCCTCAAAACTGATGGAGCTTGAGGGCCTGAAAAGCGGCAGTGGGGTGGCCGACTCCGGGGCAGACCCTGATGGGCAAAAGTCGCTCATCCGACAAAATGTAGACATTGCCCAGTGGGCGCAGCAAAGCCGCTTGCCGCTGCTGGCGCTGAGCTTGGTAGAGACCAGCGATAACGCAGCTAGTCAAGGCTTGCTGCGCGACTGGCCGCAAATCAATGCCGGTGTGCAAAAGCACTACGGCTATGCTTTTCAGTGGTTCGGACTCAGTGTTTTGGTGGTGCTGCTTTATGTCTGGTTTCAACTCGTCCGACGCTTTTACTCCCCCCTGCGCAAGGAGCAGTTCGAAGCACCTCAGCCATGATGGTGATGAGCCACTGAGCTTTGCCGTTCACAGCTTGCCCGACCCCGCGCAAAGCCAGCTCCATCAGGTAGCCCCGGCTGGGCAGGCGCGCAGCGGTCGATGGAAAATGCTGGCGGTGCTGCTCATGTGTGCAGCTCCCGTCGTTGCCTCTTACTTCACCTATTACGTGCTGCGGCCCACGCAGCAGCGCAGCTATGGCGAGCTGATTGCCAGCCAGCCCAGCCTGCCTGATGTGCAGGTGCAAAAGCTCGATGGCTCCAGCGTGAATTTGCGCAGCTTGCAAGGGCAATGGTTGCTGCTCAGCACCAGTAGCGGAGCTTGCGAAGAACGCTGCCAGGATCATCTGTATTTGCAGCGCCAACTGCGTGAAACGCTGGGGCGAGAGAAGGATCGGCTGGATTGGGTTTGGCTCATCAACGATCAGCAGCCTGTGAGCGAAAAAATTCTTTCTGCGGCAGAGCAAGCGACTGCGCTGCGCATGCCGACTGCCGCTATTCAAGCTTGGTTGCAGCCTGAGGCCGGCCACACGCTGGACGAGCACCTGTATGTTGTGGACCCACAAGGACACTGGATGATGCGCTTTCCTGCGAATCTAGACAAAGCCTCGGCTGGCAAGGCCAAGCGTGATTTAGAGCGGCTGCTGCGCGCTTCTTCCTCATGGGATGAGGCCGGGCGTGGGGCAGGGCGTGGTGCAGCAGAAATAGCCGATAAATAAGCATTAAATACGCTTGTGGTCTATATAGATAAATGACTGCTAGCTATATAAATCATAGTTGTTGAGGTGGCTGGTATGCAGGCTGAAGTCATGAATGCGCAGGACACTGCTCAACCCGCAGCAGAGACTGCGCAGCCCTCATCGCGTTGGGCGCAGTACTACGCGCTGACCAAGCCGCGGGTGGTGCAGCTCATTGTTTTTTGCGCCTTTATTGGCATGGTGTTGGCGGTCCCCGGCGTGCCGACTTGGGCAGACTGGACTCGCATGCTGATAGCTAGCGCAGGCATTTGGCTCGTCGCGGCAGCGGCAGCGGCTTTTAACTGTTTGGTAGAGCACGCGATTGATGCGCGCATGAAGCGTACTGCTTGGCGGCCTACTGCGCGTGGTGAGTTATCGCACTCTCAGGCCTTGGTGTTTTCGGCCCTGCTGTGCGCAGCAGGCGCTGCCGTCTTGTTGGTAGCGGTGAATGCCCTGACGCTGTGGCTGACGCTTGCAACCTTTGTGGGCTATGCCGTCATTTACACCTTGATTTTGAAGCCACTGACGCCGCAGAATATCGTCATTGGCGGCGCATCGGGTGCCATGCCCCCTGTGCTGGGCTGGGCGGCCATGACGGGGCAGGTCGGGCATGAGGCATGGCTTCTGTTTCTCATCATCTTTTTGTGGACCCCCCCGCACTTTTGGGCACTGGCGCTGTACCGCGTTGAAGACTATCGCCGTGCAGGCCTGCCCATGCTGCCAGTCACGCATGGCAATGCCTTTACGCGGCTGCAAGTGTTTCTCTACACGGTGGTGTTGTTTGCGGGCTGCTTGCTGCCGTTTGTGGTGGGCATGAGTGGCTATCTTTACCTCTTTGCCGCAGTGATTTTGGGGTTGGGCTTTTGCGGTTATGGTTGGGCATTGCTGCGCAACTACTCTGATGCGCTGGCACGTAAAACCTTCCGTTTTTCCCTGATTCACCTGAGCATGTTGTTCGCCGCCTTGCTGGTGGATCACTACCTGACTTGACTGCCCCATAATGGATAAACGAGCTGTACTGCGCACTTTGGGCGCTGCCACATTAGCCGGTATGGCTGCATTCACTTTGAGCGCCTGCAAGGGCGAAAAAAAGCCTGCGTTTCAAGGCGTGGATGTGACCGGTGCTGAATACGCCAAAGACATTCCGCTGACCGATGTGAACGGTCAAAAGCGCAGTCTTAAAGACTTCTCTGGCAAGGTCGTTGCCGTCTTCTTTGGCTACACCCAATGCCCTGATGTTTGCCCGACCACGATGCAGGAGCTGAAAGAAGTCAAAGAAGCTTTGGGATCTGTCGGCGCCAAGCTGCAAGCCATCTTTATCTCGCTCGACCCTGAGCGTGACACGCCCGAAGTGCTCAAGGCCTATATGGCGAACTTTGACGAAAGCTTTGTGGGCTTGACCGGCACGCCTGACGAAATCGCTGCCGTGGCCAAGGACTTCAAGATTTACTTCAAGAAGGTACCCGGCAAGGCCGCAGGCACGTACACGCTGGACCATTCAGCAGGTACCTATCTTTATGACACTCAGGGCCGTTTGCGTGTCTATGAGCGCTATGGGGCGGGCCCGCAGGTGCTGACCCAGGATGTGAAGTCCCTACTCCTCTGACATTGAATCTGCGCTGAACTGCGTTGCTTGCTGCTGAGGCGGGCATCGCGCATTTTGCGCAACTGCGGGTCTTTTAAATCCGCTTCAGCATCAACGATTCATAGAGTAGGTTTTGTTGCATTTTGTAAATTTGACTGGTAGAACTGCAGTTAGTTAATACGCCCTTTGCGCAGCTCCGGCACCAGGCTTGGGCTGGCGAGTGGGATGTAGGAGTCTGCATATGGCGCAATCCCAGTCTGCTTCTTGCAAGAACCCTATGGCCGAGGCCATCACGGAGAGGGGCATGCCCGCCGGCCCTGCTCAACCGCCTGCGTTGATGAGGATGGACACCTTGCTGACTCGGCGTGAGCGCGATGCGCTGGATGCGGCCCCGGATGGGTTGTTGCTGGTGGACCGCGAGGGGCGCATCGTGGTGGCCAATGCGGCGATGGAGGCGATTTCCGGCTTTGAGCGTCAAGAGTTGGAGGGGCATCTGATAGACAGATTGCTGCCCGCCGATATGCACGTCAAGCACCGCAGCTATATGCAAAGCTATTTCGCGCGGCCATCGCGCAGGGCCATGGGCTTGGGCGGTGTGCTGTGGATGCCCCGCAAACAGGGTGGTTCGGTGCCGGTGGATATCGCTTTGGGCTATTTTGGGGATGCGCAAGCGGGCATTGCCGTGGCCTTTGTACGCGATGTGACCGAGATCAATCAGATGCAGCAGCGCCTGAAGTTTCAGGCTACCCGCGACACCCTGACCGGGCTGAACAATCGCTGGCAGTTTGGGCAGGAACTGGCCGAGCAAATCCGGCTGGCACAAAGCAGTGGCGAGAGTCTGGCTTTGCTGCAACTGGATCTGGATAACTTCAAGGCCATCAATGACGGCTATGGACACGATGCTGGAGACCAGTTGCTCAAGGAAGTAGCCAACCGCCTCAAGGAACAGTTGCGCAACGATGGACTGCTGGCCCGCCAGGGAGGCGATGAGTTCATCGTGCTGCTGGTGGGTGAATGCGCGCAGCGTGCCCGCTTTTGGAGCACGCAAATATTGGCCGCACTGGCGACACCTTTTGAGTTGGAAGGCCTGGCCCTGGATTTTGGTGCCAGCATCGGCATTGCCCTGTACCCGGAGAACGCGCAGACGGGCGATGATCTGCTGCGCTTTGCCGACATTGCCATGTACTGCGCCAAGGCGCAGGGCCGTGGTCATGCCTTGTTCTATGAGCCAAGCATGGGCAAGGAAATGGCCGAGCGCGTGCTGCTGGCCGATCGTCTGCGAATTGCCCTGAGCTATGGCGGGCTGCAATTGCACTATCAGCCCCAGGTTGATGTGCGAAGCGGTGGCATTGTGGGGGCCGAGGCCTTGCTGCGCTGGAATGACCCGATGCTTGGCAACATCAGTCCGGCGCGTTTTATTCCGGTGGCCGAGGCATCGGGCCAGATTGTGGCGTTGGGCAACTATGTGCTGGATGCCGCATGCCAGCAGATTGCTCTGTGGCTGGCGGAGGGGACGCCTTTGCGCGTGGCGGTGAGTCTTTCGGCCTATCAGCTGCGCCAGTCCAATCTGGTGGAGCTGGTGCATTCCTGCCTGCTGCGCCATGCTGTGCCCGCCCACTGGCTGGAGCTGGAGGTCACTGAATCCCAGGCCATGCAGGATTGTGAACACGCCAAGGAGGTGCTGGGCCAGCTATCGCGCCTTGGGGTGACGATTGCACTGGATGACTTCGGCACCGGCCATTCTTCGTTGGCCTATCTGCAATACCTGCCCGTGCAAAGAGTCAAACTGGGGCGTGAGTTCCTCTTTCCATCTCGCCATCGCACGCACTTGGTGGGGGGGATTTTGCGCATGGTCCATAGCCTGGAATTGGAAGTGGTGGCAGAAGGGGTGGAGACCCAAGATCAGCTGGAGTTGCTGCAGTCGCTGGAGTGCAATTTCTTTCAAGGATGGTTGCATTCCCGCGCCATGCCGGCGGATCAGATGCAGGACTGCTTGAAAGCGGCGTGAGGCAGGACGGGATCCGCAAGATGTGTAGCACGCAAGGCGCTAGGGATGCTGCTTCCAGTCGGGTTTAGGAAAGTGCTCATTGGAGGCCGTAGCAATCAAATCGAGCTCTGGCGCACCCGATGCACCGAAGTGCACGCCAAGCCCCCAGCGCATTTGCTGGCGCTGGCCTGAAAACCAGAATAGCTTGCGCTCCCAACTACCCGGTGGGGTGGTTTGCGTGTGCTTTCTTCCAAGTGTTGCTGAATGCGGACCAAGCCTGGTGCCAAGTGCCAAGGGGCGAGCTGCCGCAGCACATGGTGAAGCTCTTGCGTCCATACAAGGTTGACAGGAAAAAAGCGCATAAAAGACTGGCCGGCGGCCAGTTTGCGCACGTGTTCACTGAGTTGAACCCCATAAAGTTTACAGGCTGAACTGATTTGGCCCTGCTGCATCAAACGGCGGGCTTTAGCTTGCTGTGCGTCAATGCCGGGCGCTTGCGCGTAGCAGGGCCATAGGCTGCCAGAATGATCGTAGTGCGCGGTGCCAGCCGTCCGCGTGCATCGCGTGGCCAGAAGGAGGCAAGGCGTGTGCCATCCAGCCGTGCAAGATCCTGTTTGAGTTGTTCCAGTACCTGCGGTGCATCGGGCAGCTTTTCCAGCAGATTGAGTTCTACACGATACTCAATCGCATCAAAAATGCCTTCTGTCAGCAGTTTGTCTGGATTGTCTGCTATGGTTTTGAGAGTTGTAGTCGCTGGCGCAGGTTCAGGGGGCATGTGCCATTCGTCCAGAAATGCTGCCAAGCGTTCGGGGCTGCAAGTGATCTCGTGGTGAACCAGCTCGCTTGCCGCATTGCGCACGTTGATCCAAGCATGCAGGCGCTGATTCGTATCCAGCAGCATGCCTTCTTCATAGCGCGTTGCCGAGAACGCTCCGTGATGGGTGAACATCACGATTTCGATGTCACCGTCCACTGCACTGTGGGTGATGCGTGTGGTAGCTGCATCCTGGGGCTCAATCAGGCAACCCGGCAGTTGCCGCCATTGCTGCGCGAACGGGTCAAGCAAGTCCCGCGCGGCGGGCTTCAGTCGTCAAAAAGACCGAGATAGGAAAGACCGTTGTAGCGCTTGTCTGGCGCGGTGATGAGCTGGGTGGGGTCGGCATAGACGAACATGGCATTGGCCTGATGCAGGCCCTGTGATGCGCAGGCCTGGATGATCTGCGCGAGGGACTCTTCACTGGCCAGGGTGCTGTGGCCCACGATCTCTGCAATGGAGACAGCTTGCGGCAGCCAGATGACCAGCAGCAAGTCTTCGTCATACAGGTAGGGGCTGCATATGTCCTGGCAAAAGCCGCAGCCGGTGACATCGTGGCTAGCGCTTTCAATGTCTTCGACTTCCAGCGCCCAGTAATCGTCTGAGTATGCAAAGTACTGGCCAAACGCTTCTTCATTGAGCGTGGTGTTGCCGATCCAGAAGTGCAGGGCGGAGAAAGGCGCTGGCGGTGGAGTGGGTCCTAATTCATCCACCCAGCCAAACAAAGTGCCGGGCTTGAGCTGGTGTCGCTTTTCCAGTTCAGGAAAGCCGCCGGTGGGCGTGCGGTTCAAAGCCTCATCGACTAGCGCCTTGCGAAAGGCCAGCGAATAAGTTTGGGCTGTTTTGGGGTCAGACTTCATCGCGCAGTCCATAGTGCTGGACAACCAGTTTGTCCAGCCGTTCCGGGTAGTCCCAGAAGGCTTCTTCCAGCTTCTGAAGCCGCTCGTGTTCGTCCTCTGTCAGCAACATCGGCAAGTCTGACAGGGCAATATCCCCGGGCGCTTCTTCCAAGCGTTGCACGCTGGCATACATGTTCTGCAAGCCAGCGCGGGTCGCGGTCGACCCTATGGCTTGCAGCGCTTGCAAGGCCATTTGATAGTTCTCAAACCCCCAGTTGCCGAGAAACTGCACAAAGCCGCCGTTGTTCACATCGGCTTCCATGCGCCACAGCGCGACCAGCTCATATTGCGTGGTTGAAATCTGCCGGATGTCCCAGCCCACAGATTGCAGCGCGTCCATCGCCTGGCGGTAGAGCTGGTCTTGCTCCATAGCCCAGACGCTGACCATGCCCTCTGGCGCGGGTGGCCACAGTGCGGGCCAGTTCAGTCCGTGGTCATCGTCGGTCAGTACCCATTGCAGGCGCTGCGCGGGCGTGGCTTTTTCTACGCGAATATGGCGCTGGATAGGTTCGGCCAGCTCACGCCCATCGCTCAGAGTAAGCCAGATGGTGTGCTCGTCAATACGAACATGGGTGATGCGCTTGCTTTGCGGGTCCATGGATCAGCTTTGCGCTTCGTTGTGCTCCATCACGGTGTCGGCGGCTTTGTGCATTTTGGCCAGCTCACGTGCAGGAATGGGCAACTCGCCGTTGGCCATGCGCGCTAGCAGCGAATGCAGCATCTCTGTGGACAGACCATGCAATACCAGTCTGTAAGCTGCATACAGCGTGGATTCCGGCACCATCGGGTGCTTGTTGTTGAGCAAGACGAGGTGCTCAGGCGAGGCCAAAATTTTGGCGCAGTAAATGCCGAGGGTTTCATCGAGCTGCAGCGAGTTGCTGGCACGCCAAAAGTCGTTATCGGTCAGTAGCAGCTGGTAGATGGGCGTGTACAGCTCAATCGCGCTTTGCAGATCAATGACGTTGAAGCGCCCGCGCGGCATGTCTTCGAGCTTGAGGGCGGGCTCGTGAATCATCGAAAAATCAGGCTCGGCCACGGGCACCAGCTCTTGCCCGTTTTCGCGCAGGGCCTTGTTGAGGCGGATCACAAAGTTGAAAAGGTTTAGGTCGTGTTTGAGGAAGAGTTCTTCCTTCACATCATCAATCTCCATGGGCATTAAGGGCGAGGTGCTTACCTTGGTGGGCGAGTTAGCCGCCACAAATTGCAGCACCTGAGAGCCCAGATGAAAGTGCCGCATGATGAGCCAGTTGGCTTCTGGTGAGAGAAACTTCTTCATGCCAAACGCCAGCATGCGGTGCAGCAAAATCGAGTGCGACCAGCGCTTGGGCAGAAAGATTTTCAGCGCCTGAATGAGGATCATCGACAGACGCGCCATGGGCCGCATCGCAGGCAAAAAGAACTGGCGCGAGCTGCTGCTGCAGTCGCGCAGCCAAGCGGCTTTTACATCATCTGGCAGCGGTGTGCTTTGGTCTAGATAAAGCGCCAGCCAAGGGCTGGGGTCGCGCTCGTCCCAGACATGGTCGTTGAATTCGTTCTTCATCAGGCCGTCTTCTCCCTAGATTTTTTATTCAGGCAGCACATGCTGAAACTGCATCAAATACATGGCCGCAGTGTGGCGCGCCGTTTGCAGTATGGCTTGCTGGGCTGTGCCTTCTGTGTCCAAGTCCAGCGCCAATTGCACGGCCATCAACCAGCGCTCCAGGTGGTGCTCATCATTGGCGCCGTGGTATTCCAAGAATCGAAATGCCTCGGGCGGCAAGGGCAGGGCGGCGCGCAGCAGCGGCAGCAAGCTGGGCACAATGCGCTGACCCGTGCCTTCAATGATGTAGATGGCACCCAGCAGGCCGATGGGGTTAGGCGTTGCGGCCAAGCCGTGCAGATAGGCGTTGAGCGCTTCACCGCCGGGGTTGCGGCGCAGGCGGGTGATGTCAGTTTCAGTGCCGCCAGCAGTCAAATAATCCTTGTGCAGAATCTTGAAGTCATGCTGCTCATCATCGGCGTGCAGATCGATCAAGCCGGCCAGCGCTGCATAGTCGCCTGTCAGCGATGCAGCGCCTTCGCGCATCCACAAACTACCCTCGCGCACTTGCGGAATCCAGTGGCTCATCCAGCGCACATAGTCGGCGCTTTGCAGCTCGCGGGTGCGAATGCGGCGCAGCAGCGGTGTGCGCCAGACATTGCTGCGGTAGTCCTGCCAGATGCTGGCCAGCTCGGTAAGTAGCGGGGCCAGTTGCTGCGGTGCGGCAGCTGGGTCGTGAGGAGCCGCGATGGTGGAGACATCGGGCAGAGCATCGTTAGCGATGATTTCAGTGCTTGCCGTTTTGTGAGGGAAATTGGCCTGCAGTGCTTGTTGGACGGGCGTATCCAGCTCTACTTCCCATAGCATGTAGCCTGCAGTGAAGCGGCCAGATTCTGGGATGAAGCAAAGCACGGTGTCGCCCGCTTTCAGGCGCTTGCCTTCTTTTTGCAAAAACTCCGACATCATGATGAAGATCGACGCTGCGCCGGTGTTGCCGCGCCATGCCAGATTGCTCCACCAGCGGTCTCGCGGGATGCTCAACTGGGCTTTTCCCAGCAAGTCATCGACCACGGGGATGAAGCGCTCTGACGAGTAGTGGCACAAAAAGTGGTCAATGCCGCGCTCGGGCACCCAGCCCTTGTGGGCAAGGTCGGCATACTCGTGAATGCAGACATCAAACAGGTGGGGTAGCAAGCGGATGTCTTGGCGCAAAGACAGCGCGCCAGCGGCTTCTGCATCGCCCCATGCGGGGAAGTCCAGGTGGCTTTTGCTGCGGTCTGGAGTCAGGCCCAGTTGCATGCAGACTGGGTAGTCACCTGCAAAACTGCGTTGATGAGTCCATTTGAGTTTGAGGCGCAGGCCGTTGGCTTGCGGCAAGGCCTTGGGGCCGCCTAGCAGCACGGCGCCTGCGCCATCGGACAGCATCCAGCGCAGAAAGTGGGCGTCAAAGTCGGTGTTGTAATCCTGCGCGGCAAAACGCGAGCGTTTGAACAGGCGCGACGGCATCTCGCTGGCCACAGACAGTGCCAGTGAATGCGCGCCGCTTTCCACCGCCATGGCGGCGGCCTGCATGGCGCCTACGCTGGCTGCGCACACGCCGTGTACAGACAAGGTTTCCATGGGTGGCGCAGCCATCTCGCCTTGAATCATGCTGGCAAAGCCGGGCATCAGCGCATCGCCGCCCGACGAGCCGCTGGAGAGATAGCCCACATCAGCGAGCGTTTTGCCAGCCAGCGCCAGTGTTTCTGTAATGGCACCTGCCGCCATTTGCGTGTTACTGAAGACTGTCTGGCCAGCGCCATCAATGGCGTAGTAGCGCTGCTGGATGCCGTTTTCCGCCAGGATGCGTTGCTTGATGCGCCCGGAGATGCGGTTCAGCGGTGCCACATAGGCATCCATGCCTGCGTTATCCACCGGAGAGCCGGGCAGGAACATGCCGGCAGATTGAAGATAGACGTTTGAATAGGCAACAGGCATAAATCCTCGACAGGTTTTTACGGCTTACGCAAACAAGGATGCACCAAGGACTGCTGCCTTTGGGGCGAAGCGCTTGTCTGAACCTGATTTGCGTAAGTCATGGTTTTATTCCACAGCGTCTGCTGGCATTTGCGGCTGGGTTCTTGCCGCGGGCCAGACTAGACCCAATACAAACACGCGACCCATATAGGGCAGCAGGCCACCCTCGTTCAATGCGGGTGTAACTCGCTGGCGGTAAATGCGCTCATGCAGCGTGGTCAGGTCAGACCAGTGGGCATGCGGGCATTCATGGTGCGCGGTGTGCAGGCCAATATTAAAAAGCAGGGGGTTGACCAGCCCCTCAAAGTTGCGCGCGTAGTTCAACTCGATACCGGGAGTAGCGCGCTGCGCTCTGGAAAGTGGCCTGCCATCGGCATGGGCGTGCTGCAGATAGTTGGTGGCCAGCAGCCAGTGCAGGCCGTGCAGTTGGGGGACGATGATGAAGATCAGCGCTTTTTGCCAGTCAAGCCACAGAAAGAATCCCCAGCTACCCAGCCACAGTGCGTACTGCCCCATGCAGTAGCGGAATGCGCCGGGCCAGCGAAGGCGCAGATTGTTCACCCAGCGAATAAACAGCGGGTACAGCACCAGCCCGGCTTGAATAGGGTGGATGAGGTAGCCCCAGAGGTGGTTGGTGTCACCGCCCCATTCGGGCCGGTAGGTGCGGGCCATATCAGGCGGGCCATGGCGAAAGCGGTGATGGTTGGCGACATGGGCTGGCCAGAACACAAAAGTGGGGTGGCCTTGCAGCATGGTGAGCCAGTAGTCAGTAGCGCGGTTCGTCCACCGGCCCCACCACATGCGCACATGGGTGTGGTTGTGGTGAATGACGCCGATGCCTAGCGTCAAAAAAAGCTCAATGCCGTAGAGGATGAAGTTGAAGCCATGCACCCATTGCCACCAGACAATCAGCGGCAGTATCAACATATAGAACACGGACTGCCAGTCGCGCCAGTGGCGCAAAGTGGGCAGCATGCGCTGGCTGGGGTGTTGGCTCATTCAGCGGCAGGTGCGCGGGTGTAGGCGGTCTTGACCTTGGTGCCCATGATCTGATCCATGAAGGGCAGCGCAAATCCATAGTTGCCCGCAGGGCGTGCGTGGTGAAGATGATGGCGGCGGCTTGCGGCAAGCGGGTGCGTGTCAGACACCTTGGGGAAAAAGTCGTAGTTGGCGTGGCCGATCAGGTTGAGGATGAGGCTCAAGACTGGCACAGAGGCCAGAGACCAGAAATAGAAGTCATGCACCAGCATGGGCAGCAAAATGATGTTGCCCAGCATCATTGCCTCAATGGGGTGAAAGCTGTAGGTGGACCAGGGTGTTGTCACCACAGAGCGATGGTGGTCACCGTGAAAGCGCACGAGGCTGCGGGTGTGGAGCAGGCGGTGGTTGATCCAGAAGTGCACATCATTCCAGATCAGCAAAATGATGATTTCTAGCGCTATACGGCCTGCGCTGGAGCTGGGATCCAAGTGTGCCCAGTCTAGTTGCAAAAAGCCCCAGGGCACGATCATGCCTATGCCAAATACCAAAATTGAATGAAAAGACTGACGCCATTCGCGGCGCAACTGATCGGGCTTGAGAGGGCGTGTGTCCAGCACTTGGCCAATCCCAAGTCGAGCAAGCGTGGAAGTGAGCGTGCCCATGATCAGGCCGCCCAGTAGATAAATGCCGCCGAAAAAAACCAGCCCCAACACCATGACTTGCCAAGCGTTGAGTTGCGTGAACCAGGTACCAGCGTCCATGAGGGCTCCGTAAACTGCGGGGCCGCTTATTAAAAAATGTGCCCGATGGGATAGTGTAAATGCATGCCTGTCGAACGCATGATATAGAACAGCTGGTATGGCTCAGAGCGTAATCTATGTGCGGTCTATGTAAGCCAATACCATTAATGCTGGCATGAATTCACAAAGAGGCAGCAAGCAAGAGCACTCCCACAGCGAGGCTATCGGCCCCCTTCAGAAGACAGAAGAGGAGGCGCGATTTGCCTCAGTGGGGTCGATTATTGGGCGGATATGCTTTGATCGCGAATGATGGTGCCCAGCGCCTTCACATCCTGCTGAATGCGGTTTTTCAAACCTTCGGGCGAGCTGCCCACGGCTTGCCAGCCTTGCATGGAGAGTTTTTGGCGCATTTCAGGCGTGCGCACAATGTCGCTAACTGCAGCAGCAAGCTTTTCGACATGAGCCTTAGCCATGGATTTGGGTGCGGCTACGGCATTCCAGATTTCCAGATCAAAGTTGCCTACGCCCAGCTCTTTCATGCTTGGCAGGCCGGGCGCCAGTGGGCTGCGTGCCTCAGAAGTCACGCCAATGCCGCGCAGTTTGCCCGCTTGAATCTGTGCCATGGCCAATGCGGGGGGCAGCATGGACAGCTTCAAGTCGCCGCCCTGAATGGCGTTGAAAACTTGCGGGTAGCCGGTGTAGGGAACATGCACGGCTTTAATAGCTGAGCGGCTCTTAAGCAACTCCATACCCAAATGGCCCACGGTTCCAACGCCCGGCGAGCCATAGCTCCATTGGTCGCCAGCTTTAGCGGCTGCTTCAAAGAAAGCCTTGCCTTGAGGGGCAGATGTAGGAGCTACCAGCACTAGCGGAGCTACGCCAATCAGGCTGACGGGTTGCAAGTCTTTGATGGGGTCATAGCGCACACTGGGGTTGAGCATTTTGGCAATGGTCATGTTGCCGTTGATCATTACGCTGAAGGTGTAGCCGTCGGCCTTGGCCACATACTCACCGGCAATGTTGCCGCCAGCGCCCACGCGGTTTTCCACGACGATGGTTTGCCCCAGTTTCTTCTCAAGCGGCTCGGCTAGTGCGCGAGCTGTTAAGTCGGGTGAAGAGCCTGCCGG
Source organism: Comamonas sp. Y33R10-2 (assembly GCF_019355935.1). Taxonomy (NCBI): domain Bacteria; kingdom Pseudomonadati; phylum Pseudomonadota; class Betaproteobacteria; order Burkholderiales; family Comamonadaceae; genus Comamonas; species Comamonas sp. Y33R10-2. The sequence continues at coordinate 3,573,142 of NZ_CP079925.1, forward strand.
GAAGCCAACAATCAGGCGTAAGGGCTTGTCGGGCCAGTTGTCTGCGGCCATCGCGGCTGGCGTGAATGCACTAGTCATCAAAGCAGTGCCTGCGGCAATCAAGCTGTGGCGAGACAGATGTTTCAAAGTGCGTTTGTGCATGGCAGGTCTCTTTTGTTTTGTTGGAGTGACAGTCCGCGTTGATGATTGTGAGGACAACGCCAAAAATGAAAAAACCCGGAAATTATCCGGGTTTTGTCTTCAGCATTTCAGCCTTTTCAAAGCCGTTGGCGCAAGTTGGTGATTACGCAAACTCAGCCAACGCTTTTTTCATCTTTTTCATAGCAGCCACTTCAATCTGGCGAATGCGCTCGGCGCTAACGCCATACTCGGCAGCAAGATCGTGGAGCGTCATGCCGCCAGAGCCGTCATCGTTGACTTGCAACCAGCGCTGCTCCACGATGCGGCGGCTGCGGTCATCCAGACCTTCAAGCGCCAGTGCCAAGCCATCCGTTGCCAGATGGTCACGCTGGCGTGACTCGATCATGGCGGTAGGCTCATGGTTGGCATCAGCCAAGTAGGCGATAGGGCCGTAAGCCTGCTCTCCATCATCGCTGGGCGAAGGGTCTAAAAGAACGTCGCCACCCGACAGGCGGGTTTCCATCTCCATGACTTCTTCGCGCTTGACGTTGAGCTTGGCAGCCACAGCGTCAATTTCTTTTGGAGTGAGGGTCTCCCGCATAACGGGTTCGCCGTCAGCCATCGCAGCATCTGACTTGAGCTCGTTTTTCATCGAGCGCAGGTTGAAGAACAGCTTGCGCTGGGCCTTGGTCGTCGCGACCTTGACCATGCGCCAGTTTTTTAGGATGTATTCGTGGATCTCAGCCTTGATCCAGTGCATGGCGTAGCTGACCAGACGCACACCCTGATCGGGGTCGAAACGTTTGACAGCCTTCATTAGGCCCACGTTGCCCTCTTGAATCAGGTCGCCGTGGGGCAGGCCGTAGCCCAAGTATTGGCGTGAAATGGACACAACCAAACGCAGGTGAGACATCACCAGACGCCCAGCGGCATCTAGATCGTTGTTATCTTTAAGCTTACGCGCATATGCCTGCTCTTCCTCAAGGGTGAGCATGGGCAGACGGTTGGCGGCCGAGATATAGGCATCCAGGTTGCCCAGCGGAGGTACCATCGCCCAAGGGTTAGAGGGTGCCAAGGCTGTAGCAATGGAGCCGGAGGCGATTGTCATTGCGGGTTTCCTTTCTTCCAAGAATCTCATGTTAGCACTCTGTTTGAGGGAGTGCTAAGGAGAAAGTTCCCGGCCTTTTGTAGGTTCAGAGAATTGACCGCAGTTGTCGATTCTTCTTGAGTTTTGTACTTTTGTTGGTTTTGACTGCGTTTTTCGTTGATCGGCACTCAGTTTCGAACTAATGGCACTTAGTTCTGAACACTTGATACATCTCTCAATGTGGATCTAGCTAGGCGTTGTTGCAAAAAAGGAGTTCGTCTCAAATGAGATCTGTGCTGCAGAGCCACGCTAACTAGAAAGGCCACTCGGCTTGACGTCTAAACGCGGTAATGCCTGACGCCTGCGTATTCACTTGCTTGGACAATTGCACGACCAATCATCATGGATGCTCTCGCATTTATTCATGCCAGATCTCATAACGCTGACGGATCGTGGCCTGTTTTGCCAAGCTGGAAACTTCTATATTGACGCTTGGAAGCCTGTACACAGAACCTTTGTCACCCATGGTCACGCAGACCATGCGCATACCGGCATGGATGAGTATTGGTGCGTACAAGAATGCGCCCCCATCTTGCAATGGCGACTGGGCGCCCAAAATTATCATTTCCTGCAATATGGTGAGCAAAGGAAGTTCGGCGATGTGACAGTGTCGCTGCACCCAGCTGGGCACATTCTGGGATCGGCCCAGGTGAGGGTGGAGCATCAGGGCGAAGTATGGGTATTTACAGGCGACTTCAAACGCGACCCCGACCCTACTTGTGCGCCTTACGAGGTCGTGCCTTGTGATGTGTTTATTTGCGAGGCAACCTTTGCCTTCCCTATTTACGCTTGGCCCAACATATACCTAGAAATAGATCGTTTGGTGCAATGGGTCGATATGTGCGCGCAAGATGGGAAAGTAGCACTGCTGTATGCCTACAGCTTAGGTAAAGCCCAGCGCGTGTTGGCCCATCTCACAGGCAGGCTAGCTCAACCCGTGCTGCTTCACGGCAGTATGGTGCGCGGTGTGCAGGTATACCGTGATGCAGGTGTTTCCATGGCGTCCAGCCAGCCGCTGCTGGAGTTGCCAGAGGACACCAACTTGGCAGGTCGCTTGGTAATAGCGCCGCCATCTGCGCAGAATTCCGCATGGGTCAAACGCCTCAAAGCCTATGAGCATGCTATGGCATCAGGCTGGATGCAGGTACGTGGCAATCGACGTCGGCGCAATGTCCACCGAGGCTTTGTGATTTCTGACCATGTGGATTGGCGCACCTTGATTTCCACCATCCAAGCCACCGGTGCACGGCGTGTGCTGGCCACACACGGAAATACTGATTTATTGATCCCTTATTTGCGGGACAACTTGGGGCTCCATGCCGAGCGCCTGCTCACCGTTTATGGTGATGAAGAAGGGCAAGAGCTGGCTGAGTCAAATGTAGTCGTTGAGGCGCCTGCCCCATGAATCAGTTCGCGTTGCTATACCAATCGCTTGATCAAGCCATTGGCACCAAAGCGCGCGAACATGCGCTCCAGCGCTATTTTTCTGAGGTAAGTAGCGCCGAAGCGAGCTGGGCTATTTTTGTGATTTCGGGCGGCAAAACCAATACTGGCCGCAATCGCATTGCGAACACCACGCAGTTGCGCGCTTGGCTTGGTGAGCTGGTGAAACTGCCGCATTGGATGGTGGATGATTGCTACCGGCAAGTCGGTGATTTGGGCGAGACCTTGGCGCTGCTGGTTGAAGCTCAAAGAGAGCAAGTGCAGATGGAGTGCGTGCAATTTCAGGGACAGGCAAATTGGCAGGTTCCGCACAATGACAGCACTTTGTTGCAATGGATTGAAGGCTTCTTGCTGCCTTTGGTGCACGAGCCCGAAACCGTTCGTAAGCAAGCTATTCAGTCGGCATGGCTGCAACTGGATGCTTGGCCACGGTTTGTGCTCAACAAGTTGCTCACCGGCTCCCTGCGCGTGGGGGTGTCTAAACGCATGTTGCAAACCAGCTTGGCGCCCTTGGCAGGCATAAGTTCTGCAGATATGGCGCATCGCCTGATTGGCGAGTGGATGCCTACACCTGCCGCTTATGACGCATTGATGCATCCTGACACTAGTGCCTTGGTGCTGAACAAACCCTATCCGTTTTATTTGGCTTCGCCCCTTCAAGATGACTTAAGCAGCTTGGGCCTTGAGTCCGAATGGCAAGCTGAGTGGAAATGGGACGGCATCCGAGTTCAGCTCGTGCGCCGTGAAGGAGTGCCTGCGTATTTATGGTCACGTGGGGAAGAACGTTTGGATGGGCGCTTTCCTGAGCTGGAAATGCAAGCGCTTCATCTGCCTGTCGGGGTGGTGCTTGATGGTGAGTTGCTGGCATGGGATGCAGAAAACGCCACACCACGACCTTTTGTGGCATTGCAAAAGCGCATTCAAAAACGAAGCCCCAGCCCTAAGCTGCAAAAACAAGTTCCAGTACACATCTTGTTTTATGACCTCTTGGAGTTAGATGGCATTGACTGGCGAAATCGACCCTTGCAAATGCGCAGGCAAGCATTGGTAGATCTGCTTTCAAGCATGTCCACTCCGCAGCTAAAAATCTCTCCAGAGGTGGAGTTTGAAAGATGGGAGGAGTTGCATGGACTGCGAGAACTATCGGGCTCACGTAATGCTGAAGGCTTGATGCTTAAGCAGCGCTGCGCTCCCTACTTAGAAGGGCGTAGGCGTGGAGCATGGTGGAAATGGAAGGTCGACCCGTACTCCATAGACGCTGTGCTTATCTATGCGCAAAGCGGAAGTGGCCGAAGAAGCACCTTGCACTCTGACTACACCTTCGCGGTATGGAACGACACAGGTGCTTTGGTCCCCATCGCCAAAGCATATTCGGGATTGACCGATGCAGAGCTCAAATCCATGGACAAATGGATTCGCAGCCACACCATAGAGCGTTTTGGACCTGTGCGCTCGGTACAGCCCGAGAAAGTGTTTGAAATCGCCTTTGAAGCTGTGAACCGATCTAGCCGCCACAAGTCCGGTGTTGCGGTGCGTTTTCCGCGCATTGTGCGTATGCGTGATGACAAAACTGCTGCCCAGGCCGATCACTTGAGCGCGTTGCTGGCACTGTGCAAAGACTAAGCACCTTCGATGCAGCAGCCCAACCCAAAAACTTCCATCGCGAAAAAAGCTTGGGCACAAGCTCGGTCTCGCTGGCTGGAATGGCTTAAAGCCCAAGGCATTGCTCCTGCGCGATTTCAGCAGCAAGCGTGGCAAGCCTATGCGGATGGTCAAAGCGGTTTGATCAGCGCTCCCACCGGAAGCGGCAAAACGTTGGCGGCCATCGGCGGCCCCCTCATTGAAGCGTTAGCGCTTCATTCATCAAACGATTCAGGTCCGCAACGGGGCGTGCGCATTTTGTGGATCACCCCGCTGAGGGCGCTTGCTAGCGACACCACAAAAAATTTGCTTCACCCTTTAGAAGCCCTACTACCTCAATGGCGCACCGCAATGCGCACGGGCGATGCGAGCGCCAAAGACCGTAATGCTGCAAAAAAAGGGCAAGTGCAATTGCTGGTGACGACGCCAGAGTCGCTGGCCATTTTGCTCACTAGCGAAGCGGGCAGTGACAGCTTTCGCACGCTGCAGTGCGTGGTGGTAGATGAATGGCACGAGTTGCTGCCCAGTAAACGTGGCGTCTTGCTGCAACTGAACTTAGCGCGTCTGCGGCGTTTGGCTCCTCAGATGCAGGTATGGGGGCTGTCAGCGACCATTGGCAATCTGGAGCAAGCCATGGATGTGCTGGTGCGAGAGCGTCGCGCCGAGGACCTGCACATCGTCCAAGACTCTCGCGTCAAAAAGTTTGATTTTCGAACGCTTATCCCGCCGCAATCCGTGCGCATACCGTGGGCCGGTCACCTGGGGTTATCGAATATCGGCGAAGTGCTCAAGCTGGTACTTGCCAAGACAAGCAGCATCATTTTTACCAACACTCGCGCTCAGGCTGAGCTGTGGTTCACAGCACTATCATCCGTGTGGCCGTTGGAAGAAAAAATGCTTGCGATTCACCATGGCTCACTCGATCAATCCATGCGCCTTGAAGTGGAAAATGCTCTGCGTCAGCAAAGCCTACGTTGCGTGATCGCCACCAGTAGTTTGGATTTAGGTGTAGATTTTCCCGCCGTCGACTTGGTCATACAAATTGGCGGCGCGCATTCCGTTTCTCGCACTGTGCAACGGGCAGGACGCGCCAAACACCGCCCCGGCCTACCGGTGCAAATCACCACCGTGGCCACTCAGGCGATGGATATGTGTGAATTTGCCGCCACGCGTGATTTAGCCCAAGCCCAGAAATTTGAACGAAGTACGCCTTTGCAGTTGTGCATGGATGTCTTGAGTCAGCACACCATGTCCATGGCATTGGTGGGTGGCTTTGATCGTGACGAATTGCTGGGCGAAGTGCGCACCACCGCGTCTTATGCGCAACTGAGCGACTCCCAGTGGCAACAGGTGCTGGATTTTTTGGTCTATGGCGGCCAAGCCCTAGATGCCTATCCGCAGTATCGTCGCTTGGTGCGTGGCGAAGACAAGCGTTACTACCCCGCTGACGAAAAAGTCGCGCGCCGGCAGCGCATGGCCATTGGTACGATTGCCGAGCAAAGCATGGTCAAAGTGCAGTTTTTGCGCGGTGCTCGGCTGGGCAGCGTAGAAGAAGGATTTATCAGCAAACTGTCACCCGGAGATGTCTTTAACTTTGCGGGACGCAGCTTAGAGCTATTCCGGGTAGAAAACCTCACCGCTTGGGTTCGCAAATCGTCCAAAGCGGGCACGGTGACACCGTCTTGGACGGGAGGCTTTTTACCGTTTTCCACCCAAGTGGGGCAGCGTATGAAAGCGTTACTGGCCCAATCGACCAGCAGCGTGTCTAAGCAAAGCTCGCCGGAGATGCTGTATTTGCAGCCCTTGCTGCAATTACAAGCTGGTCGCAGCCATGTCCCCTCTGAGCATGAACTTCTGATTGAAGTCATCGCCACAGGCCCTGCGCGTAGACGCCAGGCTGGCACTGCATCTTTAGGTCAGGCTTGGTTTATCTACCCATTCGCTGGCCGTGTGCTGCATGAAGGGTTAGCGCTGTTACTGGCTCAGCGGCTTTCAGTGCAACAAAAAAACACCTTTGCGTGGGCATGCAATCACATGGGGTTAATGCTGGTGCCAAGCGTCAAAATCGATGTGCAGACACTGGACTGGAGTGCAATATTGAGCACGGACAAACTAGAGGAAGACTTGGCTTTGGCGGTGAATTTTAGTGAGATCTCCAGAAGGCGATTTCGCGAAATTGCGCAGATTGCGGGGCTGCTTAACGCACGTATTCCCGGCATGAGCTTCAATACAAGGCAGTTGCAGGTCTCCGCAGGTTTGCTGTTTGATGTGCTTAGCAAATATGACCCCAAGCACCTGCTACTTGTAGCGGCCCAATCAGAAGCGATAGAGCGCGATCTTCACCTTGGCGAATTGCAGCAGTGTTTGCAAAACTTGAGGCGCCAGAACATCGTTATCACCCATCCACCCAAGCACACACCGTTTTCTTTTTCTCTTTGGGCAGAGTCAATGCGCGGCCAATTGAGCAATGAAAGTTGGGCAGAGCGAATACGTCGAGCCGCCCAGAAATTGGGCGAAACCTAGTGCTGGACATTTCCCTTTGCGGCCACCGTTTTATTGCCCATTCGCAGCGGGCGCTGTACTGGCCGGCACAGTCAATGCTGTTGATCGCCGACGTGCATTTGGGCAAAGCCGATACATTTCGCCAATTTGGCATTGGCGTACCCCAGCGCGTGCAGGAAAGCGACTTGGTAAGGCTAGAACACCTGCTGCAATACTTTCAACCTCAACGCTGTGTGGTCCTCGGCGATCTGGTGCATGGCCGGATATTGGGGCCAGGCACGGTACAGACTTGGAATGACTTAGTTCAGAGCCACCCCGGCACTGTCTTTGAGTTGATTTTGGGCAACCATGACCGAAACCTTCAACCTGTAGATCTGACACTTCAGTATGTGCATAAGAATCTGCAAATTGATGGCGTTTACCTAAGTCACGAGCCATTGACAACGCCAGAGCTATCTACGCACAACAGCCTTAACATTCATGGTCATATCCATTGCGCGGCGCGTGTGGACGGCAGTAGCAAGAAGTTACCTGCTTTGGCGTATTCGCCTCCCCATCTAAGCATGCCGGCGTTTTCAGAATTTACTGCGGGGATACAAGCGTCTGCAGGTTGCAAAAAAATCTGGGTATTTGCACCTGAAGATGATCTGGTTTGCCAGATTCGTTGAATAGCGCAAGAGTTTTGAGCGTTTGAGCGTTAACTCAATATGCTGCACATCCGGGTTTTTATCTTGAATCTATTTGCAGAACTGGACGTATTCGGGCTGCTCGGGTTTTGGGTAGCTCACCTCAAAATGGATTTGTGTAAGAGCGCCCGATGAAAGTTAATCCCTCAAACCCATTTTTAGCTTGGCTATAAACGGATTTGAGGGTATTCATTTAATAATTAAAACGAATGCGCAATACCTACATCAAATCCAGTTTTGTTGGTTTTGAAAGCACGGTCATGGGCGAGGTTGGTATAAATTCTCGTGCGCTTGGACAGCATGTAGTGATAGCCCACAGAAAATTTGTCTTGAACTGTGGTGTCCAAATCCTGATTATTCATTCGCGAATAGGATGCCATCAGCATGCCATGGGCCACCTTGCCTGAAGCGCCGACGGAATAGGAGCGAATGCTTTGATTGTCTTTGTTGCGGCCAAATCCGTAGAAGCTAAACACTTTCAGTGAATCATCACCCCAGCGTGCAGTCAGACTGTTCCATACATCATGCTGAGTGCCTTGATTTTCATGGCCGGCAGCCATGTAAAGTTTGCCGGTGGTATAGCTCGCTGCAGTGCTGTATGCGTTTTGAGTGCCTGTCACACCTTCACTGGGTGCGAAGGTCACGCCAAAACGGAAACCACCGCTTTTCACGTTGTAGTTAATGCCGTTATCAAAGCGGTAGGGGCTGGTGGCCTTACCCGTCATTGTTGTAATGCTGCTGCTAGCCCATGAATGCATGAATGGGTCTGCTGGGAGCATGGCGTACTCGTACGAAGGCGTGAACATGCGGCCCAGGCGAATTTGTCCGTAACGGCTTTCTAATCCCACCCAAGAGTCAGCATGCCAGTACTTCGCAGGGTTTGAGGATGCGCCTGTGTCTGCATTGAAGCGGTGTTGCAGGTGAAAAGAGGCTTTCCAGCCGCCACCCAGGTCTTCTTGACCTTTGAAGCCGACTCGGCTGGCAAGACCTTGCAGAACGCCGTAGTTGTCAGAGTTCACTGCGCGGCCCACGCCCAAGTCGACCATGCCATAAGCCGTCACATTCGATTGTGAATATGCGGTTTGAGCGAATGACAGCGCACTGGCCATAGCCAATGGAAAAATGATTTTCTTCATGTGAATGATTTAGAGATGTGTGGAGACTGGGTTTTGAATGCGTTTGAACATTCAAAAAATTGGGTGTTGATATAAGAAATTTTTCTTATATATGGCGATTTATTGGCGCTACAGATGGGAAGTGAAGTGCAGCCGCATTCACTTTTCATTTCTGTGATCTGCTGAAGGCCTGCATCAGTAACCAAGAAAAAGGGTGGCGTAATGGCCACCCTTTTATTGGAATGTGTTGGCCTTATTTCTTGGGCAACGCATAGGCGATCACGTAATCGCCCTTGTGCTTGGTCTGACGGGCACCGCCAGCAGAGATCACCACAAACTGGCGACCTGATTCAGGCGACAGGTAGGTGATAGGTGCAGCTTGCGCGCCCACAGGCATGCGCTGCTTCCACACTTCCTTACCGGTAGCGCTTTCGTAAGCACGGATGTAGTAATCCTGCGTACCAGCGTGGAACACCAGACCACCAGCGGTGGAGATTGGTGCGCCCAGTGCTGGCAGACCCAGAGGCACTGGCAGGCCGGTGCGGACACCAAACATTTCGCTGTCTTCCACCGTAGCGGTGGGAGTGCGCCATGCCACCTTCTGGGTGTTCAGGTCGATACCGACCATATTGCCCCACGAAGGTTGCTGGCAAGGCAGGCCCAGCACAGACATGAACGATGCACGCAGTGCAGCGTAAGGCACGCCGTTTTGCTGTGCGTTCTTCCAGCCGGCCTTAGGACCGTCTTGCTTCTTGAACTCTTCCAGCTTGGCCTTGGCAGTTTCGCCAGGCTCCAGCCACACCAGTTGAGGCATGTGGATGTCGTTGGTCACCAGCATGTTGGTGCGTGGGTCATACGTCATGCCACCCCAGTTGAAACCACCGTAGTAGCCGGGATAGACCAGAGTCAGCTTTTGCGATTCCAGCTTGGTGTAAGGACCTGCGTAGTTCAATTGCTTGAACTTGATGCGGCACAGCATCTGGTCGAACATGGTGGCACCCCACATGTCCGATTCCTTCATGTCCATCTGGCCCAGCTGGGGCATGGTGGACCAAGGCTGTGTCGGTGCAGCAGGCGCATCACCTTCTTGCACGTGCAGGTTAGGCACGGCGCGTTCTTCCACTGGCACCACGGGCTTGCCGGTGGCACGGTCCAGCACAAACAGCTGGTGGGTCTTAGTGGCCAAGATCACGGAAGGAGTCTTGCCACCCTTGCCGTCAGGCATGTCCACAAACATGGGGGGCGAACCATTGTCGTAGTCCCATGTGTCCATGTGCACGGCTTGGAAGTGCCAGGCTTCCTTGCCGGTCTTCACGTTCAGAGCCACCACCGATGTGGCGTACTTGTTCATTTCAGGCGTGCGGTGTGCACCCCAGAAGTCAGGTGTGGCGTTGCCCAGAGGGATGTAGACCAGACCCAGCTTGGCGTCATAGGCTGCATGCGACCAGAAGTTAGGCGTGCCCTTGGAGTAGGTTTCGCCCTTGGGAGGCATCATGCTGATATCGGGGTTACCCAGATCCCAGGCCCAGGCCAGCTCGCCAGTCTTGGCGTGGTAGCCGCGGATCACGCCCGAAGGCTCGTCCGTCTGAATGCCGTCAAACACCCAGCCGCCCAGCACGATGAAGTCGCCCGCCACCATAGGCTGCGAGTTGTTCATGTACCAGAAGTCAGGCAGGTTCTCGCCCAAGCCAGCGCTCAGGTCGGTGTAGCCCTTGCCGGTGTTGCCAAAGTTTTGGCAGACTTCACCCGTCTTGGCATCCAGTGCCCACAGGCGCGAGACCTTGTCGGTAGTGATGATGCGGGCATCGCACTTGCCATCGGCAGACTTTTGCTCAGCAGGCACTTCGTAGTAGCCCACGCCGCGGCAGCGGTTCCAATGGGGGCTCAGCTTGCCCTTGGAATCAAACGTCCACTTTTCCTTGCCGGTTTCAGCGTCCAGTGCAATCACCTTGTTCTGTGGAGTGCACAGATACAGGGAGTCGCCAATCTGGATAGGCGTGTTCTGGTCTTCGTTCGGGCCGCCGATATCGGCACCCGTACGGTAAGTCCATGCCACTTCCAGCTTGTTGACGTTGTCAGGCTTGATCTGGTCGAAAGGACCAAAGCGGTCACCACCGTCGTTGCGACCAAATTGGGTCCAGCGGTTTTCCACGCTGTTGGCATCGGTCACCACAGGCACTTGGTTAACCGACTCCGTACCCAGCTTGGCTGTGTTTTCCACGGTGTTCTGAGGCGTGAAGATCGACGCAGCACCCGCAGCCAGCACTACAGCTTGCACGGCAGCAGCGGGAATCGCCAGTTTTTTGGCAGAGGGGCACAGCGAACGCAGCGCCAGAGCCGCCACGAAGCCCAAGACAAGCACAGGGGCCAGACGTGGAACCAGAGCCCAGAAATTGGTGCCCGATTCAGCCAGCGACCACAGCACGGTGGCAATGACCACCACAAAGTACAGCAAGGCACCTTGTGCTTTGGCGCGCACCAGCAAAGCGCCGGCTACCAGCGTTGCGGCACCTGCCAGCAAGTAATACCAGGAGCCACCTAGCGAAGCCAGGCGAACACCACCTACCAGCAGAGCCAGGCCAACCAAGGCCAGGATCACGCCGTAAATTCGTGGCCACATTGCTGTGGACACGGAAACGTTCGTATTAGACATATCAGTCACATTCGGTTTGAAGTGGGCCGAATTCTAGGTGTTAACCCCAGATCCTGCAGACCAGTCTTTTATAAGAGTTGAACTAGCCAGCCCGACTTGGGGTGATCATCATCCTGATATGTAATGGTTACATTTAAATCATTTGTAAGTTGTTGTTGGATAACGATTTATTTGTTTTCAGTAATTACTGAAATACTCATAAATCTTGTAAAACCTTGCGCCCTTATCACCTTTGTGAGTGCTCGCTCCTGCGCGCAATGCGAGCTTGAAACGCTGTACCGAAAGCAAAAGGGGTGATGCCCGCACCCGCTATACAAGCCGCACTTTGAGCCTGTGATCTACGCAAAACGTAACAAATCCGCTCTGAAAGCGCGTGGTTCGCTGGCCATTGCGCTGCCCGCGAGCAAGGCTTGGTTGGAGTGCTTCGGTTGGAGGCCAATTCCGTCCATCTTTGGCGCTTCTACATGATTAAGGTAGCGCGCAAACGTGGCCGCGACCGCAATCCATGAGCAGGGTCTACGCTGCTGAGTAGCAGCCCGGTATGTGGGCCTAATATGTGGGCCTAAAAGGCTGCGGTGCAGGGTTACGTCAGCGGTGTGTTTGCTATTTTAAATATAGCTATATGTCTATGACTATCATAGGCTTTGGCATGATTTTTCAATTTTTGAGGTGAGCTGCCGCTACCTGCAAGCGGATGCACCTGCAACTCATGGTGGGGCCAAGGCAAGTTGCGGTTTGTATGCTTGTTTTTGGGCTTGATACCGGTCAGGCTTGCCTCTAACAAGGAGACCACGATGACAACTCTTGATATCAACGGACAGCGCAAGTCGGTGGACACGGTGCAGGAGACGCCACTGCTCTGGGTCTTGCGCGACGAGCTGGGCATGTGCGGCACCAAGTTTGGTTGCGGCATGGCTTTGTGCGGGGCCTGCACAGTCCACATGGATGGGCAGCCCATTCGCTCCTGCATCACCCCCATCTCGGCGCTTGAGGGCAAGAAGATTTCTACCATCGAAAGTATGGAGTCTGACCGCGTGGGCAAGGTGGTGCAGGCGGCTTGGGTGGAGCTGGGCGTGGCGCAGTGCGGCTACTGCCAAGGCGGCCAGATCATGACGGCGGTAGGCTTGCTCAAGACCAATGGCAAGCCCACGGATAAACAGATTGATGAAGCGATGAGCGGCAACATTTGCCGCTGCGGCACGTACCCGCGCATTCGTGCAGCGATCAAGCTGGCAGCGCAGCGCCTGCAGGGAGCCAAGTAATGCAAGAAATCTCAACATTGCCTGAAGTTTCACGCCGCGCCTTGTTGCAAGGCAGCGCCGGTTTAGTTTTTAGTTTGGCGGTAACTGCACAGGGCGTGGTGCTTGCGCAAGAGGCCAAGGCTGAGGCTAAAAAATACGGCGCAGACTCCATGCCCGGCGGCACGGTGGATGACCCGCTGGTCTTTGTCAGCATTGCGGCTGATGGCACGGTGACCATTGTTGCGCACCGCGCTGAGATGGGCACTGGCGTGCGCACCAGCTTGCCCATGGTGGTGGCCGATGAGCTAGAAGCGCGCTGGGACAAGGTCAGCGTGATTCAAGCGCCGGGCAATGAAGCCAAATACGGCAACCAAAACGTAGATGGCTCGCGCAGCGTGCGCCACTTCTTTGCGCCCATGCGCCGCGTAGGTGCGGCTGCGCGCCAAATGCTAGAAGCTGCTGCGGCTGCGCGCTGGGGCGTGCCGGTGGATCAAGTCAAGGCGGTACAGCATGAGGTAATTCACACCGCCACAGGCAAGCGCCTTGGCTATGGCGAGCTGGCGGCGGATGCTGCCAAGCAGCCTGTGCCCAAGGGCGATGCGCTGCGACTCAAAACGCCTGCGCAGTTTCGCTACATCGGCAAGGGCAAGCTGGGGGTGGTGGATTTGGCCAACATAGGTCAGGGCAAGGCCGTCTATGGGCAAGACAAGCATCTGCCGGGCATGGTGTTTGCCGTGGTGGCCCGCCCTGCGGTGCTGGGCGCCAAGCTGCGCAGCTATCAAAAAGACAAGGCACTGGCCGTGCCCGGCGTGAAGTCGCTGGTGGAAATTCCGGCCTACAAGGGTGCTCCTGCATTCCAGCCTTTAGGTGGTGTGGCCGTGGTGGCGCGCAATACCTGGGCCGCCATGAAGGGGCGCGAGGCGCTGGCGATCGAGTGGGATGAGGGCGCTCACGCCAGCTATGACTCGGTTGAATACCGCAAAGAGTTGGAGAAAGCGGCCAACAGCCCGGGCAAGGTGTTGCGCAGCAACGGCGATTTGGACTCAGCGGTAAAAAAGGCGGGCGATAAAGCGCTGGTGAAGGCTGATTACTACGTACCGCACTTGGCTCACGCATCTATGGAGCCGCCTACGGCGACGGTGCTGCTGGCGGCCGACAAAAGCCGTTGCGAAGTTTGGACTTCGGTGCAAGCGCCAGAAGCGGCGCGGGGGCTGGTTGCCGCCGCGCTGGGTTTGAAAGCTGAGCAAGTCACCATCAATGTGCTGCTGCTGGGCGGCGCTTTTGGCCGCAAGTCCAAACCAGATTTTGCGGTGGAGGCTGCGCTGATTGCCCAAACCATGCCGGGCACCCCCGTCAAAGTGGTTTGGACGCGTGATGATGACATTCAGCACGACTTCTATCACGCTGTAGCTGCAGACCATTTGGAGGCTACGTTGGGCACGAATGGTTTGCCCCAGACTTGGCTGCATCGATCGGCAGCGCCCACGATTGCCTCGCTGTTTCAAGAAGGTGCCAAGGGACAAAGCAGCATGGAGATGGGGATGGGGGCGATCAATATGCCCTATGACATTCCGAATGTGCGCATTGAGACTGGCGAGGTGCAGGCCCATACCCGTATCGGCTGGTTCCGCGCGGTCTACAACATTCCCCATGCGTTTGCGGCGCAAAGCTTTATTGCCGAGCTAGCCCACCGCGCAGGCAAAGACCACAAGCAATATGCGCTGGAGCTGATTGGCCCGCCGCGCAAGCTCAACCCCGAAAAGGATTTGGGCGATGGCTGGAACTACACCGAATCGCCCACGCTGTACCCCTATGACACTGGGCGTTTGCGTGACGTGATTGAAGCCGCGACACGCGGCGCGCGCTGGGGCAGAAAATTGCCCAAAGGTCATGGACTGGGGCTGGCTTTTTGCTATAGCTTTATGAGCTACTCGGCCGTGGTGGTTGAAGCAGCGGTGGATGACAAAGGCCATGTGAAAGTCATTGCTGTGGATACGGCGCTGGACTGCGGCCCGCAGATCAACCCCGAGCGTATTCGCTCACAGCTCGAAGGCGGCGTCATCATGGGGATGAGTCTGGCCATGAGCAGCGAAATTACCTTTGCCAAGGGGCGCGTGCAGCAAAGCAACTTCCACGACTTTGAAGTGCTGCGCTATGCCGATCAGCCGCAGACCATTCGCACGCATTTGGTGGGTGGCGGCATTGATGTGCCGATTGGCGGTGTGGGTGAGCCGCCGCTGCCGGCTGTGGCCCCTGCATTGGCCAACGCTATTTTTGCGGCCACGGGCAAGCGCTTGAGGGCGCTGCCGATTCGTCAAGTCAGCTAAAAGCCTGCGGACTATGAAAGCCGGTGGCCTTGAGTGCTGCCGGCTTTTTTCATGGGTAAAAAAATGGATTGGGTTGCGGACTAGACTGAATGAATGAGCACCTTAACTAGCCCGACGGCATCTTTACTAGGCAGTCACTCCGACAGCCACACCTCTAGCCAATGGGTCACGCTCTGCGTGGTCTCCACCACGATGGGTGATGCAGCAGAGGCCGAAGACATGGCGCGTGCATTGGTCGCAGCGAAGGCGGCAGCTTGTGTGCAGACAGAGCGCATTACCTCGTATTACGAATGGGACGGCGTTCTGCAGTCATCACCAGAGTGGCGCTTGCTCTGCAAGACCCTGCCCGAGGTCTTGCCTCGCCTGACGCAGCTGATGCGGGACAAACACAGCTACAAGGTGCCGCAAATCACCATGCGTACCGAGCTTTGTTTAAGCGATTACGGCCAATGGCTCAAGCTGCAGGTAAAGGGCTGAATGCATTGACTGAATGCCGGCTGAATGAAAAAGGAGCGCCTTGTGCGCTCCTTTTTTGATGGGTTAATAGATAAATTGGCTTTAAGTCCATATCCAGTATGGACTAGTAGCTATCAAATTTGATGTGGCCTAGGATGAATACTTCAGGACAGCAGAGCCTGCGAGAACTCGCGGGCGCTGAATGTCTCCAAGTCTTCAATCTTCTCACCCACACCGATGAAGTAGACGGGAATAGGGCGCTCCTGCGCAATCGCGGCCAGTACGCCGCCCTTGGCGGTGCCGTCTAGCTTGGTCACGATCAAGCCGGTCAGCTGCAGCGCATCATCAAAGGCGCGCACTTGGGCCAAAGCGTTCTGGCCCGTGTTGCCGTCAATGACCAGCAGCACCTCATGCGGGGCCGTGCCGTCGGCCTTGTTGACGACGCGCTTGATTTTTTTCAGCTCTTCCATCAAGTGCAGCTGGGTCGGCAGGCGACCGGCGGTATCAACCAGCACCACATCTTTTTTGCGTGCCTTGCCGGCAGAAACTGCATCAAAGCTCACAGCAGCGGGGTCGCCGCCTTCTTGGCTGATGATTTCTACGGTGTTGCGGTTGGCCCAAACGCCTAACTGCTCACGCGCTGCTGCGCGGAAGGTGTCGGCGGCGGCCAGCAGCACGGTCTGGTCGCTGTCTGCCAAGTGCTTGGTCAGCTTGCCAATCGACGTGGTCTTGCCTGCGCCGTTAACGCCAGCGACCATCACCACGGTGGGCTGGTGCTCGCCAATACTCAATTGCTTTTCCAGCGGCTTGAGCAAATCGGTCAGGGCATCGGCCAGCAGCGCTTTGACGGCGGCAGGCTCGGTGGTCTTAGTCTCTTTAACGCGGCGCTTTAAGTCATCCAGCAGGTGCTGGGTGGCTTTGACGCCGGTATCCGCCATCAGCAGCGCGTCTTCAAGCTCTTCATAAAGAGCATCGTTGATTTGCGTGCCGGTAAAGACGGTGGCGATGCTAGAGCCGGTCTTGCGCAGGCCGGCCTTTAAGCGCTCAGTCCAGCTTTGGCGAGAATTTTCCGCCTGCGGCTTTGCTGTAGGCTCGGGGGCTGCTACAAAATCTGCAGTGGCTGGCGCTGCTTCGGATTGTTTGTCGGCTCCGCCGCCAAAGGGCTTGCGCCACCATGAGCTGCTTGGGCTCTCGGTGGGTGCCGCAGGCGTATCCTGTGGGATGGGCTTGGACTCGATAACAGGAGCGGGCGCAGCAGCTGCCGAGGCAGCTGGCGTGGGCTCCACCGCATTGGGCGGGCTGGGCTTTTTCTTGAAAAAACTGAACATTGGCTGGTTTTTAGAATCACATCATTCTATGAAACATGTACTCGCACTCCCTGCATTGGGCTTAATGGCCTGTTTAAGCGCTGGGGCAGTCTTGGCTGCACCGGGCGCTTCGTTAAAACCCGTGCCTGCGGCGGCGGCAGAAGCTGCGCCGCTGGTGCAGCAATTTACGTTGAAAAATGGCATGCAGCTGATTGTGCAGCCAGACCGACGCGCCCCCACTGCGGTGCATATGGTTTGGGTGCGCGTGGGTTCTGTCGATGAGGTCGATGGCACCACTGGTGTGGCCCATGCGCTGGAGCACATGATGTTCAAGGGCTCCAAAACCGTCAAGCCGGGTGACTTTTCCCGCCGCGTGGCGGCTCTGGGCGGTCAGGAAAACGCTTTTACTTCGCGTGATTACACGGGCTACTACCAGCAAATCCCTGCAAACCGCCTTGAAGATGTGATGAAGCTGGAGTCCGACCGCTTTGCCAACAACCAGTGGGCAGATTCAGAGTTTAAGAAAGAAATTGAGGTCATCAAGGAAGAGCGCCGCATGCGCACTGATGACCAGCCCCGTGCCATGCTGATGGAGCAGTTGATGGCGGCGACTTTTATGGCGTCTCCTAACCGCCGCCCTGTGGTGGGCTGGATGAGCGATCTGCACTCCATGACGGCTGATGATGCGCGAGCGTTTTACAAGCGCTGGTATGTGCCGGCCAATGCCGCCGTAGTCATCGTGGGCGATGTGAATGTCAATCAGGTGCGCGCTTGGGCTGAGAAATATTACGGCAGCACCCCGACCCGCGCCGTGCCCGAGCGCAAGCCGCAAACCGAGCCCGCACAGATCGGCGTGCGCCGCATTGAGGTCAAGCAGCCCGCAGAGCAAGCCTATATCGCCATGGCTTACCGCGCTCCCAGCTTGAAGAATGTGGAAAAAATGCAGGCCGAGGATAAAGAAGCGCTGGCGCTGCTGGTGTTGTCTGCCGTGCTCGATGGTTATGACGGTGCCCGTTTAGAGCGGGCCTTGGTGCAGGGCGAAGGTCAGGCCAATGGCCGTGTGGCTGATAGCGCTGGTAGCTCGGCCAGCATCATGGGCCGCGGCCCCAGCCTGTTCATGCTGACTGGCGTGCCCGCCAAGGGCAAGACCGTGGCCGATGTGGAAGCCGCCTTGCGCGCCCAGATCAAGAAAGTGGCTGACGAAGGCATTCAAGAAGACGAGCTCAAGCGCGTCAAGATTCAGTGGATGGCCTCTAACGTGTATGGGCGTGACTCCGTCATGGGTCAGGCGCAAAGCTTGGGCAGCTATTGGATTCAGGGCATGCCTCTGGATGCTGAGGACAAGCTGCTGGCGCAGTTGCAAAATGTGACTTCGGATGAGGTCAAAGCCGTAGCAGCCAAATACTTTGGCGACGATCAGCTCACCATCGGTACCTTGAATCCCCAGCCTCTACCGGCTGGC
The DNA here is from genome assembly GCF_019355935.1 of Comamonas sp. Y33R10-2. Classification (NCBI taxonomy): domain Bacteria; kingdom Pseudomonadati; phylum Pseudomonadota; class Betaproteobacteria; order Burkholderiales; family Comamonadaceae; genus Comamonas; species Comamonas sp. Y33R10-2. Next base: position 3,591,242 of record NZ_CP079925.1, read on the forward strand.
GGTAAGCCCCAGCGCCCTATGTCGGGCAAGGCTGATGCAGGCACTTCATTGCACTAAGCACAGCGGAGAAACACATGAAAACTATGAAAAAGATAGCTGCTAGTGCTTTTGTTGTAAGCGCTGGAATGGGTTTTTTAACCCAATCGGCTTGGGCGCTGCTGCCTATTGAACACTGGACACAGCCCAGCGGCGCGCAGGTGTGGCTGGTGCAAAGCCCCGGCATCCCTATGGTGGATGTGCAAATGGACTTTGACGCCGGCAGCCGCCGCAATCCTGAAGGTCAAGCCGGACTTGCTGCCGCCGTGGCCATGATGACCTCCAAGGGCATCAAGGCCGCGGGCGATGCGCCTGCGCTGGATGAGAATGCACTGGGTCAGGCTTGGGCCGATCTGGGGGCGAGCTTTGGCGCGAATGCAGGTCGCGACAGCTTTACCTTTGGACTGCGTACCTTGACGGTGCCTGATTTGCAGCAAAAAGCGGTATCTTTGGCTGCGCGCCAAATAGCTGCCCCTGGCTGGCCCGATGCCGTGTGGCAGCGTGACCGCGAGCGCTGGAGCGCATCCATCAAAGAATCTGATACCCGCCCCGGCACGCAGGCCTCCAAGGCCTTGCGCAAAGGCGTGTTTGGCAACTCTCCCTATGGTTATCAAACCACGGTGGATAGTTTGGCCAAGATTGATATCTCGGCCATGCAAGCCTTTCACTCGACGCTGATTAAGGCATGCCGCGCCAAAGTGAGCGTGGTGGGGGCAGTCAGCCGCGAGCAAGCCGATGCAATGGTCAAGCAGTTGCTAGGCCCGTTGCAGGCCACAAACGGCAATGACTGCGCGCCCTTGCCAGAAGTCGCCAAGGTGCCGGATTTGACCGAGGCCAAGGTGGAGAACATTGCGTTTGAGTCGGCTCAGGCCCAGGTGCTCATCGGCCAGCCCGGCATTGCCCGCAGCAGCCCAGACTTTTTGGCCGTGATGGTGGGTAACCATATCTTGGGTGGCGGTGGTTTTACCTCACGCTTGATGGAAGAAGTGCGTGAAAAGCGCGGCCTGACCTATGGCGTTAGCAGCGATTACTCTCCCGGTCTCGATCGCGGCGCGTTCACGATCAGCCTGAAAACGCGTCCTGATCAAGCCGCTGAGGCGCTGAAAGTCTCGCAAGATGTGCTGCGCAAGTTCATCACAGAAGGCCCGACAGACAAAGAGTTGAAGGCAGCCAAGGATAATCTGGTCGGCGGCTTCGCGCTGCGCATAGACAGCAACCGCAAGCTGTTGGGCAATGTCTCCAACATTGCCTGGAACGGCTTGCCACTTGATTACCTTGAGCACTGGACGGATCGCGTTCAGGCGCTCACCACCAAAGACGTGAAGGAAGCCATGCAGCGCATGGTGCAACCTGATCGCATGGTGACTATTACCCTCGGAGCTAAGCCATGAGCCGCAGCGCCATCAAACTACACACCCCCGCAGGCCGCAAGGCACTAGACAAGATGATTACCGAGGCCGAACGCAAGGCCCAAGAACTGGCCGCGACCAAACCCGGTCGTCCCGGTGCAGCCAAAGGCGCTTCAGCGACGGGCAAAAGCACGGGCGCGGGCGAAATTCGCATCGTTGGCGGCCAGTGGCGCCGCACGCGCCTGGCTGTGGCGCAAAAGCCCGGTCTGCGCCCCACGCCTGATCGCGTGCGCGAGACCTTGTTCAATTGGCTGGGCCAAGACCTGACAAACTGGAAATGTCTGGATGCCTTTGCCGGCACCGGCGCTTTGGGCTTTGAAGCCGCATCGCGCGGCGCCACCAGCGTCATCATGAATGAGCAAGACCCGGCGCTGGTGCAACAGTTGCAGCGCCTGCAGCAAAAGCTCGATGCCAAGATGGTACGCGTGCAGCGTGGCGATGGCCTTAGCTGCCTGAAGACGGCTGCCGGGCAAGATCTGATCTTGTTGGACCCGCCATTTGAGAGCCCTGATCTGTTTGAGCCTTCGGTGGCGGCTGCCGCTGCTGCGCTCAATGATGGCGGCTTCATCTACCTCGAAGCGCCAGAGGCTTGGTCTGAAGAGCGTTTGCTGGAGATGGGGCTTGAGCGTTACCGATATCTGAAGGCTGGCGCGGTGCACGCCCATTTGTTGAAAAAGCAATAAGCATTCAAACATTAATTTGCTATTGATATAAGAGCTGCTAGCGCTGATTAATAAAGCGCTAGCAGCTCTTTTTTATGAAAAAACAGCTTGCTTTGAGGCTGGATGCATAATGCTTTTGTGCTGCATTGCAGCAGCTTCGAATTCCACCAAAAGCCGCAAAAGAGAGATAAACCATGAGCCAGAACGTGATTGCCGTTTACCCCGGCACCTTCGACCCGATTACGCTGGGCCATGAAGATGTGGTGCGCCGGGCCACGCAGCTGTTCGGCAAGGTCATCGTGGCAGTGGCTGCCGGTCATCACAAAAAGACGCTATTTACGCTGGATGAGCGCATTGCCATGGTGCGCGAGGCTTGCTCAAAGTATCCGCAAGTTGAGGTAGAAAGCTTTGACGGCCTGCTGGCGCACTTTGTGTTGGCGCGCGGTGCCAAAGCCATGGTACGTGGCCTGCGTGCTGTGACGGACTTTGACTATGAATTTCAGCTCGCCGGCATGAACCGCACACTGATGCCTGAGGTGGAAACCGTGTTCCTCACCCCCAGCGACCGCTACCAGTTCATCAGCTCCACCTTTGTGCGCGAAATTGCCACTTTGGACGGTCAAGTGGACAAGTTTGTCTCCAAGGGCGTGCATGACAAGCTGATGGCCAAGGTTGGCCGTAGCGTCTAGGGCTCAAAAATTAAGGTACAAGCACGCCTGACTTCTGGCTGTAGTCAGTGATCAAGTCATGCACAAAGCGTAGCTTGCTCCACGCCATGGCTGAAATTGAAAATGGGTAGGCATCTTCAAGCCCCAAACTGCGGTTGAGGCTGTTATGCAGCAACGTAAGCGGCACCCACTGCGCCTGCATTACGGAAAATTTCACTGGCATAGGGCCTAGCGGGTTGCCTATCATTTGTTGGCCAGGGCTAGGAATGGCGGGCACGGTAATACAAGTGTTGTAGCTGGCCGCCGTCTCCATCAAGTCCACCATGTGCAGGTAATGTGCCCAAGTTTCGGCCCAATCCTCCCACGGGTGAGCCGTGGCATAGGCACTAATACTGCTGAAGCCCCAGCTGGTGTCCAGCGGGTCTTTGTTGTAGTGGTACTGCAGTGCCTGCGCATAGTCCTGCCTTTCATCACCAAATAGCGCTCTGAAACGCTCCAGCCAAGCGCTGTTTGCTATCAATTGATCCCAATAAAAATGTCCAGATTCATGGCGTAAATGGCCGATGAGGGTGCGCAAGGGCTCGCGCAGGGCCAAGCGCCTTCTGGCGCGTTCGTCATCATCGGCTTCGACAACATTCAGGGTAATCATGCCGTTGGCGTGACCTGTCATGATGAGGTCTGAGCCTGGAATATCAGCCAGTAATGCAAAACGAGGCTCTGGCAAGCGGTGCTCATGCGTGTCAATCAAGCCTAGCTTGGCTAAGGTGTAGAACAGGCGGCGTTTGGCGACTTCAATCTTGGCCCAGCGCAACTCATTGTCCGGATTGCTGGAGTCGGGCAGCCATGCCGTTTGACGGCAGGAGACGCACAGCGTGTTCGGATCAGAAACCTCAATCGCAAAATTGCACAAACTGATGTTGTACCGGTGCGCACAAGGGCGGTAACGGGGGGCTTTTTCATTAGCGGGCGGGAGAACACCTACCCTTTGCTGATCGGGCAAAAACGCCTGATTTGCGCCGCAATAAACACATTGCAGACTGTCAAAGTAGATGAGGTGGCCGCAGACCTCGCAGTTAAAAACTTGCATGAACTCACTTTAACTGCGATGTGTCACATCGTGATGTGGGGAAAAAAACAAAAGCCAGCTTCAAGCTGGCTTTTGTTTGAGAGAAAGCCGACGCGTAGGCCGCACTTTCTGCAGGAGCTTATGAGCTTAAGGCTTAACGACAATGCTGTTACGCACTTCACGCACATTCTTGGTCGAGCGTGCAATTTCAGCAGCACGTGCTTTTTCAGCATCAGACTTGGCAAAACCAGACAGTTGCACAACACCTTTCAGTGTCTCCACGCTGATAGACGTTGCTGACACGCTCTTATCTTCAGCCATCTTTGCCTTCACAGCTGTCGTGATACCAGCATCATCAACATAAGATCCAACAGATTGCTGGTCGCGAGCAACCGAGCAAGCAGTAGTGCCCAGAACGGCAGTCACGGCAACGAGGCTGAAAGCCAAAGCACGAGTCATGTTTTTCATAGGTTTCTCCTTAGATGTTAAAAATGCCGCCAGAAAATTGGCTAACGGCAGTTGCTGAAGACGCGTAGAAAACTTATTACTTGCGCGAGCGGCCTAAAAAGAAGGCTGCAGCCAGCGCTGCACCAGTGGCTGCAGCAATCAACACAGACTTGCCGGGCTGCTCGCTCACATACTTGGTCGTTGCGTCTGTTGCCGTATGAATTTGGCGTCGGGCGCGGTGAGAGTTATCAGCCCAGAAGTTGATGCTGCGCTCAGCCAAGTCCTGCGCACGGTCGGCCAGCTTGTCGATCAGCGGGTTAACTTCATCATCCGCAGTGCGAAGGTGGCGGCCTGTGGAATCGATGGCTTCAGAAGCCGTGCGCCTAGCGCTGCGCATTGTGTCTTTGGCTTTATCAGCAATGTCATCAGCCATCTCCTCGGTCGCATCGGCAACCTTGTGCGCGGTGCTCTTTGCGGAGCTCACTGCATCATTCACGACAGTTTTTGCATCGCCTGCCATATCTTTGGCCGTATTTTTCAGGTCTTCCACCGTGTCTTTAACGTCTTTTGCAGCTTGGTTCATAGTTTTAAACTCCCAAAAATTTAAGCATTATTACGAAGGCGTGCGCTCATATGACTTATGAACATTGCTACTTCTGAAGCGTGAAGCTTAGAGAGATGATGGCCAATAGTCATGGATTGCGCAATGCATAAAAACAAAGTTCTACACATTGGACCAGCGCAGCTTATTTTTTCATGAGTCCAACCAAGAAGGTTATGACGGCCATCGCGAGGAAAACGAAGAACAGTATTTTGGCGATACCCACAGCGCTGGCTGCGATGCCTCCAAAGCCGAAGACAGCGGCAATTAAGGCAATAACGATGAAGACAATAGCGTAGTGCAGCATGGTTTTCTCCTAGCAAGTGCAGGCTTAGAGGCAGTTGCCCAAAGCCATGTACTTACTGTAGAGGCGCTGTGCAAAGGGTTCTGACAGGCAAGAGCCTTTAACGAGCGTATGGCTGCCTTAGAGGAGCGTAGGACAAGCTTCTGCAGTGCGCTTCGTTTTATGCATTGGACGCTGCAAGTGGAATGACCGCAGAAATAGTCGTTCCCTTAGTGGGTTGTGAAGCCACAGTGAGGCGCCCGCCTACGGCTTCTACTCTGTGTTTCATGCCTGTTAGCCCGTGAGAGTTAGGGCGCATGCTGGCTAGCTCAAACCCTTGACCATCATCCTGAATCTGCACAGCTACATAGGTGGGGTAGTTGTGAACGCTGACCATGACATGGCTGGCTTTTGCATATTTGCCAATATTGGTCAGTGATTCTTGAACGATACGGTAAACCGTCAATTGGGTGGACTCTGACAAATCAACTGACTCTAAGCTGCATTCCACATCAATGTTGCTGCGCTCACCGAACTCACGGGTCAAGATTTCCAACGAGGTGGTTAGGCCTAGATTGGACAGAGAGGAGGGGCGCAGATCCTCAATAATTCGGCGTTTGAGTGCAATTCCGCTGTTGAGTGTTTCGACAAGATGAACAACGCGCTCCGAAACTTCAGGCGCTGACAGGTCAATCTTGGACTTCAGCCTTGCCACATCCAGCTTAGCTGCGGTTAGAAGAGAGCCCAGTTCATCATGCAGCTCTCGCGCTAAGTGAGCCCGTTCATCTTCGCGTACTTGCTGCAAGTGGGTGGCAAGTTCGGCGAGCGTTGCTGTACGTTCGTTGACCACTTCTTCAAGTCGATTGCGTTCTTCAAGTTGAATTTCTTGCTCGCGCTGATGAGAGTGCTGCAGGGCATTGGCTTGGCGCAAATACATGAAGAAGCCAAGAATGCCTAGTGCTGTGACCGTAGCAATTCCGATACGCGATAGGCTGAGTGTTTCTTCGATATCAGCGAGGTTGGCTTTGGCGTTCTGGTCAATGTTGCTGCGCAAAGTTGTGACGTGAGTGCGGATCGCCTCCATGTTTTCTATACCAACATCGGTAAACATCACAAAACGCCAAGCCTCATGGTTGCCTTGGCGATATAGGCGCAAGCTCAACTCCATCTCGCTGGTTTTACGCTCCACTTGCCTAGCCAGTGGCGTGAAGGTCGCCAGCTCCTTGGGGTCCATGAGGAAAGTGCGTCGCAGCTCATCCATGCTGGCACCAATACCTACGTTGGCTGAGTTGTATGGCTGCAGATAGCGTTCTTCCCCTGTAAGAAGGTAGCCACGTAAGCCGGTTTCTGCATCCAGTATTTGTTGCATTAACAAATTAAGCTTGGATCTCGTGCTTTGTGTTTTAGTCAGCGTATCTAGGGCTTGCAAAGACTTTTTATAGCCAGCTTCATTAATACTGACCATTAAGACGGCCGCAATGATCGCTATCGTCAGGCTGACTGCAATTTTGCGGATATGGGTCCTGCGCATCTACATCCTCTCACCTACAAGGCAATTACCTGATATTCTGCATAATCCTATCGTCAATGACTGACATCATAGTGCGGTCTTGAATGTTTCATGCGCTTGAGGCTAGGCGCAACTTCATAAAAAAGAGGCTTTCATGATAAAAGTAGGCATAGTTGATGATCATGCGATTGTTCGCTCTGGATTGCGCCAATTTCTGTCTGAGCATGTAGACCTGAGGGTCGTTGGAGAGGCCGGCAATGGACGAGAGGCCATTGATTTGGTGCGAGAGCAAGAAATTGATGTGCTTTTGATGGACTTGTCCATGCCAGGGCAAAGTGGCATTGATGCATTAGCAATGCTTCGGGCGAAAGCTCCTGATATGGGGATCTTGATCCTCAGTGGCTACCCTGAGGAGCACTATGCGATCAACTTGATTCGTCAAGGCGCTAGTGGATACCTGAACAAAGAGTGTGACCCTCAAGATATTGCTGAAGCGATTCGTACGGTTGCTTTGGGTCGACGTTATTTGACGCCTGCAGTGGCAGACCTTTTGGCGCAGCAACTCAACCGCAAGGATGATGTTCCTGCGCATGAACAGCTGTCTGAACGAGAGTTTCAGGTGTTTTTGAAACTAGCCCGCGGAGAGACTGCAGGCGATATTGCCAAGTCACTTTCATTGAGTGTCAAGACGGTAAGTACCTATAGAACAAGATTAATGGAGAAAATGGGTCTCTCTTCTAATAGCGATTTGACGTATTACGCATTAAAAAATCGTTTGATCGATTAATGAAAAAGAGGCTTGGATTTTCCAAGCCTCTTTTTTAGAATTAAGAATTCGGTTTGCTTAAGCTTTAGCTGTGTTGAGATCAATACAGAAATCGATGAGAGCATCGATTTCATTCGATTTATCAAACACTGCATCAGCGTTTAGAGCAAGGCATCGCTCTCGGACATCTGCAGTTGCATAGTTGCATAGTTGCTAAGCACCAGCATTTTTTGTGATGCCGTGCGATGTTTGAAGTCGCTGACGATGCCAAGACCACTGCCTTCGCGCAAGAACAAATCCACGATGACGAGATCCCATGCATCTGGGTTGCTGTTAAGCCATTGCGATGCGTCCGATTCAGTCTCGGCGATACCAACAGCTTCGACATCTGCAAGCTCCGCCAACGTCGCAATCAGGTTCTCGCGAATCGTAGGGTTGTCCTCAACGAAAAAGGTGCGCAGTTTCACAGTGGTGGATTTTTTTTGGGCTAAACCCGAGGTCACATCACTGCTGCTCAGGTCTTGTATGGTGAAATAAATTACGATTTAAGCAATTTCATTGTAATGTTAATTTAAGTAAAAACAGTGTCAGTGTCTGCACACGTCACAGGTTTTAACCCTTGTGATTTTCATCGTACTCCACTCCAAAGTGCGAGCGTCAAGCATCTGAAGTCGTCCGACAGAAGATTGGCCAAAACCGACAATCAGTTTTAAAGCTTCTGCTGCTTGTTGGGTACCTATTAGGCCAACAAGGGGGGCAAAAACCCCCATGGTCGAGCACTGGATTTCTTCAAATTCAGCCTCTGGTGGAAAGACGCAGGCGTAACAAGGGCTGTCAGGATTGCGTGGGTCAATGACCATGAGTTGCCCGTCCACCCGAATGGCTGCGCCTTCAATCAAGGGAATACGGTGGCGCACGCAGGCTGCATTGATGGTTTGACGTGTTTTGTAGTTATCCGTGCAGTCCAGAACGACAGTTGCTGTAGGCAGCAATTCATTGAGCAAGGCGTCAGTTGCTCGCTCCTGAATGCAGCGAATGTCGACTTCGGGATTGATGGCGTGGATTGCCGTGCGAATGGATTCGACTTTAGGCATACCAACGCGATCAGTTGTGTGGGCAATCTGGCGCTGTAAATTTGTCACGTCTACGGTGTCGTTGTCAACGATAGTCATGCGGCCTACCCCGGCAGAGCCGAGGTACAGCGCAGCAGGGGAGCCGAGGCCACCGGCACCAATGATCACCACATGCGCAGCCAAAATGCGCTCTTGGCCTTCAATACCGATTTCGTCGAGCATGATGTGGCGGGAGTAGCGCAGCAATTGATCGTCGTTCATCGGCTTGTTTCCATGATCCAAAGAAAAAACCGGGCAAGCCCGGCTGATTGTGAGTAGGGTTGGTAACCCGAGCTTATTTTTTGCTCTTGTCAGATTCGCTCTTTTCAGGCGACTTCTTGACTGCAGGCTTTTTATCCGCATCGGCTGCATCGTCAGACTTGTCTTCCACTTTGCGCTCTGTCAGTGTTTTGCTGACTTGAACGGTCTGGCCTTTGAGCTTGTTCAGCGCTTGCTGCAGCTGGAAGTCTTTGTCAGAGCCAAACTCTGGCAAGCGGCGTTCAGACACAGGCTTTTTAGCTTCTTCTTCCAAACGCTTGCGGGCTTCTTCACGCGCTTTTTCCAGTGCGTCGTTTTTGACTTCAGCGCCTTGACCGCTGGAGAGGTGCTTTTCCAGATCGGCTTCACGCATGCCCAGAGCGGCAAAGAGATTGCCCTCGGCGGTTTCGTCCACCATCAGGTCGGGGACGATGCCCTTGGCCTGAATAGACTTGCCGCTAGGTGTGTAGTAACGCGCCGTGGTCAGTTTGAGTGCAGTTTCTGGGCCCAGGGGGCGAACCGTCTGGACGGAGCCCTTGCCGAAAGACTGGCTACCCATCACGGTAGCGCGCTTGTGATCTTGCAAAGCACCTGCAACGATTTCGCTGGCGGAGGCAGAACCTTCATTCACCAACACAACTAGTGGCAGCTTCTTCAGAGCTGCAGGCAATCGCTGCAGTGGGTCGCCAAAGCCACGTTGAGCGTAGAACTCTGGCGATGCCTTATAGACAGCTTTGCTTTCAGCCAATTGACCGTTGGTTGAGACCACAGGCACATCGGGTGGCAAGAAGGCGGCAGAGATAGCCACCGCTGCATCGAGCAGGCCACCTGGGTCGTTGCGTAGGTCAAGCACCAGACCCTTGAGGTTGGGCTCTTGTTTGTAGACTTCTTCGACCTTGCGGACAAAGTCATCGACCGTGCGTTCTTGGAACTGGCTCAAGCGAATCCATGCGTAGCCGGGCTCGACAACCTTGCCCTTTACGGACTGAGTTTTGATTTCTTCACGCGTGATCGTGACGGGGAAGCTGCGGCTTTCGTCCTTGCGCATGATGTTCAGACGCACCTTGGTATTGGGCTCGCCGCGCATGCGTTTGACGGCGTCATTGAGCGTCAGGCCCTTGACGGCAGTGTCATCGATCTTGGTGATGAGGTCGCCAGTTTTGAGACCAGCGCGGAAGGCCGGCGAGCCTTCGATGGGGGAGACGATCTTGATCAGGCCATCTTCCATGGTGATCTCAATGCCTACGCCAACGAACTTGCCGGAAGTGCCTTCCTTGAATTCTTTGTACGTCTTCTTGTCGAAGTACTGAGAGTGGGGGTCCAAGCTGGAGACCATGCCAGAGATGGCATCGGTAATCAGCTTTTTGTCGCTGACCGGCTCTACATAATCGGTTTTGATCAGACCAAAAACGGCTGACAGCTGCTGGATTTCTTCAAGTGGCAGAGGTGTTACACCGCCGCGAGCTAGCGTCTGCAGGGATACGGTCGTCAACGCACCTGCGAGAACGCCTACAGAGATCCAGCCTGCAATTTTGATTTTTTGACCCATAGCACCCCTTTATCCGTTCGCAATATACACCTTGGACGACACAAGGCCTATGTAGTTCCATAGGCCTTGTGCTGTGTCAGTCCATGTTCATGCAGCCACAGCAGCTTGAATCATGAGCGGTGCAAGTAGTCTCAGGCCTTGCCCTGAGAGGCGACCGCAGCGGCTGCCTTGGCTGCCGCTTCGGCATCGCCCAGGTAGTAGTGGCGGATTGGCTTGAGATCGGCATCCAGTTCATAAACCAACGGGATGCCGTTGGGGACGTTGACACCGACAATTTTGTCGTCAGCGATATTGTCCAGATACTTAATCAGCGCGCGGATGGAGTTGCCATGTGCGGTGATAACGATGCGCTTGCCGGCCAAAATGGCGGGGGCAATAGAGTCGTTCCAGAAAGGTACGACGCGGGCAACAGTGTCTTGCAGGCACTCTGTCAGCGGAATTTGCTCGGGCTGCAGCTTGGCGTAGCGCAAGTCGCCGCGCTCGCTACGCTCATCAGTAGCTTCCAGTGCAGGAGGCGGCACATCGTAGCTGCGGCGCCAGACCAGTACTTGGTCCTCACCGTACTTCTTGGCCGTGTCCGCCTTGTTCAGGCCTTGCAGACCGCCGTAATGGCGTTCGTTCAGGCGCCAGTCGTGCACCACGGGCAGCCAAGTGCGGTCCATTTCATCTTGCACATGCCAGAGGGTGCGAATGGCACGCTTGAGCATGCTGGTGTAGGCCACATCGAAGTCAAAGCCTTCTGCCTTGAGCAGTTGGCCGGCCTGTTTGGCCTGTTCGACGCCGGTGGCAGTCAGATCCACATCGGTCCAGCCGGTGAAGCGGTTTTCAAGGTTCCAGGTGGATTCACCGTGGCGGATCAGAACGAGCTTGTACATGGATTCTCTCAAGGTAGCAAAGCAGTAATGACACAAAGTCAAAACCCAACATTCTAGAGGCTAGGACTTTGTCCAAGCGCGATAGAAGGACAGTCACTTCAGGCCAATAGCAGGGCTAAAGCCTATTCCAGTGAGACTTTTCAGGAATTGATGAGGGTGCGCACTTTCAAGGATGGCCTTGTCAATAGGGGGTATGGACTTGTCAGGCGCGGGTCTGTGCAGGACTGCGCGGGCTAAGCGGCGGGCCTGCCTCTAAAATCAGCGGGTTTGCCATCCCAAGGAATGACGTGAAATTCATCATCGATAACTGGTATTTGATCCTGATTGCTGTGGCTTCGGGTGTGATGCTGCTCTTGCCCGCTCTGCGCGGTGCTGCTGGCGGTTCTTTGTCGGCTGCTGCTGCCGTGCATCTGATCAACCGTGAAAAAGCCGTGGTGATTGATGTGCGCGAGGCCGAAGAGTTTGCGGCTGGCCGAATCAATGCTGCCAAAAATCTGCCTTTGAACCAGTTGGAAGAAAAGCTGGCTGCGACCGTCAAGAACAAGCAATTGCCCTTGGTGCTGGTTTGTGCTTCGGGCGCTCGCGCAGTGCGCGCTGAAGGCATTGCCAAGAAGCTGGGCTATGAAAAGGCTCAAGCCCTGGCCGGCGGCATGAAAGCCTGGCGCGATGCAGGCTTGCCTGTTGAAAAAGCCTGATTCAGCCCTAGCTAAGAGTTCTTCAATGCGGCGCAGCAAAAGCGTGCCGCCAGTCATATAAGGAAGTTGCCCCATGCAAGCCGTGAAGATGTACACCACCGCCGTCTGCCCTTATTGCGTACGTGCCAAGCAAGTTCTGCACGCCAAGGGTGTTGAGAACATTGAAGAAATTCGCATTGATTTCGACAACGAAGCGCGCAAGCACATGATGGAAATCACGGGCCGCCGCTCCGTGCCCCAGATCTTTATTGGCGAAACCCATGTGGGTGGCTGCGACGATTTGATGGCTTTGGATGCCAAGGGCGAGTTGCTGCCCCTGCTGCAAAGCTAATCACTTACCCTGTAAAAATGCGAGCAAGTGGCATGATTTTTCGCTTTGGGCCTGTGCTGACCATAGGCTTGCGAGCAGTCGCTGCATAATGCAAATCGCTATTTCATGGAAATGCCTGCTATGAGACTAGCCCGGTGCTAACACTCACTGCAGGCATTTGCATTTTTCTCGCAAGAATTTTTCTGAAAGACCAAGTTCATCATGGCCGAACAAGACAACAGCCCCGTGTTCCAGATCCAGCGCGTCTACCTGAAGGATCTGTCCTTGGAGCAGCCTAACTCTCCCGCCATCTTGTTGGAGCAAGAGCAGCCTAGCGTTGACATTCAACTGGGCGTGGAAGCCACTCCCGTGGCTGAAGGCGTGTACGAAGTGGCTGTGACCGCGACTGTGCAAACCAAGATTCAGGATAAGACTGTGTTCTTGGTCGAAGCCAAGCAAGCCGGTATCTTCGAAATTCGCAACGTGCCCGAAGACCAAATGGGTGGCGTCATCGGTATTGCTTGCCCGCAGATCATTTACCCCTACCTGCGCGGTAACGTGGCTGACATCGTGACTCGTGCAGGCTTTCCTCCCGTGCACCTGGCTGAAATCAACTTTCAAGCCATGTACGAGCAGCAACAAGCCGCTGCAGCCGCTCAAACTGAAGGCCAACTGCCCCAGTAAGCAGCGCTTTTTTGATCTGAAGGGCCCTGTGGGACAATCAGATCAAGGCACCCAAAAAGAGGCCCTTGCGGCCTTTTTCGCATATCTGGCCTGCGTTATTTGCTATGAATTCCAAAGCTATGAATATTCTTGTCATCGGAGCTGGCGCTTGGGGTACGGCCATGGCCGTCAGCGCGGCAACCCATTCAGACCAGCGCTCAGTCAGCCTCTGGGCGCGTGATGCGGCGCAGGCCCAGCTGATGCAGGCCGAGCGGGCAAACAGCCGCTATTTGCCCGGTATCCGCTTTCCGGAGCCTCTGGCGGTGGTCAGCGGTGATGTGATGGCGCATGCCGCGGCAGCTGACTTGATCGTTTTGGGCACACCCATGGCCGCACTGCGCCAGTGGCTGGGTTTGCTCAAAGACTGCAGCGCACCGGTGGTCTGGTTGTGCAAAGGCTTTGAGGCCGTGGCGGCTGATGGCTCTGGCTCTGGCGCAGGCTATGGCTTGATGGCGCACGAGGTTTGCCAGCAGGTCGCGCCGCAGCTCAAAAGCGGCGCATTGAGCGGCCCCAGCTTTGCTGCCGAGGTGGCGCGCCAGCAGCCCACAGCATTGGTTGCGGCCAGTGCGCACGAGGGTGTGAGCGAGTTGCTGGTCGCAGCCTTTCACGGTGACGCCATGCGCGTTTATGCCAATAGCGACATCGTGGGCGTGGAAGTGGGCGGCGCGGTCAAGAATGTGCTGGCTATTGCCACCGGCTTGTGCGACGGGCTGGAGCTGGGCCTGAACGCCCGCGCAGCGCTGGTAACACGTGGCTTGGCGGAGATGACGCGCTTGGGCGTGGCGCTGGGTGCGCAGGCTGAGACCTTTATGGGCTTGTCCGGTCTGGGTGATTTGGTGCTGACTGCAACGGGCGATTTGTCCCGCAACCGCAAAGTGGGTTTGCTGCTGGCGCAGGGCAAGACGCTGGAGCAGGCCGTGGCATCACTAGGCCATGTGGCAGAAGGCGTTTACAGCGCCCGCACCGTGCTTGCGCGAGCGCGCCAAGTGGGGGTGGAGATGCCGATTACGGAGACGGTGGTCGCCTTGCTCGATGGCACATTGCCGGTGACGGAGGCCGTCAAGCACTTGATGGCACGTGATGCCCGCGGTGAGTGAAGTATAAAAAAGATAGCTGCTACTTGGCGTGATTCGTTGATTTCAGACACTTTTATCGCTGAAGCTCAATCATTGAAGGCACAGGCAGCTATTTTTTTGAGGTACGTTTTAGCGCCGTTCTCTGATACTTAGCCAGGCACTTGCTGCTCCGCACAGTGCAATGACCGCCATGCCCATCACCGCCCATTGATCAGGGACATGGCCATAAACCAGCCAGCCAGCGAGCAAAGCGCAGGGAATTTGGCTGTACAAAAAAGGCGTGATGGTCGCGGGCTCAGCTTTTTCATAGGCTTTGAGCAGCATCAAATGCCCAATGGTGCTGCCCACTCCCATGGCAATGGCAGCCAGCCACAGCGCTGTGGTATCAGGCAACTGCCACACCCAAGGCAGGGCCATGCATGACACGCTCAGCGCCAGCAAGCTGGTGTAGATCTGTGTGGTGACCGGGCTTTCTTTGCCCGCCATTTTGCTGCTTAAAATTTGATAGGCCGTATTGGCCACGAGTTGCAGCGCCGGCCACACCAAGGCCCAGCCGCTGAACTGATCGCCACCGGGGCGCAGAATAATCAAGGTGCCGGCAAAGCCCAGCGCTACCAACACCCAGCGCAGCGGGCTGACTTTCTGGCCCAGCCAGATGGCGGCAACGAGGGTCAGAGCCAAGGGCGCTAGCGCCACGATGGCGGTGAACTCCGCCAGCGGCAGATAACGCAGGCTGAGCATGGCCAGCACATTGCTCATGCAAAACAACATAGCGCGCAGCAACTGAAAGCCGGGGCGCTGGGTGCGAAAAACGGCCAGCCCATGCCGGGTCAGGCCAAAGCCCACCGTCAGGGCGGACTGCAGCACGTAGCGCAGCCACAGCGCCATCAACAGCGGCAGCCATGCGCCTGCGTATTTCGCACCGGTATCCAAAATCGAAAAGAAGGCGCAAGCCAGCACCGTATAGCCAATGCCCGTCAGCGTGTGGCGATGGGCGGCAGGGGCTGAGTGCTGTGACATGAACAAGTCCTGGCTAGGGAGACAAGGAGGCAGCTTTAGGCGTTTTTGCCCTGAAGTCCATACAAATCAAGGACAAGCTGCTATTGAAATCAGCAAACAGTCTGAAAGCTGGACGCAAGGCCAAAGCCAGAGACAGCAAGCAAGAGCCGCCTCGCAGCGATGCTGTCGTCCCCCTCCCATAGCGCGAAGCGCGTAGAGAGAGGGGGAAGGCGCGCAGCGCTTCAGGGGGTGTTAGCTATTACAAGCCCAACTCCAGCGCCAGCAGCTCGTCCACCGTCTGGCGGCGGCGAATCAGTTGGGCTTTGCCGCCATCGACCAGCACTTCAGCAGCCAGCGGGCGGGTGTTGTAGTTGCTAGACATGGACGAGCCATAAGCGCCCGTGTCGTGAATCACCAGTAGATCGCCCACCGATGCACCGGCCAGCAAGCGCGGCAGCACCACGCCGCCGTCGCCTTGGGTGAACACGTCGCCGGATTCGCACAGCGGGCCTGCCACCACGCTGTCTTGCGCGGGCAGGCTTTGGCCGTCGCGGCGCAGCACTTCCATGCCGTGGTAGCTGCCGTACATGCTGGGGCGCATCAGCTCGTTAAAGCCGGTATCGACCAGCACAAAGTGGTTGCTGCCCGCATTCTTGGTGGCGCGCACGGTGCCTAGCAGCACGCCAGACTCGGCGACCAGGAAGCGACCGGGTTCGAGTTCGAGCCCCAGCTTGTGGCCGACCACGACCTCGGCTTGCTGGCGCGCCGCGTCCCACAGGCCGTGGTAGTGGGCGGTGTCGATAGTGGCATCGCCTTGCTTGTAAGGGATGGACAGGCCGCCACCGGCACTGATGGCGTGCAGGTCCACGCCTGCCGCCTTGGTTCGCTCCACCAGCTTGACCATGGCGCCGCACACTTCTTGCAGGTGGGCGTAGTCCACGCCAGAGCCAATGTGCATATGCAGGCCTGCCAGCACCAAGCCGCCTGCCTTGATGGCCTCAAGCGCCAGTTCCAGCTCGGTATGCCAAATGCCGTGCTTGCTGTGCTCGCCACCGGTATTGGTCTTGTTGCTGTGGCCGTGGCCAAAGCCGGGGTTGATGCGCAGCCACACATGGTGGCCCTTGGAGACAGCCGCCAGCTGGTTCAGCATGTCGATGGAGCCTGCGTTCACGGGCACTTGGTGCTCCAACACGGTGGCCAGAGTCGCTTCGTCCATCACATCGGCGGTGTAAACGATGTCGCTGGGCTCGCCAAAGCCGCCTTGGTAGCCCGCTGCAATGGCGCGCAAAATTTCGCCGCGCGAGACGGAATCGACCTTCACGCCTTGCGCGCGCATCAGCTTGAGGATGTGGATGTTGGAGCAGGCCTTTTGCGCAAAGCGCACCGTGTCAAAGGCTTGCAACTGGGCAATGCGCTCGCGGATGGTGGCGGCGTCGTACACCCACAGCGGCGTGCCGAATTCGTCAGCCAAGTTCCAGAGTTGAGCGGGAGTGAAGGGGTTGGCCATGGCGTGCTTTGTGAAAATAGAAAAACTGGACGCATGATGCGTGGTTTTATCTATTCAGTCGAATAGCTTGTTTTATGAGGTTCATTCATATTCGATATGCTTTAGAGATGAATGAACAAGACGCAGCGCTGCGTATCACCCATCGCCACATCGAAATCTTTCGCGCCGTGATGACCGCTGGCAGTGTGACCGGAGCGGCTCAGCTTCTCTACACCTCGCAGCCCACCGTCAGCCGCGAGTTGGCGCGCATGGAGCAATTATTGGGCTACGCCCTTTTTGAGCGGGTGCAGGGCAGGCTGCGGGCCAATGCGCGGGCCTTGCTGCTGTGGGATGAAGTGCAGCGCAGCTGGCAGGGCTTGGAGCGGGTGGTTGACCGGGCGGTAGAGCTAGGCCGCCCCCATGCCGCCCACATCAGCGTGCTGTGCCTGCCTGCGCTCAGCCACGCCTTGCTACCGGGCGCATTGGCGCGGCTGCAAGCCAGTCAGGGCGAGGTGGCTGTCAGTGTGACTACGCAAGAAGCGCCACTGTTGCAAGAGTGGATGGCCGCCCAGCGTTTTGACTTGGGGCTGTCTGAGTTGGCAGATGCGCCACCGGGCACGCGCAGCCAGCCCTTGCCGGCTATGGATGAGGTGGCGGTGCTGCCGGTGAACCACCCGCTGGCGAGCAAGGCCGTCTTGACCGAGCAGGATTTTGAAGACCAGCCCTTCATCAGCTTGGCGCGAGATGACCCATACCGCTCGCAAATTGATGCGGTATTTGCAGCGGCTAACGTGCGCCGTCAGCTGAGTTTAGAGACCGCCAGCGCGGTCGCGGTGTGCGCCATGGTCCAGCATGGGCTGGGGCTGGCCATCGTCAACCCGCTCACGGCGCGGGCCTGTGCGGGCCCGCAACTGGTGGTGCGGGCGTTGACGTTCTCCATTCCTTTTCAGGTGCATATGCTGCTGCCGCTGCACCGACCCGGCAATGTTGGTACATCGGCGCTGGTGCAGGCGCTGGAGCAAGAGGCGCAGACCTTGGCTTACAGAGGAGGCTGAATGAGCCGATAGAGATTGGATTGGTTTGCTGTCACTCACTTCGATTGGATTTCTTATGTTGCAGTGCACAATCAGATGCTTGTAAGCAAGGAGTCCTGCATGGCCCAATCCCCCATTCTTTACCGCACTGCCAGCGAGTTGCTGGGTATCAGCATGGCTGCTCCGCAAGTCATTCAGCACCGGCTCACGCGCATGGCGCTCAGCGGGCCAGTGCTATCGGCGCGAGATCAGCAAGAGTTCACCCGCATGGTGCAGGAAAAGCAGGCGGCCTTTAGCCAAGCCTGGTGGACTATGGGGGCAGAGATGTTCACAGTGCAGCAGCAGATGTGCCAAGCGTGGCTGCAAAACCCTTGGGCAGCAGGTCGTAATCTGCCCGCAGCCATGGATAAGGCTGCAGCCAAAAGCCTGGCCCCCATTCGCCGCAAAGCGCAGGCCAATGCCAAGCGCTTGTCAAAAACGAGCGTTTAACTAGGCTGGCTAGTCCCCAATCGGCTTTAGACCGTAGACTTTTACACCTTCAGCCGCTCAATCAAGCGCTGGCTGCTGTCATCAAGCCCTGTCAGCTCTACGCTGCAGCCATGCTGGCGCAGGCGCGCTATCACTTTTTCTAGCGCACCCACGGCGGTAATGTCCCAAAAGTGGGCGCCGCTCACATCAATACGCACCTGCTTGCCAGCTGCGGCGCGCACATCAAAAGCCTCGATCAGCGCGTCGGCAGAGGCAAAGAACACTTGGCCGCTCACCATCCATGTATAAATCTCGCCAGCTTCATCAGTGCTGGCTTGCACCTTCAGCATATTGGCCACCTTGAAGGTGAAAAACACGCCAGACAGCAGCACACCGGCAATCACGCCCGTTGCCAGGTTGTGGGTGGCGATGGTGATGACCACGGTCACCAGCATGGCCGAGCTAGACAGATGCGGGTGGCGCACCAAATTGCCCAGCGACTTCCAGTCAAAGGTCGAGACCGACACCATCACCATAATGGCCACCAGAGCAATCACCGGCACTTGCGAGACCCAAGGCTTGAGCGCCACCATCAAAATCAGCAAAAACACCCCGGCAAACAAGGTGGACAGGCGGCCCCTGCCGCCGTATTTCACATTACCCACGGCCTGACCAATCATTCCGCAGCCCGCAATGCCGCCAAACATGCCGGAGGCCACATTAGCCATACCAAGACCAGTGCACTCACGGCTTTTGTTGCTGGGCGTGTCCGTTAAATCATCCACCACGGCGGCGGTGAGCACGGATTCCAGCAGGCCCACCATGGCGATCGCCAGCGCTGGCAGGGCGATGATGCGCAGGGTCTCGATGCTGGCGGGAATCTCCGGCAGGCCAAACAGCGGCAAGCTGTCTGGCAGGTGGCCCAAATCGGCCACCGTTTTGAGCGGCAGGCCCATGAAGACGCTCATCAGCGTCAGCACCAGCACGCAAATTAAGGGCGATGGGATGGCGCTTAGCGCCTTTATGCCTAGCCGCTGCCCCACCAAAGGCAGGCCGTAAATCAACACCAGCCCCAGCGCCAGCATGACCCAAGTCGCCATATTGGCGCCTTGCAAATGCGGCAGTTGGGCCGAGAAAATCAAAATCGCCAGAGCATTGACAAAACCGGTGCGCACGGAGCTGGAGACAAAGCGCACCAGGGAACCCATCTTGCACAGGCCAAAGGCGATTTGCATGGCCCCGGCTAGCAAACCCGCCGCCAGCAGGTACTGCAGCCCGTGCGATGCCACCAGCGGCGCAGCCACCAAAGCCACCGATCCCGCAGCCGCAGACACCATAGCCGGGCGCGCACCAAACACCGCAATCACGATGCTGATGATGAAAGACGCGTACAGCCCCACAGCCGGATCCACGCCCGCCACAAAGGAAAAAGCAATGACTTCAGGGATCAGCGCAAACGTGGCCACAGCGCCAGCCAGCAGCTCACGCGGCACGCTAGGCGCCCATTCGGCGCGCCATCGGTTCAAAGAAAAAGTGGAGTTCATATCGCAGCAGCAAGTGATGCGCTGCATTGGCAAAGCAGGCAGCGCCGGTGGGCGATGTTAAGCATTGCCGATGATTTTTGCTGCGCGAGGGTCAGCGCGCTTGAGAGGTTGCCTATGAAGTCGCTTGTCAGGTCGGGCGCTTAAAACAAACCATCTTGGGCCTAAACCGCTGCACCACCTCACCGCGCTGGTTCCTGGTGTGGGCCAACACCCGCACCTTGGCGCGGTTCGGTTTGGATTGGGAGGGGATGATCTCCACAATCTCAGACTCCACCTGCAGCACATCGCCGGGGCGCGTGGGCAGGGGCCAAGCCAGCTCCTCCATGCCGCCGCCAATGATTCCGTCGGCCAGCGGAATGCTTTGCGTCACCAGCAGCATGCTGATCGATGCCGTATGCCAGCCGCTGGCGGCCAGCCCCTGAAAAAAGGTGTTCTTGGCCGCTTCAGGGTCAAGGTGAAAAACCTGCGGGTCGAACTGCTGGGCATAGGCAATGATCTGCGCCTCATCCAGCGGGTAACCTTGGCTCACAAACTTTTGACCGACGTACAAATCGTCCAGATACAGCTTTTCGCTCATGCTCGCTTCCCCTTTGGTCTTGGCATTAGTGACATGTCAGTATGCGCGGGCTTTGGCCAAGCAGGTGTTGCGCAGGTGCCAGCGCGTTCGCGCTCCAGCTATGCTTGGCCCCATGATTTTTGAGTTTGAAGATTCCGAGGTCGCTGAGGTTACTCAGCAAGGCGATGCGCTGCATATTCGCTTTTCTGCCGCCCGTTTATATGACGCAGGCCGCACCGGTGCAGGCGAAGGCCAGTGGCAGCCTTTGCTATTGATTTGCAAGCAGGTAGTCGATATAAATAAAGGACTTGAGCCTGATTTGACTGAAGTTTTGAGCTCCGTAGGCTGTGTGCAACGAGCGCAATTGCTGCTGGACGGCCAGCGCCTGCGCAGCCTGCCCATGCCGTTTGAAAGCGATGCTGTGTTTGCGCTTGAGTTGGAGTTTGCCGGCGGCCTTTTCTGCCAGCTAAAAGGGCAGGGGCTGGAGTTGCGAGAACTGCCTAGTCAGTGCGCCGTGGGCTCTTATCAGTGTTGAGTGAGGCTGGATAAGGGCGAGCTACGGCATTGAGGCATTTTGGTTTTGAATCCGTGCCTTAACGACTGAGTTCAGTGTGCGCCGCAGGCGATTCGCTGGAACGAATTGTTATGCCTTTATGGCCTTGAAAGAAGCAAAGAAAGACTCGGCTGCAGTCCATACCACAGCGAGGGCGCCCAAAAAAATCGAGATCCGTTGATCCGCCAGCTTCCCCAATGCAGCATCCTCGGCTGTTAATGAGAAATACCCTAAATGGATACCAACAACCGCGCCTGCCCACGCGAGCAGGACAACGGCGACTTGGTTCAGCGACGGCACTTTTTTATAGTAAAAAAAGCTCACCGCCAGAAACAGCAGGCTAGCAGTGGCGCCAACGTAAAGGCCAATGAGATTTGGATTCACTTGGCGCCCTTGTCGCGAGAACCGTTGCCAAGGAAAGCGCCAATGACGCCACCGAATAGCGCGCCGCCAATCCCGGGGGCAATCAGATTGCCGATGACAGCCCCGCCCACAGTTGCAGCCAATACCTGCGCATTCTTGTCACCGGCCGTGACGACGACCTTCTTCTCGCTGACCTTCGCCACTTTAGAAGTCTCAACTCCTTGCCGGGGCTTCTGCTGTGTAGTCTTCTTCTTGATACTGTTTCGAGGATTGCTATTGGGCATATTTGGCTCGTCTTACCAAGCAGAAATTTGAGGCATAACTAGATTTAGGCGACACCTAAAAATGATCGTCGTTCTTATAACTCAGGGCCGCACTATCTAAAACTCCAGATTGTCAATCAACCGCGTGCTGCCCAGTCGCGCAGCTCCCAGCGCGACCAAGTCGCCGCTGGTGGCGTCCGCTGGTGCAAGCAGATCGCTGCGTTGGCGCACCGTGAGGTAGTCCGGCTCCCAGCCCTTGGCGCGCAGCTCGGCCATGGCTTGGGTTTCTAGCTTGGCCAGATCTCCGCCTTGGCGTGCTGCATCGGCCAGCGCCTTGAGCGCTTGCGACAGTGCCATGGCTTGCACGCGCTGCTCGTCGTTTAAGTAGCCGTTGCGTGAGCTAAGCGCCAAGCCGCTGCCAGCGCGGGTGGTGGGGCAGCCAATGATTTCAACCGGCAGCGCGAACTGCTGCACCATGCGGCGAATGACCATGAGCTGCTGATAGTCCTTTTGCCCGAATACGGCCACGCCGCCGCCGGTGGTGGCAAACACGACCTGAAACAGCTTCATGACCACGGTACACACGCCGGTGAAGAAGCCGGGGCGAAAGTGGCCTTCCAGAATGTCGGCCAGTGCGGGGTCGGGCTGCACCTTGAAGGTCTGGGGCTCGGGGTAGAGGTCTTTTTCCTTGGGGGCGAAGACGATGTCACAACCTTCGGCCTGCAGCTTGGCGCAGTCCGCATCAAACGTGCGTGGGTAGCTATCAAAATCTTCGTGCGGCAGAAACTGCAGGCGGTTCACAAAGATGCTGGCCACGACCACATCGCCATGCAGGCAGGCTTGCTGAACTAAAGACAGATGGCCTTCATGCAGATTGCCCATGGTGGGCACAAAAGCAGGGCGGCCGCGACCTGCAAGGGCTGCGCGCAGGTCGGCGATGGTGTGAACGATTTGCATGGCTGAAACGGGGAAGCGGAGAAAAGAAAACAGGAAGGCGGAGGCTCTTACCAAGCGTGCTTGGCGTTGTCGGGGAAGCTGCCGTTTTTCACAGCCTGCACATAGGCTTCCATAGCGCCTTTGACACTACCAGCGTCGGCCATGAAGTTGTGAACGAACTTGGCCATCTTGCCCAAGTTCACGCCTAGCATGTCGTGCAGCACCAGCACTTGGCCGGCCGTGCCGTTGCCTGCGCCAATGCCGATGGTGTGGCAGTCTTTGAGTTCTTCGGTGAGCTTGGTAGACAAAGCGGCGGGCACCATCTCCAGAACCAGCATGGCGGCACCGGCGTCTTGCAACTCCAATGCGTGCTGGCGCAGAGTGGCAGCGGCTTGCTCATCCTTGCCCTGAACGCGGTAGCCGCCCAGTGCGTGTACGGTTTGCGGCGTCAGCCCCAGATGGGCGCAGACGGGCACGCCGCGATCGACCAGAAAGCGCACAGTGGGTGCCGTCCAGCCGCCGCCTTCGAGCTTGACCATATGGGCGCCGGCCTGCATTAGCTCGCAGGCGTTGCGCATGGCTTGCTCGGGGCTTTCGGAGTAGCTGCCAAAGGGCATGTCGGCAATCACCCATGCGGTGGCCTGCGCACGGTGCAGGCCACGGGTTACGCTGGCGGTGTGATAGGCCATATCGGCCACAGTCACGCCCACGGTGCTATGCAAACCTTGGCAGACCATGCCCAGCGAGTCGCCCACCAAAATGCATTCCACGCCCGCAGCATCGGCCACGGCGGCAAAGGTGGCGTCGTAGGCGGTGAGCATGGTGATCTTCTCGCCCGCAGCGCGCATCTGCGCCAGGCGCGGCAAGCTGATGGGGCGGCGCTGGGGCTGGGGCGAAGAGGGGGGAATGGTGCCGTAAGGCGTGCCGGTGGCGGTCATGGTGTTGTCTCCTGAAATGCTTTGAGGCTTTCCCTGCCGTCTTGGTGAGCAGGTATGAATTGTTCGCGAGTCTATGTCATGCTGCACCTGCACAACAACTGCCAAAGCTACATTCTCGTTACCGAGGTTGTGCTGCATAAGATATGGGTAACCGCAAAACCGTGTGTGAGTTGCTAATTTTGATAGCATTCAGTCCTTATTGATACTGCACTTGCAGGCGATTTGACTCGTGAAAACCGTTTTAGACTTCACCAATCCTTGGCAGGCCGATGCAGCCCGCTTGCAGCATGGCTTTGGCGTGCCTGAAAAAGTTTTGCAGGCGCACAGTCCTGAGGACATACCCGCCGTTTTGGAGGCTGTGCAGCAAGCCGCCGAGCAAGGAAAGTGGTGCATAGGCTGGCTGGCGTATGAGGCAGCTAGCGCCTTTGATAGCGCCTATGCCAAGGCAGTACACAGTGCAACGCCCGGCCAGCCACTGGCTTGGTTTGGCGTACATGCCGCGCCGCAGGCGGCGCAAGCCGCACCAACTCACCTGACGACCCGGCCTGTGCAGTGGCAAACCGCCCTGAGTCGCGATAAGTTTGATGCGCATATTGCGCGCATTCATGCTGCTATCGCGGCCGGTGAGTGCTATCAAATTAATTACACAGCTCCCGTATCTGCAGAGCTTCCCGGGACTGAATCGCTTGATTCGTCAGAGCTGGCGCAGGCCCTGTTTGCGCGCTTGCAGCAGGCCCAGCCCGGCGGCTATGCCGCGCTGGTCGATAGCGGCGATATGCAGGTGCTGTCGGTATCGCCGGAGTTGTTTTTTGACTGGGATGGCGAGCAGATTCTGACCCGCCCCATGAAGGGCACAGCCGCCCGTGGCCAAACGCCCGAGGCCGATGCGCTGGCAGCGCAGACCATGCGCGAGTCCGTCAAAGAGCGGGCCGAGAACGTGATGATTGTGGATTTGCTGCGCAACGACCTCTCGCGCATCGCCCAGCCGCATAGCGTGAAGGTGCCGCAGCTGTTTCAGGTGCAGGCGCTGCCAGCGGTGTGGCAAATGACATCCGATGTGGTGGCCCGCACCCGCGCCGGTGTGCGGCTGGTCGATGTGTTTGGCGCGCTGTTTCCCTGTGGCTCGATTACCGGCGCGCCCAAGCGCCAAGCCATGCGGCTAATTCGCGAGCTGGAACCCCAGCCGCGCGGCGTGTACTGCGGCGCGCTAGGCGTGGTGCGACCGGGCACTGCGCCGGGGCGCATTCATGCGACGTTCAACGTGCCTATTCGCACGGTGGTGATGCAAGGCTCGCAACTGACTTGCGGCATTGGCAGCGGTATTACGGCCAGCGCCAATGCGGCTGATGAATGGATGGAGTGGCAGCACAAGCAAGTGTTTTTGAAGGTGTTGGAAGGTTCACGTTCAAGCTAAAGGGCGAAAATGAAGACACAGTTTGAAATTCTCGAAACATTGGCCCTGAAAGATGGCCGCTGGCAAAACTGGCCGTTGCACTGGGCGCGGCTGCAAATTACGGCCCAGCATTTTCGCTATCCGTTAATGCAAATGCAGCTAGAAAGCGATATGGCTCATCTGGCGCAAAAGTACGCCGAGGGCGAATGGCGCGTGCGGCTGGCGCTGGCTGCCAGCGGCGCTGTGCAGTTCACGGTGGCGCAACTGTTGCCCAGCGCCGAGCCGGTAAAACTGCAACTGGCGCGCCAGCCCATACTTAACGAGATTGCGCACAGCGATGTGGTGCGCTTCAAAACCACGGTGCGTCAGCATTACGCGTTTTTTGAGCCCAAAAGTGCAGAGGTGTTTGACACCATTTTGTTCAATGAAAGCGGCCAGATCACCGAGGGCACGCGCGGCAATATTGCAATGCAAATCGATGGACATTGGGTTACGCCGCCTTTGCTGTGCGGGCTGCTGCCGGGTGTGGGCCGTGCACTGGCATTGTCTGAGGGACGCTTGGTTGAGAAGGTGGTGCTCATCGACGACCTGCGCCGCATCACTGGCTGGGCTTTTGTTAATAGCCTGCGTGGCTGGCTGGATGCCCGTTTGATTGCATAGCCTGTGTTTGTTATCGTGGGTGCATCTGCAACCCTGGAGGAGCCCGAACCATGGAAGACGAAGACTTTGATGCGCTCTATCTGGATTTGATGAAAGAGTTCTTGTCCACCGCCACCCCTGTGCAGTGGCTGGCCGTAGTCACCACCATGAACTACGACAACGGCAGCGCGCTGCCGGACTGGATCAGCAAGTACCCCAATCTGGAGCCCGCCGTGGCCAAGGCGTTGTACTGGTATCAGCAGCCGGGCTACTTTCAGCACTATGCATCGCAGGACAAAGTGCCCAGCATCAACCGCAAAGGCTGGGCGCGGGTACAGGCGCTGAGCCAGCGGTTTGCAGATGGCAATCTGGCCCCCGCAACCATTGGCTGGGACCCGGCTAATGATTTGGCATCACCCACCGGCAACGAAAAGCACCCCGGCTACGACTGGACCAGCGAGGCCGTCAAGGGCAGCGAAGCGCAATGGCCGATTCCTGCCGTCATGCTGGAAGCTGTGCCCGGCACGCAACCCGATATCTACGCCTATGTCGACGAGCAGGGCTGGGAAGACGGCATGCCCCCTCATGTACAGGACGAGCTCAATGCAGCTATGGATGGGGAAGAGTCGGATGATGAAGATTGAAAGCTGCTTTAGGTATCTTTATTTGATACCTTTTTGAAAGATTAACGAAATTTAGATTGATTGTTCTACTATTTATCTACCACAACTTTTGAGGTATGACCATGAACTCCCAAGCCGTTTCAAGCCACAAGCCTTCTTCAGCCTTTATCGGCGCTTCCTGGGCCGCGCTGCTGCTGGGCATCATCGCCTTCATGGCCGGGTTGTGGAATGCCAATATGCAGCTCAATGAAAAAGGCTTTTATTTCGCGGTGCTGGTGCTGGGCTTGTATTCGGCCATCTCTTTGCAAAAAGTGGTGCGTGACCGGCTGGAAGGTGTGGCCGTGACCGGTATTTACTACGGCATCAGCTGGGTGGCGCTGCTGATTGCGGTGGCGCTGCTGGGAACGGGCTTGTTCAATGCCACGTTGCAGCTGAGCGAAAAAGGTTTCTACGGCATGGCTTTTGCGCTGGCCTTGTTTGGTGCCATTGCGGTGCAGAAGAACACCCGCGATAACTTTGGTGCGGATGATGGCGCAACAGTCTTCAAACGCAGCAAGGGTGAACGTAACGGCCCCACGCTGGTGGCTACAGACCCAGCTAAGCCCGCAGATGCTCAGGATGTAGCGGTTAACAATCGCTGAACTGCTTCACCCGTCGCACTTTACCCTCAGCTTCTCCCTCCTCAACAGGCGCCCTTGGTTGGCGCCTGATTTGCGTTTTGCTGCAGTATTTGACGGTCCACAAACTGCTCAAAGACTTGGTTAAGCGTTGCAGGGGCTTGCGCATCCAGTGGCCAGTTTTGCAACTGCGCAAGGCCCAGCACAGCTGCCTCAAAGCTGGAGAGCTGGCCGGGCAGGTGAGCTTTGCGAATAGCGTAACCAGAGTCCCCCACCTCCCGCAAAGCCACGCGGGGTAAGCTTTGCAGGGCGGGGTTGAGGTAGAGCATCTTGCGGCTTTTGCGCCAAGTGCCGTCGATGATGACCAGTCGCAACTGCTCAGGCGGCAGCGGCCAAGGCTGGGGCAGGGCGCTGGCCTGTGCAAGGCCCAGCGTCGCATCTTGCTCAGCAGTGTCGGGGTAGAGCAGCAGGCTTTGGCGCGGGACTTGCCCGTCCCAGCTGCCTTGCAGCGCTTGCTGAAGTTCTGCGCCATCAAACTGCTCGCGCACCATGATCCGGCTGCGCGGCAGGCAAAGGTGCAGCAAATGGCCTGTGCCCTTGGCCTCGTGCACTTCCATGGGGTGCATGAGGATGAGCACTTCGACCTGATGCTCCACAGACTGAGCCAGTGCGCAAATGCAGGTGCGCTGCGCGCGGTGGCAGTGGGGGCAGCGAGGGCGTTGTTCAGTTTTGCTCATGATTTGAGAGCTGTAAGTTCTTTAGTTGTATGGGCAAAAAGCTGTTTTTACTTGAATCCCATATCTCTGAAACAACAACGCCCGCAAGCATGGGCTGCGGGCGTTATTGATCAAAGCGGATGGCTTTTACAAGCGGCCCTTGAAGTAAGTGCCTTTGTCCATATCCACCACATCCACGCTCAGCTGCACCACTACGCCAGCAGGCTGGGGCACGAGACGGCGCAGCACTTCGGCCATGCCATCCGACATTTGCTTTTTAGCTTCTGTACTGCGGCCGGCCATCAACTTCAGCTCAACATGTACAAAGCCGCGGCCCTCAGGCTGGTTGCCGATGTAGACCTTGTCCATGTCCAGACGGGCAATGCGCGACTTCACATCAGCTTCGTCGGGGACGGTGGGGTGTGCGCAGACCACAGCGTTGATCTCACGCATCAGCTCGCGCTCGTTTAGGCCGGTCAGGTTGTTGGTGTATTCAATGTGCAGATGAGGCATGGTGTTCTCTAGCGGGGGTAACAAACCCTGTTTTACAGCATCTGGGTGGGCACTTTGTGGCGCAGCTCGACTTGTTTGTTGCTGTCGTCCACAAATACCAGCTGGGGCTTGTGCTCGGCCACGTCCTTTTCATGCACTTGGGCGAAGGAGGCAATGATGAGCAAGTCACCCACGCAGGCGCGGCGTGCTGCGGAGCCGTTGACGGAGATCATGCCCGTGCCGCGCTCGCCCTTGATGGCATAGGTCACAAAGCGCTCGCCGTTGTCGATATTCCAGATATGGACTTGTTCGTTTTCGACAATATTGGCGGCGTCCAGCAAGTCTTCATCAATCGCGCAGGAGCCTTCGTAGTGCAGCTCGCATTGCGTGGTTTTGACGCGGTGGATTTTGGATTTGAGCAGGGTGCGGAACATGGATTTTGTCTCTCTGGGTCGCTTTGTGTGTTTTGAATGGTGCAGGCCTGTGCTTGCAAAAAACCACGCAAGTCTAAATGCGATCGGGGAAACCCATGTAGTCCTCTGAGGTCATTGAAAGAGAAATGTCGCCTAACTGCATTCCCGTTGTCGATAGCCGTGGCCACGGTCTGCGAAGACCGACGTAACAACTGCTCATAAAACTGTTGTTTTGTTGCAAACATCAGGGTTGTAACCCATGTTTCATTTTCACTTTGTTTAATGACTTCAGTCCCCGGCGAGGTCGTGCTTCTAAGCCTGTCCTTTCCCGCTCTGCCGGGACTTTCTCATTTTCATAAACATAGTGAACAGCATGAAACGATCCTTCCTCGCCCTTGCCGCTTTGACTGCCTCTGCCGGCGCAATGGCCCAATCCAGCGTCATCGTCTTCGGCGTGGCCGATGTTTCGGTGGCTCATATCTCCACATCGAGCAAGAGCGTGTCCGGTCTGGCCAATGGCGGCAACTCCAGCAGCCGTTTGGGCTTTCGCGGTGTGGAAGATCTGGGTGGCGGCCTGAAGGCGGGCTTCTGGCTTGAGGGCAGCTTGAGCGTTGATGACGGCACGGCTGCCGGCTTCAAGTTCGACCGCCGCTCCACGGTCAGCCTGATGGGTAACTTTGGTGAAGTGCGTCTGGGTCGCGACAAAACGCCGGCCTACCAGAACCTGGAGACCTTTCACGCTTTTGGCGACACCGGCATGGGTGGCATCAACGGTCACAACCTGATCAGCAGCTCTGCAGCCGGTACGGCTGAAGGCTCCAACCCCAAGCGTGTCTCCAACGGCATCAGCTATCTGCTGCCCAAGCTGGGCGGCGTTTACGGTCAGGTGACGCACAGCTTCGGCGAGCAGTCCAGCAACAGCAGTCTGGCCAGCAATACCGGCCTGCGTCTGGGTTATGCCAACGGCCCCGTGAATATGGCCGCAGCCTACAAAATTGCCCGAGGTGGTAGCGCCGCAACTGGCGTGGACTACAAGACGTTCAATATCGGCGCTTCCTACGAATTTGGCGTAGTCACGCCCATGCTGCTGCTGGCTTCCGAGCGCGGCAACAACAAGCGTGTGGACCTGTACAGCGTGGGCGTGAAGATGCCTTTGGGCGCTGGCGAGTTGCGTGCCGCTTACAGCTGGTACAAGGACAAAAAGCAAAGCGATGCGGGCTCTCAGCGTCTGGCACTGGGCTATGGCTACAAGCTGTCCAAGCGCACTGAAATCTACGCTGCCGTAGCACGCATGAGCAATGACGACAAGGCCAGTCGCAAACTAGGTTCTTCACTGAGCCCCACGCCCGTGGTGGGCAAGAGCATGACAGGCTACGAGATTGGCCTGCGCCACAACTTCTAAGCAAGCGGCCATGAGAGTGTTGCGGCAGTTGCCGGGCACTCTCAGGCTTAAAACTTGCAAGGTTTGGCCTCCGGGTGGGGAAGCCATCCGACTCTTCGCAAGCTTGCCCCGCACCTGCGGGGCTTTTTTATATCTGCTCGTTTAGGGCAGATCCAGCACGCAACCATCACCAATGCGGTCGCGCCAGACGCAGATTTGGCTGGCGGCAGGTTGCCGGTCAGACAGGGTGGTGGCGATGCAGTGGCAGAGGCAGCCCAGCGTGGGCTTGCCCAAAGCAGAACTTCATCGGAAAAGTGATGCTCAAGCGGGTCACGCAGCCATTGAAGGCTGGCCGGCCCGGCCGCCTTCGCCTTGCAAGGCGTAGAAAATCTCTTTGATGCTTTATGTCATCGTTGGATCAAAAACTCGTACACCCTAGGTCAGAGGCAGCATGCAAGCGCCGCCGCGCAGCGAGGCTGTTGTCCCTTGTGTCCTGTTTAAGGGGAAGCGGCGTAGCCGCTTAGGGGGAGTCAATTACACAGGGGTATAGGCCAGACGCACGTAAATAGGCGCATAGGCCTCGGCCTGGGTGATCTCGATCAGCGTTTCCTTGGCCAGCTCCAGCATGGCGATAAAGGTCACCACCAGCACGGTTGAGCCCTTTTCGGGATTGAAGATGCGCTCAAACTCTACAAAGCGCTGACCTTGCAGCTGCTTGAGGATCTGGCTCATGTACTCGCGTACCGAAAGCTCTTCACGCGTGATCTTGTGGGTTTGCACCAGCTTGGCACGCTTCAAAATGTCGCGCCAAGCGGCTTGCAGCTCGCTGATCTCTACATCGGGAAAGCGCGGCTGCAGGCTTTGCTCAATATGAACCGTGGCTTTGAGGAAGTCGCGCCCGTACGTTGGCACCTGACCCAGTTGCATCGCTGCGAGCTTGATCTGCTCGTACTCCAGCAGGCGGCGCACCAGCTCGGCGCGGGGGTCTTCGGCCTCTTCGCCGCCTTCTTGCTTTTTAGGCGGCAGCAGCATGCGAGATTTGATCTCGATGAGCATGGCTGCCATCAGCAAGTATTCGGCTGCCAACTCCAGGTTGCGCCCGCGCACTTCATCCACATAGGTCATGTACTGGCGCGTGACGTCCAGCATAGGAATGTCGAGGATGTTGAAGTTCTGCTTGCGAATCAGATAGAGCAGCAAGTCCAGCGGGCCTTCAAAGGCTTCGAGAAAGACTTCCAGCGCTTCTGGCGGGATATACAAATCCTGCGGCAGCGCAAACAGTGGCTCGCCGTACAGGCGCGCCAAAGCCACCTGATCGATCACGGAAGGCGTCGAGTCAGGTGTGTCCGGGTTCGGACTCGGTAAGACGGCTTGGTTTTCAGCCTCGCTCATTGCTTGCTATTCTTGCTATGGAATATAGAGCTGTAAGCGCTTGATGAATAAGCGCTAGAGGCTGATTTCATCTGAAACTAATCAGGATGGATTGGCTTGGTACACGTAAGGGCCTTGCTCCACGCGGCCAGCGCGCAGGTCATCCCATACTTCGGCGCTGATGTTTTTGTCCCACAGCAGAGCGCGGCCAGCCAGTTGTTGTTGTTCCAGCTCGGGCTTTTGCTTCTTCAAATCATTGATGAAGTTGGTGGTGTCGGAACGGTAATCGGGGCGACGGAAGAAAGACATATGTGTGAAACCTCTCAGATGGCAGGATTTTAGCCGCTCAAGTGCTGCTGGGGAGTAAGTGGCACTTTTGGCGCGGCGAACGTGTTTTGACAAGCGTTGACGAAGCGCTGCGCTGCACCCACCTGCATGCTGTAAAAATCAGCTTTCTGTCCTTGTAATCATGGATGATTTATCACTATGAAATTATTTTCCCGTGTAACTGCTGCCTTGGCTGCTGCTGCGATTAGCGCTTTGGCTTTGCTCGGCTGCGATGAGCAAAAGATTAAAGAGCTGGAGGAAGGCCTTTCCACTGAAGCCGATGTGCGCGCCCAGTTTGGCGAGCCCGAGCGCGTGTGGAGTGAGCAAGACGGCTCGCGCACTCTGGAATACAACCGCCAGCCAGCGGGTGCCAGAAATTACATGATCACCATTGGCTCAGACGGCAAAATGAGCGCTTTGCGCCAAGTGCTGGCGCCGCATAACTTTGCCAAAGTGGTGGCGGGCATGGAAGAAGGCGAGGTGCGCCGCATGCTTGGCAAGCCGGCCAAAACGATGACCTTCGCGCGCAAGCAAGAAACGGATTGGGATTGGAACTACATTGACCCTCCGACACGCGAGATGGAGTTCACCGTCACCTTCGGGCCTGATGGCCGGGTGCTGCGCACGCTGAACCGCGAGCGCCTGCCTGACGAGCCGCGCCGCTAAACAGCTTTAAGCCGAAGGCTAGCCAAGCCATGTCTGCGTGATTGCAGACATGGCTTTTTTCATGGCTGAAGCGATCCGCATGCGAGCTGGTTGCTTCAATTTTAATAGCTACTGGTCCTTTATTTATATGGACTTAAAGCGTAAAAGGCTTTGAAAAATTCAAAAAACACAGGCTGAAATACACCTCAATATTTGTTGCATTGCAGCAAATGATGCGCCTAAGACATGGCTTCATTCGTAAAATCAAGGGGTTTCCCGGAGCTACCCGCGCCGGTTGGCCTAGGTCTTTATCGAGACTCTGGGCAATCCCATTGCTGTCTTATCCGACATGTCCACACCGCTATCAACCCCCGCCAACTCTGGCCTAGTCAGCAGCGTCGATGCTGCGGCTTCGAATGCCAGCCCCGCTGCCCCCCTCCCAGCGATGACTGCGGCTTTGCGCCATGGCCGCTTTGAGGATGCGCAGGCACTCTTTACCGGCTCACTTTTTGTCTCCATTGCCATGATGCTGTTTGCCCAAGCGGGCCTGCTGACTGGCAGCACAGCCGGCATTGCCTTCTTGCTGCACTATGGAACGGGCTTGCCTTTTGGCGCCACCTTCTTCGTCATCAACATCCCGTTTTACTGGTTTGCCTGGAAGCGCATGGGCCCAGAGTTCACGATCAAGACCTTTATCTCAGTGGCCATGCTGGCGCTGATGGCGGACGTGGGCCCGCGCTTTATTCATATCGATTATCTGAACCCGCTGTATGCCGCCGTAGTCGGTGGTTTGCTGATGGGCTCGGGCTGCTTGTTTTTGGCCCGTCACCGCTCCAGCTTGGGAGGCGCGACCATCGTGTCGCTGTACCTGCAGGAGCGCTACGGCATTCGCGCGGGCAAGGTGCAGATGATGATTGACTGCACCGTGGTGCTGCTGGCGTTGGCCATGGTGCCGTTTGATCGCGTGGCGTACTCGGTACTGGCAGCCGTGATCATGAGTTTGTTTTTGTGGATTAGTCACCGCCCCGGACGCTATCAGGGTAACTAAGCGAGCCCCATTAAAAAGCCCCGCCTCGGTGAAAACCGGGCGGGGCTTTTTTGTGACTAAGAGCGGCTAACACAACGCAGCAAATCGAAGATTTGCGATTGAGACGAGGCGCGAAGCCGCAGCCAGTACAAGCGTACGACAAGGCGAAGCAACGACGTATCAAGGGTTGTGTTGCGGCTCTAACTGGAAATTAGACGCTGCTATCAGGCGACGGTAATCGTCTTTTGCGCGCTCAGTGTTTGGCCCTGCTCGTCTTTCCAGAACATGTTCAGCTCGCCGCTTTCGCGGGCGAGAAAGGTGAACTCGATATAAGGGTTCTGAGAAATCGAAGCACCCGGCTCCCAGCTGAACAGCAAGGTGTTGCCCAGCTTGGCTTCAAAGCGATTAACGATATTGCGCGGGCGCGCTTTGCCGGTCGCAGGGTCAATGCGCAGGCCGGTTTCCATCACATGCTCCATCTGGGCGCGTACGCGCAGCACTTCGCCCTTTTTAGGAGTGGCGTTGCTGACCCAGATGCGGGGTGGTTTGCTCATCAAGATTCCTTTCAGTTCAAGCATCCATTCGGTATGGATGTCTGAATTCGTTATGGGCCTTAAGCCAGCAGCCGCCGCGCCAAGGCCGCCCTGCCGCGCTGGCGGTGTCCCGCTCCCGCGTAGCGAGAGAGGGGGAAGGCGCGAAGCGACTCAGGGGGGGTGTCTAGATTTACATGCCGCAGCCGCTGGCGGCCACAGTCACTGCCTGTTTGGCGATTAGCACCTTGCCGCTTTTCATGCGCGCCATGGCGTGTACGGTTTGTGACTGCGACAGGCGAATGCGAACCGCTGCCTCCGCCGTGCCGGCCGCTGCCGTGAATTGCATACGGCAAGACAGGGGCAGGGGGTTCAGATCGGCCAGCACGATGATCTCTTCGCACCAGTCTTGCTCGGTAATGGGCAGCGTCACCTTGACTTTGACGGGCACGGCGCTGGGGTTGTCTGCCAGCACGGGGACATCCAGCAGCAGGCCTTCGGTTTGTGGCGTGGACTTGCCGGTAAACAAGGTGACTTGCCTTCGAAACTCAGCAGGGTTGGGGGCCAAAGCCCCGACCAGCGGCGTCTTGGCCTGCGCCAGTGCAGCTGCAGGCAGCGCCAGAGTAGCCCCTGTGGCCGCCGCGCCCAGAACCAGACTTCTACGGGTGGTGTGCTTGAACATGTCTCTTCTTGTATCGAATGCCGCTTGCAAGCAAACAGCGGTTAAAACGGGCAGGGTCCCAGTGAGAGACGCCGAGCAAGAGCCGCCTTGCGGCGAGGGCGTCGTCTCCCTTAGCCCCTCAGAGGGTTACGTGCCCAAGAAGTCGCTGAACTTGCTATTAATCCAAGCAAAGTCTTCTTTGACCAGATCAGGTGTGCGCACATCCATATCAATCTGGGTCTGATTGACCTGACCATTGGTGTCCACCTCGTATTCAAACTTGACCGAGATTTCTTCTTGCGGCTCGCCGTTGACCATCATGTAGCAGAGGTTGTCGGGCAGGCGGGCGACGACTTCCTTGCCAGAGACGCGCTCGGCAATGTTTTGGGCGACGATCTTGCCCACATAGTTGGCAACGTGGCCACTCTTGGGGTAGTGGCCGAACTGGGGCGAAATCGCTCCCATCAGATCGCCCACAAAGTACACGCGGTCATCGGTCTTGGCGTGGAACAGGCGGTTGTGCATGTCTGCCCAGCCTGTGGGCTTGCCGGTGGTTGCATCTTTGCCGATCAGGTCAGCCTGCCACACCATGTCCGCGGCTTGGTGCGGGGGCATGAGGATGGCGTCATCAAACTTGAAGTCACCAGCAGCTGTCTTGATTTGCTTGTTGAACGGGTCGACTTCCTTGATGCCGGCGTTGGGTACGTGGGTGATGATGTCTGCGTACAGCTCATCAAACGCTTGCTTGTAGCCCACGCCAATGGGGGCGATCTTGGGCTTGGGGTCGAGGATGACGATCTTGCCGGGGATCTTGTTTTTCTTGATGTGCCAAGCAATCAAACAAGCGCGCTCGTATGGCGAAGGAGGGCAGCGGTGGGGAGGAGGCGGCAGCGTCATCACCAGCGTGCCGCCCTTGAAGTTTTGCACCTTGCTCTTGAGCGAGAGCATCTCTTGGTTAGGGATGTAGGCGTTGGGGAAATGTGTGCGCGTGTACTCAATGGCGCGCTGGTCGTTGCCAAACCAAGCTTCGTAATCGTTGCGAATACCGCCCGACAGAATCAAAAAGTCATATTCGATCAGGCCGTGGGCGGTGCGTACCTGCTTCTTGTCGCGCTCAAAACCGTTTACTTCGGTTTGCAGCAAGGTGTAGCCGTACTTGTTGGCCGGGTGCAGCATGTCGCGGTTGACGAAATCGGTGTTCACGATATCGACCAGCCATTTGTTGCTCATGGGGCCGGACCAGAAGGTGGCATTGCGCTCGAGCAGCACCACGTCCGAGTTTGGGATCAGCTCGCGCAGATAGCGCGCAGCCGTCATACCGCCCCAGCCGCCACCGCAGATGACGATGCGTGGGCCCTTGCCCTTGCGCGGCAGGATGGGGGACTGGCTGGAGATGATGCTGGGCGCAGCCATTGCGGGGCTGGCCATTGCGCCCAAAGTGGCTGCGGCTGTGCCCAGTGTCAGGGCGGGAGGGGTTATCAGAAAGTGGCGACGTTGCATCTTTTAAGACTCCTTATGGGTGATCACCTGCATGCGAGGCGCTGGCGCTGGTGGCACGGCGCTGCCTCGCTTGGATTGCGATGAGGTATTGGAAACAAACGCAGGCCTGCAGGCGGCTGGCGCAGAGCTTGCGGCAACCAATAAGGAGCAAGAAAAGAAGAGTCTTTCTGAGCCGACACGCGGCATCAGCAACAGCGGCTGTTTAATCGATTGTAGTGAGGCAGCAAGCCTGAATGCTGCTTCAAGCTTGCACAGTGCTGAGTTGGGACAAGCCCGGTGCGCCAAGATCCCTATGGTTTGGCGTTGGGCCTCGTCTTCAAGCGCGATTGCGACGCGCAGTCAGCGCAAGCATTGCGCCCAGCCCAATACCGAACACGGCCGGAAAACTTGCCAGCGACAGTGTGGACACGCCCGACAAACCTTGGCCAATCGAGCAGCCGGCAGCCAGCGCACCGCCAAAGCCCATGAGCAGACCACCGCCTGCGCTAGCAGCTAGCCGCGCAGGCGAGTCAAAGCCTTCCCAGCGTGCCGTACGGCTTGCGATGGCGCAGGCAAAAGCACCGGCGAGTACACCCGCTGTGAGCGTCATGCCAATGCTCAGCTCGCGGCCCACAGAAAGTTGTAGGTACAGCATGCTCTCGGCAATCGGGCCGATAAAACTCAAGCTTGTCAGCTTGGTGGGTTCGAACTCATCTACGCCGATATGCGCCGTAATCCACCAGCCTGCAGCAACCAATAAGCCAATCACGATGGCACAGATGAACTGCACAGGGCTGCGGCGCAGCGCAGGATGTTTAAATGCATAGAAGGCAAGTAGCAGGGCAATTGCAGCGGCCAGCAGCAGTGCGTTGACGGGCTGCAAATAAGCGCTAAGCGTTGATTGCGCCAAAGTGATGGGTGTCAGCGACTGAATCCATAGGCGCACAGGCGTCAACACTCCTGTCATCGCCATCTGCGTGCCCAGCGCCAGAAACACCACCGTGACCAATGAGCGCAGATTGCCCCCGGCTAGCAACACCAGCGAGCGTGCTCCGCAGGCCCGTGCCAGCACCATGCCCACGCCAAACACCGCGCCGCCAAGCACAACGCCGAATACGGAAAAACTAGTGCGAGCGATGGCCGCTTGGCTGAAGTCAATCCAGCTCAAGGCTTGCATGCCTTGCGAGGCCAGCAAAGCCACGGCTAAAGCCAGTGCAAAGGCTTGCAAGGCAGGTGCTGAGCCATTGGCAACTTCCGCGTCTTGCCCTAGTCGCTGGCGCAGCCCGCGCAGCAAACAAAAACGCCCTAGTCGCGCAGCCACACCAAACGCTACGCCCAGAAAAAAAATAGACCAAAACAACATATGCGCAGGAATTGAGTTGCTTAATGCATTCACAGATGCTTGCAATGGACGCGTTACTGAAGGGGCCACCCAGCAAGGGCCGCCCCGCAGCGATGGTGGCGTCCCCCTCCCGCAGTGCAAAGCACGAAGAGAGAGGGGGAAGGCGCGTCAGCGCCTCAGGGGGTGTATGGAATCAAGCTCCCCAGATGTCCGCGCTGATGGCCTTGTACCAAGCCGCGCCGTAATCGGCCTCGGCCTTGCGGAAGGCGGCATTGCCATCCATGGGGCTGACGCCGCCCGAGTTGGCAACTTCAATCAGTTTGCCAGCTTGTGACTTGTAGACGCCGGCCACGGAGATGCCGTAGTCATTGCCAATCAAGCTGTAGCAGGTGTTGGCAAAAGCTGCGTTGGGCAGGGGCTGGCCTGTCAACTCCGCAGCAATGGCGGCTGCTGCCACCTTGCCTTGGGTGTTGGCAGCAAAGCCCGACTTGGGCATGGGCGCTGCAATGGTGGCGTCGCCCAGCACGTACACGTCTTTGACGCGGCTGGACTCAAAGCTCTCAGGCTTGATGGGCACCCAGCCACTGGCGTCAGTAACACCTGCGCGGTCGGCGATGAAGCCGGCCTTCTGCGGTGGAATGACGTTGAGCACATCGGCCTTGTGCTTGGTGCCGAAAGCGGTTTCCACTTCCAGATTCTTCGCATCCACGCGAGTGACCTTGCCGTCGTCCGACTGCTTGACCCACTCAATCATGTCGCCGTACAGGGCTTTGTAGCCTTGCAAGAACAGGCCTTGCTTGGAGAAAGCGTCCTTGTCGTCCAGCAGCAAAATCTTGCTCTTGGGCTTATGGGCTTTGAGGTAGTGGGCCACCATGGCGGCGCGCTCGTAGGGGCCGGGCGGGCAGCGGAAGGGGTTGGCGGGGATCACCATCACAAACTTGCCGCCATCGGGCATGGCTTCCAACTGTTTCTTTAGCAGCTGGGTTTGCGCACCGGCTTTCCACGCGTGGGGTGCCAGTTGCGAGGCCGCTTCGTCATAGCCTTCCAGTGCGTTCCAGCGCATGTCGATACCGGGCGACAGCACCAGCTTGTCATAGCTCAGCGCTTGACCGTTGGAGAGCAGCAGTCGTTTGGAATCGGTCAGCACATTGTCGGCACGGGCATGCACCACGTTCACGCCCACTTTGCGCAGGCCGTCGTAGCTGTGGCCGATGCTGTCCCAAGTGCGTAGGCCTGCCAAATACAGGTTGGAGAAGGGGCAGGTGTAGAAACGCTCGGCAGGCTCGACCAGCGTAATTTGAATGTGAGGGGCAAACTTGCGCAGGTAGCGTGCGGCCGTGGCACCGCCAAAGCCGCCCCCGACGATGACTACGTGGGCATCAGCTGCCTTGGCTTGCACGATGGAGGGGAGAGCCAAGCTGACTGCGCCAGCCGCTGCGCCACCGATGATTTGACGACGATTGATCTGCATTTATGGGGCCTTCTTGCTGAACCACTGGGCCAGCGCTTTGAGTTGTTCGTCGTCATAGCCCTTGGCCAGACGGGTCATGACGGTGGCATCCTTGGCGGTACTGGCCTTGAAGGCTTGCAGGCGTTGCAGCAGATGCGCTTCAGGCAGGCCGCGCAGCTGGGGCATGCCGCCCGTCGATCGGCCATCAGGCCCGTGGCAGTTGGCGCAGCTCGCTGCCAGCACGGCCACATCTTGCGCACGTAAGGCGGATGCAGGGGCGGTGATTGGCGCAGCAGCGCTTGCCAGTGCTGAGAGTGGTGCACTCATGGCGAGCGCCAGCCAGAGCACGGGGCGTGCAGAGGTGAGCAAAGATTTCGATCGCATGGGGCTTCCCTGTTTGCCGCGCTGGGTGCGCTGGCTGTTTTTGGACTCTGTGCTTGGTGGCGTAGCTGTGTTGAATGCGTACATTCACTGGAGCCAAAACCTCGCAAGAACGGCGAGTAGCTCTGGATTCTAGAAAGCATGTAGCGATGCATCGTGCAATAGCCCGCAGCTGTAACAGGAAGTTATTGGTTATTTAGTTATGCCAAGCGCTTGTGCTTGCATCTGTGAATGTGAGGCTTGTGAAGTCATAAAAAAACCGCATTCTGCTATTGAATAGATAGCAGAATGCGGTTGATTTTGTTGGGCTACAGCCTGTTTTAATACGTGGGCTGAATTGCTGATGGTGGCGCGATTGGTTCGGTTGTTACCGTTGTTGGTAATGGCGCATCAGCCGCCGCTGCCGTAGGGTTAGCTGCATCGCGGTACTGAATATGGATGCCGCTGTTGTCCGGCTTGTCGTCATCCATCAAGGCATCGGCCGCTTTGCCAACGCCCTTGCCCACTATTTTTGCGGTGCCAATGGCGGCATCCGCAGCCAAACCCACAGCGCCCGCCGTCACGCTGATGGCGGTACTGGTGACAGCCACTACAGCGCAGCCCGAGAGAGTGATGCACAAAAAAGCCCCTGTGGCCAGCAGTCTCAGGGGCTTGTTCGCGCGTTGCATGGTGAACGCGCGTGGCATCAATGAATCCGCATGCCAGGAGTGGCGCCGGGGAAGGGCTCCAGCACGTAAATGCCGGGGTTGGCCTTCTCATCCGCGTGGCTGGCTGCCAGCACCATGCCTTCGGAAATGCCGAACTTCATCTTGCGCGGGGCCAGATTGGCTACGGTCACAGTCAGCTTGCCCACTAGTTGCTCTGGCTGGTACATGCTGCTGATGCCGCTGAACACATTGCGGGTCTTGGGCTGGCCGGCTTCGTCCTTTTCGCCCACATCCAGTGTCAGCTGCAGCAGCTTGGTCGAGCCTTCAACGGCCTTGCATTCCAAAATCTTGGCAATGCGCAGGTCGATCTTCATGAAGTCGTCAATGCCAATGGTTTCGGCCAGTGGTTCGCCACCGGGGGCATTGGGGTCGATCACGGGTTCGGCCTTTTTTGCCGCCTTCTTTTCAGCCTTGACGGGCTCGGCTGCGGGAGCAGCTTGACCTGCAGGGGCTTCAAACAGTGACTCGAGCTGCTTGGGGTCGACGCGCTGCATCAGGTGCTGGTACACGCCAATTTGATGGCCTTTGCCCAGCGGCTTGACCACATCGGCAAAGCTTTCTGGCGGCACGATGAGGAAGTTCGCCACTTCGGCAGCCACGCTTGGCAGGATGGGCGACAGGTAGATGGTCAGAATGCGGAAGGCTTCGATGCAGGTCGTGCACACATCGTGCAGGCGTGCGTCCATACCTTCTTTTTTGGCCAGCTCCCAGGGCTTGTTGGCGTCCACATAGCTGTTGACCTTGTCGCACAGCGTCATGATGTCGCGCGCAGCACGGGCGGTGTCGCGGGCTTCGTAAGAGGCGACGATGGAGGCTTGCTGCTCGCGCAGCGCGGCCAGCAATGTCTGCCCGTCTTCGGAGACTTGGCCCAGCTTGCCTTCAAAGCGCTTGCTGATGAAGCCAGCGGCGCGGCTAGCGATGTTGACGTATTTTCCGATCAGATCGGAGTTCACGCGCAGCATGAAGTCTTCAGGTGTGAAGTCGATGTCTTCGTTCTTGCCATTGAGCTTGGCGCCGAGGTAATAACGCAGCCACTCGGGATTCATCTTGAGGGCCAAGTACTTCAGTGGGTCCAAACCCGTGCCGCGGCTCTTGCTCATCTTTTCGCCGTTGTTGACGGTCAAAAAGCCATGCACGCAGATTTTGGTGGGCGTCTTGCGGCCGCTGAACTTCAGCATCGCAGGCCAGAACAGTGTGTGGAAAGTGATGATGTCTTTGCCGATGAAGTGGTACTGCTCCAAATCGGGGTCGGCCATATAGGCTTCGTAGTCTTCGCCGCGCTGGACCAGCAGGCCCTTGAGCGAAGCCAGATAGCCCACAGGCGCATCCAGCCAGACGTAGAAGTACTTGCCCGGCGCATCGGGAATCTCGATACCGAAATAAGGCGCGTCGCGGCTGATGTCCCAGTCGTCCAGACCTTCGCTGGTCGATCCATCGGGGTTGGTGCGCACGCCAAACCATTCCTTGATCTTGGCGGCCACTTCAGGCTGCACATGCTTGCCGTTTTGTGTCCACTCGGTCAGGAACTCGACCGCACGTGGGTCGGACAGCTTGAAGAAGAAGTGCTCAGACGTCTTCATCACCGGCTTGGCACCCGACAGGGCCGAGAACGGGTTGATCAGGTCGGTGGGCGCATACACGGCACCGCAAGACTCGCAGTTGTCGCCGTACTGGTCCTTGGCGTGGCAGCGGGGGCATTCGCCCTTGATGAAACGGTCGGGCAGGAACATGTTCTTCTCGGGGTCGAAAAACTGCTCGATGGTGCGGGTTTCGATGAAGCCAGCGGCCTTCAGGTCCAGATAGATTTGCTTGGACAGCTCGTGGTTTTCCGGGCTGTCGGTGTTGCTCCAGTTGTCGAAAGCGACGTGAAAGCCGTCGAGGTACTGCTTGCGACCGGCGGCAATGTCGGCCACGAACTGCTGGGGCGTCTTGCCGGCTTTTTCGGCGGCAATCATGATGGGCGCGCCGTGGGCGTCATCGGCGCCCACGAAGTTGACCGCGTTGCCCTGCATTCGCTGTGCACGCACCCAGGTGTCGGCCTGGATGTATTCCATGATGTGGCCGATGTGGAAATTGCCGTTGGCGTACGGCAGGGCGGTGGTAACGAAGAGTTTGCGTGCGGTCATGAGGGAGCGGCTTTCACAGAGAGCCTGCCATTCTAAAAGGGCTTGGCTCAACGCTGTGGAAATGGGGTTTGCGGATGATCTTGATGCCAAGGGCTGGCATCAAGAAGAGTTAGATTTTGATAGTTGCTTGTCCTTGATTTCATTAGACTTCAGTATGAAATCCATCTGAACTCTATGAATATCAAGGGCTAGTAGCTTTGATTTAGATAGCGCGAGCTTTCAACAAGCGTATCAGTGCATCAGCGTACCGATGGCCCTTTGTTGCGGTACATGTCTTGATCCGCCATTTTGAGCAAGGTTTGCGAGTCTTGTGCATCGCGCGGGTAAACGGCTTGACCCACGGATGCGCCTACGGTGACTAGCTCGCCTTCGGGCAGGCCTTGCAGCGTGATCAGGGGCTGCTGCAGCGCAAGGTCAATCTTCAGGCGCACGGCCTGAATTTGCTCTTCATCAAAAACGCCGCGCAAGATGATGATGAATTCATCGCCGCCGAGGCGGGCCACCACATCGTCAGGGCGCAGCAGGTTGCGCATGCGCAGCGTAACTTCGGCCAAGGCCAAGTCCCCGTTGTCGTGGCCCCAGCGGTCGTTGAGCGGCTTGAAACGGTTCAAGTCCACAAACAGCAAAGTGAACGGAGCGGCAGTTGCTTGACCGGGTAGAGGGCGGGTGAGCGTGCTCAAAATATGCTGCAGCGCGCTGCGGTTGCTGGCACCTGTCAGCGGGTCGGTGAACAGGCTGTGGCGCATGCGATGAAAGTTTTGGGCCAGCTCGCCAATCTCGTCGCGGCGCTGCACTTCAATCGGAGTATCGATTTCACCTTGACCGACGCGGCGCACAGCGCGGGTGAGCGAGCGCATATCGTTGGCGACGGCGCCAAAAATGCGCGTGCCGATGAAGACCGCCACTATCAGCGCCAGTAGCCCCAGCCCGCCCACCAGCATCATGTGGCGGTAGACGCCGGCCAACATGTCTTTATGCGGCACAGCAATCACGGCGAGCCAGTCTTGACCGGCACCATTGCTCAGGCGGCGGTAGGCGATGCGTATTTTGTTGTGAACGGCGTCTTCAAGCACCCCTGTGTGAGGGCTGTCGTCGGGGATGCTTGCGTGAAAGACACCCTGAATTTTTTCGTAAACAGCCTGAATCAACGGGTCTTGGCTGTTCGCCGCGCTCATTCTTTCCATCTTGCCGTCGGGCTGCAAAAGGATGTTTGCCATGCCGGTCGCGGCAATCAGGGAGCCATCCGCTTCGATGATGAAGGCGCGGCCATGTTCGCTGAGGTGGAGTTTGGCGATAAAGCTGTTGAGGGCTTTGAGTGAGATGTCGGTTGCCACCACGCCTTGAAGTTGGCCTTGGGGCGAGAGAATGCGCTGGGCGCGGGTCAGCACCAGATCTTGCGCGCTGAAGTCGATGTAAACCGGCGTCCAGATGGAGCCTTCGGTCTGTGCGGCCAGCTTGAACCAAGGGCGCTGGCGTGGATCAAAAAGTGTGTTCTCGGTGTATTCGATGACAGGTTCGGCGTTAATACCTGTGAGCTTGTAATAGCTGCGGTGATCGCCGGCCTGCGTTTTAAGTCTTAGCTGCCCTAGCTGTGGCTGCAGGCGCTTGAGGGCAATGCTTTGACCGGCTACGTTGCCGTAATACACATAGTCATTGGGCTGGGTGTGTAGCGAAGTGGCCACCCATAGGCGCGAGATCAGAGACTGAGTATGTGAGCTGATGTCGTCATCAACTGGCTGACCGCTGGGAAAAGCGGCCTCAAGCACGGCGCTTGAACTGTACAAATGCCGGTCCACGATGAGGGCGATGCGCTCGACCTTTTCTTCCATCACCTGCTCGGACAGGGCGGAGACTGTGTTGCTACCTGTCCAATACCAAAGCATACCCAGCGCCGATGTCAGCAGCGCAATAAGCGCCACAAAAGGCAAGATGAGTGAGAGCTTGAGCGATGTGGAGCCGCGAATAGATGAAGTGGGTTTAGTCACTGGTTAGCAAAGGGGACGAGTGATTAAATTGAAACAAAGTGTCTCACACATCATTCGTCGACTCCATGTTTCATTTGGATTGGCCTAGGCGTCATTGCCAGCCAAAGAAGCGGGTCAAGTCTGCACTGCGAGCCAGCGCATCTTTGCGACCCAGAGCCATTAATTCACGGGTATAGCCTTGTTCAAACAGCAAGTAGCTGGCTAATGCGCCATCGCGTTCACTGCCCTCGGCTGCGTGGGTGGCGTTGGCGGCTGCGGCACGCACGCCCAAGGTGGCCAACAGTGTTCGTACAGGTCGGGGCAGCTTGTCGATGTGGCGGCTGGCAATCTCGTCAATGCGCTCGCTGGGGGTGATGGCCAGCACTTCAACAGGGCGCAGCCGGCTGTGAATGCGCTCGGCAGGCGAGATCAGGCTGAGCGTGTGGTTGATGCGCTCGGCGCGTTCAATATCTACGGCCAGCGTATCTAAAAAGATGCTCGACAGCGCGTGGCCTGCCACCTGTGCCAGCGTGGGGTAGTTGGTATCGCCTTGCGGCCCGCTGCTCGGGGGCTCATGCCGCCGGC
Source organism: Comamonas sp. Y33R10-2 (assembly GCF_019355935.1). Lineage (NCBI taxonomy): Bacteria > Pseudomonadati > Pseudomonadota > Betaproteobacteria > Burkholderiales > Comamonadaceae > Comamonas > Comamonas sp. Y33R10-2. Next base: position 3,635,297 of record NZ_CP079925.1, read on the forward strand.
CAGCGCCCACCACTAGTATCTTGCTGGCACCTAAATGAATGACGGGGGACAAAGGCGCGGTTTGGCGCATGGAGCCATCGCCAAAGTATTCAAGGTGCTCATCAATGGTCAGCGCCATGGCCGGGAAGATGAAGGGCAGAGCCGATGACGCCAAAAGGTGATCAGCAGTGAGTTCTGTTTGCTCAGCCATGCGCTGGTCACGAACCCAAGGGCTGATGGCCTCGCGCGTCTGAAAAAAGGTGATGTGCTGGCCGCTGCTGTAGCTCGATGCGGTGATGGCCAGAGCGTGCAGGTGGCCGCTTTGGATTAGCTGGGGAATGCGCTCAAAGCGCATGAGATCGCTGTTCATCAGCGCTTGCAGGGGGCTGTTGTCCAGCAGGGAGTGGGGGCGCATGTGCTTCCAGCGGGCCAGTGCCCAGCCAAGAGACAGCAAAGTCAGCCAGTGCGCGCCGCTGCGCAGCATGCTCAGGGAGTCGGCTTTGTAGATCTGCTCGGTGTGCATATGACCCCAAACATGGGTCATGCGCCGCACGGCCGTATCAAAAGAGTCAGCGTTGCAGGCTAATGCTGCAACATTGATAGCGCCAGCCGAGGTGCCCGCAAGGATGGGAAAGGGGTTTGGCCCATGCTGCTGGCCTTGCTCGCGCCGCAGGCTGGCAATGGCTTGGAGCACGCCTACCTGATAGGCAGCGCGGGCCCCGCCGCCACTTAGCAATAGGCCAATCGGCCCGATGCTGGAAGCTGGGCCCATAGCGTTTTGCCGATCTACATCGGCAAGACTGGGGGGGAAGGTGGGTGAAAACTGCTCTGCCGCCATGCCTGCAGTGTGCCCGCGGCGGGACGCAGGCGGTAGCTGGGTATCTGCTAAGTTGGCGTGAGAGGCAGAGTTTGGGAGGGTGAATTTAAGCCAGCATTAGCTCTTTTTAAGGCTCTTGGCGATCAAGGTGGCGATGGCTTTGCCGTCTAGCACCACGGTTTGATGCTCTTTGGCGCAGCTGGCGGCTTTATCGCCCAGCGGCTGCAGCGCCACATAAATGGCCAAGTCAGCTTCATGCTTGGCTTGGGCGGCTTGCAGCTCGCGCAGCGGCTCCACGCCGTGGGTTGCAGCCTTCCAGCGGCGGGCGCTCACAACGCTGGTTTGGCCGTTGCGGCTCAGCAGCAGGTCGGCGCCGGGCTGGTTTAGGCGCTGGACTTCATAGCCTTCAGCTTGCCAGCTTGTTTGCAGCTGGGCGCTGAAGTCGGGCCAGCTTTGCGCAGCCATGACTTGCTGGATTTCGTCAAGCTGAGCGGGGTTGGGGGCGCGCATTTGCCTGTAAAAAGCAATACAGCCCACGACGAAAAACGGAAAGGCACCTAAAGCAGCAAAGGGCGAGATGTCCTTGGGGAATATGGCCAGCGATGCGGCAACGACTGCGGCGCAGATCGCAAAGCTAATCCACCAGCGCGAGCGCATCAGGACTGCAAACAGGGAGTTTTCGGCCATCTTCAATTTCACGGGCGGTCTCTTAAATTCTTGGCAAGGCCTGCATTGTCTCTTGTGTGCAAGTGCATGTGGGAAATCTCAGCCCAGTAATCCTAGAGATGGCTGGCATGCACTAAGGTTGGCCTGCTTCGCTAGACTAGTCGCCATTAAAGAAACTTCTAGAAGACTGAATCCCATGGCTGTTACCGAACAAGCGCTGCTGAGCGCATTCGCCGGCGTGCTCGATCCGCACACAGGCAAGGACTTTGTGAGCGCCCGTGCTCTGCGCAATCTGCAGATCACTGGTGACGACGTCTCGTTTGATGTGGAAATGGGCTACCCAGCCAAGAGTCTGCATGCCGGCTTGCGCAGTGCATTCATCGCTGCAGCCAAGGCGGTTGATGGCGTGGGCAATGTCTCGGTCAACATCACCACCAAGGTGGCATCGCACGCCGTTCAGCGCGGTGTGCAACTGCTACCCGGTGTGAAGAATATTATTGCTATCTCGTCCGGCAAGGGCGGCGTGGGCAAGAGCACGACCACAGCCAATCTGGCGCTGGCGCTGGCTGCCGAAGGTGCCCGCGTAGGCATTTTGGATGCCGATATTTACGGCCCCAGCCAGCCCATGATGATGGGCGTGTCCGGCAAGCCGCCAAGCCAAGACGGCAAGACCATGGACCCGCTGCAAAACCACGGCGTGCAAGTCATGTCGATTGGTTTGCTGGTCAACAACGACCAAGCCATGATCTGGCGCGGCCCTATGGCCACGCAAGCGCTGGAGCAAATGCTGCGCCAAACCAATTGGGACAATCTGGACTATTTGCTGATCGACATGCCACCCGGCACGGGCGACATCCAGCTGACGCTGGCGCAAAAGGTGCCTATGACCGGTGCCGTGGTTGTGACCACGCCGCAAGACATCGCGCTGATCGATGCCAAAAAGGGCATTCAGATGTTTGAGAAGGTGGGTGTGCCCATTCTCGGCTTGGTCGAAAACATGGCCGCTCACGTCTGCACCAACTGCGGCCACATTGAGCATATTTTTGGCGCAGATGGCGGCAAGAAGATGGCTGGCGAGCAGAACATCGACTATCTGGGCGCATTGCCCTTGTCGCTGCAAATTCGTCTGCAAGCCGATAGCGGAACGCCCACGGTGGTGGCTGAACCTGAGAGCGAAGCCGCACTGCTGTACAAAAAGGTCGCCCGCGATCTGGCAGTAAAAGTGGCTTTGAAGGCCAAGGACTTCTCCAGCAAGTTCCCAACCATCACTGTCAGCAGCAAGACCTGACCTAAGCCCTGATCTTGATGAGCCTGCTGTGATCGGTACGGCTCGTTGCACCACCCGCCATGAACTTGCTCGCTGCCATGCGTTACTTGGTGTCGCTGGACGAGCACCGCCACTTTGGCCGTGCCGCTCAGGCTTGCCACATCACGCAGCCAGCGCTCTCTAACGCGCTGCGTGCGCTAGAGGCTGAGTTTGGCGTGATGATTGTGCAGCGCGGCCGGGTTTATGCCGGCCTGACCGCTGAAGGCTTGCAAGTGCTGCAAACCGGGCAAGAGATGCTGCAAAAAGAGGCGCATCTGCGGCAAACCTTGTCCGCCCAAGCAGGCTGCTTGCAAGGGCGCTTGCGCATGGCGGCTGTGCCCACCGCCATGCCCATGCTGGTGCGATTTGCCGCGCTGCTGCGCAGCCAGCACCCGGGCGTGGTGCCGGTGCTGCAAGCTATGAGTTCCCCCGAGTTAGAGCGTGGGCTTGAGGATTTAAGTTTGGATGTGGCGCTGGGTTACAGCGACCGTATTCGCAATGCGCGCACCCAGTGCCAAGCGCAATACCAAGAGCAGTATTACTGGTTGAGTCGCGTGGCCAATGCGCCTGCGGCCGAGGCTGCTTTGCAGTGGGGCGATGCTTTGCCATGGGCCAAGGTGGAGCAGAGCAATCTTTGCTTGCTGACCCCTGAGATGCACAACCGCCAATTGGTGGAGCGCACTTTTCAATCCCTAGGCCTGCCGCTGCGCGTAGCAATGGAGACCAATTCTGTGCAAGCCTTGCTGCAGGCGGTGGTTGATGCCGGCATGAGCAGCATTGTGCCCGGCGCGGTGCTAGCAACGGCTCAAGCCACGCCGGGCTTGCAGGCAATGGCCTTGGTTGAGCCTGTGGTGAGCAGTGAAGTGGCCTTTATCTATCAGCAAGAACAGGCCGCGATGCCCGTCCTGCAAGCTGCGCTGGCACTGATGGGGGATGCTGCTTGGCGTGCGCAATGCCAGTTGCATGCCGGTGCGCTGGTGCATTAATAGCTATTAAAAGGCTTTATGTGCAATCAATATAAGGACTGATTGCTCTCATTTTTATATTGAATGATGGCATTGCCTTAAGTGATTTGACGCAGACCCTGGCTGCGATTGAAATGCAAGACTAAGGCCATCGCGCAGATGGCGGAGAGCTTGCGATGAACGAACAAAAAATTGCCTTCTACAAAGGCCCCGCGGGTGGCTGGGGTGCGCTTAACAGTGTCAAGAACACGTTGCTGCACCAGGATATTCCGCTCAAGGGCGCGAAAACGCTGCTCTCGGCCAATCAGCCCGATGGTTTTGACTGCCCGGGCTGCGCATGGCCTGACCGCAACCATGCATCCACATTTGAGTTTTGTGAAAATGGCGTCAAAGCGGTAGCGGCTGAAGCCACCGCTCGCCGCGCAGGCCCTGAGCTGTTTGCCCAATACACAGTCAGCGAGCTGGCGGCGCAAAGTGACTATTGGCTGGAAGACCAAGGCCGCCTGATCGAGCCTATGGTGTATGACGCGGCCAGTGACCGTTACCGTCCGATTGGCTGGGACGATGCGTTTGCCATCATCGCCAAGCACCTGAAGGCGCTGCCGGATCCGAATCAGGCGATTTTCTACACATCAGGCCGCGCCAGTAACGAGGCCGCGTTTTTGTACCAATTGTTTGTGCGTGCGTACGGCACCAACAATTTCCCCGATTGCTCCAACATGTGCCATGAGCCTAGCGGCACCGCCATGCGAGAGCAGCTGGGTGTGGGCAAGGGGACGGTGGAACTGGTCGATTTTGAAAAGGCGGATGCCATCTTCATCTTTGGCCAAAACCCCGGCACCAACCATCCGCGCATGCTGGCGGAGCTGCGTGCGGCGCACAAACGCGGTGCTCGTATTGTCAGCTTTAACCCGCTGCGCGAGCGTGGTCTGGAGCGCTTTGCGGACCCGCAGGACAAGCTGGAGATGGCAACGTTGGGCTCCTCGCCCATCAGCACGCATTACTTTCAGCTGCGCATAGGCGGCGATTTGGCTGCGCTCAGTGGCATGGTTAAACATGTGCTGGAGCAAGAAGCTGAGCGCGGCAATGTGCTGGACCACGCGTTTATTGCCGAGCACTGCGTTGGCCTGAGCGAGCTGCAAGCCAGCGTGCAGTCTGAGAGTTGGCAGGCGCTGCAAGAAGCCTCTGGCCTGACGCAGGCGCAGATGCGGGCAGCGGCCGATATTTACTTGGGCGCGAACAGCGTGATTGCCTGCTGGGGCATGGGCATTACCCAGCACGAGCATTCGGTGGCCACCATTCAGATGATTAACAACTTGCTGCTGCTGCGCGGCCATATTGGCCGCCCGGGGGCTGGGCCTTGCCCGGTGCGCGGGCACAGCAATGTGCAGGGTGACCGCACCATGGGCATTTGGGAAAAGCCGCCAGCGGCCTTGCTCGATCGCATTCGGGATGTGTATGGCTTTGAGCCGCCGCGCGACTATGGGGTGGATGCGGTCGAGGCGATTAAGCAAATGCGCGCAGGCCAAGGCAAGGTGTTTTTTGCCTTGGGCGGCAACTTTGCAGCGGCGACGCCAGATACCTATGAAACGTGGAAGGCGCTGCAGCGCTGTGATTTGACCGTGCATGTCACTACCAAGCTCAACCGCAGCCATGTTGTGCATGGCAAGCAGGCGCTGATCTTGCCTTGTCTGGGCCGCACCGAGATTGATATGCAAGGCGGCCAGCCGCAGGGCGTGACGGTGGAAGATTCGATGAGCATGGTGCATCTCTCCATGGGCATTAACCCACCAGCGTCGCCGCATTTGCTGTCTGAGCCCGCCATCGTGGCGCGGCTGGCGCATGCCACCTTGGGCGCAAGCAGCCACATTGATTGGCTGAGCTTGGCGCAGGACTACGCGCTGATTCGCGATGAGATTGAAAAAGTCTTTCCTGACTTTGCCAATTTCAACCAGCGCGTTGCCGTGCCAGGAGGCTTTCGCCTGCGCAATACCGCCAGTGAAAGAAACTGGCTAACGGCAACAGGCAAGGCCGCATTCTTTGCCCATGCACTGCCCAAAGAAACAGCGCAGCAGCGCGCACAAAAGCGGATGCCAGAGCAGCAGGTTTTTACCCTGCAAACCACGCGCTCGCATGACCAGTACAACACCACCATCTATGGCATGGACGACCGCTATCGCGGCGTTTACGGCCAGCGCCGCGTGTTGTTCATGAATGCTGAAGATATTCGCGCACTGGGTATGCAGGATGGCGATTGGGTCAACATCCAAACCGTGTGGGATGACGGCCAAGAACGCCGCGCGGATGGCTTCAAGCTCGTTGCCTATGACACACCCCGCGGCAACTTGGCCGCTTACTACCCGGAGACCAACCCCTTGGTGCCGTTGACAGCGGTGGCGGTGCGGGCGGGCACGCCCACTTCTAAATCGATTCCGGTGATTTTGGAGCGGGCGACGGCTCCAGATTCGGATGCCTAGCATGCTTGACGATGTGCCATTCGCTGCGCGCTTGCTGATGACGCTGGCCCAGTTGCAGGGCGCTAGCTCAGAGGCGGTTTCATTGCCGCGTCTGGGCAAGCATCTGGGGCAAAGCGCCAGCGTGCTGATGCGCGAGCTAAGCGCTTTGGGTGATGCACAGCTGGGCGGTGTGCGCGGCCCGGGCTGGGTACATATCCACCATGTGGATGGGCACTGGCGAGCTGGGCTGACGGATGCCGGGCGTGCCGTGGTGCAGCACTGGCTGGCCGCGCAAAGTTAGCATCAAACTAGTGTTTTTAGCTTTGATGAATGAAGCGCCTGCAGCACCTTGTCTGGGGTGAAGGGCACTTCGTAAAAGCGCTGGCCTGTGGCGTCAAACAAGGCATTGGCCAGTGCGGCAGGGCCGGGCACGGAGGCCGATTCTCCGGCGCCCAAGGGCGGCTCGCTTTGCCTGTCCATGAGCAAAACCTCAATCGGCGGAATTTGCTGAAAGCCGATGATGGGGTAGCTGCCCCACTCACGGCTGGCTGCGCCTTGTGCGTTGAACTGGACTTGCTCCATCAGGCTGCGGCTTAGGGTCTGGATGACGTTGCCGTGAATTTGGTGCTGCACGCCAGCGGGGTTGACCATCATTCCCGTGTCTTGCCCTAAAACGATGCGTTTGACGGTGATGACGCCCGTTTCTGGGTGAACGCTGATGTCAATCACCCATGCCGCCCAAGCTGCACCAAAACCGGGAAAGCGGCTGTGAATATAGCGAGCGTAGGCTACGCCTCGGCCATGCAGCAGACCGTCTTCTGCGGGGGTGCCTCGGCTGCCGGCTGCGCCCGCAAGCCAGCTGGCTTTATCGGCAGTGGCTTGAATGAGCTCAATGGCGCGCTGGTCGTCTAAGTTCTGAATGCGGTAAGCCACAGGGTCTGCATGGGCGGCGTGGGCTAGCTCATCAATCATGCAGTCATGCGCAAAGGAGTTGGGCATGGCAGATACCCCGCGAATCCACGAGGAGCGCACCAGCGGCGCCATATCGTGGCAGCGCACTTGCTGGCTGGGGTAGCGGTAGGGCGGCACGGCAGTGCGGTCGCCCATCTCCAGAGTTCGCGGCACACCTGAGACTTTGCCCGTCAGCAGCAGGGCCATCAGGGGCGCGTCGTTGGAGGGGTAGCTCACTGCAAAATCGTAGTTCAGCAGCTTGCCTTGTGCATCGATGCAGGCCTGCACATCCATGAGCTGGGCTGTGCCCTTGGGGTCCCATTGATTTTCTTGTTCTCGCGTGAGTTGCACACGCACCGGGGTGCCAACGGCCATCGATAAAAGAGCTGCATCGGCGCAGACATCGTCAGCGCAATTGCGGCCGTAGCAGCCTGCAGCTTCCATGCGCACAATTTCAATGTTTCCCTCGCCGAGCTGCACCAAACGGTTGAGGTCGGTGCGCAGCATGTGCGGGTTTTGGGTTCCGGCCCAGATGGTGAGTTGGCCTTTTTGAAAGCTGGCGACTGCGCAAGATGGGCCAATGGAGGCGTGCATCTGGTAAGGCCAGACATAGCTGCGCTTGAGGGCGATGCTCTCACCGGCGCTGCTTGCGACCGGCTGATCCACCAAAGGGCGCAAGCTGCTGGGGTTGGCGCGAATGGCTTTGCTAAGGTCGCCAAGGTCAGGCGCTGGTGGAATACTTTTCCACTGCACTTTAAGAGTGCGCATGGCTTCAATGGCTTGCTCTTCGCGGTCTGCGACCACGCCCACGAAGTCACCCTGAACCACGACTTGGACGCGCCCGGCCAGGTGCTCTACCGATGAGTGATCCACATTCAGCAGGCATTGGCCGATGAAGTCACCACCATCGCGCCCGGGGTGAGGGGGGCGAATGACACGGCCGTGGCGCATGCCGGGCAGGCGCACATCGTGCACAAAGCTCAGTTGCCCTGTGGCCTTGGCGGGGATGTCAACGCGGGCGGTGCTGCGACCGACGATTTGATATTCCTCACTGGGCTTGAGCTTAACTTCCTGGTCTGGCGCTGCCAGCGTGAGTGGTGTGTTGGGCTGCTGGGCCAGCAATTGCCCAAAGCTGATCTGCCGCTCATCGTTAGGGCGTTTGAGGTAGATATTGCCTTGGCGTGTGCTTAGATATTGGACTTGGCAGTCAAAATGTATGGCAGCTAGAGCCAGCAAATGCTCGCGTGCCTGAGCGGCGGCGCGGCGCAGTGGAATGGCGGAGATTTGAATGCTGGCGCTGGCAATCGTAGGCCCTTGATTGGGCGCGGCACTGGTGTGGCCGAGCACCATGTGCACCTGCGGTATCTCCACGCTGAGCTCTTCAGCCACGATTTGCGTAAGCGCTGTGCGTATGCCGGTGCCTAAGTCCACGTGGCCGTTGAAGGCCAGAATCTGCCAGTCATCTGCGCTGGCTTTCGGGGCGTTGCCCGTGCCTGCCAAGATCGCCACAAAAATCTCTGCATTCGACTGCACATAGTCTGTTGCACTGCCGGGTTGACCTGCTGCGGGCTTAGGTGGGGCCACAGGCTGGCGAACCACGAGCAAGGTTGCAGGACGTGAGTGCAACTGCTGGTGCAGAGCTTGCGGGTCAGGGAGATTCATGAATACGGGCGGGTGCAAAACGGGGCGAGTCTTCAGCAGGGGCTGAAGCTGATTTGAGGCAGAGGTACAGATGTGCAGAGCTAGGCAGCACGAGCAAGCCTCTTATCAAGGCTTGCCGTGCCCTCAACTCTTACTGGCTAAGTGCGCTGGTCTGCGCAATGGCCTGCACCATGGGCATGACGGCAGCGTATTTTTGCGCCATGTCGAACAGGTTGGCTTCATGCGGGCCAATAGCGCGGTCGCCGCAGCAGTCAGAAACGACCAGAGGTCTGAAGCCGGACTGCATGGCATCGACCACGCTAGAGCGCACGCAGCCGCTGGTCACGCAGCCAGCTACCAGCAAAGTCTGCACGCCGCGCTGAGCCAGCCATGGGGCGAGCATGGTGCCAAAGAAGGCCGAAGGCGTGCTCTTGCGCACCACATATTCGCCAGCAGCAGGAGCGAGTTCATCGACGATGGCGCTGGCGGGGCTGTCCTCTTTGAGGGTGAGCATGCCGGGCACTTTGAGGCAGAAGATGTTGCTGTCTGCATCGTCGTCTGAAAACACAATGCGGCTGTGCGCCACCGGCCAGCCTTGGGCGCGGGCGTGCGCCAGCAGGTACTGGGTTTGCTCAATGGCTTGGGGGATATTGCCACCGCCGAACACGGCAGGGTCTGCAAAGCCGTTCACGAAGTCGATGATGAGCAGGCCAAACGGGGCTTTCAGGGGCAGTGGTGTGCCAAAGCCCTGACGTGCATAGGCGGAGATGTCGCCCGAAATATTCTCACTGGGAATGGTTTGCATGGGGGTGCTCAAAAATAGGGGCTCAAAAATCGGAGCTCACAAGAATTTCTTGCGGCGACTCGCTTGTGCAAGGCCGAAATCGTCTTGCACCACGCCGTCAATCACGGTGTATTCCGCGTCAATGGCGACGGAGCAGTTGCGCATGGGGATGTCGATGTGACACGCCGTGGTGCGGCTGCCTCCCGCTTCGTTGTTGGGGCCCATGGACCACAGGAAGTTGCCCTCAAAGGCGCGCGCATCCATGCCAATATGGGTTTCCTTGTTGTAGTGAGCCAGCATGGACCAGTGCGCCCGTGGCTGCAGACCCCAGCCGATATGCGAGACGGCATAGGCTTGCGGGTCTTCATACGATGCCATGTACTCCTTGAGCAAATCGGCCTGCAGGCCGCCTTGAATGCTGGTGACAAAGCCGTCTTTGACCAGCAACTCAATGGGCTCGCTCACATAGTCTTTCATGGGCAAGAGAATGTCGCCTCTGTCCAAAATGATGCGACCTTGGCTTTGACCTTCGTTAGGCCAGGTCAGCACAAAGCCGCTGGGCCAGTGGTCCCAGCGGCCGGGCTCATCGACAAAACCGTATTCGCTGATGGCGGGGAACTCGCCGAGCTGGCATAGCAAATCGGTGCCAGCAGCCGAGGTAATGCGCATTTGCTTGGCGGCTGAAATGCGCTTTGCCGCGGCTTGTACCCGCAGGCGATCGGCTTCGGTGGGCACGAGGCGACACAGCACTTCCGGGGGCTCAATGGCCAGCAAAATTTTGGTGCCGGTCTTCAAGATGTCGTGCTGCTCGGGGGAGAACAACAAGGTCATCAAGTCCAGCACCAGATCGCTTTCCTTGAGGGCGGCGATGGCGGCGTTATTGCCGGTCAGCGGCGTGACGCCAAGGTAGGCCAGAGAGTCCCGGCTCAGCGATTTCTCGGCATTGACGGGCGGAAGATCCAATCGATTGAGGCGCGCACCCATATCGCTGGCGGCGGTGATGGCGCAGCGCAGTGTTTGTGGGTGCGTGTCTGCACCGGTCAGAATCGTTACCGTCTGTCCGGGCTGCATTTTGGAGAGGCTCAGTACCTGTTTCCAGGCGTTCACAAGGTCGATATCACTGACGGACATGCTGCTTTCCTGTCGTTCTCGGTGGAGTGGTTAGCGCACTGGGGCGCCCAGGAAATCACCAAACGCGGCGTAAAAGCCGGCTTCGTTATCCCAAGGGATCATGTGACCTGCATTGGCAACTCTGGTGTGCAGAGTTTGTGGGGCCAGTTGCTGCCATTCAGCGACATCACTGTCGCGAACCACATCACCGCGCTCAGCCGTAATGAGCAGCATGGGCAGCTTGATGCTTGGCAGGTTGGCGTGGATGTCGTCGGCTCCAAAGTCTTCAAAGCTTTGCACAATGGCGCTCTCATAGCAGGTGTGCAGCCATTGCGCGCGCAGCTGGCGTTGCTCCAGCGTCCAGCTGGGGCAGAACTTGAGCATGTCTTGTGCATCCATGCCTTCATTGGCTTGGCGAATCGAGTCCACATACCAAGGCAAAGCCGCAGGGTAAGCGCGGCGCTCGGGGCCGGAAACGGGAGGGTCCACAATCACCAGCTTGCTCAGACCTGCAGGCTGGCTGCTGGCTGCGCGAATGGCAATGCGACCGCCCATGGAGTGGCCGACCAGTGCGTAGTTTTGCAGTCCTAGGGCTTGGGCAAACTCCACGACATCGGCCGCTTGTGCGTTCAGGCCGTAGTCCAGTCCGGGGCCTGAGGAGGAAAGTCCGCGCCCGCGCACATCAAGCACGTAGGTGTCGAACTGCTGGCCAAGGTGTTCGGCCACAAAGCCCCATGTCACCGCTGGGCTGGTGATGCCGGGGATCAGGATGACGGCGGAGCGCTGCGCGCGCGTGCCATCGCTGCCGCCATAGCGCAGATAGTGCTGACGGATGCCATTGGCGTGAATTTGAGCGCCATATTGAAAGCAAGACTGAGAAGCTTGTGTCATTGAATGCTCCTCTTGTGCTTACAGCTTTTCGGGTGCGTATGCACCAGACAGCAATGCGCCGGCGCCGGGCACCACAGGATCAAGACCTAGCTCTGTGAGGATGGAGTAGGTGGTGGCGATGGCGGCCGTCAGCACGGGCTTGCCAGTCATTGCCTCGACCTCAGAGACGGCAGGAAGAGATGGCATTTGCACGCAGGCAGACAAAACGATGACGTCTGCATCTGCATAGTTCATGCTGGCCACGATGCCGGGCAGCTTGGCGGGGTCGTGACGGCCCACGTCCAGGTTGTCTGGGATTTCTAGAGCGCGCCAGTCAACGATCTCGAAGCCTTCAGCGGCGATGTAGTCCATGACCAGTTTGGTCAAAGGAATCATGTAAGGCGCAACCAAGGCGATTTTTTTGGCCTTCATCACTTTGAGTGCCTCTACCAAAGCGCCAGCACTGGTAATGACGGGAGCAGTTGCGCCGTTGTCCACAGTGCGCTCGGTCAGGCGCTTTTGCGATTCACGGTGATAGCCGTGACCCATGGCCATGATGGCGACCAAGCAGGCATAGCCCAGAACATCTACGCGCGCATCGCTCAGTTCTAGCGCGCAGCGGTCGCTTTCAGCATCCATGGCGGCCAGCTCTTCCTTGACGACCTTCTTCATGCGCATGCGGCTGGAGTGAAAGGTGAAGCGGTCGTTGGGGCGCAGTGTGGAGTGGGCGTTCAGCATGGCCGGAACTTCAGTCTCCATCGTGGTGTTGGAGCTGGGAACGATCTGGCCGATACGGTATGTCTTAGTCATTTCTCAATCGCTTAATGAAGTGTGTACGCTTCTATTAAGCAATTAAAGTGCCATGTTATGCGCTCTAATTTTATATAAAAAGTTCATTATTAGTGCATAAGGGCACCAGTATGGTGCGATTATTTATAGTCTATTCACTGATTTGGTGATTTTTGATAAAAAACAAATAGAGCGTATACGCTTTAAGTTTGTGGAAAGTTGGCACGCTTCATGCTGATAGTGATTAAGCGGTGAGGCTTTGCCCACCATGTCTATTCGCTGTTAGGAGAATCGTTTTGTCCAAATCCCCCCGAATTGCTGTGATTGGCGCAGGCCTGGGTGGCGCATCGACTGCTGCGCTGCTGTTGAAAGAGGGTTTCAACGTCCGTGTATTTGAGCAGGCGCCCAGATTTTCTAGGCAGGGGGCTGGTATTCACGTTGGGCCCAACGTGATGAAAGTCTTGCGCCGTATTGGCATTGAAGATGCGCTGAGTGCACAGGGCTCGCACCCTGAATACTGGTACAGCCGCCACTGGCAGACCGGTGATGTGATGGCCCAGATTCCTCTGGGCGACTATGCGGTCAAGAACTACGGCGCAGCCTATTTGACTGTGCACCGTGGTGACTTCCATGCTTTGCTGATGGATGCTTTGCCTGATGGCGTGGTGTCTTTTGGCAAGCACATGGAGCGTGTGGAAGACCGCGGCAACGTGGTGGTACTGCATTTCTCTGACGGCACCACCGAAGAAGCGGACATCGTGATCGGCGCTGACGGCGTGAACTCTCGCATTCGCGAAGAACTGCTTGGGCCAGAGCTGCCCAAGTACGCAGGCTATCTGGCACACCGCGCCGTGTTCCCGACTCCTGAAGTCAAAGCCGGCATGCTGCCCTTTGACGCTTGCGTGAAGTGGTGGAGCGAAGACCGTCACATGATGACTTACTTCGTCACCGGCAAGGCCGATGAGCTGTACTACGTGACCGGCGTTCCTGTTGAGCATTGGGACCTGAAGGACCGCTGGCTGGAGAGCAGCAAGCAAGAGATGCAAGAGACCTTCAGCGGCTGGCACCCCACGGTTCAGGCACTGATTGATGCCACCGTTGAAGTGACTAAGTGGTCGCTGCTCGAGCGTGATCCTCTGCCGCTGTGGAGCCGTGGCCGCCTGGTGCTGCTGGGCGATGCTTGCCACCCCATGAAGCCCCATATGGCCCAAGGCGCGGCAATGGCGATTGAAGATGGCGCCATGCTGGTTCGCTGCCTGAAAGAAGTGGGCGCGAGCAACCATGAGCTGGCGTTCTCGCTGTATGAAGCCAATCGTGCAGAGCGTGCTGGCAAGGTGCAAAAAATCTCGCACGACAACACATGGCTGCGCACGAATGAAGATCCTTCGTGGTGCTTTGGCTATGACGTCTTTACAGACCCGCTGAAGAATATTCAGGACAAGAAAGCCGCTTAAATAAGCCGCTTTAGGCCAATTTATTGGCCATAGCTGTGGCAAAGGTCCTCAAGCCTTTGCCACACTTAGCCCTGTGATTAGCAGGGAGTGAATTGAATGTGTGAGAGTGGGTATCAGTTGACTGACGCAGCGCAAATACGATCGGATAGCGAGCAGCAAGCGCCTTGCATCCCGTTATATGTGAACGGGAAAAGGTGTGAGGTTCAGGCATCGCCGCGCACGGCCTTGCTGCATGTGCTGCGCAACGATCTTGAACTCAACGGCCCCAAATATGGCTGCGGTTTGGGTGAGTGCGGTGCCTGCACGGTTTTGGTCGATAGCGTGGCGGCTCGCTCTTGCGTGGTACCTCTGCGTGTCGCAGTGGGCCGTGAAGTAACTACGCTTGAAGGCCTTGGTAGTTTTGAGCAGCCGGGCCCGACCCAGCAAGCTTTTATCCAGTGTCAGGCAGCGCAATGCGGCTACTGCCTGAACGGAATGATCATGACGGTAGAGGCCTTGCTGCGCCGCAACCCCAATCCGTCAGAAGAAGAAATTCGCAGCGAACTGCACTACAACCTTTGCCGCTGCGGAACCCATGTCGAAATCATGCAGGCGGCATTAATGGCTGTGCAACTGCGCCAGCGCGCTCAACAAGCAAAGGGGTTGTGATGAGTGATATTGCTGCGCGCATGCCCCGCCTTGATGTTGCGACCGGCCGTGATCTGCCTTCGGATATGTTGCATGGCAAAGTCCTGCACCCGTCTCAGATGAGTTGGAGCGGCCTGCGCTATGAAGGCCGTGAGCTTTGCGCGGTGAATGGCGAGGAAGTCCGCCGCATGCCCGGCGTGGTGGCGCTCGTTCAGCAAGATCATTTTGTTGGCGTGGTGGCGATGACGCCAGTGCACGCCAGTCAAGCCAGCGAACGCTTGGCTTTGCAATGGTCACGCCCAGATTCTTTGGCCGCAAAGCGAGCGCCGAGTCCACCGCTTGAGACGAATGCGTATACATGGCGCATCGCTTCAGCGAAGGCCAATGCCAATGACAAGGCCATCGTCTGGGTTCTCAATGATCGAGCCAGCGTGTGGATTGCGCCAGTTACGCCGGATTTCAAGCAAGCGCTGCAAGCGGAGCTGGCAAGCCTATTGGCCATGCCGCTGCAGTCGTTGGATATTTTTGAGGATGCATCAAGCGCACCCGTAGCGCGCGAGATGGATTTGCTCGATGCCGCTGCGGATGCGGCACTGCTATCCAAACATGTGCAGCGCCCGGTGTCAGTGCAGTGCACTGAACATGCCGGTGATGATCAAGTCTTGACTCTGAAGGTGGCCGATGCTGGTGCTGCTGGAGCAGGTATTGCTTCCCCCATTGTGTGGGCATCAGATGCGCCTTGGTCGCAGCGGCCTAGCCGGGCGCGCTTGCTGACTCAAAAGAGTCTGATTGAAGCCGTTGCTGGCGCTAGCGTTCAAGAAGCTGGCAGTGTGGGGCGTGCGCTTATCAACAGCAGCCTGTCGGTAGCCAGTGTTCATGATCTCAATGCCGCGCAGGTGTTTGCCCATGAAAGTGAACTGGCGCAAATAGCAGTGCAGCAAGGGCAGCACCCTATCGAGGCGCGACTAGAGCAGATGCCAAAGGGGCGAGGCCGCGACCTTGCATTGGCTGTGTTGGAGCAGTCGGGTGGCTTGCTCAAAGATCCCAATGATGACGCGGTGCAGATACCCGGTTATCTATCGGGTCGAGGTTTTGCGAGCTCTCAAGTGGAGTGCCTGGATGCCAAGGGCGAACCCCAAACGGTTTGGAGCGCTTGGGTGGCTGACGTGGCAGTGAATGTCAGCACCGGTGATATTTCGGTCACTCGAGTGGTGGCAGGCCATGATGTGCAAAGCCTGCAAGTTGCCCAGCAGGCAAGCATGCAAGTCATCAGCAGCCAGAATGCGCCGCAGATGCTCGAAGGCGCGCAAAAGCTATTGCTGGATGGCTTTGCTGCAGAGGACTGGCGCGCAGACAATTCTCAGTCCAATGCGTTGGCCAGCATAGTGGGGCAAAAGGTGGGCACTGATGTGCTCAAAGCCTCGCCGGGCGATGTGGTGGCGCATGGCCGTTTGGCAGATGAAGGCGTCACCACGCTGCCTGCTGCTGCTGCCATTGCCAATGCGGTGCAGCAAGCCACGGGTGTGCGACTGCGCACAGTGCCGCTAGATCCACAAGCGCTGCGTTTGGCTTTGAGCTTGGAGCCTAAGCCGAGCAAAGCGTTGGCAGCCAAGCGTTTAGGCTGGCTGGGTGCAGGAGCCGCTGCCGTGGTGGGCATGGCGGCTATGGCTTGGCCGTTCAAACCTGCTTTGCCTTTGACCGATGGAGCCGATGTCAGTTTGTACTCTGCACAGGCTCTGGAGCGCGGGCGACTGGTGGCTGCTGCGGGTGACTGCATTGTCTGCCACACCGCCCCCGGCGGTAAAGAAAATGTGGGCGGTCTGGGCTTGCCCACGCCGTTCGGCACCATCTTCACCACCAACATCACGCCGGATAACGAGACTGGCATTGGCCGCTGGTCATACGCCGCGTTTGAGCGCGCTATGCGCCATGGTGTGCATCAAGATGGGCGTCAGCTCTACCCTGCGTTTCCCTACACTGCGTTTGCCAAGATGAACGAGGGTGATATGCAGGCTTTGTATGGCTACCTCATGTCTCAGCCGGCAGTGAAGGCAGAAGCGCCAAAGACCGAGCTGGTCTTTCCCTACAGTGTTCGCAGCTCACTGGCAGGTTGGAATTTGTTGTTTCACGATGCCAAGCCCTTTGAGGCTGATCGCAGCAAAAGCGTTGAATGGAATCGCGGCTCGTATTTGGTCAATGGTGCTGGCCACTGCTCGGCATGCCATACCCCGCGCAATGCCTTGGGTGCAGAAAAAAGCGGTATTCAAAACTACTTGGCAGGTGGTGAGGCGGAAGGCTGGACTGCACCTGCGATCAACAAACTAGGCAGCGGCCCGAGCCCGTGGAGCAAAGACGATCTGGTTCGCTATATGCGCACAGGTTATTCGGCCAATCACGGCGTTGCCGCAGGCCCTATGGCGCCTGTCATTCATGGCTTGGCGCAGTTGCCT
This sequence comes from Comamonas sp. Y33R10-2, assembly GCF_019355935.1. Lineage (NCBI taxonomy): Bacteria > Pseudomonadati > Pseudomonadota > Betaproteobacteria > Burkholderiales > Comamonadaceae > Comamonas > Comamonas sp. Y33R10-2. The sequence continues at coordinate 3,652,162 of NZ_CP079925.1, forward strand.
CAAAGTGATGTGCAGAGCATTGCCACGTATTTGCTGGACTTGCCCGGTCAGCCAAAGCAGGTGGATGCCGCTTTAACGGTCAATGCAGCGCCTGCCGCAGCAGCACCTGTGAAAGACCAAAGCCTGCGCAATGGCGAGCGCATGTACCAAAACGCGTGTGCGGTGTGTCATGAAGCAGGTGCCGGTCCCACGCTGTTTGGTGTCAAGCCTGACCTGAGCAAAAACACTAGCTTGTATGCCAGCACGCCGCAAAACCTGATTCAGGTGGTGCTGCACGGAATTCAAGAGCCCGCCAATGACGCACTCGGTCATATGCCGGGTTTCAAAGACAGTTTTGACAATCAGCAAATCGATGATCTGCTGGGGTATTTGCGTGGGCGATTTGCCCCAGAGGAGAAGGCTTGGCCAGACAGCAAACCACTGATTGAACAACTGCGCACGCCTTTGCATTAAACGTGCAGCGCAGTTGCGGCAACCTTGTTGTTGCTGCTAAAAAAGGCTTTGTGAACAGAGCCTGAAATTCCATCTGAATGGGTGGCAAGCTGGTATGAGAATTGCGTGCTGAAACTCTACTTTTAACCAGATAGCTACTCGACAGAAATAGATCTTTGAACGCAGGCACTTATCTCAGCTTGAGGGCTGAAAAAGAGACTGGTTTCAAAAGTGAAGAGGGAGGTAGCTAGAGATAGCTACCGGAGCGAGTGGCGAGAATGGGCGTGGGCCCGCTCACTGGATTTTCAACGACTCAAAGGGATGGACTTCATGTCATCTGGACTTATCTCAGTAGAACAAGGTCTGCAAACTGCAGGCGTAGGGAAATTTCAGTACCGGCTTTTTGTAATTTTTGGCTTGGTATGGCTCGCAGATGCGATGCAGGTGCTGTCCATCGGCTTTAGCGCGCCATCAATTGCCAAGAGCTTTGGCATCACTGTGCCTGAAGCTTTGCAAACCGGTACGTTCTTCTTTATCGGTATGCTGCTGGGGGCCTTTGCCTTCGGTCGTCTGGCTGACCGTATTGGTCGCCGTCCAGTGCTGCTGGTGGCGGTGGTGATTGATGCTTGTGCGGGTGTTGCATCAGCGTTTGCACCTGATTTGACGTGGCTGCTGGTACTGCGCTTTTTGACCGGTATCGGTGTGGGCGGAACACTGCCTGTGGACTACACCATGATGGCCGAGTTCTTGCCTAGCAAGCGCCGTGGTCGCTGGTTGGTGTGGCTGGAGTCGTTCTGGGCCATTGGTACCATTTTCTTGGCTGTGCTGGCACTGATCGCCGTGAGCTGGGGTGAAGATGCTTGGCGCCTGATTTTCTTCGTGACCGGCGTTCCTGCTTTGATTGGTGTGGCTCTGCGTTTCTACATTCCTGAGTCGCCGATGTTCCTCAACCGCAACGGCAAGTCCAAAGAGGCTCGCGCAGTGCTTCAGCGCGTGGCGGATGTGAACGGTGCCAAGGTGCAGATCCCTGAATTGCAGCCTGAAAAGCAAGAGCGCAAATCCGTTTTTGCCCTGTTCAATGCTGAACTGCGCCGCCGCAGCATCGCCTTGTTTGCCGCTTGGGGCTTGATCTCGATTGCCTACTACGGCGTGTTTGTTTACCTGCCTGTGAAGCTGGGCACCGAAGGCTTTGCGTTTATGCGTGGTCAGGTGTTCTTGGTGATTTTGGCGCTGGTGCAGCTGCCCGGTTTTGCTCTGTCCGCCTACGGTGTGGAGCGCTGGGGCCGCAAGCCAACGCTGATTGGCTTCTTGCTGCTGAGCGCTGTGGGTTGCATGTTGTATAGCTTGGGTACATCGCCCGCATTGGTGGTGGGCTCTACGCTTCTGATGAGCTTTGCTTTGCTGGGTACTTGGGGCGCTTTGTATGCCTTCACGCCTGAGGTCTATCCTACGGAGCTGCGTGCCAGCGGCATGGGCATGTCGGGTGCTGTGGCTCGCTTTGGTGGTCTGTTTGCGCCGGCCATCATTGCACCTGTGATGAGCACGCACTTCACGCTGGCTTTGGCGATGCTGGCAGCCATGCTGGTGGGCGGCGCCATCGCGATTGCTGCGGTGGATGTGGAGTCTCGCGACCGCGTTCTGGATTAATTGAGTAAGCCGAGTGAGCGGCTTTTAAAAGCTTCTAATAAATGCCTGCTGGCCTTGTGCCAGCAGGCATTTTTTGTATCCACTTTAAGAGTTCGCTCCAAGATTTAATCCTGAGGGTCATCGAGCATTTTTTTGAGCAAAAAATCCAGCGCAAATCGCTCGGCAGGGTTGAGTTTTCCATAAGTACTCTCTGTGATTTGCATGGCAATGGGCTCGACTACTTTGATCAGCTCCAGCCCCTTAGGCGTCAGCGTGAGAACCACTTTGCGCTTGTCGTTGGCGTCAAGATCCACATTCAGAAGATCGCGTTGTTTGAGACGATCAACGACCCCGCGAATGGTGGCTTGATCGATGACCGCCGCTTTGACGATTTCGGCCAAAGAGCTGCCGCTGTGCTCGCGAACGGTGCACAGCACCACGAACTGCGCCGTGGTGAGCTGTGCGTTAGGAATTGACTGTTGAAAAAACGATGAATGCCGCTGATAAGCGCGTCGCAGCAAATGCCCGATTTGTGCGGAAACTTGATAGTTTTCTTGTGGGGATGCGTGGTTGGCTTCTTGACTCATGGTGGCGCGAAAAAGATGTGGGGTCTCTATTGAATAGAGTGATATATCTTTAATTATTTAAAAATGCATTGTTTTTACATATAAACATAACTTAGTAAATAAGTGTTTGCGCTTTATTTTTAAAATTTTCTTCCGTCAAGCACAGCAGGCTTAAATAAGGCACGCCAAGGTGCATGCGCGTTAAAAAATCGCTCACTTGTCGCGGTTATATTGGCCGCATCCTTTTTTCAAAACCGATGACCGGCCTTGTTCGGTATTGCGGTTTTTTGCGGGTTCTGTGTTCTCACGTATGACTTCTAAAACAACTGCCATCACCCCCATGGGCTCGCATCTACGCTTGCTGGGCATGGCCTTGCTGTGGGGCGCTTCATGGCCTGCCGGGCGCATCCTCGCACTCAATATGTCGCCGTTGGCAGCATCTGGTTTGCGCTTTGTGTTGGCTGTGAGCTTGCTGCTGCCTTGGCTGTATTGGTCTGGCGGTTTGCCTGCCATCAAGAAGTGGTCGCTCAAAACTTGGCTAGGCATGTTGGCTGCAGGGGCCACGGGCGTCTTTGGCTATGCCGCTTTTTTCTTGAGCGGTTTGCAGCACCTGCCAGCAAGCAAGGCGGCGTTGGTGATTACGCTCAACCCCGTGGTGACTTTGCTGTTGGCTGTGTGGCTGTTTAAAGAGCGTATTAACAAAGTGATCGCCTTGGGCATGGCTGTGGCGGCTTGTGGTGCTGTGGTTGTCATCTCGCACGGTAAGCCGCTTGAGCTGCTCAATGGCACCGTGGGCATGGGCGAGATGCTGATCTTGGGCTGCGTTGCCTGCTGGGTTTGCTATACCCTCATCGGGCGCGCCATGCTAGCGGGCGTAGATGCGCTGGCAGCGACCACGGTCACTGCTATTTTTGGTGCCATCTTGCTGCTGATTGCGAGCTGGGTGGTTGAAGGCCCGCAGGGCTTGGCCTCGGCTTTTCACGCCGATCATCAGGCGTGGGTGGCCATGATTTTTATGGGCTACGGCTCCACTGCCATCGCCTACGCTTGGTATTTTTCGGGTGTCAAAGCCTTGGGCGCAGGCGCCGCATCGGGCTACATCACGCTGGTGCCCGTGATTGGCGTGATCCTGTCAGCCCTTTTGCTTGGTGAGGCCGTAGATGGCTCCATGCTGCTGGGCGGTGCTTTGGCGATTGCCGGCACGGCGGTGATGAACTGGGGACGGCGCCAGCAGGGTTGATGCCGTCCCTTCAGCAGATTTAGCGTGATGCTTTTTCTGTCTCAGCTTCAAGTGCGGATAAGGATGCGGTTGAGGAGGCAGCTTCAGATGCAGCCAGATGCTCTGCCAGCTTGGTTTCTAGCGTACCGATCTGAATTTTGAGCTGGCGCATGCTGCTTTGCATGGTCACGCCTAGCAGGCGGCGCATGGCTTCAAAAAATAGCGCCATGAAAATGACGCTAGGCAACACGCCCCAACGCAGCCAGCCTGATGCATGGTTGACCCACGACACTACGCAAACCACCACGGCCATGGCGATGGCAAAGTAGTTCCACTTTCTTGAAGTCTGCATTTTCTTTGCATACTTTTCGGCGGTAGCTTCGAGTTGCTGCTCGGTGACTTTGAGCTTGGCAATGGACGCCTGAATTTCTTCAAGGCTAGTAGGTGTGGCGGATGACATAAAAAGGCTGAAAAAATGTGGCGCAAGCGTTGCGCTGGCGCTGTTTAAATTTGATAGCTATAAGTCCAATATTAATATTGACTTTAGCCACTTTTTGCTTGATTTTTACTAAGTTTCGTCGCTTCACGCAGTGGTGAGCGGCAAGGCCTGAATCGCGCCGATGTTAGACGCTTCTTTTCAGCCCCATGCGGTCAACGGCAAGGCCGCTCAATGTGCAAAGAACAGGCGCGGCACTGAGGCGCTGAGCATGGCGATGCCCGAGCAGATCAGCAGGCCCAGCACAATTTGGCGAAAGAGCGCATCGCTCACGCCTTTGTAAACGCGGGTGCCAAAAATCACGGGTACGAGCACTGCCGGCAGCACAACGACAAACCAGTGCCACATGGCGGGCTTGACGATGCCTGTGGCCAGATAACTGGCCATGGTGAAGGCCAGCACAGAGAGGTTGAAGTTTTGGATGACAGTGCGCTGCACATGGCGCTCAAAGCCGCGCAACGTGCACCACAGCGTAGGCACTGTACCGCTAAAGCCGCCCAGCCCAGCCATTGCGCCGCCAATCATGCCAGCCACCGCATCCGTAAAACGCGCCAGCAGGCCGCCACCTAAAGTGAGTTTGGGCAGGTGGGCGCTGAGCAGCATGGCCGGGCACCACAAGATCAGCAGCAGACCCAGACAGAACTTGAACCAGTCCATATTCATGTGCGGCATGATGCCCACGCCGATGGGGATGCCGAGCAGCCCGCCTGCGATAAAGGGCAGCAAAGACTTCCAGTGAAATTCGCGGCGCACGGTGAAGGCTGCAATGATTTGCCCGGTGAGTGAGCCAAACACCGAGAGTACGGCGGCCACTTGCGGCTCAAGCACCCACGCCCAAAACGACATGGCGACCATGCCAAAGGCAAAACCCGACAGCCCCTGCACAAACCCCGCCACTGCAGCCCCTAAGACCACGACCAGCAATACTTCCACTTTGTTGTCTCCACTTTGAGTGGCAGGAATTATCGGTGCCAGCTCATGGGCATCGCATACGCAGTTTTCGCAAGGGGATGGGTGGCTGCGCTATGGTTGAGCCCATGCAAGCATCATCTATTTGGGTTCTGGGGCTGCGCAACCTCTGGCGCGATTTACGCGCGGGAGAGCTGCGCCTGATTATGGTCGCCGTGTTGCTGGCGGTGGCTGCGCTCACATCAGTGGGTTTTTTTGCCGATCGCTTGCAAGCCGGTTTGCAGCGCGATGCCCGCCAGTTGCTGGGCGGTGATGTGGTGGTGGTGAGTGACAACCCCACACCGCCTGTCTTTGTGCAGAAGGCGCATGCGATGAAGCTGCAGACGGCGGCCACCGCCAGCTTTCCCACCATGGCGCGAGCCGATGAGTCCAAGGGCGGAGCCAGTCGCTTGGTGGCGCTCAAAAGTGTGGAGGCCGGCTATCCGCTGCGCGGCGTGATTGAGCTTAACCAAGGCGCAGGTCAGCCTGCGTTAGAGGTGAGAGCCATTCCTGAAAGCGGCCATGTCTGGGTGGATGCACCACTGCTGGAAGCGCTGGGCTTGAAGCTGGGCGATAGATTGCTTTTGGGGGATGCCAGCTTTCACATCTCTCACATCATCGCCATCGAGCCAGACCGTGGCTCAGGCTTTATGAGCTTTGCACCGCGCGTGATGGTCAATAGTGACGATTTGCTCGCAACCAAGCTGGTGCAACCTGCCAGCCGCATCACGTATCGCTTAGCCGTTGCATCTGTTGCAGAGATGGGGCGTGAGGGCGAACAAGCGGCGCAGAACTATTTGAATTGGGCCCAAGAGCAGGCTAAGACTGAGCATGGCCTGCGCATTGAGTCGCTAGAAAGTGGCCGCCCTGAAATGCGCCAGACCTTGGACAGGGCCGAGAAATTTTTGAGCCTGGTGGCGCTGCTGTCTGCCTTGCTCTCTGCCGTTGCTGTGGCGTTGGCTGCGCGTGCGTTTGCCAACAGTCACTTGGATGCATCGGCCATGTTGCGTGTGCTGGGTCAAAGCCAGCGCCGCATTGCCATGACCTATGTGGTGGAGTTTGTCTGTGTGGGCTTGGCCGCCAGCCTTGCGGGTGTGCTGCTGGGCTGGGGCGTGCACCATGTCTTTGTCTTGCTGCTGGCGGGGCTGGTCGATGCCAGCTTGCCTGCCGCTGGCATGGCACCCGCCTTGCTGGGCATGGGCATGGGATTGACCTTGCTGCTGGCTTTTGGTCTGCCGCCGGTTTTGCAATTGGCACAAGTGCCGCCGCTGCGCGTAATGCGGCGTGATTTGGGTGCGGTTAAACCCGCTTCATGGCTGGTGCTGGCAGTGGGTGTGGCGGGCTTTGCTGCGTTACTGCTGGCAGCGAGCCGAGACATCAAGTTGGGGCTGATTGCTGTGGGGGGCTTTGCCGCTGCCACCCTGCTGTTTGCGGGGCTGGCTTGGCTGGCTGTGAAGCTGCTGCGCCGCGTAGTTAATGAAGCCACCGCACCGCGCTGGCTGGTGATGGCGACGCGCCAGATTTCTGCCAAGCCGGTGTATGCCGTGGTGCAGGTCAGCTCGCTGGCGGTGGGCTTGCTGGCGCTGGTGCTGCTGGTCTTACTGCGCACGGATTTGATCGCCAGCTGGCGCAAGGCTACGCCGGCTAATGCCCCCGATCGTTTTGTCATCAATGTGCAGCCCGATCAGGCGCAGGATTTTCAGGCCACGCTCAAAAAAGCGGGCGTGCAAAGCTACGACTGGTACCCCATGATTCGCGGCCGCCTGATCGCGGTCAATGGCAAGGAAGTGCGCCCCGATGACTATGCCGAAGACCGCGCCAAGCGGATGGTGGACAGAGAGTTCAACATCTCCACCGCTGAAACCATGCCAGAGCACAACCAAATTACAGGTGGCAACTGGACTGCGGGAGAAAAGGGCGCCATCAGCTTAGAAGAAGGCATTGCCAAGACGCTGGGCCTGAAGCTGGGCGATACCTTGCGCTTTGATGTGGGCGGTGAAGAAAACGAGGCGCGCATTACCAGCTTGCGCAAGGTGGACTGGAGTTCTATGCGGGCCAACTTCTTTGTCATCTACCCGGTCCAGCAGCTTGAAAACGTGGCTGTCACCTACTTGGCGGCCTACCGAGCGCCTGCGCAGCAGGGCTTTGATAACGCGCTGGTCAACCAATTTCCCAACATCACCAATGTGGACTTGAGCAGCACGCTGGTGCAGGTGCAGCAGGTGATGGATCAGGTCATTCGTGCGGTGGAGTTTTTGTTTGGCTTCACGCTGGTGGCCGGGCTGGTGGTGTTGTTCGCCTCCGTCACGGGCACGCGCGAGGAGCGTGCGCGTGAATACGCCATCATGCGCGCCGTGGGTGCCAGGTCTGGCTTGCTGCAGCAGGTGCAAAGTGCAGAGTTGGCAGGCGTGGGTTTGATGGCCGGTTTTCTGGCCAGCTGCGTGGCGCTGGCGGTGGGCTGGGCACTGGCGCGCTGGGTGTTTGACTTTGAATGGGCGCTAATTTGGTGGGCGCCCATAGCGGGCGCTTTGGCGGGCGCGCTGCTGGCTTGGCTGGCCGGCTGGTGGGCGCTGCGCGAGGTGGTCAAGCGCCCGGTGATGCAGACGCTGAGGCAGGCCCAAGAGTAGGTGTTCTCAAAATTGATAGCTGCTAGTGCTTTGACTCAAAGGACTAGCAGCTATTTTTATGCTCAATTGCCTTGCCTCAGCGCAGGGGAAGCGGTGGCTAGGACAATTGCGCCATTAAGCTCGCAACCCACTCACACCATGCAGATAGAAGAAAAACCGCCGTTCGATACCCCCTATGAATGGATTGGCGGAGAAGAAAAAGTCCAGCAACTGGCCAGCCGCTTTTATGACCTGATGGACTTGGAGCCCGGCTACAAAGAGCTGCGCGCCGCGCATGGCAGCACGCTGGATGACGCACGCCAGAAGCTGTTTTGGTTTCTCAGCGGCTGGCTGGGCGGCCCTGATTACTACCAAGAGCGCTTTGGTCACCCGCGTTTGCGTATGCGCCATATGCCGTTTTCCATCGGCATTCAAGAGCGCGACCAGTGGGTGGCTTGCATGGATCAAGCTATGGGCGAGACCGGGGTGCCTGAAGCCCTGCGCACCCGTCTTAAAGCCAGCTTTATGAACACGGCAGACTGGATGCGCAACCGCGGCGTTTGATGCGTTAATGCGGCCGCTCAGAAATCCATTTTTGTGCCCTTGAGCCAAGCTGAAGTCGCTGTGACACGCGTGGTCGCAGCGACTTTTTTATATGATGCAATGAATTTTTCAGGAGCGGGAAATGGCTGCATACATTGCATTGGGGTTGGCGGTTGTGATCGTGTTTTGGGCGGTCGCCATCTATAACCGTCTACGCACGCACAAAAATCAGGTGGAAAACGCCTTTGCTCAGATCGACGTGCAGCTCAAGCGCCGCCATGATCTGATCCCGAATCTGGTGGAAGTGGCACGCGGCTATATGCAGCATGAGGCGACCACGCTAGAAGCCGTGATTCGCGCCCGCAGCACCGCAGTCAGCGCGGCAGACAAGGCTCGTCAGTCCCCAGGTCAAGCGCAGGCCATGGGTGCGTTGATGGTGGCCGAACAAGCGCTGGGCGGCCAGATGGGTCGACTGATGGCGCTGGCTGAGGCCTACCCCACGCTCAAGGCCGATGCCCGCATGCAGCAGCTGAGCGAAGAAATCACCAGCACCGAAAACCGCATTGGCTTTGCGCGGCAGGCCTATAACGATCAGGTGCTGGATTACAACAACGAAGCGGGCCAGTTCCCCGACTTGGTTGTGGCGCGCTTGGCCGGTTTTGCGCACATGGAAATGCTGCAATCCACCCAGAACGAGCAAGAGCGCGCAGTGCCGCAAGTGAAGTTCTAAGTGAAGCTCTAAAGTGAAGTCTTAATCATGCGTTTTTGGGAGAAGCAGCGCGAGGCCCGGCGCAGCACGCGCTGGCTGCTGCTGGTGTTTGGGCTGTGTGTGCTGGCCGTGGTGGCATCCGTTCACCTAGGGTTGGCGCTGGCTTGGTGGCTGGGAGCTATGATTTTTGGCGGCTGGGATTACCCCACAGGCTTTACCGCTGTGAATGTCGGCGTGACCTTGCTGCTGGTGCTGGGCGGCAGCTGGATTGAACTCGATCAGCTGCGTCACGGCGGGCGTCAACTGGCGGTGCGCGTGGGCGCGCGTGAAGTGCGCCCCGGCGGGTCGCTGGCCGAGCAGCAGCTTTGCAATATCGTCGATGAAATGTGCATTGCTGCGAACTGGCCTGCGCCGCAGGTCACGGTGCTGGCGCGCACTGAAGCCATTAACGCTTTTGCGGCAGGCTGGGATGCGCAAGACGCCATCATCGCCGTAACGCAAGGCGCGTTAGAGCAGCTCAATCGCGAAGAAATGCAGGGGCTGGTGGCGCATGAGCTGTCTCATCTGCGCGAAGGCGATACGCGGCTGAACATGCAGCTGGCCAGCATGGTTTATGGGCTGGAGCTGATTCACAATTTTGGCCAAAGCCTGCGCGAGCGCGACAGCATTTTTACGCAGTGGTTTGGGGCTTTTATTCAGGCCGCAGGCTTTGTGGGCTGGCTGTGTGGTCAGTTGCTCAAGGCCGCTGTTTCGCGCCAGCGTGAATATCTGGCCGATGCCCGCGCCGTGCAATGGACGCGCAGCAAAGACGGTTTGGGCGGCGTTCTGCGCAAGGTGCTAACCCAGCGTGCAATAGCGCAGCAGCAATACGGCAGCTGGCAGGCCGATGTGCGCAGCCATGTGGGGCTGGATCACCGCACCGTGCAGCACATGCTGCTGACCGAAACCCCACATGCCAGCCGGCTTGAAGACTGGCTCGAATCACACCCCACGGTGCCAGAGCGCATACGCCGCATCTATGGCCGGGACATGCGGCCCCTGCCTTTGCCTTTCAATACCGTCCCGCAGGGGCGTTAATGGTATTTAATGCCTGAAGTCCAATCAATGAAAGGACGTGGCGCTATCAAAAAAGATATGTTTAGGCGTTAAAACAGCTTGCGCTTACCCGGCTGCAGCAGCACAACCAAAGCGCCTGCACCTCCGTCCGCCGGGCGGGCTTGCACAAAGGCCAAAACTTCTTTTTTTTGCACCAGCCAGCTATGCACCTTGCCCTTGAGCACGGGCGTGCGCCCCGGCGATCCAAGCCCTTTGCCATGCACCACGCGCACGCAGCGCACGCCGGTGCGGTGCGACAGGCGAATGAACTGGCCCAGCGCCTCGCGGGCCTCATCAGACCTAAGGCCGTGCAGGTCTAGCTGGCGCTGAATACTCCAGTGGCCGCCGCGCAGTTTGCGGGTGACATCAAGCCCAATACCCCTGCGGCGAAAACTCAGCTGATCATCCACGTCGAGCAAGGTGCTCACGTCAAACTCGTCGCTCATGGCTTCGCGCAGCACGCTTTGCTCGTCAAGCACCAGTTGCAGCGGCAAGGGGGAAGGCGGAGGCTCTTGAAAACTGACTTCGTTGCGCTCGCGCAGCGGCGTAATTTTCCCGACGGTGATGGCAAACAGATTGCGCTCACGCTCGCGCGCTGCTTTGGCCTCGGCCTTGGCTTGAGCTAGCGCTTGGGCTTGCTCACGGGCCAGCTTGAGGTGGCGCGAGACGCCGGCCAAGTCTTGCAAAGAGCGGTGGGCGTGGTTCATACCTGCCCCTCTTCGGCCATGGAGTGGGCAGCGCCAGGCGCCACGATGATGTGATCGAGCACGCGCACATCCACCAGTGCCAGTGCAGCCTTGAGCGTGGCAGTCAGAGACAGATCAGCAGGGCTGGGTAGCACGCTGCCGCTGGGGTGGTTGTGGGCCAAGATGACGGCGCCGGCCTGATGGTGCAGGGCGCGCAGCACGACTTCTCTGGGATAAACCGAGGTTTGCGTCAAAGTTCCGCGAAACATTTCTTCTAAAGCCAGCAAGCGGTTCTGACTGTCTAAAAACAGCACGGCAAACACTTCATGGCCTTTGGCTGCAATGTGCAGCTGCAGATAGTGTTTGACGGCTTCGGGTGATGAAAAAACTTCTCGCTCGCGCAGCTGCTGAGCCGTGGCGCGGCGGGCTAGCTCCAGCACGGCCATCAGCTCGGCGCGCTTGGCGGGGCCAAGGCCTTTGACGCTGCCCAGCGCCTTGTAATCGGCAGCCAGCAGGCCTGCTAAGCCGCCAGCGCCGGGCAGCTCCAGCAGCTCTTGCGCCATTTTCAGCACGGTCTTGCCGGCCATGCCAGTGCGCAAGATGATGGCAAGCAACTCCGCATCAGCCAGCGCAGCAGGGCCCCGCTGCGCGAGCTTTTCGCGCGGCTGTGCATCCGGTGGCAGGTCTTTGATGGGCATGTGTTTAGCGCGGGCTTGGGCTGGCTTGGGAAGCTGGGGCGTGAGGTCTTAGAGGCGAAATCTTAGAGGGGAGAGCGCAATCTCAACGCAGCAGCGAAGAGGTTATCGGTGCGCTCTTACAATGAAGCCCAGTTTATCGGGACTTTCATGACCACAAGCGCAACCCCCACCGTCGCTGCCTCGGACCTGCCCGTTGTGCAGGCAGGCTCTTTTCTCACGCTGCATTACCGCCTGGCCGGTCCTGCGGGCGATGTGATCAACACCTTCAACGAAAAGCCTGCGACGCTGTCGCTGGGTGCGGGTGAGCTGTCTCCTGCCATGGAAGACAAGCTGATCGGCCTGACTGAAGGCACGCACACCACCTTTGAGCTGGCTGCTGGCGAGGCTTTTGGCGAAGGCAACCCGGACATGATGCAGTGGGTAGCCCGCAAGCTGATGAACGAGCTGGGTGACCCTTACGAGAAGTACAGCGCTGGCGATGTGGTGCAGTTCCCCACGCCTGACGGCTTGGGCAGCTACGCTGGTGCCGTGGTGCAGGTGCGTGAAGATGGCGCCGTGCTTTTTGACTTCAACCACCCGCTGGCAGGCCAGCCCGTGACGTTTGAAGTGAAGTTGATCGGAGTGCTCTGACGTGCTGGGCGGCAAAGAAGTTCTGCTGGCTGAACCACGCGGCTTTTGCGCCGGTGTGGACCGCGCCATCGAAATCGTTGAGCGTGCGCTCACCAAGTTCGGTGCGCCCATTTATGTGCGCCACGAGATCGTGCACAACACCTTTGTGGTCAACGACCTCAAGGCCAAAGGCGCTATCTTTATTGAAGAACTGGACGATGTGCCTGAAGGCGCGACGCTGATTTTCTCGGCGCATGGCGTCTCCAAAGCCGTGCAGCAAGAGGCGGTGCGCCGCGGCTTTTCCATCTTTGATGCGACTTGCCCGCTGGTCACCAAGGTACACGTCGAAGTCGCCAAGCTGGCCAAGGAAGGCTACGAATTTCTGATGGTGGGCCACAAAGGTCACCCAGAAGTCGAAGGCACCATGGGCCAATTGTCCGAAGGCATTCATCTGGTTGAAGATGAAGCGGACGTAGCCACAGTGGCTCCGCGCCAGACTGAAAAACTGGCCGTGGTGACGCAGACTACTTTGTCGGTCGATGATGCTGCAGGCATCGTGGCGGCTATTCGTGCGCGTTTTCCGAATGTGCGTGAGCCCAAGCAGCAAGACATTTGCTACGCCACACAAAACCGCCAAGATGCCGTGAAGATTCTCGCGCCACAGGTGGATTTGGTGATCGTTGTGGGCAGCCCCACCAGCTCTAACAGCAACCGCTTGCGTGAATTGGCGGCCCGACTGGGTACGCCTGCCTATATGGTGGACAACGCCAGTGAGCTTAAAGAAGAGTGGTTTGCTGATACCTCCCGCGTGGGCCTGACTGCGGGTGCCTCGGCTCCTGAAGTGCTGGTCAATGACGTCATCGCCCGTATCAAACTGCTGGGCGCTGTGGCTGTGCGCAAGATGGACGGTATTGAAGAGACCATCAAATTCCCGCTGCCCAAGGGCCTGAAGATCGACGAGGCTACGGGCCTTGAGATCGAAGTGCGTAAGGCGCCCGAGACCGGACACTAAGCCGTCGTTACACGATTGCTTTGTATTTCATAGCGCCTTGCGCTGGCTATCTGCAGGTTTGAGGTGATTTTCATCCAGAACTCTATGAATAGCTGGCACAGGGCGCTTTGCTTTTGATAGCAAACCCTCGCAAGCCCCTGAGCGCAAGCCGGGCGTGGCCAGTCGCTCTAAAATCTCAACCTATGCTCGACATTCAACTTCTCCGCAAAGATCTGGACTCGGTCGTCGCCCGACTGCAGACCCGCAAGAACCCCCAAGCCTTCCTGAACGTGGAAGCCTTCACGGCACTGGAATCTGAACGCAAGTCCATCCAGACGCGCACGGAGGAGCTGCAGTCCAAGCGCAACCAGCTGTCCAAGCAAATCGGCATGCTGATGGGCAAGGGCGAAAAAGACGCCGCCGAAGCCGCCAAGGCTGAAGTCGCCGCCATGAAGAGCGAGCTGGAGCAGTCTGCTGCACGCCTCGATCAAATCCAGACCGAGCTGCAAGCCATGCTGGTGGCCGTGCCCAACCTGCCGCACGAGTCCGTGCCCGTAGGTGCAGACGAAGAAGGTAATGTGGAAGTACGCCGCTTTGGCACGCCCAAGACCTTTGACTTTGAAGTCAAGGATCACGTGGACTTGGGCGCGCCCTTGGGTCTGGACTTTGAAGCCGGCATCAAGCTCACCGGCTCGCGCTTTACCGTCATGCAAGGCCAAATCGCCCGCCTACACCGCGCGCTGGCCCAGTTCATGCTGGACCTGCAGACTGAAGAGCACGGGTATACCGAATGCTATGTGCCCTATATCGTCAACAGCGACTCGCTCAAAGGCACGGGCCAGCTGCCCAAGTTTGAAGGCGATCTGTTCGCGGCCAACAAGGGTGGTCAAGACGCTGAGCCTGTGCCAGACACCTCTGCTCTGTACCTCATCCCGACAGCTGAAGTGCCGCTCACAAACCTAGTGCGCGATGAAGTGCTGGCTGAAGACCGCCTGCCTATCAAGCTCACAGCGCACAGCCCATGCTTCCGCTCCGAAGCCGGCTCTGGCGGGCGCGACACGCGCGGTCTGATCCGTCAGCACCAGTTCGACAAGGTCGAGATGGTGCAGATCGTTCACCCAGAAAAAAGCTACGAAGCGCTGGAAGAAATGACGGGCCACGCCGAAGCCGTGCTGCAAAAACTGGGCTTGCCTTACCGCGTGATGAGCCTGTGCACCGGCGATATGGGCTTTGGCGCTGCCAAGACTTATGACTTGGAAGTATGGGTACCTGCGCAAGGTACCTACCGTGAAATCAGCTCGGTCAGCAACTGCGAAGCCTTTCAGTCCCGCCGCATGCAGGCCCGCTTCAAGAACGCGCAAGGCAAGAACGAACTGGTTCACACCCTGAACGGCTCCGGCCTGGCCGTGGGCCGCACACTAGTCGCTGTGCTGGAGAATAACCAGAACCCCGATGGCTCCATCACCGTGCCCGAAGCTCTTGTTTCGTACATGGGCGGTAAAACTTTGCTGAAGGCCTAAATTTTTAGGTTAGAATAGATGCTTCGACACAGGAGAGGTGGCAGAGTGGTCGAATGTACCTGACTCGAAATCAGGCGTACGTGCAAACGTACCGTGGGTTCGAATCCCACCCTCTCCGCCAATCGCTCTAAGTCCTTGTTTTTAAAGGATTTATAGCAGAAACGGCTTCAAGAAGGTATACCAAAAGGTGTATTAGTCTTGAAGCCTTTTCTATTTTCTAAGCGCCAACGTCACTACGTTAGATTCTTTGTTCCTACTGCGCTTCAGGAACACCTAGGCAAAAAATACCTGTTCTTTCCTTTGGGCACCGGAGCAGGGCACGAGGTGAGGCTCAAAGCCCATCAAATCGCCTACAACCTCACGAATACTTGTAATCAATTGCTAGAAAATCTAGCAATGAACAAGCCACGCCAAGACTTCGATTTGTCCAACATCCGAACCTATGAGATAGACCTCAAAAATGGCTACCTCAAAACGGATGGCACACCCGAAGACCACCAAAGAGCCATAGAGGCCCTAAATACTCTCAAAGGGTTACAGGGGCTACAAGCACCCCAACCAGCCACACAAGCGCCAGAAACACCCCTTAAAACGGCTTCTAGGGGTATCAAGGTTGCGGAACTGGTAGAGCAATACTTCAAATTAAAGAAGCAACTCAAACCAGCAACCGCCATTGCCTATGGCAACGTGGCAAAAGAGTTTGCTCAATACATACGTAAGCAACACGTTGCAGACATTACGGAAAGCGATGTATTGCGCTATCAAAATTGGCTTGCTGAAAAAGGCAATGCAACAAGAACCATAGATAATAAACTTATCAATCTGCACGCATTGTTTAAGTTTGCTATCCAGCAAAAGCATTACGAAGGTGAGAACCCTGCTGCTAACAAAGCATTGATGACAAAGAAGCAAAGGCTTAAAGAAGGCTATGGCATCTTTGAACGTGAAGAAATAGAAGCAATCTTTAATAGCGACTTTATGAAAGTTGCAAAAGAAAAAGATAAAGATTACTTTTATACATTGTTCATCACATTGTTCACAGGTATGCGGATCGGTGAAGTTACAAGCCTAGAAAAGAACCAATTTAAAACATCAGAAAACGGAACGCATTACATTCACATTCGTGATAGTAAAACACTTGCAGGACAGCGAGAAGTTCCAATTTTTAAAAAGTTCTATTACTTCATTAAGCCTTTTATTGATAGCAAGGAAGACAAGATTTTTAAGTATGAAGCAAAAGATGGTAAAGGCTCAGGAAATGCAGTAGGAAAGAAGTTTCCGAGGCATTTAAAAGCAGCAGGTGTTACACGTCAAAAATTAGTTTTTCATAGTCTGCGCAAGTTCGTAAACAATGAAATGAAAAGATTTAGCGTTGATGTTGAAGCGCGTTGCCAACTTTTAGGACACGAGTTTGATAACGTAAATTCTAATATTTATTCTAATGAATTTACAATTGAATATTTAGAAGAAGCAACACAAGAGACTTTTAAAAGTATCTATGAACTCAGCAAGAAACATATAACTATTGATTTTTGAAAACTTGACAAGAAATTAAATATTGCTACTATAAAGAAATAAAGACAGCCGAAAACTGTCTTTATAAAGCAAGTTTGATAACGCAACTATCAAAACTAACTGTTAAATAAAGATTAGCAGAACAGTTTTTAAAAGTCAAGAATATATAGAGCACGTTATCAAATTTGATGACGTGTTTTTTATTGTCCAAAAAGTTTTTAAGCATTGTTCTAGGTAAAAATAAATGCCAATCTTATATTTAAGCGTCTGAAATCACGGTTCGGTATAAGTTAAATTAAGTTGCAAGAATGAGATACTGGCAAAGCAATAAGGGAAGACTAAAGCAAAACCCCGCTAGTTTGGAATGAAGTCCAAGAATTTGTCGAGTTGATACGCTTCATTAAGTTATCAATGCCTTTCAGTCATACGGGCGTAAGAAATTACAAACATAGAAGACAGAAAAAGGTAAAGTCCCACCAAAGTTTTTTAACTGCGGTAAGGGAGACTTTGCCTTTAATCTCCAAGCGTAAGTGCGGAGATTGAAGGCAATAATACAGAATACAAAGATAGATAAATATTAGCGTAAGCAATGTATTAGTTAACAACAAAATAATAAGAAATAAAAAATTGAACAGAGCAGTATAAAACTATGAGTGAAGAATGAACGAATAGATTTTATATCTCTCTGTTGTCCTGCTGACCAAGCAGTCCCCCGGAGGGGCGGAGGGGAGAAAACCGCGCGTATACGTGTGTATGTGTGAATACGCAGGCACATACACAAGCACAATACACAGATATAAGAATAAAACAGCAAGTAGTCAAATTAAGCCAAATAACGCCATAAATTTGAAAAATTATTGTCTAGGTGGGTAAATTATCAACTTGGGTATAAATAAGCGCTTAAATGTCTTTAAATTGTTCTTGTTCATCTTTTAGAACGACAAGGCGTTATCCTTAGATAGCCGAACAGTGCGTAAGCACCCATAGCGGAGCGAAAAAAATAACCATATTAAAAGTGTTACTTTTACGTTGGAAGAAAACACAACAAAAAAGAAATAAAGAAGGTTTTCGGCTGTTTAGGGGGGGAGTTACTTTCACGACTTTGGAAGTGGAAGTAACCCCCCAGACCTCCGCTTAGGAGGTCTTCAACTCGCAGAGTTGATACAGAAAATTTTCTAATAGAAAATTTTTTGAAATAACTTATAAACTAATCAAGGCTATGTCAAAAGAAACATCAAAGTAAATTGCTTTGACTATTGCAATGAAACATCAAAGTAAATTTCAAGGTAAATTGCTTTGACTATTTTAATGAAACATCAAAGTAAATTTCAAAGTAAATTGCTTTGACTATCTCAATGAAATATCAAAGTAAATCTCAATCTAAATTGTTTTGACAATCTCATTGAAGCATCAAAAAAACATCCTAATTCTTATACACACTTGCAATTTACTGACGTAAATCGCGATGGTTTTTTGTCTTTAACTCTTGCTAATGCTGGTTGTTTTTCAAAGTTGGTTGAAATTTTTTAAAAATTAAAACCAAGTTTTAAGTTCTTTGAAAGTCTTGTAAATATTGAATAAACTTGGTTTCAACTTCCAAGTTAATACTAATTAAAGATGAATTAAATAGATTAGAAAGAAAAATATAGATGTGAATTTTTTGAGTGGTTCGCAAAAATTCACGAAAATTCATAAGCGAACCACTTGTCCAATAAAAGTATTGGAAACATTGAATAGTTCACTTTTGAACCATGAACCACCACCTAAAGAGTAAAAAACTCTAATGTGGGGTGATTGCTCTACACCCCATTTCTTTGGAAATATTGGTTCCATTCATTCATACATTCTTGAGCCAATGCAAAACAACACTCCTCTCCTCGCTCAGTTTCAATTGTTGCTTTATCAAGGCGAGCCATACTGTGGCTTTTATCTTCCGGCATAGAGACTGAGATGGTGCTAGTAATTTGAAAAATTCCTATTTCTGAATTACTTCTTCTTCTTGTAAGAGTTTTATGCTTTAGACGATTACATATATCAGCACATATCCTTAATGCTGGGGTGTCTTTAATAAAATTTTCTACATCGCTGAATGAAGAGCATTCTGGAGAGTTTTTGACCCAGTCTTTTAGGTGGTAGCAAATTTCAAAGAATGAAAATAATTCAAACTCGACGTTTCCACCATATTCTAAAGATACTCCTTCTCTAATAAAACGGAGTTTGCTGAATTGATATTGAAGCCTTGCTCTCTGGTATCTCAAAATGCCTCCTAATAAAAAAAACCGATAATCCTACAATCATCCTCTATAGCTGGATAACTTGCACAGGCTTACACATTTTTGTGTCGTAAGCAATTGGGAGGCGAATAAATCGCCGTTTTTGAGTGTGGTTCCTGTCAGCGACGTAGGGTAACTAGCAAACAAGAGCAGCAAGACACTTGCGCACTTCGTTTGCCTGCTCGCTCATTTTTTTGATGAACAAAAAAACAAACGACCTTTGTTTACTCTTGTATCTTATGTCTTATATAAGATATATGATTTTATGGAGAATAAGAATTATTCAAATAAATGTAGGCAAAATTCCTAAGATTTTTGGTGTTCTACCAAAAGTTCTACCAATTTTTGGCATACAATAGCGTCTTCAACAGCGGCAAGTCCTTGTTTTAACAAGCCTTCTTGTTGGGTATGACATCTGTCCCACCCTCTCCGCCAAATGCGGCTGTAGCTCAGTTGGATAGAGTACTTGGCTACGAACCAAGGGGTCGTGGGTTCAATTCCTGCCAGCCGCACCAAACGTTAAATCCCAGAGTAGAAATGCTCTGGGATTTTTTCGTTTTTCTGTTCAGTTTTTACTTGGCTTTTTTGTATGGAGCATGTGCTGCAACCCACACTTTGCATATGAGCAAGGCATGTAATCAAAAAATCGTCGCTTAATTGACCTCCTGAAGGTGGAGATCGATGTTTTTGAAAAACGGTTTCTAAAAATATATTAGAATAGATAGCTTAGCGGCTGTAGCTCAGTTGGATAGAGTACTTGGCTACGAACCAAGGGGTCGTGGGTTCAATTCCTGCCAGCCGCACCAAACGACAAGCCTCAGAATTTTCTAGTTCTGAGGCTTTTTCGTTGGGATACTGCTTTCGGTAGTTTTAGCTTTTCCGGCCACATCGATGTATTTTTAAGAAAACTTCGGGTTTTTACTAGGTTGGCTTAAAAATCCGAATAGAATAGATGGCTTAGCGGCTGTAGCTCAGTTGGATAGAGTACTTGGCTACGAACCAAGGGGTCGTGGGTTCAATTCCTGCCAGCCGCACCAAACGACAAGCCTCAGAACTGAAAAGTTCTGAGGCTTTTTCGTTTGTACTCTTGCTTGGTGCATTGCGCTGAGCGTTACCTGATCTGTGTGAAGATTGCAGCCTATGAGCAAGGCTTTCACTAAAGAATCAGATGCCGACGAGGATGACGACGTTGGTGGCTTACCGCCGTTGCCCTCTGGCGGCAAAAATTACATCACCCCTCAAGGCTATTTGCGGATCAAGACAGAGCTGCTTGATCTGATTGATAACAAGCGTCCAAAAGTTGTGGAGATCGTGCACTGGGCGGCCAGCAATGGGGACCGTTCTGAAAATGGCGATTATCTTTACGGCAAAAAACGTTTGCGTGAGATTGATAGGCGTATTCGTTTTTTGACCAAACGGCTGGAAATCGCGGAGGTGGTTGATCCCGCTGTGCATGTGGGCAGTGATCAGGTCTTTTTTGGCGCAACGGTGACTTATGTGGATGACGAGGGTGTGGAGCGCACTATCACCATCATGGGCATTGATGAGGCGGAGAGCGCCAAGAATCAGGTCAGCTGGATTGCACCTGTCTCACGTGCTTTGCTTAAGTCGCGTGTCGGTGATGAGGTGGCTTTGCCTACGCCAGCCGGTGTGCGCATGCTAGAGGTGCTGGAAGTGAGCTACCCAAAGCCCATCGATCAATCTTGAACGAGTGAAACAGCAAAAAGCGCGGCTTCTTCATGAAAACCGCGCTTTTATTTTGTGAGCTGCTTGTCCTCGTTATTTATAGATTTCAGCTGCTTTTGTAGATAAAGCCTAGAAATATAGAAGAGTAGCTGCTATCAGTTTTTAGCTCAGTTGGCTGCCTGCAGGCGCTGCAGAAGTTCCAGTGTGGGGTAGCCATCAGCCACTAGGCCTTGACTTTGCTGGTACTGGCGCAGACCTGCTCTGGTGGCAGGGCCCATGACGCCGTCGGCAGAACCAGTGGCAAAGCCGAGCTGGGTGAGGGCGGTTTGCATGGACTTGGTTTGCTCGCGTGTCAGCGCATTCAAATCTCGTGGCCAATCGGCAACTACGCCGCCATTGCCCGCGAGTTGTGACGACAGAACGCTAACGCCTAGCGCATAGTTAGTGGAGTTGTTGTAGCGCAGGATGGCGCGGAAGTTTTTACCCACCATGAAGGCTGGGCCGCGAGCGCCTGCTGGGGCAATGATGCTGGCGCCTGTCATGTCTGGTAGTGCTTGGCCGTTAATGCTCTGCACGCCTTCAGCGGCCCATGAACTGCTGTTTTGGCGAATCGAAATTTCGGTGCGAGCGTAATCAAAGCTGCTGGGTAAGCGTACTTCTGCGCTCCAAGGCTCGCTAGCCGTCCAGCCTGAGCTGGCCAGGTAGTTGGCAGTGGAGGCGGCAACATCTGCCATCGAGCCCCAGATATCGCGGCGGCCATCGCCATCGGCATCTACGGCATATTGCAGAAAGACCGATGGCAAAAACTGCGTGTTGCCCATTGCGCCAGCCCATGAGCCAATCATGTGGGCGGCATCAATATCGCCGTTGTCGATGATGCGCAGGGCTGCGATCAGTTCCTTTTGCGCCCATTCTGCGCGGCGGCCATCGAAGGCAAGGGTGGCCAGTGCATCGATGGCAGAAAAACTTCCAAAATTGCTGCCGTAATTGCTCTCCATGCCCCAGATCGCTGCAATCACCTGCGCTGGCACGCCATAGCGCTGGCTTGCTGCTTGCAAAGCTGTTGCGTACTCCTGCATCTTAAGTTTGCCGGTTTTGATGCGTTGTGCGGACACGGCGCTGTCCAAGTATTGCCAAGGTGTGCGGGTGAATTCAGGCTGAGAGCGATCAAGCCTGATGATGCTGGGCTGCAGCTTGGCGCTGGCCAATGCCTTTTGCAGGGTGCGATCTGAAATGCCGGCAGCGCTTGCACGCGGGGCAAATTCTTGTTTCCAGTGCGCGAAGCTGCTGGCTTGAATGGAGGCTTCTGCCTGTGCGTCGCTTTCGTTCGCGTTCGTGTTCGCGCTTGTGGTGGTGTTTGCACTCTCGCTGCTTTGCATCGCTGGGGGCTTAGGCGCCGCTTGAGGCTCCGGCTTACTGGCGCAGCCTGTCAATACAGTGGCAGCGACTGTGACCGCCAATAGGTGCGGGCGGGCTTTGAGGAGCGAGTAAGCGAAATGATGCATGAATGAGATTGTCTCCTGCAGCAGGGCTTTAGCTCGGCTTGGCGAGCGCTATCAAGGCTGCAAAATGCAACAAAATTTTCAGCCCATAAAAAAAGGCCATCAGTGGCCTTTTAATATGGAGAGTTTGCTATCAATTTTAAGCAATGATGCGGCTGGCGCGAATCACTGAGTGTAGGCGGCGCAAGTTGCGCAGCGCATTTTCGAGCTGCACATTGTTTTGTATCGAGATGACAAAGCGCAGATCCGTGGTGCCCATAGCCGCTTCATCGGTCATTTCAACGCGAACAATATCGGCTTCGGCATTTGCCAGCTCTGAGGCAACGCGAGCCAAAACGCCCTTGTTGTTTTGCACGGTGACGACAATGCCGGCTTCAAAGGCGCGGGTGATGTCTTCAGCCCAGTCCACTGAGATGAAGCGGGCCACATCTTTTTCGCGCAGCTTGATGACGTTGTTGCAGTGTGCGTGGTGTACCAACAAGCCTTGCCCGCTGAGGTAGCCCTGAATCGGATCTCCTGGCACAGGGCGGCAGCAGTGTGAGTAGTGAACTGAGCTGCTCTCGTCACCATTGAGGGTGAGGGCGCCGTGGAAAGGGCGGTTATCTGTGTTGAAGCGCTCTTGCGTAATCAGCAGGGCATCGGGGCGCACACCCTGCTTGGTCATGAAGGCGGTCATGCGCGCAGCGATCAGCGAGGCAATGCGTCGTCCCATGCCAATTTCGACCATCAGCTCGGCTGGCGTGCGGTTGCCGGTAATGCGCAAGATTTCGTCCCATACGCCTTGATTGCTCTCATCTTGCGGTGGCACGCTGTTGATGCCTTCGGCGCGCAGGGCCTGAGCCAGCAAGGTCTCACCCAACTGGCCGGCCTCGGATTGGGCTGCATTCTTAAGGTAAGAGCGAATCTTGGAGCGGGCTCGGCCTGTTTTCACAAAGCTCAGCCAAGCCGGATTGGGCGTTGACGATTCAGAGGTGATGATTTGCACCACATCGCCGCTCTTGAGCTCGGTGCGCAGCGGCACTTCTTCGTCGTTGATCTTAGCGGCCGTGGTGCGATTGCCAATCTTGCTGTGAATCGCATAAGCAAAGTCCACCACCGTGGCGCCGCGCGGCATGGCCATGATCTCGCTTTTGGGCGTGAAGACGTAGACGGCATCCGGAAAGAGGTCCACTTTGACGTGATCCCAAAACTCGTTGGCGTCGCGGGTTTCGTTCTGAATATCAAGTAGCGACTGCAGCCATTGAGTTGACAGCTGCTCAGCGTCTTTTCCTTGCTGTGCTTTGTATAGCCAGTGAGCTGCAACACCTGCTTCAGCCACGATGTTCATTTCTTCTGTGCGGATCTGAAACTCGATGTTGACGCTGGAAGGGCCGATCAGCGTTGTGTGCAGTGACTGGTAGCCATTGCTCTTAGCGATGGCAATGTAGTCTTTAAAGCGGCCCGGAAGGGGTTTGTAGTTTTGGTGCAGCACGCCCAAGGCGGTGTAGCAGTCCAAAATTTTGGGAACGATGACGCGAAAGCCGTAAATGTCAGTGACCTTGGCGAAGCTCAATTGGTTTTTGAGCATGCGCAGGTAGAGCGAGTACAAGGTGCTCTCACGACCTAGCAATCGAACCGGCAGGCCTTGCGCGCCAAAAGCTATGTTGACTTCATCTTGCACGCGCTGCACCAAATCACGACGGCGAGTGCGTGAGCGGGCAATGGCTTTTTCCAGCGTGGCATAGCGCCAAGGATGCAGGTGCTTGAAAGAAAGGTCTTGCAGCTCGCGATAGGTTTGATTCAGGCCTAAGCGATGCGCGATGGGTGCGTAAATCTCTATGGTCTCTGACGAAATGCGGCCCCACTTGCTGCGCGGCATATCGCTCATCGTGCGCATATTGTGGGTGCGGTCGGCCAGCTTGATAAGGATGACTCGCACATCGCGGGCCATAGCCAGCAGCATCTTGCGAAAGGACTCAGCTTGATTTTCTTCGCGGGTGTTGAACTGCAGTTTGTCCAGTTTGGTCAAGCCATCCACCAGTTCGGCCACATCTTCGCCAAAGCGATCTTTCAGATCTAGCTTGGTGATGCCGCAGTCTTCCATGGAGTCATGGAGCAAGGCGGCCATTAAGGCCGGTGCATCCAATTTCCAGTTGGCGCAGATGCTTGTAACGGCAATCGGGTGGGTGATGTAGGGATCGCCGCTGCTGCGCCATTGGTCGGCATGTGCTTGGTCTGCGTACAGATAAGCCTGATGTACGCGCTCAGCGCTATCAGCATCTAAGTAGCTGAGGTGCTCCATCAAACCAGCAAAAGCGGCTTGAGACACGCGCGCAGCTTGCTCAGCAGGCATGCGCAAAGGCTTGGCCGCTGCCGTAGTGGGCGGAGCTATCGTCGAGTTCTGAGCCGCTGTCATATTGCTTAAATGTAGCCGTAAGTGCAGCGTGCAATTTTATAGTTACAAAAAAGCACCGACTAGCGGTGCTTGATTGTCTATTTTTATTGCTGCGATGCAATAAATTAGCCTGGAACCTTCTTCAGCATTTCCACGCCAACTTTGCCTTCTGCGATTTCGCGCAGAGCGGTAACGCCAGCCTTGTTCTTAGTTTCAACCTTAGGCGTGTGGCCTTGGTTGAGCATACGGGCGCGGTAAGTCGCGGCCAGAACGAGTTGGAAGCGGTTAGGGATTTGCTCCAGGCTATCTTCAACAGTAATGCGTGCCATCAGGTACTCCGGGAACGGTCAGTTAGATTCAGGGATATTGAGCGACTCGAAGGTCTCGGCGCGATTGCGCCGCTGGGCCGCATATTTGAGGCGTTGCGCATGAATGATCGCTTTCAGATCAAAGAGCGCACTCTCAAACAGTTCGTTGATTATAACGAAGTCGAATTCAGCGACTTGCGCCATTTCCTCTTCGGCATTTGTCAAACGAAGTTCAATCACTTCGGGGGCGTCTTCACCACGGTTTTCCAAGCGTGCGCGCAGCTCGTCCCAGCTAGGGGGCAGAACGAAAATCAGAATGGCATTGGGAAATGCTTTTTTGACCTGCAGTGCGCCTTGGTAGTCGATTTCGAGCAGCACATCGGTGCCGGCTTGAATACGTTCTTCCAGTGACTTCTTGGCCGTGCCGTAGCGACGGTTGTGCACATTCGCCCATTCGACAAAGCCGTTATTAGCGGTCATGGCGTCGAATTCAGCGTCAGAAACGAAATAGTATTCGCGGCCATGCTTTTCTTGGCCGCGTGGAGCACGCGTGGTGTGAGAGACGGATGGATAGACGCGCGCATCGAATTCTCGCAGCGCGCGCACTAAAGAGGACTTGCCGGCGCCACTAGGGGCCGACACGACAAATAGATTACCAGGATGTTGCATGGCTGGGGCGTGACTTGGGTCGTGAATTTCGGCGTATGGGCTCGTTACGCTTTGGACTGGCTTATTCGATGTTCTGCACTTGTTCGCGCATTTGCTCGATCAGTACTTTCATGTCCACGCTGATGCGGGTCAGCTCTAGCGTGGCAGATTTGGAGCCCAGCGTATTGGCTTCGCGGTGCAGCTCCTGAATCAGGAAGTCCAAGCGCTTGCCAATTTCGCCACCTTTTTTCAGCAGACGTTCGATCTCGTCTAAGTGCGAGCTCAAGCGCGTCACTTCCTCGGCCACGTCGATGCGGATGGCGAAAGCCGTTGCTTCAGACAGGGCGCGATCCTGAGCGGCTTCAGGCGCGAGAGCACCTTCACCCAGAGCCATGGCGTCTTTCCAGCGCTCCAGAAATTTCTGGCGCTGCTGCTCAACGAGCAAAGGCACGAGGGGAACAGCTGACTTAGCCAGTTCACCTAACTGCTTGATATGGCCAAGCAGCATGGTGGCCAAGCGCTCACCTTCACGGGCACGGGCGGCCAGCAGATCGGTGAGGGCTTTTTCTGCCAGAGTGGGGGCGACTTCACTCCAATCTGTGGAGGCTGTGCTGGTGCCGCTGCAAAGGCGCACTACATCGGCAACGGATAAATCACGCGCCTTGGGTAGCCATGCTTGTATGGAATCCTGCAAAGTCACCAAGCGCTGCAACTGGGCTGCGGCTGGGATAGATAGGGATTGGTTGCTGGATACGTCGATGGCGGCGCGCACTTCAACCTTGCCGCGCTTGAGACGCGCGGTGAGCAAGGTACGCAGGGCCGGTTCAAGGGCGCGTAGCTCGTCGGGAAGGCGGAAGGATAAATCCAGAAAGCGACTGTTGACCGCTCGGATCTCAAGGCCCAGACGACTGTTGGACTGGGTCTCTTGACCACCCTCAACGGATGCGCTGTGCTGTGCGCTGGCGTATCCGGTCATGCTGTAAACTGGCATTGGGCTTTTTATGGATGCTTGCAATTATCCGATTATCCGGGTTTCGAATCATCCTTGAGGTTTACCGGTAAAAAATGTCTACAAAAACCAAGCCAGCCTCTTTACCGCCGGGCAGCACAATAGGCGGTTATAGGGTGGTGCGCAGGATTTCCTCTGGGGGGTTCGGCATTGTTTACTTGGCTCTGGATTCAGAGGGCCAGCAAGTAGCAATCAAGGAATACCTGCCTGCATCGCTTGCCACCCGCGAAGCCAATGAGCTTCAGCCCGTAGTTGCGCCAGAGAAGTTGTCTCTTTATCGCCTTGGGCTCAAGAGCTTTTTTGAGGAAGGGCGCTCGTTAGCCCAAATTTCGCACGCCTCCGTGGTGAGTGTGCTTAATTTCTTCCGTGAAAACGAAACCGTTTACATGGTGATGAATTATCTTGAAGGGGCGACCCTGCAGGAGTTCATCGTCACGGCGCGTGATCTGAAGGCCGATAAAGTGTTCAGAGAGTCGACGATTCGCTCTTTGTTTGATGAGGTGCTGCGCGGCCTGCGCATCGTGCATCAGCACAAGATGCTGCACTTGGACATCAAGCCCGCCAATATTTTTATTACCTCTGACGACAGGGCAGTTATGCTGGACTTTGGCGCGGCGCGTGAAGTGCTGTCTAAAGAAGGCAATTTCATTCGCCCCATGTATACGCCCGGTTTTGCTGCACCTGAGATGTATAGGCGTGACTCGCAGCTAGGCCCCTGGACGGACATCTACGCGATTGGCGCTTGCATTTATGCGTGCATGCAGGGCACTCCGCCCAATGAAGCGCCTCAGCGCCAAGATAAAGATCGTCTCGCTCTGGCCTTGAACAAGCTGCGCGGCGTGTACTCGGACAATTTGATCGAGGTGGTGGAGTGGTGCATGGCCATGGATCCGCTCTCGCGCCCGCAGTCGGTGTTTGCCCTGCAAAAAGAGCTCAGCCGTGAGGGCGAACGCCGTTACACCAAGCTCAGCGTGCAAGAGCGCATGCGTATGCAGTTTGACAATATGGTCCACGACGCTAAGAAGAATTTGCAAAAGATAGGCGGCTCCGAGCGTGCAGCGGAGGCTGACAACACCAATCGCAAACCATGAAATTTTCCGTATTTCAGCTCAGTCGCCGCGGAGGCCGTGCGCTCAATGAAGATCGCATGGGTTACTGCTACACGCGAGAAGCGGCTTTGTTTGTGCTGGCTGACGGCATGGGCGGACACCCGGATGGCGAGATTGCGGCGCAAATCGCTTTGCAGGCGGTGTCGCTGCATTTCCAGCAAAAGGCCAAGCCTTTGCTGGCAGACCCGAGGCTGTTTTTAGAAGAGGCTTTGCTGCTGGCTCATCGCCAGATTTTGCGATATGCCGCTGCCAAAGGAATGATGGATACGCCGCGCACTACGCTGGTCGCGGCGGTGCTGCAAGAAGGGCGCGTGACATGGATTCACTGCGGTGACTCGCGCCTGTACTGGGTGCGAGAGGGCCAGTTGGTGGAGCGCACGCGAGACCATTCGTACAGCGAAATGCGCAAGGTCTCAGGCGTACTCACGCCGGCCAATCGCAACGTGCTGTTCACCTGCCTGGGCTCGCCTTCTAAGCCGATTTTTGATGTTAGTGAGACGAAGCGACTGGAAGAGGGCGATCAGATCATGCTGTGCTCTGATGGCCTGTGGGGAAGCCTGTCCACGGCGGAAATTCTCCAGCTCATGCATGGCAAGGTCGTGGCGCACTTTGTGCCCATGCTGGTCGATTCGGCGCTCAAGCGCGCTGGTGACAGTAGTGACAATGTCACCGTACTAGCACTGGTATGGGAAACGCCTAATAATTTTGAGCCGTCTTCAATCTCCACGCTGGAGATCGACGATCTGGACTTCAAATCAACGATACAGGCCGCCGGGCCTCTCGATGAGAGCGAAGATGATCTGGATGACGAAGCGATTGAGCGATCGATTGCTGAAATCAACGACGCGATACGCCGCTCGGCAGAGCGTCAAAAGACCAAGGTATGAAGGTAAAAGCCCGCAGCGTCGGGCTTTTCTGTTCTTTGTTTTCACTACTAAATTAATAGCTTATTGTGTAGGTGCTGTATGCACCTGCTTGGATTTTTATCATGAAAATTGTGCTGGCATCCAACAACCGCGGCAAGCTCGTCGAGTTGCAGGCCATGTTTGCGTCTTTGGGTGTAGAGCTGATTGCCCAAGGCGATCTGTTTGAGGGCGAAGCGCCCGAGCCCTATGGCACGTTTGTTGAAAACGCCTTGTCCAAAGCGCGCTTTGCGTCTGAAAAAACGGGTCTGCCCGCCATTGCCGATGATGCCGGCATGTGCATCGATCATTTTGGCGGCCTGCCCGGTGTGGATACGGCGTACTACTGCACCCAGTTCGGCTACGAAAAAAGCGACGACAACAACGTGCGTGCGTTGCTGGAACAGATGCAGGGCGTAGCCAACCGCCGTGCGGCCATGGTCAGCACGCTGGTCGGTGTGCGCAACCCCAAAGACCCAGAGCCTTTGATTGCGGTGGGCCGTGTGCAAGGTTTGGTGACGACTGAGCGCCAAGGCTCGAACGGCTTTGGCTTTGATCCGGTAATGTTCATCCCCGAGGTGGGTATGACTTTTGCCCAGATGACGCTTGAGGCCAAGCACGCAAATAGCCACCGTGGCCGCTCTTCGCAGAAGATGCTGGCAATGATTGAGGAATGCTGGTTGTAAACCAGCATCACCCGTATCACCTGCTTAGGCGCTTTGCGCCTTCCCCCTCTTTCGGCGCGCTGCGCGCTATGGGAGGGGGACGATGCCCTCGCTGCGGGGCGGCCCTTGTTTGGCATCTCTTGCTAGGGGCGTGCTAGTTTTAGCAGCGTCAGTTTTGTTTGCGCTAGAAAAGCATATTTCCCCATGATTCCTATTCAGCCTCAATCATCTGAGACTGCCGAAGCTGCAGTCCAGCGCGATATTCAGCATTACATGCGCCCCGGTACGCTGCAACTGAGCAGCTTGCCGCCGTTGTCGCTGTATGTACACCTGCCCTGGTGCCTGAAAAAGTGCCCTTACTGCGACTTCAACTCGCATGGCTGGAGCAAGAACGATGCGCTGCCAGAAGATCGCTACATCGATGCGCTGATGGCCGACCTGGAAAGCGCGCTGCCGCTGATCTGGGGGCGCACGGTGCACAGCGTCTTCATGGGCGGTGGCACGCCCAGTTTGTTTTCGCCAGAGTCTATTGACAAGCTGATTGCAGGTTTGCGTGCACGGCTACGCATGGAGCCAGACTGCGAAATCACCATGGAGGCCAACCCCGGCACGTTCGAGAAAGACCGCTTCAAGGCCTTTCGCGCGGCGGGTGTGAACCGTTTGTCGATTGGTGTTCAAAGCTTTGATGACCGCTTTTTGCAGGCCGTGGGGCGCGTGCATGATGCGGCGCAGGCCAAGGCTGCTGTGCGCGAGGCGGCTGACAATTTCGAGACCTTCAATATCGACTTGATGTATGCACTGCCCGGCCAGAGCAAGGCCGATTTGCAGCGCGACGTGGATACGGCGCTGTCATTTGCGCCGCCGCACCTGTCGATTTATCACCTGACGATCGAGCCCAATACTTACTTTGCGAAGTATCCGCCGGTGATTCCTGAAGACGATACGGCTTACGACATGCTGGACTTGATTACGGCCAGCACCGGTACGGCGGGCATGAGTCGCTATGAAGTCTCGGCCTATGCCAAGCCCGGCCACCAGTGCTTTCACAACAGCAACTATTGGCAGTTTGGCGACTATTTGGGTATTGGTGCGGGCGCGCACAGCAAACTGAGCTTCGCGCACCGAATCGTGCGCCAGGTGCGCTTTCGTGATCCGAATCGCTATATGGACATGGCGCTGGCAGGCACGCCGCTTGCGCAGGACAATGAAGTCAAGCGCGCTGATCTGCCGTTTGAGTACATGCTCAACGCGCTACGCCTGCGCGGCGGCTTTGCGCTGCAGGAGTTCATGGAACGCACCGGCCTGCCCATGTCATCCATCGCCAAGGGCTTGGAAGAGGCGCAAGCCAAGGGCCTGATTAGCCGCGATATGGGCCGTGTGGTGCCTACAGAGCGCGGATTTGACTTCCTCAACGACTTGCAAGAAATGTTCTTGTAAATGTGAAGCTGCCAAGTTGCTTAGCGCGGCTAACGCAACCGAGTTAACCGGAGGTTTACGGTTAGTGCGATGCGCCAAGCCGCAGCTAGTACTTCTATACGTCAGCCATCGCGCGACGTATCAAGGCTTGTGTTGATCGGGTCTTAACCGCAGCGCAGGGCGGTGATTTTTCCCTCTGCGTTGGTGATCACGTTGAGTCGCTCTTGATTGAAGTCAGTCGTGGCAGGCTGGTTCTCGCGCAGCACGCGAACCATATAGGAGCCGGATTTTTGGCGAATATTCTCCAGCGTCGATGCCACGGTGTTATGCCCGATAAACATCTTGACCGGCTCGACATGGCAGACCTGCAGTTGGCGTACTGGCGGAGCCGATGTGCCGTTGCTGCTGGCTGAAGGTGCTAAGCTATTGCTGGCGCAGCCTGCCATCATCAATGCCATCACGCTTGCGGCAGCAGTGCTGGCCAAGCCAGAGGCAGAGTGTGTGGGGGTGGGCGCAGTGAAGGTATGACGTTTCATGCTCACACCATAGCGCGGCATTGGGCGCTGTAAAGCGGCGCTAGGCTTTCAATATGCAAGCGGGTGCAACGGCAGAGCTTGCAAAAATAATAGCTGCATGTCCTTTTAAATTAAGGACTAGAAGGTAATTTCTTAGTGATTTTTATCCCAAGCCACGCTTGCTCATGGCGCAGCAGCTTTGCCGGAAGACTGAAAAATGCTGGCGTCGATCTTGGCTGCTTTTAGCTTTCGCGCTGCTCTTTCGGCGCGTTTGCGGCTTTCAAACGGGCCGCTGCGCAGGCGGGTTACCTCCCCCTTGTTGCTGGTCATTTTTTGCGAAAGAGCAGGCAGTTTGGATTTTTGCAACTGGGCCAGCACCTGTTCAGCATTGACAGGCTCGGAATACACGCCCACATTCAAATAGAATTTTCCGGGTATCAAATCGCTTGCTGGTACTTGTACAGAAGCTGCTTGCGCTTTAACGGGTTCAGTGATCGCAGGTGCGGGCTCAGGAAGGGGTACAGGTGCAGGTACCGGTACAGGTGCAGCTACAGGCTTATTGCCTGTAACTGGCTCATCTGGGCGCGCAGGGGTGACGGTTGTGCTGAGTGCTATTGCTGAAGCAGCAGCCGCAGGCTCAGCCTGCACCAAAGGTGCTTTTGTCGGCCCAGATCCTGTGCGCTGTGGCAACAAAGCAAGGCTCGCACCGGCGATGGCCGCTGCGGGCAGGGCCAGCATTAGCAAGGCTGCAATTTTGTTT
This sequence comes from Comamonas sp. Y33R10-2, assembly GCF_019355935.1. NCBI lineage: Bacteria > Pseudomonadati > Pseudomonadota > Betaproteobacteria > Burkholderiales > Comamonadaceae > Comamonas > Comamonas sp. Y33R10-2. The sequence goes on from NZ_CP079925.1 coordinate 3,683,588, forward strand.
TGACTGGGGCAGGCTTGCGCTTTAAGCGCTGCATGGGCCTGCGCCATATTGGGTGCGGCGGCAATCGCTTGCAGGGTTTGCGCCCTAACCTTGCGCCAATACCAGCCGTTGCCCAGTAAACCGGGCACGGCCATGGTGACAAGCAAAAACGCAGCGCCTAGCCCCGCAGTCATGGCAGGCGGCAAAGTGCTCGCTAGGGCGGGCCCAATGCCAAACCACCAAACAAGTGCAAGCGCTGCGACGGCGGCTACGTATTGAGCAGCTTCCAGCCACAAACCGCGCAGGCAGCACCAAGCCAAGGTGAAAAAAGCAGCTGCCATATTCCAGCTAGGCAAGCTGCGATCCAGTGCGTCAAAGCGTTTGAATTGCTTGAGGTAAAAAACCTGTGAGTGTGGGCCTATGCGGCTGGCGTAGAGCTGGGGCAGTAGGCCGGGGTCTTGTTCCTCGGGCAGCTCGTCATTTTGCAGATTGCTTTGCAAAGCGTATGCGGCGGCGGCAAACGCACCGGCGATGGACGCAGGTAGCCGGCTAGGGCTGGAGTTCAACACGGGCTCTTTTCATTGTGCTTGGGCGGCAAGAGTGATTGCAGGCGTAGGCGTGTCCGAAGCGGAGGGCATGACAGAGATTGTGTCATGACGTTACAAGTGAGTAATCTGCAATTGGGCGGTGATTACGGCTCTACAGAACGCTTCTAGATTGCGCTGTCACCGCTTAATGCGATGCGAGGAGCGCCATTAAAGCGGCGTGAGCTCAGGTTCAGACCCTCTGATCAGCTATACTTTTGGACTCGTGTCTCGTTAGCTCAGCTGGATAGAGCAGCGGTCTTCTACACCGTAGGTCAGTGGTTCGAATCCACTACGGGACGCCACAAATACCAAAGGCAACGTCGTTTGACGTTGCCTTTTTTATTGGTTCAGCGTTTTTGGATGCACTCTAGTTCGAGCACCCTTATAGCTGCTGGATTTTGAGGGTGCAGCGCATCAAGCCTTATGCGCAGGCAGCACCGTAGCGCGCACCTCGCCAAAGCCGATGCGGGCTGCTCCGGGCTTTTCGCACCAGCCGGTAAAGACCACGGCGTCCCCGTCCAGCAAGAAGGTGCGGTTTTCGCCATTGCTCAGTTTCAGGGGGTTCTTGCCGCCTTCGGTAATTTCCAGCAGCGCGCCAGCTTCAGCCATGCTGGGGCCAGACAATGTGCCTGTGCCCATCAGGTCGCCGGGCTGCAGGTCGCAGCCGTTGACGGTGTGGTGGGCAATCAGCTGTGCCATAGTCCAGTAGGCGTGACGGTAGCTGGTCTGGGTGATTTGCTCAGCAGCCTTGCCTTCGGCGCGCATTTTCTCGGTCTGAATGGCGACGGTGAGCTGCACATCCAATGCGCCTTGCTGCGAGTTGGCCTCAGAGCTGAGGTAGGGTAGGGGCTGCGGGTCTTGCTCGGGACGAGTGAAGGCTGTGCGGTAGGGGGCTAGCGCTTCCAGCGTCACAATCCACGGCGAGATGCTGGTGGCAAAGTTCTTGGCAAGGAATGGGCCTAGCGGCTGATATTCCCAAGCCTGCATGTCGCGGGCCGACCAGTCGTTGAGCAGGCACAGGCCGAAGATGTGGTTTTCGGCGTTGTCCATGCTGATGGCGTCGCCCCATGGGTTGGCGGTGCCGGCGTAGATGCCCATTTCCAGCTCATAGTCCAGACGGTTGCAGGGCTTGAGCACCGGATTCGCATCAGGGGCTTTGATCTGGCCATTGGGGCGCTTGAAATCTACGCCGGAGATGCGGATGCTGGACGCACGACCGTGGTAACCAATGGGCACCCACTGGTAGTTTTCCATCAGCGGGTTGGTGGGGCGAAACAGCTTGCCCACATTGGTGGCGTGATAGATGGAGGTGTAGAAGTCTGTGTAGTCACCGATTTGCGCGGGCACGGCGTACTCCACATCGGCCTGCGGCACGAGGCAGGCTTTGAGGGCGGCTTCTTGCGCCGAGCCTGAGCGCAAAGCACGTGACAGAGCCAGACGCAGAGCAGACCACTGTGCGTGGGTCATGCCCATCAGCGTGTTGAGCTGGCTTTGCGCTGCGGCTTCGATCTGGGGTTGCACATCGCTGCTTAGCGCCTTGGCGTCGCGCACTGCGGCCATGTCCAGCACCTGATCGCCAATAGCGACGCCACCACGAAAGGCTTCGGTGCTGGCTTTGCGGCGAAAGACGGCAAAGGGCAGGTTCTGGATGGGAAAGTCGCTCTTGCCGGTGTTGGCGCTGGTCACCCAGCTTTGCAGGCCTGCGTCGTGGGTTTCGTTCAAAGTCATGTTGTCTCCTCTAATATTTAATGAAATATGCCTCCAGTCCTTATTTTGTAAGGACTAGTAGCTATTTATTTGATAGTTAACAGGGCTTAGGCGGCGGTAAAGCCCCCGTCCATATTCCACTGCGCGCCGCGCACTTGGGCCGCGTTGTCGCTGGCCAGAAAGCTGCACAGTGCGGCCACTTGCTCTGCCGTCACAAAGGCTTGGGAGGGCTGCTTTGCCCCCAACAATTGGGCGCGGGCCGCTGCTTCATCCAACCCTTCGCGTTGCGCCAAGCTATCGATTTGCTTTTGAACCAAAGGCGTCAGCACCCAGCCAGGGCAAATAGCGTTGCAAGTCACAGGCGTGGTGGCTAGCTCCAGCGCCACCGATTTGGTCAGGCCCAGCAGGCCATGCTTGCTGGCCACATAAGCGGGCTTGTGGGCCACGCCGACCAGGCCGCTGACAGACGCCATATTGATGATGCGCCCCCAGCCGCGTGCCAGCATGGCGGGCGCGCAGGCCTGAATGGTGTGAAAGGGGGCGGACAGGTTCACGGCCATCAGGGCATTCCACTTTTCAGCTGGAAATTGCAGCACCGATTGCACATGCTGCATGCCGGCGTTGTTGACCAGAATGTCGATCGCGCCCAGCTCGGCGGCAATGCGGCGGGCTAGCGGGGCAATGGCCTGGCCGTCAGCCAGATCAAGTGCGTAGTAGCGCGCAGGCACACCTATGCTGTGGAGTTCAGCCAGTTGAGCATCGGTGCTGGCAGATGCGGCCTTGCTGCCGTGCAAGGCAATGGCTGCGCCTTCGCTGGCCAGTTGCTTGGCAATGGCCCAGCCAATGCCGCTGGTGGAGCCGGTAATCCATGCCACGCGGCCGCTATGGGGTTGGGTGGGTGGCGCGCTCATTTGAGTAATTCCATTTCCATGTGCACGTACTCGCTGATAAAGCGCACCTTGGCCCAGTAAACGATCAGCCCCTGCGGGTTGCAGGCCCAGCGCAGTGCCTGCATTAGCGGTGTGCCCAGCGGCACGCCCAAGTGCTCGGCAATTAATTCATCGGCAGGGGCCACGCTCAGGTATTGGCGGGCCGTGGCGATTTGGCCGGAGTCATTGCCCAGCGCCTGCGCCAGCGTGGCGCGCTCCAGCTGCTCTTGCAGCTTGGGGTAAAGCTCTTGCTCCAGATACAGCTCAGACAGGCAAAACCGCGCATCGCCATAGCTGTGTACGCGCAAAAAGTGCACATAGGCAGAAGCCAGCTCACCGGGCAGGGGGAAGCCGGCAGGAATGGGCGGCACGCAATCGTTCGCATTGTGCAACGTGGTTTGCTGAATCTGCTCGCCAAAAGCCACCAGCTCTTGCCAACTGGTAGGTAGCAAAAAAGAGGGGGGCTTGTAGGGCTGGCCCATCACTTTGGTGCCGCCGCGCTTGCGGGTTTCAAGCAGGCCCTCATCAACCAGCGCATGCACTGCCATGCGCACGGTGGTGCGTGAGACGTTGTGCAGGGCTTCAAGCTCTTGCACCGTGGGAATGCTTTGCCCTACCGGCCATTCGCCGGTCGTAATTTTGTTGCGAAACAGCCTGGCTAGCTGTAAATGCAGCTTGTCGCGGGACTGAGAGACGTTGGGCGCGGGTGTCATGGGCAGATTTTTAGCGAAATCAGTGTAGCAAATAAAGTATCTGAATAAATACTTTAACTTCGCGAATGCAAAAAATGGGCTACTTCTTAGTCGGTCGCTGAATGCATCAACAGTTCACAAATGTCACCATTTACAGGGTTCAAATGACTTTTAAAATTACGGTTTTGATAGCGGATGGTGCAAGTGATCATTAGGCTCACGGCACTTTGACATGGGCAAGTCTTGCTCGGGAGTTGATGGTTTCATGCAGCAGAGTTATGAGTGGCAGTTTTTTCGTGCCGGTGATGTGGATCAGGTCGTCATACGCACCGGTCAAGACATTGCCCACATCGGTGAGTTAGACAAAAAGCTTTGGGTGGCGCTGGCTTGCCCTACACGCGGAATTGAATTTGACAGCGCAACGCTGGATTTGATTGACGAAAGCAAGGACGGCCGTATTCGCCCGCCCGAACTGGTTGCCGCCTGCGAGTGGGCCGTAGCGCGTGTGCGCGACCCACAGGTGTTGGCCGATGGGGGCGACGCGCTGCAACTGAGCAGCATCAATGACGCCACCGCAGAAGGCGCAACGCTGCTGGCCGAGGCCCAGCGTGTGCTGGAGTTGGCGGGCCAGCCGCAGGCCCAAGTTATTACGCTGGCGCAGGTGCAAGAGCGTCTGGCTTCGCTGCAGGCGCTGCGCTTTAATGGCGATGGTGTGGTCAGTGCTGCAACGGCTGAAGGTAACGAAGCGCTGGCAGCTTTGATTGCCCGCATTCAAGAGCTGTATGGCGCGGTGGATGGTCACGATGGCGTGCCTGGCATTGATCGCGCCAAGGCGGCTGCCTTTTGGGCCGATGTGCAAAGTCTGCAAGACTGGTTTGGCAAGGCCGCTGAGCTGGGTTGCCACCTGCAGCCGCGCGCGCTGGCGCTGGCTGCGGCTGAAGCAGTGAACGCCGTGCAAGCGAAAGTTGATGACTTTTTTGCCCGCACCCGCTTGGTGGAATTTGATGCCAATGCCAAAGCGCCGCTGAATCCCACGCAAGAGGGCTACGCCGCCTTGGGTGCGCAGGTGCTGAGCAATAGTTCTGAATCGCTGGCTGCCTTGCCTTTGGCCGCGGTAACGGGTGAGCGTATCTTGCCCTTGGTGCACGGCGTCAACCCCGCATGGGTTGCGGCGCTGCAAACTCTGCGCGAGCAGGCGGTGCAGCCCGTCTTTGGCGATGCCTTGACGGCGCTGACCGAAGAGCAATGGGATCAACTCAAAACCATGTTGGCCCATTGCCAGCAATGGCTGGCCGAGTGCCCCGCCACGCCGTTGGGTTCTATCAGCGAAGCCGAAGTGCACGACTTGCTCAGCAGCGGTCTGCAAGATGCGCTGACGCAGTTGCTCGACCATGACGACGCTGAAAAAGAGCATAGCTTGCAAGCCATGGCTCTGGAAAAGCTGATTCGCCTACAGCGCGATCTACTGCCACTGCTCAACAACTTTGTCTCTTTTTCCAGCTTCTACCGCCGCGAAGGCGCTGCGTTTCAGGCGGGCACATTGTTCCTTGATGGCCGCAGCTGCGATTTGACGGTGGAAGTGGCCGATGCGGGTGCTCATTCGGCATTGGCTGCCATGGCCAAGACCTATCTGGCGTATTGCGAATGCAAGCGCGAGGGACAAAAGAAAATCATCGTGGCCGCGTTCACCGCGGGCGATGTGGACTTTCTGTTCGTGGGCCGCAACGGCGTGTTTTACGACCGTGCGGGCAATGATTGGGATGCCACCATCATCAAGCTCATCGACAACCCGACCAGCATTGCGCAAGCCTTCTCATCGCCGTACAAAAAGTTCTTGCGCATGATTGAGGAGCAGGTTGCCAAGCACGCTGCAGCCAAGAACGATGTGGTGAACACTAGCTTGAGCGACAACGCGAGCAAGTTGGTCACGGCGCCTAAAGATCTGGCCCCCGCACCTGTTGCCGCAGGTGCGCCGCGCAAGACCGATGTGGGCACTGTTGCTGCCATTGGCGTAGCGCTGGGCTCGTTGAGCGCGGTGATGGTCGGAATTTTTGGCAAATTCATTGAGCTGGGTCCGTGGATTCCGGTCGCTCTTTTGGGCCTGATTTTGGCCATCTCTGGCCCAAGCATGTTGATTGCCTGGCTCAAGCTGCGTCAGCGCAGCTTGGGGCCGATTCTGGACGCCAGCGGCTGGGCGATTAATGGACGCATGAACATTAATTTGGGACTGGGTCGCAGCCTGTCGCAAACGGCCAAGGTACCGAGCAATGCCAAGCGCAACTATGTCGACCCCTACGCCGACACGCATGGCCTGCGCAACACCATGTGTGTGCTGGCGCTGGTCGTGGTGGCTGTGCTGCTGGCCTGGCGTATGAGCTGGTTGGATGCGGTGCTGCCCTCGGCTATCAAGGCAGCAGCGGCGCAAACCGCTGTATCCGCTGCACCTGCGGCTGAGGCAGTCGTGAAATAAGCACTTTGCTGCCCCATAAGAAACACGCTGGATACGCAAGTGCCAGCGTGTTTTTTGTTCCTGTTGCTATGCAATAAAGAGCTTATTACCGATATTTTTAATAGATTTCAGGCTATTAATGGCCTGAAGTCAATGATTCATAAAGACAAGCAGCTCTTGTTTTTGAAAACTAGCAAGGCCTGCCCAAGTCACGCACCTGATAGCAGCGGCATTCCCGTGCGACGCGTAAATTCTTCGTAGCTGATGGGCGAGCCCATGCGTGCGTCTGGGCTGTTGGCCTGCCAGTGCACCCAGCTCTTGCGGGTGCTGGCGTCATAGACCAGCTTGAAGATGTAGTCCGGCACAGCCACCTTGCCCGGGCCAATAGCGGCTGCATTTTGGGTAAATACGGGGCCCGTGAAAACGTAGACATCGCCCTTGGCGCGCAGCGCATATTTGCGCGTGGCTTGCTCCACTTGGCTCCATGCACCCGCATTGTGAATTTGGTTTTGCGGCACCATATTCGCCAGACTAAAGCTTTGCGCCATCGCTTCTGGTGTGCTCATATCTGCCGCTGGAGCCATGTGTCCGCGTGAGTAGCCGGAGTGTTTGTAGTCGTCTAGCTGCGAGCGATCAGCAAACGGCAGGCGCGCATCGGCATAAAACTTATCGGTGCGTTTGAGGCCTTGAGCTTGCTCTAGCAGGCGGCGATTCAAGCGCTGTGCGACGAACACCGGCGTTTTGGTTGCGCCGTTGTGCAGCACCGCAAAACTGCTGAAGCACAGCTCGCGTTCTCGCTGCTGTAGTTGCAAAGTCGGAGCCTTGCCGCCGGGGAAAAACTGCGAGCAATTGGCAAAGCTCGTGGAGCCGCCAGAAGTGCTGGCGTCCGTCCTAGCTACCTTGCCTGGGGGGCTATTCGCTGTGCCATCGCCATCGAAGTTAGGCCAGCCATTTTTGCGAAAGGCGCTGAGGGTATCGCTGATGGAGCTCAGTGCCGGGATTTGCAGCGATGCAATATCCACAGAGGGAAGATTCAGCGAAGGAATATGCAGCGTTGCTAGCGCCTGATTGAGCAGCTTTTCAGCCGATGAGGCAGGGTCGAAGCTGCAGCTGACAATTTGAAAGCTAGCAAGTGCCGAAGCCCCAGCAGACAGCACAAAGCGCTTGATGCGAAAGAGGCCAAAGGCTGCAATCTTGGAGGCAATGCCGCGCTTGCGCGCTGGCGATTTCTTTTTCTTGGCGGACGTCATTCAGGCGGCAATAGTACGCCGAATGCGTGCTCTAAAAAGCATAGTGCAGCCCTTAGGCTGCACTTTATGTTGCGCCGAATGTAATCAATATTTTTTGACGGATTTTCAGCGTGCCTAGCCGGTGCTTTAAGTGCGCAAAATTGAAGGCGTTGCGCAATGTGTGCTGGCCGCATTCATGGCGATCTCATGCTCGTGCTTGGCCGCTTCTACCGACATGGCTTGAGGCAGCGCCACGGCATTTTTAACGGCCAAAATTTCGGCCATCACACTCACTGCAATCTCGGCCGGGGTCTTGCTGCCGATGTACAGGCCAATAGGGCCGCGCAGTCTTGCCAGCGTTGCTTGCGTCTCGCCAAAGTGCTCCATCATCCGCTCGCGCCGCGCTTGGTTGTTGCGGCGTGAGCCGATGGCTCCCACGTAGAAGGCGGCGCTGCGCATGGCTTCGAGCAGGGCTAAATCATCTAACTTTGGGTCGTGGGTCAGGGCCACGATGCAGCTGCGCGCATCGGGCTTGAAGGCGGTGACGGCGTCATCTGGCATGTCCATCACCTTGCTGACTTGCGGCACAGACCAGCTGCCCATGTATTCATCGCGTGGGTCGCAGACGGTGACGGTGAAGCCATTGAACAGCGCCATGGTGGCCAGATACTCGGCCAGTGCGCCCGCACCAATCAACAGCATGCGGTAGCCGGGGCCGAGATGGTTGGTGAGGGTGAGGCCGTCAAACTCTAGTGCATGGGGCTGCTTTGCCGTTTGCAATTGAACGCCGCCAGTTGCGCAGTTCACGATGCGCTTGACCAGAGAGCCGGCTTCAAGCTGGGTGACTAGCTCTTGCAGGCTGGCTGCGTCGGGGTTGAACTCCAGTAGCAATTCAAGTGTGCCGCCGCAAGGCAGGCCAAAGCGGTGGGCTTCATCAGCGCTGACGCCATAGCGCACCAATTGCGGTGGACCTTCAGGAATGCCTTTGTGTTTGTTGAGCGACTGCGTGTGGCGAGCAATTAGGTCGTCTTCAATGCAGCCACCAGATACTGAGCCAATGGCGCGGCCGTCTTCACGCAAAGCCATCATGGAGCCTACAGGGCGAGGTGATGAGCCCCAGGTGCGCACCACGGTTGCCAGCAAGGCGCGTTGCCCATCGCTTCGCCAGTCGCGCAGGGCTTTGAGAACCAAAACGTCGATGTTGTCCATTCGCTATCCCTTCTTAGATATCGAGTGTTCAGACGGACAAAAGGGGCTAGATTTTTCAATCTAGCCCCTTGTCGTTTGGTCGGAGCGGCGGGATTCGAACTCGCGACCCTCTGCTCCCAAAGCAGATGCGCTACCAGGCTGCGCTACGCTCCGTAAGCCTCAATTCTAGCGCAGTTTTGAGTACTCATTTTTGAGTGAGCGACTTTTCTTGAAAAGTTGATGCTCGTGGCCGCGATAGAGAAGACTTTGCACGATCAAGGCGCTTACTCAATGCGCTTACTTCAGGCGCTCACTCACCGCGTTGCCCTTCGGTCAGTGTGTCGAGCTGAAAGCGACCTGATTTGTCCCACAGCCAAGTATCGGTGTAGGTCACAGATTGCCCTGAAGTGGGGAAGGGGGCTGCGGCTCGCACGGAGCGTTCAATCTCGGCCACTACCTCCGGGGCATGGCTGGGTTTGCGCATCCAATTGAGGTTTTTCACACGGCCCTGTCCGTCGATTTGAACTTGTAGCACGCCAATCGCATACAGCATGGGGGGCAGCATGCCTTTGTAGATGCGGTTGGAGTTGCGCTCATACAGATGCAGCGCCACTTGCTTGCGGTAGCTGGGGCTGGCCTTGTCAGCAGGCGTTTTCCCAATGGAGGGGCTTTGCGGAGCAATCTGGCAAGCCGTCAGCACGGCTGCTGCGGCGGTCATGAGTGCCGCGCGCAGCCATTTCAGGGGACGCTGAGGTGGAGTGCTGCGGGTGTGTTCAGGGGTATCAGGCATGTCGCTAAGCGTAGCCGTAAATGATGCAGGGTCAACGCTGCTGCGGCGATACCGGGCAGGCCGGAGTGAAAAAACTGCAACCAGTCGTCAATCTGCTTGTGAATATGGGTCTACTTAGCAAGCGATGCGTTCATAAGCGTCAGGTTAGGCTGCTCATACAGCGGCACGACTTTTCTTAAGCGAACTTCACTTCAAAATACAGGCATATCGTTAACTCTTGAAGCTAAAAGCCTGTCGCCATGTGGAGTGAAACCCAGCAGAAAATTTTGACCTGTTTAGTGCAGCAGCCGCTGTGCTGGGTGCGGGTGCAAGCCGCTCGCGGCTCTGTGCCGCGCGAAGACGGTGCTTGGATGGCCGTGTTTGCCGACGATGTCATGGGCACGATTGGCGGCGGGCATTTGGAGTGGCAGGCCATTGCACAGGCTCGGCAGTTATTGCTGCAATGGAAAGCCGAGCCTTTAGTAACCCGTGAGCATGTACAGCGCTATGCCTTGGGGCCCAGTCTGGGGCAATGCTGCGGTGGTGCATTAGAGCTGCATTACGAAGGGTTTGATGCTGTTGATATGCAGCGAGTGCGCGCTTTGCTGATCGAGCCATCGCAGAGCGTGGCCTTGTTTGGCGCAGGCCATGTAGGTCATGCCTTGGTTCGCATATTGCGCAGCCTGCCGTACAAGGTTATTTGGGTCGATAGCCGCGATGCGGTCTTTCCGCAGCAAGAGCAAATTGGCGTGCAATGTGAGCATTCCGACCCAGTGCAGGCCGCAGTGGCGCAACTGCCTGCGCAATCTCAGGTACTGATCATGAGCTTTAGCCATGCAGAAGATCTGGAGGTGGTGGCGCAATGCTTGCTGCGCCAGCGTGAACGGGGTGATCTGCCTTTTGTGGGCCTGATTGGAAGCAAGACTAAATGGGCGAGCTTCAGTAGCCGTCTGCGCAGCCGTGGTTTCAGCGATGAGGAGTTGGCCCACATCACTTGCCCAATTGGCGTGCCGGGCATTGCAGGCAAAGAGCCCGAGGTAATTGCGGTGGCGGTGGCCGCTCAGCTTTTGCAGCGCAGGTAGTTTGCATGGGTTGACGCTGCAGCACCATAAGCGACGCAATCCTTGTGGCTTTACTCCACGCCAGTCGTTAAGTCTGCCCTTGGCTTTGGCGTAAAGAAAATAACTGGCTGGCCTTGGATTCCAGTCAGATAGCAAAAAATTGTATACACTTTGTGCTGACAGAATGGTCGCAGCGGTGCCTTGAAGCGTTTGCTTTTGGTGCGCGGCCTTTTCTTCTGCTCAGAGCGCCCGCAGTGGTGAGCAGCTTGCACGGCAGCCCTTCGCTGCCAAGGGTAGAGCTATGGAAAGCTACATTCTCGACTGGGCCGGCCTGCTTCTCAGGTGGCTGCACGTCATTACCGCCATTGCATGGGTCGGCTCTTCCTTTTATTTCGTGTTCTTAGACAGCAGCTTGACGCCGCCCTTGGATGAAGATCTAAAGAAGCAAGGCGTGAGCGGTGAGCTATGGGCGGTGCACGGCGGCGGTTTTTACCACCCCGTCAAGTTCAACGTATCGCCCCCCAAGATGCCAGATCACCTGCACTGGTTTTATTGGGAAAGCTACAGCACATGGTTGTCTGGTTTTGCGCTGCTGACGGTTTCTTACCTGTGGAATGCCAACATCTACCTCGTAACCCCGGGTGATCCCAATGCGATGAGTTCGGCTGCCGCGATTGCTTCGGCGTTGGCCTTCTTAGTGGTCTTTTGGCTGCTGTATGACTTGATCTGCCGCTGCTTCGGTCAAAAAAAGAACGGCGATGCTACGGTGGGGGCTCTGGTATTCGTCCTCGTCTGCATTAGCGCTTACTTGGCTTGCCACATTTTCCCTGGTCAAGCGGCTTTCTTGCTGATGGGGGCCATGCTGGCTACCTCAATGAGCGCGAATGTGTTCTTCTGGATCATTCCCGGCCAGCGCAAGGTGGTTGCCGCTTTAAAGGCGGGTGATCCCGTCGATCCACGCCACGGCCAGCGCGCCAAGCAGCGCAGCGTGCACAACACCTACTTCACCTTGCCCGTGCTGTTTGCCATGTTGTCGAACCACTATGGCTGGTTGTACAGCCACAAGATGAACTGGGCTGTGCTGATTTTGATGATGTTTGCCGGTGCCGCGATTCGTCAATTCTTTGTGATGCGCCATGGCTACAAGCTGGGTCGCAACAGCCACCCCTTGCCTTACGCCGTAGTGGGTGTTATTGCCCTGATGGCTGTGTTTGTTTGGCTAAAGCCTCCTGTTGCTTCATCTATCAAGGCTTCTATTGCTACCACTTCTATAGCTGCGCCTGCTGCAGATCAGCCTGTGACAGCCGCCGCGCCCGTCGCGTCCGTCCCAGTAGGGGGCAATGACTTTGCCAAGGTCAATGCAGTCTTTCAGCAGCATTGCGTGCTGTGCCATGGCGCAGCTATTCAGCAAAAGGGGATTCGTATGGATTCGCCCGAAGCAGTGAAGTCGCACGCTCAGCAGATTTATCAGCAGGTGATTCAGCTGCGAAAAATGCCTTTTGGTAACCCAGATGCCTTGTCTGGCGAGGAGCGCAAGCTGATTAAGACTTGGTATGAGTCTGGCGCTGCGGTGAACTGAGCGCCTGTTTTTAAAGAACTCAAGGCCGCAGTTTCGACTGCGGCTTTTTTCATGGAAGTGAAATTTTTCACCGCTGCTACGCAAAGGTGACGTCTATTGCCTTGATGACCTGCTTCGATTGTTGACTTGGCTCAATGCGCAGCAGAGCAAAAATCGGCAAAGTTCAGGCATATGTTCACCATGCCATCCATGTCGCAAGTGGCCACCACCTTTGGGCAGCCCGAGAGTTTTGCTCCCGGTGCCTGGCTCAGGCAGCGTCGCCAACCCATAGATTCGCTGCTTTATTTAGAAAGCGGCAGCGTCATGCTGGGCGTGGAGCAGGATTTATCCATGCGCCACCAGCTTTGGCGGGTGGATGGCCCGACTTGGCTGGATGCAGCTTTTGCCCTGCAAGGGCGAGCGTCCTGTATTGATATGCAGGCTCAGACGGCAGGGCGCCTTTATGTGATTCCTCTGACTCGCTTTGAGGCATCGGTAGCCAACCTGCCTGAGGCGGCCCAAGAGTTGCTCAAGGATTTGGCCAAGTCCTATTGCATGCAGACCGAGATGGCTGTGAGCCGGCTAGCTCAGGGGGCTGAAGCCCGCTGCGCCCAGTGGTTGCTGAGCCATGCAACAGTTGATCCAACCCCGCATACCAATCCCCATGCTGAGGGCGCAAGTCTGCGCGTCACGCTCAACGCCCGTAAGCGCCTGATTGCGGCGCAGCTAGGGATTGCCCCAGAAACTTTCTCCCGCGTGCTCAGGCAGTTGCGTGAGCACGGATTGATCGCTGGACGTGGCAACGTCATTGAGTTGCCCCAGCCGGGAGCGCTGAAAATGCTGGCGCTGGGGTAAGTCCCGGGGCACGCTGTAGGCCATATAGCGCTTGGTTTTGCGCCTCATAGGAGGTCGTTGAAGGAGTGCGGGACGACAGCCTCCGGGGTTTCCTCTCGTGAGGCTGAGTGCATGGGCTCTCTATATTGAAGCCATGTCAGACACTGTTCCATTCATGCAAGCAGGATCCTCATGGGCTCAGACGCAGCCTGAGGAGGCCGCTTTGGGTGCGCATGTGGGCATGTTGAGCAAAAAACCCGGCCCCATGCTGCGCAGCATGGTGTTGCTTGCCATGATTGCGGTGCTGTTAGTGGGCGCGGGCACAGCGGCATGGATGGCCTACTCCATGCGCCAAGTGGTGCTGGATGGCGTGCTGCCTGCGCATACCAAAGCGTTGGAGTATTCGGCGCGCTCCTTGGTGTTTCGGGTTGAGCAGCAGCAAAAGCCTTTGCAAAGCCTGGCCGCTCTGTTGTCAGAGCATATGCAGGATTCTCCGGAAGCGATGGAGGTCATGCTCAGGCAGCAGGCGTTTTGGGGGCAGCAGTTTGAACAAGTTCAACTGGCCAATGCCAAGGGGCAGTTGCTGCTGAATCTGCACAAGCAGCAAGCCAAGCCACTGCACCAGCTCGATGAGTCGCAGCGTGATGTACTTAAGCGGGCAATGGCTGCGGGTAAACCGATGACTCAGGCGTGGGTGCGCCCAAGTGATGCGGGTTTAAAGCTGGAGTTTTATAACGTGGTGCCGCTGCGCAACGCGCAAAGCAAACTCGTGGGGGTGCTGGGCGGCAGTTACACCGTGCCGCTGGCTATGCTTTTTTCACTGGAGAGCGATTCCAGCAATACCGGCAGTCAACTACTGCTGGTCGATCGTGAGTTCAAGCCTTTGGCGATCAGCGTCAAGGCGGAGTGGCAAATACCTGCGGCTGCAAATGTTGCAGCACTGAGCAAAGAGCTTGAGCCAGCTTGGATCAATACCGCGCAGGCTGGCGCTGTCAGCGAGCAGCGCAATAACAAAATTATCAGTGCCATGCCCTTGCCTTGGGCGCAATGGACGCTGCTTAAAGTCAGCGATGTGCAGGACTGGGCACCCGGTATTTCGTTTACCAAAATGGGCTGGCTTGCTGCGGCATTGCTGGTGGCGGCGCTAGTGCTCGGCGCGGTGTTGTGCTTGATTGCTTATCCGCTGACGGCCTTGTACCGCACGGTTGAGTGGGCAGGGCATCGCGGCTTGATGCTGGAAGTAGATTCATCCGTTCGCGGAGCCCACTGGTGGCAGGCCCTGTCTGCACATGATTGGGGCGAAGCGCAGACTTTGCGCACCGCATTGCAGGCATTGGGCGGCGGCTATGAGGTGCATGGCGAGCGCGAGCGTCAGCTGGAGCTGCAACTGCAAACGCTAATGGACTATGCGCCTGTGGGCTCGATCGTCACGCATGGCCTGAAGGTGCAGCGGGTGGGCCTGCAGGCGGCCAGAGTTTTGGGCTATCAGCCCAGAGAAATGCTGGACCTGCCAATACGCGACCTGTGCGCTACAGATGCGGATTTCATCAGCTTGACGCAGCGCGTTCACCGAGAGTTAGAGACTTATGGAAAATTTAATAGCGAAGTCTGCTTGATGCGTAAGGACTTGAGCCCGATATGGGTTCGAATCCACGGGCAAAGCATGCGACGTATGAGCATGAACACGGATAGAGGGCCGGCAGTTCAGGAGTCAGATGAGCCCTACCTCGTCTGGGAGCTCGAAGATGCCAGCGCGCAGCGCCAATTGCGAGAGCAGTCCCGTTGGAAAGCCATGCACGACCCGTTAACGCGGCTGCCCAACCGTGAAGCTTTTGTCTTGCACCTGCAAGAGTGGCTGGGTGAATATCACTCGACTGGCGATCATGGCGGCTCTGATGCCTCTAGTGTGCTGAGTGCAGCGAAGGCGGCTAGCCTTACATCGGCAGATCCGGCGATGCATGGCGTCGTGCTCTACGTGGATATTGACCATTTCTCTCAGGTCAACCGCCAAGGCGGGCGAGAGGTGGGGGATGAAGTACTGGGCCATATTGCCCGGCTCATTGAAGCCACTGTGCGCCCGCATGGCTGGGTCGCCCGTGTGGGAGGCGATGAGTTTGGCATTCTCATGGCCGGTGTGGGTCGCGAAGAAGGTATGCGCCAAGCACAGCTGCTGTGCATGGCGATTCAGGATTGGGACGGAAACTATCAAGGCCAGCGCTACACCTTAAGTGCCAGCATTGGCATGCTGCTACTAGACGCGAGTTATCACACGGGAGAGTCGGCCTTCAAGTCTGTCGATATGGCTTGCTATGTTGCCAAGCGCAAGGGGCGAAATCGCGTCGAGGTAATGGCTGCTGCCGTGTGAGTGCTTTGTATGAGCACTGTGTGTCTAGCGCGCAACCCTGGCGTCTCTCATTTGACGAAACCGCATGACTGGCTGAGTTACGCTCTGATACTGCTTTTTGAAAACACAGGAATAGGGCGGCCGGACTTGAGTAAGTGCTTAGGTAAGTGCTTAAGTTTTAGAGGCCCGAGACTCATGCGCGACCAGACCTTGTTTGACAAGATAGACCTGCACCTGATTCGGGTGCTGCACACGGTGCTGACTGAGCGCAGTGTCTCACGGGCTGCGCTGCGTTTGGGCATGCACCAGCCGGCGGTGTCTGCATCATTGCGCCGCTTGCGTGAGTTGGCGGGCGATCCTTTGCTGGTGCGCTCGGGCGCGCAGATGCAACCTACCGATGTGGGGCTGGCCATGCTTCAGCCCTCTGCAGATATTTTGCGTGCGGCTGAAGGTCTGTTTAGCGATGCGCGTCCTTTTGATCCCCGCACTGCAACTCGCACGTTTCGCATTGCCGCCAGTGACTATTTAGATCCGCAGTTTCTGCCTCGGCTGATGGCCACCCTGAAAGCGCAGGCTCCCAATTGCCCGGTGGATTTGTTGCCGTTGACGGCAGAAGCGCACTACGAAGGCCAATTGGCCAATGGTGAGATGGATGTGGTGATTGGCAACTGGCCCCAGCCGCCTGAAGGCTTGCACATGGCCAAGCTTTTTGAGGACGAGGTGGTCTGCCTCGTCAGCCCCAAGCACCCGGCAGTGCGCCGCGGCTGGGATGTGCCGCAGTGGCTGCAGGCAGAGCATATTGCCCCCACCCCTGCGTATCCCGGTGCTTTGGGTGTGATTGATGAGCAATTGGCAGGCATGGGCTTGAGCCGCCAAGTGGTTGCACGCTGCGGGCATTTCAGCCTGATACCGGACATGGTGGCATCAAGTTTGCTTGTGATGACATCGGGCCGTTTATTCTGCGAGCGCTTTACACAACGCCTGCCTTTGGCCATCTTGCCTTGCCCTGTGGAGTTTCCGCCACTGGTGTATTACCAGCTCTGGCATGCCCGTTCGCATGCGGGTGCCGCCACGCGCTGGCTGCGCGATGTTGTGAAAAGCGTGGCGCTAACGCTTCGAAATCAATAGCTTGTACTCCCTTACTGGTCAGCGTAGAGAGCCTGTTTGAGTCAATTTGTTATTTGAATTGAGAGACAATCCAGCGATGAATCCCCCACCAACACAATCTTCAGCTGCGAGTGCCCCATTGCGCTTGCAGTTGGAGGGTATTACCAAGCGATACCCCGCTGTTGTTGCGAACAACAAGGTATCGTTGAAAGTGAAGCCCGGCGAAATCCACGCCATCTTGGGCGAGAACGGCGCGGGCAAGTCCACGCTAATGAAGATCATCTATGGCGCTGTCAAGCCGGACGAAGGCGCCATTTTGGTGGATGGCAAGCCAGTACAAATTCGCAACCCGCAAGAGGCGCGTGCGCTAGGCGTTGCCATGGTGTTCCAGCATTTCAGCTTGTTTGACACGCTGACCGTGGCTGAGAACGTGTGGCTGGGCCTGGACAAGAGCATGTCTTTGGCCAAGGTGACTGAGCAAGTTGAGGCCACGGCGCGTGACTACGGCTTGGAAGTCGATGCGCATCGCCCGGTTCACACCTTGTCTGTCGGCGAGATGCAGCGCGTAGAGATCATCCGCGCTTTGCTGACCCGCCCGCGCGTGCTGATTTTGGATGAGCCTACGTCAGTGCTCACTCCTAATGCGGTTGAAAAGCTGTTTGTCGTGCTGCGCCGCTTGGCCGCCGAGGGCTGCTCCATTCTCTACATCAGCCACAAGCTGCATGAAATTCGCTCGCTGTGCACGGCTTGCACCGTGCTGCGCGGCGGCGTGGTGACGGGTGAGTGCAACCCGGCCGAAGAAACAAATGCCTCGCTATCGCGCATGATGATTGGCTCGGAGCCGCCAGAGCTGGAGCGCCGCAGCGCCAACACGGGCGATACCGTGCTGCGCGTGCAGGCTCTGTCGATAAAGACGCAAGACGCCTTTGGCGTGGATCTGCAAGACATCGCACTGCAGGTCAAGGCCGGCGAGGTCGTGGGTATTGCAGGTGTTTCTGGCAATGGCCAAAAAGAGCTGATGTACGCGCTGTCGGGGGAAGACACGCGTGCCGAGCCTGAAATGGTGCAACTGCTAGGCAAGGGCGTGGGGCGTATGGGCCCCGGTCGCCGCCGCGGCATGGGCTTGCACTTTGTGCCTGAAGAGCGCTTGGGCCGTGGTGCCGTGCCCAGCATGAGTCTGGCGCACAACATGCTGCTCACCCGTAAAGACTCTTTGGGCAAGGGCGGCTGGATTCGCATGAGTCAACTGCAGACCCATGCCAAAAACATCATTGCGCGCTTTAACGTTAAAGCCGGGGGGCCTGCGTCGCCTGCGCAGTCACTGTCTGGCGGCAACCTGCAGAAGTTCATTGTGGGACGTGAAATTGACGCCAAGCCGCGTTTGCTCATCATCTCTCAGCCCACCTGGGGGGTGGATGTGGGAGCTGCTGCACAGATTCGCGGTGCGATTTTGAAATTGCGTGACGAAGGCTGTGCCGTGCTGGTGCTCAGCGAGGAGTTGGACGAGTTGTTTGAGATATGTGACCGCCTGCACGTAGTGGCCAAGGGCCGCTTGAGCCCTTCAGTGCAAAGAGCAGATGCCACGGTGCAGCAAATTGGTGAATGGATGAGTGGTCTTTGGGAAGTGCCCACTGTAGCTGAGGGAGCAACTCATGCTTAAGCTAGAACTACGCCCTCAAGTCTCCAAGTTCTGGACTTATGGCTCGCCCATTTTGGCCCTGCTCATCACGGTGTTGGTGGGTGTGTGCCTGTTTGCCCTGTTAGGCAAAGACCCGGTCAAGGGGTTGCAGGCCTTTTTCTGGGAGCCCATCAAATCGAGCTATGCACTGGGCGAGCTGGCCATGAAGGCCACGCCGCTGCTGCTGATTGCGCTGGGTTTGGCGGTCTGCTTTCGCTCCAATGTCTGGAATATTGGTGCCGAAGGCCAGTTCGTTATTGGCGCTGTAACCGCTGGCGGCATGGCGCTGCTGGCAGACAAAAGCACAGGGCCATGGATTGTGCCGGCCATCATGCTGGCCGGTATCTTGGGCGGCATGGCTTGGGCGGGCATTGTGGCGCTGCTGCGAGACCGCTTTAACGCCAATGAAATTTTGGTCAGCCTGATGCTGGTCTATGTGGCTGTGCTGGTGTTGGGATATCTGGTCTATGGGCCCTGGAAAGATCCCATGGGCTACAACTTCCCGCAAAGCAAGAGCTTTGAGCGCGTAACGCAGATCCCGCGCCTTGTGCAGGGCATGCGCATGAACATCGGCGTTGTTATCTCGCTGGTGGGCGCAGGCTTGCTGTGGGCCTTTTTGTTCCGTACCCGTGCAGGCTTTGCGCTGCAAGTGGGCGGCTTGGCCCCGGCTGCTGCGCGCTACGCCGGTTTTTCCTCGCGCAAAGCGCTGTGGGTTGCTTTGCTAATCTCTGGCGCTACAGCTGGTTTGGCTGGCGCGCTGGAAGTAGCTGGCCCTCTGGGTCAGCTCACGCCTTATGTGCCTGCAGGCTACGGCTTTGCCGCAATCATCGTGGCCTTTGTGGGGCGCTTGCACCCCATAGGCATGATTTTCTCGGCCATTTTGATGAGCATGTTCTATATCGGCGGTGAGCTGGCGCAGTCGCGCTTGGGCCTGCCAAAAGCGCTGACTGGCGTGTTCCAAGGCTTGCTGCTGTTTGCATTGCTGGCCTGCGATACCTTGGTGGCTTACCGCATTCGCTGGGTGGGGCAAAAAGCCAGCGTCGCTATTTCCAACGTTAAAGGGGCCTGAAGATGGAATCCTATGCACTGCTTTTAGGTTCCACTTTGAGCGCCGGTACGGTTTTGGCACTGGCTGCTTTAGGACTGTTGATTAGCGAAAAAGCGGGCATCGTCAACCTCGGTGCCGAGGGCATGATGCTTTGCGCCGCGCTGGCCGGTTTTATTGTGGTGGTTTACACCGGCAATGAGTGGGCTGGTTATGCGGCTGGCATGGCCGCTGGCGCTTTGCTGGCGGGCATTTTTGGTGTACTGGTGATTTGGCTCAACACCAATCAGTACGCCACAGGCTTGGCGCTCAGTTTGTTTGGGGCGGGGTTTTCTGCCTTTGCGGGCCTCAATTTTGTGCAGGCCAAGATGCCTGAGCTGGCTCCAGATGGCATTCCTTACCTCAAGGATCTGCCCTTGATCGGCCCGGCTTTGTTCGATCATGACCCCTTGGTCTATCTGACGATTTTGCTGGCTGCGGCCATGGTCTGGTTTCTGTACCGCTCGCGCGCTGGCTTGATATTGCGCGCCGTGGGTGAGTCGCCTTCGTCCGCTCACGCGCTGGGCTACCCCGTGCGCCGTATCCGCCTGATGGCGGTGATGTTTGGCGGCGCCATGTGTGGACTGGCGGGTGCTTACATTTCTACCGAGTACACACCGCTGTGGGTGGAGGGCATGGTCTCTGGCCGCGGCTGGATTGCGCTGGCGCTGACGACTTTTGCTACTTGGCGTCCTGCCCGTGTTTTGCTGGGTGCTTATTTGTTTGGCGGCGTGACCATGCTGCAGTTTCAACTACAGGCCACAGGTGTGCAGATTCCGAGCCAGATTCTGTCCATGCTGCCCTACATCGCCACTATCGTGGTGCTGGTGCTGATCTCGCGCAACCCGACTTGGATTCGCGCAAATATGCCTGCATCCCTAGGAAAACCTTTCTATCCCGGGGCGTGATGCCCAGATATGGTGCCCAGATGTGGTGCAATTCGCTTTTTTTAAAATCATGAGGACAACTTCGATGAACACTCTCGGTAAGCGCGCTCTGATCAAAATGATTGGCCTGTCGGCTGTTTCCATGGCTGTCCTGACAGCTTGCGGCAAGAAGGAAGAGGCTCCTGTAGCCCCCGCTGCTGCGCCAGCGGCTGCCGCTCCTGCTGCTGACAAGCTCAAGGTTGGCTTCATGTATGTGAGCCCCATCGGCGACGGCGGCTGGACTTTCCAGCACGAGCTGGGCCGCAAGGCGATTCAAGAAAAGTTCGGCGACAAGATCGAGACCTCCATGGTTGAGAGCGTGCCCGAGTCCGCTGACGCTGAGCGCGTAATGCGCGACATGATCGGTCAGGGCAACAAGCTGGTGTTTGCGACCAGCTTCGGCTATCAAGACTTTGTGCAGCGCGTTGCGACCGACAACCCCGGTGTGAAGTTTGAGCACGCTACCGGCTACAAGACCGCTGAGAACGCTGCCGTGTACGACACCAAGACCTTTGAAGGTGCTTACTTGGCCGGTATCGTGGCGGGTGCCATGACCAAGACCAAGACCGTGGGTGTGGTGGCATCGGTGCCAATCCCCGAAGTGGTGCGTAACATCAACGCCTTTGTGCTGGGTGCACAAAGCATTGACCCATCCATCAAGGCCAAAGTGGTTTGGGTGAACGAATGGTTTGCACCTCCTAAGGAATCCGAAGCTGCCAACAGCCTGGTCAACGGCGGTGTTGACGTGATGTACCAAAACACCAACTCCCCTGCTGTGCTGAAGACGGCTGAAGAGCGCGGTGTTCGCGCCTTCGGCAAAGACGGCGACATGAGCGGCTTTGCACCCAAGGCCCATTTGGGATCGGCAGTGATCGATTGGGCTCCTTACTACACCAAAGTGGTGCAAGACCAGCTGGATGGCAAGTGGCAAACTGGCAACTTCTGGTGGGGCGTCAAGGAAGGCGCTATCGATCTGAAGAAGATCGCTGACGACGTTCCTCAAGAGATCAAGGACAAGGTCGAAAAGGCCCGCGCTGGCATGAAGGACGGCACATTCTCCGTCTGGACTGGTCCTGTCAAGGACAACGCAGGCAAGGAAGTGCTGGAGGCTGGAAAGGTCGCCGATGACGCTTGGCTGCGTAGCATCAATTTCTATGTGAATGGTGTCGAGGGCAATGTGCCCGGTGCCAAGTAAGCATTTTTTGCAGGACGTCTGACAGACGTCCATTCAAGGCTCCTCGGAGCCTTTCTTTTGCGCTGTCGTTTCAAAGCTACCTGTCTACAAATTGGCTCAATTTTTGCATATATTGACCAAAGCGCGATGAGGTTAGTTTGACATCGCGTTTGCATTCAATAACTACCTCAACCTCTCCAAGGAAACATGAATGACTGACTTCAACAAGCGTTCATTGATTAAAGTTGCCGCTTTGACGGCCGTGGCCTCGGCTGCTCTCATGGGCTGCGGCAAAAAGGAAGAAGCAGCAGCTCCTGCTGTTGCGCCTGCTGCAGCTCCTGCACCTGCTGCAGTTGAGCCTTTGAAGGTCGCTTTTGCGTATGTCGGCCCTGTGGGTGACGGTGGTTGGACTTTTGCCCATGACCAAGCGCGCCTGGCTTTGGAAAAAGAGTTTGGTGACAAGATCAAGACCAGCTATGTCGAAAGCGTGCCCGAAGGCGCTGACGCTGAACGCGTGCTGCGCGACTTGGCTTCGCAGGGCAACAAGCTGGTGTTTGGCACCACCTTTGGCTATATGGATGTGATCCAAAAGCTGGCCCCCGAATTTGCGGATGTGAAGTGGGAACACGCCACCGGCTACAAGACGGCAGCCAACGTCAGCACCTATGACAGCCGTACCTACGAAGGTGCGTATCTGGCCGGCATTATTGCGGGCGGCATGACCAAGTCCAACACGCTGGGCGTGGTCGGCTCGGTGCCAATCCCTGAAGTGATCCGCAACATCAACAGCTTCACGCTGGGCGCTCAGTCCGTGAACCCCAACATCAAGACCAAGGTGGTTTGGGTCAACGAATGGTTCAGCCCACCCAAGGAAACTGAAGCGGCGACCAGCCTGATCAACGGCGGCGCTGACATTCTGTTCCAAAACACCGACTCCCCAGCCGTGTTGAAGACTGCTGAGGAAAAGGGCAAGCGCGCCTTTGGTTGGGATTCGGACATGACCGCCTACGGCCCCAAGGCTCATCTGGGCTCGGCCATCATCAACTGGGCTCCTTACTACATCGAGACCACTCGCAACGCCTTGGAAGGCAAGTGGAGCAGCCGCCAAACTTGGGGTGGCGTCAAGGACGGCACGATCGACATCGTTTCTTTGGCTGACGACATCCCTGCCGAAGTCAAGACAAAGGTTGAGCAAGTGAAGGCTGGCTTGAAGGACGGTACATTCTCCATCTGGAAGGGCCCAATCACCGGTCAAGATGGCAAGGTGCTAGTGGCTGCTGATGCAGTGGCTGACGATGGCTTCCTTAAGGGCGTGAACTTCTACGTTAAGGGCGTTGAAGGTAAAGTACCAGGTGGTGAGGCTAAGTAAGCACTACCTCTATAAGCTCGCTTGAGCTGTGACAGGGCCGCCCTAGGGCGGCTCTTTGTATTTGAATAATGAAGAGTGATCCCATGACTGAACGTAGCCTCTGGCACCCTGTAGCCCAATCATTCGAAGTCGTCAGCGCGCCTTTGTCCGTGCAACTGCTGGAGCAACCCGTGGTGCTGTGGCGCAATGCCGAAGGCGAAGTCCAAGCGTTTGTGGACCGCTGCCCCCACCGCGGCGCGCGACTGTCTATGGGCCGGGTGGAAAACGGCAACTTGGAGTGCCCTTATCACGGCTGGCAATTTGCCACAGGCGGTCAGTGCGTCAAAGTGCCAGCGGTGCCTGACTTCACGCCCCCCGCATCGCAGCGCGTGAAGGCCTTTGAAGTGCAGGAAGCCTATGGGCTGGTGTGGGTGCGTTTGGAGCCCGGCGAGAGCCAGTTGCCCGCGTTTGCCGCCGAGTCTGATGCGCACCTGCGCAAAGTGAATTGCGGCCCCTACGACGTGGCCGCCAGCGCCCCGCGCATCATTGAGAACTTTCTGGACATGTCCCACTTCGGCTTTGTGCACGAAGGCTGGCTGGGCAGCCGCGATGCCACGGCCATGGCAGCTTACAAGGTTGAAGTCACGCCCACAGGCGTGCTGGCCACAGGCTGTAAGGCGGTGCAGCCCCAGTCCAATCTGCATTCCACACAGGCTGCAGAAGTGGAATACACCTATGAGGTGACAGCGCCCTACAACGCGGTGTTGACCAAGATTCCGGAAGAAGGCAGCTCCAAGCAAGGCTGGCGCGAGCAGATCGGCCTGTTCATCTGCCCCGTGACCCCGGAAACCAGCCGTGTCTGGTTCCGCTTGGCTGTGGCAGACTTTGAATCGAGCGACGAGCAGCTGCAAACCTTCCAGCACACCATTTTTGTGCAAGACCAGCCGGTGCTGGAGTCGCAATTGCCAAAGGCTTTGCCGCTGGATCCGCGTGCGGAAATGCACTCCGCAGCAGACCGTATGTCCTCGGCTTACCGCCGTTTTCTCAAGTCGCAGGCAATCAACTTTGGAGTTTGCTGATGAATTATTCCGTACCTTCCATTGATGCTTCACGCTTGCCAGAGCTGCTGCGCGCCATGCCCAAGGCTGAGCTGCACATGCATATCGAAGGCTCGCTGGAGCCTGAGCTGATCTTTGCACTGGCCCAGCGCAACAACGTAAAGCTGGCCTATGAAAACGTGGAGGCATTGCGAGCTGCTTATGCCTTTACGGATCTGCAAAGCTTTTTGGACATCTACTACGCCGGTGCCAGCGTGCTGCTGTACGAGCAAGACTTCTACGACATGGCGCGCGCCTATCTGGACCGCGCTGTGGCCGATAACGTGGTGCACACGGAAATCTTCTTCGACCCGCAAACGCATACCGAGCGCGGGGTGGGCATGGAAACCGTTATCAACGGCCTGTATCGTGCCTGCCGTGATGCCCAGATTGAGCAAGGCATTTCTGCCACGCTGATCTTGAATTTCTTGCGCCACCTGAGCGAAGAAAGTGCGCTGCAAACGCTGCAAGAAGCACTGCCGCTACGCGACCGCTTTATCGGCGTGGGCCTCGATAGCAGCGAGCTAGGCAACCCGCCCGAGAAGTTTGAGCGCGTGTTTGCACGCGCCAAAGAGCTTGGCCTGTACTTGGTGGCCCATGCCGGAGAAGAAGGCCCGCCCGCCTATATCTGGGGTGCGCTGGATACGCTGGGCGTGCAGCGTATTGACCACGGCGTGCAGTCCGAAAAAGACGAGCAGTTGATGGCGCGTTTGGCCAATGAGCAAATCCCGCTGACGGTTTGCCCGCTATCGAACCTCAAGCTTTGCGTGGTGGACGATTTGGCCGATCACAACCTGCCGCGTCTTTTGAAGGCGGGCCTCAAGGTCATGATCAACTCGGACGACCCGGCTTACTTTGGTGGCTATGTGAACGAGAACTACACCCAGCTGTTTGCGGCAACAGGCATGGGCGCGGATGAGGCCTATCAACTAGCACGCAACAGCCTGGAAGCCAGCTTTGTCAGCGATGCGCAAAAGGCCGAGTGGATTGCCAAACTGGACGCGACCTTTGCTCAGTTTGCAAACTAGTCTTTTGATAGCAGCTAGCGCTTGAATTTCAATGGGTTTGGATGCTTTAAGTGCTGAAACTCATGAAAGACACGGGCAAGCAGCTATTGAATTGAATGAAAACGGCGTCTAAGGACGCCGTTTTTGTGGCTGCGATTGACGCGCTTAGCGGGCCAGTTGCGCACGAATTTTCTCAGCCAGCTCGCCTAGCGCGGCAAAGCCCGGCTCCTGGCGCTGCCAAACCACAGACAATCCATCGCCCTCAAAACGCGGCAGTACATGCAGGTGAAAGTGAAACACCGTCTGCCCCGCAGGTGCGCCATTGGCCTGAAAGATGTTGATGCCGTCTGGATCAAAAGCCTTGTTCACCGCATCAGCCACGCGCTGGGCCGTCTGCATCACGGCGCCGGCTTCCTCAGTCGTCAGCTCCAGCAGGTTGACTGCATGGCGCTTGCTGGCCACCAGCACATGGCCGCGCGTGGCCTGACCAATGTCCATAAAGGCGATGGTCAGCTCATCTTCATAGACTTTGGCGGATGGAATCTCACCGTTGACGAGCTTGCAGAAGATGCACTCGCCCGCAGGCGAGTGGTCTACAAACATGGGCATGACGCTCTCCTTTTTGAAGGTTTGAGCGTCTTATCTTAGAGGCTGATGCGCCTGATTAGCGTTGAGCAGGGCGCAAACAATTCTTGGTGATTTCCGCCATAGAGTTCGCACCCAGCATGGCCATGTTGCGGTCCACTTCATCGCGCAGCAGCGTGATGGCGTGGTCTACGCCTTGCGCGCCGCCCACTGCAGCGGCGTACATAAAGGGTCGGCCCAGGAAGACCATGCGTGCGCCCAAAGCTACGGCCTTGAGCACATCGCTGCCGCGGCGAATGCCGCTGTCCATCATCACGGCGGTGCGGTGGCCTACGCGGTCCACCACATAGGGCAGCATTTGCAGTGGTGCGACGACGCCATCCAACTGACGGCCGCCGTGGTTAGAGACCACGATGCCTTGCGCGCCAATGTCTGCGGCCATTGCGGCGTCGTCCTCGTTCAAGATGCCCTTGATGACGAGGTTGCCCTTCCAGCGCTGACGAATGCGCTCAATGTGCTTCCAGTTCAAGTGGTCACGGCCCGTGGTGTCGCGAATGGCGGTGCCTGAGAGCAAAGGCGCGCCGCGTGTGGCGAATGAATTTTCAAAGTGCGGCATACCGTGGTTGATCAGCGTGCGCAGCATGGTGCCCACCATCCAGCGCGGGCGGGTGATGCCGTCATAAGCCAAGCGCAGCGAAGGGCGCAGCGGCATCGAAAAACCGGTGCGCACATTGTTTTCGCGGTTGGCCCAGACGGGAATGTCCACGGTGATGACCAGCGTGCCAAAGCCTGCGGCTTCGATGCGGTCGATCAGGCCATCAATGCGCGTGGTGTCGCCGGGCAGATAGGCCTGGAACCAGGTGGAAGGTGCGGCCTTGGCCACGTCTTCCATGGGAATAAGAGAGGTGCCGCTCATGATGGCGGGAATGCGGTTGGAAGCCGCCGTTTGTGCCAGCACCAGATCGCCACGGTAAGCGTTGATGGCGCTGATGCCCACGGGGGCCACGCCAAAGGGTGAGTCCCAAGTCTGGCCAAACAGCTCTACCTGTTGGCTGCGCTGCGAAACATCGACCATCACCTTGGAGCTAAAGCCGTACTGCTGAAAACTGTCGCGGTTGGCTTGCAGCGAAACGCAGTCTTCCGCCGCGCCAGAGACATAACCGAAAAGAGGGCGCGGCAGGTGCTTGCGGGCTGCGGTTTCAAAGTCGGGCAGCGACAAGATGTTCTGCAGATGACGGGGCAGCCCTGCGCGCTGGCCATAGGCGGCGGCTTGCGCCTTGGGTGCGGGGGTTGCAGAAGGGGCTTGTGACGGTGCCATGGTGAAAACTTCGAAAGCGAATGTCGGACAAATAACTGGCTACGCCCCCGCACACTTTGCGTGTACGGGGGCGCAGCATCAACAGCAAAAGCTCAAATCTGATCGAGCAGATCTTATCGAGCAAATGTGCCGCGCTGGCGCATCAGTTCACGCTGGAGCTTTTCATTGACTTCAAACGGAGCACGGCCGTGCACGTAGAAGTAGTTGTTCAGCACCACCAAGTCGCCGGTGGGCAGGCCCACAGTGCGGGTGCCGGGGGAATTTTCCATCGATTCGGACAGGTTTTGCAGATATTCGGCTTCTGCATCGTTAGCCGGTTGCACGAACTGGTCGATGAAGGACATGGACAGGCCGAACTCGCCGTGGAAGAACACGGGGCGCTCTACACGCTCTTCCACATTCTTGGAGCCGGGAGCCTTGTACAGCAGGGGCTTGGCGCCCAGCGGGTCTTGCACAAAGCGGTCCAGCTCGCTCCAGTCGTCCAGATGCAAAAAGCGCGACTCGCCGCCCACGGCATTTTGCTCGTCGAACTTCATCATCAGCAACCAGTCGGTGGCTTCGGTCACGAAGGTGCCGTCAGTGTGCATGGTGAACAGGCGATAGGCTTGACGCAGGTATGAATCGCTAGCGTCCGTGTGCTTGACCAAGAAGCGCGCGTAGTACTTGTTGGACATGGAGTCGTGGTTGCTCGGGCCCAGCAGGTGGCCGATGGCAGTGCCAAACTTCACGTATTCGTTGTTGTCTTGTGTCAGGCCTTCCATACCCAGCACAAAGCCGCCGTGCTTGCGGTCTTTGAGGATGCGCACCAATGTGTCCGCAAAGTCTTGACCCAGATGCGCCTTCAGGCGACGCGCCAGGTGAAAGCGCATAAACGGCACGTATTCCAGATTCTGCACGTCGATGTCTTTGACATCGTCCAGATAGGCAGACAGCGCTTCGGGGTTCAGCTTGAGCTTGAGCAGGCGTGGGTGCTCTGGGTGAGTGCTGATCTCGTAAGCGGCAGACTGAATCAATTGCTGGGGTGTAGTCGCGTTCATAGTGGGTGGATACTTCAATCAGGAATAGGGTGATTGGACACGGCTTGTTTGATACGATCTACGGGTTGAAATGCATTGTTTAATCATTAATTCAGATTAAAAGGATTGGATGCTTAGCTATAGGCAACTAGAGCACTTTGTGACCGTGGCTCAAGAGCTGCATTTTTCTCGCGCTGCAGACAAGTTGGGCGTGGCCCAGTCCGCCGTTAGCGTTCAGGTGCAGCAGCTAGAGCAGCAACTCGGTGTGCGCCTGCTGCAGCGCAACAAGCGCAAGCCCATCACGCTGACCGATGCAGGCGAGCTGCTGTATGAAGAGGCCATAATCGTGCTGCGCCACATGGAGCGGGCGCAGCAAATTGGTCAGCTGGCGGCGCAGGGCATGAGTGGTTACGTCAAGCTGGGCTATATCTCATCGGCCGTTACCTCGGGCATGCTAGCGCGGGTGCTGACCGCGTTCAGGCCCGGCCATGAGCAAGTGCATATGCAGGTGCTGGCAATGGAAACCCCGCGCCAATTGCAGGCGCTACAGCTGGGCGAGATTGATGCGGGGCTGCTGCGCCCACGCCGCCGCTACCCTGAGGGCGTAAAAGCCGTGATCGTGCACAGCGAACCTTTTATGGTGGCCATGGCTGAGAACCACCCGCTGGCGCGCAATGACAGCATCAGCGCCGCCGATTTGCGCGGCCAAACCTTTATTGCGCCGCAGTTTGTCAATGAAAGCGAAGGCTTTGCCGATGTGCTGGCCCGCTTGGCAGACGCAGCAGGCTTCTCAGCTCGTGAGGCTTACCGCGTTAATGACTTTGTGACCGCCACCAGTTTGGCTGCAGCAGGCTACGGAATTGTGGTGTTGCCAGAGTCAAACCGCCTGATTAATCAGCCCGGCGTTGTCTTCAGGCCGCTGCGCGACTTCAAAGAGCAGGTGCACATGGCACTGGCCTACCGCGAGCGGGAAAACTCACCGGCTGTGCGCGCCTTTTTGGCCGTAGCTAAGGCTTGCATTGAGTAAGCGCAGTGCGCTGCGGCAAAGCGACGGGCTTTCTCTGTGGAAATAGTTGCAGCTCGCCACTTACAGTCTGAATTGGCGAGACAATAGCGGCTCGTGTCTGCGCGCTCTGCCGCGCAGACTGTCCCATTCGCTATCCCGTCGAGGTAGTCCCATGAAGAGCGTCACTTCTAAAATACGCAGACAAATCAACCACCTGTGCGTGGGCGATGATCTCTGCATCCGATTTGTCTTTCAAGCTGCCGCTGCGCCACCCTCTGCTGGCCGCGCCGCATAACCACCTCACGTTCAAACCCCGCTTCTGTTCGTGAGGTGTGCATGGCTTTTGCACTACCGCTTGTTCGCCCTTATGGCGCGGCACCTGCTGTTTTCCCTCTGGTGCGTGCTTTGGCGCGACTACTTGCCGCTTTGTGCAGCCATTTCCCAGCTCCGAACGCTATGAGTTACATCATGATGTTCAAAACCATTCGTCGCATTCCCCTGCTTACCACCACGCTGCTGCTAGCTTCCAGTATCGGTATGGCCGCCGCCGCGCAGCCGCTCAAAGCCGCCTTTGTCTACGTCACCCCCGTACTGGATGCCGGCTGGACGCGCCAGCACGAAGACGGGCGCAAAGCCATGCAGGCCGCGCTGGGGGCGCAGGTGCAGACCACGGCCGTCGATAACGTGGCCGAAGGCGCAGATGCCGAGCGCGTGCTGCGCGACTTGGCCGCCAGCGGCAACAAACTGATCTTTACCACCAGCTTTGGCTATATGGAGCCCACGATCAAGGTGGCCAAAGACTTTCCGGATGTGAAGTTTGAGAACCTCACCGGCTACAAGCGCACCGCTAATGTGGCCACGGCCAATGCGCGGCATTACGAGGGGCGCTATCTCTCGGGCATTGCCGCCGCACGAGCGAGCAAGACCGGCGTGGCGGGTTTTGTGGCGGGCTTTCCCATTCCTGAAGTGCTGCAGGGCATCAATGCCTTTGCTTTGGGCATGCGCAGTATCAACCCCAAGGCGCAGGTGCGCGTGATTTGGCTCAACAACTGGTTTGACCCACCACGCGAGCGCGAGGCGGCGATGACGCTGTTCAACCAAGATGTGGATGTGGTGGCGTTTCAGGTCGCATCCACTGCTGTGATGCAGGCCGCGCAGGAGCGCGGCAAGATGGCGATTGCCTTTCATACCGACATGCGCAAGGTGGCGCCCGATGCGCAGTTGCTGGCCGTGACCCACCGCTGGGGCAAGTATTACGATCAGCGCGCCAAGGCGGTGCTGGACGGCAGCTGGAAGAGTCAGGACTTCTGGGGTGGCGTCAAAGACGAGATGGTGGGCGTGGAAGGCTTTGGCCCCAAGCTCAGCCAATCTGTGCGCGATGAGGTGCTGATGCGTGAAAAACAAATGGCCAAGGGCCAGCTTTTGCCTTTTGCCGCAGGCAAGCAGCCGGTGCGCGACAACGCTGGCGCTGTGCGAATCCCTGCGGGAACATCATTGACCGATGCGCAGATTCTGGACATGAATTGGCTGGCTGAGGGTGTGATTGGGAAAATGCCCTAAGGGTAGCCATAGATGTTGAGCGCGATCAGCGTTGCTGTTCTGGAGCGCTTTGCGGAGCTCTTTCTGGCGTGTTTTCCGCTAATCGCATGTCGCTGTGCGAAAAGTCTTGAACCAAAAAGTCCAGCAGGGCTCGCATCAGCGGCGATTGGTGCTCTTTAGAGGTATAGACCGCGTGAATGCCCAGCTCCCGGGGCAAGGCCCCGGGCAGCAGCACTTCAAGAGCACCGCTGGCAACATGGGGCGCCGCTGCATACCAAGGCTGCAGACTGATGCCAATGCCCGCCAGCGTGGCTTTAAGCAGGGCCGTGCTGTCATTGGCGCTGAGGTTGCCGCGCACGGGAATATCGGTGCTGACACCTGCTTGTGCGAACTGCCACTGGCTGCGGCCAAAGTAGGCAAAGCTCAGGCAGTTGTGCCCGCTGAGATCAGCCACCATGAGTGGCCGACCATAGCGCTGCAGATACGCAGGCGCTGCGCACACCACGGAGCGGCAAAGCCCCAGAGGCCGGGCAAAGAGTGTGGGGTCTAGCTCGTTGGAGATGCGGATCGACAGGTCAATGCGCTCCTCCACCAGATCGACGGTTTTCTCTGTCGTTTGCAGATCGATATGAGCCTGCGGGTACAAGGCTAAAAAGCGCCCCAGCATCTCAACCAAAACCGCTTGCGCGAGCGATTGTGAGCAGGCGACGCGAAGCTGGCCGCTGAGCTGCGTGGGCGAGCCATTGGCAGGCTGAGCCAGTTGCTGCGAGAGAGCTAGCAGCGCTTGGCTTTGCTCCAGCACGCGCTCTCCTGCTGCCGTCAATCCAATGCGGCGGGTGTTGCGATGAAACAAGCGCGTACCGACCCATTGCTCCATTTCAGCCAAGTAGCGGCTGGCCATGCTGCGTGACATATCCAGCGCATCTGCCGCAGCCGTCAGGCTGCCGCGCTGGGCGATGGTGACAAAAACCTGGGCGGCAGTAATACGGTCCATAGCGTTATCTGGTCGATCTGTGCAACAAACTGTTGATCATTGTGCTGTTTATTGATCGAGTCTGAATGACTAAGCTGTGGTTTTACCGCGCAAATCATTCATCTTTTTTCAGGAGATCACACCATGAACCGTCGTCAAACCTTGGCCGTCTCGGGCCTGATGGCCATCACCAGCTTGCTGGGTACCAGCGTGGCGCAAGCCAAGGGCGCTGCCCTTGAGGTGCAGACCTATAACCCGGGCAGCCAGTCGGTGTTCCCGGTGTCTGCCTCGCTCATTAGCGGGCCTAAAGAGGTGGTGCTGGTTGATGCCCAGTTTCAGCGCAACGATGCACAGGCGCTGGTTGAGCAGATCAAGCGCAGCGGCAAGGCTTTGAAGATGGTGTTCATCACCCGGGCTGACCCGGACTATTACTTTGGGCTGGACACGATACAGGCGGCCTTTCCCCATGTCGCCATCGTTGCAACACAGCAGACGGTCGATGCAATTGAAAAGCAAATGCAGGGCAAGCTGGCCTATTGGGGCCCAATTTTGAAAGACAACGCCCCACAAAAGCTGGTGCTCCCCACGGCGTGGAAGGCTGAGCACTTCACGGTGGACGGCCAGCGCGTGGACATCAAGGGCTATGCAGCGAAGGGCGCTCCGGGTTATTTGTGGGTGCCATCCACTAAGGTGGTTTTGGGTGGCGTGGCTGTGTCTAGCGGCATTCATCTTTGGATGGCTGATGCACAGACCCCGGCAGCGCGCGCTGCATGGGTGCGCAATTTGGATACCATCACGCAGCTGCACCCAACCAAGGTCGTACCCGGTCACTATCTGGGCGATGTGCCTGAGGGTGTGGAGGCGGTGCGCTTTAGCAAAAGCTATATCCAGAACTTTAAAAAACAGTCTGCCAAGGCTGAAAACGCCGCCGCTTTGGTGCAAGCCATGCAAAGCGAATACCCGGCATTGGCAGGCGCTGAGTCGCTGAATCTGTCGGCCAAGGTGTTTAAGGGCGAGATGAAGTGGCCGCAGTAATTCTTGGGGCAGCGCCCGCCCGAGATTGAAGAATGGAGAATGTGCAAAAAAGCTAAAGATGCTTCAAAAATGATAGCTTTTAGTCCTTGCAAATTAATGGCTAGATTCGTTTTTTGATCATTTTTCGGCCGTAAAGAGCGGACCAGCAGGTTCCGTTTTACGAACTGGCTTGGCGATTTTTTGCCAATTCATATAGCTCATATAACTACAGCGATGTACTGCGCTTTGGCGAGGCCGCTTAAGCTCAAGCCTATGAAAATCTACCGTAGTGCTTTGCTGCGCTTTGCTGATAACGGCCAAGCGGTTTATGACTCCGACGCTTTGCTGGCTGTGGCTGCCGATGCAGCAGGCGTGCAGCGCGTCGTGGCGGCAGGCAGCTGGCAGGCGCTGGCTGATCAATATGTTCATCGCGAAGGGGCGGAACTCATCCAGCTGCCCGGCAAGCTGCTGGCGCCGGGTTTTGTGGATATGCACATCCACTACCCGCAAACCGATGTGATTGGCGCACCGGCTGCGGGTCTGCTGCCTTGGCTGGAGAACTACACCTTTCCGCATGAGTCGCGTTTTCATGACCGCGAGTATGCCGATGCAGTGGCCGAATTCTTCATGGATGAGCTGCTGCGCAATGGCGTGACCACGGCGCTGGCCTTTGCCACATCGCACCCTGCTTCGGTCGATGCCATCATGACCTCGGCCCAAAAGCGCAGCATGCGAATGATTGCCGGCAAGGTCATGCAAGACCGCAACAGCCCCGATGGCGTGCGCGATGAGACTGAGCAAAGCCTCATAGATACAGAAACCCTGATTCAGCGCTGGCATGGCGTGGATAGGTTGGGTTACGCCATCACCCCGCGCTTTGCGCCCACCAGCACGCCCGAGCAGTTACGTGGTGCGGGTGAGCTGGCGGCTAAGTATTCAGATGTCTGGATTCAATCCCATGTCGCTGAGAATTTGGACGAAATCGCCTGGGTTAAAGAGCTGTTCCCGGCAGCGCGCAGCTATTTGGCTGTGTACGACGACTTTGGTTTGATGCGCGAGAGGGCGGTGTATGCGCACAGCATCTGGCTCGATGAGACCGATCGCCAATTGATGCGCGATACGCGCTCGTCGGTGGCCGTGAGCCCGACCAGCAATCTGTTCCTGTCCAGCGGCTACTTTGATTACCTCAAGGCCGACGCGTCAAACATGCTCTATGGGCTGGCCAGCGATGTGGGCGGCGGCATGAGCTTTTCGCCGTTTCGCACTATGCAGGCGGCTTATGTGGTGGGGCGTGAAAGCCATGCCAAACAGGGCCAGAGCTTGTCGCCGCAAAACCTGTGGTGGCAGCACACAGCGGGCGCAGCGCGGGCGCTGGGCTTGCCGGGTATGGTGGGTAATTTGCAGCCGGGCTGCGAGGCCGATTTTGTTGTCATCAACCCCGCTTGCACGCCTTTGCTGGCGCGCAAGACCGCGCAGGCGGGAAATCTCGATGAGCTGCTGTTTGCCATGATCATTTTGGGAGATGACCGCTTGATTGAGCAAACCATTGTTTCTCAAGCAAAATAGCACTCTTGCGCTGGTTGCATAGCCGTATAGCGCTATCAAAAAATCAAGCGAAACAGGATTAGCAATGAGCATCAAGAGCGACAAATGGATCCGTCAAATGGCGGAGCAGCACGGCATGATCGAGCCCTACGAGCCCGGCCAGGTGCGCCAGGTCGACGGCAAAAAGGTCATCAGCTACGGCACATCGAGCTACGGCTACGACATCCGCTGCTCGCGTGAATTCAAGGTCTTCACCAATATTCACAGCACCGTGGTCGACCCCAAGAACTTCGACGAAAAAAGCTTTGTCGATATGGATGGTGACTACTGCATCATCCCGCCCAACAGCTTTGCGCTGGCCCGCACGGTGGAGTACTTCCGCATTCCCCGTGATGTGCTGACCGTGTGCCTGGGCAAGAGCACTTATGCGCGCTGCGGCATCATCGTCAACGTGACGCCGTTTGAGCCAGAGTGGGAAGGCTATGTGACGCTGGAGTTCTCCAACACCACGCCGCTGCCCGCCAAAATTTATGCGGGCGAGGGCTGCGCTCAGGTGCTGTTCTTCCAAGGTGATGAGCAGTGCGAGACCAGCTACAAGGACCGCAATGGCAAGTATCAAGGCCAGCAGGGCGTGACCTTGCCCCGCGCCTGATGGCCTGAAGCCTCATTAGCCTCATTAAAAAAGCCCGTTATTTTTACAGCGGGCTTTTTTGTACTCAAGTCGAACTTATGCCGTGGCCTCTTCAAGAGCGGGCCAATCTAAGTTGTAGTGCGCGCCTGCGCTGACGTGGCGCTGCAATGCTGCATCCACCATCAGGCTGCACAGCGTCAGCTGGTTGCGCACGGCGTGATCTGCAGCCCGCCACTGAGCTCTCCAAAGCACGAGCTGCTTGGCTGCGGTAATCAGGCTGTGGTTGCTGCGCACAATACCCACGTTTTGTTGCATGAGCTGCTGCAGAGATTGCTGCATCTCCAATGGCGTAATAGGGCTCAAGCCTTTAGGCTCATTGCGTTTGCTGCTATGAATGATGCAGTGCTTGGGCAAGGGCTGCGCTGCCATCGCATGCGCTGCAGCGCGGCCCATGACCACGCATTCCAGCAGAGAGTTGCTGGCCAGTCGGTTGGCGCCATGCAAGCCGGTGCGGGCCACCTCGCCAATTGCCCAGAGCCCAGCCATGCTGGTGCGCCCATTCACATAGGCCTGTACGCCGCCGCAGGTGTAGTGGGCGCAGGGCGCCACAGGAATCGCTTGGGTGGCAATGTCTATGCCATGTGCGGCGCACAGGGCCATTACACCGGGGAAATGGTGCGCCAGCCACTCACGACTTTGGTGGGTGATGTCTAGCAGCACATAGGGCAGATGCCGCTCGCGCATTTCTGCATCAATAGCGCGAGATACGATATCGCGCGGAGCTAGCTCGGCTCTAGGGTCGTGGCGCAGCATGAAGCGCTCGCCGGGATTGCCATCTTTTTTGGGCAAGTAAAGCAGCGCACCTTCGCCGCGCAGGGCTTCGGATATCAAGCCCACCGCTTTGCCGTGGATATGCAGCGCCGTGGGGTGGAACTGCATGAACTCTAAATCACGCACCGCGCAGCCTGCGCGCCAAGCCATGGCAATACCGTCGCCAGTGGCGCAGGTGGGCGTGGTGGTGCTCGCGTAAATCTGCCCCATACCGCCTGTGGCTAAAGCGGTGTGGCTCGCGCGTAGCTGCTGCACGCGCCCATCGGCATGGCGCACGGCGGCGCCTATGCAGCGCTGCTGCGCGTCTTGTAGCAAGTCGGTGGCGGTGCAGTGTTCCAGCAGTGTGATGTGCTTGCGCAGCTTGCAGGCCTGCAGCAAACGTTGGTGCACGGCGTGGCCGGTGCGATCTGCCGCATGTGCAATGCGCCGGGCGCTATGGCCGCCTTCGCGGGTTAGGTGCAACTTGTGCAATTGACCATTGACTTCTGTGGTGAAGGGCACGTCGTGGCCCAGCAGCCATTCAATGGCGGCAGGGCCTTGCTCCAGAATGCGGCGCACGGCGGTTTCATCGCATAGGCCTGCACCGGCGGTGAGCGTGTCTTGCACATGTGCTTCTATGCTGTCGCTGGCATCAAGCACAGCGGCAATGCCGCCTTGAGCCCAGGCGCTGGCACATTCATGGGCAGCGCCTTTGCTCAGCAGTGTGATGCGCAGCGTGGGCGGAAGGCTGAGCGCCAGCGTCATGCCGGCCAGCCCGCAGCCGATGATGAGCACATCGCTGTCAGTGTCAGTGACTTTGTCGGTGACTGTTTGGGAGTGAGGCATGGCGGCTCCTTCAGGCGGGACCGAAGTTTTTGAATAGGGCGGTGTCGCGCTGCATATCGCCGCTGGCCTGCACGCGCTGGCGTTGGGCGGCGGCGAAGTCCAGCATGCGCTGTATGGGCTTGCGGGCGGCAAGCCCTAGAGTGGCATCCAATTCAATAGCGCCGCTGCTGTGCAACAAAGCCTGCTCCACGCCTTGCAAACTGTTCATCGCCATCCAGGGGCAGAAGGCGCAACTTTTGCAGCTGCCGCCTGTGCCTGCTGTGGGGGCGGCCAGAAAAATCTTGCTCGGATAGCGCTGGCGCATATCGTGAAGAATGCCTTGATCGGTGGCGACGATGAAGGTGTTGGTAGGCAACTTGCCCACGGCGGCAATCAGCTGGGTGGTGGAGCCCACCACATTCGCCAGCGCGGTGACGGCGGCCGGTGACTCGGGGTGCACCAAGATTGCGGCTTCGGGGTGGGCATCAGCCAGTGCTTGCAGCTCGTCAGCCTTGAATTCATCGTGCACCACGCAGCTGCCTTGCCACAGCAGCATGTCAGCGCCGGTCTGTTTTTGGATATGGCCGCCTAGATGGCGATCAGGTGCCCAGAGAATTTTTTCGCCGCGCGCATGAAGCTCGGCCACGATGTCTTGCCCTACCGATGAGGTAACTACCCAGTCAGCCCGTGCTTTGACGGCGGCGCTGGTGTTGGCGTAGACGACCACGGTGCGGTCGGGGTGGGCGTCGCAAAACTGGCTAAATTCGTCTGCCGGGCAGCCCAAATCGAGTGAGCAAGTGGCATCACCATCAGGCATGAGTACGGTTTTTTCGGGGCTCAAAATTTTGGCCGTCTCGCCCATGAAACGTACGCCTGCAACTACCAAAGTCTTAGCAGGGTGCTCAGCGCCAAAGCGTGCCATCTCCAGCGAATCGCCCACGCAGCCACCGCTATCACGGGCTAAGTCTTGCAGCGCTCCATCCACGTAGTAGTGGGCGACCATGGCGGCGTTGCGCTCCTTGAGCAAAGCTTTGATGCGCTGTGCAGTTTGGCGCTGCTGCTCCAGATCTTGCTCTGGCAGCACTCTGGCCCAAGCCTGACCGATGCTGCATTGAGCGCTGTTGTTGTGGCTGCCGCTGAGGGTGGGCTGGTCGAATTCCACAGTCTTGATTGGCATTGTCTCTATCCTGAATTGCGTTGTTGAATATTTATACTCAGACTGAGTATTATTAGAACGTGTTTTTCAGAATTTGTCATCTGCTCAGCCGGCTTGGTGATGCATCAGGGAGAGTCCGTATTTCATTGAAATATGGCTGTAGTGCTTATGGATAAAGAACTAAATGCTTCCAAAGTGTGAGCAATTAGCAACGTCCTCTTTAACGTCATTTGTAAGCCTTATGGCGGGGCATGAGCACAGCGCACAATATGGCTTGTCATATTTATCTATTTTTTTGCACGCATGTTTGGCTCTTCCTCTCGTTCAAAACCACGCAAAGATCCGTCTTGGACGCAGTCGCCTTCGAGTTATGGCTCGATTGAGCCAGCTTGGAAGGATGACGGTGTCAAGCAGAGCTATGTGCCGACCCGGCAGCAGACGGCAGCACCTAGCAAGTCTTCATCCGGTAAGTTCTGGATGTCGATCATCCTTGCCATCGTCGGCTTGCTGATCGTGGCCTTTTTGCTGGTGAGCATGGTGGATGTGGTGCAAGAGCAGATGATGCGTAACCAGCCTGTAGCGGCTCCAATCCCCGTTGGGCGCTGAAGAACTTTTTAAAGGTCAACAATGGTGACTAAGGGCTGGCCTTGGTTGAAAAGCGAAGTTGGAGTCGTCAAATTGCGGTGGCAGCACTTAATATCGCCACCCAAGCGCAGGCCCGGTACAACATGTACATCGCGTACAGCACAACAGGAGTAAGCATCATGAAATGGGAAGGCAACCGCGAATCAGATAACGTCGAAGATCGCCGGGGCGACGGTGGTGGCCGTGGCGGTGGAGGCTTTCCCATTGGGGGGCGCAGCATTGGCATTGGCACCGTGGTGCTGGCGCTGGTTGGCTGGGGCGTTTTTGGCATCAACCCGTTGACGACGATTGGCATGCTCTCTGGCGGTGGCTCGCCCCAGGTGCAGCAGCAAGCGCCTGCGCAGCACCCTGCGGCCAATGATCAAGGGGGCAAGTTTGTCTCTACAGTATTGGCCTCGACCGAAGATGTCTGGACTCAAGTCTTTCGTGAAGCCGGCGCCACGTATCAAAGCCCCAAGCTGGTTTTGTTTACCGGCGTGACGCGCACAGCATGCGGTACCGGCCAGTCAGCGATGGGCCCGTTTTACTGCCCGGGTGACTATAAGGTCTACCTTGACATGGACTTTTTCAACACCATGAGTCGCCAATTGGGCGCTCCTGGTGAGTTTGCCCGCGCCTATGTGGTTGCCCATGAGGTGGGCCACCATGTGCAAAACCTGCTGGGTGTTTCTGGCAAGGTGGATGCCATGCGCGGCCGTGTGAGCGAGCGTGAGCAAAACTCCATGTCAGTGCGCCTTGAGTTGCAAGCCGATTGCTTGGCTGGCATTTGGGCCAACAAGTCGCAGCAGGCCAAGAGCTGGCTGGAGCAAGGTGATATCGAGTCGGCCATGAATGCGGCGCAGCAAATTGGCGACGACAAACTGCAGCGCGAGGCGACGGGCACGGTGCGCCCTGATAGTTTTACCCACGGCTCTAGCGCCCAGCGTGTGCGCTGGTTCACACAGGGCTATAAAACAGGTAGCGTTAAAGCCTGTGACACCTTCGCGGCCCAGTCACTATAAATTTCTGTGCTCCATAAAAAGGTCTGTGATCCGTCACAGGCCTTTCTTTTTTGCGCAGTTACCCTGCAGAAATCCGGGTTATCCCGATGGATTGCACGGGATATTGAAAGGCCTGCGCGTCTCTGTCAGTACAGCGCTTGAAGCAGATCGCAGGTCAAAAAAACACAAAGCCAACGCGAAAAACCCACTCAGTGCGACAATAACGCCCTTAATGACAAGCTCCTTCTCCAATCTTCACTTGGCTGAGCCCCTGGCTCGCGCTGTTGCCGACATGGGCTATGAGTCCATGACTCCTATCCAGGCGCAAGCCATTCCGGTCGTATTGACCGGAAAGGACGTCATGGGCGCAGCCCAGACGGGTACAGGCAAGACGGCAGCGTTCTCGCTGCCTTTGCTGCAGCGCTTGATGCGCCATGAAAATGCTTCTGCCTCACCAGCTCGCCACCCTGTGCGTGCGCTGGTGTTGTTGCCCACACGTGAGCTAGCCGACCAAGTCGCCCAGCAAATTGCGCTGTACGCCAAGTACACCAAGCTGCGCAGCACTGTGGTGTTTGGCGGCATGGACATGAAGCCCCAGACCATCGAGCTCAAAAAAGGCGTCGAAGTTCTGGTGGCTACGCCCGGACGCTTGCTCGATCACATCGAAGCCAAGAACGTGGTGCTCAATCAGGTGGAATATGTGGTGCTGGACGAGGCCGACCGCATGCTGGATATCGGCTTTTTGCCCGATCTGCAGCGCATTCTGTCGCACCTGCCCAAGACGCGTACCACGCTGCTGTTCTCGGCGACCTTCTCGCCTGAGATCAAGCGTTTGGCCGGCAGCTACTTGCAAGACCCCATCACGATTGAAGTAGCTCGCCCCAATGAAACGGCTTCCACCGTGGAGCAGCGCTTTTACAAGGCGACAGATGACGACAAGCGTTATGTGATTCGCTCGGTGTTGAAAGAGCGCGATATTCGCCAAGCTTTCATCTTCTCCAACAGCAAGCTAGGTTGTGCACGCCTGACTCGCGCTTTGGAGCGCGATGGCTTGCGCGCAACGGCTTTACATGGCGACAAGAGCCAAGACGAGCGCCTGAAGGCGCTGGAAGCTTTCAAATCCGGTGAAGTTGATCTGTTGGTTTGTACCGATGTGGCGGCTCGCGGTCTGGACATCAAGGATGTGCCTGCCGTCTTCAACTACGACGTACCTTTCAACGCCGAAGACTATGTGCACCGTATTGGTCGTACCGGCCGTGCTGGCGCATCGGGTCTGGCTGTGACCTTGGTTGCTGACAGCGACAGCCGTCAGATGGGTGAGATTGAAAAGCTCATCAAGAAAAAAATTGTGGTTGAGCCTGCACCTATGGCTGACTTCCGTCCTGCACGCCAAAGCCGTAGTTCTGAGGAGTTTCGTCCCCGCCGTGAGCGTGAGTTTGACAGTGCCCCCCGCACCAGCCATGCCCACCGCCCATCACGCATGGCGCCTCGTGCATCGGCTGATCCGTTCTTTGACAAGCCTTATCAGGCAAGTGCTGCTGCGGAAGCGGCTGCTTTGGATAGCAATGCGCCCGTCAAGGCAGCAGCCATCAAGCCTAAGCGCAAGATTGCCGCTTTGTTTAAAGCACCTGTGCCTGTTGCAGTGCGAGAGCCTGTAGCAGCCTCTTAATCAAGGTTTGCATTGAAAAACGCCTGCATCATGCAGGCGTTTTTGTTGGTGCGCAGGCTGGCTGTTTTAGCCTTTGGCGCCCGGCACTTGTGTTTGAGGGCATTGCAGCTGAATCAGCTCGCGCTCATTCATTTGCTCACCTATACGCATCATGCTCAGGCATCCACCCCAGATACAGCCAGTATCCATTGCCATCAGCTTGGGTTGATTGATATGTCCCAGCGTAGACCAATGTCCAAATGCGATGGGAGTGTCGGCTGTGGCTCGGCCGGGCACATTAAACCAAGGCATGAGCCCTTCGGGTGTCTGCTGTGCAGACTCTGAGCTTTCAAAGTCCATCACGCCTTCGGCGCTGCAAAAACGCAATCGGGTAAAAGCGTTGACGATGCAGCGCAGACGGTCAT
The DNA here is from genome assembly GCF_019355935.1 of Comamonas sp. Y33R10-2. Taxonomy (NCBI): domain Bacteria; kingdom Pseudomonadati; phylum Pseudomonadota; class Betaproteobacteria; order Burkholderiales; family Comamonadaceae; genus Comamonas; species Comamonas sp. Y33R10-2. The sequence continues at coordinate 3,724,451 of NZ_CP079925.1, forward strand.
CACCTTGTAGCTCAGGCGACCAGTGGTCTGGCAAGTTGCCGTACATATTCTGCAAAAAACGTGAAAAATCAGCACTTTGCAACACTGTTTGGACTTCGGTGTTCAATCTCATGCAGTCTTGCACGCTCCACTGAGGCAGAACACCTGCATGCACCATGAGCAGGTTTTCTCCGCTGGCATTGGTATGCAGCCGGCTCAAAGGTTGCTGGCGCAGCCAGTCTAAAAGGATGTTGCAGTCTGGCGCATCGAGTACTTGGGCCAGCGTGTCTCGCTTGCTTTGGCGGCGCAGGCCTTGAGCTGCGGCAAGCAGGTGCAGGTCATGGTTGCCCAGCAAAACGCGCATAGAGTCGCCGGCTTGCATGCAACGGCGCAAGACTTCGGCAGACTTGGGGCCACGATTAACCAAATCACCCAGTACGTAAAGCGTGTCCCGGCTAGCTGAAAAATCCACGGTGTGCAGCAACTGCTCGAAGGCGTCGTCACAGCCCTGAATATCACCGATACAGTAAAGTGCCATGTTCTTCTTTCTTATCTGCGAGACATGGATTTTCCGCAGATCGCATCACTTGCGCAGCTGTACGGTGTTTTGTGACGGCTCAATTGACCAAGGTTGTCGTTGCAAAGCATGCCTTTACGGCCTGTCGTTAGTCGAATTTAAATGTGCGCAGACTACTCAGGGCATTTTTTGAATCTTGATATTTTTCTGATTGTTGATGGATTGGGTCGTATCCCTCCCCATTTTTTGAATAAATGTTATCGCATTTATAGCGATTAAGTCGATTCAGTTGATTAAAACGGGTTTGTATGACTTGTGCTTTTCATCTTTATCGGAAGCAATGCCGTTTTCTTTTGAGGATTGCTGCTTTTTATTGATGAACTCCTATAAGTTAACAAGAACGGATTTAAGGGTACTTTTTCTCAGTGTTCAATGATGTCTGAAGCTGCTTGAGACAAGTGTGATTGAGTTCTTAGTGCACTTTTTTTCATTTTTTATTTGGGCAGACCCAAGGGCGCTGATTTTCAGACTTGGAAGTGAATGTGTACTTCAGTCGCTTGATTGCTTTGACGTGAAAGTGAAGATCATCAGGTTGTTGATGAAATGGATCATCAAGTTCAGAAATTTAAAAGTAATTTTTGAGAGTTTGCGCTCCCTTCTAAGTTTCTTAGGGCTTGATAGGAAGAGAGATTTCTGTCTCGAATTCTCTCTTTGAGCGTCGAAATCGCCTTCGCCCAGGCCATGGTGGTACTTCATGTGCTACAGATCCTTGTGCTGTTGTGATCGCGGTATCTCTAACTTTGGCAATAGCGATGCTTTGCCAATCGTGCTGAAGATCATTTGAATTGTTGAATATTTGATGAGGGATATTTCTAAAGATGCATGCATCAAGTAATTGTTAATTGTGGTTATTGCTTATATTTAATTGATGTATTTAAAATTCAAACGCTTATAATGATTCCACTTTAATCAACCTAGAAGCGCAAATCATGAGCACTTACAAGGAACTCCTTAAGCAGAGAGAAAACCTAGAGCAGCAAATTAACGAAGCACGTACGCGAGAACTCGCTGACGCTGTGGGCAAGGTTCGTAGCCTGATTGCTGAATATGGTTTGACTGCTGAAGATGTCTTCCCTCCAGCTCGTGCGCGTGCTTCCGCTAATGCGGGTGCTAAGGTGGCCCCCAAGTATCGTGACCCAGCAACGGGTCAAACTTGGACAGGCCGCGGCAAGCCGCCAAAGTGGATTGCAGACCAAGATCGCGAACAGTTCGTGATTTAAGCTGCGTATTGCGCATGATGAAAAAGCCCGCCTTGGCGGGCTTTTTCAATGGTGAGTGCTCTATGTCAGCGCAAATAAAGAAGTTCTCTGTAATTGCACTCTTGAAGCGGCACAATCAGAAATTATGAATAAGCAGGTGTTGATTGCAGGTGGCGGTATCGGTGGTCTTGCGGCGGCTATTGCCGCTGCGCGGGCAGATTGGGATGTTCGTCTGTTTGAGCGGGCCACGGAATTTACCGAAGTCGGAGCGGGTATTCAGCTTGGCCCCAATGTGGTGCGCAGGCTTCAGGCTTGGGGGCTGCAGCGGCCTTTGCAGCAGGTCGTTGCCTCGCCTAATGCCTTGCGCGCCTGCAGTGCGGTGACGGGCAAGGAGCTTGGCCGCTTGCCGCTTGGCCTGGATATGGTGCAGCGCTATGGCGCAAGCTACGCCACGATTCATCGTGCTGACCTGCACGAAATATTGCTGCAGGCCGCTCAGAATTTTTCTGAGGTACACCTCAACCTTAACCAGACGGTCAGCAGCTACACCGAGCAAGATGGTGTGGTCACCATTCGCACCAGTGCCAACAAGCTGATTGAAGGCGATGCTCTGATTGGCGCTGACGGTGTGCGAAGTGCTGTGCGCGCTCAGATGCTGAGCGACGGGCCGCCGCGCGTGACTGGGCATTTGGCGTATCGGGCCATGGTGCATCAGGCCCAGTTGCCCAAGCGGCTGCGCACGAATGAGGTGACGGCCTGGCTTGGCCCAAACCTGCATGCGATTCAATACCCGGTACGCCGTGGTGAGCTGCAAAATCTGGTGGTGATTGTGCAAGGACCTCCACCTGCCGATCTTGAGCACTGGAATCATTTCGTCAATTTGCCAGACTTGCTGCAGCACCTCAATGGCACTTGTAGCTATCTACAAGACTTGGTGCAGCATGTGCCGGACTTGGGCGGCGAATGGCGGCTGTGGCCAGTTGCTGATCGCCAGCCTGTGGCTTCAGCAGATCAGATGGCGCAAGGCTTGGTAGCTTTGCTGGGCGATGCGGCCCACCCTATGCGGCCTTATTTGGCCCAAGGTGCAGGCATGGCGATTGAAGATGCAGCTGAGCTGCAAAACGCTTTTTCTATGCACGATCTGGATGTCAGCTTGCGCTTGCGCCGCTACGCCTTAAATCGCTGGCAGCGTAATGCGCGGGTGCAGGCAAGGTCACAGCGCAACGGCCGCATCTTTCATGCCACAGGGCTGGTGCGCTGGGGCCGTGATCTATCGATGCGCGCCTTGGGTGGGCGGATTATGGACGTGCCCTGGCTTTATGAGGGTGCTCTTTAAATAATAGCTGTGGGTCTATATATCTATTGGACTAGAGACTGTTTTTAATGTATTACGCTTTGCAGCAGAGGCGAAGGTTTGATCACTTTGTAAGCCAGCACGCCCATACCTAGCATTGCGGCCACCATCAGCATAACGGCTTGATAAATGTCAGCGCCTTGTCGCTCGGCAATGCCGGCGACGATGCCTGATAGCCATTGCATCAGCGCGGCACCCAAGAACATAGCCATGGTGAAAAGGGACAGTGCACGCCCCGTGGTGGCGGGTGGATAGGATGAGCGCACATCGGCATACAGCAAGGTTCCGTATCCCGAAAGTGTGCTCATGAGCATCAGCAGAGCCACGCTCCAGATGGGATGGTGAACCAAGGCAATGCCGGCAAAGGTGGCGGCCATAAGCAGCGAAAAGCGTGCAATGCGCTGGCGGCGCAGGGCAGGGCCGGGATCCAAGTGACCGAAAATGGACGGCACAAACAGCGAAATGAGAGAAGCGGCCAGCGCCACATTGCCAGTGGTAATGAGCGAGAACTGGTAGCGATCCATCAACATGGGGCTGAGCCAGAGGCCGCGCACCGTTAAGAACGATGCGTAGCTGACCATGCCCAGCAGCACAATGCCCCAGGTGTGCGGCAGCCGCAGCAGGCTGCCAAAGCCTTGTAGCGCTTGCACAAAACCGGGTTTGGTTTGTGAGTCGCTGAGCAGCTTGGGCTCATGCACCTTGAAAAAAATCAGCAGCCACGACAACACGCTTAACGCGGCCAGCAGCGCAAAGCCAGAGCGCCAGCCCGTGTGCTGGACCAGCCAAGCCATGGGGGTCCCAGTGAACAGCAGCCCCAAGCCGCCTAAGCCCAGGCCAATGCCGGATATATAAGCGAATTTTTCCGCCGGAAAGTGGCGAGCAATAAACACGGTGCAGGCGAGAAACAGTGGAGAGCAGCCAATGCCAATCAGCAACTGCCCCAGCATTAGCCAAGAATAGTTGGGCGCGATGGTCGACAGCACCGCCCCGACGATGGCTAATGGAAAGGTCAGCAGCACCGTGCGGCGCAGGCCATAAATGTCCATGCCAATGCCCATGATCAACTGCGCCACGCCAAAGGACAGTGCAAACAGTCCGGCAAACGAGCCTAAGGACTGGGCGGACAGCCCAAAGTCGCTGCGCAGCCCATCGGCAATGATGGATGCGACAGTGCGAAATGCCTGACTCAGCGCAAAGCCGGTGAGCAGGCACAGCAGCATGGCCCAGACAGCGGCGCTGCTTGCTGGGTGGTCAGGCTGCTGGGCTTGTGAGGCAAGAGCAGCGCTGTGCTCGGAAGGCGTGGAAGGCATAAAAAATCCGGCGATTGCAAGCGGCTATTTTGTGTACAGCCTAAAGAGTTCAGGCTGCCCATGCTGTCACTTAAGAGCAGCAGGGGCAGCCTGATTAGCGATGGCGAAATGAACTGTGGCCAAGTGAATGATGGCCAAGTGTCAAGACAAAGCGGTTTACAGCTCTGTGCGCAAGCTCCAGATTTCGGGGAACAACACCACATCCAGCATCTTTTTGAGATAACTTACGCCGCCCGTGCCGCCCGTGCCGCGCTTAAAGCCGATGACGCGCTCCACCGTGGTCAGGTGGCGAAAGCGCCATAGGCGAAAAGCGTCCTCAATATCGGTCAGCTTCTCGCCTAGCTGGTACAGATCCCAGTATTTGTGCGGGTCGCGGTACACGGTAATCCAGGCCTGTTTCACGCCTTCGCAGGCCTCGTAGGGCTGGGTCCAGTCGCGCTGCAGCTTGTTGGCGGGCACTTCAATGCCTTCGCGGGCCAGCAGTTGCAGTGACACGTCATACAAAGAGGGCGACTCGTAAGCCGCTTGTACTTGTGCAAGCAAATCGCTGCGATGCTCATGGGGCTTGAGCATGGCAGCATTTTTGTTGCCCAGTGAAAATTCGATGCTGCGGTATTGATAGCTTTGAAACCCGCTGGAGTTGGCAAGGTAGGGGCGCATGGCCGTGTACTCGGGCGGCGTCATGGTGGAGAGCACGCTCCACGCGTTGACCAACTGCTCCATGATGCGAGAGACGCGGGCCAGCATCTTGAAGGCCTCGGGCCGGGTGTCGCTGGTAGCGTTGGCGATGGCGGCTGTGGCAGCGCGTACCTCGTGGAGCATCAGCTTCATCCACAGCTCGCTGGTCTGGTGTTGGATGATGAACAGCATCTCGTCATGTGCGGGCGACAGCGGGTGCTGGGCTGTGAGAATCTGGTCCAGATGCAGATAGTCGCCGTAGCTCATGTCGCGGCTGAAGTCGAGCTGGGCTTTCTCGTCGCGCACAATGGATTCGCCGCCATGCATGGGGCAGCCAGAGGATTCGGTTGTCATGGTGTCATTTTTATCAATAGATCAATGTTCGGCAGCGTAACCGAATCCAGATACATAAAGGCTGCAAGAACGTGGATGCAGAGTGCAAAAGCTTTGCGTAAAGTTCTCTCTGTTATTGATCTAAAGCCCTGCGCTGATTCAAACCATGCCTAGCCCGACACCTTCTCAGCCTGCTATCGGTCTTCAAATAGATGAGCGCATCACGCAATGCTGTCGCTTGCTTGAAGCTGAGGAGCCCATGCCTGCACTGGAGGTGTTGGCGCAGCGCTTGGGTCTGAGTTCTTGGCAGCTGCATCGCAGCTTTAAGCGGGTGACGGGGCTGACGCCCAAGGCCTATGCGAAGGCGCATCGCGGCAAGCAGCTGCGCGCGGCGATGACGACTGAGTCCAGCCAGTCAGTGACAGATGCTGCTTACCTCAGCGGCTATGAAGCTAGCAGCAGCTTTTACAAAGATGCACCCGCCATGTTGGGCATGGCGCCGCAGTCTTATCGCCAGCGTGGGCAAAACCAGCGCATTCGCTTTGCGCTGGCCGAATGTTCGCTGGGCAGCTTGCTGGTAGCTAGCACCGAGCGGGGCGTTTGCTGCGTTTTGCTGGGGGACGATCCGCAAGCGCTGGTTGAAGATTTACAGCAGCGCTTTGCCGCCGCGCAACTGATAGGCGCTGATGCGCAGTATGAGCAAACCGTGGCTCAGGTCGTGGCGCTGATGGAGCAGCCACGACTGGGCTTGACCTTACCGCTGGATATTCAAGGTACGGCATTCCAGCAGCGCGTGTGGTTGGCGCTGCAAAGCATTCCTGCCGGGCAAACGATTAGCTATTCACAGTTGGCGCAGCAGCTGGGTTTGCCGCAAGCGGCGCGCGCCGTGGCCAGTGCGGTGGCAGCAAATCCGATTGCCGTAGCCGTGCCCTGCCACCGCGTGGTGCGCAGTGACGGCAGCATTAGCGGATACCGCTGGGGTGTGGAGCGCAAGCGTGCTTTATTGCTACGCGAGGCTCAACAGAGTAATGGCATTGGCAGCTAAAAATGATAGCAGCTAGCCTTCGTAGTTCATTGGTTTTGAGTCGTTATTGATCGAATATCTATGAATTAAAAGGACAAGCTGCTATTAAAAAGAAAGCAGCTTTCGCATTACTCTCGACTTTGCTCTTCCATAAAAAAGCCAGATGCACGGTTGCGCATCTGGCTTTGTAAGGCTCCAACTGAAGAGTCAGCTGCTGTAACTTCTCGCCTTAAGGTTTGGTGGTGGCGCTGTTTGTTGGGGGCTGAGATTGTGCACGCAGTCCCGTAACTTGCACCTCAAGGCGGCGGTCAGGTTGCAGGCACTGGATGAGTGCGGGGCTCACTTTGCGTCCCTTGCCGTCCTTGCAGTCAGTGGTGACGGGCTCGGTCTCGCCTTTGCCAATGGCTTCAATCGGTGCAGCGATAGAGTTTTCTTGCAGATAGCGCTTCACGGTCTGAGCACGTTGCTCTGACAGTCGTTGGTTGTAGGCATGGCTGCCCAAACGGTCGGTATGGCCTATGACGACGATGCTATCGACTTTGGAGAAGTCGCCTTGAATCTGGCGAATCAGCGTATCCAAAGCGCGTTTGCCGTCATGCGTCATCTGGTTCAGTCGTGAGCCATCAAACTGAAAAAGTGCATCGGCGGCCAGCCTGATCGTCAGGCGCTCGGGTTGCGGCGCAACTGGGGTTGTGGCGACCAGCGGTTTGCTTTCGATGAGAACGGGCTCAGGGTCGCACCAGCGGTGGCGCACGTCATGCAAGTTGCTGCAACCGGTTAGCAACGTAATGAATGCTACCGCGCTAAAACTGGCAAGTCGCAGTGACTTGCCGGTGCGAATGGGCGTGTGTGTTGAATGCATGTGGAACTCCTTAAATTACCAGCCGTGGCGCACGCCAATGCGGGCGTTGTAGCCTTCACGCTGCATGCCGCCAAAGGCTCCTTGGTCGCTGCCCAAAGAACGTTGGTAGCGCAGGTCCGCATACATATAGGTGGCTTTGCTAAAGGCCCACTGGGCACCTACGCCCACTTCGCCCCAGGTTTTGCCGTAGTTTTCTCGCACGGTGTCGCGTCCCACCTGCACAGACGGGTTGTTGCCTGCCAGATCGTGCAGCAGATTGGCCGTCAGGTAGAAAGTCTTGGTGCGCAGCTTATCGGCATAGCGGTCATTCCAGGCCAGACGCCCGCCGATACGGGCGCGCAGACCATCGGTATCCATGCCACTGACCTGGCGCACACCATCCTGAATGTCGTTCAAACGTACGGTTTGATAGCTCAGTTGTGCCTGCGGCTCAATTAACCAGCGGGTGTCACCAATTTGCCAGGGGCGACCCACTTCCGCCGAGAGACCCAGTCCCCAGCCGTTCTGGCCGACTTTATAGCCATCGCGTGATGAGTACTTGTTGTGAATCCACGAAAGCTGGCCGACCAGATCCACATAGGTGCCGTTATCGGCATACCAGGTGGAGTAGCCGCCGAGTGAAAGCATGTCTGTGCTGGACTTGCCGGTGTACTTGTCGGCAGAGATCAGCCCGTTGACCGCACGCCCGTTGTCGTAGAAGTCGTGGTTACCCCAGCCATAGGTGACCATCACACCATTGTGGCGGCGAGACTGGTCTTGTTCATTTTTAGAGACATTGACGTCACCGCCGAATTGCACAAAGCCTGTTGTGCTCTTCAAACCATAGCGTGCGTCACCCTGCAGTTTCAGATAGTCGGCATTCATGCGGCCCCACATGGGGTAAATCTTTTTGTTGGCCTTCTTGGCGGCGTCGTACTGGTCGCAGCGGGTGCCGCAGTCATCCCAAGCCCATGTCTGCTGTTCGCTGACGCGTTCATGCAATTTGCCCATCTGGCTGAATCCCATCTCCAGATTCGCCTGCTGCGTCTGCAGATAGCCGGGGACTGGCTGGCTGATGATTTGCACGGGAGGCGGCGCTGGCGTAGGTGCCGGTGCGGGTGCCGGAGCAGGGGGGGGCACAGGTGCAGGAGAAGGTGCAGGAGAAGGTGCTGGAGAAGGTGCTGGAGAAGGTACTGGAGAAGGTGCTGGAGAAGGTGCCGGAGTCGGAGCAGGAGGAGGCGGTGGAGGAGGAGGGGGTGGCGGTGGCGCCGCTTCCAAGGTCCAGTAGTAATTGTTGCCTTGCTTGATCAACTGGGCTTCACCCGCGTTAATGGTGGGCGCAGTGCCGGTAAAGACGGTGTCCGTATGGGTGCGATCCACTTCAATCACTGCGACGTTAGAGATTTTCTTTTGCTGATCGCGCGTCACGTCGCCGAGCAGGCCGCCGGGGACCGAGACCGCGGTAGCTCCTGAAGCGTCACCGTTGATCTTCAAAACATCGGTGGTCAGGTTGTTGGGATTGTTCCAAGTGCCATCCACCAGCAACTTGGAGCCAGTGAGACCGTGGTAGTTGCCATTGAGCGTGAGGACGTCGCCGGCTTTTCCATCAGCAAGATTGATGGTGCCAGTTGAAGAGTTGAGGTTCGTGGCGTTGACGATGAAGTTGGCAGTGCCTAAGCCGTTAAAGGCATTCAGGAATGAGCCCGAATTGATATTCAGATTGTCCAGCGTGGAGGTTTGAGGAGCTGCGCCAGACTGCATGGCCACCAGATTCCAGACGGACTGATTGTTGAGGTCCACATTGATGGTGGAATTGGCATAGGTCTTGTTGGTCAGACCGGCCATGGTGCTGGTGTTGTCCAGCGTCAACTGTACGGATGACGGTGTGCTGACGTTGAGGGCGTTGACGATATCCAGCAAATAGCCATTGGCAGGTGCGGCCAGGTCGGACTTGCGGTCAAAAAGAAGCTTGACGTTTTGCTGCCCTCCATCAAGGACCAGCAGCGGCGCCGTGGCGGAAACGGTGCGCAGTTTGGCCTGGCCCAGTGCAACGGAAATGTTTTGCGAGTCGGTACTGGTCGTGTAGTCCAACTTGCCAATGGCGATGGCGCTGCTGTTGGCCAGTACATCGGCAGAGCTGCCGGCATAGTTGGCGTTCAGGGCCGAGTCGCTGACGGCCAGCTTGATGGCATCCCCCACCGCTTTGGAGGCATCGATTTGCATGAAGCCATGGGACTCCATATAGCCTTTGCCAGTACCCACGGCGCGGCTCTTGCCGAGTTTGATGGCGCTGCTGTCAAACCCTGTTACGGTCTTGCCGGCATTGTCCAGAACAATTTTGCTGTCGCCTTTCAGAATGACTTGAGAAGCAGCCTCGATGGTTTTGGTGTCGAGGTCCACAGCGGCGCCCGAGACATAAATACCCTCGATACGGGGGCCGCTCAGATTCATGTCCAAGGTGCCGTTGACCACAATCTTGCCTGAGCTGCCATTGCCAGCATTACCGGCGGCACCTTGAATGGCACGCAGACCCGAGTTCAGAGCGGGAATAGATTTCAGCGGGGACGATTGTTTCAGCGTCAGATTGTTGACATTGATGGTCGAGAAAGTGCCATTGTTGTTAGGAATATTTTCACCAGAATTGACGGTGGAGCCTGCCAGCAGACCGTAGATTTCGGAAGCATTGCGATTTGCGTTCATGGTCCCATCGATGGAGATATTGCCCGCATTGATGGTGGTCTTGGTGTCTGCTCCGATCCCGCTGCTGTTGCCGTTAGAGACATATTTCAGCGTGCCGTTTTGTAGGTTGATCTGCAAACCTGAGGTGTACTGGTTGGCAATACCTGCGAAGCCGCCGGAGACCGTGGCATTGACATTGAAGTCCTGCGTGATGGTCAACGGGATATTGTTACGGCTGATGATGAAAAAGCCTGCCGCGGGGGCGAGCTGAATCACACCACTTTGCAATTTGGTGTTGGTGCTGGGGTCGATGGTGTCGCATTGTGGTGACGCGCTTCTGGTGGGCAGATAAGACCCATCTGCCGCGTTTTGACACAGCACAGCCGCGAAGGAAGGCGAAGCGCACAGAAAGGCGATGGCAATGCCCGCTGCAGAGCGCTGGTTTCTCGTCTTCTTGCCGCAGGAGCGACTGGTTTCCGCAACGGCTACCCAGCTGCCGCTGGCTGCATTCCAGAGACTTTTATAGATTCTGTTCATTGCACTGCTCCTGCTGCCGCTGCCGTGTATGGGGTGTGGTGATGCTCAAAATGCGAGCCGGAAAACGCCTTGGAAAGTGGTGCGTCAGCAGGCTTGTGGTGAAGAAAGCGCACGCTTTGGTTTTTAAAGACGTGGTCTCTGAGGATTCTTCGAGATAGGTGCACTTCCCCTGTGGGGAAGAAGGAGCTCAGCAGCCACAGCTGCTTTCCGGCCTGCTCTTGAGCGCAGGTTTCCAGGTAGTGGGCGTATTCGTGCTGACGCTGTGCGTAATCGGCCGCTTCTTGCTCGGAGAAGTAAGCCCAGTTCACATACCCGATGGGGGCCCCATTCTTGATGAACAGGCAAAAGTTGCGATGCCGAATGATGGGCAGGAGGTTAGCCAGCGCAGACTCCACCGAGCCTTGGCGGTAATAGTCCTGTTGACTCCACAGAAACACCATGGCGCCAAGCACTTCCGCTTCGCTCCAGCTTTCACTGGCATCGAACTTTGGGACGATGACGCGTATTTCGTTTATTTTCATCAACAAGCCTCCTTTGATAGCTTTTGTTGATCTTAATAATTTAGATTGATTTGTATATATCGATAGTTTTTTTGATTAGGTGTGTTTGCAGTTGTTTGCATTACCCGTCTGAGATCAGTGCGACTAGCAGGGCCGGTGGTACCCATAAAAAAGGCCGCTCCCCAGAGGAGCGGCCTTGTCAATAAGTGGCATAAATCGGCTTGAAGACTGCGAAATGCAGGGTGTTGCACTCTCGCTACTTGCGTTTTTGAAATTCAGATGCTGGTGTAAGTGCTCTGATGACTAGCGAGAGTTGCGGTGTCCTACGGGCGTCGGTAAAGGGTTGCCAACGCCTGCGTAAAACAACGTACAGCGCAGCGAAACGCTTTAGCATCGCCCTGTAAAAAAGCCAGATGCGGCATGAGCGCGCATCTGGCGAAAGACAAAATAGAGTAATTAGGGGATGCAGTGCAAGAGTTGCACCAAACGGCGATCCCTTATCCCCTAACCTTTATGTGTTAAGGCTTGGCGGTCGTCTTGTTTACGCCCAAGACTTCCACTTCCACACGCCGGTCGGGTTGCAGGCATTGAATCAAGGCAGGGCTTGATTTAAAGCCCTTGCATTGGGTGCTGAGAGGCTCATTTTTGCCCACACCCCGTGCTTCGATGGGGGCGGTAATGCCTTGGCTTTGCAGGTAATGCTTAACGGTTTGGGCACGCTGCTCAGACAGGCGCTGGTTGTACTGCGCTGCACCCAAGCGGTCGGTATGCCCCACCACCAGCAACTGATCGACGCGGATGTAGTCCTTGTGCAACTGGGCCGCCAGCGCATTGAGCGCCTCTTTGCCTGAGGGCTTCATATCGCTCAAGCGAGCGCCTGAAAATTGGAACAGTGCATCTGCTTCAAGCCGAATTTTGTAGCGCGCGGCCGTGGGTGGGATGACCGGCTCAGGCACCGCAGCGGGCTCTGCGATGGGCTGCAGCCCAACGGGAACGTCAACGGTCTCCGGGTCGCACCAGCGGTTGGGCACATCATGCAAATTTGCGCAGCCCGAAAGAACGGCGCTCAGGCCCAGCCAGACGACGAGATGGCTCGCAGCAGTCAATGACTGCTTGGTCGTGGATGACGTCGATGAAGTAGAGGATGGTGTCATGTTGATACCCATTGCTTACCAAGAGTGGCGCACGCCAATGCGGCCGTTGTAGCCTTCACGCGAGGCACTGCTGAAGTCGCTACCTAAGGCGCCGTTGTTGCTTCCAAGGGAGCGTTGGTAGCGAAGGTCCATATACAGGTACGAGGCTTTGCTCAGGGCCCATTGCGTGCCCACACCCAGCTCTGCCCATGTTTTGCCGTACTGCTCCTGCACAGTCTCTCTGCCCACGTTCACTGAAGGCTCGTTGCCCCATAAATCGCGCAGCACATTGGCGGTGAGGTAGAAGGTTTTTGTGCGCAGCTGGTCTTTGTAGCGGTCGTTCCAGGCCAAACGTGCGCCAATGCGTGCACGTAAGGCATCGGCGTTCATGCTGCTGACTTGGCGCACACCGTCATGAATGTCGCCTAAGCGAACCGTTTGGTAGCTGAGCTGCGCTTGGGGTTCAATCAGCCATTGGCTGCTACCAATTTGCCAAGGCCGGCCGACTTCTGCAGACAAACCCAAGCCCCAGCCACTTTGATTGACTTTGTAGCCATCACGCGAGGCATATTTGTTATGAATCCACGACAGCTGCCCTACCAAATCGACATAGGTGCCGTTGTTGGCATACCAAGTGGAGTAGCCGCCCAGCGACAGCATGTCGGTATTGGATTTGCCGGTGTATTGGTCGCTGGAAATTAAGCCGTTCGTTGCCCGCTTGCTGTCGTAGAAGTCGTGGTTACCCCAGCCGTAGGTCACGATCACGCCATTGTGGCGGCGCGATTGATCGTCTTGGTTTTTGGCGACATTCAGATCCCCGCCAAACTGAACAAAGCCGGTGGTGCTTTTAAGGCCGTAGCGGTTATTGCCTTGCAGCTTGAGGTAGTCCGCATTCAGGCGGCCCCACATGGGGTAAATCTTTTTGTGGGCTTTCTTGGCTGCATCGTACTGATCGCAGCGGGTGCCACAATCGTCCCAGGCCCATGTTTGCTGCTCGCTGACACGCTCATGGAGCTTGCCCAACTGGCTAAAGCCCATCTCCATATTGGCCTGCTGTGTCTGCAAATAACCGGGCACTGGTTGGCTGATGATGGCCGAAGGCGGCGCTGTGGGCGCGGGAGGTGTAGGTGGTGCAGGTGGAGCAGGCGGAACCGGCGTTGGCGTCGGTGTAGGGGAGGGCGATGGCGGCGGCGGGGGAGTGGCCTCCAGCGTCCAGTAGTAGTTGTTGCCTTGCTTGATCAGTTGCGCTTCACCTGCGTTGGTGGTGGGGGCAGCGCCGGTGAAGACGTTGTCTGCATGCGCGCGATCGACTTGCACCACCGGATTGCTGGATATTTTTTGCTGCTGATCGCGCGTGACATCTCCAAATATGCCGCCGGCTACTGCGACAGTGGTGGCGCCCGAGGCGTTGCCGTTAATTTTCAGCAGATCGGTCTGTAAGTCGTTGGGGTTAGTCCACGTGGCCACGGTCACGAGTTTGGAGCCCGGCAAACCCACATAGTTACCGTGAAGCGTTAAGACATCCAGCGGTTTACCGGCGGTATCGCGCAGATCGATCGTGCCTGCATTGCTCAACTGGTCGGCATAGACATTAACTTGATTGACGCCTGTTTTGGAGAGCGTCGCGGCCGGGCCGATTTGCAAGCTGCTCAGGGCGGCGGTAGCCGTTTGGCCTAAATCACCCGTCAGGTTCAGGCGGGCCTGATCCAGAACTTTGATGTCAGACCAGTTGATGATTTGCGCATTGTTGGCGGAACCTGTTGCTGGGGTTTGGCCGTTGAGCATTATGGTGCCGCCCACCTTCAGTACGTCAGTGCCTTGGCTGCTATCGGCATTAATGCCGCCGTCCATCACGAAGACATTGCTTAAATCGCTGTTGCCCAGAAAACTCAGCGTGTCATTGCCTTGGCCGAGACGAAAATTGCCTTTGTACGTCACATCGGTGAACGTCAAAGTATCCGTTCCATCGCCGGGGGTGGTGGTGCGCGATCGGGTTTCAATATTGCCCATCAGCGTGCCACCGGTTTGGGCAAAGTTCAGAGATTTGTATTCATCAGCGTCAATCAGTTGAAAGAGCGCCGCTTCATTGAAATCGCTGGCGCTGGAGGCAATGCTTCCTGTTTGCCCCGTCATATCCAATGTTCCGTTTTTGGCAGCGCGCAGATAAAACACCGATGCGGCATGACCTGAGTTGCCCATGTCGATGTTGCCCGTGTTTTGCGCTTGAATGTTGATCTGGCGGCTGCTTGTGACATCTGCGCCAGAGGCATCTTGCTGAATGGCCGAGGCGACTACGGCGATGGCGGGGCCTTGGAAGCCGTTGGGGTTGGTGCTGCCAATGCTGCCGGAGTTACTGGCGGTAAGCTTCACATTTTGAGCAGACGGCAAGTCAAAGACCGGGGCCACAATGCCGCCCAGATCATTGGTATCCATAGACTGGGTTTTGGTGATATTGGAGGCACGAATCGTTGCATCGTTGATCTTTGCTACTTCGCCTTGCTGGGCCACATAAATGGTCGATCCGCCGCCGGTCAAAATGCTGCCGCTGTTGTTGACAGTGGCTGGGTCGTTGATGGTGTAGGCCGCAATACCTGCATTCGCCGCGGAATTTTGCGTATTTGCCTCACCCATTGGGACAAAAATATTCTGGTAATAGCCAGCGGTAGTGCTCAGCGCCTGAGTCATATCGCCGGCGACTTGAATCGTGCCGGCGTTGGAAATCACAAGGCCGGGCTTGATGCGTGACTGAAAACTCATGTCCGCAGGGTTGCTGGAAGCAGCATCCAGTGCTCCACCGGGGCGAGCTTCCTGCTCCCCCTGATTGCTGATGGAAAACCAAGGGTAGGTAGTAGCGGTTAGACGGTAATCGTAAGGAACGTTTTTAGGGGGCTGGAATTGATAGTTCTCTTGCACCTGCGATGAGTTGTAGTTTGTTAGATCTGAAACCGCCAAGGTATTGGCTGCCGTGGTGGTGCTGACAAGCTGTTTGCTTAGACCTGTCGTGGTATTCATCAGGCGGCTGCTGCCGTTGGTTGTGCCTACGGCTGCAGCCAAAATGCCGGTCGTGACGCCCTTGGCATTGCTCAGGTCAATTTTGGATTGCGCTGTCACATCAATATTTACATCGGCACCACCGATGGCGAAAACGCCTGTGCCATGGGTCACGTTAATGCCTAGGCTGATCTGGCTGGGTGTGTTCAGGCTAGCGTTGCGGCGCCCCATCTCAAGCATGACGATGGATGTGTTATCGCTCTTGCCCGGGTTCAGCATTTCAATGCCAATAGCATTGATGATGGCTGGCGCAACCGGGCTAGTAGTCAATGAAAAACCTGTGACCGGATCAACCGGTTTGGTGTCTATAGTGGTGATTTGCCCGCTGAAATCGACGTAGTTGTACTCGGTAGGCGTTCCCAGCGTGCCAGAGGTTTGTTGTGCCGTAGTAACCTGATTGCTGCCGTTGCGGTATTGGCCACGCACATTGGCGGTGAATGCTGGGGCGCGATTGCTTTCTTGCAGAACCAGAGTGCTGTCTACCGTAGCGTGCAGCAGCTTGTTGGCGACGGCCACGATAGGGCGGCTGCCTAATGTATTGACTTTGACGCCGCCTTTGAACGTGACATATTCGTTGGCATTCAGCTGCAGCATATTGGTGGCAGAGCCTGCAGCTCCATCGTATGCAGTGATGCCAGTGCTGCCACCGTTGTTGTGAAGGGTGCCCGAGGTTACCGCTTTATTGGCTCCTCCTCTTTGGACGTAAGGGTCGCCGCTTACGCCAAGGTTGCGGTAGTCGGTGGCGTTGGCGTAGAACAAGGTGGTCAGGGCATCGCCTTGACTGGGGCCATTACAAAAAGAAGGGTGGTCGCAGATTAGAGAGGAAAAGGAGCTATATACGGTGGTGTATTGTCCACCTACAACCAAAATTGGTGCGTTACTTTGGCCAGCCAAACTCATCTTGGTTGGTGCAACCCATGATGTTTTGATACCGTCTGTTGAGGTACCTCCAATAGAGAGGCTATTGATGCCGCTGAGCAGTATTCCAGTAGTGTCGCCAGCTTGAGTCTTGAGGTCGAGGTTGACGAGGCGGGTAGAGCCGAAGAGGGCGGAGTATGGGGAGTTGTCGCTGAATTGATAGCGATAAAGGCCATCTTGATTGAGTGCTGAATGTTCAAACGACAAGCCTGTTTTAACCATGCGCCAGTTGGACGTAGTGGCATCCCAAGTCGAGGTTAGCCAGCCGTAACCATTAGAGGGCAACAGGTAGCGAGCAACGTCAATATGGTAAGAACGGCCTAGTTGATATGCATTTAATAAAACCTCTGATGACACCAAGGGCGTATTGGTGTTGCCGGGAGTGTTGATCTCAACGAAGTTGCTTGAGGCTCTGGGGCTGAGCACCACGGCCTGTGCAGAACTCAGTAGAAGGCCCACGGCAGCAGCGGTGACTACATTTTTGGTTTTACCGCGTGCACGCCCTGTTTCAGGGGTGGCCACCCATGATTGGAGTGCGGTGTTCCATATGCTTTTGAAGACTAAATTCACAAGCCATCCCCCCAAATCAAAAACTATGAGGTGATGGTCCGCAAATTAAATCGTTTCGTATGTCAGGAAAAGTTGTAATTTTTAGAATTAAATGTTTATTTATGTAATTAAATAAATACGCAATTCCTGTGTTTGTCCCTGAGCTTTTAGCTCAAGTCACCGCGTAGGTTTGGTTGAATTGTGCTTGCTGCCATTCGCCAGATATCAACACTTGGTGTAAGTGTTCCACGGCGTGCCATACATCTTCAAAGCCTACGTACAGCGGCGTAAAGCCGAAACGCAGAATGTCTTTGTGCTTTCCGGTGCCGCCGTCACCCTTGCGGAAGTCACCAATCACGCCGCGGGCAATCAGGGCCTGAATGATGGCGTAAGCCCCGCTGTCCTGGCCATCCACGCCCAGGCCTTCTTCACGCGTGAGGCAGACCTGGGAGCCGCGCGATGCATGGTCACGTGGGGTGGCAAGGCCCAGGCCGTACCCTTGGCAACGTTCCTCAACTAGTTTGATGAATAGATCGGTCAGCGCCAGCGACTTGGCGCGCAATGCGGGCATGCCGCCAAAGGACTCGGCTTCGGTATAGATGTCGATGCCGCACTGCAGCACGCTCATGCTGATCACGGGCTGGGTGCCGCACAGATAGCGCTGAATGCCTTGGGCGGGGTGGTAGTCGGGCACGAACTTGAAAGGCTCGGCATGGCCGAACCAGCCTGACAGTGGTTGCCAGAAGCGGTTGATCAGGCGCGGATGGGCCCAGACAAAGGCGGGCGAGCCGGGGCCGCCGTTGAGGTATTTGTAGCTGCAACCCACGGCAAAGTCGGCATTGGCCGCCTTCAGGTCTACGGGCACGGCGCCTGCGCTGTGGCACAGGTCCCAGATGCAGAGAATACCTTTGGCATGGGCTGCCTTCGTGACCGCCGCCATGTCGTGCATGGCCCCGGTGCGGTAGTTGACATGGGTGAGCATGGAGATCGCCACATCATCCTGCAGCGCTGCGGCGATGTCTTCGGGCTCCAGCAGCACTAGCTCCAGGCCGTACTCTTGGCAGACGGACTGGGAGATGTAGAGGTCGGTCGGGAAGTTGCTGCGCTCGCTGATGATTTTTTTGCGCTCTGGAGCATCTTCCCGGGCGATGCGTGCGGCGGCGCTGAGCACTTTATAGAGGTTGATGGAGGTGGTGTCGGTGAACACCAGCTCGCCTTCGCCCACGCCCAGCCACGGTGCAAACTGGTTGCCCAGACGCTCGGGCAGGGTGATCCAGCCGGCCTTGTTCCAGGATGTGATGAGGTCTTGGCCCCATTGCTGCGTCACCACTTCAGCAGCGCGGGCGGCGGCTGCCTTGGGCTGTGCGCCCAGAGAGTTGCCGTCCAGATAAATCACACCCTCGGGCAGGGCAAAGCGCTCGCGCAGGGGGCGCAGGAGGTCTTGTGCGTCCAGCGCTTGGCAGTCTTGCAAGGTCGTCATCGTCATCCTCTATGTTTTTGATAGCTGCAAGTCCATATTTTGATTGGGCTTGCGGGCGTTTTATATGCAAATTTAGGGCAAGGCCCGCAAAATGGCTCTCACCGGCGATGCATCGGCCTCGGTGAGTTTGAGAGGCAGGGCGATCAGCTCGTAGTCGCCTTCGTCCACAGTGTCGAGCACCAGATTTTCGAGAACGCGCAGATTGCGCTGGCGGATGACCATGTGGCTGTCTAGAGTCTTGCTGCTGGCCGGGTCAATGCTGCCGGTGTCGATGCCGATGAGTTGGACGCCGAGGTCGGCAAGTTTGCTCACGGTCTCTGGCGCATAAGCGGCAAGGTCGGGGTCCCAGCCTGTCGGGGCTTTTTGGTAGGTGCGCACCAGCACGCGCTGGGGCAAGCTGGCGTTGATGGCATGTTCAATATGCTGCCACTCAATCAGTGGCCCGCAGCCGATGGCGTGAATGACGCGGCAGGGGCCGAGGAAAGCATTCAGATCTACAGCTCCAATGGCGGCGCCCTGCGGGTCGTAATGCAGCGGCGCATCGGCATGCGCGCCCACATGGGGCGAGAGGTGGATGGCGCTGACATTGACTGGGCAGCCCGGGCCAATGCTGGCAACCCATTCCTGGCTGTAAGGTGTATCACCCGGAAACACCGGCGCGGCAGGGTGAATAGCGGGGGAGATATCCCAGATTTGGCGTGTCATGGCTTTAGGCTTTGTTAGCGCGTGGGCGATACCAGAGTGTGTAGGCAGCAACCAGCAAGATCAAAAAGGGCACACCTACCAGCGTTGTCGTATAGAACTCTTTGGTGAACAAGGTGGTGACGATCACGCCCAGCATCAGCAGCGCACCGATGAAGGACAGTACCGGAAAGCCCCACATGCGGAACTCCAGTTTTTTGCCGGGGTTCTCGCGCTGCCAGCGGGGGCGAAAGAACAGGTGGGTCACAAACACCATGAACCACGCAAACATGGCGCCGAACATGGCAATCGACATCATCAGCTCCAGCGACTCCTTGGGCTTGAAGACGTTGAGCACCATGGCCACGGCCATACCCAAGCAAGACACCGCAATCGCGCCCAGTGGCACGCCGCTTTTGCTGAGCCGGCTCAGGCGCTTGGGTGCGTATCCACCGCGCGAGAGACTGAACATCATGCGAGAGGTGACGTAGAGCTGGCTGTTCATGGCCGACAGCGATGCCAGCAGCACCACAAAATTGAGAGCAGCCGCCGCGCCGGGGATCTGCAGAATCTCCATCACCTTCACAAACGGACTCTTGTCTGTGCTGGCGTGGCTCCACGGAACGATGGCCAGCATCAAAGCCAGCGACAGCAGATAAAACAGCACCAAGCGCACAACCGTGGAGCGAAAAGCGCGGGTTACGGCCTGCTTGGGGTTCTGGGCTTCACCGGCAGCAATCGCGATGGACTCCAGACTGAGGTAGCTGAAGATGGCGACGATCACGCCCACCCAGGTGCCCCACCAGCCGTTGGGAAAAAATCCCCCATCAACAAAGTAATTCTCAAAACCCACGCCTTCGGGGCGCGTGCCAAACACCACATAGGCGGCGATCAGGATAAAGGCCACGATGGCAACCACCTTGACCATAGAGAACCAGTACTCCACCTGACCAAAGGCTTTGACGCTGGTGGCATTGATGGCGGCGAGCAGTACGGAGAACAGGGCGACCCAGATCCATTGATCGACAGCCGGGAACCAGTAAGCCATGTATTTGCCCACGGCCGTGACTTCCATGCCCACGGCCAGCACTACAGCACCCCAGTAGGCGTAGCGCACCACAAATCCGGCCAGCGGGCTGATGTAGTGTTCGGCATAGGCGCCAAAAGAGCCTGAGGTGGGGTGGGCCACCGTCATCTCGGCCAAGCAACCCATGAGCAGCAAGCCGATGAAAGCGCCAATGGCGTAGCTGATCAGCACACTGGGGCCGGCAAAGCCAATGGCAAAGGCACTGCCCATGAAGAGGCCAGTGCCAATGGCGCCGCCAATGGCAATCATGGTCATCTGGGCCGAGTTCAGGTGCGGTTGCAGTCCTGTCTCGCGTTGCTGAATACTCTCAAAGTTAGCCATTGCTTACATGTGGATGCTGAAAATTAGAATGGCAAGTATCCCGCGAATACTTGTAACCAATCTTTGCATTCCAGAAAGCCCCGAAGCGAGTTCTGGCTGATACGCGATCGCTAGCGGCTCTTAGTGATTTGCCTGCGCGTAATTGCCGGGCGTGAGCGCATGGTGAGCCTTGAAGGCGCGCTGCATATGGGCTTGATCTGCAAACCCCATTTGTTGAGCCACAGCGGCCAGTGACTGACCTTGGGCTAATAGGTGCCTTGCGGCATTAAGCCGCAGATTGAGACGGTACGACCCCGGCGTGACGCCGGTGGCGGCCTTAAAGCGGTGGCTGAATCTGCTCGGACTCATACCGCATTGCAGGGCCAGAGCTTGTAGGCTGGTGTCAGCCTCTGGGTTGCTGTGCAGCTGTTGTAAGGCTGGCAAAACGGCATGAGGCGGATCGCCGCAAGCAGGGGCGCTGCTGCCCAGCAGGCGCAAAAAATCGGTCAAAGACTGTATGTAGGCTTGGGTCTTAGATGGGTCGGCGTTGCTTGCAAGCGGTCGGCAAAGCTGATCTACCCAGCGTGAAGCCTCTGGATCGCTTGGTGCGTGCTTAGCAAAGCGCAGCGACGGGACGCCGAGTTGCTGATGCACCCAGTCGGCTTGCACAAACAACATGCGGTAAGACCAAGGCTGTGATGTCTCGGGGTTGCAAGCATGCCAGTGCTCGGGTTCAAGCAGCACTACGCGGCCTACTTTTAGGACTGCGGTGCCTTGATTATGGACAAATAGGGTTTCGCCTTCATCCACGATGCCGATGGAGTACTGCGCATGGGCGTGCAGCCGGTAGCTGTAGCAGGATTGCCGGCTGATGCGCAGCTCTGCAAAGGGCAGGCTGGGGTGGCGGTGAAATTGATGGCTTGGATCAGACATGCGTGCTCATCATGCCAGCATGCTGACCACGCTCACCAGCAGCAACATGGCTAGACTTTGGTTGAGTCGTCTTTGGCGCATGGGGGTGTTCAGCCACTGCGTGAGGGTGCGCCCCAGAGCGGCCCAGCAGCCTATGCCAATCAGGCAGGCCAGCAAAGAGACGGCGCAAAATAGCAAAAGTGCAGTCTGCACAGGCATGTCTTGAGCCGCAAGTGGTGCGACAAACATACCAACACCTGAGAGCGCCACCAACCATGCCTTTGGGTTGAGGCACTGAATCACCACACCTTGTCCAAATACTTTTGCCAGCGATTTTTGTAATGATTCTTGCGGCGATGTGATGGCCTTGAGCTGGGCTGCATCATCTGTGGGGGCATGAGCGAGCCGCCAAGCCAGCCATAGCAAGTAAGCGGCGCAAATGCGCGGCGTCCAGCGCATCAGCTCTGGGTGCTTTAGCAAGCCATGCCCGCTTTGCCCCATGAGCCAAGTAATGACCGCATAACTGAGGCTGGCGCCAAGTACATACACAAAAGCGGTGATTCGGCAGTGTGCGCTGCCAAGGCGTAAGGCCAGCACGTTCACGGGGCCGGGCGTAATGGCACCGACCAGCGCAAATCCAGTCATGGCCAAGAGTGAAGAAATCATGAGAAAACCTGTTGTGCGAGGTTTTTGAGTCTGGGCTTTCTGCTGCGCTGGGTATTGAACAAAATTGCGCTCTGCAGATGACTGAGCTTGATGTCGCTAAAAATTTTGAATCATTAGCAGTAAAACGCTGAAATGTCTGACGCTAGGAATTAGTAACTTGCGTTACGCTTAGACGCTTTTTGGCATTTCATCTCCACTTCCCCCTCATGTTTCTTGCTCAACCTTTCCGCCAATCTTGCATCTGGCCTGCTGTGCGTATGGTTGCGTGTACGGACGTGGGCATGACACGTCAAAACAATGAGGATGCGGTGGGCATCCATCCTCAGTCGGTGCCATGGCCTTTGGCAGTGCTGGCTGATGGAATGGGGGGCTACAACGCAGGCGAAGTGGCCAGCGCCATGGCCGTTGACTTGATCACGGCGGCTGTGCGCAATGATGCTTGGGCGAGCAGCTCTCCCAAAGTTGCGCAGTTTGAGTTGATTGATGCCATGAATATGGCCAATCAAGCCATCTTTGCTGCCGCGCGATCAACGGCTGAATGCAGTGGTATGGGCACGACAGTGGTTGCGGCGCTAGTGCTGGACGAAGATGTGTTGATCGCACATCTAGGCGATTCTCGCGCCTACGCTTGGCGTGCCGGGCAGTTGCTGCGCCTAACGCGTGACCACTCATTGGTGCAGCATGAGCTAGATGCGGGTTTGATCACACCTGAAGAAGCCTTGAACTCCCGCTACGGCCATCTGGTGACCCGGGCTTTGGGTGTGACAAATCAGGTTGAGCCAGAGCTGACGTATTGGCCGCTTGAGCATGGCGACCGTATCATGCTGTGCTCAGACGGCCTGACGGATATGTTGCCTGACGCTTGTCTGCAATCCCTGTTTGAGGAAAACCAGCCACTGCCGCAGTTGCTGCAGTCGCTGATAGCAGCGGCTAATGCTGCTGGCGGCAAAGATAATATTGGCGTGGTGCTGATGGAGGAAGAGGCCTAGACGCGCAGTCTTTGCCTTGCCCTGTTAATTAGAGCAACCCGCTTTCTAGCTCCGTCATGCCATGGCGGCGGCGCACACGGTTGCAGGCATCTGAGCCCGCTGCAAACTCACGGCAGGGCGAGGGTCGCCATTCATAAATGCCGCAACTGGCCTTTTCTCCCACTTTCCCCATCAAGGCTGCGCAACGCGGTTTGGCCCAGTCCGTGCCGCGCATGCGGCAGGTGTAGTCCGTAACTTCCTCGATCAGGCCTGCGGGCACGCGCCCCCCGTTCTCTTGAGATTCATGAACCGAGAAGTCAACGCGAAAAGACGCGCAGCATGCGCCGCAGCTAAGGCAGGGGTGAGTCATTGAGGGCACAGGCTTGTCGGAAGATGTCTTGATTTTCTCAGCAGGCCGACCCCTTGACTGCGCCGAGCTGCAGTTTTGTCAAACTTGGCTTTCAATACCCGGCAAAACTCCATGCTGCTGCAGCTTATTCGCCACTACTGTCGGCTAATCGCCTACAGTCAACGCAAAATGAGAATCGAACTCAATTAAAAAACGCGGCTTTGAGCCTTTTACAGTCCGCTGTAGCCCCGTCTGCGGCAGTGTCAGTTACTTCGTCCATGAATTCTTTTTCTGTTCAAGCGTCTGAATCCGGCGCGCAACCCTGCGGCGCAGGGCTCAGTTCTGCAAGCGCTTTACCTGTTATGGGGCTAGATCAACTGGCGCCCCATCAAGCCGCCCGAGTGGTGGACCTCTCGCAAGCCGATGGTGAGGATGAAAGCCTGTTGCTCAGATTGATGGAAATTGGCTTTTTGCCAGGTGAGTCAGTGCGTATTGTGGCGACGGGCTTTCCAGGCCCTGATCCACTGGCCGTGCGTATCGGCCAAGCTACGTTTGCGCTGCGCCGCCATGAAGCGGCCAAGGTGCTGGTGCAACTGGAGGCGCTGGTATGAATATGCGTGAATCTCAAATCAGCATGCCAATTTCTAAGGCTTCGGCAGAGCAAGCGCCGCTGCGTGCTGCTTTACTGGGCAATCCCAACTGCGGCAAGACTGCGCTCTTTAATTTGATGACGGGTGCGCGCCAGAAGGTGGCCAACTACGCCGGCGTGACGGTTGAGCGCAAAGAGGGCTGGTTGACTACGCCAGCAAAGCGCCGCATTCGCGTGCTGGATTTGCCCGGCACCTATAGCTTGGATGCGCACAGCGAAGATGAACGCATCACGCGTGACATCGTCAAGGGCGACCACCCGCGAGAGGCGCCTCCCGAGTTGCTGGTATGTGTGACCGATGCCACCCATCTGCGCCTGAACCTGCGCTTGGTGCTGGAAGCACGTGCGCTGGGCTTGCCCATGGTGGTTGTGCTTAATATGAGCGACATGGCGGCGCGCCGTGGCTTGCTGGTGGATAAGGCCAAACTCAGCGAATTGCTGGGCGTGCCTGTGGTTGAAAGCGTGGGCGTGAAGGCGTCTGGCGCCAAAGACTTGCTCGCTTGGCTCGATAGCGATCAGGCGCATCAACTCAAGCCGCCCGTTATCGACGGTCAGTTCAAGCCGGTGACGGGAACGAACTCCCGCGCCCAGTTGCTGGCCCTGCATCAGCAAGTGGCCGAGATCATGCGCGCTGCCGTGCAAGAGCCTGCCGTCGCCACCCAGCGTGATGATCGTATTGACTCTGTGGTGCTGCACCCGCTGTGGGGCACGCTGCTGCTGATTGCTACGCTGTTCTTGATGTTTCAAGCCGTCTTCAGCTGGGCTGAGCCCTTGATGGGCGGTATTGAAGGGCTGGTGGCAAGCGCTGGTCAATTGGTGCACGACGTGCTGCCGGATGGTGTGCTGCGCAGCTTGCTGGTGGATGGCGTCATCGCCGGCACAGGTTCGGTGGTGGTGTTCCTGCCGCAGATTCTGATTTTGTTCTTCTTCATCTTGGTGCTGGAAGACTCTGGCTACCTGCCGCGCGCTGCCTTTTTGCTGGACCGCATCATGGGCAGCGTGGGTTTATCGGGGCGCTCCTTCATTCCGCTGCTGTCTAGTTTTGCTTGCGCTGTTCCGGGCATCATGGCGACGCGATCGATTTCCAGCTGGCGTGATCGCCTGCTGACCATCATGATTGCGCCGCTGATGACCTGCTCGGCACGTCTGCCGGTTTACACGCTGCTGATTGGCGCGTTTATTCCTGAGCAAACGGTGGGCGGCATTTTCAACCTGCAGGGCTTGGTGCTGTTTGCCTTGTATGTGGGCGGCATTGCCAGCGCCATGGGCGTGGCTTGGGTGGGCAAACTGATCAGCAAGGTCAAGATCCGCACGCCGCTGCTGATGGAGCTGCCCTCTTACCGCGTGCCCAGCGTGCGCAGCCTGATTTTGGGCTTGTATGAACGCGCCATGATCTTCTTGCGCCGCGTTGGCGGCATCATCTTGGCGGTGAGCATTGTGCTGTGGTTCCTCTCCAGCTACCCCGGTGCACCTGAAGGCGTGACCGAAGGCGCTATTCGCTACAGCTTTGCCGGTCAGATTGGTCAGGCGCTTGAAGTGGTGCTGGCCCCTATTGGCTTTAACTGGCAAATCTCCATTGCGCTGGTGCCCGGTATGGCCGCCCGTGAAGTGGCGGTAGGCGCGTTGGGCACGGTCTACGCCTTGTCGGCTGTGGGTGATGACGCCATTGCCCAGCAATTGAGCCCGCTGCTCGCTAGCAGCTGGTCGCTGGCGACGGCCTTGTCGCTCTTGGTCTGGTTTGTGTTTGCGCCGCAGTGCATATCTACCTTGGCCATGGTCAAACGTGAGACCAATGGCTGGCGCTACCCGCTGCTGATGACGGCTTACCTGTTTGCGCTGGCTTACTTCGCCAGTTTTGTGACCTATCGCATCGCTCTGGCTTTGGGCTGGGGTTGAGAAAGGATTGGCTATGTGGCAAGAGTTAATGGTGGGTGCGATTGTGCTGGTGGCCGCGGTGTCGCTCACCTGGCGCTATGTGCCGGCCAGCTTGCGTAGCAAGCTGGGTCGTGTTCACCCGTCACTGGCTCCTAAGGCCAAGGGTGGTTGCGGTAGTTGCAGCTCCTGCGGCGGTGATAGCTGCTCGGATACGCGCAAAATCTAATGGCTTAAAGCTGCCTAGAACTGCCTAAAACTGCTTGATGCAAGAAAGAGCCATGCTGACTTCAGCTGGCTCTTTTTAATTGGGCGAACAGGGCTTGTTCGCACTCTGGGTCGTCACACTGCTCGCAGCCCTTGAGGCGCATGCGTGCGCTGGGTTTCCAAGGATTTTGCGTTGCAATCCAGTTCCAGTCTGAACTGGGTGCTATTGATTTTAAAGACTCAGCCAGTTGCAGCCACTGCGACGAAGGTTTACCGTACAGCATCACATAAGGGCGCTGCTGCTCGCTCAGTCGTTCGCGCCAAGCGCTAATTTGCAGTGCAATCGCCGGGTCGCAGTCGCTGTCTAACCAGTCTTGGCCCAGCACATACACCAGCGCTTCTTGTGGCCAAGTTTCATTGGCTTTGGGGGCTAAGCATTGCCAAGAGTGCTCACTGCACTTGCTCGCACCATTCTCCCAAGCTTGTAGCAGGGCATGCGCCATGCTGCGAGATAGCGCGTGGGGCTGGCCCAGCAGCACGACAGTGGGGTAGGGAAGAGTAGTCATGGCTGTCAATGAAAAAGCCAGCGCAAGGCTGGCTTTGGTTGCTGTGCAAGCGGGTGGTCAATGCTTGTAAACCTGAATATAGATTTCATTGGGTTTGACCATACCCAGCTCGTAGCGGGCTTTTTCTTCCACGGTGGCCAGACCATCTTTCAAGTCGTTGACTTCAGACTGCAGTCTGTCGTTTTCGGATTTTTCCAAGGTATTGGCGGCGTACTGCTCTTGAATTTGCTGATGCAAATCTTGCACATAGGCCACGCTGCCATTGCCCAGCCAGAGCTGAGCATGAATTCCAGCAAGAAGCACTAGTAGTGTGATGCAGACGACGCGGTTGACCATAGAAAAGGTGGCTTAAAAGTAGCTTGTTAGCAAGAGGCACCGAGCAAGGGCCGCCCCGCAGCGAGGGTGTCGCCCCCTTTAAGGGGAAGGCGCGAAGCGGCTCAGGGGGCTCTTACTTACGCAGGTTGTAGAAAGCGCTCATGCCTGGGTACACAGCCACGTCGCCCAGATCTTCTTCGATGCGCAGCAGCTGGTTGTACTTGGCGATACGGTCGGAGCGGCTCATAGAGCCAGTCTTAATTTGACCCGCATTCAGGCCCACGGCGATGTCAGCGATGGTGCTGTCTTCGGTTTCGCCTGAGCGGTGGCTGATCACGGCGGTGTAACCAGCGCGCTTGGCCATTTCGATGGCGGCAAACGTTTCGGTCAGGGTGCCGATCTGGTTGATCTTGATCAGGATGGAGTTGGCGATATCTTTGTCGATACCTTCCTTGAGGATCTTGGTATTGGTAACGAACAGATCGTCGCCCACCAGCTGAACCTTCTTGCCCAGACGCTCGGTCAGGATCTTCCAGCCATCCCAGTCGCCTTCGTGCATGCCGTCTTCAATGGAGATGATGGGGTACTTATCGCACCAGCCAGCCAGCATGTCAGTCCACTGCACGGCGGTCAGCGTCATATTGCCTTCGCCTTCCAGAACGTACATGCCATCCTTGTAGAACTCGGAAGCAGCGCAGTCCAGACCCAAAGCGATTTGCTCGCCGGGCTTGTAGCCAGCATTTTCAATGGCTTCGATGATCAGCTGAATGGCAGCTTCGTGGTTTTCCACGGAAGGAGCGAAACCGCCTTCGTCGCCCACAGCGGTGGACATGCCCTTGTGGTGGATGATGGCCTTCAGAGCGTGGAAGACTTCGGCGCCCCAGCGCACGGCTTCACGGAAAGTAGGAGCACCCACGGGGATGATCATGAACTCTTGCAGGTCCAGCGAGTTGTTCGCGTGGGCGCCGCCGTTGATCACGTTCATCATGGGCACGGGCAGTTGCACGCCGCCCATGCCGCCGAAGTAGCGGTACAGGGGCAGGCCGGCTTCTTCAGCCGCAGCGCGGGCCACAGCCATAGACACGGCCAGCATGGCGTTGGCGCCCAGGCGGCTCTTGTTCTCAGTGCCGTCCAAGTCGATCAGAGTCTTGTCCAGGAAAGCTTGCTCGGAAGCATCCAGGCCCAGCACGGCTTCGGAAATGTCGGTGTTGATGTTCTCAACAGCCTTCAGTACGCCCTTGCCCAAGTAGCGGCTCTTGTCGCCGTCACGCAGCTCAATCGCTTCGCGCGAACCGGTGGATGCGCCCGATGGCACAGCCGCACGGCCCATGACGCCGGATTCCAGCAGCACATCACATTCAACGGTGGGGTTGCCGCGGCTGTCCAGCACTTCGCGGCCTACGATGTCAACAATGGCACTCATTGCATTTCCTTTGAGGTTTTTGAAATCGGTACGTGCAGGCTGATTTCATGAGTGAAATCAAGTCCTTGTGCTTGTATATCAAAGACAAGCTGCTATCAAATTCTTTAAGCCTGTGATCTTCTTGCTGCCGTGCGCGCCAAGGGCGAGCGATGCGAGAGCAAGAGGCTGCGGCGGCTATTGTGCCCAAATTTGGCGGGCTACTTTTGTCTTGACCTACTGCTGATGTTGAATTTCTTGTGCAGTGCAAGGCAAGAGCGGCCAGATTGCGGCTGGATAGGCCGCGATGCAGATACAAAAAAGGCATGACGACACGGGTGAACGTGTCAGTCATGCCTAGGTGCATTTATGCAAGCATCCGCATTAATGTTGCTGCAAGCATCAGGGCTGGAAGTTGTCTTCTAAGAAGCCGTTGCGCTTGGTGATGTCATCGAGCGCCACCAGCGTTTGCAGCAAAGACTTCATGTGCTTCAAAGGCACAGCGTTGGGGCCGTCGGACAGGGCGTTGCAGGGGTCTGGATGGGTTTCCATAAAGAGACCCGCCACACCCACAGCCACGGCGGCGCGGGACAAAACAGGCACCATCTCGCGCATACCGCCGCTGCTGGTGCCGTTGCCGCCGGGCAACTGCACGCTGTGCGTGGCGTCAAACACCACGGGAGCGTTAGTCTCACGCATGATGGCTAGTGAGCGCATATCGCTCACCAGATTGTTGTAGCCAAAGCTGGCACCGCGCTCGCAGGCGGTGAACATATCAGGGTCTTGGCCCACTTCAATAGCGGCGGCGCGGGCCTTGTCGATGACATTCTTCATGTCATGTGGGGCCAGGAATTGGCCCTTTTTGATGTTCACAGGCTTGCCGCACTGCGCTACAGCGCGGATGAAATCCGTCTGGCGGCACAGGAAGGCGGGCGTTTGCAGCATGTCCACGATAGAGGCCACATAGGGAATCTCTTCGACGGTGTGCACGTCGGTGAGGATGGGAACGTTCAATTCCTTCCTCACCTTGGCCATGATTTCCAGACCCTTTTCCATGCCGGGGCCGCGAAAGCTGGTGCCCGAGGAGCGGTTGGCCTTGTCAAAGCTGCTCTTGAAGATGAAGTTGATGCCCAGCTCGGAGGTGATTTCCTTGAGGTGTCCGGCCACGTCCATCTGCAGCTGTTCGGACTCGACCACACAGGGGCCTGCAATCAGAAAGAAGCGCTTGTCCAGACCAATATCAAAGCCACAGAGTTTCATGGTGGGTTCCTTTGTGCACACATTGCATGCTTCAAAAACTAAAGCTGCTAGTGCTCTCAATTAAATGACTTGAGCATCATTTGATGCCCAAGTCCTCTATTTTCAAGCGCTAGCAGCTCCTATTTCGGGATTGATTTCCGGTGAACGGGAATCAGGCCTTCTTGCCCGAGCGAGCCTTGTTGTCCATCGCTGCCTTGATAAAGGCATTGAACAGGGGGTGACCTGCCCAAGGGGTGGACTTGAACTCCGGGTGGAATTGCACGCCGATATACCAAGGGTGAGTCTTGGCAGGCAGTTCCACGATTTCGGTCAGCTGCTCGCGCTGAGTCAGCGCAGAGATGACGAGACCGGCTTCGCGCAACTGGTCCAGATACTGGGTATTGGCTTCATAGCGGTGGCGATGACGCTCGGTCACCACTTCGCCGTAGATGCTGTGGGCCAGTGTGCCGGCTTGCACGTCGGACGACTGAGCGCCCAGACGCATGGTGCCGCCCAGGTCAGAGTTCTCGTCACGGGTCTTGATCGTGCCGTCCGCATCCTTCCACTCGGTGATCAGAGCGATCACGGGGTTGGGAGTGGCGGGGTCAAACTCGGTGGAGTTGGCACCTTCAAGGCCAGCTACATGGCGGGCGTACTCGATAGTGGCCACTTGCATGCCCAAGCAGATGCCCAGATAGGGAACCTTGGATTCGCGAGCGAACTTGGCCGTCGAGATCTTGCCTTCCACGCCGCGGGAGCCGAAGCCGCCGGGCACCAGAATGCCGTCGTATTCCTTGAGCAGCTTGGAAGCATCTGTATCGTGGATGGTTTCCGAGTCCACGTGCGTGATCTTCACGCGCACATGGTTGCGCAGGCCTGCATGCTTGAGCGCTTCGTTGACCGACTTGTAGGCATCGGACAGCTCCACGTACTTGCCCACCATGGCGATCTTGACTTCGCCTTGGGGATTTTCCGTCTCATGCACCAGCTCATCCCAACGCTTGAGGTTGGTAGGCGGTGTGTTCAGGCGCAGCTTGTCGCAGATCAGGCCGTCCAGACCTTGCTCGTGCAGCATGCGGGGCACCTTGTAGATGGTGTCCACGTCCCACATGGAGATCACACCCCACTCAGGCACGTTGGTGAAGAGGGAGATCTTTTCCTTCTCTTCAGCAGGCACTTCGTACTTGGCGCGGCACAGCAAAGCGTCAGGCTGAATACCGATTTCGCGCAGCTTTTGCACGGTGTGCTGTGTGGGCTTGGTCTTGAGCTCGCCGGCCGTTTCAATGAAAGGCAGGTAAGTCAGGTGCACAAAGGCGGAGTTGTTGGGGCCCAGCTTCAGGGCCAGCTGGCGAGCAGCTTCCAAGAAGGGCAGGGACTCAATATCGCCCACGGTGCCGCCCACTTCGCAGATGGCGACATCTACTTCGTGATCAGTACCGAGGCCTGCGCCGCGCTTGATGTATTCCTGAATTTCGTTGGTGACGTGGGGGATGACCTGCACGGTCTTGCCCAGATAGTCACCACGGCGTTCTTTTTCCAGCACGGACTGATAGATACGGCCCGTGGTGAAATTGTTGGTCTGACGCATGCGCGTTTCAATGAAACGCTCGTAGTGGCCCAAGTCCAGATCGGTCTCAGCTCCGTCATCCGTCACAAACACTTCACCGTGTTGGAAGGGCGACATCGTGCCCGGGTCCACGTTGATGTAGGGGTCGAGCTTGATGAGGGTGACTTTGAGACCGCGCGATTCGAGGATCGCTGCAAGGGAGGCTGAGGCGATTCCCTTACCGAGGGAAGACACCACACCGCCGGTGACGAAGACGAACTTGGTCATGTCTTTTATTGGTGGTGGTAAAACAGGATTATAGGTGCGCTACGAATTTCGGCGTGGCGTACAGGGATGCTCAAACCGTATAAAAGTGGCTCAGGTCTGCTAAATTGCGCGTCATGAATGACGTGTTCGCAGGCAAACATCTGGTGCTGGGCCTCTCTGGGGGCGTAGCTTGTTACAAATCGGCCATTTTGTGCCGCTTGCTGGTTCAAGCCGGCGCTACGGTCCAAGTGGTCATGACGGAGGCGGCTGAGCAGTTTATGACTGCCGTCACCATGCAGGCGCTTTCTGGGCGCGCAGTCTACACCTCTCAGTGGGATGCGCGTGAGCCCAACAACATGCCCCACATCAACCTCAGTCGCGAGGCTGATGCCATCCTCATCGCCCCGTGCAGCGCAGACTTTATTGCGCGCTTGGTGCAAGGCCGTGCGGATGAGCTGCTAAGCCTGATGTGCTTGGCCCGACCCACAGGCACAGTGCCCCTGCTGCTGGCCCCGGCCATGAACCGCGAAATGTGGGCCCACCCTGCCACCCAGCGCAATTTGGCGCAGGTGCAAGCCGATGGCGCTGCTGTGCTGGGCGTGGGCAACGGCAGTCAGGCCTGTGGTGAGACGGGCGATGGCCGCATGCTGGAGCCCGAAGAAATCATGGAAGAGCTCGCCGCACACTTCACGGCCAAGCGATTGCAAGGCCAGCATTTACTGGTCACCGCCGGCCCCACGTTTGAGGCGATTGACCCGGTGCGCGGAATCACCAATTTGTCGAGTGGAAAGATGGGCTTTGCCATTGCCCGTGCCGCACGCGAAGCAGGGGCTCAGGTTACGCTGGTGGCTGGCCCTGTGCACCTACCCACGCCGCGCGGCGTGACGCGCATCAACGTGCAGTCGGCCCGTCAGATGCAGCAAGCCGTTCAGTCGCAGGTGAGTTGTGCTTCTATTTTTATAGCTACTGCTGCAGTTGCTGATTGGCGCCCTGCCGAATTTTCCGACCAAAAAATCAAGAAAGACGGCTCTGGCGATGTGCCCGCTATGAGCTTTGTGGAGAACCCCGATATTCTGGCGGGTGTCGCCCAGTCCGAGCAGGCCAAGTCTGGCAAGCTGTACTGCGTGGGTTTTGCGGCGGAAAGCCATGACCTGCTCAAACACGCCACTGCCAAGCGCCTGCGCAAAGGCGTGCCACTGCTGGTGGGTAATATTGGCCCGGCCACTTTTGGCAAGGACGACAATGCCCTGCTGCTGATTGATGACAAGGGCACGAAAGAGCTGCCCCACGCCAGCAAAGACAAGTTGGCGCGTCAGCTGGTGGATGAAATTGCGCTGCGCTTGTCGGCTGTGAAGCCGTAATACGACAGCCCTGACACGACATTCCTGCCCCAACACTGAGCCCTTAGGAGCCTGAACATGATCCCTTCCAGCTATGAAGGCCCGAGCAATGGCGACTATGTGGCCTATGTGGACGAGCTGCTGCGCACCAGCCCTGAGTACCGCCGTACACAACGCAGCCTTGCTGGAGCGATGTATTCGGCGGTGATTACGCCCGGCGGGCAGTCCAGCTCACCCATGGCCCAGCTGCGTGAAACCCTGCAAAAAGCCAAAGACATGGCCGAGCAGCAGGTGGAGCGCAAGACCATGATCACGCAGACCGTTGCCAGCCGCACCGCTGCGGCTCAGCCGGTGCGTGGGAGCAAGGAAGAAGCCCAGCAGCGCTTTAAGGCGATTGAGCGGGAGATTGAGAGCCAGAAGTCGCAGGCCGCGACTCAAAAGAAGCCCTGGATTTCGCCAGTCTCTTTAGCGATGATCGTGGGCGGCGCCATCATTGGGCAGTTTGTGCAGGGCTTTGGCATGATGCTCTCCATCATGGGTTTGATGACTCTGGTGGGCGGCGTGCTTAACCGCCTAAAGGGTAAGTAGGCAAAGCACAGCGTCAGGCATTTTCACCAGCTGCAAACGGGCGACAATGGCGCCCTTTATTCAATAACCAGACGCAGCAGCGTTGCGCTCTGGATCACTTAAAAGCCCGGTTTCCGGGCTTTTTGCCAAGGTTTTTATGAACGTAGATGTCAAGATTCTCGATGCGCGCCTGCGCGAAAACATGCCCGCTTACGCCACGCCCGGCAGCGCCGGACTGGACCTGCGCGCCTGCATTGATGCGCCTGTGACGCTGGAGCCCGGCCAGTGGCAGCTGATTCCCACCGGCATGGCCATGCACCTCAAAGACCCCAACTACGCAGCGCTCATCCTGCCGCGCTCGGGCATGGGTCACAAACACGGCATCGTGCTGGGCAATCTCGTGGGCCTGATCGACTCCGATTACCAAGGCCAACTCATGGTCAGCGCCTGGAATCGCTCGCAAACCGCTTTCACGCTGCAGCCTATGGACCGTCTGGCTCAGCTGATGATCGTGCCCGTGGTGCAAGCCCAGTTCAATTTGGTCGATGAATTTGCCGACGCCAGCGAGCGCGGTGAAGGTGGCTACGGCTCTACAGGCAAGCAATAAGCGCAAGTTAACCCTGCTGAACCACCTGCCTGCCAGAGCATGAATCGCAAGCCCTCCAATCGATCGCACCGATTTACGTCATGGACAAAGGTGATGTTCACCGAGGAAGACCGGCTGCGCCATCGTTTGCAAAAGCGTCACTGGCTGCGCCTGCATGCGGCATTGACGGGCGGGCTCAGCCTAGCAGGCATGTCTTTGCTGAGTCTGGGTCTGTTGCATGCGGGCATGCACAGCATGGCGCTGCGCTATGGCGTCTCTTTGCTGTGCGGCTATCTGCTGTATTTGCTGCTCGTGCGTTTGTGGGTGGGCTGCATGCTGCGCCGGGATTGGGATGGAGCTGATGTGCCCGCTGATGTCCCCGGCAGTTCTGGCGGAGGCTCCAGAACCATAGAGCCTGTTGGTCTGGAAAGCGGGCAGGGCGGCAGCTATGGCGGTGGCGGGGCGCAGGGCAGTTGGGATGAAGGTGGTGCTATTTCAGAGGCCGCATCGGCGGGCATTGATTTGCCGGGCTTGGATGGCTTGGACGAGGGCGCTATCGTCGTTGTGCCGGTGCTGCTGATCTTTGCGGCACTGCTGGTTGTGCTCACAGGCACGGGCTCGCTGCTTTGGCTGGTCTTTGGCGCAGACCTGTTTTTGACCGTATCCGTGGAGGTTGCGTTTGCGCTATTGATGGCCAGAACTCTTTATGTGGTGGAGCGCGAAGGCTGGCTGCTGGCCGCTTTGCGCATGAGCTGGAAGCCCGTGCTCGGTGCCCTTGTCACTGCTGTGGCACTGGGCGCTCTGGCGGATAGTTTGTTTTCGCAGGCTGATACGCTGGTGCAAGTGCTGCGCGCATTGCGCGGACACTGATTTTTTGAATGATTTGATAGCGTTTATTGCTTTACCTGTCTTAAATTCTGAGGGTTTCTTGCAAGAAATGAAGCAAGTTACGTGCTGCAAGCTATGACTTTAGGAACAGTCTGCTGATTCCAAAGCTCAAACTATTGTGAGCAAATGTCAATCAGGTCCTCCTCAGGGCGGTGTGCTGCGTTGTAGATAAAGAGCAGGCCTAATAGGGTTTGCATAAACATGTACAACAGATATTGGTACGCATGCACCGTGCATGTGCCAATCAGGAGATTTCAATGCAAGTCATTCAACGCTGGGGCCGCGTGGCCATGGTTGGCGCAATTGCCGCAGTTCTGTCGGCATGCGTTGCCTATCCTCAGGACAGCTATCAAAGTGGCTACCCCGCACAGGGCGGCTATCAGCAAGGGGGCTACTCTGGCTCGGGCTTTCCTGCCACCATTCAGACCTACCCTGTGGGCAGTGCACCAGCGCAAGCCTACCCTGCCAATAACTGTGCCTACAACAATCCCAATTGCTATTCACAACAACAACAGCAGCAACAGCCCCAATACGTTCAGCAGGGACGTGTGATGAATATTGAAACCGTGCGCGTGCAAGACGGCAGCGGTGTGGGTGCCGGTGGTGCCATCGCTGGCGGCGTGCTCGGTGGCGTGCTGGGTAATCAAGTCGGTGGAGGCTCTGGCCGCACACTGGCCACGATTGCTGGTGTAGTGGGTGGCGCTCTGGCCGGTAGCGCAGTGCAAAACAGCATGGGCGGTGGCAGCGTGCGCGACATTTACCGTCTGACTGTGCAGCTGCAAGACGGCAGCATGCGCGCTGTTGACTACCAGTACGCGCCGCAGCTCAGCGTTGGCGAATATGTGCGTGTGGAAGGCAACCAGATTTACCGTCGCTAAGCCATTCAGCTCAGCAAAAAGGGACTCGAAGAGTCCCTTTTTTAATTCGTCACGCTAAGGGCGTGAAGCTGTTCAAAACCGTAGCAACTCCGCCAGAGAGACGCCAAGCAAGAGCCGCCTCGCGACAATGGCGTCGCCCCCCTCCGCAAGCAGAGAGGGGGAAGCGGCGCAGCCGCTCAGGGGTGTTAATGCAAAGTCTCATTGCCCGGAGCTTGGGGCTCAATGCGGAAGAAGCCGGTGCCTGCGGTGCCGCGGCCCACTTCTTCTTCGGTCGCATCGCGCACGGCGGCGATTTGCACATGAATGCGCAGCGCAATACCGGCCAGCGGGTGGTTGCCATCCAGCACCACGTGTTCGGGGTAGATTTCCGTCACGGTGTAGAGCAGACCGGGCAGCACGGGGTTGGTGCCTTGGGGCATGGCGCTGCTCTCGAAGGTCATGCCTTCTTCGATCTCGGCGGGGAACAGCTCGCGCTTTTCCAAGAAGATCAGATTTTCGTCGTAGTCGCCAAAGGCTTCTTCGGG
Organism: Comamonas sp. Y33R10-2; assembly: GCF_019355935.1. NCBI lineage: Bacteria > Pseudomonadati > Pseudomonadota > Betaproteobacteria > Burkholderiales > Comamonadaceae > Comamonas > Comamonas sp. Y33R10-2. The sequence continues at coordinate 3,760,399 of NZ_CP079925.1, forward strand.
CTCAAGGTGCAGATCCAGCTTGTCGCCAGCTACATGGCCTTGCAGCGCTTCTTCGATGCGCTTGAGCAGGTCGTCACCGCCGACGAGAAAGTCCACCGGTTCGTCCAGCACGTCCAGCTCTTCGCCCAGAGTGTCTTTAAGAATCCAGGTCAGGGCGACCACGCATTGTTGAGTAACTTCCATGGTGTGTATGCAGTTGGGTGAGCTGCAGGCCAGTCCCGCAGCAAAAAATAAAACGCAACCACGGCTGTGGCGCAACGGCGTTCATTGTCCCATGCGTAGCTTGTCACTGCATCAGGGGCGTTTTGTTACACCCTGCAAAAAGCGCTTGCATGGCCTTTACATTGGCGCTCTTGCAGGCATGCATACTGGCCCTATCTTTGGTTCCATAAGGAACGCATCATGACCTCTCAAGAACAACAATTGCTGCAAGATCTGTGCGCCAGGCTGACGCTGACGCAGGGCCAGCCCAAAGACCCGCAGGCCGATGCTGAACTGCGCAGCGGCCTGACCGCAGCGCCCGATGCTGTTTATTGGCTGGCTCAGCGCACCTTGCTGCTGGAGCAGTCCCTGCAGCAGGCGCAAAAGCAGATCACCGAGCTGCAGCAGCAAGTGCAGCAGGCCCAGCAAAACCACAGTCAGGCTGGGTCTAGCTTTTTGTCGGGCGGGTTGAGTACGCACTTTGGTCGTGCGCCAGAGCCCTCTGTGAATGCCGCTAGCGCGCAGCAGCCTTATCAAAGCCCCAATCAGTTTCAGCCAGCCGTGCAAGCATCTAGCTGGCGCGATCGGTTTTCAGGCAGTGCTGCATCCAGCGCATCCCCCAATGCTGTTCAGCCCGCAGCCCCTGCAGGTGGTAGCTTTCTGGGCAGCGCCGTAGCGGCAGCCGCTGGTGTGGCGGGCGGCATGTTTTTGTTCAACGGGCTGGGCAATTTGATGGGCAGCCAGCACGCCAGCTCTGCGAATCCCTTGGCCAGCAGCGAAAGCAAACCGTTGGCGGAGGGCAGCAGTGCGCAGAGCCTGCATGAAGGCGGCGGCACATCCAGTCTGGCTGATGATGCCGGCCTTGGCAGCATCGACAGTGCAGCCAGCGGCAGCTGGGATGATGGCGGTGGCTTTTTTGACGATGACTTTGCTTGATTCAGGAATTTGAGCGTTTTGGCGCTCTAGCTTTGGTTCATAAAGCGCTAGCTGCTATCAAAAAAGAAAAGCCGCCCGGCAGCAATGCGCGGGCGGCTTTTTCATGGGTGCTTGAGTGGCGGTTTAAAACGGGTAGTGGCGCTCTGCTGTCTGCATGGTCACCCAGCGCGTTTCGGTAAACGCGTTAATGCCTTGCTGGCCGCCAAAGTGGCCATAGCCCGAAGCTTTGACGCCGCCAAACGGCATCTGCGCTTCGTCGTGCACGGTGGGGCCGTTGATGTGGCAAATGCCCGCTTCAATGCGCGCCGCCACGCGCCAGCCGCGGGCGGTGTCTTTGGTGAATACGGCAGATGACAGACCGAACTCGTTGTCGTTGGCCGTAGCAATGGCTTCTTCTTCGCCGTTGACGCGCACGATGCCCTTGACGGGGCCAAAAGTCTCTTCGTGGAAGATGCGCATGTCGGGCGTCACATGATCGATCAGCGTGGCAGGCATCAGCGTGTTGTCGGCCTTGCCGCCGCAGATGATTTTTGCGCCCTTGGCCACAGCATCGTCAATCATGGCATTGCAGCGCTCCACCGTGGCCAGATCGACCACCGAGCCCAGCACGACGGGGCCTTTGCGCGGGTCGCCCAGCGGCAGGCTTTGGGCCTTGGCAGCGAACTTGGCGATGAATTCATCAGCGACTTTGTTGTCCACCACAAAGCGCTCGGTAGACATGCAAATTTGGCCTGAGTTGGCAAACGCGCCAAAGGTGGCGGCGTTCACGGCGGCATCAATGTCGGCATCGTCAAGCACCAGAAACGGGGCCTTGCCACCGAGTTCGAGCAGCGCGGGCTTGAGGTACTTGGCGCAGGTTTGACCAATGATGCGGCCCACCTTTGTCGATCCGGTAAAACTCACGCGGCGCACGGCGGGGTGGGCGACGATGGCTTCAACCACGCTGCCAGCGTCTGCGGGGGCATTGGTCACAAAGTTCACCACGCCTGCGGGGAGACCTGCGTCTTGGAAGGCTTCGATGATGAGGCCGTGCGTGGCGGGGCACAGTTCTGAGCCCTTGAGAATGACGGTATTTCCGCAGGCCAAAGCGGTGGAGATGCTACGCACGGCCAAAATCACTGGCGCATTCCACGGCGCAATGCCCAGCACCACGCCAGCAGGCTGGCGTACGGCCATGGCCACGCTGCCGGGCACGTCCGATGGGATGATTTCCCCGTTGATTTGCGTGGTCAGCGATGCGGCTTCCAGCAGCATGCTGGCGGCCAGATGCACGTTAAAGCCTGCCCAGATGCCCGAAGCGCCGGTTTCAGCAGCCATAGCTGCGGCAATGGCTTCACCTTTGGCTTCAAGGGCGTGCGATGCCTTCATCAGCATGGCGCGGCGCGCATTGGGGCCGAGCTGTGACCAAGCAGGGAACGCGGCCGCCGCAGCTTCGCAGGCGCGAATGGCATCTTCTGTCGTTGCGGCTGGGGCGCGGGTGGCGACGGAGCCATCCAGCGGGTTTTTGCGCTCAAAAGTCGCGCCATTGCTGGCGACGCATTCTTGGCCGGCGATCAGCATTTTTTGTTCGATCATTTCTTTATCTCCTTGTCGTTGTTTAGTGGTCACCGCCTAAGTAGGCGCGGCGCACAGCGGGGCTGTTGGCCAGCTCTTTGGCGCTGCCTTCGCCCACGATTCGGCCCGTCTCCAGCAGATATCCGCGGTCCGCAATCGCTAGGCTCTGGCGGGCGTTTTGCTCCACTAGTAGCACGCCCATGCCCATTGTTTTGATGCGCGCCAGAGCGGAGAACAGCTCTTTGCACATCAAGGGTGACAGGCCAAGTGACGGCTCATCGAGCAGCAAAATATCGGGCTGGCTCATCAGTGCGCGGCCCACGGCCACCATTTGCTGCTCGCCGCCGCTCATGGTGCGAACGGCTTGCGGCAAGCGGTCGCGCAGCTTGGGGAAGAGGGTGAAAACCTGCTCGAGATTTTTGGTCTCATTAGCGCGAGCGCGCTGGGGGTGCGCACCTAGCAGCAGGTTCTCTTTCACGCTCAAATCACCAAACACGCCGCGCCCTTCGGGCACCAGTGCCAAGCCGGACTGAACGATGGCGTGGGCGGGCAATTGCATCAGTTCTTTGCCGCCCAACTGCGCACTCGCTCCCGCCAGTGGTGTGACCATGCCGCCCAAGGCTTTGAGCAGGCTGGACTTGCCCGCGCCATTGGCACCTAGCATGACGACCAGCTCGCCGGGCTGCACATTCAGGCTGACTTGGTGCAGGGCTTCGTGCTTGCCGTAGCTCACCGAGATATTGCGTACATCAAGCATTGGCGGCCTCCGTGGCTTTTTCTTCATCATCGCCACCCGCATCTTCACCAAGATAGGCGCGCACCACTTCCGGCTCCTTGAGTACTTTGGCTGTCGGGCCATCGGCAATTTTTGCTCCGGCATTCATCACCACGCAGCGGTTGCACAGGGCGTGCACAGCATCCATCACATGCTCAACCATGAGGATGGTCAGACCTGTGGCTTGCAGCTGTTGAATCAGCGCAATGCCTTGCTGTAGCTCCGTGGGGTTCAGACCTGCCAGCCATTCGTCTAGCAGCAAAATTTGCGGCTCAAGGGCCAGCGCACGGGCAAGCTCTAAACGCTTTTGGTTGATGTAGGTAAGGTCTCCTGCAGGGCTGTGCGCAAACTCGGATAGGCCCACTTGCGCGAGCAGCGTCAGTGCGCGGGCAGTGGCACTTTTGCCAAACAGCGGGCGGGGCTTGAAGGCCATGCCTGCAATGACGTTGTCGATGCAGCTCATGGAGCCAAGCACCTTCACCAGCTGAAAGGTGCGCGCAATGCCAAGGCGTGCGATCTGGTGGCTTTTGAGATGGTTAATCTTCTGGCCCTTGAACAAAATCTCGCCGCCGTTGCTGGGCAGGGCGCCTGAGATTAAGTTCATGGCCGTGGTCTTGCCCGATCCGTTGGGGCCAAGCAGGCCCACCACTTCACCGGCTTGCACATCAAAGCTCAGTTCGTTGACGGCCACCAGACCGCCAAAGCGCTTGGTGGCGCCGCGCAGGGATAGCAGTGCAGTCATGCCTTGCCCCCTTTCTTGGCAAAGATTTTTGCAATGACGCCCGACAGGCCTTGCGGGATGAAATACACGATCACGATAAACACCAGACCCAGCAAAATCGAGAAATGGTTGGGGAAGTTGGCACCCAGATATTCAAACAACAGCACCAGCGGCACGGCACCCAAAATGGGGCCAAACAGCGCACCTGCGCCACCCAGTAGCGCCATGATCAGCGTCTGAAACGAGATAGCGGGTGCAAAGGCAATGCTGGGGTCGATATACGTCCAGCGCGGGGCCATGATGGCGCCGGTAATGGTGATGAACACAGCGCTCACGGTAAACAGCAGCACCTTGGCGCGGGTGGTGTTGATGCCCACGTGGGTAGCCACGGTCTCATCTTCACCAATCACGCGCAGAGCCAAGCCCAGACGCGAGCGGTTGATAAGGGCACGCAGCGCCAGCACCAAGGCCAGCATGGCCAGCAGCTGCCAGTAAATGTCCAGCGTGGTGATCTCTACAAACACGTAGCGGCCCAGATCTTTGGTGATGTTCACTTCCCACCACGTCACCAGTTGCTTGACCAGTTCAGCCAAGCCAAAGCTAAAGATCACAAAATACACGCCGGATAAACGCAAGGTGGACAAGCCCACCAGTAGTGCGGTGACCAGACCCACGCCGGCGGCAATACCCAACACGGCAATCCACGGCAGCGACTCACCAAACACGGCGGTGACATAAGCGCCAAGGCCGAAGAAGGCCACCGTCGCCAGCGAGATATAGCGCGTAGGGCCAGAAAACAGCGCCCAAGACGTGGCCAGCACGCAGTACATAAGGATGCTGATGAGCAGGGACAAGTAGTACTCGTCCGTCAACCAGCGCGGCAGCAGGGCCAGACCCGCAGTAGCGATGGCGCAGAGGGCCCAGATCAGAACTTCTTTGCGGCTCATCGTGCAGCCCTCCCGAACAAACCTGTGGGCTTGAACAGCAGCACCAGCAAGAAAACAGCGTAGTTCACGGCCAGCGTCAGGCCGGGGTCGATGAAGGATGCGACCAGTGTCTCGGAAAAGCCCAGCAGCATGCCGGCCACCAAGCAGCCCATCAAGTTGCCCACGCCGCCCATGATGACGACGATCAGCGCTTTCATCGCAAACATGGTGCCCATGCTGGCCGAAAACGGCAAAAACATGCTGACCATCACGCCACACACCGCAATCAGCGCGCCGCCTAGCCCATAGGCCAGCGCCGCCGTGCTGCGCACATTGATGCCCACCAGATGTGCAAACTGGGGAGCCACTGCCACAGCGCGCACCACCGCACCGGCGCGGGTACGTGTCAGTAGCAGGTATAGACCACCGCCCAGCACCAGTGCAACGACCAGCACCAGCATGCGGTTGGCGGCAACCTTGCTGCCCAGAATTTCAAGCGTGTCCGACAGATAGGTGTAGCTGTGATAGTCGCCACCAAAGCTCACCAGCATGATGCCCTGCACCACAAACAGCATGCCAAAGGTGGCCAAAATGGAGTCCACCTCCAGCGACGGCCCGCCCTTGGCGCGGCGCACCAATGGGGTCAGCAGCAACTGGTAGATGAGCCACTGCACGGCAAAGCCCAGAGGGATAACCAACAGCATCAACAGCAGCGGCGAGATGCCCCAGCCGGAGACTGCGAAAAAGGCCAGAAAGGCCGGTGCAATCAAAAACTCCCCATACGAGAGGTTCATGATGCGCGCCACGCCGTATTGCAGCGTCAGCCCCATGGCAACCAAGCCATAGAGGCCGCCGAGCATGGCGCCTGCGAGAAGAATGTCTATAAAGTTCATAGCGTGTACCGCTGGATATTCGTTGTTCTTGTTATGAAATATTAGCCAAGTAAAGCAATAGCTGGGAATAGCAGCTATTGTTTTTATAGCTTCTTAAAGCTGTGCGAGCGGGTGACTAGCGGAGATCAAAGATGCCGAGCAAGAGCCGCCTCGTGGCGAAGGCATCGTCCCCCTCCCATAGTGCGAAGCGCGTAGAGAGAGGGGGAAGGCGCGCAGCGCCTCAGGGGGTGACTCTAGGAATCACTGCAGCCTTGGCACCCGCACGGGTGGTGGGTGCAATCGCATTGAACTCGCCGTTTTGCCACTGGCCCACATGCCACAGCTTGGTCAGCTGTTGGTTTTCCAGCTTGATGGTGCCCAGCACGGTTTCAAAAGTGCCGGTCTTGAGCTCTTGCGTCACCGCAGCGCGGTCGATCTTGCCAACGCGCTCAATCGACTGCTGCAGCATCTGCAGCGAGGTGTAGACGATGGGGCTGGCAAAGCGATCCGACTCTTGACCTGTCACTTCCTTGAAGCGCTTGAGGTAGGCCTGCATTTGCGGGTTGCTGGCATCAATACCGCCGGGGGCCATCACGCCTTCAGCTGCTGCGCCAAACTTGCCCTTGAACATGGGGAACTGCGTGCCCACGCCGGTGAAGAACACCTTGGGCGTCAGGCCCAGCGTCTTGGCTTGCTCGTTGATGAGCATGGTGTCTGGCGGGTAAGAATAGGCGACAAAGGTGTCCGCACCCTTGCCCTTGGCTTCATTGATGACGGGGGTCATGTCCTGCGTGCCAATGGGGTAGCTCTTGTCATACACCAGCTCAAAGCCGTGCAGCTTGGCGGCCTTGCGGGTGGCGTTGGCCAGCTCCACACCAAAACCGTCGGCGATGTTGATCATGGCGATCTTGTTGTTGATCTTGCCTTCCTTCTTAGCCTTTTCCAGCATGGCGACCAGATCTTCAGCGTATTCACCGCCGGTGCCCAAGAAGAAGAAAGCGTGCTTCCAGCGCTTGACCAGATCCGGTGCCTTGTCGGTCACCGAAGTGGCGGCCAGCAGTGGGTATTTGTGCTTTTCGTAAGTGGGGCCAACGGCCAGGTTCGAGCCTGTGCTCCACGGCGGCAGCACAAAGTCCACCTTGTCTTGCGTAATCAGGCGCTCAGTGGCACGCACGGCTTCTTCGGTGCTGGAGCGGTCGTCGTACTCGATCACTTCAAGCGGCACGCGCTTGTTATAGGCCTTGAGCATGATGCCGCCCGCATCATTGATCTCTTTGACCCACAGCTTGTAATTAGGAGCAGTGGTCACCGAGGTGCCGCCCGCGTTGATGCCCGTCTTAGCGATGGCCCAGCCAATGCGGATGGACTTGGGAGCCTCTTGGGCGAGGGCTGCGCCGCCAAAGCCTGCCAGCGCCGTTGCGGCGACCAGAGTCTTGAGAATAAAACGCTTGTTGCTCAAATTCATGCATGTCTCCTGTGTAGATGGTTGTGGTTCTCTGACCTGTTTTACCCATCGTAGGAAAAGAGCGCATCAGGGGTTTGTCTGGAAGTGCACAAACTCTTGTCTGGATGTGCAGGCAGCACTGGGTAAACACTAATTTCCCTTTGCGGCGCTGGGCGCGAGAAAGAGGCAAGACAGGCTGCTATGGATAATGAAGCATCCTGTTGCGTCCTGTTACGCGCAGGAGAGTGAGTGTGTTTAAGACCGAGGAGCCCGCATGCCCCAATCCCCCGCCGCTTATCAGACGACCGAGATGCAAGGCAAGCAGGCCATTGGTGCGTGGCAGCACTGGATGTCATCGCTTTATGGGCTGGAGAGCGATGTGTATGACGACCAACAGTTCTCAGCCCGTCTGAACACCTTTGAGCTGGGTTTTTTAGGCATGACCAAGATTGAAGCCAGCCGCCACCGCGTGCGCCGCACCTCGGCCAGCATGGCCAATCACAGCACAGACTTTCTCAAAATCGTGGCCCCTTCACGGGGCGTTGCCAGCGTCTGCCAAAAAGGCCGGCAGGCCCATGCGCGCAGCGGTCAATGGCTGATTTACGACACCACGCAAGAGTACGAAGTGCTCAACCCTGAGTGGTGCGAGCACCTGATCATTACCCTGCCCAAAAGCCGCTTTGCCGAGCATGGCCGCGCGGTGGATGCGTTGATGGGCAGCTATGTGGGCGGAACCGAAGGCGTCTCGCGCATTGCGCTTGACATGATGCACGGCATGTTTGCCGAATGCACGGTGATGGGCGCAGGCGTGACCCAGCATGTGACGGATGCGCTGGTGCAGCTTGTCCAGCTGTCGCTGCTTGATGCCAGTGGGCGTGACGCCACGCTCAGCGCCAGCGCATTGCTCAATAGCCGCATCCGCTCTTATGTGCGCCAGCACCTGCGTGACCCGGGCTTGTCTGCCGAAGGCATTGCGGCGGCGCTCAACTGTAGCAAGCGCCACCTCTACAACGCGTTTGCTGATGATGAGCTGAGCATCAGCCAGTTCATCTGGGCTGAGCGCGTGGCTTTGTTTCAGCAAGATGTGCGCAAACCCCTCAACCAGCATTGCACACTGACCGAGCTGGCGCTGGGCTGCGGCTTTGCCAGCGGGGCGCACCTGAGTCGTTTGTTCAAGCAGCAAACAGGGCTGACACCGGTGCAGTTCAGGGCCGAGCTTGCGAGCAGCCGTTTTCTGAATTAACGATGATATTGGCTTGTAGTCCTTGTATATCAATGACTTACTGCTATTAAATTCATAAAAAACAGTCTCAGGCCCTGCGCGCACGGGCATTGATCTGGGTTGATCAGCGTTATCAAGGGCTATAGGACAATGCAGGCCATCGCTCTTAGAGAGCAGCTTAGACAGCAGGACTGTATTTCCATGGACATCAATACGCCGCTCACCTTGCTCGGTGGCCTCACCGCTTCTCAATTCATGCGCAAGCACTGGCATAAAAAGCCCTTGCTGGTGCGTCAGGCCATTCCCGGCTTCAAAGCACCTATCCCGCGTGCGCGCCTGCTGGCCATGGCTGGTGAAGAGGGCGTTGAGTCGCGCCTGATTCAGCAGTTGGATGGTGACAACTGGAAGCTCAGCCACGGCCCCTTGTCGCGCCGCAGCCTGCCTGCGCTCACCAAGCCGGGTTGGTCCGTGCTGGTGCAAGGCGTGGACATGCATGACGCCAAGGCGCATGAGCTGCTGCAGCAGTTCCGCTTTGTGCCCGAGGCGCGTCTGGATGATCTGATGATCAGCTTTGCGACGGATCAAGGCGGCGTAGGGCCGCATTTCGACAGCTATGACGTGTTCTTGCTGCAAGCCCATGGCAAGCGCCGCTGGCGCATTGGCCGCCAAAAAGATTTTTCGCTGCAAGAAGATAAGCCTTTGAAGATTTTGGCGAACTTTGAGCCTGAAGAAGAGTTTGTGCTGGAGCCCGGCGACATGCTGTACCTGCCGCCTAAGTGGGCGCATGACGGTGTGGCCGAAGGCGAGTGCATGACGTACTCCATCGGCTTTCGCTCGCCAGATCGCAGCGAAATGGGCCGCGAGCTGCTGCTGCGCATGTCGGACGAGCCCGATGAGCCAGAAAACCCCGTTATCTATAAAGATCCCAAGCAAGAAGCGGTCAGCAACCCGGCGGAAATTCCGGCAGGCATGTATGACTTTGCCCGTGAAGCTCTGCAAAAAGCGCTGGCCGAGCCGCTGGCGCTGGAGCGCGCTCTGGGTGAGTACCTGTCGGACCCCAAGCCCAATGTCTGGTTCGAACATGGCGATGAGAATGGCATGTTCGAAAGCGTGGTGCTCGACCGCCGCACCCGCATGATGTATGACGCCAAGCACATCTTCATCAACGGTGAAAGCTATCTGGCCGGCGGGCGCGATGCTACGCTGATGCGCAAGCTGGCAGACACCAAGATGCTGTCGCGTAAAGACTTGGCTGGTGCCAGTGATGATGCGCTGGAGCTGCTGTCATCTTGGTTTGACGCGGGCTGGGTTCGTTCTGGCGATTAATTGAGTAATTGATTAATTAAGTAAGTAAGGGCGGACTTGTCACCGGTGTCACGCTCGGTGCCAGAGTTGCCCTTGATCGCGTGCTTGCTGGGCTGCCAAGGTTTTGTGTGGTGGGTGTAAATACCTGTGAAAGCTTTGTCAGGGAATTGACAGCAAAGAATTTGTGGTTCACAGTGTGGGTCATGGCAAGCGAAAGCTTGTCCGGTAAATAAGACAAAAGCTGATTTGTGCAGAATTGTTTAGTTGCTGTCAGTATTTGTCAGCAATGAGCAAAGCTACCTATAATAAGAACTGTGTCGAATTTATCGTTTGACCCGATCTGCCAAAGCGATCATTAGCTGCAAAAGCTGCCCGTAATGGCAATCCGCATACTGTCTGCTGAACCTCCAATTAGGAAACTGTCATGAAGAATTCTTTGATCCTGGCTACTGTTATTGCTGCTGCTGCTCTGGCTGCTTGTGGCGACAAGAAGGTTGAAGCTCCTGTTGCTGCACCTGCTGCTCCTGCTGTTGAAGCTCCTGCTGCTCCTGCTGTTGAAGTCGCTCCTGCTGCTCCTGCCGTTGAAGTCGCTCCTGCTGCACCTGCTGCTGAAGCCGCTCCTGCTGTGGACGCTCCTGCTGCTGAAGCCGCTAAGACTGAAGCTGATGCCGCCACTGGCGCTGCTACAGCCAAGTAAGCTGCTACAGCCAAGTTTGAGGTTTAGGCCTTAAACAAAAACAACCGCACTTAGGTGCGGTTTTTTTACGTCTGAACTTTAGCGTTGCTCTTGCAGCTTCTTTTGCTACTTCTCATGCTGCCTTAGCGGATTGTTTCACGAAGGCTTTTTCAGTGCTTGCTCAAGCAATGAAAAAAGCCACCAGACGTTGGTCATGGTGGCTTTTTTGGGGGGAGCTGAATTTACTTCATCTCATCCGTGAGGATACGAACAATGCGCTGGCCGTTGGCACTGCTGTCAGGCTGGCCTTGTTCGTTCAGAACGCTGACCTGCGACTTGTTGCCATCGGCCTTGACCAGAATCTGGTACTTGACGGGGGCTGCAGCTTCCTTGCCTCGGCTGAAGATTTTGCTGAAGAAGCCCTTGGCTTCTGGCTTGGCATTCGGATCCACATAGCGCACGAAGTAGATGCCGCGGCTGCGGTCGCGGTCTTCCACGGTGAAGCCAGTGCGATCCAGCGCCACGCCCACACGACGCCATGCGCGATCAAAGCCTTCTTGCAGTTGCAAAGTAGGCACGCCGTTGACGGAGTCCATGCGCGCACCAGAGGAGGTCACGGCAGCAGTCTTGTCGGCCTTGGCAACAGCGGAGGCTTGCTCTTCGCTCACGCCCAGCTTGATCATGATGCGGCGCAGGAATTCTGTTTCCAGCTCAGGATCGCGAGCGCGGGGCTGCCAGATGGTGTTGTCCTTGCGCTCGTTGGTGTAAACCTCTTGCATACCGCGGTGCGTGACGAAAATGCGGGTCTTGCCATCGGGTTCACGCTCCAGGCGGGTGCGGAACTTGTCGCGCTCGCTGGTGGAGTAGAGCGAGTCAAACACCTTGCCCAGGCTCTTGCGAATGATGTCCTGAGGCAGCTTGGCGCGGTTTTCCGCCCAGTCTGTTTCCAGAATGCCCAGCTGGCGGTCTTCCATCGAGTAGATGAAGCCGTTTTCCAGCCAGAAGTCGCGGGTAGGTTCCCAGAGCTTGTCGGCAGCGCGATCAACGACTAGCCAATGCTCGGCGCCGTCGCGCTCAATGCGGACGTCGCCAATTTTGTTGGCTGCAGTGTTGTTGTCGGCAGGCTTTGCAGTCTTAGCGTTGGCCTGAATGGCCGCTGCAGACACAACGCCACCAGGGACGTTGTAGCGCGAGTCTTGCGACAGCTGTGTGAGATCAGGAGGAACTTCAAGAGAAGGAGCTTGGCTTTTGCCCGCGCTCTTGTAGTCAACCTTGGTCTCTTGGAACGTTGTCGAGCAGGCAGATAGACCCAGTGCGATGCTGAGCAAGCCCAAACGTGCTGTTTGTTGTTTCACGCGGATTGTCCTCGGGTAGCGGTTCAAGCTATGTGCGAAAAACTGCTAGCTTAGCGCAACTCAGTCAGAGAATGCCAGCTTTAGTCAGAGCATCCTCAACAAGCGCTTCATATTGCGTGCTCAAAGGGGTCATGGGCAGGCGCATCGTGGGGCCACACAAGCCCATGCGGGCTGCAGCCCACTTCACGGGAATGGGATTGGCTTCCACAAACAAATTCTTGTGCAAAGGCATCAGCTGGAACTGTATTTCCATAGCGCGCTTCACGTCGCCAGCCATAGCGGCCTTGCACAGCTCGCTCATCAGGCGCGGCGCCACGTTGGCCGTCACGCTGATATTGCCGTGACCGCCGCACAGCATCAGAGCCACAGCGGTGGGGTCGTCACCGGAGTACACGCCAAAGCCTGCGGGCACATCGCGGATCAGCCACTGGGCGCGCTCGATGTTGCCAGTCGCTTCCTTGATACCGATGATGCCGGGCACCTGAGTCAGACGCAGCACGGTGTCGTGCTGCATGTCTGCGACCGAGCGGCCGGGCACGTTGTAGAGAATGATTGGCAGGTCACCCGTCGCTTCGGCAATGGCCTTGAAGTGCTGGAACTGGCCTTCTTGCGTGGGCTTGTTGTAGTAGGGCACCACTTGCAGCTGGCTATCTGCGCCAACGGACTTGGCGTATTGGGCCAGTTCAATGGCTTCATGCGTGCTGTTAGCGCCGCAGCCAGCCATGATGGAGACGCGGCCAGCGGCTTGTTCGACAGACACGCGAATGATTTCGCGGTGCTCTTCGACATTGACGGTGGGCGATTCACCCGTCGTGCCAACCACACCGATGCAGTTGGTGCCTTCGGCCACATGCCAGTCGATGAGTTTGCGCAGCGACGGGTAGTCGACGCTACCGTCTTCGAGCATGGGGGTAATGAGGGCAACAATGCTGCCAGTGAGGGCGACGGAGGGTGATGTCATATCCGCAATCAGAAACGGGAAAAATGAATTCTACAAACAGGTATAGGGTAGCCGGAGTGGTTTTAGGTAAACAGTGTCGAGCAATACCCTGTTTTAGTTGAATTGTTGTTGATAAATGACGATATGACGAAATATTTAATTTTAGTGCGTCATATTGGTTGTTTGAAGTGGCGCAGTTTTAGACAGCATGCAGAATTGCTGAGGTCGCTGGGCTGCATGCGCAGTTTGCGTCATGCGTTAAGGTAGTCGCGCCAGGTCTGGCCAGTGTGGGTAAGGCTGAAATCTTTCATGGAAAACATGACTATTTCAGCCTCTGCCCCTTTCCCTATCAGGGCAAGCAGCTCACCTTTTTTCACTTTTCGGTGATGTGGGGTGCAATAAACATCAGGGGCAGACAGTAGTTCCCCTGCGGTGCTGTAAACGCGGGGCTGGCGCTCATAACTAAAGGCTAGCAGCTTGCCGCCGGGGTGGACTTTGGGGGGCGAGCTGAGAAAGCTGCGGTCAATCAGCTCATATTCACACGGGATGATCTGCGTGCCGCTGATATGAATGACGCCTTCTGATGCGCGAGAGCTTTGGTTGCCATCGCTTTCAGTAAAAGGCACTCGAATGGCGGCAACAGCGAAACCAGTCTTGGGGTCGAACTCGGTGACCTGCTCATAAGGGCTGACAAACAGCGCTTTGCCATGCTCGTCCATGACTAAAGTTTGCTCGCGCATGTCTGCGCCACGGTCAGCGCGCAAAGTGTTGTCATTGGGCTGCCAGCTTGCGTCAATGATGTTGGCTTGCAGCAACTCCATGGCGGGCAGGCTGCGCAACTCATTGCGCTCGCCCGCATGGGGTGATCTGACCTGCACCACGAAGGGGGTTAGGGCCAGCAAATCCTTGTAGCCCGCTGAAGGCGCGATCACCCAGAGGCCGTTGAGGTCCATCAATCCTGACGGCCGACCCGCGCCGCTTTCAAGTTCGGGGAACTGTACGTAGATATGGCCGCCGCTGACATAGGCTAGCACTGCACCTTTTTGCGGGAGCAGCAGCCAGTGCCCATCGGCGGTGACGATGCCCAAAGGCCAGTCCTCACGCTCGTCTTCGCCGGGCAGGGGCTGGCCAGTCTGGGGATGGATCTTTGGCAGAACGGTATAGGCCTGCAGCTCTTCATCCCATGCGCTGAAATGCTGCGGGGCATAGTCTTTGGCCAACCAGTCGGGCAGGTCGTCGCTGGGCATCTAGGTCCTTGTGGGGTAACTGCTTGAAAACTTCAGGCGCTGTAGTTCGATGCGCTGACTGCGGCCTGTGCCAGTCGCTCCAGTAAATCTTCTGCGTCCTCGGCGCGCACCACGGTGATGCGAATGCTGTCGTCATCGGTGGCCAGCTTGATGAGGGCGTAGTCGCGTTTTTTGAGGTGTTCCGCCAAATGCTCAAGGCCTGACTCCACGCCGTCTGCAGGGCTGTCCCAGTGCCAGTCATCGGTGCCGGGTAGCCAGTGGGTGTTGGCAATGCCATCGGCATCTTTCCAGTCAAAGCGGGCGAACTGGGTGGCAATGGCGATCAGGTGTACCCAGTACAGCGTCAGCGCATTTTCGTCGCCCGTGATCTGCATCACATCGGGGTCGATTTCGTCATCGTCGTCCCATCCCATATCGTCCGGATCAGGATCGGCCACGCAGGCTCGCCATTGGGCCATCAGTTCTGCAGTCTCGCTCTCTTCGCCCAGACACAGAATGCGGGCCATGCCCTCCATCCAGATGGGGTCCTCGGCCTCGATCAGCTCCACGCGGGTAATCGTGGTGTCAATGGTGGTGACTTCAGGCGTCTCGCCGCCAAGCCCCTTGAACATGCCGCGCATGGCGCTGCGGTAGTCGTCCCAGGTTTCGCCGCTGGGGCTAAAGCTGAAGTCTTTGATGGAATACATGCCCATTTGGGCCTCTGGCCCTTCTCCCATGAACGTGAGCAGCTCATTTTTTTTCGGGCTCATGTTCAGTGGCGGGCACCAAATATCGGGGGCAGACAGCAGCTTGCCCTTGGTGCTGTAGACGCGGGGGTGGCCTTTGTCGTCAATGGCCAGCAGCTTGCCGCCGGGGAAGATCTTGGGGGGTGAGCTGCTGAAACCGCGCTCAATGGTCTTGAATTCGCAGGGAATGATTTCCTGGCCTGTGATGTGAATCACGCCTTCCCAGGTATGGCTGCGTTCTTCGCCTTTTTCATCCACATACGGCTCGCGGATGGTAGCTACGGCCAAGCCGGTCTTGGCGTTGAAGTCGTTGATGTGTTCATAGCGGCTGGCGTCAAACAGCGGTTGGCCGTCGGCCTTGAGCAGCAGCTTGTGCGAGTCGCCATACGGGCCCTTGTCGGCGCGAATGAACCGGTCTTCTTCTTCGTTGTAGTAGATGCTGGACAGGCCTTCTTGCAGCAGCTCCAGCCCCGGCAGGCTGCGCAGGTCTTCACAGTTTGGGTAGTGGGCAGACTTGCATGCCATGACCTGCGGTGTGATGGCATAGGCGTTGCGGTAGCCGGCCGATGGCGGCACTACCCAGGTGCCATTCAAGTCCTTGAGGCCGGACTTTTCGCCTTCGCCTTCCTGCACTTCTGGGTAGCGCACATTGATATAGCCGCCCGAGCTATAGGCGCCCGAGGCGCCTTCAATGGGCTTGACCAGCCAGCGGCCATAGGGAGTGACCAGCCCGACTGGCCAGTGCTCGCGTTTGTTTTCTCCGGGCAGCTTGTCGCCCGTGCGCGGGTGCTTTCTGGGCATGACGTAATAAGCGTCCGTGTCTTCATCCCAGGCGCTGTGATAGCGCTCCACGTAATGGTCTTTGAGCCAGGCAGGCCAGTCATCGTCGTTGTCGCGCTCAACCACTTCGGTGCGCATGATGACGCAATCGCTCCACCAGCCCCACTGAGCTTGTGCATCTTGCTTCAAAGACTGTAGCGATTCGGGCAGGTCGCTGCCCGTGCATTCCCACTGCAGGCACTGGTCGCGCAGGGTGTTGATGAAGGTCTCGTAGTCTGGCGTATCCGTGTCGTATTCGCACAGCGTGGCGCAGTCCAGCAGCAGCCAGTTGCGCTGGCTATGGGTGATGAGTGAATCAATCTCCTGCCACTGTTTTTTGAGCGAGTCGGGCCAATTGGCGGGCAGCGGCTCCATCACGGACTTGAGCCATTGCCAGCGTGCCTTGACCTCATTAATGGGCGCGGCTAGCGAAATCAGGCTTTCTTTGTCTTGATAGGCGCTGCAGGGCACGCGCTCTGGCAGGTGGCTGGCATCGCCCAGCAGCACGCTAAACAGCAGCGGCGTGCTGCTGTACCACTCGGCCCAGCCTTCACAGAGGCCACCGGGCTGGGCCGGCCATTCGGTAGTAGAGCCGGGGTGTTCGTCGTGGGCAAGCAGCAGCGCGTAGTTAGGCATGGTGGTCAGCTTTGCAGAGGGAAGGTAGTGTTGGCAGCAGAGTCAGCAGGCTTGATGGCGGCAATGCGCTGCACCACACGGTCAGGCTGGCGCAGCACACCATGTTCATAGGCGACGATGGTCCAACCAGCGCAGACCTGCAGCAGCTCGCCGGGCGCCAGCAAAAAGTCTGGGCGCGAGGGCTTGCCGTAGGCTTCATTGCCTTGGCCAAAGGTTTCATTCAGCAACACGCCGCCGGGTTTGACGCTGGCCAGAATCTGCGGCCACAGAGGGCGCCAGAGATAGTTGGTGATGACCACACCATCAAAACTACGCCCCGTCAGCGGCCATGGCCCATTTTCGATATCAGCAGTCATCGTCTCTGCGATGTTTGCTATTGATTGTGTAGCTTCAGGTGATTTATCCACGCTGACTACTGCATGATTTGATGCATGAAAGTAGTGTGTATGTCGGCCCATGCCGCAGGCCAGATCGAGCACCGTGCCTTGCGGCGCTACCAGATGGGCGAAGCGGGTAATCCATGCGGACGGCGCTTGCGCACCGTGGCTGGCCGGAAGAGGGTGAGGGCGGGGAGAGGTAGGAGGGGTGGAGCTGGTCATCTTGCCAAAAACTATAGCAGTGCCTGCTCCCTTGCCTTGCCCCCGCTCTGTCAGCTCAATGCTGGAATCTCAATGCGGCTTCACATCATCTTTGAGCGCCGCCAGCGCCATGTTTTCAACCATGCCGGGCGCAATCAGCTTGAGGAAGCGGCCCAGCTTGCCCTTGTCCATCACCACCTCGCGCTGGCGCCGGTTCATGCCATCGATGATGAGGCGGGCGCATTCCTCCACCGTCATGGCTTTGTCTTCTTTGAGGCCGCTGACGCCCGCGGCCACGCCTTTGGCGTTGTAGCCGCGGTTGCGAATCTGCGTGGCCACTACGCCGGGGTAGGCTGTTGTGACGCTCACACCTGCAGGTTTGAGTTCGGCGCGCAGCGCTTCAAAAAAGCCAGTCATGGCAAATTTGCTGGCGCTGTAGGCCGTGCGGCCCGGCACGCCGATGAGTCCGGCCAGCGATGACACGGCGACTATTGAGCCTTTGCTGGCCTTGAGATGCGGCAGTGCAGCATGGGTACACCACACACTGCCCCAAAAGTTGATGCGCATTAGCTGCTCGTACCAGCTCAGGTCTTGGGCGCTGACATCTTCCAGCAGCGCGTGGGCAGAAACTCCGGCGTTGTTGATGAGCACATCAATGCCGCCAAACCGGTGCACGGCTTGGGCAATCAGCGTGCGGCACTGGGCTTCGACGGAGACATCGGTGGGCTGAATCAGCACCTGCGCGCCATGCGCCTCGCATTGGCGGGCTACGGCTTGCAGATTGTCTGCATTGCGCGCGGCCAGTGTCAGTTGCAGCTGGCTTTGATGGGTTTGCGCCAGTTGGTGGGCCATTTCAGCGCCAATGCCGTCAGACGCCCCTGTAATCACGATACGGTGCATGTTCTCTCCCGGCCTGACTGCGGGGCCGGGTGGCACCCAAAGCTCAGAAGCAGGCCCAGACTTGGTCAGCCAGTGTGAGCATGAATTGCGGTTGCATATACAGGGCAAACACGGCCAGCAGAACCGCCACAACGGCGGCCCAGATGAGGATACGTTGCCAGAGTTTGATCTGCATGGTGCTCATTAAAGCTTAGGCCGCACTGGCTGTGCTGTGGCGGGTAATGGCCGCTTCACGTACGGGCAGGTTAATGAGTGCGGCTAAGATGCCCAGAGCAATGGAGATGTACCAGACCATGTCGTAGTTGCCGTTCATGTCGTACAGATAGCCGCCCAGCCACACACCCAAAAAGCTGCCAATTTGGTGGCTGCAAAACACAAAGCCGCCCAGCATGGACAGGTGCTGCACGCCAAAAATCTGGGCAATGGTGGCATTGGTCAGCGGCACGGTAGAAAGCCACAAAAAGCCCATGGCTGCGCAAAAGACATAAACCGACCAAGGCGACAGCGGAGCCAGCAAAAAGCCGACAGTCACGACTGAGCGCAGGCCATAGATGCCCGACAGCAGGTAGCGTTTGGGCATCTTCTGGCCCAGATTGCCCGCCAGATATGTGCCAAAGATATTGAACAAACCGATCAGCGCCAGCGAATAGCTCGCAACATGCGGCGCCATACCAAAGTCTTTGAGGTAGCTGGGCATGTGTACGCCAATAAACATGACCTGAAAGCCGCAGACGAAGTAGCCGCCCGTCAACAGCAAAAAGCTGGGGTAGGTCCAAGCTTCTTTCAGGGCTTGCCCCACGGTTTGTTCGCGCTTGATGGGCGCTCCGTTGCCAAAGCCCGGCTCACGCAGGCCAAAGGCCAGAGCCACAATCAGCAAGGCGAGTACGGCCAGCACCAGCAAAGCGTTGGACCAGCCGAACTGCGCAATCAGGTTGCCTTCGACGGGCACCATGAAAAACTGGCCAAACGAGCCTGCTGCGGCCGTCACGCCCATGGCCCAGCTGCGCTTGGCCGCAGAAATTTGACGCCCCAGCACGCCAAAGATCACGGCGTAGGTGGTGCCGGCCTGCGCAGCCCCAATCAGCACCCCGGCGGTGAGCAAAAACCACGTACTGGTGGGCGATAGCGCCATGCCGGCCAAGCCCAAGGCATACAAAATAGAGCCGCCAATCAGCACCTTGAAAGCGCCAATGCGGTCGGCCAGAATGCCGACAAAAATGCCCAAAATGCCCCATGACAGGTTTTGCACGGCAATTGCCATCGAGAAGTTCTCGCGCGTCCAGCCCATATCTTGGGTGATGGGTAGCAGCCACAGACCAAAGCCATGGCGTATGCCCATGGAGATGGTGACGATGGCGCCACCGCACAGAAGAATCTGTGCCATGGACAGCGGCGCTGGTGTTGTTGTCTTAGTTGTCATGCCGTGCGTGCGGAAAATTGTTGTCAATCTTGTCAGCACTCGACTTTAACGAAACAAGTGCATTGGTGTGTACTTTGCACATGCCTTGGGCGTCACCTGCGCGGCAGGCGCTCATACAAGTCGTTGAGATTTAAATAAAAAGTGAGCGACCCATGGTGGAAATACATGGATTTCGACCATGAAAAGCCCTGAAGACCTATCAAATAAAAGACTACAAGCTATTGTTTTTATGGCGTTTATAGTGCTTCTGACGCGATCAAAAACACATGCCAAAGACAGAAGTTCTGGCTTTGTGCAAGAGTATTGGGAGTAAACAACTGTGAATTTATCCAGCATTAATCTGGAGAGGCCACTACAATTCGCCCCCATGGCAGCTAAACCGTCCACCGAATATTCCGAAGGCTCGATCCGCGTTCTCAAGGGTCTGGAGCCTGTTAAACAGCGTCCCGGCATGTACACGCGTACCGACAACCCCCTGCATATCTTGCAGGAGGTGCTCGACAACGCCGCCGATGAGGCACTCGCCGGTCATGGCAAAAAAATCAAGTTCACCATGCACGGCGATGGCTCGTACAGCGTGGACGACGATGGCCGTGGCATCCCCTTTGGTATGCACCCTGAAGAAAATGCACCCGTGGTGGAGTTGGTCTTCACGCGTCTGCACGCAGGCGGCAAGTTCGACAAGGGCAATGGCGGCGCGTACAGCTTCTCCGGCGGTCTGCACGGCGTGGGCGTCTCGGTCACCAATGCTCTGGCCACACGCCTTGAAGTGCAGGTGCACCGCGACGGCAAGGTCGCAAGACTGGTGTTTTCTGCGGGCGATGTGATTGAGCCGCTCACCATTCGTGATTTGCAGCCCGGCGAGCGCAAGCAAGGCACCACCGTG
This sequence comes from Comamonas sp. Y33R10-2, assembly GCF_019355935.1. NCBI lineage: Bacteria > Pseudomonadati > Pseudomonadota > Betaproteobacteria > Burkholderiales > Comamonadaceae > Comamonas > Comamonas sp. Y33R10-2. Next base: position 3,780,537 of record NZ_CP079925.1, read on the forward strand.
CGCGCTTGGCCTGATGCCAAATACTTTGAATCCTCAGCCCTGCCCATGGGCGAGCTGGTGCATTTGCTGCGCAGCAAGGCCGTGCTCATGCCCGGCGTGTCGGTCTCGCTGATCAATGAAAAGTCTCGCGACACGCAAACTTGGCAATTCAAGGGCGGCCTGCGCGACTATCTGGCGCAAAGCCTGCACGGTGAGCCTGTCATCCCCTTGTTTGAGGGCGAGGGCTTTGCCGACAAAAACAACGACAGCTTTGCCGAAGGCGAAGGTGCTGCATGGTGCGTGGCCTTTACCGAAGACGGCTCGCCGCTGCGCGAAAGCTATGTCAACCTGATCCCCACTACCGCTGGCGGCACGCATGAAAGCGGCCTGCGCGATGGCCTGTTTCAGGCCGTCAAAGCCTTTATTGACATGCACTCGCTGCTGCCCAAGGGCGTCAAGCTCATGCCGGACGATGTATTCGCCCGCGCCAGCTATGTGCTCAACACCAAGGTGCTGGATCCGCAGTTCCAAGGCCAGATCAAAGAGCGCCTGAACTCTCGCGATGCCGTGCGTTTGGTCTCGGGCTTTGTGCGCCCGGTGCTTGAGCTGTGGCTCAACGAGCATGTGGAGTGGGGCAAAAAACTCGCTGAGATTGCCATCAAGGCAGCTCAGACCCGCCAGAAGGCCGGCCAAAAGGTTGAAAAACGCAAGGGCAGCGGCGTAGCCGTATTGCCCGGCAAGCTGACCGATTGCGAAAGCAAAGATCTCAGCGTTAACGAAGTGTTTTTGGTAGAAGGTGACTCTGCGGGCGGCAGCGCCAAGATGGGCCGCGACAAGGAAACGCAGGCCATCTTGCCGCTGCGCGGCAAGGTGCTCAACACTTGGGAAGTGGACCGCGATCGCCTGTTTGCCAACAACGAAATTCACGATATTTCGGTGGCGATTGGTGTGGACCCGCATGGCCCCAATGACGAACCGGATTTGTCTGGCCTGCGCTACGGCAAGATATGTATTCTGAGTGATGCGGACGTGGACGGCTCCCATATTCAGGTGCTGCTGCTTACCCTGTTCTTTAAGCATTTCCCCAAGCTCATCGAGGCCGGTCACATTCATGTGGCGCTGCCCCCGCTGTTCCGTGTGGATGTGCCTGCGCGTGGCAAAAAGCCGGCCATCAAGGTCTATGCGCTGGATCAGGGCGAGCTGGAAGCCATCATCGAAAAGTGCGCCAAAGATGGCGTGCCGCGTGAGAAATGTCAGGTCAGCCGCTTCAAGGGCTTGGGCGAGATGAATGCCGAGCAGCTGTGGGAAACCACGCTCAACCCCGACACACGCCGCATGCCCGCAGTGCAGTTCATGAACTTGGACTTTGCCGAGTCAGCTGCCGTTGTCACCAAGCTCATGGGCAAGGGCGAAGCCGCAGCCCGCCGAGAGCTGATGGAGTTACACGGCGACGCCGTGGAGGTTGATATCTAAGCGATATTTAACCTATATCGAACCGATACCTAGGGCGATTGAAGCAGGGCAAATTTCACGCTCTGCCTGCTTGCAGCCGCCGCTGTGTTCACAGGAGTACGCCATGTCAAATGCACTGTTTAGCTCTCAGCAACAGCCCTCGCTGCAAAGCGGCGGGGTGGCGCCTATGTCTTTGCGTACCCGTGTTCGTCTGGCGGGGGCGCAGCTGCTGCTGGCTGGCGCTGGTTGGCTGGCGTTTGCACCAGCCGCACATGCTGATCTGTGGGCTTATGTGGATGAATTTGGCGTCACCCACTTTGCGGCGGAGGCGCTCGATGAACGCTACAAGCTGTTTTTTAAAGGTGAGCGCTATGACAGCAATCAACCCGGTCTGCGCCCTGATGCTGCCGCTCAAGGTTTAACGGCCCGCACGCGCACGCAAAACTTTTTTGAAGTTTCTCCGCGCTATAAAAGCGTAAGGCCTCATCTGCAAAAAGCGGCTGAGCGCACGGGTGTGGAGTACGACTTGCTCAAAGCCGTGATTGCGGTGGAGTCTGGTTTTGATTCCGCTGCAGTCTCGCCCAAGGGCGCCGTCGGCTTGATGCAGTTAATGCCCGCTACCGCTGAGCGCTTTGGCGTGGCGGCTAGCAAAAAGCGCAGCATGCAAGAGCAACTGGCAGACCCGGCGGTGAATATTCCTGCCGGTGCGCGCTACCTCAGCTACCTGATGGGCTTGTTCCCCGGGCGGCTTGACTTGGTGCTGGCGGCTTACAACGCAGGCGAAGGCGCGGTGCAAAAGTTTGGCAAGGCCATTCCGCCCTACAAAGAAACGATGAATTACGTCAAAGCAGTCACAGGCATTTATGAGCAACTGCAAGCGGCCAAGCCGCTGAGCGGCCGCTCCAGTGCTGCAGCCACTGCAGCAGGCAAGAGCGGCTCTCGCGTTCGCATGACCTTGGCTAGCCCCGACGTTCAGCTACCTTGATTCGCCGCTGAGGCGATATTTGGAAAATTACTAAGAATTCATGAGCGATCAAACCACACCGGATTTGTCTCTACAAGCCGCTGGCGATGTACTGGACTTGGGTCAATACGCGCAGCGCGCCTATCTCGAATATGCACTTTCGGTCGTCAAAGGCCGCGCTCTGCCCGATGTCTGCGACGGCTTAAAGCCCGTGCAGCGTCGCATTCTCTATGCGATGGACCGCATGGGCCTGAGCTACAGCGGGAACAACGGCAACACGGCGGCCAAGCCCGTCAAAAGCGCCCGCGTGGTGGGTGATGTGCTGGGCCGTTTTCACCCACACGGTGACCAGTCTGCCTACGACGCACTGGTGCGCATGGCGCAAGACTTTAACCAGCGCTACCCGCTGGTTGATGGCCAAGGCAACTTCGGCAGCCGCGACGGTGACGGCGCAGCCGCCATGCGTTACACCGAAGCGCGCTTGTCCAAAATCACCAGCTTGCTTCTCGATGAAATCGACATGGGCACGGTGGACTTTGTGCCCAACTACGACGGCAGCACGCAAGAGCCAAGGCAGTTGCCGGCTCGCCTGCCGTTTTCGCTGCTCAACGGCGCAAGCGGCATTGCCGTGGGTTTGGCCACTGAAATCCCAAGCCACAACTTGGTGGAAGTGGCCACGGCTTGCGTGAGCTTGATCAAAAAGCCCAACCTGACCGAAGAAGAGTTGCTGGCGATGATTCCCGGCCCAGACTATCCGGGCGGCGGCCAGATCATCTCTTCCAGTAGCGATATTGCCGATGCCTACCGCACTGGTCGCGGCAGCCTCAAGGTGCGTGCGCGCTGGAAGATTGAAGAGCTGGCGCGTGGCCAGTGGCAGTTGGTGGTGACCGAGCTGCCCCCCGGCGTTTCTACCCAGAAGGTGCTTGAAGAGATCGAGGACATCACCAACCCCAAGGTCAAGACCGGCAAAAAGACGTTGACGCAAGAGCAAACTCAGCTCAAAGCCAGCATCTTGGCCGTGCTCGACTGCGTGCGCGATGAGTCTGGCAAAGATGCACCGGTGCGCATTGTGCTTGAGCCCAAGACCGGAAAAACGCCGCAGTCTGAGCTGATTACAGCGCTGTTAGCCCATACCAGCCTGGAGTCGTCTAGCTCCATCAACCTGACCAGCATTGGTCTGGATGGCCGCCCTGTGCAGAAGTCGCTGCGCCTGATGCTCGAAGAGTGGATTGCCTTTCGCTTTCAGACCGTCACGCGCCGCAGCCAACACCGCTTGGCCAAGGTGCTGGACCGCATCCATATTCTGGAAGGCCGTCAGGCCGTTTTGCTCAATATCGATCAGGTCATTGCCATCATTCGCGCCAGCGATGAGCCCAAGCAGGCACTGATTGAAGAGTTCAAACTCTCCGAGCGTCAGGCCGAGGACATTCTTGAAATTCGCCTGCGCCAACTGGCGCGGCTTGAAGCCATCAAGATCGAGCAGGAACTCAAAGAGCTGCGCACCGAACAGGGCAAGCTCGACGATATTCTGGGCAGCGAAGCGACCATGCGCCGCCTGATCTGCAAAGAAATCGAAGCTGATTCCAAAACCTTTGGCGACGCACGCCGCACGCTGATCCACGAGGAAAAGAAGGTTGTGGCCGAGGTCAAAGTGGTGGACGAGCCCACCACCGTCATCATCTCCGACAAGGGCTGGGTGCGCACGCGCCAAGGCCATGGCGTGGATGCGGCCACCCTCAGCTTCAAGGCGGGCGATAGCCTGTACGGCACGTTTGAATGCCGCACCGTCGATCAGCTACTGGCCTTTGGCAGCAATGGCCGTATTTACTCCGTGCCCGTGTCGGCCTTGCCCGGCGGGCGCGGTGATGGCCAGCCTGTCACCACGCTGATCGAGCTAGAAGCAGGTACGCAGCTGCTGTACTACTTTGCCGGTGCAGAAAGCACGCAACTGCTGCTGTCAGGCTCGGGCTCTTACGGCTTTATGGCAGCAGTGGGCGACATGCTCTCGCGCCAGAAGGCCGGCAAAGCCTTTGTCACGCTAGGCGAAGGCGAGACTTTGTGCGCTCCATCCGTCGTACAAGGCGTTCCCGTGAATGCGCGAGCTGAAACGGTGGAGGGCGGCGAGCAGGGCGCGGGTCTGCTCAAGGCTGCTACACATGTGATTTGTGCATCGGTGGGTGGCCGTATTTTGACGTTCGAGATCGGCGAACTCAAAGCCATGCCCAAGGGCGGGCGCGGCCTCATGCTCATCAGTTTGGAAGACAAGGACACACTGGCAGGAGCCGCCGCCTACACGCGCAGCATTCGTCTGGATGGCGTGGGCCGTGGCGGCAAGGTCAAGAGCGAGACGCTGGAGATTCGCAGCCTCAACAACGCCCGTGGCAACCGGGGCCGCAAGGGCAAGGCAGCTGATCTGGGCTTTAAGCCGCAGGCGGTGACGCGCGTGGAATAAGCGATTCGCGCACCTAAATAAAAAAGCCGCGCCAGTTTTGCTGGGGCGGCTTTTTGATGGAGGAAGCAGCAGCATTCGGCGGTTGATTCAACCGATCGATGCGTTCGTTCACTGCTTTGAAAAGTAGCAAACAAAGACGAATGCATTCAGCACATAGAACATCTGCTTCTGTGTGTAGCTACTGGCCGAGGCGTCCTGCTGAAACGTGGATCTCTGCAAGGTCTGGATAGAGCGAAATCAGCTCAGGGAGCAGCGTTTCATCACTGAGTGGGGTAATGAAAATTTGCCCCTGGTCCACGCTGGCCAGCGTGAGATAGGTGAGCTCGAAAGTGCTGCTGTCTTTTTCAAAGGTTCGGCTATAGGGCTGCAGTGCATAGCTGCGACCGGTTGAGGTGCTGCCGTATTGTGCAGCGTCGAGGCCGTAATGGCCGGTGATTACCTTGACCTTGTTGCGCTGGTCGGCGGCTTGGCCGATTCGAATCAACTCTGTAATGGTGTCCTGATGCGACTTCCCCATGGATGCTGAGATACCCTGAATCTTCTTTGGCGCTACATATTTCAAGGTGGTTTCCAGGTCGCGAGTGATGCTCGCCTGCAGAAGGGTTTGCATGGCGTGGCTCAATGTTTCTCGGTTCAGAGGCAGCTGGTTTTCAAGTTCTGGTGTCTGGGTCTGAGAGGTATTGGGAACGGCACTTTGGTCAAGCGCCAGGGTATGGGTTGGTGCTAGCAGCGTGCAGAAGGCCAGGGTTGTTGCAGCGCTTTTGAACGCGTTGGAGCAGAGCGCTACAGTCCTCATAGCTTGTTCCTTAAGAAAGTGGGCGGATGTGGATGCTCTGGGTCTTGAGTCTGCAACATCATTTGACGCGTGGCTATGAGGTGTCAGTGGTTTCGTTGCTCAGGGTTACGGTGCTGCCACTGGCACAGCCGCAAAAGTGTGCGCAGGCGCTGTGATCTGGTCGCGGCTGGCGACCAGAGGTAAGTCCCGCTGCCCGGCTTGAGTGCGCGAGACCATGGCGTACAAGGTGCTGACGGCGCGCGATACCGCATCGGGAATGGCTCGCTCCTGAATCAGGTGGCCTAGCAGCACAGCGGTAAATACATCGCCCATGCCGTTGGGCAGAGGGTGCAGGTCGACATAAGGCGTTTGCACCAGCCATGCTTTATCAGCGGTCACGGCCAGGGTGGCCAGTTGGTTGGTGGGCAGGTCGTCGGTGCGCAGGCTGGTGATGACGATGAGCGCGGACTGGCTGTCATGCATTTGCCTGAGCATGGTGCGCGCGGCTTGCACGGCGGCCTGTACGGTGGTCAGCGGGCCGCCGCTGAGTAATTCAAATTCGTAATGATTGGGCGTGATGACGCTGGCTTGCGACAGCGCACGTTTGCGCAGAAAGTCCGGAATGCCGGGGCGTACAAATATGCCGCGCCCTACATCGCCCATGACCGGGTCGCACAGGTAGTGGGCTTTGGGCTGCGAGGCCCGCACTTCCTGCACAGCGGCCAAAATCGCTTCGCCCACCCCCGCATCACCGAGATAGCCCGATAGCACGGCCGCGCAGCGCGCCAGCACGCCGCGTGCGCGCAGGCCGTCGAGCACATCTTGCACATGGGCGGGGGTGAAGACCTGACCTTTGAACTCGCCATAACCCGTGTGGTTGGAGAACTGCACGGTGTGCACCGCTACGGGCTCTATGCCCAGCAGCTGCAGCGGCAGCATGGCCGCGTCATTGCCCACATGGCCGTAGGCGACGTGGGATTGAATGCTCAGAACCAGAGGGGGCGTAGTCATGTCGGTCAGGGGTCAGTTGCGAAGGGTGCGAGCTGGTTTGTTGATTAATCGGCGAGTTCGGCGATCAGTTCAATTTCAACGCAGCAGCCCATGGGGATTTGCGCCACGCCGAAAGCGCTGCGGGCGTGCTTGCCTGCGTCGCCAAAGACTTGCACCAGCAGCTCGCTGCAGCCGTTGGTGACCAGGTGCTGCTCGGTATAGGCGGGCGAGGAGTTGACCAAGCTCATCACCTTGACGATGCGCTTGACGCGGCTGAGATCGCCGCCGCAAGCGTGTTGCAGCGTGCCCATCAAATCAATCGCCACGGCGCGGGCGGCCAGCTTGCCTTCTTCGGTGGTGATGTTCTCACCGAGCTTGCCCACCCAAGGCTGGCCGTTTTGCTTGGCGATGTGACCGCTGAGGAAGACCATGCTGCCGCTTTGCACATAGGGCAGGTAGGCGGCGGCGGGCATCGCTACTTCTGGCAGGGTGATGTTCAGGGCTTTGAGGGTGTCGTTGATGCTCATGTCTGGCTCCGAAAATAGGGCAATGGTGAGTGGATGAAAGACTGGCAAGTTTGACACAGTGCCTGCGGCCTGCCGATCTTTTGAATTGATAGCTGATAGTCCAATAGCTATATGGACTTGAAGCCGTTTTACCTTGAATGCAGGGGTTAAGTGCAGGGCAGGGATAGCCGCAGTTCTGGCGCGTGCGCGCCGCGCCTAGCATGGCGAGATGGAGCAAAGCGCTATTCAGCTCGCCCACCCCATGCAGCGCGCCCGCCTGTCTTGGCTGGCTCCGCTATGGGGTTGCGTGCTGGGTGCTGCGTGGCAGGTCACGCAGGCGCAGTTGTGGGGCTTGTGGGTCTACCAAAGTCTGCTGGTGCTGGGCTTGCTCATGCTGCTGATGGTTAGGCCATTGCAGCGCAGGCCGCTGCTGTGCTGGTTGCTGCTGGTGTGGGCCGCCGCCTGCTGCGTAGCTGGGGCCACAGGCTGGCGCGCCCATGCCTATCTGGCGCAGACCTTACCTAAGTCGCTGGAGTCGGTTGATCTGCAAGTGCAGGGCCGGATTGCATCCATGCTGCAAACTACCAGCAACGGGCAGCGCTGGCGCTTTGCCGTCGATGAGGCTCCAGCCGGGGTGCCGCCTTTGCTCGAACTGGCTTGGTACGGCCCTTACGGAAAAGAGATGGACACCAGCCAGCCCTTGATTGCCCCTTGGGCACAAGGCGTGGCGCTGAGCCCCGGCCAGCGCTGGCGGTTGACGGTACGCATCAAACGCCCGCACGGGGCGCGCAACCCGCATGGCTTTGACTATGAATTGCTGGCGTGGGAGCAAGGCATTCAGGCCACAGGCTATGTGCGCGATAAAGCGCCGCAGCAACTGTTAGAAGTAACGGCGCAATACCCGCTGCAGCGCTGGCGCCAGTGGCTGCGTGACCGGATTCAGGCGCAGGCTGCGCATTTACAAACGTGGTTGCAGGGGGCTGATTTGCCGGGTATGGACCTTGAAAGCCAGCAGGGCGCGCTAGGTGTGGTCGCGGCCTTGGCGGTGGGCGATCAGCAAGCGATTGAGCGCAAAGACTGGGCCATGTTTCGCCAGACGGGTGTGGCGCATTTGATGAGTATTTCGGGCCTTCACATCACCATGTTCGCTTGGCTGGCGGCTTTGATAGTGGGGCGCTTGTGGCGCCGCAGTGCGCGGGCTTGCAGCATCATTTCCGCGCCGCGTGCGGCTTTGTGGGTGGGTGTGCTTTTGGCTACGGGCTATGCGCTGTTTAGCGGCTGGGGGCTGCCTGCGCAGCGCACGGTGTGCATGTTGGCGGTGGTGGCGCTGCTGCAAACACTGGGTGCGCGCTGGCCTTGGGCTTGTGTGTGGCTGCTGGCGCTGGCAGTGGTTGTGGCGCTCGATCCGTGGGCACTTTGGCAGGCCGGGTTCTGGCTGAGCTTTGTGGCTGTGGGGGTGCTGCTTGCTTCTAATTTTGTAGCTACTAGTCCAGATGGTGAAAAGACTACAGCCAGATTTCTTTCAAAAATCTATGCTTTGGCGCGTGAGCAGTGGTTGATATCGCTGGCGTTAGCACCACTGGGTTTGCTGCTGTTTGGGCAGGTGTCCATCGTCGGCTTGCTGGCCAATCTGGTGGCTATTCCTTGGGTGACTTTGCTGGTTACGCCGCTGGCCTTATTGGCGGCTTTGGTGCCTGTGGGTGCAGCCGCAGCGGCGCTGGCCATGCTGCCTTTGATGGGGTTGCTGCAATGGCTGGCAGATTTGCCTTGGGCGGTTTGGTGCATGCCTCAGCCCGCATGGTGGGCCAGTGTGCTGGCGATTGCGGCGGGCTTGCTCGTTATCGCACCATTGCCTGTGCGGCTGCGCGTGGTGGCTGCTTTGTTTGCGCTGCCTGCCTTGCTGTGGCCGCAGGCCTGGCCGAAAGTGGGCGAGTTTGAGCTGCAAGCGGTGGACATTGGGCAGGGCAATGCCGTCATCATCAGCACAGCAGGCCACAGGCTTTTGTATGACGCAGGGCCGCAATACAGCCGCCAAAGCGATGCGGGTGAACGCGTGATTGTGCCGCTGCTGGCTGCCCAAGGCATGCGGCTAGACGCCATGATGCTGAGCCACCGCGACAGCGACCACACAGGTGGTGCGCTGGCTGTTAAAGCGGCTCAGCCACAGATGAAGGTTTGGGGATCTGACTCTGTGATTGAAGACCCGCTGCTGGCGGCGCTGGCAAGTTCTGCTCCCGTAGAGCGCTGCACCCAAGGCCAGCACTGGCAGTGGGATGGGGTGACGTTTGAGGTGCTGCACCCACCTGCAGGCGATGCATGGTTGAACGGGCGCAAGCCCCAGCCCAACTTTGGCAGCTGTGTGCTGCGCATACGCTCAGTCAGCGGCAGCGTGGCTTTGCTGGTGGGCGATATTGAAGCCGCGCAAGAGCAGTTGCTTTTGCAGACCCGCATTACAGATGTTGTGGACTGGCTGCAGGTGCCGCACCATGGCAGCAAAACTTCTTCGACCGAGGCTTGGGTCAAAACACTGCAGCCGCATTGGGCGGTGGTGCAAGCTGGTTATCTCAATCGCTTTGGCCACCCGGTGGCGGCGGTGGTTGACCGGTACAAGGCCGCAGCAAGCGAGTTAGTGCTGCAAGAGCGCTGCGGCGCGGCGCTTTGGCGCTCTGAGCAAGCGGTATCTTTGCAATGTGAGCGTCAGCTTCATTCGCGATATTGGGATGTTCATCGCCAACCCCCTTAAAGTGGGCCGGAACTGGCACGGGGCTTGCGTGACTTGGATGTCACTCTGTAGGTGATGAGTCTACGGGTCTATGCCTGCGTTGGAGAGCGCTCAGGGTGGCTAAACTAAAACAGTGGCTTGCACACGCGAGCCGGGCTATATGTAGAGGACAGAATGCGCACATTTGATGAGATGTATCTGAACTCCCCCGCCGAATCTGGTGCGGTGCGAGACCACTATCTGGACTATGCGCAGTGGCTGGCCAATCAGTCGCCGGATTACCTGCGTGCCCGCAGCGCCGAGGCTGAAATCATTTTCCGCCGCGTAGGTATCACCTTTGCGGTGTACGGCGACAAGGACGAAAGCGGCGCAGGCACGGAACGCCTGATTCCTTTTGACTTGATTCCCCGCATCATCCCGGCCCATGAGTGGGAGAGCATGCAGGCCGGTTTGGCCCAGCGTGTCAAAGCTCTGAACTGTTTTATTCGCGATGCCTATCACGGCCAAGAGATGGTCAAGGCAGGCCTGATTCCGCACGAGCTGGTAGGCGGTAACAGCCAGTACCGTCCAGAGATGGAAGGCATTCAAGTGCCCAACGATGTGTATGCCAACATTGCCGGCATCGACATCGTGCGTGCGCCGGATGCCGATGGCAACGGCGTCTACTACGTGCTGGAAGACAATTTGCGCGTGCCCTCTGGCGTTTCCTACATGCTGGAAAACCGCCGCATGACCATGCGCCTGTTCCCCGATCTGTTTGGCAAGCACTCCGTGGCCCCGGTGGCGCATTACCCCGATATGTTGCTGGACACCTTGCATAGCAGTGCCCCATCTGGCGCTTTGGAGCCCACGGTGGTGGTGCTGACGCCGGGCATGCACAACAGCGCTTACTTTGAGCATGCTTTCTTGGCCCAGCAAATGGGCGTGGAACTGGTTGAGGGGCAAGACTTGGTGGTGGAAAAAGACATTGTCTACATGCGCACCACCCAAGGCCTGCAGCGAGTCGATGTGATTTACCGCCGCGTCGATGATGATTTTCTGGACCCTGAGGTTTTCCACCCCACATCCACACTGGGCTGCAAGGGTTTGATGCGTGCCTACCGTGCGGGCAACGTCAACATCTGCAACGCCGTGGGCACGGGCATCGCTGACGATAAATCGGTCTACCCCTATGTGCCGGAGATGATTCGGTTTTATCTCAAGGAAGAGCCCATCTTGCAGAACGTGCCGACTTGGCTGTGCCGCAAAGAAGATGACCTGAATTACGTGCTGGACCACCTGCATGAGCTGGTCGTGAAAGAAGTACACGGCGCGGGCGGTTACGGCATGTTGATTGGCCCCACGGCCACGCAGGCCGAGATTGAGGCCTTCCGCCGCGTCTTGGTGGGCAACCCCAGTAACTATATTGCCCAGCCCACGCTGAGCCTATCTACCTGCCCCACCATGGTGGAGCAGGGCATTGCCCCGCGTCATATTGATTTGCGGCCTTTTGTGTTGAGCGGCACTGATATCAATATGGTGGCTGGCGGTTTAACGCGCGTGGCGCTGAAAGAAGGCTCGCTGGTGGTGAACTCTTCGCAAGGCGGCGGCACCAAGGACACCTGGGTGCTGCAAGCGCAAGAAAATCAAGAAGACGACAAGGGAGGCCGCTGATGCTTTCACGTACCGCAGACCATTTGTATTGGATGTCTAGTTACACAGAGCGGGCAGAAAAAAATGCTGCAGGCATTTTTTCACCAGAAAACTGCGCGCGTGATCCGCGTGTGTGGGGTTCTCTGCTCAAGGAGTGCCTATGCTGAGCCGTACCGCCGATCACCTTTACTGGATGTCCCGCTATACAGAGCGGGCAGAGAACACTGCGCGCATGTTGAGCGTGGCTTATGAAACCGACATGCTGCCGCAGGGCATTCATGATGCGCGCCGGGGCTGGCAAAGTGTGTTGTCGATTAGCGAATTGATACCGGCTTTTCAGGCCAAGTACCCAGAGCTTGACCGTGACTCTGTGCTGCAGTTCATGGTGACGGATGAGGCCAACCCCTCTTCAATCTTCGCCTGCCTGAGGGCGGCCAGAGAGAACGCCCGTGCTGTGCGCGGTGCATTGACGACGGAGTCGTGGGAGACGCAAAACCAGACTTGGCTGGCGCTACAACGCAACTATGACAACGATGCATGGAAGAAAGACCCGGCGCAGTTTTTTGAATGGGTCAAATACCGCTCGCACCTGTGGCGCGGTGTATCGCTGGGCACCATGCTTAAAGACGAGGCGCTGCACTTTGTGCGCCTGGGCACGTTTGTAGAGCGCGCCGACAACACGGCGCGGCTGCTGGATGTGAAGTTTCACTCTATCGAGCGTGACTATCACGGCACGCCGCGTGGCCGTGCGTTGATGAACTTCGACTTCTATCACTGGAGCGCCTTGTTGCGCAGCGTCTCGGCCTTCGAGGTCTACCGCAAGGTATACCGCGATGTGATTACGCCAGAGCGTGTGGCCGAGTTGTTGATGCTGCGCGCCGACATGCCCAGGTCGCTGCTGGCGAGCATGCATGAGGTGGTCAAAAACCTAGAACGTGTGAGCAACAGCCAATCTAAGGAAACCCAGCGCAAGGCCGGGCGTTTGCTGGCTGATCTGCAATACGGCCGTATTGACGAGATTTTGACCACCGGCCTGCACGCCTATCTCACGCAGTTTTTGGACCGTGTGAATGACCTAGGGTCAGGCATTAGCAAGGACTTCTTGATACCAAACTAATAGCATTAGTGTTCAGGGTAGACAAAAAAAGCGGTCCACTTGGGACCGCTTTTTTTTGGCGATCAGGGCGCTGCCTGATCACTGTCTATTTACTGCCTGATTACTTGATCTCGCCCATCAGCGATTGCAGGTAGTTTTGCGTGCCGACCTTGTCGATCAAATCAAGCTGGGTCTCCAAAAAGTCGATGTGCTCTTCGGTGTCGTCCAGAATCTTTTGCAGCAGATCGCGCGAGACATAGTCACGCACGGATTCGCAGTGGGCAATGCCGTCCTTGACGGTTTGCTGGGCACCTTGCTCCAAGCGCAGGTCGCAGGCCAATGCTTCTGGCACGTCTTCACCGATTTGCAGCTTGCCCAGGTCTTGCAGGTTGGGCAGGCCGTCGAGCGTGAAGATACGGTCCATCAGCCAGTCAGCGTGCTTCATCTCGCCGATGGATTCTTCGTATTCTTTCTTGGCCAGCTTGTCGAAGCCCCAGTGCTTGTACATGCGGTAGTGCAAGAAGTACTGGTTGATGGCAGTCAGCTCGTTTTTGAGTTGGGCTTGCAGCCAGGAAATAACTTGTGCATCACCTTTCATGGTGGACTCCTTCTTGGGCAATGTGTTGTGTCGTATGGATTGTCCATGCTTTATGAGGCAAATCAAACAAAGTCCATGCCAGGGCGGATTGGCTGCATCTGATGCGCGTTCTCGTTTAGTTTACGAATAGTTTCCTAAGCACTAAACCGCTGCAGTGTCGGCTTCATGACAACAAAAGCTATGGGCTTGATTGAAAGAGAGTTGGTCTGATGTAGACAGATTCGCTTCACAATACAAAGCTGGGCTGCAAAGTGATGCGGCTTGTCTTTAGATTGAACGGAACAAGGTTGATAGATTTGCGCAATCGATTCAATAAAGTCAATTGATTGGTTTTATTGATTGAGTGGATCTAAACTTAACTCCGTAATCACCACTAACCACAAGGAAACCTTAAATGTCTTTGATCAATACACAAGTCCAACCTTTCAAGGCCAACGCTTTCGTGAACCGTGACGGTAAGGGTGACTTCATCACCGTGACCGAAGAAAGCCTGAAGGGCAAGTGGTCTGTGCTGATTTTCATGCCAGCCGCTTTCACTTTCAACTGCCCTACAGAAATCGAAGACGCAGCTGAAAACTACGCAGCTTTCCAAGCCGCTGGCGCTGAGGTGTACATCGTGACTACCGATACACACTTCTCGCACAAGGTGTGGCACGAGACTTCCGACGCAGTGGGCAAGGCTAAGTTCCCCCTGATCGGCGATGCAACTCACACTCTGACAAACGCTTTCGGCGTGCACATCCCTGAAGAAGGCCTGGCTCTGCGCGGCACCTTCATCATCAACCCAGAAGGTCAAATCAAGACCGCTGAAGTGCACTCCAACGAAATCGCTCGTGACGTGTCCGAAACTCTGCGCAAGCTCAAGGCTGCTCAGTTCACCGCCGCTAACCCCGGTCAAGTGTGCCCAGCTAAGTGGAAGGAAGGCGCTGCTTCCCTGACACCTTCCCTGGATCTGGTTGGCAAGATCTAAGCCTGATTTTTATCGGCTGAGCGCTTAGGCGCTCACAAAGCCGGACGACGTTTGGGCCTTGGCTCACCCGTCCGGCTTTTTTTCGCCCATTTTTTGCTTTTATGGGTGGGCAAACGGCTCAAAGTCAGTTTGCGCAAACGCATCAAACAACTCAAAAATTTTAAGGAATCCACCATGCTTAACGATCAACTCAAAGCCCAACTCGCAGCCTATTTGGAGCGTGTGCAGCAGCCGTTTGAGCTGGTGGCTTCTTTGGATGACAGCGAGACTTCGAAGCAAATGCTCGATCTGCTGCAAACCATCCAAACTCTGCGCAGCGACAAGATTTCCCTGCGCACTGATGGCAGCGATGCCCGCAAGCCATCTTTCACCCTGCAACGCGTAGGCGCGACGAACTCCCTGCGCTTTGCCGGTCTGCCCTTGGGTCACGAATTCACGTCGCTGGTGCTGGCGCTGCTGTGGACCGGTGGTCACCCACCGAAGGTGTCTGCCGAAGTGATCGAGCAGATCCAAGCGCTGGACGGCGATTACAACTTCGACGTCTACATGGGCCTGAGCTGCCACAACTGCCCTGACGTGGTGCAAGCCTTGTCGCTGATGGCGGTAATCAACCCCAAGGTCAAGACCACGATCATTGAGGGCGGCGCTTTCCAAAAGGAAGTGGAAGAGCGCGAAGTTATGGCTGTGCCAATGGTGTTCATGAACGGCCAGATGTTCCATGCCGGTCGTACCAGCGTGGAAGAAGTGTTGGCCCGTTTGGATACTGGATCCGCTGCCCGCGAAGCCGCCAAGCTGTCTGCTAAGGACGCTTTCGATGTGTTGGTCATTGGCGGTGGCCCCGCTGGCGCCGCAGCGGCTGTGTACGCTGCTCGCAAGGGTATCCGCACGGGTGTTGCTGCTGAGCGCTTTGGTGGTCAGGTTAACGACACGCTGGCCATTGAGAACTACATCTCTGTGTTGGAAACCGACGGCCCCAAGTTCGCTATGGCTTTGGAAGCCCATGCGCGTGCTTACGACGTGGACATCATGAACTTGCAGCGCGCCCAGAAGCTGATTCCTGCGGCTACTCCCGGCGGTTTGGTAGAGGTGCAGCTGGAAAATGGCGGCTCGCTCAAGGCCAAGACCGTGATCTTGTCCACCGGTGCCCGCTGGCGCAATGTGAACGTGCCCGGCGAAGCCGAGTACAAGAACAAGGGCGTGGCTTACTGCCCGCATTGCGATGGTCCTTTGTTCAAGGGCAAGCGCGTGTCCGTGATCGGTGGCGGTAACTCCGGCGTTGAGGCCGCGATTGACTTGGCCGGTATCGTCAAGCACGTGACTTTGGTCGAGTACGGTGATCAGCTCAAGGCCGATGCTGTACTGGTTAAAAAGCTGGAAAGCCTGCCCAACGTGACCATCCTGAAGAACGCGCAGACCACCGAAATCACCGGTGCCAATGGCAAAGTCAACGGCCTGAAGTACAAGGACCGTGGAGCGGGTTCCGAGCATTTGGTCGAGCTTGAAGGCGTGTTCATCCAGATCGGTCTGGTGCCTAACACTGAGTGGCTCAAGGGCTCGGTTGAGCTGAGCAAGTTCGGCGAAATCATCATTGATGCCAAGGGCCACACCAATGTGCCCGGCGTGTTCGCCGCTGGTGACTGCACGACTGTGCCCTACAAGCAAATCGTGATTGCTGCGGGTGCTGGCGCAACGGCTGCTTTGTCTGCCTTTGATCACATGATTCGCAACTAAATCGCCTTCTGGTCCTTTATGTATAAGGACTAGAAGCTATCAAAAGAGGACTGCTTAGGCAGTCCTCTTTTTTGTGGGCTGGCGTTCAACCCAGCTGGGCTTGCGCCGCGCTACAGCGTGGCAAACATCACCACCACGGCAACTGCCATCAGCAGCGTAGCGCCCCAGCCCAGACAGCGGTGGCGCATTGAAATCGTCAAATCACCCATGATGCGTGGCGACTGACCCAGCCATAGCATCACCGCCATGATGGGCACGGAGATCACGCCATTGACGACAGCGCTCCACACCAGCGCCTTGATGGGATCCACTTCCAGCATGCCCAGCACGGTGCCAAGGCCTGTGGCAGCGATGATGAGACCGTAAAAACCGCGAGCCTCTTGAAAGCCGTGCGAGAGGCTGGCCTTCCAGCCCAGCACTTCACTGACGGCATAAGCAGCGGAGCCTGCCAGTACAGGCACGGCCAGCAAGCCCGTGCCGATGATGCCCAGTGCGAAGATCACAAAAGCGAAGTCTCCCGCCACAGGGCGAAGTGCTTCGGCAGCTTGGGCCGAGGTCTGAATTTCGGTGATGCCATTGAGATTCAGCGTGACGGCGGTGGCCACCACAATGCTCAGCGCCACTGCGTTAGATAGCAGCATGCCCACCATGGTGTCGAGTCGGATACGTGCAAGGTGCTCTTGCACATAGGCGGGGAACTTGCGCAGCGCAGCCGCGTCAGGGCGCAGGCGCAAGTCTTCTACTTCCTGCGAGGCTTGCCAGAAGAAAAGATAGGGGCTGATGGTCGTGCCCAGTGCCGCCACCATCATGGCGGCGTAGTCGCTCAGCGTGGCGTGGGCCGGCATAAAGCGCCAGGGCTGCAGCGATTCCATCGTCATTTGCCTGAAGGGCACATGCACCACCATCACCACGGCGAAATAGGCCAGCAGTGACACCGTCAGCCATTTGAGCAGGCGCACCGAGCGTTCATATGAAAAGCAGACTTGCGCCAGCAAGCACACTGCGCCAAACAACAGGCTGTAGAGAATGGTCGAGCCGCCAACGATGAGGCGTGCAGCCTCGGCCATAGCACCAATGTCAGCCGCAATATTGATGGTGTTGGCAACGACCAGCAGGGCAATCAGGCTGCGTGTGAGCCAACGTGGGCACAGCGTCACCATATTGGCAGCCAGCCCACGGCCAGTGGCCCAGCCGATGCGGGCGGACAGCATCTGAATGCCAATCATCAGCGGCGTGGTCAACAGCAGCATCCACACAAGACCAAAGCGCCATTGAGCGCCGGCTTGCGAGTAGGTGGCAATGCCGCTTGGATCGTCGTCGGCGGCGCCGGTAATCAGGCCGGGTCCAAGGCGGCGGGCAGCGGCCATGGTGCGTGGAATGAGTAGAAATCCGTGAGGAAATTTTCGGGTGAAGATCCGGGTGAAGAGGTGTTTCATGGGCGGCTCCCGGCAGCCTTGCACAAGGCATGGCCGCATCAGTGGCGGTCGGGGAGCGGGCATGCGACTTGGCTGCGCAGCAGACTCTCCGGGTTGAGGATGGGCCCCTCTGTCCCGGACTCTGCTGCAAGGCCTGTGGCCGTGACTTCAGCGCTGGGACGAGATGGACCCGTGACTTCGGTCAGGGTTCATGGTCATCAAGAAATAGCTGTGAAAACAGGGCGGATCATGAACCTGAGGCCTGTGAGTGACAAGCACTTGTTCAGGCTGTTTTTCCTCTTTTTGTAACTCTTCTTTATGCGGTTGAGAATTATTCGCATATACTTCTTCCCGTTCAGCCAGCAAATGAGTGCCAGCTACAGGTCATGAAAACTCAACCGTTTCAACCTGTGGCAGTCAGTGCAACTATCAGAAGCCAGCTCTTGTCCATTTCAATGAATAAAGAGGGTTTCTGGTATGGCTTACGCCACTGTTTCGCACGCCCACGCCGCGTTGGCGCCGCGCTCTGACTTTCGTGCCAACATTCGTCCGTTAGCTTTGGCTTGTGCGCTGGCCTGTGCTTCTATTGCTGCGCAGGCGCAAGTTGAAGGGGCGGTGCAAACGCCTGCCGCTGTTCAAGTTGCCGCCGCCCATGCAGACCGCAGTGCGCCCTTGATGCGCGACGTGGTGGTCAGTGCGTCGCGTGACGAGCAGGACGCTGACAGCCTGCCCATGAGCATTGACGTGATTGACGCCAAGAAGATGGAGGAGGAGCAGATCAGCGACATTCGTGAGCTGGCTGCCAAGCTGCCCAATGTGCAGGTGCCGCGCAGCCCGGCTCGCTTTGGGCTGGCGGGGGCATCGACGGGACGTGACCAGAACAGCGGCTTCAATATCCGCGGGCTGGATGGCAATCGCGTGCTGATGCTGGTGGACGGCGTGCGCCTGCCGCGCAGCTATGTCTTCAGCGCCAATGCCTTTGGTCGAGATTCTGTAGATCTGGGCCTGGTGCAGCGCGTGGAAATTCTGCGTGGCTCGGTGCCTGCGCTTTATGGCTCTGACGGCATGGGCGGTCTGGTCAACTTCATCACCATGCAGCCCGTTGATTTGCTCAAAGACGGCAAAACCATTGCAGGCCGTGCCTCGGTCAGCTATGACGGTGCGGACAACGGCAAGCGCGTGGGCGCCACGATTGCTGGCCGTGCCAGCCCTGAATGGAGCTGGCTGCTGTCAGCTGGTATGGGCCGTGCCAGCGCGCTGGAGAACATGGGCACCAACAATATCGTTGGGGCCAACCGCACCACGCCCAACCCAGAAAAAGACAAGAGTCATTCGCTGTTTGGCCGTCTGGTCTACACGCCGTCAGCGGTGCAAAAGCATGTGTTCACGCTGGAGAACGTAGACAAGCGCGCCGACTACAACCTGCTGACTGCTCGCAGCGTCAGCGTGGCGGATTCGCAGGCCCAGACCACCATGAAGCGCTGGCGTGCCTCCTGGCAAGGCCAGTGGCAGCAGCTGGATACGGCACTGGCCGATGAGATCAAGCTGATGGCCAGCTACCAAAGCTCCGATTCGCGCGAGTTTGTGACCGAAACCCGCATCGGCTTGCCCTACCGCGAGCGCGATGTGACCTATGACGAGGACGCACTGCAACTGCATGCGCAGGCGGGCAAGTTGCTGCGCTTTGACAGCGGCGTCAGCGGTAAGCTGACGTATGGCGTGGACTATCTGCGCGGCAAGGTCATCAACACGCAAAACGGTATTTCGCCGCCAGCGGGCGAGAGCTTTCCGCTCAAGCGCTTCCCCGACACCACCGAAACATCGACAGCACTATTTGCGCAGGCCGAGCTGGCCTACGGCGCATTCAGCCTGACGCCTGGCGTGCGGGCCGAGCACTACAGCATCAAGCCCAAACAGGCGGGCTTTGCGCCAGCGGTTGTGAGTAACTCGGACTCGGCAGTCTCGCCCAAGCTGGGAGCCATGTTCCAGATGAATGAGGCATGGTCGGTCTACGGCAATTACGCCGCAGGCTTTAGAGCGCCTAACGCCGGTCAGATCAATGCTTTCTTCGAGAACCCGTTTGCGTTCTACAAGAGCATTCCCAACGCCAATCTCAAGGCTGAAAAAAGCAATACCTTTGAGCTGGGGCTGCGTGGCCGCATGAGCGCGCTGCGTCTCGATGCAGCCGTCTTCAGCGGTCGCTACAAAGACTTTATTCAAGATCAGGTCTTGGTCTCGGGCGCCTATGGCAATCGCAACAACCCGGCCATCTTCCAGTCGGTCAACTTAAGCCGCGTGCACATCAGCGGCTTTGAGTTGAAGGCTGATTACGACTGGGGCCAATTTGCCGGTGGCAACTGGCGCACCAATGCCGCCTATGGCTACACCAAGGGCACGGACAAGAGCACCGGTAAGGGGGTGGACACCATCTCGCCCCAGCAACTGGTGCTGGGCGTGCGCTACGACAGCTCGAAGGTGGGTGTGCAGCTCAGCGCATCGCACTGGGCGGGCAAAAAGGCCAAGGATGTGTCTGTGGCCAACGCCTGGCTCAGCCCCAGCGCCACGGTGCTGGACTTGAGCGCGCAGTGGCGCATTCGCCCCGGCACACGTTTGAACGTGGGCATCTACAACCTGAGCGACAAAAAGCACTGGCGCTGGGCCGATGTGCGTAGCTTGACGGCGACGACCCAGATTGCCGACGCCTACAGCCAAGCGGGTCGCAATGTGCGCGTGTCGCTGGTTCAGGACTTCTGATTTGATAGCTAAAAGTGCTTGATTAGCAAGCACTAGAGGCCTATTTGACTCAAATTTCTACTCAAAAACCGCAGGAGTGTGCTATGTCTGTTTATGAGCGCGCCGGCAATGTCCAGAGTGAATCTGGCAGCCGCGATGAGGAATATCTGTTGACTGAAGGCGAAGCCCAGCTGGCCACCGTGCTGGCGCTGATGACCGGCTTTAGCCAAGGCTGCTGTGCGGCGCACCGCGCGCCCATGGCGCAGCGTGTGTCAGAGCAACTGGTGCGCATGGCCGATGGGCTGGATGGCCACGCCCGCTCTGGCGACATGCGCCATTTTCTGCAAAAGCTGGGGCAGCGCTGGGGCGCGGTGGCCCAAGTAATGACCCAGCCCGAACCGGATCAGCCTGCGGCTGAGACGAGTTTTGACAACGCATTGACCCACCCACAAACGCACTGGCACCACAGCCCGGAGATCCTGCAATGAACGCCATCACATCCCCCGAAATGAAGACCATGACTGCGGTGCAGATTCGCGAAGAATTTGCGCAAAAGCGCCTGCAAGGTCTGCGTGCCAAAGACGCCGCTGAGGCGTTGAAATTGAGCGAAGGCGCCGTGATTGCAGCCCATGGTGGCGAGCATGAGCGCAGCCTGAAAGCTGTGCCGCTGCGCGCTCAATGGCTAGACATTCTCAAAGGCCTTGAGGCCTGCGGCACGGTGATGGCGCTCACGCGCAACGAATCTACCGTGCATGAAAAAAACGGCATTTACCAGAACGTATCGGCCCAAGGCCCCGTTGGACTGGCGCTGAGCCGCGAGATTGATCTTCGTCTGTTCTTTATGCAGTGGCATGCCGGTTTTGCGGTGACGGAAGAAGCCGTCAACTCCGGTCGCCCGGCCATGCACAGCCTGCAGTTCTACGATGCAGCGGGCCGCGCCGTGCACAAGGTGTTTGCACGTGAAGCAACCGATATGGCAGCGTGGAATGCGCTGGTGGAACGTTTTGCCGAGCCGTCCGCTGGTTATGTGTTTCGCGAGCGCGCAGCCAAGCCCGCCATCAAGGCCGATGCTGAGATTGATGTGCCCGCGCTGACGCAGGCATGGACTGCGCTCAAGGACACGCACGAGTTCTTCGAGATGCTGCGTAAGTTTGGTGCTGAGCGCCAGCAGGCCTTGCGTCTGGTGCCTCAGTATTGCGAGCGCCTGAGCGCCGTTGCCGTCACCGAGTTGCTGGGCAATGCGGCGGTGGATGGTGTCTCCATCATGGTATTTGTGGGCAGCGGCGGCTGTATTCAGATTCACACCGGCGCCGTGAGCAACATCCAACCTATGGATGGTAAGGACGGCGTGCGCTGGATCAATGTGCTGGACAAGGGCTTCAGCCTGCATCTGCGCACCGACATGATTGCCAATGTGTGGGTGGTGCAAAAGCCCACCAGCGATGGCGTGGTGACTTCGGTGGAAGTGTTTGATGCCGAAGGCAACAACATGGCCATGTTCTTTGGCGAGCGCAAGCCCGGCCAGCCCGAGCTGCAAAGCTGGCGCGATCTGGTTGCAGGCCTGCAGCGCCATGCTGCGGTGGCGGAGGCTGTATGAACGACATATTGCTGTCACGGCGCGGCGGCCTGCAGTGGCTGGGCGGTGCGGCACTGGCTTCGGCCATGCCTGCATTCGCACAAAACTCTGCACAAGCTTCTACGCAATCGATTTCACCTGCCCGCCGCCTGGTGTCGCTCAGCGGCGCGTTGACCGAAGTGGTCTATTTGCTCAATGCCCAGAGCCTGCTGGTGGGCACGGACACCACCAGCCTGTTCCCTGAAGCCGCGCAGAAAACGGCCAAGGTCGGTTATGTGCGCCAGCTCTCGGCCGAAGGCCTGCTGTCCCTCAAACCCGATGCGGTGGTGGGCACCAGCGATGCCGGGCCGCCCGTGGTGCTCGATCAGATTCGGCAGGCTGGCGTGCGTGTGGCGCTGGTCAAGGCCCAGCACAACTGGGCTGAGGTGCAGGAAAAGGTCAAGGTTGTGGGCCGCGAAACAGGCCGCACAGCCGATGCAGACAAGTTGCTGGCCCAGCTTGATGCGCAGTGGAGCGCGGTGCAGGCCCAAGTCGCCAAGGCCCAGCGCAAGCCGCGCGTGCTGTTTGTGCTGGCGCATAGCGGTAGCCCGCAGGTCGCAGGGCGGGGCACAGCTGCCAATGCGCTGATGGAGTACGCAGGCTGCGCCAACGCCATCAACCAGTTCGATGGCTACAAGCCGCTGACGGCAGAGGCCATGGCCAGCGCCGCGCCAGAAGTCATCGTCATCACCACGCAGGGCATTGACGCTATGGGCGGTGAGATGGCTTTCTGGAAGCGACCCGAGCTGGCCTTGACTCCCGCCTTTGCCAAGAAGGCGCTGGTAACGCTGGAGGCCAGCCACCTGCTGGGCTTTGGTCCGCGCCTGCCTACGGCGGTGCAGGCGCTGCATATGCGCAGCCTGCAATGGGTGGCATGAGATGAGTGTGGTGCTCGCTAAGCCGGCCACATCGGCTCAATCGGCCTCGCCGCTGCCTAGCGCGCCCATGGCCGCATCGCGCTGGCGCACGCCTGCCGGGCGGCTCAGCCGCAGTGCCGCGTTGCTGCTGGGCGCGGTGCTGGTGCTGCTGGCTATGGTCTGGGGGGCGGCCAGCGGTGCTTATGCGATTGCGCCCGCGCAGTTGCCGGGCATTGTCTGGGATGGGGCTCGCAGTCTTTTCGGCAGCGCAGTAGAGACCGGCCCTGAGCATCTGGTCTTTCTCAATATTCGCCTGCCGCGGCTGCTGATGGGCGTGGCTGCGGGTGCAGGTCTGGGGCTGGCGGGGGCATTGATGCAGGGCCTGTTTCGCAATCCGCTGGCAGACCCCGGTTTGATTGGCGTGAGCAGCGGCGCTGCGCTGGCTGCGGGTATCACCATCGTGCTGGGCGGCATGTATCTGCCGTGGCTGCCGCGCCATCTGGGCAGCTGGGCGCTGGTGGTCATGGCGTTTGGTGGCGGTCTGGCCGTCACGGCCGTGGTCTATGTGCTGGGTCAAGTGCAGGGCACTACCCGCATCGGTCTGATGCTGCTGGCTGGCATTGCGATTAATGCGCTGGCCGGTGCTGGGCTGGGTTTTTTGAGCTTTATTTCGACGGATGAGCAGCTGCGCAATTTGCAGATGTGGCTGCTTGGCAGTCTGGGCGCATCGCGCTGGAGTGCTGTGGGCTTGGTGGGCGCAGCGGTCGCTTTAAGCACGTTGGCCGCGCTGGTGCTGGCAAGGCCTTTAAATGCGATTGCACTGGGCGAGGCGCAGGCCAATTTGCTGGGCGTCGCAGTCGAGAAAACCAAGCGACGTGCAGTGATGGTGGCAGCTCTGGCGGTGGGCGCGGTGACGGCAACAACCGGCATCATTGGCTTTATCGGTCTTGTGGCACCCCACTGGGTGCGACTGATTGCCGGGCCAGATCACCGTGTGGTGCTACCGGGCTCGGCCTTGCTTGGGGCGGCGCTGGTGGTCAGCGCGGATGCGGTGGCGCGCACCCTCGTCAAACCGGCGGAGCTGCCGCTGGGCGTGCTCACTGCCTTTATTGGCGTGCCGCTATTTCTGGCCATGCTGCGCCAGTTCAGGAGCAAGGTATGAAGGCAGCTTCGAGCATCGAATGCCGCAATCTGGGCGTAGGCGTGGCCAAAGGCCCGCGTCTGGCCACCGTGGATGTGCAGATTCAGGCCGGGCGTTTTACCGCTATCCTCGGCCCCAATGGCGCGGGCAAGTCCACGCTCATGTCCATGCTGGTGGGCGAGCGCGCTGCGCAGGCCGGGCAGGTGCTGCTGGATGGGCTGGCGCTGCCCAGTCAATCTATGCAGGCTTTGGCGCGACGGCGCGCTGTCATGCCGCAAGACTGCAGCGTGGCATTTGACTTCACCGCGCAGGAAGTGGTGGAACTGGGCCGCTACCCGCACCGCGAACATGCCAGCGCACAGGAGGCGCAAATCGTGCAGGGCGCCATGGCGCTGACTGGTGTCGATCATCTGGCCCAGCGCAGCATCAATACTTTGTCAGGCGGCGAGCGCGCACGGGCCCATCTGGCCAGAGCCTTGGCGCAGATTTGGCAGGCACCGGCCGATGGCGCTGCGCGCTGGCTGCTGTTGGATGAACCCACGGCTGCCCTTGATTTGGCCCACCAGCACCATGCCATGCGCCTGCTGCGCCAGTGGTCAGCCGAGCAGGGCGCGGGCGTGGTAGCGGTAATTCATGACCTGAATCTGGCCCTGCGCTATGCCGACGATGTGCTGGTGCTGGGCGGAACAGCCGGTGTGAGTTGGGGCGCAACGCAAGAGGTGCTGCAGCCTGAGTTAATTGAGCGCGTGTGGGGCATGCAATGTGACCCGGTGCGCAGCAGCGACGGTGCGCTGCAATATATTTTTGTAGCAGGGAGTTCTTTTGCTGCTTGATATTCAGAAACAAAACGCTGAAATTCCACGCTGTATAAGGATACTCTGCTCTCAAATTTACGGCCTCGTTTAAGCACAGACCTTCGGTTTGCTGAGTGGTGTTAGCCGCTCTTAAGGCAGTGCTGAATTTCGTTGACCGAGCTATCGATGAAATATTGGTATTGATCAACAGCGTTTTGCATGACGCCATTTTTTTCTGACTCAGTGAGTTCCATCACCACCTGACCGTTCTCAACACGGCTGCGATCGAGGAAAAAAACGGTCGCACCACCTTCGCGAGCATGGTGAATGAGCGCAGCTTGGTTGCAGCCTAAAAAATTCCAATGCTTTAACAGCATTGAGCGGTAGTGGCCATCTTCTCCTGCGGCAGAGGTGCGCCACGCCGCTGCGGTGGGGAAGCCACCAGAAGCCAAAAAAACACTTCGCCTACAGATCACATTGGTCATGAAGACGTAAGACAAGCCGCGGATGCGCAAATCGTCTTCTTGCAAACCCAGACGCATTGGTAAATCGACGACTTGAGCCGCTCCAGAGATCCCGCCTGTATCCTGGTTTTGCAGAAGAAAGTTCACCGCAGTGGAGTACCAGTCTTGTACGTGCTCATCGTCTTGATCTAAAAACGTTAGCAGTGGTGCGCTGGCGAGCATGCCACCTAAGTTGCGAGCGCGGCTTTGTCCGCCGTTTTCTGGCAAGAAAAAGGTGCGCACGCGTTTGTCACTTTGGGCGAGTGCGGTGGCGCAATCCCGAGCTTGTTGCTGAGAACTGAAGTCATCGATAAGCAGCACTTCCACATCTACATTGTGTTGACGGAGTACCGACTGAACGGCTCTCTCAAGGCAATCCTGCCCGTTGTAAACAGGAATAATGCAGCTAATTTGTGGAGTGCTCATATGAGTGCCTTGGGCACAGTGTGTAATTAGTGTCGCTAACACAACCCTTGATACGTCGTTACTTCGCCTTGTCGTACGCTTGTACTGCCTGCGGCTTCTCGTCTCAACCGAAAACCTTCGATTTGCTGAGTTGTGTTCAGCGCTCTTAATATCCCAGATGCTGAGGCAATACTTCCTGCAAGATGGTCGTCGCGATTTCTTCAATCGATTTTGTGGTGCTGGACAACCAGCGAATGCCGCTTCTGCGCATCATGGACTCGGCCTCGGCCACTTCGTAGCGGCAGTTTTGCAGGCTGGCGTACTTGGAGTCAGGGCGGCGTTCGTTGCGGATGCTCGACAGGCGCTCGGGCTGAATCGTCAGGCCAAACAGCTTTTTGCGGAAAGGCTCCAGCGCAGGCGGCAATTGCTTGCGTTCAAAGTCTTCAGGAATCAGCGGGTAGTTGGCTACTTTCAGGCCAAACTGCATGGCCAGATACAGGCTGGTTGGCGTCTTGCCGCTGCGGCTCACACCCACCAAGATCACGTCCGCGCCCGTCAGGTCGGTATGAGTCTGACCATCATCGTGGGCCAGCGTGTAGTTGATGGCCTCCATGCGCTCCAGGTATTCCTTGCTTTCGCTGATATCGGCGAAGCGGCCCACGCGGTGCAGCGACTTTTGGCCCAGTTCTACTTCCAGCGGGCGCACAAAGGTGCCGAACATGTCAAATAGCTTGCCCTTGCTATTGGCTTCCAGGAACTCCAGCATCTCCTGATTGACCAGTGTGGTGAAGATGATGGGCTTTTTGGCTTCCACTTCCGCCACATGGTTGATCTGGCGAACGGCCTGATGAATCTTGTCCATCGAGTCCACAAAAGGAATGCGGACCAGACGCGGTTTGCTGTCGAACTGGGCCATGATGGCCGTGCCAAAGGTTTCAGCCGTGATGCCTGTGCCGTCAGAAATGACAAAAATCGTATGGGTATGCATGGTGAGCGCAGTGATTAGGTGGGGGCGGGTCTGGCAATGCCAATTCCTGCACGGTATAACAGGTTTGAGCCACGCGAGAAGTCGTAGCTAAGCCTACAATTGCGCCCATTATTCCCAAATTTCCACCCATGCTCGTTGACGGTCAACATCCAGAACAGCAAAGCACTGCTTCAAAGCAGCATGGGTTTGCGGCGCTAGGCCATCGAGCCAAGACGCTGCAAGCGTGTCAGTTTTTACCTTTGGAGCTTTCCCATGTCTCAACTGTTTGAAGCGACCGCATTAGTCGTTCCATTTGAAAAACTGCGAATGACCGACGTAGAGTCGGTCGGCGGCAAAAACGCCTCGCTGGGCGAAATGATCTCGCAACTGCCACAGGGCGTGCGCGTTCCTACTGGCTTTGCGACGACAGCTCACGCTTTCCGCGAATTCCTGGCCTTTGAAGGTCTGGCTGGCAAGATCTCCGCCAAGCTGGCTGCGCTGGACGTTGAAGACGTGCGCGCTCTGGCCGCAGTGGGTGCTGAAATCCGCGCCATGGTGGAAAGCCAGCCTTTCCCCGCTGATCTGGAAGCGGCCATCCGCGCAGACTTCATCACGCTGCAAGCGGGCAACCCTGCCGCTTCGTTCGCCGTGCGCTCTTCCGCCACTGCGGAAGACTTGCCCGATGCATCGTTCGCCGGTCAGCAAGAAACCTTCTTGAACGTGGTGGGCATCGAAGACGTGCTGCACAAGATGAAGGAAGTGTTCGCGTCCCTGTACAACGACCGCGCCATCTCTTACCGCGTGCACAAGGGCTTTGAGCACGACGTGGTGGCCTTGTCCGCTGGCGTGCAGCGCATGGTGCGCTCCGATTTGGGCGCTGCCGGCGTGATGTTCACCATCGACACTGAGTCCGGCTTTGAAGACGTGGTCTTCATCACCTCCAGCTATGGTCTGGGTGAAACCGTGGTGCAGGGTGCTGTGAACCCTGACGAGTTTTATGTGCACAAGCCCATGCTCAAGGCCGGCAAAAAGGCTTTGATTCGCCGCAATCTGGGCTCCAAGCTGATCCAGATGGTCTTCGCTTCGCCTGAAGAGAAGGCTGCAGACGGCAAGCTGGTCAAGACCACTGATGTGGCTCACGAACTGCGCAACCGTTACTCGCTGACCGACGCTGATGTCGAGCAGCTGGCTCGTTACGCTTTGGTGATCGAGGAGCATTACGGTCGTCCCATGGACATTGAGTGGGGCAAGGACGGTACCGACGGTCAACTCTACATCTTGCAAGCACGCCCTGAAACCGTGAAGAGCCAGTCCAAGGGCCAGGCCGAGCTACGCTACAAACTCAAGAGCACCGGCACCGTGTTGGCCGAAGGCCGCGCCATTGGTCAGAAGATTGGTACCGGCCCTGTGCGTCTGGTGTCTGATATCTCGCAGATGGACCAAGTGCAAGCCGGCGACGTGCTGGTGACCGATATGACCGACCCTAACTGGGAACCCGTCATGAAGAAGGCCTCGGCCATCGTTACTAACCGTGGCGGCCGTACCTGCCACGCGGCCATCATTGCGCGTGAGTTGGGCATCCCCGCTGTTGTGGGTTGTGGCAATGCCACTGACCTGCTCAAGGCCGGCACTCTGGTGACCGTGTCTTGCTCCGAAGGCGATACCGGCAAGATCTATGACGGCGTGCTCGATACCGAAGTGACTGAAGTCACACGCGGTGAAATGCCTGCCATCAAGACCAAGATCATGATGAACGTGGGCAACCCCCAGCTGGCGTTTGACTTTGCTCAGCTGCCTAACGAAGGCGTGGGTCTGGCCCGTGTTGAGTTCATCATCAACAACAACATTGGCGTGCACCCCAAGGCCATCCTGGACTACCCCGCTGTAGATGCCGATCTGAAGAAGGCCGTGGAGTCCGTAGCCCGTGGTCATGCATCGCCTCGCGCTTTCTACGTGGACAAGGTTGCTGAAGGCGTGGCTACTATTGCCGCCGCTTTCTGGCCCAAGCCCGTCATCGTGCGCATGTCGGACTTCAAGTCCAACGAATACCGCAAACTGATTGGCGGCAGCCGCTACGAGCCCGAAGAAGAGAACCCGATGCTGGGCTTCCGTGGCGCAGCTCGCTACATCTCCAAGGAGTTCGGCGAAGCGTTCAAGATGGAATGTGAAGCCCTGCACCGCGTGCGCGAAGACATGGGCCTGACGAACGTCGAGATCATGATCCCCTTCGTGCGTACCCTGGGTCAAGCCAAGCGCGTGACAGAGTTGCTGGCTGAGAACGGTCTCAAGCGCGGTGAGAACGGCTTGAAGTTCATCATGATGTGCGAAGTGCCTTCCAACGCTATTTTGGCGGACGAATTCCTCGAATACTTCGACGGCTTCTCCATTGGCTCTAACGACTTGACTCAGCTGACACTGGGTCTGGACCGCGACTCGGGTCTGGAGTTGCTGGCCGCTGACTTTGACGAGCGCGACCCCGCCGTCAAGAAGATGCTGGAGATGGCGATTGGCGCCTGCCTCAAGCAAGGCAAGTATGTGGGTATCTGCGGTCAGGGCCCTTCCGACCATCCCGACTTCGCTCTTTGGCTGGCAGAAAAGGGTATCAAGTCGATCTCCCTGAACCCCGACAGCGTGGTTGCCACTTGGCAACGCTTGGCTAAGTAAGGCTGCAACATCGTCATGCAGACGCAGCAAGCGCCTCAGCATGACGATGTAGTGTCCAATGTCTCATTGCAGGCATTCGATGCTTTTGACCCACTAGGCAAGCCGGTTGAAGTTACTTCGCCAGAAGTTATTTTCCCGCCGGATTTGCTTGAAACACACCACCTAAGACTTAAAGCCTTGCTGCTGACGGTCTGGGTGGTGTTTTCATTTGGCACCAGCTATTTCGCCCGAGATATTCAGGCGCTGATGCCGGGTTGGCCTGCGGCTTACTGGATGGTGGCCCAAGGGGCGATCCTGATGTTCTTGCTCATCATCGTGGTCTATTGTGTGGCCATGGATTATTTTGAGCGCCAACAAGCACGTGACAAGGTTCATCAAGCGACCTTGGTGGGGGACGCAACTTCATCCGCCACAGACTTTCATGCCTGAGCGGGTTGCTCCAAGCGGCTCTACTGGTAGCTCTTTGGGCAGCGCCTCAGACTGGCGACTGCACCGCATTCTTTTTCTGTATGTGCTGGGTGTGCTGGGCTTTGTGCTGGCCATGCTCTGGGCCGAGGGTCGCGGACTGTCACGTCACTGGATAGGGCCCATCTTTTTGTTTAGCACCGTGATGGTGTATGCCGGCATTGGTGTCTATACGCGCACGAGCAATGCAGAGGAGTACTTTGTGGCGGGGCGGCGTATACCCGCCTTCTACAACGGTATGGCGGGCGCGGCTGACTGGATGAGTGCGGCATCCTTTATTAGCCTGTCAGGCGCTCTGTATTTACAAGGTTTTTCAGGTTCGGGAACCCAGCCCGGTGGCTTGGCTTACGTACTGGGCTGGACGGGCGGATTTTGCCTCGTCGGCATGCTGATTGCCCCTTACCTGCGGGCCATGAATCTCTACACCGTGCCTGACTTTTTTCAGGCGCGCTTTGGCGGGCGTTGGCCACGCATCATTGCGGCGTTGGCGGCTATTACTTGCTCGTTTACCTATGTGGTGGCGCAAATCTACGGCGTGGGCCTGATTGCCGCGCGGCTAACGGGCGTGCAGTTCGAGATCGGCATCATGCTGGGGCTGGGCGGCGTATTGTTGTGCTCCTTCTTAGGCGGTATGCGTGCGATTACTTGGACCCAAGTGGCGCAATATGTGGTGATCTTGCTGGCTTTTATGCTGCCTGTGTCTTGGCTGGCTTATAAGCAACTGGGCAACCCTTGGGCACCAGCAGCCTATACCCAGCAACTGGGCAAGATCACGCTGCTGGAGCAGCAATTGCTGGCGTCTGAAGCTGAAAAATCGGTGCTTGAAGCTTATGAGGCTCGCGCACAGCTGCTGCAGGCCAAGTTGCGCGATGTGCCCCATGTGCTGATGGCCGAGCGCCAAGCACTGAGTGAACATATTCGGGAGCTGCGTACCAGCAGCGGCAATATCAGCGCCATCATGTCCGCCAGCCGCGAGCTGGCCGTTATGCCCAAGGATGAAGCGCAAGCACGCGAGCGCTGGACGCGAGAGCTGCGTGAAGCCCACGAGCGTGCCAGGCCGCTAGGCGGCATGCCGCTGCAAAGCCAGCCCTTTGCAGGTGATCCGAATGGCACGCCTGAGGAGCAGCAGACTTATGAACTCAGTCGCCGCAATTTCTTAGCGCTGATGTTTTGCCTGATGGTGGGCACGGCGGGCCTGCCTCATTTGCTCACCCGCTATTACACCGTGCCAACAGTGTCGGCTGCGCGCCGCTCTGTAGCTTGGTCGCTATTCTTTATTGGCTTGCTCTACCTTTTCGCACCGGCACTGGCCGTGCTGGTCAAGTACGAGGTGATGAATAACTTGGTGGGCACACATTTTGATGCTTTGCCAAACTGGATGGCGCAGTGGTCCAGAGTCGATGGCTCGCTGCTGGGGGTAGAAGATATCAACCGCGACGGCATTTTGCAGTTTGCTGAGATTCGCATGGGCGGCGATCTCATCATGCTGGCCACGCCTGAGTTGGGTGGCATGCCTTATGTGGTCTCGGGCTTGGTAGCTGCTGGCGGGCTGGCTGCGGCGCTGTCGACGGCTGATGGCTTGCTTTTGACGATTAGCAATGCGCTGGTGCGCGATTTGTATTTTCAAGAGCGCCAGCGCTCAGACACCTCTCGCAAACGCCGCATCTCGCCTGAGCAGCGGGTGATTCTGTCCAAGTTTGCGTTGCTGCTGGTCGCGCTGTCAGCGGCTTTTGTGGCAGCGAGGCGCTCGTCAGACATTTTGCCGATGGTCTCGGCTTCGTTCTCGTTGGCAGCATCGGCCTTTGTCCCCGCCATGTTGATGGGCATCTTTTGGCGCGGCACCACACGGCGTGGTGCAGTGGCAGGAATGCTATTGGGGCTGGCGGTCACCGTGTATTACATGCTCGCTAATGTGCAGGGTCTGCAAGGCGTGTTGCCTGCCTCGGTTCGTGGTGAAGCTCTTTGGTGGGGCATTCAGCCCATATCGGCCGGAGTGTTTGGTGTGCCTGCCGGCTTTATGGTGATCTTGGTCGTGAGTGGCTGGGAGTTGCGCCGAATGAAAGCTAAAAAAATACAAAATTGATAGCTACTCATGCTTGTCTGCATTGGACTTTTGGCTTGTTTTTATCAAAGTAATGCCA
The DNA here is from genome assembly GCF_019355935.1 of Comamonas sp. Y33R10-2. NCBI lineage: Bacteria > Pseudomonadati > Pseudomonadota > Betaproteobacteria > Burkholderiales > Comamonadaceae > Comamonas > Comamonas sp. Y33R10-2. The sequence goes on from NZ_CP079925.1 coordinate 3,812,104, forward strand.
TTGCCGCCCACTTTTACTTGCAGGTAAACCCGCTTTGCAGTTTTGGGCATCGCTGCCACTCTGGAGTAAAGCTTTTCAGAACAAAAGACCAGTAGAGGCATGGGTTGATGTATTTAATTAAAACACCTGAAGGGCAGCAGGCCTTCAAAGAGCGCCATGCAGATTTAAGCCAGCGGCTTCGCTCGGCTTTTTTGCTATTTGATGGTTTTCGTAGTTTGGCGCAGGTGCTTGAAGCGACAGCGGCCATGGGCGTGAGTAAGGACGATGTTCTGGCTCTGGTAAGCAAGGGCTGGCTTGTGCAAAAAGAAGCTCCAGCCATGGCTGGGGGTGCTGCTATGGTTGCTCCAGCGCAGGTCAGCAAGAGTGCTGTGCCGTCCTTGGCCCCTGCCAATGTAGACCCGGCCAGCACAAAGCGCCGTTATCAGCAGGCATATCCTGTCGCTGTCTCTATCACTGGTGGGTTGGGGCTAAAAGGTTTCAGGCTGAATTTGGCTGTTGAAGCCGCAATGGGCTACGAGCAGCTCGCGGAGATTGCCCCGCGTATCCGTGATGCGGTGGGCGACAAGGCTTATGCGCCGCTGCACAAGGTGTTGTTTGCAGCTGAGGCTGAATAGTCCCGACCTGAACATTTGGACAAAGAAAAAGCGGCTCGAAAGCCGCTTTTGTCATTGCGCAAACGAAGGCTTAGACAGCCAACAGTTCCACATCAAACTTCAAAGTTGCGTTAGGAGGAATCACGCCGCCAGCACCGCGAGCACCGTAGCCCAACTCTGCAGGAATGATCAAGGTGCGCTGGCCGCCCACCTTCATGCCTTGCACGCCTTGGTCCCAGCCCTTGATGACCATGCCCGCACCCAGTTGGAACACGAAGGGGTCATTGCGGTCTTTGCTGGAGTCAAACTTGGCGCCTTGCACGCCGTCTTTGTACAACCAACCGGTGTAGTGCACGGTCACGCGTGCGCCGCGAGTGGCTTCAGCGCCTTCGCCCACGACGGTGTCTTCGATTTGCAGTACGGGCGCAGCCTTGCTGCCCAGCAGTTCTACGTCAAACTTTAGTGTGGCATTGGGGGGGATCACGCCGCCAGCGCCTTGGGCGCCATAGCCCAGCTCTGCAGGGATGATCAAGGTGCGCTTGCCGCCCACCTTCATGCCTTGCACGCCTTCGTCCCAGCCGCGGATGACCATGCCATCGTCCAGTGTGAATTCAAAAGGCTCGCGACGGTCTTTGCTGGAGTCAAACTTGGCGCCTTGCACGCCGTCTTGGTACAGCCAGCCGGTGTAGTGCACTTTCACGTCAGCGCCGCTGATGGCTTCGGCGCCTTCACCGACCACGGTGTCTTCGTATTGCAGGCCTGAGGCGGTAGTGTTGAAAGCCATGATGTATTTCCTTTCAGCGCAAAGCAGAAAAAGCGATTGAAAAAGGGCCGGCCAAGCATGCTTGGGGCCCTAGGATGATAGGTGAGCCGGCCGCATCAGCGGCAAGGTTTACTTCTTGGCGCGTGCGGCAACCCAGCGGTTGGCAAAGGCTTGCACGTCAGACAGGCGCTTGAGCAGGTCCTGGCCTGTCAAAGTAACGGTATAGCCGTCGCTGCCGTGCTCCAGCAGGCCGCACTCACGCAACTCCTTGATACGGGTGTTCAAGGTATTGGGGTGATGCCACCGACGCTGTCTTGCAGCAAGCGGAAGGTCTGGGGATGTCCATCCCGCAGAGCCCACAGCACGCGCAGCGCATAACGACATTCGAGCTTCTCGAACAGCTGGTTGATGGCGGCGTTTTCTTTGGAGCTCATGGACGCTTCTCCTTGCGCAATGATGTTGTAGATCTGGTTGCACTGGTGAGTGCATGCTACGGTCAAAAGACTATAGCGACTAATTTGTCTTGCTACAAGTTTAGTAGCTTCAAATCTTCTACTGCAATGCCTTAAGGCGATAACATCGCAAACTAGCGTGAAGTGTTGCAGAGCAGCCACGAATCCTCAGTCAGATTCGCGCTGCTTCAGGGTTTATAGCAATACAAAGAGAGCGTGGGCAGGCTTCAGGCCGATATGGCACGGTTTGCAGACTGTGTTAGCACTGGCTTATTGATTATTTTGAACAACAAACACACGAAATCGCTTTATTGATAAGCGATTGAAGCTATGAAAATCATAGTTATTCTGCTTTTGCAGCAGTCTGTTTGAGCTGTACCAGCACTTGCAGCAGTCGATTGGCTGGTGTGGCAATGCCAAGCGCCTGCCCGCGGCGCACCACATAGCCGTTGAGATGGTCGATTTCCGTGGGCTTGGCACGCGCCAAATCTTGTGCGGTGGACGATAGCTGCAGGGGCATGGTGCGCGCAATGGTGGCCACGGCCTCATCTACATTGGCGGGTAACTGCACGCCATCGGCCAGTGCCACGGCCTTGCATTCATGGGCAATGTCTTGCATGACGGCAGGTACACCCTCTTGTGCTACCAACCAGCCATAAGGCTGCTGAGTGAGGGCAGAGAGTGCGTTGTACACGCAGTTAATGATGAGTTTTTGCCAGAGCGCAGCTTGCACTGCATCTGATACTTGGGTGGGTATGTTCGCGGCGCTGAACTGCTGGGCAATCACATTGCCTAGCGGGCAGGGCGCGATGACCAATTCGCCCCGGCCAAAGTGGCGCACATGGCCAAGCCCTGCCATAGCGGTGGCCACATAGACTACGGCTGCGGCTATGGGCTGACTGCCAAGTTGCGTGTTTAGAACTTGGCGCAAGCGCTGGTCGTTGTCCACACCGTTTTGCAGGCTCAGCACATGGGTGTGTGCGCCAAGGTGAGGCTTGATCTGCGCTGCGGCGGTTTCTGTGTCTGTGGATTTAACGCAGAGCAACACCACATCAGCACCCGAGACGGCATCGGCCGATGTGCTGGTGGCTACCGGCACATAAACGTCTTGTGTCGCCGTCTCTAGCCTCAAGCCATGCTCGTTGATGGCCTGCATATGCACTACGCGGCCAATGAGTGTGACTGCGTGGCCTGCTTGGGCGAGCAGGGCGCCAAAATAGCAGCCGACGGAGCCTGCCCCCATTACGGCGATTGAGAGAGGGCGGGTAGTGGCGGCTGCAGCAGAGTTCATACATCGAAGCATAGCCTTGTGGGGAGTGTTTTTGCTTGTGCTTGAGACGCTGGAGCGTTACTTCGATGGCTCCAATAAAAAAGCCCCAACCTGGGGCAAGTTGGGGCTTTTGGCAACGAGGAATCAGCAGGCTGACTCCAGGTGCAGGCTTTACAGCGTGTCGATAAAGCTGCGCAGCTTGTCGGAGCGCGAAGGGTGCTTGAGCTTGCGCAGTGCCTTGGCTTCGATTTGACGGATACGTTCGCGTGTCACGTCAAACTGCTTGCCCACTTCTTCCAGCGTGTGGTCGGTGGACATTTCGATACCGAAGCGCATACGCAGCACCTTGGCTTCGCGGGGAGTCAGGCCATCGAGGATGTCCTTGACCACATCGCGCAGGCCGGCTTGCATGGCAGCATCGATAGGAGCGGTGTTGTTGCCGTCCTCGATGAAGTCGCCCAGGTGAGAATCGTCGTCGTCGCCGATGGGTGTTTCCATCGAAATCGGCTCCTTGGCGATCTTCATGATCTTGCGGATCTTGTCCTCTGGGATTTCCATCTTGGCTGCCAAGATGGACGCATCGGGCTCGAAACCAAACTCTTGCAAGTGCTGGCGCGAGATGCGGTTCATCTTGTTGATGGTCTCGATCATGTGCACAGGGATGCGAATCGTGCGGGCCTGATCAGCGATGGAGCGCGTGATGGCCTGACGAATCCACCATGTGGCATAGGTCGAGAACTTGTAGCCGCGGCGGTATTCAAACTTGTCCACGGCCTTCATCAAACCGATATTGCCTTCCTGAATCAAGTCCAGGAACTGCAGACCACGGTTGGTGTATTTCTTGGCGATGGAGATCACGAGACGCAAGTTGGCCTCGATCATTTCCTTTTTCGCAAAGCGGCTGGAGCGCTCGCCATTGTTCATGCGCTTGTTGATGCTTTTGAGTTCATCCAGCGGCACAACCACGCGGGCTTGCAGATCGATCAGGTTTTGCTGCAGCTCTTGCACGGGCGGAATATTGCGAGCCAGCACGGCGCTGTAAGGCTTGCCTGAAGCGACTTGCTTGATAACCCACTCTTTATTCAGCAAGTTTGGCGGGAAGTCCTTGATGAACTGTTCCTGCGACATGCCGCACTTGTCCACGATGATCTTGCGCAGCTCACGCTCTTTCTTGCGCACGTCGTCCACTTGGGCGCGCACCAGATCGCACAGCTTCTCAATGGTCTTGGCTGTGAATCGGATGGTCATCAGCTGTTCAGTGATGGCCTTTTGCACCTTCATGTATGCCTCGGTGCCGTAGCCTTCCTTGTCATACACCTTGTGCATTTTGTCGAACTGCTCGCGCATGTTGTCGAAGCGAACTAGCGCTTCAACCTTCAACTCTTCGAGCTTCTTGGTCAGGGCCTTGGAGCCGCCCTTGCCGTCGTCGTCGTCTTCTTCGTCGTACTCGTCGAAGTCTTCTTCGGCCACGTAGTCATCGTTTTCGTTCGCATTGACGAAACCGTCGACCACAGTAGTGATGACAACCTTGCCTTCGCGAATTTCCTCAGACATGTTGAGGATTTCGGCGATGGTGGCAGGGGAAGCCGAGATGGCTTCCATCATGTCCATCAGGCCGCCTTCGATACGCTTGGCGATTTCAATTTCGCCTTCGCGGGTCAGCAGCTCAACCGTGCCCATTTCACGCATGTACATGCGAACGGGATCGGTGGTACGGCCGAATTCCGAGTCCACGGTAGACAGCGCAGCTTCGGCCGCTTCTTCCGCTTCTTCTTCGGTGGCAGCGGACTGGCCGGTGTTGTTCAGCAGCAGGGTTTCGGCGTCGGGCGTTTGCTCGTACACCGCCACACCCATGTCGTTCAACATGGAGATCACGACTTCCAGCGTTTCGGCATCGACCAGCTTGTCGGGCAAGTGGTCGTTGATTTCAGCGTGGGTCAGGTAGCCGCGGGTCTTGCCCAGCTTGATCAACGTCTTCAGGCGCTGACGGCGGGTATTCAATTCGTCTTCAGTCAGAACGGTTTCGTCCAGACCAAATTCCTTCATCAAGGCGCGCTCTTTGGCCTTGCTGATCTTCATACGCAGAGGCTTAACCTTTTCGACAGGCGCGGCAGCCGCACCAGTCGATGTTTCCTCTTCAACTTCGCCTTCCAGATCGCTGTCAATATCCGACAGGTCTGCATCATCCATGCCTTCGCCGGACTCTTTGGCCTTGGGCTTGCGACCGCGCTTGGCGGGGGCTTTGTCAGCCTCAGCGCTAGCGGCAGGAGCTTTGACGGCAGCAGCTTTCTTCGCGGCCGGGGCCTTCTTGGCGACAGTCTTCTTGGCTGCTGGAGCGGCGGCTCCTTCGTCGTCTTCAGCCTTCTTGCGGCTGCGCTTAGGAGTTGCCTGAGCCAGCAGCGCATCGGCCATGGCTTTGAGTTCGGCTTGTGACTTGGTAACCACGGTGGTGTCTTTCTTTGCATCGGCCGCAGTTGCGGCGCTCTTCTTCACAGCAGGCTTGCTGGCGCTGGCCTTGACGGGCGCTGCAGTGGAGGTAGAAGTTTTAGAGGTCTTGGGCTTCGCGGAAGCTGCTGGAGCCTGCTTGGACTTCTCGGACTTTGAAACGGGCATGAACACCTCTCGGGGTACGAACACACACAAACACACAAAGGAAAACGAAATTTGCAAACAAGCGCCACACATGCTGGCGCATGGACTGGCTCAGCCAATCCATTGGAAGCCGATGACTCCCAGGCAAGATGTTGGGGCGATCATTTGGTATGCAATCCTTGCGAATATTGGGCCATGCAGTTGCTGCAATCTCGTGACTTAGTCACGGGGCCCGGGTCGGAGGTGTTGCTGTCGCTCTTGCCTATAGATATATAAATTATACCTTTTAAAAAGATGTCAAGAGCTGGTGCTAATAATTACAGATAATTTTTTTCGCCGCTCCTGAAATTCGATATATCTCCTTGCTGCAGTTGGGTCTGTAGCTATCTCTTTAAGAGCTTGCCCTTCCTCGCGCTTGAGGTGATCGACCAGAATTAGATTCAAAGTGCCACGCAATTCCTTGCGTAATTCATCGATTTCGCCTTCGGGTTGGGAATGCGCCCCGCCGCCCATTAATTTGTTAGCCAGTGGCTCGCAGGGCGTGCCTTGTAATTGCTCGCGCAGCAGGGCCCAAGAGCGCGGGCCTGATTCAGTAAATTGGGCTTCCAGCCAGCGAAACAAGGGGGCGTGGCTTTGATTGCAGCGCGCAAGCGCATCAAAGTCTTCATGGGTCATCTCTTCCATGAACTCCATGTGACACATCAACAGGCGCGCCGCCTGATCTTCCCGGCTGACAGGCGTGGGGCGTGGCCCCAGTTGTGGCGGATTCCAGTCTTCACCTTTTTTGCCCCAGGGTTTGCGTGGGCGGCCAAACTCTTTGCGGCCAGCCCAGTTACCGCCGCTGTTGGGTGGCGGCTGGTAAGCGTATTGGGCGGGGGCGCTGGATTCTCCCCAGTCAGGGGTGTTGTCCCAGTGGCTGGGCGGGGCATCCCATTGCGGCGCTTGGCTGTTAGAGGCGGCAGGTGCGCGGCGCTCGATTGGGGCGGTGCGTGCCGTCTCTTGCGCCCAAATATCGGTCAGATCTTGTGTGCTTAGCTGCGCTAGCGATGCAATTTCAGACAGCAGTTGGCGTTTGAGCGCGCCATCAGGCAGCAGCGACCACAGCGGGCGGGCGTTGCTCGCCATGCGGGCGCGGCCTTCGGTCTGGCCGAGATCACAGCCATCGCTGGCAGACTCAATCAAAAAGCGGCTCAGGGGTGTGGCATCACCTACATAGCGGGCAAAGGCCTCGCTGCCGAATTCACGGATAAAGGTATCCGGGTCATGCTCGGACGGCAAAAACAGAAACTTGATGGAGCGCGTATCGGTTGCCAGTGGCAGCGCAGCATCCAGCGCCTTGCGCGCTGCGCGGCGCCCGGCATTGTCGCCATCAAAGCTGAAGACGACGGCTTCGGTAAAGCGAAACAGCTTTTGCACATGCTCAGGCGTGCAGGCTGTCCCCAATGTGGCTACGGCATTGGCAAAGCCGAGCTGAGCCAAGGCCACCACGTCCATATAGCCTTCGGTGACAAGGGCATAGCCCATGTCGCGCAGGGCGGTGCGGGCTTCGAACAGGCCATACAGCTCGCGGCCTTTGTGAAAGACCGGGGTTTCAGGTGAGTTCAGGTATTTGGGCTTTTCATCACCAAACACGCGCCCGCCAAAGCCTATGCATTCGCCTTTGACATTGCGAATGGGGAACATGAGGCGGTCGCGAAAGCGGTCGTAGCGGCGGCTGTCTTCTTCGCTGACGATGACCAGGCCTGCTTCTTCCAGCTGCGGGTTGTCATATTCAGGAAAGACGCTAGCCAGCCCATGCCAGCCTGCAGGTGCGTAGCCCAGACCAAAGCGTTTGGAGACTTCGCCCGAAACGCCGCGCTTTTTTAAATACTCAATCGCCTTGGGTGCGCCTCTGAGTTGTTTGCAATACGACTCGCCTGCTTTTTCAAGTAAATCGCTCAGGCTCTCGGCCTTTTGCTTTTGCTGGGCTTGGCGCTGGCGCTCGGCGGGGCTGATATCGTCTTGCGGCACTTGCAGGCCGCACTGGTTGGCGAGTTCCTGCACGGCTTCGACAAAGCCCATGCTGGCATGCTCCATCAGAAAGCCGATGGCATTGCCGTTCTTGCCGCAGCCAAAACAGTGAAAGAACTGCTTGCTAGGGCTGACGGTGAAGGAGGGCGACTTTTCTCCATGGAACGGGCACAAGCCCATGAAATTGGCGCCGCCCTTTTTGAGTTGCACATAGCGACCCACGATATCAACGACATCGACGCGGGAAAGCAACTCTTGGATGAATGATTGGGGAATAGCCACCCCCGTATTCTGCCTTTATCGGCAATGACTGAGGGCGCGAGAGGAAAGCGCGAGTAGGCAAAAAAAAGCCTGCACCAGTAGGCGCAGGCTTAGGTCTCCAGATGCCTGATCATTGCCAGGCACTCCTCTAAATGTCTCCTCCGCCTCACTGTTTTGAAGCTGCAAGACCGGTTCCGTGCGGGGAGAGATTCCAGTCTTGTCTGCCACTAAATGGGCAGCCATCGCTTCAAAGCATGGACGAATTCTAAAAGCGATTTGAAGCCTGCGAGAGGGAACACTCTAATAAAAGATATCTTATAGATGACTTGCATAACTTTCGATCGAATAAGGCATGACTATGAAATCTATAAAAGCTCTAATCAATTGATTTTTAAGAAATTTATTGACTTTCAGAATGTGCTGAAAGTACTGTTTTGACTAATGACCTTTTTATTATTCATGTTATTTGGTGTGCGGAGTCCGCGACTTTTGAGCATTCTGAAGGCTCAATCGTTAGATTTTCTACTGGTGTGTAGAGCGGCTTTATGTAGCTCTTGGTGAGCGAGTCAAATTACTGACCCATAAAAAAGCCCGAGGCAAAGGGCTTCGGGCTTTTATTGTTCAAGTCAGTCTTATGAAATCGATAGCTGCTTGTCTTCTTTATTCATAGATTTTCAGTATGTTTAATGTTGAACTCTATGAATATCAATGACTATCAGCTTTCAAAGTTGTAGCAAATTAAGAAAGCTAGGCCCGCTCAGGCGCAAGGCGTTGCCTGCCTTCGGGCGTGACCCGCAGTACTTCAGCGCGGTGCGTGTCGGCGTCGATATGCCAGTCGCTCAGCACAATGCGCCATTGATCTTTGCCTAACGTCTTGCTAAGTGCATGGTCTGCGGGCTGATGGGTGTGGCCGTGAATCAGCCAGGGAGCTTGCGCAGCCTGCATCCAGGTGGCGACCATTTGCGCGTCGGCATCTGCATAAGGTGTGCCGCTTTGTTTGCGCTGCTCGCTCTCTGTGCGGGCCGATTTGCCAATGGCGCGGCGCACGGCTAGCGGCTGGGCGAGCAATTGCTGCTGCCAAGCGGCGCTGCGCGATACGGCGCGAAACTGCTGGTATTCGACATCATCAAGGCAGAGTGCATCGCCATGGCTGAGCAAAATGTTTGGGCCAGCCCAGTGCAGCACGGTGGGCTCCGCCAAGCCTGTGATGCCGCTGCGCTTGAAAAATTCATCGCCAATCAAAAAGTCGCGGTTACCTGCAAGGAAGAACAAGGGGCGCTTTTGCGCAGCGTCGCGCAACAGCGCCGCGCACTCGGCTTCAAAACTGCCGGGCTCATCCAGCGCATCGTCGCCCACCCAGACTTCAAACAAATCGCCCAGCATGAAGATGGCATCTGCTGAGCTGCGCTGCAGATAGTCGCGCCAAGCCTGCACGGTTTGCGGCTCGGATGGCTGCAGGTGCAGGTCAGAAATAAAGTCAATCGTGCGCCAGTGGGGCGCGCCTTGCAGCTGTGCCACCTGAGGTGCAATTGTGCGGGGATCTGAAGTGCGGGGATCTGAAGTTTCAGTCATGGGTAAACGGAGATGCAGCCTGAAAACAATAACGGCCTCACGCGAGGGCGGCAAGCAAGAGCCGCCTCGCGGCGAGGCCGTCGTCCCTATCCCGAAGAGAGGGGGGAAGCCGCAAAGCGGCTCAGGGGGTGTCAATTACAGGGCAACAGCCTTGTCGATCACCACTGCTTCAAAAGGCACGTCGTCATGGCCGCCCTTGCGCGAAGTACGAACCTTCTTGATGGCTTCCACAGTGTCTTCACCCTTGACCACCTTGCCAAACACGGCGTAGCCCCAGCCTTGGGGGTGGGCGATGTGTGGTTCAGGAAAGCGTTGTCCACAGTGTTGATGAAGAACTGAGCGGTAGCGCTGTGGGGGTCGCCAGTACGTGCCATGGCGATGGTGTACTTGTCGTTCTTCAAGCCGTTCTTGGCTTCGTTCTCGATAGGTGCCTGAGTTTCTTTTTGCTTCATGTCAGCAGTCATGCCGCCGCCTTGGATCATGAAGTTCTTGATGACGCGGTGGAATACGGTGCCGTTGTAGAAGCCGCTGTTAACGTAGCTCAGGAAGTTTTCTGTGCACTTTGGCGCGTTCACTGCGTCCAGTTCCAGTGTGATCACGCCTTGAGTAGCGGTGTCAGCCACGTTGATGGTGATGTGCAGTTCGACTTGTGGGTTGCTCATGTCTGTCTTTCTTGAGGATTAAGGGGAAAGGCTGGCGCTGGCACTGAGACTGGCACTTAAGCGTTTGTCTCAATGCCGCACAGCTGGTTTATTTGATTTCGGTGGCCGAGAGGATTGTCACCGGCGTTGTGGGCACATTCTGGTGCATGCCGCGGTTGCCCGTAGCCACTGCGCGGATTTTGTCCACCACATCCATGCCCTTGGTGACCTTGCCAAACACGGCGTAGCCGTGGCCATCAGGCTTGGGGGCGTTGAGCATGTCGTTATTCACCACGTTGATGAAAAACTGCGAGGTGGCCGAGTTTGGGTTGCCGGTGCGCGCCATGGCGATGGTGCCGCGGTCGTTTTTGAGGCCGTTGCTTGCTTCTAGCGCAATAGGCGCGCGGGTGGCTTTTTCATTCATGTTGGCATCCATGCCGCCGCCTTGAATCATGAAGCCATCCATGACGCGGTGAAAGATGGTTCCGTCATAGTGCTTATCGCGCACATATTGCAGAAAGTTGGCCGCGCTTTTGGGAGCTTTGGCATCGTTGAGCTCAAGAACAATATCGCCCATGCTGGTTTTGATTTGTACCTTGGACTGGGCTTGCGCTAAGCTGGGTGCTGCAAAAACTGTAACTGTTAGTCCAATAGATAAAAGGGCTTTAAGGCTATTTCGACGAAAGTTCAGCATGTGATGATCCTTAGTTCGCTGCGCCTTGGGGGCGCTGTGCAGGCTGGGCTGCTGGAGTTGTGGGAGCCGCAGGTGCAGAGACGTTGGCAGGTGCCGAGAGGGTGGCTGCAGGCTGCAACATGTCTTTGAGTTGCTTGAGCTTAGGGTTCAAGGCGGCGGGGCGGCCGCCCTTGGCCAGAGACTGCGCATAGGACTGGTAGGCGAGGCGGGCGTAGATGTCGCCCAGATTCTCATGCGCCACAGCGTAGTTAGGGTTGTTGCGCACGGCGGATTCGAGTGCGGTGCGGGCGCGTTCCAAATCGCCTTGGCGGGCATAGATCACCGCCAAGTTGTTATAGGGCTCGGGCAGCTCTGGGTAGTCCTCGGTCAGCTGGCGAAAGCTGCTGATCGCTTCTTCCGTCTTGCCATCATTGGTCAGTGCAATGCCGCGCAGAAAACGCATCTGCGGGTCACGTGCATTCTTGGCCAAATAGGTATCGGCTTTTTGCAGCGCTTGCTGGGTTTTGCCGCTTTTGAGCAACTGGGCCACATCCGAATAATCATCGGCATAGGCGCTGCCAGCGGTCAGCATGATGGCCAAAGCGGCCATGCGCGCTGCGGTACTAAACAAGTTGCGTACAGGCATGTAGGTGCTTTCAATAGGCCGCAAGAACTGCCCTGCGGCGGGGCTTATACTGAGAGGAATTGTAGCTGAGGGGTGCGCTGCGCTTAGGCGTCTGGTCTGACCGGAATGTGTCTGGTTGCTAGTGTGCATTTTTCAGTTTTAGGGTATGGCCGGCACGGTTTATGCATGACAGGCATACAAGTGCTGCTAGTCGCCACCCTCTCTCCCTATTTCAAGATTCATGAGTTTGCGTATCTACAACACGCTGTCGCGTGCATTGGAATCGTTTTCGCCGATTGAGCCGGGCCATGTGCGTATGTACGTCTGTGGCATGACGGTTTACGACCTTTGCCACCTGGGCCATGCGCGCTCTATGGTGGCATTTGACGTGGTGCAGCGCTGGCTGCGTGCGACAGGTTACCAAGTGACCTATGTGCGCAACATCACCGACATTGATGACAAGATCATCAAGCGTGCTGTGCAAAACGGCGAAACCATCCGCAGTCTGACTGATCGCATGATCGACGCGCTGCATCAGGATGCCGATGCGCTGGGCATTGAGCGCCCCACGCTAGAGCCGCGCGCCACCGAATATGTGCCGCAGATGCTGAGCATGATTGGTCAGTTGCAGACCAATGGCTTGGCCTATCAGGCGGGCAATGGTGATGTGAACTTTGCCGTGCGCAAATTCCCCGGCTACGGCAAGTTGTCTGGCAAGTCGCTGGATGAGCTGAATGCGGGTGAACGTGTTGCGGTGGCTGATGGCAAGCACGACCCGCTGGATTTTGTGCTGTGGAAGTCTGCCAAGGCCGATGAGCCTGCAGATGTGAAGTGGCAAAGCCCATTTGGCGAAGGCCGTCCCGGCTGGCACATCGAATGCTCGGCCATGGGCTGCGAGCTGCTGGGCGAGAGCTTTGACATTCATGGCGGCGGTGCTGACTTGCAGTTCCCCCACCACGAAAACGAAATTGCCCAGAGTGAAGGCGCCACCGGCAAGCCGTTTGCCCAGGCCTGGATGCACAACGGCTTCATCAACGTGGACAACGAAAAGATGTCCAAGTCGCTGGGCAACTTCTTCACCATTCGTGATGTGCTTAAAGAGTACGACGCGGAAACTATTCGTTTCTTCGTGGTGCGCAGCCATTACCGCAGCCCGCTGAACTACTCCAACGTGCACTTGGATGATGCGCGTGTGGCCCTCAAGCGCCTCTATACCGCTCTGGATTTGGTAGCGCCCGCTGCCGTGCAGGTGGACTGGAACAATCCTTACGCTGCACGTTTCAAGGCCGCGATGGATGAGGACTTTGGCACGCCCGAAGCGGTGGCCGTATTGTTTGACTTGGCCGCTGAAGTTAATCGCAGCAAGTCGCCCGAAGTGGCTGGCTTGCTCAAGGCGCTGAGCGCAAGCTTGGGCTTGCTGCAAGGCGAGCCTCAGAAGTTTTTGCAAGCTGGCGCTGAAGGCGTGGATGCTGCCGCCATTGAGGCGCAGATTGCTGCACGCGCAGCCGCCAAGGCTGACAAAAACTGGGCTGAGGCCGATCGCATCCGCAAAGAACTGCTGGAGCAGGGCATTGTCCTCAAGGACTCTGCCGCTGGCACGACTTGGGAAGCTGCGGCTAAGGGTTAAGGCGTGATGCAAAGTTTCATCAACACTGTGCCAATGTGCACTGTGCCTGCTGCGAAGGGCCGTGCATGAGCGCGGTCAAGCATCTGGACACCATGGATTTTGAGCAGCTGCCTTTGGTGGCTGATCTGCCTGTCCCCATGGGCCCTGCAGCGCCTCTGCCTGTGGCTCCTTTGGGTGCCTCTGGTGTGGTGTCCCATTCTGAATCTGAGGTTGCAGCTAATAAAGCGGCAGCCAAGCCCGCCGTGGCTAAAGCGCCAGCGCCCAAGGTCCATCTGGCTTTGCCTGAAGGCGTTCCCGCGTACTGGGAAGAGGCTTGCCGCCAGCTCATGCGCCGTGATCGCGTGCTCAAACGCTTGATTCCGCAACTCAGCAGCCAAGCGCTGCTGCCAAGCGGTCAGGAGCATTGCTCGGACCAGGCCTTCACCACGTTGGCTCGCTCTATCGTGGGTCAGCAAATTTCGGCCAAATCCGCCAAGACGCTGTGGAACAAGTTTGCCAAGCTGCTCGTTGAGATGCAGCCTGAGCAAGTGCTCAAGCTCAAGGTGGACGATATGCGCGGCGCGGGTTTGTCGGCGCGCAAGGTGGACTATTTGGTCGATCTGGCGCTGCACTTCACCGAAAATCGCCTGCGCATGGCGCAGTGGCCTGAGATGGGTGATGACGAAATCATTGCCGAGCTCATGTCCATTCGCGGTCTCAGTCGCTGGACGGCTGAGAACTTTTTGATTTACTACCTGGCACGCCCCAATGTGCTGGCGCTGGATGATCCCGGTTTGATACAGGGCATCTCGCTTAATTATTTTTCGGGCGACCCTGTCAGTCGCAGTGACGCCCGTGAGGTCGCCGAGGCTTGGAAACCGTGGTGCACGGTGGCAACTTGGTATATTTGGCGCTCGCTCGAAGCGCAGCCTGTGGCTTGATGACATCTATCCACTGGCCGATTGCAAGTGTTGCAACAGGCTGGCACAAGGAGAAATACGTTGGCAAAAAAGAACTTTCTGGATTTTGAGCAGCCTATTGCAGAACTCGAAACCAAAATTGAAGAACTGCGTTATGTGCAGACCGAAAGCGCAGTCGATATCTCGGAAGAGATTGATCAGCTGAGCAAAAAAAGTCAGCAGCTGACCAAGGACATCTACAGTGATCTGACCCCTTGGAAGATTACCAAGATTGCCCGTCATACGGAGCGCCCTTACACGCTCGACTATGTGCGTGAGTGCTTTACCGACTTTGTCGAAATGCACGGTGATCGTCACTTTGCGGATGACCAGTCCATCATCGGCGGTCTGGCCCGCTTCAACGGCCAGCCTTGCATGGTGATTGGCCACCAAAAGGGCCGCGACACCAAGGAGCGCACACTGCGCAACTTTGGTATGACGCGCCCTGAGGGCTACCGCAAGTCTTTGCGTCTGATGAAGACGGCTGAGAAGTTCAAGCTGCCCGTTTTCACCTTTGTGGACACCCCCGGCGCCTTCCCCGGCATTGACGCGGAAGAGCGTGGTCAATCCGAAGCGATTGGTCGCAACATCTATGAGATGGCTCAGCTGCAAACCCCCATCATCACCACCATCATCGGTGAAGGTGGCTCGGGTGGCGCGCTGGCGATTGCGGTGGCTGATCAAGTGCTCATGCTGCAGTACTCCGTGTACTCCGTCATCAGCCCTGAAGGCTGCGCTTCCATTCTGTGGAAGACAGGCGAAAAGGCTCAAGAAGCGGCGGACGCCATGGGTATCACTGCTCACCGCCTGAAGGCGCTGGGTCTGGTCGACAAGATCGTCAACGAGCCCGTGGGTGGCGCACACCGCGATACCAAGCAAATGGGCGCTTTCCTCAAGCGAGCCCTGGGCGATGCTATGCGTCAGCTGTCTGATCTGAAGCCCAAAGAGCTGCAAGACCGCCGCTACGAGCGTATTCAGAGCTACGGCAAGTTCTCTGATACCAAGGCGGATAACAGCTAAGCCGCTGCTTAGTGGTTACTTGCGCACAATGGCTCCTTCGGGAGCCATTTGCTTTTGTGCTTGTTTCCCGCTGGGTAATGCTGAATTTTTAAGTGAAATTGGCCTCTAGTCCTTATGTTTCCTTGACTAGTTGCTATCGAAATATGAATCTGGAGTCTATTTGCAATGCAAACCAAGTCTGATGCTGACTTGTTGAGCGCTTCGTCTGCGCAGGTCGATGCTGCGATTGCCGCTTTCCATCCGCCTTTGCCGCTGGCGGTGGCGTTAAGCGGTGGTGCTGACTCAACCGCCTTGCTGCTGGCTTGCCATGCGCGCTGGCCGGGGCAGGTGAGGGCGATTCATGTGCACCACGGTTTGCAGGCAGCGGCCGATGATTTTCAAAAGCATTGCGAGCAGTTGTGCGCTCAGCACGGCATTGCGCTCAAGGTCTGCGCGATTGATGCGAGAAATGCAGCCGGTCAAAGCCCGGAAGATGCAGCCCGTCAAGGACGGTACCAAGCGCTGATTCATGCCGCTCAGCAAGATTGGCTGGCAGTGGATGGCGTAGCGCAAGAGCCTGTGCGCTCTATGGCGCTGGCTCAGCATGCCGACGATCAGGTGGAGACTTTGCTGCTGGCGCTGTCACGCGGCGCTGGGGTGGCGGGCTTGGCGGCCATGCCTGCGCATTGGCAGCGGGCGCAGCTTGAATGGTTTAGGCCTTTGTTGGCGGCGCCTGCTCGAACCCTCAGAGATTGGCTGCGTGTTCGTGGTGTGAGTTGGGTTGAAGACCCGACCAATACTGATGAAACCTACACGCGCAACCGCATCCGTGCGCAATTGCTTCCGGTATTGGAACAGGTCTTTCCGCAGTTTCGCAGCACGTTTGCTCGCAGCAGTGCGCATTGCGCACAAGCGTCTGAATTGCTCGATGAGCAGGCGGCGGCTGATTCTCTGGCGGTAGGTATTCCTCCGTCTATTAAGGCGTTGCAGGCTTTAAATGCGGTGCGATTGGGCAATGTTCTGCGCTATTGGCTGCGCTCTAGCTATGGCACAACACCTACGGCGGCCCAGCTTTCGCAGCTCATGCATCAGCTGAGGGTTTGTACTACACGAGGGCACCGTATCCATATCAAGGTGGGGCGGGGCTTTGTTGAGCGCCGGGGTGCGGCTCTTGATTGGTACAATTCCTAGGTTTTGGTCTTCTTACTTGCACGAAAAATCGCCGGCGCGCCAAAACCTCTGTGACCTGCGCCGTGGCAGCTGTTTCGTCACCCTTTAGTATCCAATGGCACTGATCGTTCATAAATACGGCGGCACCTCGATGGGCTCGACAGAGCGCATCCGCAATGTCGCCAAGCGCGTGGCTAAGTGGGCTCGGGCAGGTCACCAGTTGGTGGTTGTTCCCAGCGCCATGAGTGGCGAAACCAATCGTCTGCTGGGTTTGGCCAGCGAATTGGCTCCCAGTCAAGCCAAGAATTCCTACTACCGTGAGCTCGACATGCTGGCCTCCACAGGCGAGCAAGTGTCGTCAGCCCTGCTGGCGATTGCTTTGCAGGCTGAAGGTGTTGAGTCCGTCAGCTACGCTGGCTGGCAAGTACCGGTGCGCACAGACAGCAGCTTCACCAAGGCTCGCATTGAATCCATTGACGATAAGCGTGTTCGCGCTGATCTGGATGCAGGCCGAGTGGTGATCGTGACGGGCTTTCAGGGTATCGATCCTGATGGCAACATCACGACGCTGGGTCGTGGCGGCTCTGACACCTCGGCTGTGGCTGTGGCCGCAGCGCTGAAGGCTGCTGAAGTGCTGATCTACACCGATGTGGATGGTGTCTACACCACCGACCCCCGTGTGGTGTCTGCGGCTAAGCGCCTGGGTACCGTGAGCTTCGAGGAAATGCTGGAAATGGCAAGCCTTGGCTCCAAGGTGCTGCAGATCCGCTCCGTAGAGTTTGCTGGCAAGTACAAAGTGCCTATGCGCGTGCTCTCTAGCTTCACCCCTTGGGACATCGATCTGCAAGAAGAAGCCAAGTCCGGCACCCTGATTACTTTTGAGGAAGACGAAAAAATGGAAAAGGCTGTCGTATCCGGCATCGCATTTAACCGTGGTGAAGCCAAGATCTCCGTGCTGGGCGTGCCCGACACCCCCGGTATCGCTGCTGGCATCCTGGGCCCAGTGGCTGATGCCAACATCGAAGTCGATGTGATCATCCAGAACATCTCTAAAGACGGTAAGACTGACTTCAGCTTCACCGTTAGCCAAGGTGACTACCAGCGTGCGCTGGAGTTGCTGAGCGAAAAAGTAGCTCCTGCTCTGGGCGCTTCTGAAGTAGTGGGCAATCCCAACATCGCCAAGGTCAGCATCGTTGGTATCGGCATGCGTAGCCACGTAGGCGTTGCATCGACGATGTTCCGCACTTTGAGTAAGGAAGGCGTGAACATTCAGATGATCTCTACTTCTGAAATCAAGACTTCGGTCGTGATCGACGAGAAGTACCTGGAATTGGCTGTGCGCTCCTTGCACACAGCCTTCGGTTTGGATAAAACGGAATAATTTTTGCGACTTTTCAAAAACGTCTCAAAAAGCTGCTTACAATAGCGACATACTGGAAACGTGACCGAGTGGCCGAAGGTGCTCCCCTGCTAAGGGAGTATGGGGTGTAGAGCCTCATCGAGGGTTCGAATCCCTCCGTTTCCGCCAAATCAAAGAAAAAGCCGAAAGGCTTTTTCTTTTTGTTAGAGCTCTCCAAGAGCTCTAACAAAAGGTTTCAAGAATCTTTGATTTGAGTGCCCTAAAGTGGTGCTACAATCCAATGCTTCGCTGATCACAGCAAGCAACGAAATTCAAGTGGTTTTAAAGCTGTTTGAGTTCTCAGATCCTTAAAAAAATACAGCCGATAAGTGTGGGCGTTTGATGGCAAGCAGCCAGTTCTTCGGAACAAAACTCTTCGGAGTATCAAGCGCTCACGAAAACAGTAATTATGGAAGAATTTATTCTTCTTAATTCCGTCAAGTGAGTGAGCAGTCGAAAGACTTTAAATTCAAGATCGAACTATAGAGTTTGATCCTGGCTCAGATTGAACGCTGGCGGCATGCTTTACACATGCAAGTCGAACGGTAACAGGTCTTCGGATGCTGACGAGTGGCGAACGGGTGAGTAATACATCGGAACGTGCCTAGTAGTGGGGGATAACTACTCGAAAGAGTAGCTAATACCGCATGAGATCTACGGATGAAAGCAGGGGACCTTCGGGCCTTGTGCTACTAGAGCGGCTGATGGCAGATTAGGTAGTTGGTGGGGTAAAGGCTCACCAAGCCTGCGATCTGTAGCTGGTCTGAGAGGACGACCAGCCACACTGGAACTGAGACACGGTCCAGACTCCTACGGGAGGCAGCAGTGGGGAATTTTGGACAATGGGCGAAAGCCTGATCCAGCAATGCCGCGTGCAGGATGAAGGCCTTCGGGTTGTAAACTGCTTTTGTACGGAACGAAAAGCTCTGGGCTAATACCCCGGAGTCATGACGGTACCGTAAGAATAAGCACCGGCTAACTACGTGCCAGCAGCCGCGGTAATACGTAGGGTGCAAGCGTTAATCGGAATTACTGGGCGTAAAGCGTGCGCAGGCGGTTTTGTAAGACAGTGGTGAAATCCCCGGGCTCAACCTGGGAACTGCCATTGTGACTGCAAAGCTAGAGTACGGTAGAGGGGGATGGAATTCCGCGTGTAGCAGTGAAATGCGTAGATATGCGGAGGAACACCGATGGCGAAGGCAATCCCCTGGACCTGTACTGACGCTCATGCACGAAAGCGTGGGGAGCAAACAGGATTAGATACCCTGGTAGTCCACGCCCTAAACGATGTCAACTGGTTGTTGGGTCTTAACTGACTCAGTAACGAAGCTAACGCGTGAAGTTGACCGCCTGGGGAGTACGGCCGCAAGGTTGAAACTCAAAGGAATTGACGGGGACCCGCACAAGCGGTGGATGATGTGGTTTAATTCGATGCAACGCGAAAAACCTTACCCACCTTTGACATGTACGGAAGTTACCAGAGATGGTTTCGTGCTCGAAAGAGAACCGTAACACAGGTGCTGCATGGCTGTCGTCAGCTCGTGTCGTGAGATGTTGGGTTAAGTCCCGCAACGAGCGCAACCCTTGCCATTAGTTGCTACATTTAGTTGAGCACTCTAA
Source organism: Comamonas sp. Y33R10-2 (assembly GCF_019355935.1). Lineage (NCBI taxonomy): Bacteria > Pseudomonadati > Pseudomonadota > Betaproteobacteria > Burkholderiales > Comamonadaceae > Comamonas > Comamonas sp. Y33R10-2. The sequence continues at coordinate 3,831,309 of NZ_CP079925.1, forward strand.
TGGGACTGCCGGTGACAAACCGGAGGAAGGTGGGGATGACGTCAAGTCCTCATGGCCCTTATAGGTGGGGCTACACACGTCATACAATGGCTGGTACAAAGAGTTGCCAACCCGCGAGGGGGAGCTAATCTCATAAAGCCAGTCGTAGTCCGGATCGCAGTCTGCAACTCGACTGCGTGAAGTCGGAATCGCTAGTAATCGTGGATCAGAATGTCACGGTGAATACGTTCCCGGGTCTTGTACACACCGCCCGTCACACCATGGGAGCGGGTCTCGCCAGAAGTAGGTAGCCTAACCGCAAGGAGGGCGCTTACCACGGCGGGGTTCGTGACTGGGGTGAAGTCGTAACAAGGTAGCCGTATCGGAAGGTGCGGCTGGATCACCTCCTTTCTGGAAAAATGCTGCTTTAAGTTGAACGTCCACACTTATCGGTTGTTGGAACAAGCCAAAACGGGTTTGTATTGAGAAATCGATGCGAGCAAGAAATTGGAATGGGTCTGTAGCTCAGCTGGTTAGAGCACTGTGTTGATAACGCAGGGGTCGTTGGTTCGAGCCCAACTAGACCCACCAGTACTTCGGTACTGAATCCAACATCTGGATTGACAATCCCGGGGGATTAGCTCAGCTGGGAGAGCACCTGCTTTGCAAGCAGGGGGTCGTCGGTTCGATCCCGTCATCCTCCACCAGGTTAAAAATGATAGCGTCCAGTGATGCTATAATCGTGGGCTCAGCAAGTGCTACAAAGCATGGGTTGAGAAGGCGAAAACAGAAATTCAATATAAAAGCAGTCTGAAGCAGACTGCTTTTATATTGATCTTTGATCAATAGGCTGTTCTTTAAAAATTCATAGAGTCGAAATCAGCGTTGCTGGTGGAAAGCATTAACCAAGGTTAATGCACCGTGCCATCAGCAACTTTTTGATTGCGTCAAAACAAATATTTTGCGAAAGCAAAGATATTTAGTAATGACGAATATTCTCAAAGCTGTGTCGAAAGATACAGCCAAAGATATTCACATTACGGCATAACGCGTGAGGTGTAAGACCTCACCAGTCTTTGAAGTTCTAGAGCTTTGTGTTTCGCAAGAGACGTCAAAGTTATAGGGTCAAGTGACTAAGAGCATATGGTGGATGCCTTGGCGATGATAGGCGACGAAAGACGTGATAGCCTGCGATAAGCTTCGGGGAGCTGGCAAATAAGCTTTGATCCGGAGATTTCTGAATGGGGGAACCCACCTAGCAATAGGTATCGCATACTGAATTCATAGGTATGCGAAGCGAACCTGGAGAACTGAAACATCTAAGTACCCAGAGGAAAAGACATCAACCGAGATTCCGATAGTAGTGGCGAGCGAATTCGGAAGAGCCTTGCAGTGATAGTCGACCGGTTAACAAAATGGCATGGAAAGGCCAACCATAGTGGGTGATAGTCCCGTATGTGAAAACCGATCGGTGGTACTAGGCTGCAGACAAGTAGGGCGGGGCACGAGAAACCCTGTCTGAATATAGGGGGACCATCCTCTAAGGCTAAATACTCATCATCGACCGATAGTGAACCAGTACCGTGAGGGAAAGGCGAAAAGAACCCCGGGAGGGGAGTGAAATAGATCCTGAAACCGTATGCTTACAAAAAGTAGGAGCCTCGTAAGGGGTGACTGCGTACCTTTTGTATAATGGGTCAGCGACTTACATTCAGTGGCAAGCTTAACCGAATAGGGGAGGCGCAGAGAAATCGAGTCCGAATAGGGCGAACAGTCGCTGGGTGTAGACCCGAAACCAAGTGATCTATCCATGGCCAGGATGAAGGTGCCGTAACAGGTACTGGAGGTCCGAACCCACTAATGTTGCAAAATTAGGGGATGAGCTGTGGATAGGGGTGAAAGGCTAAACAAACTTGGAAATAGCTGGTTCTCTCCGAAAACTATTTAGGTAGTGCCTCAAGTATTACCGTCGGGGGTAGAGCACTGTTTAGGCTAGGGGGTCATGGCGACTTACCAAACCTATGCAAACTCCGAATACCGACGAGTACAGCTTGGGAGACAGAGCACCGGGTGCTAACGTCCGGACTCAAGAGGGAAACAACCCAGACCGCCAGCTAAGGTCCCTAAAATTGGCTAAGTGGGAAACGAAGTGGGAAGGCTAAAACAGTCAGGATGTTGGCTTAGAAGCAGCCATCATTTAAAGAAAGCGTAATAGCTCACTGATCGAGTCGTCCTGCGCGGAAGATGTAACGGGGCTAAGCCAGTTACCGAAGCTGCGGATGTGCAATTTATTGCACGTGGTAGGAGAGCGTTCTGTAAGCCTGTGAAGGTGTCTGGAGACGGATGCTGGAGGTATCAGAAGTGCGAATGCTGACATGAGTAGCGTTAAAGGGGGTGAAAAGCCCCCTCGCCGTAAGCGCAAGGTTTCCTACGCAACGTTCATCGGCGTAGGGTGAGTCGGCCCCTAAGGCGAGGCAGAGATGCGTAGCTGATGGGAAACAGGTCAATATTCCTGTACCGATCAATAGTGCGATGTGGGGACGGAGAAGGTTAGCTCAGCCAACTGTTGGATATGTTGGTTCAAGCGTGTAGTCGTGCTCTTTAGGCAAATCCGGAGAGCTAAGATGAGGCGTGATAACGAGTGTGCTTGCACACGAAGTGAGTGATACCCTGCTTCCAGGAAAAGCCACTAAGCTTCAGCTATTGACGACCGTACCGCAAACCGACACTGGTGCGCGAGATGAGTATTCTAAGGCGCTTGAGAGAACTCAGGAGAAGGAACTCGGCAAATTAACACCGTAACTTCGGGAGAAGGTGTGCCCTAAGTCAGTGAAGTTGAACAAACGGAGCTAAAAAGGGCTGCAAAAAATTGGTGGCTGCGACTGTTTAATAAAAACACAGCACTCTGCAAACACGAAAGTGGACGTATAGGGTGTGACGCCTGCCCGGTGCTGGAAGATTAAATGATGGGGTGCAAGCTCTTGATTGAAGTCCCAGTAAACGGCGGCCGTAACTATAACGGTCCTAAGGTAGCGAAATTCCTTGTCGGGTAAGTTCCGACCTGCACGAATGGCGTAACGATGGCCACACTGTCTCCTCCTGAGACTCAGCGAAGTTGAAATGTTTGTGATGATGCAATCTCCCCGCGGAAAGACGGAAAGACCCCATGAACCTTTACTGTAGCTTTGTATTGGACTTTGAACGGATCTGTGTAGGATAGGTGGGAGGCTTTGAAGTGTGGTCGCTAGATCACATGGAGCCAACGTTGAAATACCACCCTGGTGCGTTTGAGGTTCTAACCTTGGTCCATTATCTGGATCGGGGACAGTGCATGGTAGGCAGTTTGACTGGGGCGGTCTCCTCCCAAAGCGTAACGGAGGAGTTCGAAGGTACGCTAGTTACGGTCGGACATCGTGACGATAGTGCAATGGCATAAGCGTGCTTAACTGCGAGACTGACAAGTCGAGCAGATGCGAAAGCAGGACATAGTGATCCGGTGGTTCTGTATGGAAGGGCCATCGCTCAACGGATAAAAGGTACTCTGGGGATAACAGGCTGATACCGCCCAAGAGTTCATATCGACGGCGGTGTTTGGCACCTCGATGTCGGCTCATCTCATCCTGGGGCTGTAGTCGGTCCCAAGGGTATGGCTGTTCGCCATTTAAAGAGGTACGTGAGCTGGGTTTAAAACGTCGTGAGACAGTTTGGTCCCTATCTTCCGTGGGCGCTGCAGATTTGAGGAAGCCTGCTCCTAGTACGAGAGGACCGGAGTGGACACACCTCTGGTGTACCTGTTGTCACGCCAGTGGCATCGCAGGGTAGCTAAGTGTGGAAGAGATAACCGCTGAAAGCATCTAAGCGGGAAACTCGTTTCAAGATGAGATCTGCCGGGGCCTTGAGCCCCCTGAAGGGTCGTTGTAGACCACGACGTTGATAGGCTGGGTGTGGAAGCGCAGTAATGCGTTAAGCTAACCAGTACTAATTGCCCGAGAGGCTTGACCCTATAACTTTGGGTTTAGCTCAGAAAATAAAAGACAGAATGAATTGTGAAAACGATCATTCAAGTTATGCCAAATAGGCGCAATCGAATAAGCTGATTAAGACTCTATGAATTCGTTGGATTGAAAGCAATCGATTAAGAAGTTAATCGAGAAAATAAGCGATCGATCTGACAAAAAGTTTATGCCTGATGACCATAGCAAGTTGGTACCACTCCTTCCCATCCCGAACAGGACCGTGAAACGACTTAGCGCCGATGATAGTGCGGGTTCCCGTGTGAAAGTAGGTCATCGTCAGGCTCTTACGCCAAAACGCCTGGCTCACGCCAGGCGTTTTCTTCTCTCTCTTCGCAAGAGGGGTGAGAAGAAAACGCAAAAACGTTTTAAAAGTACTGTGAAAACAGTGCTACAATCTAAGGCTTCGCTGATCACAGCAAGCAACGAAATTCAAGTGGTTTTAAAGCTGTTTGAGTTCTCAGATCCTTAAAAAAATACAGCCGATAAGTGTGGGCGTTTGATGGCAAGCAGCCAGTTCTTCGGAACAAAACTCTTCGGAGTATCAAGCGCTCACGAAAACAGTAATTATGGAAGAATTTATTCTTCTTAATTCCGTCAAGTGAGTGAGCAGTCGAAAGACTTTAAATTCAAGATCGAACTATAGAGTTTGATCCTGGCTCAGATTGAACGCTGGCGGCATGCTTTACACATGCAAGTCGAACGGTAACAGGTCTTCGGATGCTGACGAGTGGCGAACGGGTGAGTAATACATCGGAACGTGCCTAGTAGTGGGGGATAACTACTCGAAAGAGTAGCTAATACCGCATGAGATCTACGGATGAAAGCAGGGGACCTTCGGGCCTTGTGCTACTAGAGCGGCTGATGGCAGATTAGGTAGTTGGTGGGGTAAAGGCTCACCAAGCCTGCGATCTGTAGCTGGTCTGAGAGGACGACCAGCCACACTGGAACTGAGACACGGTCCAGACTCCTACGGGAGGCAGCAGTGGGGAATTTTGGACAATGGGCGAAAGCCTGATCCAGCAATGCCGCGTGCAGGATGAAGGCCTTCGGGTTGTAAACTGCTTTTGTACGGAACGAAAAGCTCTGGGCTAATACCCCGGAGTCATGACGGTACCGTAAGAATAAGCACCGGCTAACTACGTGCCAGCAGCCGCGGTAATACGTAGGGTGCAAGCGTTAATCGGAATTACTGGGCGTAAAGCGTGCGCAGGCGGTTTTGTAAGACAGTGGTGAAATCCCCGGGCTCAACCTGGGAACTGCCATTGTGACTGCAAAGCTAGAGTACGGTAGAGGGGGATGGAATTCCGCGTGTAGCAGTGAAATGCGTAGATATGCGGAGGAACACCGATGGCGAAGGCAATCCCCTGGACCTGTACTGACGCTCATGCACGAAAGCGTGGGGAGCAAACAGGATTAGATACCCTGGTAGTCCACGCCCTAAACGATGTCAACTGGTTGTTGGGTCTTAACTGACTCAGTAACGAAGCTAACGCGTGAAGTTGACCGCCTGGGGAGTACGGCCGCAAGGTTGAAACTCAAAGGAATTGACGGGGACCCGCACAAGCGGTGGATGATGTGGTTTAATTCGATGCAACGCGAAAAACCTTACCCACCTTTGACATGTACGGAAGTTACCAGAGATGGTTTCGTGCTCGAAAGAGAACCGTAACACAGGTGCTGCATGGCTGTCGTCAGCTCGTGTCGTGAGATGTTGGGTTAAGTCCCGCAACGAGCGCAACCCTTGCCATTAGTTGCTACATTTAGTTGAGCACTCTAATGGGACTGCCGGTGACAAACCGGAGGAAGGTGGGGATGACGTCAAGTCCTCATGGCCCTTATAGGTGGGGCTACACACGTCATACAATGGCTGGTACAAAGAGTTGCCAACCCGCGAGGGGGAGCTAATCTCATAAAGCCAGTCGTAGTCCGGATCGCAGTCTGCAACTCGACTGCGTGAAGTCGGAATCGCTAGTAATCGTGGATCAGAATGTCACGGTGAATACGTTCCCGGGTCTTGTACACACCGCCCGTCACACCATGGGAGCGGGTCTCGCCAGAAGTAGGTAGCCTAACCGCAAGGAGGGCGCTTACCACGGCGGGGTTCGTGACTGGGGTGAAGTCGTAACAAGGTAGCCGTATCGGAAGGTGCGGCTGGATCACCTCCTTTCTGGAAAAATGCTGCTTTAAGTTGAACGTCCACACTTATCGGTTGTTGGAACAAGCCAAAACGGGTTTGTATTGAGAAATCGATGCGAGCAAGAAATTGGAATGGGTCTGTAGCTCAGCTGGTTAGAGCACTGTGTTGATAACGCAGGGGTCGTTGGTTCGAGCCCAACTAGACCCACCAGTACTTCGGTACTGAATCCAACATCTGGATTGACAATCCCGGGGGATTAGCTCAGCTGGGAGAGCACCTGCTTTGCAAGCAGGGGGTCGTCGGTTCGATCCCGTCATCCTCCACCAGGTTAAAAATGATAGCGTCCAGTGATGCTATAATCGTGGGCTCAGCAAGTGCTACAAAGCATGGGTTGAGAAGGCGAAAACAGAAATTCAATATAAAAGCAGTCTGAAGCAGACTGCTTTTATATTGATCTTTGATCAATAGGCTGTTCTTTAAAAATTCATAGAGTCGAAATCAGCGTTGCTGGTGGAAAGCATTAACCAAGGTTAATGCACCGTGCCATCAGCAACTTTTTGATTGCGTCAAAACAAATATTTTGCGAAAGCAAAGATATTTAGTAATGACGAATATTCTCAAAGCTGTGTCGAAAGATACAGCCAAAGATATTCACATTACGGCATAACGCGTGAGGTGTAAGACCTCACCAGTCTTTGAAGTTCTAGAGCTTTGTGTTTCGCAAGAGACGTCAAAGTTATAGGGTCAAGTGACTAAGAGCATATGGTGGATGCCTTGGCGATGATAGGCGACGAAAGACGTGATAGCCTGCGATAAGCTTCGGGGAGCTGGCAAATAAGCTTTGATCCGGAGATTTCTGAATGGGGGAACCCACCTAGCAATAGGTATCGCATACTGAATTCATAGGTATGCGAAGCGAACCTGGAGAACTGAAACATCTAAGTACCCAGAGGAAAAGACATCAACCGAGATTCCGATAGTAGTGGCGAGCGAATTCGGAAGAGCCTTGCAGTGATAGTCGACCGGTTAACAAAATGGCATGGAAAGGCCAACCATAGTGGGTGATAGTCCCGTATGTGAAAACCGATCGGTGGTACTAGGCTGCAGACAAGTAGGGCGGGGCACGAGAAACCCTGTCTGAATATAGGGGACCATCCTCTAAGGCTAAATACTCATCATCGACCGATAGTGAACCAGTACCGTGAGGGAAAGGCGAAAAGAACCCCGGGAGGGGAGTGAAATAGATCCTGAAACCGTATGCTTACAAAAAGTAGGAGCCTCGTAAGGGGTGACTGCGTACCTTTTGTATAATGGGTCAGCGACTTACATTCAGTGGCAAGCTTAACCGAATAGGGGAGGCGCAGAGAAATCGAGTCCGAATAGGGCGAACAGTCGCTGGGTGTAGACCCGAAACCAAGTGATCTATCCATGGCCAGGATGAAGGTGCCGTAACAGGTACTGGAGGTCCGAACCCACTAATGTTGCAAAATTAGGGGATGAGCTGTGGATAGGGGTGAAAGGCTAAACAAACTTGGAAATAGCTGGTTCTCTCCGAAAACTATTTAGGTAGTGCCTCAAGTATTACCGTCGGGGGTAGAGCACTGTTTAGGCTAGGGGGTCATGGCGACTTACCAAACCTATGCAAACTCCGAATACCGACGAGTACAGCTTGGGAGACAGAGCACCGGGTGCTAACGTCCGGACTCAAGAGGGAAACAACCCAGACCGCCAGCTAAGGTCCCTAAAATTGGCTAAGTGGGAAACGAAGTGGGAAGGCTAAAACAGTCAGGATGTTGGCTTAGAAGCAGCCATCATTTAAAGAAAGCGTAATAGCTCACTGATCGAGTCGTCCTGCGCGGAAGATGTAACGGGGCTAAGCCAGTTACCGAAGCTGCGGATGTGCAATTTATTGCACGTGGTAGGAGAGCGTTCTGTAAGCCTGTGAAGGTGTCTGGAGACGGATGCTGGAGGTATCAGAAGTGCGAATGCTGACATGAGTAGCGTTAAAGGGGGTGAAAAGCCCCCTCGCCGTAAGCGCAAGGTTTCCTACGCAACGTTCATCGGCGTAGGGTGAGTCGGCCCTAAGGCGAGGCAGAGATG